>NZ_BAAGWE010000043.1:0-521 GCF_054780515.1 Larkinella harenae | reverse complement strand
GCGGGCCTGGCCTATGGGTTTCGCATCGAGCAGACGGGTGCGGATGCGTCGGGGCTTCAGATTGGGGAGAAAAGCTCGGACTGTGAGGTCGAACGCGTCGAGGTGGCCGGGGCTGGCTTTGCGGGGATGATGATCAAAACCGACCCCAGCTGTGATGGTTCCACCTGGCAGGGTAATTTCGAGATGCGCAACGTGAAGGTTCATCACAACTACATCCACGATGTGGGGGGGGAGGGGTTGTACATCGGCAACTCGTTCTGGAACACGGGCATGGAGATCATTTGTGGGGGTCAGAAAAGGACGGTGCAGCCGCATGCGATCTGGGGGTTGGAGGTGGCCTACAACCGGATCGAGCAGACGGGCTGCGAGGGCATCCAGTACGGGTGTGCGCCTGATGCCCAGGTTCACCACAACCAGGTCCGTCATGCGGGGGTGTCGCCTTTTGCCAACTTTCAGAACAACGGGGTTCAGATAGGGGGCGGCTCTGGGGGCAGTTTTTACAACAACACCATCCGGTATGC
>NZ_BAAGWE010000042.1:0-590 GCF_054780515.1 Larkinella harenae | reverse complement strand
GTGCGGTTACCCGCATCGAAGCTCAGTCCACTGGGCAGTCCCGTCAGCGAGTAGGTCAGCGGATCGTTGTTGGCATCGGTAAACACGGGCAGTGTTTGGCTGAAGGCCGAGTTGACCGTGGCCGTCAGTGCCGACACCGTGGGGGCCACCGGGGGCTGGTTGGTGGGGACTCCTGTTCCCTGACAAGTCAGGGTTTTGGGCGACCACAGCAACACATAGGTGGAACCCTGCACCCGCCCCCAGATGGTTTGCTGCTGGTTGGTCTTGATGCTCTCGGGCACCGTCAAGCGGTAGGCATGAGCTCCGTTGCCTTTGCCGGCGGTTTGCAAATCGGGGCGGTAGATGTCCGCCAGGGCAGAGCCAAAGACCGTGGCACTGCTCAGGGGTGGGTTGCTGCCGGTGGCAGCCAGGAACTCGATGGTGATGGGGGTGTTGGGTTTGTCGGCATCCCAGACCCAGCCTGAAATCGTAGTGCAGTTGACCCCATCGAGGTAGCCTTCAAAGCTGCCCGTCACCACAGGACCGCCACTGGTACCGACCGTCAACAGGACGGTGGTGGACACGGGGGCACTCTTGCCATCGGTGGCTGC
>NZ_BAAGWE010000041.1:0-635 GCF_054780515.1 Larkinella harenae | reverse complement strand
TTTATCTACAACGAAGGCTACAGCAACTCCTTCCTCAACTTCGCCCTGGATGTCAACCAGGACGGCTGGGTGGACGTCATCCGCATCGACTTTCCCGGAAAAGCCGCCGTCTGGCACGAAAATCCCAAAAACCAGCCCGGGCTGTGGAAAACCCATCCCATCTATCCGTCGGTGGGCAACGAATCCCCGCTGTTCGTGGATGTGGACGGCGACGGTAGGAAAGATCTTGTCTGCAACGACCCCACCGCCAAGGAGATCATCTGGCTGCGGGCCCCCGATAAGAACTTCACCCAGGAGTGGCAGAAAACCGTCATCAGCAAAGGGGAGACCACGCCAGGCACCCACATGTACACCCACGGGCTGGGGCTGGGCGACGTCAACGGGGATAAGAAGCTGGATGTGCTGATTCACACGGGCTGGTGGGAAGGCCCAGCCGATCCGAAGCAGGGCAACTGGACCTGGCACCCGGCCAACCTGGGGGAAGAGTGCGCCCAGATGTACGTGTACGATGTGAACGGGGACGGCTTGAACGATGTGATCAGTTCATCGGCGCACAAGTACGGCATCTGGTGGCACGAGCAGGGCAAGGACGCCGAAGGCAAGCCCACCTGGACGACGCACGAGATCTACAAAGG
>NZ_BAAGWE010000040.1:0-666 GCF_054780515.1 Larkinella harenae | reverse complement strand
TGACGGCCACGGTCAACTCGGCCTTCAGCCAAACACTGCCCGTGTTTACCGATGCCAACAACGATCCGCTGACCTACTCGCTGACGGGACTGCCCAGTGGACTGAGCTTCGATGCGGGTAACCGCACCATCGCGGGCACACCTACCCAGACGGGCAGCTTCAACCTGAGCTACGCAGCTACCGATGGCAAGAGTGCCCCCGTGTCGGTCCCCATCCTGCTGACGGTGGGGAGCCCCACACCGGGCAATCAGCCCCCGGTGGCTCCCACGGTGTCGGCACTGACGGCCACGGTCAACACCGCCTTCAGCCAAACACTGCCCGTGTTCACTGATGCCAACAACGATCCGCTGACTTACTCGCTGACGGGGCTGCCCAGTGGGCTGAGCTTCGATGCGGGTAACCGCACTATCTCAGGTTCGCCCACCCAATCGGGCAGCTTCAACCTGAGCTATGCAGCCACCGATGGCAAGAGTGCCCCCGTGTCGGTCCCCATCCTGCTGACGGTCGGTACCAGTGGTGGAGGTCCCGTGGTGACGGGGGACTTCGAAGGCTATCTCACCCAGGAGGCCAACTGCAACACCTTCTCGGGCTGGGTCTACGACCGAAACCGCCCCAACATGACCTTCTCCGTCGAGTTCTTCGAGGGAGCCTCCATTGCCAGTGGTA
>NZ_BAAGWE010000039.1:0-730 GCF_054780515.1 Larkinella harenae | reverse complement strand
GCAGCTTCGTGATAAATAGATCGCTACCGCCTATCATATAAATCTCGTGATTGTTACGAAAGTTAATTAATCTTTATATAGTAATAAATGGCAGCGCTTTTTGGCCTAGTTTCGTTCCCACCACCATCATTGTCTGTAACTAATAGTTCTCCATTACCTTTACCTGCTACACCGATCGCACTCATAAACGAACCGCCATTACCTCCCTTTAAAGCACTGTTTTCAATATATCGGAGTACATTTTTCGAATTACTTATTTTATGTTTGTGTGAACTTACAGCATCTGGTTGGTATACACCTACCGGTTGAGGATCAGGATTTAATTGTGAAGGAATTGCGGGTAAGACAGTATATGTTGGGTCAATTGAATTAATTCCCCTTAAAAATAGTCCTCGATAATCGGGCGCATTTACGATATTAGCTAAGCTTGAAAGCTTAGAATTTGGTATCGAACGCCCATCACAAGGCGCCCATTTACTTTTTTGTGATGTCCAGATATTTCCGGGGCTCTTCTCGTTATTCTTTGTTGCAACACTAAATTGGTCAAATCTTAGAAAAGAAGAAATAACAGTACCTATTGGCATTTCTTTACCTGAAGCAACGGGGTCTATAGAGGATACCTTACTTGAGAATGAGCCGCGATCTGTTTGTAAACTTAAAATCAAATCTTTTTCTGGATCTCTTTTACATGTAACTAGTAATGAAAATCCTTTAATCTTTTCACCGGGCT
>NZ_BAAGWE010000038.1:0-757 GCF_054780515.1 Larkinella harenae | reverse complement strand
GGAATCCTTCAACGCGAAAATCAAGGCATTTCGGGCATCATCCAGAGGAGTCAGAGACATTGCTTTCTTTCTGTTCCGATTGACCAAACTTTATGCCTAACTTCCCCCCAACTTTTGCTCTTGATCCGTTTTTGGCTTTGCAGCTCAGTAAATAAGGCTGCATTTTCAATCAATGCAGCAAGGCGCAGGGACGTTTTATTTGGGAGTTTGATATTGCAGGAAAAGCATGGCCACTGTAAAACAGGTTCTGATTCCCAACCAGGGAGAAATCGATGTTTTGTATTTGAACAGGGAAGATTTGAAACCTGTATCCCGAAAGCTTTCCATCAAGCTTATCACGATTTACGACTTCCACGACCTCACGCCCATCGCTAAGGCTAAGGTTGCGGTGTTCGTTGATGAAGACGAACGAATTTACCTGATGAAAAACCGGCATGAATTCGGCGTGATCGCCTACATTAGATAGTAACCAGTCAAGAATCCGGAGAAAGATAGAGCGCACTCGTAAGCCAACTTTTTGCTGATTCCCTGATCCGGTAAATGCAGCCCTGGAAGGTGAGCACTAGCACGCCAAATTGTAGAAAAGCCGAGCAAAAGAAATAACAATTCCCCTATCCGCTGGCTGTTAATGTGTGATGGTTCGCAACATCCGCTACAGTTAGGGGTATGCTGAGTTTCTGAGAAAAAGACTATTTTCGGTTAGCTATTCCTTTTTAACCCTAACCATGTCAGCTCCTCAAATTCAAGCTCGCCAAAC
>NZ_BAAGWE010000037.1:0-771 GCF_054780515.1 Larkinella harenae | reverse complement strand
GTGAACCACCCCATTGGTCGCCACCAAATTCGCACTCACGACGTTGGCCGCCTGATTGTTGTTGCCGCTCCCCAGAAAGCTCACCCCGCTGTTGGACACATTCGCCTGGAGCTTGCCCCCCTGCGCCGTGGTCAGACTGGCCCCATTGGTTAAATTACTGGAAAAGGCCCGGGCCGCCAGCACGTGGTAAGTCAGAATTTTGGTTAACGTCTCCACCGGGGCCGCGTTGATGGCCGCTGCGTCGGCAAAACCCGCAGCCTGGAAAGCCGTGTTGGTGGGAGCCAGCACCGTCAGCGGACCCGCTGCCGTCAGTGCATTGAGCACCGGTGCCCCACCGCGGGTTACGGCCGCCACCAGCAGACTCAGATTGGGGTTGCCCTGAGCAAGCTGAACAATATTCTGGGTGGCCGGCATCAATACTTTGTCGATGACGTGAATCACCCCGTTGGCCGCAGCCACGTCGGCCTGCGTCACGCGGGCCCCGTTGACCGAAACCCCGGCGTTGGTTTTGGTCACATACAGAGTGGCATTGCTCAGGGTTTTGAGCTCGGTATTGGCTGCGGTGGGAATCTGGGCGGCTGCCAGGCGCTGGCCAACGACATGGTATTGCAAGACGGCCTTGAGCGTTTCGACGGACGCGGCATTGATGGCGGCTTCATTGGCAAAGCCAGCGGCCTGGAAGGCCGCGTTGGTGGGGGCAAACACGGTGAGTGTCCCCGACCGGAGGGCATCGGCTAAGCCCGCCCGAACGACGGCGGCTTCCAGGAGGCT
>NZ_BAAGWE010000036.1:0-830 GCF_054780515.1 Larkinella harenae | reverse complement strand
AAAAATTAGTGCTTCAGATTCGAGACACGTATAACATCGGCAAAATCCGTATCTGCTCTTTTCCTTTTCAGCAGCACTCGATTCAGGTATCGGCTTCAACGGTAGCTCGTATTCTCACAAAGCATCATCGAGACCCCATCAAACGCTATCGTAAAAATCAACTACCCATTCGCTATTCCCGACCGGTACCAGGAGACCGAGTGCAAATGGACGTTTGCAAGATTGCACCGGGTATTTATCAGTACACCGCAATTGATGATTGTAGCCGATTTAAAATCTTACACACTTATCAACGTCGCACGGCTACCAACTCAATTGATTTCCTAGATCGAGTACTGGAACAATTCGTTTATCCCATCCAGCGGATACAAACGGATCGTGGGCGAGAATTTTTTGCTTACTGTTTTCAAGAAAAGCTACGGGAGTATTGCATCAAATTCCGACCGATCAAACCTCGTTCACCGCATCTGAATGGCAAAGTAGAACGGAGCCAGCAGACAGACCTTCAGGAGTTTTACCGAACGGCTGATTTAAAAGATCCTGCTTTAAACGACCGCTTGGCCGAATGGCAGTTTTACTATAATTATCAGCGGCCACACAGTTCATTGCAAGGCAAAACGCCAGCCGAAGCCGCAGCCGAGAAGTCAGCAGGTGCACCTTTTTGGGATGAAGTGATTGCGAGATATGAGCCTGAAAAAGAGCCCATTCGAGTACAATCGTACAAACGAGACAAGCAGCTTAAGAAATTTCGGAAAGGGGCCAAAACGTAGTTTTATCCTACTTTTCTTCCCTTTCCAACTGTAGCGTATCTATTGAACCACTACAGTTAA
>NZ_BAAGWE010000035.1:0-868 GCF_054780515.1 Larkinella harenae | reverse complement strand
AGAAGTTGTTGGGGATTTTATAACTAGCTGAAAAAAGTGGGTGTCTGCCTACCTTTATGTTGCAACACAATGAAGGTATGGTTACTCAATTTAATGAGCTTACAGACACCCAGTGGCAAGTTATTGAAAACTACTTGCCAACACAACGGAAACGTCGGCTTTGCTTGCGGCAAGTGACGAACGCTATTTTTTATATCCTGCGCACCGGTTGCCAATGGCGTAATTTACCGGCCTGTTACCCAAACTGGCAAGCTGTTTATTATTATTTTGTCAAATGGAAAAAGGAAGATCGTTTAAATCGGCTCAATCGGGCGCTAAATCAGCGGGACCGGACAGGCCAAGGACGAGAACCAACGCCGTCCTTAGTTTGTGTTGATAGTCAGAGCGTTAAACTAGCTCCTTTGCTCTCTGAACAGCGAGGATTAGATGCAGCTAAAAAGGTAAATGGAAGGAAGCGGCAGATCCTCGTTGACACCGGTGGCAGGCTTTGGAATGTGTACGTTCATGCCGCTAATCAGGCCGATAGTCAGGCGGGTGTACATGTCCTAAAAGGAATGGAGTCTTGGAGCCAACGACTCCAGAAAGTGATCACGGATTCGGCTTATGAGGGCTTGTTTTCTGAGGTAGTTAAGCAACAGAGATTGTTGTTTGAAGTGACTACAAAACCTTTTTGGATAAAAGGTTTTGTACCGCTTAGAAAACGGTGGGTAGTCGAACGAACTTTTGCCTGGTTAAACCACTTTAGACGGATTACTAAAGATTATGAACAGACCACCAACAGTGCAGAATCGTGGCTATTGTGGGCTAACTGTGCGTTGATGCTGAACCGATTGGCAAAATGACCGAATAATATTCCCCAACATCTTCT
>NZ_BAAGWE010000034.1:0-1230 GCF_054780515.1 Larkinella harenae | reverse complement strand
TGACCTTGACCCAAATCTTGGACAGCCAAAGCTAGAAAATCAGGCTTTCTTTTTCTTTAATTTTCTTCCCCTTTCCCACCTCGTCAGGCGTCAGGTTTCCTAACGAACTGTGCGGGCGGTATGAGTTATACTCCTGTCGCCAAGCTTCAATTTTTTCTCGAGCGTCTTCCAATGACAAAAACCAGTGCGCGTTTAAACACTCATCTCGAAAGCTCCCATTAAATGACTCAATGAATGGGTTATCAGTGGGTTTACCAGGGCGAGAAAAGTCGAGTGTCACCTTGTTATCATATGCCCACTTGTCCAGTGCTTTCGAAATAAACTCGCTTCCATTATCAACCTGTATCCTTTTCGGAGAAGCTGAACATACTTCTTTCAGGTGATTCATCACTGCTACCACGTCTTCTCCTTTTAACGACTGCCCTACATGGATGGCCAGGCATTGGCGACTATAATTATCTACTACAGTTAAGGCCCGGATTTTTCGTCCGTCAAAAAGTTGATCCGCCACAAAATCCATACTCCAACTCTGATTTAAACTAGAAAGTTGAGGCCGATCAAGCCTCTGTGCGGCCGCTCTATTCCGCTTTGGTCGCTTACTTCTTAAGTTTAACCCTTCTTCACAGTACACTCTACGAACTCGTTTATGGTTGTCGCGCCAACCCTCACGCCTAAGCAGAACATGGATTCGTCGATAACCGTAGCGGACACGTACCTGAGCGATTTCTTTGATTCTGTGCCGTACAGCCGTATCATCTCGACGGTGTGGCTTATAATACCAGCAGGACCGTTGCAGTAGTACAACCGAGCAGGCTCGTTGAACGGGAACACGATAATCCGTAATTAAACTAGTGGCCAGCATCCGCTTCTGGGCTGGCCTTAAAACTTTTTTTTGAGCACATCCTGGAGCATTTGCTTATCCAAGCTTAGGTCCGCTACCAATTGTTTAAGCTGCTTATTTTCTTCCTCAAGCTGTCGTAGTTTGCGTAACTCGGGAACACCCAAGCCAGCATATTTCTTCTTCCAAATATAAAAGGTAGCCTCGCTGACGCCCATCTTGCGGCATACTTCCGATACAAGCACTCCCGTGTCAGCTTGACGAAGGGCAAAAATGATCTGTGCTTCGGTGAACTTTGACTTTTTCATAAGCGATTCTTTGGTTTGTTTAAGTTACCTAAATCGCCTTGATTTTTCTATCCTCTTACTGTCCAGTTTTTAGGGTCAAGGTCA
>NZ_BAAGWE010000033.1:0-1284 GCF_054780515.1 Larkinella harenae | reverse complement strand
TGTCTTAGCCCCTGATTAGTTGGACATATTTTCTAATAATGGTTGAGTCAGAGCTATTGTTATTTCCCACTTTTCCTGTGGGGTAATGAAGCCTAATGACCGGTGACGCCGATTATAGTTGTAATGATTAAAAAAACGTCTCAGCGTTTCCTTGGCTTCATAATAACTGTCAAATTCGTACCGTTGCACCACGATTTGGTCCAGTATGCTATGAAATGCCTCGATATAGGAGTTCTCCTCCGGAGTGGCCACATGCGTAAACTCCTGCTTTACCTCTGACGTCTTTAAAAACTGGCGAACGCGATTGGCAATAAATTGACTACCGTTGTCATTGCGGATGATGATCCCTTTTAGCTCATGCTCCCGGTTCACTTGGCGTACTAAATCGATCAAGTCCATCTGGCGGATACTGGATTGAAAGAGCCAGTCCAAAATTTTCCGAGTGTACACATCCATTACACTCAATAAGAAATAGTTACGTCGTTCACCTGCCACCCAGACATACTTAATATCCCAGCATAGATATTCCAATGGCCGAGTGGCTGTAATCCGTCGAAATTGAACAAACTCGCGTTTGCCAGCTGGCCGGAACACCTTCCCCATCAATAGGTTAGCTTCCTTCATAAGTCGGTAAACTTTTTTCTTATTGATCACATATTGCGTTTTTAACTCACGGGTAACATACTCGTACCCGTAAGCATTGAATTCGTCATCTAACCATTTCCAAATGTAATCCACTACCTCTTGGTTAGGTACCCAAGTACCATCCAGCCTCAAAGTTAACTGACTGGGCTTAGCTCCTGGTTTTCCGCGACGAGGCTGGTAATACGACACGCTTCGAGGCAAGTCAAGCCATTGGCAAAGTTGGATTCGAGGTACCTGAGGTTCGAATTGTTTCACCAGCATCAGCTTTTCCTCGGTCCGATAGGCGTTTTTTTTAGCAGTTCGCTCTTGACTTCTATCTCCAGCGCCTGTTTGGCAACGATACGTTTCAGCCGCTCATTTTCCTCTTCCAGGGCACGTACCTGCGGATCAACCCGGTGATAAGTATCTTTCAAGCCCTCCTTTCCTTTACTCAGATAGCGATTCCGCCATTTGCGCAGAAGAGAAGCAGATAAATTGTACTTGCGGCAAATCTCGGAATGACCGTCGCGCAAGGACTCTTGAACGATGGAGTAGCGGTCCTCCGGGGTGAATGTTCGTCGTGTTTTGCTCATTGTTCCTGAAGTTAAAGGGACTTAATTGTTTTTACAATTTTGTCCAACTCTTCGGGGGGCTAAGACA
>NZ_BAAGWE010000032.1:0-1293 GCF_054780515.1 Larkinella harenae | reverse complement strand
GGTATATCACCACCCTCAATGCGTCGGTAAGGCTCACCCAGCAGAATAATTACACGGCCGAGTCGCTGGACGCTGCCCGTTTCGTCAACGCCAGCGGGGGCGACTTCCGGCCCGTCACGGGTTCTCCACTCATTGATGCTGGTCAGAATGCCAGCTCGTATGGCGTGACGGTAGACCTGGCCGATCAGCCGCGCTTCAAAGGCAGAGCCTTCGATATCGGTGCCTTCGAACAGGACTCACCAGCGCAAGTAGCCCGGATTGGGGTTGATGCCGAAGCGATGGCTTTAGCAGTCGTGCTGAAGGCTTATCCTTCACCTACAGTTGATAATTTAACGGTGAAGCTGAGCAATGATGAACGCATCGCGCAGGTACAGATACTTGACATTAACGGTCGTGTATTATTGAGTACCCAACCGAGTTCTCCATCCTCCGAATCTACCCTGGCGGTTCGATCTTTAGCTCCTGGCTTTTATATGGTCCAGGTGCATACGACGTTGAATAAGAAGTTCACGGAACGGTTTATTAAACAATAACGGATTCAGAGGAAGCAATCAATAATACAGCGCCTTCCCAGTCCTACATGTTAAACGGTTTACCGCATTCACGGCTATGAAAAGATGGCAGAATGTGGTAAACCGTTTTTATGTCAGGTAAATAGAACAGACGGACATAATCTAATTCATATCAATGACGCTTTGTCAGATAGAAAAGAAATACCCCCTCAACCAGTCAGTAAATTCTACGGTTGGGCGCCCATAAAAGCTTTGTTTTCACCCTGGTGCTTTCTAGTTTCAGACTATAAAATCGATCCTTAAAATCCTACACCATAGCTAGAATCATGTGTTATGAATGTCATTTACTTCATCCTACTTTTGTATGTAGTCAGCACCAAAGCCTTTACACAATCGGAGCTTTGTAATTGCTCCCTTATCATTGAGGCTTCTGGCGTCTATTATGCCGATAGCTTACCCATTGGACCCGGTAGTGTTGTCTGTATAAAAGGAGGAAACTATCAATTTCTTCGTTTTATTGATTTTACAGGCTCCAGCGACGCACCCATCCTTTTCAAAAACTGCGAGGGTCTGGTCAATTTTAGCAGTAATACGTACGATAGTGGAATGTGGTTTGAAAACTGTCGTTATTTTAAACTGTCCGGCTCGGGCGTAGCGGGCCTGGCCTATGGGTTTCGCATCGAGCAGACGGGTGCGGATGCGTCGGGGCTTCAGATTGGGGAGAAAAGCTCGGACTGTGAGGTCGAACGCGTCGAGGTGGCCGGGGCTGGCTTTGCGGGGA
>NZ_BAAGWE010000031.1:0-1372 GCF_054780515.1 Larkinella harenae | reverse complement strand
TGTCTTAGCCCCTTAAATAGTTGGAGACAAAATCTAAAAAGGATTTGTCACTAACTTTAAGGAAATGAAGAAAGAAAAACGAGTTTTTACTCCCGAACACCGGGAATCAATCCTGAAAGAAGCCGCACGCGCTGGAAAAGCCGAAACCTGCCGCAAGTACAATCTGTCGCCTTCTTTGCTGCGCAAATGGCAGCACAAATACGAGAGCAGTGGTCTAGCGGGCTTGTCAAATCGGTATAAAACCGTTGACCACCAAGCCCGGGAGATGGAATTGGAAAATGAAAGGCTGAAACGGATTGTGGCCAAACAGGCTTTAGAGCTAGAGGTAATGGCCGAACTGTTAAAAAAAACGGGTGTCCATCCCGTGAAAAGGTGATGTTAGTGGCTCACTATCAGAATCGTATTCCACGACAAAAGCTCTGTCGGTGGCTGGGACTAGCGCAAAGTCGATTCTATTATCAACCGAAATCGGGGCATAGAGGCCGCCAGGCTTCCACCTATACCCCATTGACGGATGGAGGCAGAGTTACCAATTATACGGTGATCGATACGGTTCGTGAACTACTGGAAGATCCCTTAGTTTGTTATGGCTATCAAAAGATGACGAATCATCTGCGCGAACATGGCTATGTGATTAATCCCAAGAAAGTTTATCGACTTTTGAAAGAGCACAAGCTTTTATTGGGTATCATGATCCGATCAACAGGTCCTCGTAAGTGGGTCAGCCACCGCAAAATCGATGCCCGGTACCCTTTAGAGTACCTATGTCATGACATCAAGTACGTGTATGTTGAGGGAGAGAAGCAGAATTATCTGCTTTACACCATCTTAGATGTGTATAGCCGTAAAATCCTTTATTCCCTTTTCCAAATCGGATCGCCGACGCGAGAGCATCCGGAAAGCTGATGTCGTCCGAGCTTTCCTGTACATTCAGCGAACTTACGGTTTGAAAGGGGTAAAAATCCGTAATGACAATGGTTCTCAATTTGTCTCTCATCTGGTCAAAGATTTTTTGCGAAACCAGCAGGCGAAGCAGGACCGGGACGCCGGAGCGTTTTACGCACGTGGCGACGCCTGAGGAGAATAGCTACATCGAAGCTTACCATAGTATTTTAGAGCGCGAACTTCTAACTCGTTACGAATTTGACAGTTATTATGAAGCCCAGCTAGCAATCGATGATTTTGTGAGGTTTTACAACGAGCGTCGGATACACGGAGGAATCAAAAACACAACCCCTAATCGAAAATGGCAGGAGGGCATGAAATTACGATCAGAGCAACCACAGAATCAGCCGGATTGGGCTGCTACTGAAGCCGCCTGATGGACTAAACTATTTTAACAAAACTCTCCAACTTTATAGGGGTTGATACA
>NZ_BAAGWE010000030.1:0-1408 GCF_054780515.1 Larkinella harenae | reverse complement strand
TGTCTTAGCCCCCTAAATGGTTGGACAAAATTGTAAAAACAGTCGGTTCGCCGATGCGATTAGTCCATTAATTTAGGAAATCATGAGTAAATCACGACGAACGTTCACCCCAGAAGACCGGTATTCCATCGTTCAGGAATCGCTTCGAGACGGGCATTCCGAAATCTGTCGGAAGTATAACGGCACAGGCCGCCCTGCTTTCTCCTTCCCTGTTGAGGAAGTGGCGACAGAAATACCTGACGAAAGGAAAAGAAGGACTGAAAGATTCGTATCCACGGGTGGATCCCCAACTCCGAGCATTAGAGGAAGAGAACGAACGGCTCAAACGGATCGTTGCCAGGCAAGCTTTAGAACTTGAAGTCAAGAGTGAACTGCTAAAAAAAACGCCTATCGGACCTCGGAAAAGCTGACAATTATGAATCAGTTTGAACAGCAGATCAATCGCTCTCAGCCGCTTCGGCGGGCCGATTTGCCAATGGCTGAATTTGCCTCGTAGCGTTTCGTATTACCAACCTCAAATCGGTAAACCTGGCGTTAAACCCAGCCAGATGACTATGAGACGGGACGGCACTTGGGTGTCCAATGAAGAAGTGGTTGCACATATTCGGCAGCTACTTGACACCGAGTTTAATGCCTTTGGTTACGAGTATGTGACCGCCGGGCGGCCCCGTCACGAGCTCAAAAAGCAGTATCTAATCAACAAGAAAAAACGGGGCCGCCCGGCGGTGTACCGGCTGATGCGAGAATATAAGTTACTATTAGGACAAGTAATCCGGCCAACCGGTAAGCGAGAGTTTGTTCAATTCCGACGAATAGAAGCCACTAAACCGTTAGAATATTTATGACGGTTCGCCGTTGCGATGGGACATCAAATACATTTGGCGGGGCCGCCCGGCGGTGCATGGTGAACGACGCAACTACTATTTGCTTACGGTCATTGATGTTTACAGCCGAAAAATAGTTGACTGGCTCTTTCAAGGAAGTGTCCGCCAGATTGATCTTATTAATCTACTCCGGCGCGTAAATTCAACTCATGATTTGAAAGGAGTCATTATGCGTAACGATAATGGAAGTCAGCGGACCGCCGCCGCGGTTTGTCGCCCATTCCGTACGCAATTTCCTAAAAGCTGCGGAAGCCAAACAGGAATTTACTCATGTAGCAACCCCGGAGGAGAACTCCTACATTGAAGCCTTTCACAGCATATTGGAAAGGGAGGTTGTAGAGCGTCACGAATTTGGTAGCTATTATGACGCGAAAGAAACCTTGCACCGGTTCTTTGCTCATTACAATTGTAAGCGATTGCATCGATCAATTGGCTTTGTTACTCCACAACAGAAATGGGAGGAAGCCATAGAATACGACTCAACCATTTTGGAAAATCTGTCCAACTAATAAGGGGCTAAGACA
>NZ_BAAGWE010000029.1:0-1410 GCF_054780515.1 Larkinella harenae | reverse complement strand
TTGGGGGGAAGTTAGGCATAAAGTTTGGTCAATCGGAACAGAAAGAAAGCAATGTCTCTGACTCCTCTGGATGATGCCCGAAATGCCTTGATTTTCGCGTTGAAGGATTCCGCCGAGGCATTGGTACTGCGGTTATTGAAGAAATTGAGAATGTCCAAATAATGCGTCTGAATGGAGCGGGCGACGGTTTTAAACGAATCCAGCCCACACGCTTCGACCGCATTGTACCACAAGGCCAGCTTTTTAAAGGCCAGCTCCTTGGATTTGCAAGTTCTATAAATTGTCCCTACTGTTGTTGCCAGCCGATAGGCTTGCTCAATAGTGGGATACCGCTCAAATAGGAGCCTGGAACGTTGGACCTGTGAAGGGGTCCACTTATCTGCCTGCTTGAACAACAGGTACCGGCTTCGGACCAACAATTGTTTAAGGGTATCACCGTTCGTCAACAGGTCAGCCTCATAGGGCAAACCGGCCTGTCGTGCAACTTCAATGGCCTGGTTTTCCTGATCCAAAGCCTGCCAACGATAGCTTATCCGGACTTCCTGAACGGCATCATAGGCCAATTTCTGAACGTGGAACCGGTCGATGACTTTGGATGCCTTGGGAAAACACCGGCTGACGATCAGACCCATGTTGGCGGCCATATCTAAAGTCACTTCACGCACTTTATTCCGAATACGCTTAGGGATTTTCTGTAGGATATCAATGACTGCTGCTGCTTGTGTTCCCTTGATCATCGCCACCAACGAGCCTTTTCGTCCTTTCGCTGCTTTGTTAGTCACAATCGAATAAAGCTCCCCATTTGATAAGGACGTTTCGTCAATGCTCAGAGAGGAACCCGTATTTTCAGGAAATAGAAGCCATTCGGCGGCATGCGACCGCTGGTCCCAACTCTTGTAATCGCTAATATGATCTTTGTACTGCTGCTGAAGTAGTTTGCCGTCCAGATGAAAATAGGTTCCGAGTTGAGCGCAACTAATGGGTTGATTATCGATACAGTTCTTTTAAAAAATCCGCGAACTCTTTGGTCATCCGCGTTCCCTGTTGCACCCCATTCCAATCCCGGCTGATGATCGCCCCGGTCTCTTTAACTTCCCACCGACGGCGCTTGATACAGAGCGTAACCCGCTGATTACGAATCGGAAAATCCTGAATGGCGATTTCTGGCAAAAAACCTTTGGACTCTACTTTTTGATCGTTGTATTCCGCAGGAGGCAGGTTCTTTTCTACCAGATAAATGTGCAGACCGGTATGAGCTTCGACGACATTGGACAGATCGAAGTAATCTAAGATCCCCTCGGGTAACAGAAAACGGACTAAGGCTTGATAAGACTCTTGCAAGGAACTCAAAATTGATTCTGCGCAAAAAAACTACTTTTTTCCACGCCCCCCAAATTCCCCGACTGATCC
>NZ_BAAGWE010000028.1:0-2081 GCF_054780515.1 Larkinella harenae | reverse complement strand
GGCGCAGGGGGGCAAGCTCCAGGCGAATGTGTCCAACAGCGGGGTGAGCTTTCTGGGGAGCGGCAACAACAATCAGGCGGCCAACGTCGTGAGTGCGAATTTGGTGGCGACCAATGGGGTGGTTCACATCATTGACCGGGTCTTGCTGCCGTAAGGTGGTCGGGTAGCACCGTTATTCTTGATTTGTTTTTTGTTCGACGTTTAAATTTCCTGACTATGTCCACTTTTCGATTAACCAGTTGCCTGCTGCTATTTGCAGTTTTCGGTTGTCAGCCAACTGAGCCATTGGATGATCTGAGTGCAACGGCCAAGACAGCCGGTGCCAACCAGACCGCTTCCTTTCTGTTTACCGGCGCTCCGGGTGTCCGCAACAGCAACCTCGATAATATTGACGGTACGCTGGAGGGGTCAATCGATGGGCAGCCCATTGCCTTCGGGTCCGACAAAGCCTTTCCCTTGGAAGCCCACACGAGCTTTAATAACACGGGAAATAAAGCAAACGTCATCCGGCTTCACGCCCAGAATGCCCAATACGACATCAGTATGCACTTCAACGGGCCTTTTGAGGCTGGCCGCAACTACAAGGTCTATGATCTTTCCATTGATGAAGGGGAGGGGAGGTTCGATCCCTACATTGTGATCCCCTTTATCCGCGTACCGGAAGGACAGCTAGGGCGGGATATTCTCAACCTGGCCGATCCCACCAATCAGGCCCGGATTACCGCCATCACGCCAGAGTACATCGATATCGAGTTCCTTTTTACGCTTAAAAAGGAGGGGGCGGCTCAGGAGCGGCTGAACATCCGGATCAAAAACCTGCTCAATGAGAACCTGAATCTGCGCGAGCAATCGGAGGGTGAACCGTTCTGGAATTACGCGAACACCGTCCGTAAGGTTGAAGCCCTGGCGTACGTTCCCTGGCCAGCCGGGGGACTGAGTAATTACCTGACTCCGACGACGACGCGGGTCCAAATTACGCAATCACCCCTCAATCTGCCCGTCAGTGAGTTTACCTACGGGGGGGCCACCAAGCCGGTTAACTGGCAAGCCATTTCGCTCTACCGGACCCGCCCCCCCCAGCAGCAAACCTACGTCGAATATGCTGCTGGCACCACTTATTCGGATGCGGGCTGGAATCAGATCACCATAGCCTGGCCGAATTTTACGGGGGTGGGTGTCTACACGGGCGATGCGGTCAAAGTTTCATTTACCAATGGCCTTAATAACCAGAAAGACGGCGACTATTGGCGGATTGCGCCTTACAATTTGGCCAGTACAGCGACGAAATGGCAAGTTGACGTGCAGAACGTTACCCCAGACTTGATCGAAGGTACCTACACCATTGTTGATGCACCGTTGTACGAGAAAAAAGGGGCGAACCTACCGGCTTCGGCGAGTGTGAGCGGCCGGTTCAAGGTTATCTATCCGCGTTAATTAGGAAGCTGGTCTTGGTGTCATCAGCATGGCGGACTTCATACCAGCAAGTTGGTAGGGCTTGATCGCTAATAAAGGACCGGCGTAACGCTACGCTGGTCCTTTCCAGTCAGTTGGTAAGTGCTGCCAATGCCTCTCGGGTTGTAAGAGAGCACGTAAGCGCCCCGGTACACAGCGGGAAAGAAGCCAAAATCGTACGAGGATGTATTATCAATTCTGAATGAAATAAAAAAGTGTGGGGGGCCACCCCACACTTTTTTATTTCAAATTGTAAATGCGATGGATACCAACTAACTTTCATCTCAAGATGAATTCGAAAGACATTAAATCTTAGAAATTTGTCGGGCTGTTGAAGCAGGCGCTTCAACGTATGTACGACTTTTTACCCTGCCCCCCCCCATGCCATTCTTCTATACTTAAATTCAGTTTTTTTGCCCATCAAACGAGTTAGTGAGATCACCAAAGATGTATAAATTTTTAGTATTCTGTGTTTTTGTCACAAGTTCAGTCTATGGTCAGGTGTCTTAGCCCCTTAAATAGTTGGAGACAAAATCTAAAAAGGATTTGTCACTAACTTTAAGGAAATGAAGAAAGAAAAACGAGTTTTTACTCCCGAACACCGGGAATCAATCCTGAAAGAAGCCGCA
>NZ_BAAGWE010000027.1:0-2996 GCF_054780515.1 Larkinella harenae | reverse complement strand
ATGCCCAGGTTCACCACAACCAGGTCCGTCATGCGGGGGTGTCGCCTTTTGCCAACTTTCAGAACAACGGGGTTCAGATAGGGGGCGGCTCTGGGGGCAGTTTTTACAACAACACCATCCGGTATGCAGCGGGCAATGGATTGATCGTTGTTGGTCACGCGGGGGATGTACTGATTGCAAACAACGTGGTGGCTGATTCGCGGGAAAACGGAATTTTTGTGGACGAACGCGAAAAGACGCTACCCAATACGACGGTAAACATAGTTAACAATACAATTGCAAATACGACTCAGGATGGCATCCGACTTTATAACGAAACGCAATTTAATACGGTCATCAACAACGCGATTGCCAAAGTAAACGGCACCCGTTACTTAACCTACCTGAATTCAACCATCCGGGCCGTTGTTCAAAATAATTATACGCTGACAAACGTCTCCAACGGAAAGTTTATTAATCCCTCGGGCGGGGACTATCGGCTGGATGTTGGATCGCCATTGATTGACAAAGGGAAGGATGTTCGTGCTTTAGGTGTTGAAGATGACATTACAGGCCAACCTCGTCCCAGGGGTGTAGCGTACGACATTGGGGCTTTTGAGCAGGGGGCCAGCATGTTAAAAGCACGTAGCGGAGCGGAAGGAGTCGAAACCGTTTCCGATGAAGCAGTCAAAATTCAAGCTTATCCATCTCCTGTTCAGGACGAACTAGTTGTGGTGTTGAGCAATAAAGAACCGCTGACGGAAGTAAGCCTGGTGGATCTGAGCGGGCACGTCCACACGCAATACATGACTGCCCATTCCGAAAGGGAGACCCGGATTAACGTAAAAAGTTTAGCCCCAGGAATCTATATTCTGTCGGTAACTTCGGGTACCCACTTATATACGCGCCGATTCGTCAAGAAATAAACGAATCCTACCGGTTTGTACGGGCAGGATGAGTTCACCGCATCAGCAAGACTTGGCCAGTTTGCGTTACTTCCTGCTCTGAACCAGGTAAACCAGTGGATCTAAACCGAAGTCGCCACGTATATGTACCTTCCGGACACGATTCATTTAAATACCGTCCATCCCATTTAAAATGGGATACCTCACTTTGAAAGATGACGCTACCCCAGCGATTGTAAATTTGAAAAAGAAACGGAATCGCTGCGTCTATGTATACATCCAGCTGGTCGTTAATGCCATCATTGTTTGGGGTAAATGCCGTTGGTACGTAAAATGGTGTTAAACATTTTTTAAACGTAACGACAATGGTATCCGTAGCTTGACAACCGTCGCTATCCGATTTCAACCAATAAATACCGGGAGAGTCGATGGAGACTTTCTCTGTATCCCAATTGGTGGACCAGGTAAAAACGGTCTTGTTGTTATGGGGAATGGGCGGTTTAAGAAACAGCTTTTTACCTTCACAGACTACGGTATCTTTGGGCCATTCAGTAGTTAGGTAGGGTTTGGCTATTAACGTTAATGCGTTTGAATACACGCCACAGTGTGGACGATGTTTGTTAAAGGATTCGGCAGTGAATATCCGATACTGCCTTTGTTTCTTAAATCTGATCAATACGGTATGGGTTAAACCCGTAGCACCTACGATATCCGACCAAGTAGTTCCATCGTCGCTTTGCTGCCATTGATACCCCGGATTGGCATAGCCCGGTGTCGGCTCAGCAGACAGGACCACCCAATCCTTTTCACATTTAGCCAGCGTTGGAGAAGATTCATGGAGGAAATTGATTTTTATAAAGGGGCCGCAGGGTCTGATTTGAATATCATCCAATGCCAGGTCATTCCCACATCCGCCTGTTTTATTATTGACGAGTTTTATCACCACTGCCGTTTGGCCCACGGGAAGAGAAAACTGAACGGCATACCGTTTCCAAAGCGGAAGATCCGTTCGGTTGATCGTACCGGTATGAATCGTCTGGACTAGCGTACCATCCAGCGTTTCAATGCTCATGGTTACGTCCGGGTCGAGCACTACCGATGAACACGACCAAACCGATCGGCTTCGATTAATGACGTTGAGCACCCAAACGGAAAATTCATACGTCACTCCTTGACAAAGTGACTCAATCGTCTGATTGTAAAATTCATCCGGCTCGTAGGATGCATTGACGATCATCATATTTCCATTTGTGTCGCCAACGGTATGGTCTTCGCCCACTTTTTGCCAAACCGTGCCGAAACAAGTATGATCAATGGAGCTAGCGATGGTGTAGTACCCATCAAATGGGCATTGCTCGGCGGTATAGCGATACGTCGTTCGACCGGCGGGTAACGAACCCGCTGTTCCTGTTCCGAACGTTTCATTTACAACAGGGTCGCCGAAAGAGACCGCGTATGACTGGCCGAGGACGGGGGAATAGATACTCGCTATGGTTACGGCAGCAAGCCATTGAATGATTGTCATTTTGTTAAGAAGAGGGCTTGCCATCGTGTTAATTAATAAAGTAATTGCAATACCTGGAGTTACTGGTTCAATCCATGGATTATGACAATAGGGCTCGGTGCTGTATATTATTGGTATACAGATAATTAAGTGAAAATTATTTGACAATATTAGAGTAACTGTAAAACGCTATGCGTTATATTTACTTCGCTTTTTCGGTGAATATGTACCCATTAATCCAAGCTATTTTGTTTATGAAATATAGTACTATATTAATGTTGTTTATGCTGGCCCCTGCCTATGGGCAGGAATGCAACTGTTCGTTAACGATCAGCAAGTCGGGTCGCTACGATGGGCAGCAAACGCCCCTGCCCCCCGGCGCAACCATCTGCGTGCAGGCTGGTACCTACCAGTTTCTGAGCTTCCGAAACTTCAAAGGAACCGCCCAACACCCCATCACCATCATCAACTGTGGGGGCCTGGTCACGCTGCGTTCCTCCTCCAACTCCGAAACCAGCCTGAAAGTGTTCAACTCCCAGTTTTTCAAAATCACCGGCTCGGGCGTAGCGGGCCTGGCCTATGGATTTCGCATCGAGCAGACGGGTGCG
>NZ_BAAGWE010000026.1:0-2500 GCF_054780515.1 Larkinella harenae | reverse complement strand
GTTAAGTTTTTTTAGGAACGGAGCCGAAGCGAAAGCGAGTCTGAACAGGGCGCTGAGTCAGTGGGGGTAGACGCGAAACCGGGTGATCTACCCGTGGCCAGGTTGAAGTGGCAGTAACATGTCATGGAGGACCGCACCAGTAAACGTTGAAAAGTTTTTGGATGAGCTGCGGGTAGGGGTGAAAGGCCAATCAAACTCGGAAATAGCTCGTACTCTCCGAAATGTTTTTAGGAACAGCCTTGTATGTCAAATTCCCAGGAGGTAGAGCTACCGATAGGACTAGGGGGAGTCACATCCTACCAACTTCTGACGAACTCCGAATGCCTGGGAATTGATACGGGAGTGAGGGGTCGGGTGCTAAGGTCCGACTCCGAGAGGGGAACAACCCAGACCACCGGCTAAAGTCCCCAAGTGGTTGCTCAGTTGAACAAAGGAGGTCCGGTTGCCGAGACAGCCAGGAGGTTAGCTTGGAAGCAGCTATTCCTTTAAAGAGTGCGTAACAGCTCACTGGTCGAGCGAGGCGGGCATCGATAATAAACGGGCATGAAGCAACCCACTGAAGCCGTGGACACTAGCCTAGCTAGTTGTGGTAGGAGAGCATTCTGATGGGGGTGAAGGTTTGGCGTGAGCCGGGCTGGACCGATCAGAAAAGCAAATGTAGGCATAAGTAACGACAATGCGGGTGAGAACCCTGCACACCGAAAGACTAAGGATTCCACCGCGATGGCAATCAACGGTGGGTGAGTCGGCACCTAAGGGGAAGGCGAAGGCCGCACCTGAGGGCAAACGGGTTAATATTCCCGTACTAGCCTCTTGAGAGAAGCGGGGACGGAGTAGTGAAGGAACCGCGCGCTGCGGGAATAGCGCGTTGAAGGTTATAAGCTAGTGGTTCTATAGGCAAATCCGTAGGATCAGGTGGAGACCGATAGTACCTGGGGACCTTCGGGTGCCCGGGATAGTGTTCCGGAGGGGCTTCCAAGAAAAGCCGCTATCGCTAATTGAGAGGGTAACCGTACCGCAAACCGACACAGGTAGTCGAGATGAAAAATCTAAGGTGCTCGAGTGAATCATGGCTAAGGAACTCGGCCAGTTGACCCTGTAACTTCGGGAGAAGGGGGGCCTACCCACTTTGGTGGGAGGCCGCAGAGCAAAGGCCCAGGCGACTGTTTACCAAAAACACAGGACTCTGCGAAATCGAGAGATTCAGTATAGGGTCTGACACCTGCCCGGTGCTGGAAGGTTAAGGGGGGGCGTTAGGGGCGCAAGCTTCGAAGCGCTGAACTGAAGCCCCAGTAAACGGCGGCCGTAACTATAACGGTCCTAAGGTAGCGAAATTCCTTGTCGGGTAAGTTCCGACCTGCACGAATGGTGTAACGATCTGGGCACTGTCTCAGCCATGAGCTCGGTGAAATTGTAGTTCCGGTGAAGATGCCGGATACCCGCCACGGGACGGAAAGACCCCGTGCACCTTTACTACAACTTATCATGGACGCTGGCACAGAAATGTGTAGGATAGGTGGGAGGCTGCGAAGCGGTGTCGCTAGGCATCGTGGAGCCACCGTTGAAATACCACCCTTTTGTGTGTTGGCGTCTAACCTCTTTATGAGAGGGACCGTGGTTGGTGGGTAGTTTGACTGGGGTGGTCGCCTCCGAAAGGGTAACGGAGGCTTCCAAAGGTTCGCTCAGGCCGGTTGGTAACCGGCTGTGGAGTGCAATAGCAGAAGCGAGCTTGACAGTGAGGCAAACAGGCCGAGCTGGTGCGAAAGCAGGGTATAGTGATCCGGTGGTTCCGCATGGGTGGGCCATCGCTCAAAGGATAAAAGGTACGCCGGGGATAACAGGCTGATCTCCCCCAAGAGCTCACATCGACGGGGAGGTTTGGCACCTCGATGTCGGCTCGTCACATCCTGGGGCTGGAGAAGGTCCCAAGGGTTCGGCTGTTCGCCGATTAAAGTGGCACGCGAGCTGGGTTCAGAACGTCGTGAGACAGTTCGGTCCCTATCTGTGGTGGGCGTAGGAAGATTGACGGGGGCTGCCCTTAGTACGAGAGGACCGGGGTGGACTCACCGCTGGTGAACCGGTTATTGTGCCCACGGTACGGCCGGGTAGCTACGTGGGGTTTGGATAAGCGCTGAAAGCATCTAAGTGCGAAGCCGGCCCGGAGATGAGTCTTCTATGAAGGACGTTGTAGACGACGACGTTGATAGGTGGCAGGTGCAGGGCGTGAGAGCGCTAGAGCCGAGCCATACTAATGACCTGTAGGTCGAAGCGCGATGAAGTACTTGCCGAAGTGCGTTGCGAATTATGAATCCTTTTCTTCTTGAAGAGCACTGATAATAACACCATCGTTGATCTGGCAACAGTCAGGCCAACGCAAGAGCTGGGATGGTGGTAAGGGTGCGGGGGAACACCTCTTCCCATACCGAACAGAGCCGTTAAGCCCCGTTACGCCGATGGTACTGGAGTCACTTCCGGGAGAGTAGGTTGCCGCCACCACAGA
>NZ_BAAGWE010000025.1:0-8140 GCF_054780515.1 Larkinella harenae | reverse complement strand
ATAACCGACTCATAACCACTTGGTTAGTTCCGCCTGCTACCGGTTGGCTGCTCTGCGCTTCCCCGATTTGGGACTGCAAAGTACCGCATTATTTTCCCGTTTGTCAAGACATAAAACGAAAATAATTTTAGGATTTTTCTTACTTTACTGATTATTAGGCTATAACCCCTGAATTTATTTTTTCTTCCGGTGCCAAATGTCGTATTGACTTAATGAAATCAGCGATTGCTGCGGCTTTATTTTCCTGTTTTTGTTCTAGCAGACGAACGAAAGCACTGCCGATAATTGCGCCATTAGCGTATTGACTGGCCGTTAAAAAGGTGGCATTATCCTGAATTCCGAAACCAATCAGACGCGGATTTTTAATATTCATTTTTTGAATACGGCTAAAATACGCTTTCATCTCGTCGGTAATGCCTTTCTGAGAGCCAGTTGTGCTCGCTGACGAAACCATGTAAATAAAACCGTCAGACAATTGATCAATCTGCTGAATACGGGATTCGGAAGTCTGCGGAGTGATTAAGAATATATTCAGCAGGCTGTAGCGATCAAAGATTTCTTTATAGTCTCGCTCGTACACATCGATGGGCAGATCGGGCACAATAATTCCATCTACGCCAACCTCTGCACATTGCTGACAAAACGCTTCAATACCAAACTGAACGACCGGATTTAAATAACCCATTAGTAGAATAGGTACCTGAACCTTCTCACGAATTCCTTTCAATTGTTCAAACAGGACGCGCAACGACATGCCATTCATCAGAGCTTTCTGATTGCTTTGCTGAATGGTTTCGCCATCTGCCACCGGATCTGAATAGGGCATACCAATTTCAATGATGTCGACACCGGCTTTCTGTAAGCTTTCCAGAATGGATACGGTATCGTTCAATTGGGGAAATCCCGCTGTGAAGTAAACATTGAGGATTTGCTCGGACTTACTTTGAAACAATGCAGAAATGCGATTCATGACTGATGGAGTTAGGAAATGGAATTTTGTCCCACTGTTTCAGTAGCGGGCCCAATCCGGTGACTCGAACAATTATTTAGGAAGATAGGTGGTGTAGGCTGCCAGATCTTTATCACCTCGGCCGGAAAGACAGATGACGGTGACCTCTTCGGGCTTGGCTTTTAGTTTGGAAATACAGGCTAGCGCGTGCGACGACTCCAAAGCTGGAATAATTCCTTCCAGTCGGCTCAACTCAAAAGCAGCTTCTAACGCTTCGTTATCCGTGATTGCGTAAAAAGTACCACGTCTGGAGGCAAACAAATGCGCGTGTAATGGGCCAATTCCAGGATAATCCAGACCGGCAGAGATAGAATAGGGTTCAACCACCTGTCCATCTTCAGTTTGCATCAAAATGGTACTGCTTCCGTGCAAAACACCCGGCTTTCCTAAAGCCGTGGTAGCGGCCGAGTGGCCCGAAGCTAGACCTTGGCCAGCAGCCTCGGCGGCAATCAACTGAACTGACGGTTCGTCTAGATAATGATAGAAAGCCCCGGCGGCATTGCTACCTCCACCCACACAGGCAATAACGTAATTGGGATTGGCTTGTCCCGTCTTCTCCAGCAATTGCTTTCTGACCTCCTCGGAAATAACGGATTGAAAACGTGCCACCATATCCGGATAAGGATGAGGTCCAACAACAGAGCCTATCACATAATGGGTGTCAACCGGATTGTTGATCCAGTGACGCATGGCCTCATTCGTTGCATCTTTGAGCGTTTGACTACCACTGGTGGCCGGAACCACACTGGCACCTAACATCCGCATCCGATCAACGTTTGGCTTTTGGCGCTCCATGTCAATACTGCCCATGTATACAATACACTCCAGACCCATGAGCGCACAAACCGTAGCCGTGGCCACACCGTGCTGGCCCGCGCCGGTTTCGGCCACAATTCGTTTTTTACCTAGCCGTTTAGCAACCAGGATTTGACCGATGGTATTGTTGACCTTATGAGCACCCGTATGACAAAGATCCTCACGCTTCAGATAAACGGTCGTGTTGTAAGCTTCGGACAAACGGCGGGCGTGAAAAAGTGGCGTCGGACGCCCTACATAATCGGTTAACAATTCCCGAAACTCGCGCTGGAAAGAAGGGTCGGCAATAATGGATAAATAATTCTGACGCAATTCCTCCACATTGGGATAAAGCATTTCCGGAATATAGGCTCCGCCAAACGTTCCGT
This sequence comes from Larkinella harenae, assembly GCF_054780515.1. Taxonomy (NCBI): domain Bacteria; kingdom Pseudomonadati; phylum Bacteroidota; class Cytophagia; order Cytophagales; family Spirosomataceae; genus Larkinella; species Larkinella harenae. The sequence goes on along the minus strand of NZ_BAAGWE010000025.1, from coordinate 5,947 downwards.
AATAGCCCCGTTCGTCGACCTGGTAAGCTGATTTTATTGCTGTGGTTTCCATTGTACTCAAAAACAAGAAGGCTGCAACCTCTAATCGCAATTGCCACAGGTGTGTAGCCGCAATGGGTATGATTCAGGATTGCTGCTCGATTTATTAAAGGCAGAAAGGCCCTTGAAGGCAGTTTCAGACTGTCTTAGAACGTAAAGTGTATCTCATCAAGTTCGGTTTAAGCGACGGTTTCTTCTTCGATCGGTTTTAATCCGGTGAGGATGGCTTTGACCAATTCGATGTCTTTCAGGCCGGGGCTCATTTCCACTTTGCTGTTGATATCAATACCGTAGAGCTTGAGATGCTTGATTTTATCCAGGGATTCCAGGCTATCTGCATCGATTCCTCCGCTGATAAAGAACGGTTTTTCGTTGTCATACCGGTTCATCAAACTCCAGTCAAACGTAATTCCGTTGCCACCAAACTGTTCTCCTTTCGCATCAAAAAGGAAAAAATCACACGATGGTTTGTAATTATTGATCATGCTGAAGTTGAACGATTCATCAACCGAAAACGCTTTGATGATGCTAATGCCACGGTTTCGCAGGTTCCGACAGAAATCCGGCGTTTCATTGCCGTGCAACTGAACATATTGCAGATCGTATTTTTTCACCATCCGTAAAATGTAATCCGGACTGGCATTTACAAATACACCTACTTTTTTCACGCTGCGCGGAAAGGACTTCAACAAGTCAACGTCCAGCTCTTCTCCAACAAACCGGAGCGATTTGTCGTAAAAAATAAATCCCATAAAATCGGGGGCCAGGGCCAGCAATTCACGGATGTTGTCGGAATCCCGCATTCCACAGACTTTTACTTTCATACGATGTATTGGTTTTGAGGTAATGGATGCAATGGGTTTAACTCGTCAATCAGTTGCTTCAATGCTTGCGCCGGATCAGACGTTTTCATGAATGTTTCGCCAATCAGGAATCCCTGATAACCAGCTTCCCGAAGAGTCACAATAGATTGGGCTTGCTGCAAACCGCTTTCAGAAATTTTGACGAACGATGCTGGAATGAGCGACGAAAGGCGCACTGATGTTTCAATATCGGTCACAAATGTTTTCAGATTGCGGTTGTTGACGCCCACCAGGTCTACGGCATCTGTCAGGTGGTCGGCCAGTTCCTGCTCGTCATGGACTTCGAGCAGCACTTCCAGCCCCAGTTCGTGAGCCAGCTGGCTGTAGTCAATAACCTGCTGAGGAGTCAGGCAGGCGGCAATGAGAAGAATGAAATCTGCGCCGATTGCTTTGGCTTCAACAATTTGGTATGGATCAATGATAAAATCTTTCCGGATAATCGGTGTCAAGGGATTCGCGGCCCGGGCCTGTTTCAAATCATCCGTGGTACCACCGAAAAAATGCTCATCCGTCAAAACCGATAAACAGGCGGCACCTGCCCGGACGTAGCCTGCCGTTGTTTCGGCCACCGAAACCTGGTCGTTAATGATTCCTTTGGAAGGCGATTGGCGCTTGAACTCGGAAATGATGCCCGATGATCTGGATTGAAGAATAGCCTGGCGGGCAGACAATGGTTTTCGGCTGAACAACGGCTGCTGTTCAAGTTCCCGCTGCGAGACTACGGTTTTTTGATATGTTACTTCTGTTCGCTTACGCTCAATAATCCGTTCAAGTACGTCCATTCTATTGGTATTCCTCTTTATGCCGGTGGTACTGCTTTATACTCTTATTATTTCAAATTGTTCAGGTATTATTTCAAATTGTTCAGGCAGCTCTTAATCTGCCACTAATTTTTTAAGACTTGCCAATGCGCGCTTGCTCTCCAGCGATTCCCGTGCCTGTTGAATGCCTTCTTCAACGGTTTTTGCCCGTTCGGCGGCTACCAGTGCCAAAGCAGCGTTGGCAACCACTGCGTTCGTTTGCGCCGGGGTTGCTTCATTGTTCAGCACATTCATGAAAATTCGGGCAGAGTCTTCAACGGACTTTCCACCAGCCAGCTGCTCGGGTGAAAGCTGGGGCAAGCCAATTTGTTGCGGAGTCAGTACTTGCTCAGCGTGTGCGGAGATCGTCTTGAAAGCGCCGGTCAACGACACTTCATCATAGCCATCCAGAGCGTGTAGGATCATAAACCGCTTGGGCGTTTGCTGATAAAGATACGCATATAATCTGGCTAATTCAAGACTAAATACCCCAACCAATTGTTTTTTCGGGAACGCCGGATTTACCATAGGACCCAGGACGTTAAAAAATGTTTTCACACCAAGTTCTTTCCGAATTGGTCCGACATTTTTCATGGCGGGATGAAAAAGTGGAGCGTGCAGGAAACAAATACCAGCAGATTCAACTTTTCTGCGCAGAACGTCGTAATCGTTGGTAAACCGATAGCCGAGGTATTCCATAACAGTTGATGATCCGCACAGGGACGAAACGCCGTGATTGCCGTGTTTGGTGATGCGTTGGCCCGCACCGGCCACCACAAAAGCCGCTAAGGTGGAAATATTGAACGTGTCCTTGCCGTCGCCCCCGGTTCCGCACAGATCCATCACATCGTACTCCGACAGATCAACCGGCAGACAGAGTTCGAGCATGGCGTCCCGAAACCCTTCCAGTTCTTCAACGGTAATGCTACGCATCATGTACACCGTCAGGAAAGCTGCAATTTGCGAGGTATTGTATTGACCCGTGCTAATGCCCACCAGAACACGCTGGGCCTCGGCTTTGGTCAGTGTCTTGTATTCGAATAAGTGGTTTAGTATTTCTTTCATCGTATACTGAAATTATGAAATGTCGATTATCGTTTGATGCAAAGCATTTGGTTACCGTTTTTCTGAAAATGGTAATCAACTGTAATCACCTTAGCTTGAAAGCCCTTTTGTTGGTATTCAGCCAAAATAGTATCTACAAATTCTGAACGCTGATTGGCCAGATCAACCAGTGGAAAAACCCTGACCTCAGCAGCTACGCGCATAAGTTCCCGAATAGCTTGTATGTGAAATTCTTCCGACAAATGAGTGGAATACAAAAACAGTAAGTGCGAACAAAGCGCCAGGTCAAATGACTGATCGGCAAAAGAGGTCACTGGGAGTGATTCTGTCTGATAGAGCCCATTTTGTTTCCCACTGTCATAATTGGCCAGAAAAAGCTGCATGGCTTGTATTCGTTGATTCCCTAAATCATCCGGATCCCGAAAATCCGTCCAGTTGTAATGCGCCGAATTCGTCTTTAGCTGCTCTATCAAAGTGTTATAGGTTTGCTCGATTCGTGTTGCTATTTCTGCCGACGAAAAAGTATAAATGGGGTCAATCGATACTACGTTATAACCCAACTGCTGCATTTCGGTGTTAAAGCTAGCTGGCCCATCACCAACACCAAGAATTCTCTTGCTTAGGTCCGATTCCGTCAGATTGAACATTCGACGATATTCCCGCAATGTCCGGCCCCAGGGAACAACGGCGTCCAACTTCATGCTTCCAGCCAGTTTTGCAGCATTTGTTTTCCGTGCTCGGTCAATACTGATTCGGGATGAAACTGAACTCCGCGCACATCGTATTCCTTGTGAGCAACACCCATAATCCGGCCTTCTTCATCGACTGCCGTCACCACTAACTCTGCCGGCACACTGCCCGGAATAACCGTCCAGGAGTGATAGCGTCCAACCAGCAGCTCTTCAGGCAAGCCTTTAAATAGCCGCTCCGAAGTACTTTTGACAAAGGTGCGATGTGCCACGCCGTGGTAGACATCGGACATGTTTTCCAGCGTTGCTCCAAATACCTCACTGATTCCCTGATGGCCCAGGCAGATTCCTAAAATGCTCTTCGTAGGGGCATACCTGCGAATGATTTCCTGCATAATGCCCGCTTCTGACGGGATACCGGGGCCCGGCGACAACAGAATTTTGTCGTAAGCATTGACATCTTCCAGCGAGATTTTGTCGTTCCGGTATACATCAATGGTATGGCCTAACTCGCGGAGGATGTAGACGAGGTTGTATGTAAACGAATCGTAATTATCAATGACCAGCACTTTCATAAAACCTTTCTTTTAGATTGTTTCGGCCTGTTTCATGGCCGTCCGAAGCGCCATTAGTTTGTTATGAACTTCCTGTAACTCGCTTTCCGGGCTGGATTTGGCGACAACACCGGCACCAGCCTGGTAATGCAGCACATTATTACGGCTCATGAAAGTCCGGATCATGATAGCCTGGTTGAAATCACCCTTGAAATCCATGAAACCAATACAACCCGCGTAAAAACCGCGGCTGGTTTGTTCATACCGATCAATCAATTGCATGGCCATGTGTTTGGGCGCGCCGGATAAAGTACCCGCCGGAAACGTTTCGCCAACAATCTGCAAGGGTTTTGCATGATCATCCATTTCGCCCACTACTTTTGATACCAGGTGGATAACATGTGAGTAAAACTGAACTTCTTTAAAGGTTTCCACTTTAACGGTTTTACAATTCCGGCTCAGGTCGTTACGGGCTAGGTCCACCAGCATAACGTGTTCCGCGGTTTCTTTGGGGTCATTGTGCAGTTTCTGCGCTAATTCAGCGTCTGCAATATCATCGCCGGTCCGCCGGAATGTGCCCGCAATCGGGTAAATGATCGCATTTTGCCCTTTCACTACGATCTGGGATTCGGGTGAAGAACCGAATAACTTATAACTGCCGTAATCAAAATAGAAAAGGTAAGGGGAGGGATTTAAGGACCGAAGTGCCCGATATACGTTGAATTCGTCGCCCTGAAAAGCGGTAGAGAACTTCCGCGAGAGAACAATCTGGAAGACATCCCCCCGGTGGCAGTGATCAATTCCTTTTTGAATAACTTCCAGAAATTCCTGATCCGTAAAATTAGACTGCTCAGTCTGGGTTGTCTGGAAAGAATACGACGGGAAGTTGCGGTTTTTGATCAGCGTCTCAATGTAGTCGAGGGTATCATCTTGTGTTTCTTCACCGTCCTGCTGATAGGTGTGCTCGAAAAGATAAAGCTCATCCTTAAAATGATTAATCGCAATAACGTAACGAAATGCCTGGTAAACGACTAAAGGGACATCATTTTCGGATGGGGCCGCTTTCAAGGAAATATCTTCAAAGAACTGAACGGCATTGTACCCGATATGCCCAAAGAGACCATTCGTTATAAATGGAAAAGCGTACTTTTGGTAATCAAAGCACGCTCTAAATTTCTCGATTTCAGAAAGCAAATTGACTTCGTTAGAAGCTTCAACGGTATTCGACGATCCCCCCGGATAATCAACCAAGATTGTTCTTCCGTCAAACTCAAACTTCGCGATAGGATCAAAGCAGATGTACGAATAGCTATTGTCATTTCCATGGTAATCTGAGCTCTCCAGCAAGATGCTGTTTACAAATTTATCTCTCAGACGTAAATAAATACTGACGGGTGTCAGCGTGTCAGCCAGCATTTTTCGATAAGAGCTGATCACTTTAAAGGAAGGATGTATTTGAATTTTCGTGTTCATAGAAGGTAGAATGGTTAGAAACAAAAAAAGCCCACTGTGTTGAACAGTGGGCTTTCGAAAAACCGATTTGATGGTTACAAAGCATGCAGGCGCTGTTCAACTTCGATTTGAAGAAGAACGCCACCAAAGGTTAGAAGAAGTAACTTGAAGATGCATGTTTGTAAACTATTAATTAAGTCGGGGTGGCGGGATTCGAACCCACGGCCTCTACGTCCCGAACGTAGCGCGCTACCGGGCTGCGCTACACCCCGATCAATGCGCAAATATAATTCTTTACTAGTAACCGGAAAGAAAATATTTGTCCCCATCTCATAAGAATGAGATGGGGACGTATTAATCTGTGGTGGCGGCAACCTACTCTCCCGGAAGTGACTCCAGTACCATCGGCGTAACGGGGCTTAACGGCTCTGTTCGGTATGGGAAGAGGTGTTCCCCCGCACCCTTACCACCATCCCAGCTCTTGC
>NZ_BAAGWE010000024.1:0-10487 GCF_054780515.1 Larkinella harenae | reverse complement strand
CATTCGAGTACAATCGTACAAACGAGACAAGCAGCTTAAGAAATTTCGGAAAGGGGCCAAAACGTAGTTTTATCCTACTTTTCTTCCCTTTCCAACTGTAGCGTATCTATTGAACCACTACAGTTAAGGGGCTTAGGCCCCTTTTTCTTTTTGAATCTTTTGCCCCAATGTTTCGTTGTTTTAGCGATCCTCGCCTTTTGTGCTCTTTTTATTTTTTACTTTTGTATTCATACTTTTCTTCAATCTTGTGAAATGTTTCCACGTGGAACATTTTCCAAACTTTAGTAAAACTTCAATTATATGTTCAATAAGTATGACGTCATTGTGGTCGGAGCTGGCCATGCCGGTTGTGAAGCTGCGACGGCGGCTGCCACAATGGGCTCGTCAGTTTTGCTGATTACCATGAACATGCAAACCATCGCTCAGATGTCGTGCAACCCGGCAATGGGCGGGGTGGCCAAAGGACAAATTGTGCGGGAAATAGATGCATTGGGTGGCCAATCCGGAATCATCAGTGACAAATCCATGATTCAGTTTCGGATGTTAAACCGTTCAAAAGGTCCCGCGATGTGGAGTCCACGTTGCCAGAGTGATCGAATGCTATTTGCGACAGAGTGGCGTAAAACATTGGAAGAAACACCTAACCTTGACTTCTGGCAGGACACCGTTACTGAAGTGATCGTAAAAGACAAGCGGGTAACGGGTGTTAAAACCAGCATGGGGATGGAGATCCAGTCCGACGCGGTTGTGCTGACGAACGGAACGTTTCTAAACGGGAAAATATACATTGGAGAAAAGACATTCGGAGGAGGGCGCACCGCCGAACGATCCGCAACGGGACTAACCGAACAGCTGATCCAGTTGGGTTTTGAAGCGGGGCGCATGAAAACCGGAACACCTCCGCGAGTCGATGGCCGAAGCTTGGATTATACCCGGATGGAGGAGCAACCCGGCGACGAAAATCCGGGCAAATTCTCCTACATGAATACACCGGCTTTGACCAAACAACGCCACTGTTGGATCACTTATACCAACCCGGAAGTCCATGAAGTTCTAAAGACAGGCTTCGAAAAATCGCCCATGTTTACGGGTCGAATAAAAGGATTAGGCCCTCGTTATTGCCCGTCGGTAGAAGATAAAATCAACCGGTTTGCGGATAAAGATCGTCACCAGATTTTTGTAGAACCCGAAGGATGGGATACCGTAGAGGTCTACGTGAACGGTTTTTCAACTTCATTGCCGGAAGATGTTCAGATCCGTGCATTGCGTAAGATATCCGGATTTGAGAACGCAAAAATGTTCCGGCCAGGTTATGCGGTAGAGTACGATTATTTCCCACCAACCCAGCTGAAGCAGACACTCGAAACCCAGCTCATTGATGGCTTGTTTTTCGCCGGTCAAATCAACGGAACGACGGGCTACGAAGAAGCCGCCTGTCAGGGCCTGATGGCGGGAATCAACGCACATAACGTGGCCAAGGGGTTAGATGCATTTACGCTGAAACGCTCGGAAGCTTATATCGGTGTTCTGATTGATGACCTGATCACAAAAGGCACGGAGGAACCGTACCGAATGTTCACATCCCGGGCTGAATACCGTACTCTGCTGAGGCAGGACAATGCCGATCTGCGACTCACCGAAAAGGGTCATAAAATTGGTTTGGCAACCCAGGAACGCTACGATTTGATGACCGTTAAGCAGGCCAACGTGATGACCATTTTGGATGAGTTGAAGCAAATGAGGGTTTATCCGGAAAGTATCAACCCTCTGCTTGAGTCATTGGGCAGTGCACCAATTCGGGAAAAAACATCGCCCTACGCACTCTTGAAACGGCCCGAGATTAACCGGCAAGAACTGGAAAGAATGGGGGATGGCGTTGCCGATTACGTGCGCGCTTACAATCAGGAAACTGTGGAGGAAACCGTCATCACCGTAAAATATGAGAGCTATGTTGAGAAGGAACGATTGACGGTAGAACGAACAGAGAAGTTAGAAAGCCTGCTGATTCGACCAGATTTTGACTTCGACCGCCTGTCGGCTTTGTCCTTCGAGGGTCGGGAAAAACTAAAGCGAATCCGCCCACAAACCATTGGTCAGGCGTCGCGAATCAGTGGCGTCAGCACCTCTGATATTTCAATTTTGATGGTGTACTTAGGTCGGTAAGAGTATGATGATTGAGCACTTGATTGAGTGTCCTGTTTGCGGAAACCAGTCCTTTTCAAACTGGATTGTATGCCAGGATTCTTTGGTTTCGAAGGAAGATTTTACCATTCAAAGCTGTGGTAAATGCGGTTTTAAAGCAACAAACCCACGGCCTGTTGAAGAAGAGATCGGAAAGTTTTACCAGTCGGATGACTACATCTCACACAGCGATACACGGGAAGGAATTGTCAGTCGGCTATACCACACAGTTCGTTCCATAACGGTTCGCCAGAAGGTCAAGCTAATCACAAGACTGTCGCCCCGCAACGGAAAATTGCTGGATATTGGCAGTGGTTCGGGTTATTTTCTTTCAGCAAGTCGGGCAGCTGGCTGGCAGGTGATGGGCACAGAACCGGATGCCAACACCCGACGCCAGGCCGAAAAACGAGTGCAAACCGAACTCAAGAGATCAATCGAGGAGCTGGATGATAACCAACAATACGATGTTATTACGATGTGGCACGTCTTGGAACACGTTCACCGGCTCCCCGAAACGCTGGAATGGATTCGGGCGCATTGCCGTCCGAATGGTCATCTGGTCGTTGCCGTTCCGAACTATCATTCCTGGGATGCCAAACATTACAAAGAGTTGTGGGCAGCCTATGACGTACCCCGACATCTTTATCATTTTTCTCCGAGTACTATGAAGGCGTTGTTACGTCGGTACGGTTTTGAAGTCATTGATCAAAAGCCCATGCTGTTTGACGCCTTTTATGTAAATATGCTCAGTACCAAAAACCGTGATGGAAAGCCGGCTTACTTTGAAAGTTTTTGGAACGGCGTTCGTTCTAATTGGGCAGCTTATCAGAACGGAGGCAATTATTCGAGCCTGATTTATATCGCTCAGGCTCGATAAATAATTAAATTATCCATGCCCTGAATAGCTCAACTATTCAGGGTTTTTTATGCCAAAAATGAAACAAGCACTCTTCCTGTTCGGAATCATCCTCGTTTTTTTGAACGCCTGTTCACAATATGCCGCACCGATCGGTGGCAAAAAAGATACGCTGGCCCCCGTGCTGGTGAAAAGCATGCCCATCAATAAACAGAAAAATTTTGATGGAAAAACCATCGAACTTTTTTTCAATGAATACATTCGGGTAGAAAATCCGAACCAAAAAATTCTGATAACACCCGAGCCTGAATCCCCTTTCAAAGCCCGAATCAAGCCAACCAGTTTTCGGTTGGTTTTCGAAAAACCTTTCAAAGAGAATACAACTTACACATTCAATTTTACCGACGCTGTCAAGGATGCCACAGAAAATAATCCGGCCCTGAATCTGAAGGTAGTATTCAGCACAGGCAGTACCATCGATTCATTGAGGGTAGGAGGGAAGGTCATTGATATCCAAACTGGCCAACCCACCCTGAATACATTAGTGGGGTTATACATTCCAAATGATACTCTGACACCAACCAAAGCAAAACCGTACTACTTTACACGTACAGATACCGCTGGTGTTTTTTTGTTGGAGAACGTACGCAATGGTCGCTACAAAGTATTTGCATTTGATGATAAAAACCTGAATCTCATTTTAAATCCAAGTACGGAAAAAGCCGCTTTTTTGCCGGGGGACCTTAACCTGGAAACAGACAATGATACGCTGAGATTTGAGCTGTTTGCATTCAACAATACTCCTCCACGCACCATCCGGTCGCAACAGCTTGTTACTAGTTATACGTACGTGTTCGATCGAGGAATCGAAAAGTACAACGTAAAATTTGAAAGCCCGGAAGACAGTATTCCGTCGTATCTGAGGACGCCAACCGAGTTGACCTTTTACAATGCCAAAAGTTCGACAGATACCGTGCGCGTACAGATCTCCGTGATTGACTCGCTAAAAAATACAGCTGAATTAACCCAGAAATTCAAATTCCGAACACCTACACGTCGTGAAACGCCGGACCCGGTAACTATCACAGCCAAGCCGGCCGATAACGGCGATGTTGATCGAAACATGGAAATAGAACTTCAGTTTTCAAAACCGATTAAAGGAATAACCAGCGATTCATTACAGTTGCTAACCGACAGTACAAACCGTGTTGAGTTGACCAGTCAGGATTATCGGTGGGAGGCAAATCAAACTCGCTTCATTATAAAGAAGGCAACCAATTTTCGCCAGAATGTTATTCTTCGATTGGGCAAAGGTGCGTTTATCAGCGTGCTCAATGACTCAACAGCGGCCACGGAACTTAACTACTTGTTGCGGGACCCTGAAAAGTACGGTATTCTGACGGGGCAGGTCAATACAAAGGCAAAGCAATTCATTGTAGAGCTGCTGGACGAAAATTTCAAGCTCGTCGATAAACAAATAAACAACCCGAGTTACCGATTCGTTAACATTAAACCAGGGCGTTACCGGTTGAGGGTTATCATTGACGAAAACGGTAATGGGCGTTGGGATAGCGGTAACCCACTTGAAAACCGACTGCCAGAACCTATCTATTTCTTCACCAACAACAAAGGCATTATACCCATCAAGGCCAACTTTGACATTTCTGAAAATATTGACGTAAACTGAAAAGGTCAATGTAAAATTAAAAAAGCACAAATAATCGGTGGAAAAGTACGTGGAAAAGTCTGTGGATTGTGTGGATAAAATGTGAACGGGTACAGAAGTTGCTGTGGACAATGTTGATTCGTCTGTGGATAAAAGATTGACAAGCGTTGATTCGTGTAAAACATTGCGCTTTTCCACAACTTATTCCTATCTTAATTAACATGTGGAAATGTTGACTATCTGTCATGTGGAAATGTGCTTAATTGAAGTGGGTTTTCCAGACACCAAATGTGGATAATCGAATTTTAAGCTGATTTACAGTATCTTATGTGTGGATAAGTTTTAAGCCTTTGTGGATAAGTTTCATTTTTTATCCACAAATTCTAAAATCAATTGTGCATAAAAAACTTGTCCACATATCCACAGCCACCAATCTTTAATAACCCTTTATTATTTAAGAAATAAAAAAAGAAAAATGAAGAAGATAGTAGGACTACTGATGATGCTACTGCTGGCAGGTTTGTCGGTTGGATATGCTCAGGAAGGACCGGAGCTGGCGGATGAATATTTCAAAAAAGGGGAATTCGAAAAAGCGTATACGATCTACCAGCGGTTAATGAAAGCTGGCGCCAGCAAACAGGTGATGAGTCAGTATGTGGAAAGTGCAGTTAAGCTGAATAAAATAGGTGATGCCGAAAAGGTATTCCGGAAGCTGGTGAAAGGAGATGACAAAAATCCGTATGTGTTTCTGCAAGCGGGTCTGCTGGAAGAAAGTCGCAATGATTCAGCTAAAGCAGAAGTTTATTTTAACAAGGCTATTGCGGTAGCCGGAAGCAGTGTGAACGGTTTGCCGGAGCTCGCACAGGACTTTGCGGAGAAACGAAAACCGGAATGGGCCATCAAAGTATTCAGGAAAGGCCGGGAGCAAAGCCGCGAGCCATTGGCTTACGCTGGCGAGCTGGCGCGTTTGTACGGTGCAGTAGGGAAAAAGGAAGACATGGTCAACGAACTGTTGCATTGGGGATTAATTCCGGGAAATCGGGACAATGTACAGGCGATGCTTCAGGATAACCTTAAAGATGCCGACCAGAAAATGCTGGAGACCGTACTTTACAAAAAAGTGCAGGAAAGTCCGAATGAAATGTTCTACACCGAAATGCTCGTGTGGTACCTAACGCAGAAGAAAGAGTTCTATAAAGCATTCATTCAGGAACGAGCCCTCGACAAGCGCCTAAAATTGACCGGTGTGCGCGTTTATGACTTAGGAGCCGTTGCACTCCAGAACAAGGATTATAAGAACGCAGCGGCCATGTTTGAGTACGTAGCGAAGGAATATCCGCAAGGGCAGCTGTACGCGTTTGCCCGTCGGCTGGTTATTAAGGCCCGGGAAGAGCAAGTAAAAAATACGTATCCGGTGGATAACCTGGAAATACGAAAGTTGATTGCCGACTACCAGAAGATGTTTCAGGAATTGGGCAAGAACACCCGTACGCTGGAGGCTCTTCGAAGTACGGCCAATCTGTACGCGTTTTACCTGGATGAAAAAGATACAGCCTTGACCATTCTGCAGCTAGCTACCGAAATCAGCAAAACGGAGAAGAACTTCATCGATCGCTGTAAGTTGGATATGGGCGATATCTACCTGTTGAAAGGCGAACCCTGGGAGGCAACCTTGCTCTATTCTCAAGTCGAGAAATCTCAAAAAGAAGAATTATTGGGTTACGAGGCTAAACTGCGCAATGCTCGTTTGCACTACTATAAGGGCGATTTTGAGCTGTCAAAGGAAGTACTGGATATTCTGAAACAGGCAACCAGTCGGGAAATTGCCAATGACGCCGGGGCACTTAGTTTGCTGATCATGGACAATACGGGACTGGATTCGAGCGAAACCGGCATGAAGGAATTTGCGGCTATTGAGTTGATGCTGTTTCAGAATAAGGTGGATTCAGCGGCCCTTGCCCTTAGCGAAATGTATACGCGTTACAAGGATCATAGTCTGGCCGACAATATTTTATGGCTGCGGGCCAACACACTGATTAAACAGAATAAGGTGGACGAAGCCTTGCAGGATCTGGAAAAAATAACGACAAACTACAGTGAAGATGTGCTGGGCGATGATGCGCTGTTCCTGACCGCGAAAACCTACGAAGAAAACAAAAAAGACAAAACCAGAGCGATGGAACTCTACAACCAGCTTTTACAAAAATACCCGGGTAGTATTTTCGGAGCTGAAGCCCGAAAACGGTTTCGATCGCTCCGTGGCGATGTGATCAACTAAATCAAAAAGTCCCGCTTCAGAGCGGGACTTTTTGATTGTTAGGCAGTTTGGAGTAGAAAGTCTTTGAATTCGGCAAAATCAGCTTTCATTCGAACGCTTTCTTTGGGTCGGTTCATCAATTCTTTCAAGGCTTCCGGAATGTGGACAGAATTGTGGATAACTGACTCAACCAGCTCTTTAAATTTAGCCGGATGGGCGGTAGCCAGCGATATTCCACAGGTATCCGGGTTGGATTGTTGATAACTTGTTAATCCTAGATAACCAACAGCTGTGTGTGGACACATCACATAACCAAACTGTTGATAAACAGCAGCCATGGCTTCTTTCGTTTGATCATCCGTGAAATAATAGCCCGACAGTTTTTGTTTTAACGTTTCAAAATTATCGTCGAACAAATGCGTCAAACGAACGAAGTTGCTTGGATTTCCCACGTCCATAGCGTTCGAGATTGTTTCAACTGATGGATTAGGCTGATAAATGCCGTTCTCAAGGTATTTGGGCACGACGTGATTGAGATTAGTAGAAGCAACAAACTGATGAACCGGCAGACCCATTTTATACGCTAGCGCGCCGGCACTCAGATTGCCGAAGTTTCCGCTGGGAGTTGAGAAGACGACCGGTTTACCCAGGTGTTTTACTTGTCCGTAAGCCCGGGCGTAGTAAAAACTCTGGGGAATCAATCTGAAAATATTAATTGAATTGGCCGAAGCTAAATTAAATTGTTGATTCAGTTCCGGATCCGTAAATGCCATTTTTACCAACGCCTGGCAGTCGTCAAAAGAACCGTCCACTTCAATTGCCGATATATTCTGCCCCAGCGTGGTCAACTGTTTCTCCTGCAATTCGCTGACGCGGCCAGTGGGGTATAGAATAGTGACCTTTATACCAGGTACGCCCAGAAATCCCATTGCCACGGCCCCGCCAGTATCACCGGAAGTTGCCACCAGAATATGAACCTCTCGGTTCGATTTTTCCAGGAAATAGCCCATCATGGCAGCCATATACCGAGCCCCTACGTCTTTGAAAGCTAGAGAAGGGCCGTGAAATAATTCCAGAACGTGCGTTTTACCATCCTCAAGAGCTACAACAGGTGTATCAAAAGGCAGAGCCTCATGAACCAGTTCTTCCAGCTTAGCAGACGGTATTTCATCGTTGAAAAGTGCGGAACTGATTTGGAAACCAATGTCGGCTAAAGAGCCATTCGAAACAGCATCAAAAAAGTTAGCACCCATTGAAGGGATCGTTTCTGGCATATACAAGCCCCGGTCTGCTGGCAAACTACGCAGCAACGCTTCTTCCATAGAAACACGGAAGGAAGGATTATTCGTACTGTAGAACTTCATGATCAGTAGCTAAAAAATTGCCGCAAGTTACAAAACCCCAAACCGTTAAGCGAGCAAAAGGATAGACAAATGAGAAAAAACAGCCGCAATAATGGGTGGGAACCTAAATCCTTTACTTTCAATTATATAATTTAGCAAGCTTCAACTATCAACAAACGACATGTCAGTAGGCTTTTTTCAGGTACCATTTCCGCAAAACGAACCGGTTAAAGAATACCGTCCAGGCTCCGATGAGCGTGCCCAATTAAAGGATGCGCTAGCCGATGCTTCTTCAAAAACAATCGATATTCCGATGTATATCGGTGCCGATGAGGTTTGTACCGAGGTTAAAAAAGAAATTGTTGCTCCGCATAACCGCCACCAGATCCTAGGATATTATCATGAAGGGGATCAGGGGCACGTTGAACAGGCCATAACCGCGGCATTGAACGCCCGGGAAGAATGGGCCAATTTGTCATGGGAACACCGGGCTAGCATCTTTCTGAAGGCGGCTGAATTACTGGCAGGGCCATACCGCTACAAAATCAATGCGGCAACCATGCTGGGGCAGTCCAAAAATGCTTACCAGGCCGAAATCGATTCCGCTTGTGAGTTAATCGATTTTCTACGATTTAATGTTCAGTACATGACGGAAATCTACAGCCAGCAACCGCGCTCATCGGCCGGCGTCTGGAACCGTCAGGAATACCGTCCTCTCGAAGGGTTCATATTTGCCCTTACGCCGTTCAACTTCACTGCTATCGCGGGCAATTTACCAACCGCTCCAGCCATGATGGGGAATACCATTGTCTGGAAACCGGCCACGCAGCAGATTTACTCGGCGAAAGTAATTATGGACGTGTTGAAAGAAGCCGGGCTGCCAGACGGAGTCATCAATTTGATTTATGTAGATGGACCCGTAGCGGGTGAAGTGATATTTAACCACCCGGACTTTGGCGGCATTCACTTTACGGGCAGCACGGGTGTTTTCCAGCAGATCTGGAAAACAATTGGTGAAAACATTCATTTGTATAAATCATACCCGCGTATTGTTGGCGAAACCGGAGGGAAGGATTTCGTCCTGGTGCACGAATCAGCCGATCCCAAAACCGTTGCTACAGCATTGGTGCGTGGAGCCTTTGAATACCAGGGCCAAAAATGCTCCGCAGCTTCGCGGGCGTATATTCCAGTGCCACTCTGGGAGCAAATTCGGGAGTATCTGGTTGCTGACCTGCAAAAAATCAAGATGGGAAGCGTCGAGGATTTTCAAAACTTCGTTAACGCGGTCATTGATGAACGGGCATTTGACAAAATCACCAACTACATTACCAACGCGAAAAATGACCCAGCCATTGAAGTGGTTGCTGGGGGCAATGTGGATAAAACCAACGGGTTTTTCATTGAGCCAACGGTTTTGCTATCTTCTGATCCGCTTTCTGTCACCATGTGCGAAGAGATTTTTGGCCCCGTTTTAACAATCTATCTCTACCATCCGGAAAATTTCGAGCAAACCGTCGAGCTGGTCGATCAGACATCACCTTACGCCTTGACAGGTGCGTTCTTCGCCAAAGATCGTTACGTAATTGACTGGGCAGCCAAAAAGCTGGTAAACGCGGCCGGTAATTTCTATATTAACGATAAGCCAACAGGGGCCGTAGTGGGTCAACAGCCATTTGGTGGTGCCCGGGCTTCGGGTACAAATGATAAAGCGGGGTCAATACTTAATTTGCTGCGCTGGGTTTCGCCCCGGGCAATTAAAGAAAATTTAGCTCCGCCAGCCGATTTTACCTATCCATTTATGGCAGAAGAATAGCCAATAAATAGGAATTTCAAGAAGGAATTGTACCACGAAAAGAAAATGAAAAATAATTGAGTTTTTTTCAAACAGGGACTTGCGCTAAGTAAAACAAACCACTACCTTTGCAGTCCCAATTAGATAAAACGGCTGAAAGAAATGACATTTCAGCCACAGTTTTCCAAAAGAGGAAGACACGTTCTTTGACAAGTTGACCAAGTAAGTAAGGAAATAAGTACCTGCGTATAGTACAATACAAATCATTTACAATGGAGAGTTTGATCCTGGCTCAGGATGAACGCTAGCGGCAGGCCTAATACATGCAAGTCGAACGGATGCAGCAATGCATTAGTGGCGCACGGGTGCGTAACGCGTAAGCAACCTACCTA
>NZ_BAAGWE010000023.1:0-21107 GCF_054780515.1 Larkinella harenae | reverse complement strand
AACTCATACCGCCCGCACAGTTCGTTAGGAAACCTGACGCCTGACGAGGTGGGAAAGGGGAAGAAAATTAAAGAAAAAGAAAGCCTGATTTTCTAGCTTTGGCTGTCCAAGATTTGGGTCAAGGTCACCTGCATTTCCCCGGACAAAGTCGCATCCAGTAAGTCTTTCAGTAATGGAGCCAGCACGCCGTTTTTGCCCGTCAGCTCTTTGTCGCCCGATAGCATCCGCTCGATAGCAGATTGACGAAAGGCATCATAGTCAAATTTCTCTTCCCCTTTTGTAGTTCCCATTTGATTATCAAGTTAGCGAATTCCAACTTGACACACTTTGCTGAACACTCTCCAGAAAAGTGGGAATGCTGGATCTATTTTCTCATCAAAAATTCATTTTCAAGTCAATTAAGGACTAGGTATAATAAACCGTTTATTGCCCTCAAATATCATCCAGTCAGGTAGAAATTAAAGTCTTTTTTGTTTCAAAAGTTTGTTCTGATGTTGCGAGACAAAAAAATGGAAATGGTAACGTCTTTTTGGAACCAGTTTGTCATTTGCCCCCGGTTCATCATTCGAGCACGGCTATATTGGCCCGTCCAACTAGCTCGAATTCTTCGTCGTCTAGCCGCTGTGAACCGATCCTCGACTGCCCCTAATAGCCTGGGAAAGGACCGCAGAGAAAAAAACAATTTCATAGTAAGGCGAACTTCTAATGTGCTTATATTGCGTCACTTATTCAAATTTGCGACGATGTACATACAAAAAATATGGTGCTCATCACCACATACAAGGAATGCGGAAGAAGCTTCCTTATTGAAGGTCCTGGTAAACAGTATGAGGTTGTGATGTCCCCAGGAATCTCAACGGACTACGGCAGTTGGGTCATTACGTCCTTGATTTCAGTCCTTCTTTTCGAAGGTATGATCTGTCTTTTATCCATCTTATAGCGCTGTCTAGATGAAAGTTGTGGCTATTTGCTGTGACGTATATTGGATTCTGTGAAGGCTCCTCTATAATCGGAGTTGCGTTGTGCATTGGCGTGTCACGGATGCGCTGATTCATTAAAGCTAGCTCGCTGGGCCGATTTGTTAGACCATCTCACTGGATTTTTCAAAGCATTGAGTATATTCATGGGTCAGGTTACTATTACGCCAAGCCAATATAATGCAGCGTTTTCTATGAATAATAAATTACCCTTTTGGAATTGGTCAATACAACGGACATTAACCACTCTTCCTGATCACCTAAGCCAAGCACAAGTAAAAATCTTCTACATTCTGTTTGTCTTAAATTTTGCAAAGATTTTTTTTGTCTTTCCTGAGGCTATCAAATCTGGATCAATTGCCTTAATAGTACGCTATTCTTATTTTATTTTACTCACGATTTTTGTCTTGAAAATTTTACTTTCAAGACCTCAGTTAATTAAAATAC
Source organism: Larkinella harenae (assembly GCF_054780515.1). Taxonomy (NCBI): domain Bacteria; kingdom Pseudomonadati; phylum Bacteroidota; class Cytophagia; order Cytophagales; family Spirosomataceae; genus Larkinella; species Larkinella harenae. The sequence continues at coordinate 19,683 of NZ_BAAGWE010000023.1, read as the reverse complement.
TAACGCATATATTACAATCAATTTTAGGTATTGATTTATGGATAAAATTTTGTTATCATTATAAGATGCCTGATATTTTGGAAGTGCAGACTATATTTATGAATATTATGTTTAGTGTTTTTGTGTTAGGAAGAAGATGGGGTGCTTTCTATTCTGTCTTATCCATCTTGGCTATAATGAATAGCATTATAGCCAGAAATTTAAATCCAAATATACATCTATCAATCAAAAATTCATTCGGTTTATCAATGGTTGTCCTCTTGAATTTTATGGGCATTATGATTGCTGTTTATCACTACTACGGAGCTTTTCAGCGAACGATTGATGAAAAAAATAATTTAAATGAACAACTAATAACTTCACTCAAGACTAAATCTGATTTTTTGTCAACAATGTCACACGAACTGAGAACTCCTCTTAATTCAGTTCTTGGTATTGCTGATTTACTTTTAGAGGATAAACATAATGAAGAACAAAAAGAGAATTTAGACGTTTTGAAATTTTCAGCTAGTAATCTTTTATCTTTAATAAATAACGTACTTGATTTTAGTAAAATTGAAGCTAACAAGATACAAATAGAATCTATTGCCTTTGATGTCTCCAAACTGCTACGAGAAGCTAGTGCCGGTTTTCAAAAATCGGCGCTAGAAAAGCAATTAAAGTTTAGTCTATCCATTGATCCTAAATTAACCAAACAATGGGTAATAGGTGATCCAACTCGATTAACGCAAATTATCTATAATTTGGTGGGTAATGCAATTAAATTCACCCATGAAGGGCAAGTTACAATGGATGTTAGTATAGTTGAGCAGCACGATAACTCGATCACCATCCTATTTTCAATAAAAGACACAGGTATTGGTATTAGTACCGAAAACCAGCAGATAATATTTGATCCTTTCAATCAATCTTCCAGCGCTATAACACGAGAATTTGGTGGTACCGGTTTAGGACTTTCAATTGTAAAACATTTATTGAATTTGCAGTCGAGCGATATATATTTAGAGAGTGAATTATATAAAGGATCTCACTTTTATTTTAATCTACAGTATCAATTAACTCCTGAAATGCGTAAGTCTAATAGCTTACGAATACATCATCAACGTAAAGATTTAAAAAAAATAAAAATTTTACTAGCTGAAGATAATGCCGCAAATATTTATTTTATGAAAAAAACTCTACTCAGCTGGAATGCTGAAGTTACAATTGCTGAAGATGGAGTAAAGGTTCTCGATTTATTAAATCGTAACGCCTACGATATTATTTTAATGGATATTCATATGCCTAGAATGAGTGGAATTCAAACAGCCATAACGCTCAGGCAGCGTCATGGTCATCATATTCCAATTATCGCTTTAACAGCCTCAATAGACATTGATACGATCTCTGAAATAGAAGCATCTGGTATGAATGACTACTTAAGTAAACCATTCAGAAATGAAATATTATATGATAAATTGATTTACTATTCAAAACATTGAGGTCCTCCCAAAAGCATTTCAGTCATAGATTGAAGATCGGACGTTCATTTGTTGGTTTCTCCTTCCCTTTCCAACCGCCCGTTGGCCCGACTCATCTGGGGTTAATCCTCCGAGTGAGCTGTGAGGGCGGAAGTAGCTACAGTTGAAGTCAGATCGCGGAAGATCCCAGTAAATGATTTGATATATTAGTGCCTACTCGAAGTTTCAAGCGTAGTAGGGCAGTTGGTTCTATTAATAGGATGCCTGATTCCCATCAAGCATCGCCAGCCATTTTGAACTATCCTTTTATCCAGTTTATAAAGCTACGCTGAAGTGGTAATCCTGATCGCAATAACGTATATCCCAAAGTGTATAGCTCCATAATTGAAAATATGAGTCAAGCTACAGGAGGATGCATCAGCTAACGCTTTAATTCACATCAGACCGATTCAGAAACCTAGCTGAATATTTATCGTAACTGAATTTATTACATGAAAACGGGTCTCAGAATCATCCGCCAATTGATAGATCATTGCAGGTTCAGTACGTATCATATTTGCTGTATTGCTCTCACCGGATTCTTGCTTTTTGGGGCAAAGAAAGGATATGGCCAACGGACAGAGTCCCTTCAAACCCAACTTCAAAAAGCCCGGCATGACTCAACACGGCTACGGCTCTATGTCCAACTAACTGACATCTTGTATGCCCGGGAAAATTTTGATTCGCTTCGTATCGTTACCGAGCAGGGCATTCCCTTAGCCGTTGCGCTTCAATCGGCAAAGAATGAAGGTTATCTCTATTACCAGCTAGGTCGGGTACATAGACATCGGCGTTCGTTGGAGAAAACGTTAGAGATGCTCCAGAAAGGGCTAAGCGCCAGCCGTAGGGCCAAGGACAGGGAAACACAAGCTAACATTAGCTATATAATTCCTACTATTTATAACGATCAGGGAAACCACAAAATGGCCATAACGCAAAGCTTGTTAAACCTAGACTATTTTAAAAAAAACCATTTTAATCGGCTGGAATTGTATACGTATGAAGTATTGTCTACCATCTATCAAGAATTAGGTGATAAACAGCAAAGTAACTATTATATGAAAAAGATTACACAATGGAATAAACTGCTAAAAACTCTTCCTGAACAAATATTAGTGTATTCAAATGCTGCTGAGCTCCATGAGAATGACGGAGACTATGAAAAAGCATGGCCGTACCGAAAAAAGGCGGTTTTAGCAGCAAAATCAATGACTACGAACGAGTCCGTTCAAATTCCAAATTTGATTCAAGCGGCTCATAACCTGCGAAAACGGCACCAACTCAAAGATGCTTTGGCTTATCTGCAGGATGCGGACAAGGTTAGCCGGGAACTTCCGGTAAAAAAAATAGGTGGCCACATTTATAATGAAATGGCGCTGGTTCATACCGAGCTGAAAAACTACAGACAAGCCCTTTGGCTGGTACAGCATTTTGTGGCGTACGCAAAATCACTAAACCTGGCCAAAGACATCACCATTGGTCTGGAAACGTTGGCGCTTGTGCAGGAAAAGATGGGACGGTATGAACAGGCGCTCCAATCGTTTAAAGAATACCATATGATTAAAGACAGTTTGGTAACGGTTGAAAAATCGGCGCGAGTGGCAAGGGTCCAGACCTTGTATGAACTTGAAAAAAAGGAAAATACCATTCAGTTATTGCAAAGAAAATCACAGCTTGACAATCTGAAAACGAGGCAGCAGGAACAAAAGTTGGAGTTGGCAGAGCGGCAACGGCAATTATATATCATCAGTATCGGCTCGTTAAGCTTGTTGATCTTAATCGTGGTGTATTTTTTGCGCCGGCTTTTTATCGCTCAGCAGACGCTAACCTGGAAAAAGCATCGAATAGAAACGCAGGCTCAACAACTCCAGGAAAGTAATCAGTTAAAGGACCGATTGTTTTCCATTGTCGGCCATGATTTGCGCAGCCCGGTTGCCAGCATAAAAAATAGTTTCACGCTTTTGAAAATTCAAAAACGTTATCCCGCAGAATTGACCAGCCTGGAGCAAGAAGTAAATGGTTTATCACAGATCCTCGATAATATTCTTTACTGGTCCCTCAATCAACAAAACGGCCTTAAAGTACGCCAACAATGGATCGAATTAAATGATCTGGTAGAAGACGTTCTGGAGGGTTTTACCGGCTTGATTCGTCAGAAGCAATTGGTTATTACACCCCAAGTGGACCCGGTTTCCGTTTGGGCCGATGAGCACATGACCGTATTGATTTTGCGGAATATCATACATAATGCCTGCAAGTTTACGCCAGCCGGGGGAGGGATTCGGATTTCTACCGCAACCGAGTCAAATCAGACAAGGCTACGGATTACCGATTCTGGCCCGGGGATGAATGGACCAGACATTAACCAGCTAACAAGCAGCAAGGGTACCGGCATTGGCTTGCGTTTATCGAAGGACTTAATGCACTTGAATGGGGGGCACTTATTGATTGAAAGTCAGCCTGGACAGGGTACTGTGGTAACACTTAGCTGGCCCACTAAGCCGGCCTGACCTCCCATTGATTTTGCTCCTGGATCAGCAGGGAAATGAATTTCTCTGAAGAGGGATGTTGGCAGCGAGAAGGATGGATTATAGGCCATACTAAGGAGCAGATCGAGCCGGTAATTTATTTAAATCAAGCCAATAATGGCATAGAGATCCCAGTAGTTCCTTCAGCGCTGAAAAATCAGGGACTTTGGTAATAAACGAGCTAGCACCAGCCTGATAACAGGCGGCTTTTTCCTGATCAGAGGCCGCGCTACTGAAAATAACAACCGGAACGTACGGCCAGTGCGGTCCAAAACCATTTCCCTGCTCCTTTAATTGTACCAACGTTTGTTGACCACTTAATCCTCGCATGTGCAGGTCCATCAGAATCAGTCCAGGTGGGTCGCTGGTGGGCAATTGTTCCAGCAACGATTCGCCACTATTAAAAAAACGGACTGAATACCGAGGAAGGAAAATCCCAAACAACTGCTGAAGGACAAGGCGGAAATCCGCATCATCATCCACTATAAAAATCGTCTGATTCAAGGCCATTAGGTTTCAGGATAGCTATTTTTCATTTCAGCAACCTGTTCAATAAAATTGTTTGGTTTCATTCCTTTTCTTTTCAATCTAAGCGATGGCTGTACGGGTGAATGAGAAATGGTGCTCCTCCACAGGGCCGACTTTCCATAACAAGCCTGTTTACGGTAAACTCAGTAAATGCCTTACAATCAGCAGTCCAACCACTCCTTTTGTACCAGACCGATTAGCAATCCGATCAGTGATGCCTATTTTCATAAAATAGATAGGTCGAAAAAAATAAATAAAAAACGGGAAAATGCATCACGCGGCTGTTTCACAGGTAAATGCCTATAGGCAACCAACCCTTTGTTCAGAAGCATGAAAAAACCTATCCTTTCCGTTATTACTTTATTGCTTTTATGGAACGCCGGTGAAATTCCGAAACTACACGCGCAGGAGTTAGTAGCAGTCGTTGGACCAACAGCGCAAAAAAATACGGTTTCATTGCGCCAGGAAGAAAACAGCTTGCTCGCTATTTTGAAGCGGTTGGAGTCCGTACACAAAACCAATTTTGTGTACCAGAAAGAGTTGTTGGAAGGAAAAACTATTTCGGGCGAAATCAATGAAAGTGAAAATCTCGAGCAGCTGCTGAACCGCATCCTGCCTCCGCTGAATCTGCGGTTGAAAAAACTAAAAGGAGGGGGATATACCATCCTGCCGGGCAGAACGCTCAAGGACCGGACCGTGGCTGCGCTTTCGGATCATACGGGTACCGAAAACCGTCCGGTAGTGCAGGATCCCACGGCGGGCGGAGTCCAGGAAGTTTCGATGGTCAAGCCATTGACGGCCCGGACCGTAGCCGAGAAAGAAATCACGGGTACGGTGACTGACGAATCGGGAGAGCGGCTGCCCGGGGTGAGTGTGGTCATTAAGGGGCTACAACGCGGAACCATTACCGATACGGAAGGCCGGTACAGCCTGCGTGTACCCGACGGGGCTACGGTGCTGGTGTTTTCGTTTATTGGATACATCTCCCAGGAAGTGGATGTAAGCACCCGAGCCCGCGTAGACCTGGTTTTAAAAGGGGATGTCAAGGCCCTAAGCGAAGTCGTGGTGGTGGGCTACGGTACCCAGTCGCGGGCTACCCTGACGGGCTCGGTGGCTTCGGTCGACTTTAAAAAGGTGGAAGATGTGCCCAATACCAACCTCACCCAGGCCCTGAGTGGGAGTGTAGCCGGGTTGAGTGTGACACCGGCCCAGCGTCCGGGTGACTCCGGACGCATGTACCTGCGTGGAATTGCCTCCATCTCCGGTTTGCAGCAACCTTTAGTCGTCCTTGACGGTATTATCTTTACGGGTAACCTGGCCGATATTGCGCCCAATGACATTGCCAGCCTGGAGGTGTTGAAGGACGCCAGCGCCCTGGCCATTTACGGCTCGCGAGCCGCTAGTGGAGTGATTCTGATTACGACCAAGAAAGGCACCTCCGACAAGCCCCGGTTTACGTTATCTTCCTATTACGGACTGTCGGATTACATCAATGATATAAAACTGCTTTCCCCGCAACGGTACCTGGAAAAAACCGTGGATTTCAGACGATTAAACGATGAGGTTTATAAGAGTACCGGTGTGTGGAATCCCGGTAAATATACCCTGGAGAATGTGGCCAGCTATTTGTCCGCCTACGAAGCGGAGCAATACCTGGCTGGTCAGCCAATTAATAACCAGGATGTGATTCGGCAAAACGCGCCCTCCCAAAACGTGGAAATCAGCGTCGCGCAGAAAACCGAAAAATTCAATTACTATTTGTCGGGGGCCTTTACCCGCCAGAAGGGCGTGATTGCCAATGATAACTTTAAACGGTTAAACCTGCGAGCCAATCTGGAAGCGAACCTGAATTCCTGGTTGACCGTTGGGTTAAACAGTGGATTCAGCCGACGCGACAACTCCGGTACGCCCGCCAATACCTTCAATGCCCAATGGATGAGCCCCTGGGGCAAAATTTACAACGAAGACGGCTCGTTGGCTACGTATCCTGCCTTTCCTTTTACCACCATTGCGAACCCCCTGGTCTATACGTTGAACCCAAACTCCAGCATTGGTACCAATTTCAATGGGGTGGTGTACGCCAAGGTCAATTTTCCGTTCCTCAAAGGACTGACCTACAACGTTCGATACGGTTCTACGCTGAGTTACGGAAAAACCGAAAACTTCACGTATCCACTCGGTATTCTTGACGCGTATTTTCCAGCGGCCGCTAAACCGAGTACGGCCAACGCAACGGCCAGTCGGGTGCGAAGCGACATGGAAACCCAGTTGTTTGAGAACCAACTGGATTACAAAATTGCCCTGGGACCGGATCAAAGTCATTCGCTGGCGCTGACGGGGGTGATTACTCAACAGAAGGATAACCGCATCAACAATACCTCCACAGCGACCAATTTTTTTAACATGGCCCTTGGTTTCAATCAATTAGGAGTTGGAACCATCCAGACCAACAACGACATCATCAATAAGTATGTCAACCAGGGAGCGATGCTACGCGTAAATTACGGGTTTCAAAACCGGTATTTGTTGACGGCGACCATCCGGCGTGATGGCTACTCGGCGTTTGGGGCCAACCACAAATACGGTAGCTTCCCGTCGGCGGCCCTGGCGTGGATTGTTTCGGAAGAGAAGTTCATGAAAGGGATTCGAAGTGTGGATTTTCTAAAACTGCGGTCCTCCTACGGAAAAGTGGGTAACCAGGGAATCAATCCGTACGCAACCCTGGGGCAGATTGCCACGTCGAACTACGTCTTCGGTGACGGTGGCACGCCGTCGATTACCATCCATCCATCGTCGATGCCCAATTCCAACCTCCGCTGGGAATCGACCAACCAGCTGGATCTGGGATTTGACCTGGCCATGTTGAAAAATAAGGTGTCGGTCACCTTCGACTATTACAGCCGCATCACCTCGGATTTACTCTACCAGCAACTGCTGGCGGCATCCAACGGTTTTACCGTGATCAACTCTAATTTGGCCTCCGTTAGCAACAAAGGCGTGGAACTTACCGTCAATTACAGCCCCGTCACCACCCCGAATTTTGACTGGTCGATCAATGCGAACTTTTCCACCAACCGTAACAAAATTCTGAAACTGCGCGATAAAACGGATATTCCGACCAGTAGCCTGTTCATTGGCCGCAACGTAACGTCCGTTTACAATTACGAATTCGATGGCGTCTGGCAGGTCGGCGACGAAATTCCGACCGGCTTCAAACCGGGCGATATGCGTATTGTGGATCAGAACGGCGATGGTATTATTGACGCCAATGACCGCACCATCCTGGGGCAGACCGAACCCCGCTGGCGGGCTGGACTTCGGAATGATTTCCGTTACAAAAACTTTCGTTTGGCGGTTTTCGTCAATACCGCTCAGGGGTCCATTTCAGAAAACCAGCTCATCAACCCCATTTACATGGAGACGGGTGTAAACCCCACGGTGAACCTCGTCGATATTGACGGGGGCTGGTGGACGCCCGACAACCGGAATACCAAACGACCTTCGTTGACCTATGCCAGCGGTCTGAGTGGCCTGCGGTTTTACGAACGAACTAACTTTGTCCGGATTCAGGATATTTCGCTGAGTTACGAATTGCCCAAAACGTTTCTGAAAAAGATCGGTGTCGATCGGTTGAGCTGGTACGTCAGTGCGAAAAACCCGTTCCTATTTACCCCCTGGTCGGGCTGGGACCCTGAAGCCATGACCACCACGCTCAATGCCTATACGCAGTCCCAGGTGCGCGGAGGGTATCCGATCATTCGAACCTTCGTCACGGGCTTAAACCTTTCTTTCTAACCCACTCGCTACCCAATCATGAAGATTAGATATTTAGCCTTTTTATACATTGTATCAACGGCGCTGGCCATTTTTTCCTGCGACAAAAGTGCCCTGGAAGAAGTGCCGCTCGACCGGCTAAGTCCCGAAAATGCGTTTAATGCTCCCAGCGCGTTTGAGGCCGCTATTGCCGGTTTACACAAGGTTTCTCGGGATGAGATATCGGGCAACGACAATCCGTATTATTACATGCAGATCGTCGGCACCGATCAGGGCCGGGTCGGTGGGTACCCGCCCGGGCAGTCCATCTACGATTATAACCAGCTCAACTCCCAGCACGTTATTCCGATCTTTTTCTGGAATACCCTATACACCGGGTATTTACCCAAAGCCAACCTGATCATTCGGAAAGCTGAGGAGAACGCCAGTGTCTTTACCAGCGAAGCCCAACGCAACGCTGTTATTGCCGAAGCACGGTTTTTTCGGGCGTATGCCCACTACCGACTGGTGAACCTGTTTGGCGACGTTCCCCTGGTCACCGAATTTTTTACGGCTCCACGCTATGATTTTACCCGCACTCCGAAGAACGAAGTGTTGCAGAGCGTCCGGCAGGATCTGGAATTTGCGGCCCAGTGGCTTCCGGCCAAAAATGCGGTTGCTGCTCCCGGTCGTATTTCCCAGGGGGCGGCCAATCACCTGCTGACGGCGGTCTATCTTCAACTAAATGAAACGGATGCCGCCATTGCCAGCGCCACCAAAGTAATCGATGGAGGATATGCCCTGATGAAACAGCGGTTCGGTACGTTTGCGAACGAACCTTCGGATGTCTTCCGGGATTTGTTCCGGTTCAAAAATGTCAACTTGGCGGCCAATACCGAAACCATCTGGGCCTTGCAGTACGAATACAACACCAACGGCGGAGGGAGTGATTACGGCGCCCGGGGGAACCACCTGGTGCGGTGTTGGGGCCCCGGCTATTTCAATATTGCCGATCCGGAGCCTACGCCGGGCGTTGCCAATCCCAATCCGTTGATTGTGGCTGATACCGTGGGCCGGGGAGTAGGCTGGTGCGCCACCACTAATTTTATGCGGTATACGATCTGGAGTGATCGCAACGACATCCGCAACTCCAAATACAACATTCTGCGGGTTTTTACCGGCAACAATCCCGCTTCCAAGTGGTTTGGGAAGGTTATTTCGTACAGTCCTACCCATGTGGTTCCTATTGATACAATTTCCTTCCTGGCTCCTCAGTGGCGAAAAGTAGAGGGGGTTTATGAAGCTGGGCTCACCACGGGACGGATGTACACGGAATATTACAAGATGCGTTTGTCGGAAACGTATTTGCTCCGGGCTGAAGCGTACCTGAAAAAAGGGCAGTTGCAACAGGCCGCCGATGACATCAATCAAGTGCGAAACCGCGCCAAGGCGGCTCCCGTAACGGCGACTGCGGTTACGCTGGATTACATTCTGGATGAGCGGGCCCGCGAGTTATTCTTGGAAGAGGAACGGCGGATTACCCTGAACCGGGTTGGCAAGCTCTATGAACGGACTGTCAAATACAACCCACAGATTGGGCCAACGATGAAGGAATTCAACACCCTGCTCCCCATTCCGCTGGATGCCATTCAGCTAAACCCTGGTGCCCGTATGGAGCAAAATCCGGGCTATAATTAATAACGAGAGTTCTTTATACATTGCCACTCGGCTCTATTCCTTGGTAAGGAATATGGCCGAGTGGCTTTTTAAGCATTTATTGGGCTATCATGATGTTAAAAAAAAACTTACTGCTCGTCTGCCTGGTAATCCTGTTCAAGGGGGGGATGACTTTTGCCCAGACCCGAATTAGGTTCAAAGCTGAAAAGCCGGGTAAATCCGTAACCATTGCCACGCTGACGACCTGGCCAACGAAGAAAACGGTTTTAAAAAAACGGCTGGACGGATTAGAGTACGCGATTGAGCTTGATCCTCAGCCGGATTACCTCCGCTATGAAATGCGGGCCCGCTCCCAGGAGCGGGATAGTTTGTTTTTGGCCGTTGAACTGGCCTACGAAAGCGGTACGGCGATGAATTTCGATGGAGCGGTATCGCATGAGGAAATTTACCGGCAGAGTGTTCACGACCCGGCAAATTATTTTTTTAAATCCATGCCCCGGCAGGCGATCCCCATGATGGCCCTGCATTCGGGGGATCAATGGACCATTGCCGTTAGTGATGCCCCGGCGTTTTCCAACAACTACACTACGCAACATTTCAGGCCGGAGCAGCGCAGGATGCAAATTGCCAGCGGGGATACCGGCGAGAAACCCGGAAAACCAATTACGGATCAGGTGATTATTCGCCCCTTTTACCATTCCGTAGGCGGGAGTAAGGAGCATGCCTTCAGCGGAATACTACTGAACCGGCCAGCAGGTGATCTGGCAACAATGCGGCAACACGTGTTCAAAGCCATTGCGAAACGGTGGGGCAATATCCATTCCCGGTTCGGGGCAACGGCTTTCGCGACTAATTATATGCTATACCGCACCAATGAAACGGGGTTCAGCCCGTATTGGGTGGTGGCCGGCATCGAGTACTGCAACAAGCAATATTCGCGGGATGCATTCTGGCAAAGCATGGTGCTACCACCGGCGATGGAACAACAAAGTTATTTGCATGAAGCCCGTACCCAATCCACGGGGGCTGAACGCCAGTTGTTTATTTTAACCTGGGCCTATCGCCTGAAAAAGAAAGGCGGTAGGCCCGACCTGAAAGCTGCCCGCCAGAGCCTGGACTACATAGAAAAGCGGGTCACCAACGCCCGGTACCTGGCCAATTCCAACGATGATCCGCAGAAGAGAAAGAATTTTAAGAGCTGGTTTGACCTCTGCATGTTCAACGACGACGATGTGATTACCTACAACCAAGGGCTGTTGGCTGTGGCCCTGCATGCCGCCGAGGAATTAGGGTTACAACCGAAAACCGACTGGCGGCAGGCCGCAAAGGCTTATCAGGCCCTTTATAACGCCGATGGTGGGTATTTCCCACTCAGCGAGCAGAAAAACACGTTGGTTGCCGTCGATGCGTTAGTGGGTGATCTGTTGCATCAACTCTTGTTTGGTGGGCCTTTACTGGAGAAGCGACAAGTTCAGGCGCATTTTCAGAAAGTATCCACGGTGGCCCGTACCCCGCACGGTTTTAAAATTGTATGCCTGCCCGATGGCCGCTACGCACCCAACGAAGCGTTTGATATACCGGGTTTTGAGTCCCCTCATCGGGAGGTGCCGGTTGGAAAGTATGCCAACGGGGGATCCTATTATCTCTATGACATGCTGTTTCTGCTAGCGGCTTACGTCCACGAAATTCCTGGTGCGGCCGACCTGCTGGTATGGCGGGGTAAAATGGATTTTGAGCGTGCCGGTACGTATTTTGAACACCTCAATACCGCAACGGGGGTGCCCGGAAAAGTAAACCAGGGGTGGAACGGTGCCATCTATGCCATTGCGCATCAATTGGAAGAGCAGGGCCGGGGGAAGGATATTTTAACCGAGGCCATTGAAAAACTGCAACAACCCTAAGTCTAGATCATACGGCTGAACACCAGCTTGTTGTGTTCTGTGGGTTGCGGTACAAAAGGAAGCGTATCTTCCGAAAAGGTAAACGGGATACGGCGGGTGTGTCGCTCGAAATTTAACAAAAGTTTAAAGGCTTATTGTAGGATAAATCAAGTATGATTAACTTACGGGTGCGTACCCGATTATAATTTTATTCTCCTAGGCCTTTACTCTTTTTTTTATTGGACCAAGCCGGAATGCGATGGAACCAGAAGACACCAAACAATTATGGAATGATTTTCGGCAAGGAAGTCATGCTGCGTTTTCCCGGCTTTACGAACTATACGCTTCTGACTTGTACCGGTACGGGTACAACCTGGTAAGAAACAAACCCTTGGTAGAGGACTGTCTGCATGAATTATTCCTGCATCTTTACAACAGGAAAGGCAACCTGGGTGATACCGATAACATCCGTTTTTACCTATATTGTTCTTTTCGGCGACGCTTGCTGGATACCACCATGAAGTTGAAAAAGTTTGATTCGGAGGAATACTTGTTCGATCAGGCTGAGTTCGTCATCCAGCCGTATGAGTCGGAATGGATCCATGAGCAAACCCTGTCTTGGCAGAAAGAAATGGTCTCCGCGAAACTCAACCAACTCCCCAAGCGGCAAAAAGAGATGCTTTATCTGTTTTACCAGAAGGGGTTAACGCATCAGGAAACGGCGGATATTATGAACATTACCATCAAGAGTGTGTACAACACGATTAATGTGGCGCTGACGACGTTGCGGAAATACCTGAAGCAATCGGTACAGCGGGAAAATACGCTCTGGAGCCTGATTGGTCTGTTGGGATTGTTCCTGTAATTCTTCTGGGTCAGGATAAAAAAGAAAAGAACCGATCTGATGCACTATTCGCTATTTGAGGTAGAAGATTTTTGCCGCGATACTTTTTTCATACGGTGGGTCCTAACGCCCACCGCGGAGTCGAATCAATTCTGGAAATCGTTTCTGGCTGAATATCCGCAAAAAGAAGAAAGTATTCGCCTGGCGGCTGATTGTGTCAAAGCACTCCATTTTCAGGAAACGGAGCCAACCCCGGAAGCTTTAGCCCATTTAAAAGAGCGAATCTGGACCGATGTAAAAGATACTACCAGAACGCGTAGGTGGGCAATCAGACCTGTGTACTACTGGGCAGCTTCTGTTCTTTTCGTGCTTTTGATTGGAGTAAGCTGGCGATTGCTTCGGAGCACGAACTCAACCTACGAAACAGCGGACCAAATTCGTGAAATTCGGCTACAGGACGGTTCGGTTGTCACCCTAAATGCCCATTCGTCGCTAACCGTGGCCGACCGGATCAACGAGCAGAAAAGCCGCCAGGTATGGATAAAGGGCGAAGCTTATTTTGCCATCGCAAAAAGAAAAGATAAGCCCTTTGTTGTCCACACACCGGAAACCAGTATTGAAGTATTAGGTACCGAATTCAACGTCAATACCCGACGGCAACGCACGCAGGTACTGCTCAATCAGGGCAAGGTCCAACTTCGAACACGGACGGAATCAGCGCTGGTCATGCAACCGGGTGATATCGCCATTGTGACTACGGACCACCAAACCGTGATCCATAAGGTAGTTCAGCCGGCACATTATGATGCCTGGAAAGATCATTTTATTGTGATGGACGACCGGCGCGTTGGCGATATTGTAGAGCTGTTTAAGGATACCTACGGGATCCAGCTGCATTTTCAAAATCCGTCGCTGCTAAACAAAAAGCTTTCGGGTAAATTAATGATAAAATCTCCGGAAGAATTTGTTGAAAACTTGGGTACCGTGCTGGAGCTTTCCGTTGAAAAAAAGAACGAGGATTACGTGTTTCGTTCCTACTGAATGGCAATGGGGTAGTACGAAAAGAGCGGCCGAATGGAATAAGTTTTCTTTAGCGTCAATTTCTGGCTGGCGCAGTCAAACCAAACTGGGCGAATAAGTTATTGATTAAACTCGGCAAGCAGTTGCTGTAATCCTTCAATGGGTCGTTCGAAATGGTTACGATTTTCCCGCCGGATGGCCCATATGCACGACAAGAGGGTTAAGCCATAGAGCACGGCCGCAACCGTCGTATAGTGGTGCAGGTCGCCGGGTACAAACAGTTTAAAAAGCAGAAATAGGCAAAGGGCCGTACTAGTGGGAATCAGCACGTACTCATAGCGTCGCTTAAACCGATAGAACGAAACCAGACTCAGGTATTGATCCTGGATCCGATTCTGAACGGTTGTACTGGTTGACGTGGTCCGGGCAATCTGTTTGAATTTTTTTAACAACCTGATTGTAAACGGCAGGTAGAGAAGAATGCCGGCCAGGCATAGCCATTGGATGTGAGGTTGGTCCCACAATCGGATCCACGCATGGCTGAAGAGGGCGTACACAATAATCTGAAGTGTTAAAGCGCCCCAAAAGTACTGCATGGCCCGGTTGATTTGATGGCGGGCTCTTGTGCGGACAATACCCTCAAGTGCTGATGGGTCGTAAGAAGGGAGAATGGCCGGAACCGGATTGGCTTGATTCCATTGATTTTTCAGATCGTCGATAGCTGACATGATTAGTTGGTTTTCGTTTCACTTGTTAAGCGCATTTCCAATTGCTTTCTGATCCGAACCAGTCGGACACTCACATTTGAGATGGATAAACCCATGACCGTGGCGATTTCTTCATAGCTCAGTCCGTCCAGATAAAGAATGACAATGGCTTTGTTGAGGGGCGCCAGCTCAGCAATGGCTTCAAACAACCGCAGAGAGGCTTCCTGCTGGTCGTTGGGAAGAGCGTCTGGTATCTGCTCATGGACCGATCCCAGCGCTTCATGTCGCCATCGTTTCACCTTGCGCTGATAAGTCAGGGCGGTGTTGAGGCAAACACTGTACATCCAGGTGGAGAATTTAGCTTTTCCGTGGAATGACGGATACGCTTTCCATAACTGGTAGATCATTTCCTGCAGCAGGTCCGCCCGCTCATCGGCATCGGATTGATAGACACGGCTGATTTTGTGGGCAACGGCCAGATGCTGGTTGAGCTGTTGAAGAAACATCTCTTCTGTGGAAGTGCTCATTTGGATTCGAACGCTTTTTACCAATTAGTAACGGCAGAGCGCAAAAAACTACACAAATTGCAAATAGGGGAGGGGGTAAGAACAAAAGTCGGATTTGACGAATTAACTTTTGTGATTCTTGATTTTCTCCCTTCCGCTTTTACCCAACTAACCAGCCCAATGTAGTAGCCCCAAGCATTTGGACATTTATAAGTGGGTCTGGTACAATGATGGATTGGGTTATAAATTGTTGGTTTTCAGTATTTTAATAACTGAATTTTACGGGTTTCAAGCTCAGTTTTTGACCTGTTTTATCACGGAAACCCGCTGCTTATCAACTATCTTGTTTTATGGGGAGACGTTAATTTACCAAGGGATCGATCATTCCGTAGACACCTCCTATTCCCCTATTCTACAACGAATCCAAGTACGCTTGCAAAACCAAGTTGCAATACAACTAAAATATACTCCTTTTCCAAAAATAGTACTTGCAAATGTCCAAGTTAGATATTTTTCCTACCCTAATAGAGGTGTTACAAACAATTTGATTTTTGTTGCGTTTTGTATAATATAAATTAAACATAACATCATACTATGAAAATTGCGGTTGAGGAAGGACAGGACAAGGCGGTATTGAATGATGGTACCCATGATGTTACAATCACAAAGATTGAGGAAGGGATAAGTGAGCACAAGAATATTCCGTTTTTCAGCGTACGGTTTGAAAATGAAGACGGATATGTGTCCCAGCGCTTTTATCAATCCCCCACGGGTATGCCGGCGATTATCAAATTGTTTGACATGGCAGGAATCGATACGCAGGCCGGAAAGGAACTCGATACCAAACTGTTAGAAGAAAAACAGCTAACGATTGAAGTAGGGGAGCGGTCTTACACGGATCCAGAAACCCAGAACGAACGAACCTTGACGCAAGCTATCAATTTTTTGGCTAGTTAATCAAACTAGAAAAGAATACATACCTGGTTGAAAGCCCTGATCATCAAATCAGGGCTTTTCAGTTTGGCGTTGACAGCCTACTAATTTACGATCTATTCCATTCCTATTGAATAATAGGTTACGAGCTAGCCTATTTCTACGTGACTACCTGCCCTGTTTTCTATAGAATTGAAATATTTCTGTGTTTATTTTTCTTTATCTTAATTGTCGCTCTATTACAAATAGAGCGATTGGGCTGCCACGCCCCCACGAGGACGTTTGCTTAAATCCTCGCAGTGTTCAGCCGGGGTAAATCAATCTTTAGCTTAGTTGCCGTAGTCAATACATCGTTGCCGTATGATTCCAGTTCAACCGGATTGGAATGGGAGGAAAAGATTTGCTTCACAATGGGCAACTGCCGCAGGGCGATGGTCATAATAAATGCTAAAAGCCAAGGCGGTATGCGAAGCAGGTTTAGTTCGCTACTGGCTTTCAAATCAACGCCCCTGGACACTAGTACAGGCAACAATTCCTTGAGATTTAATTGTATAGACCGCCAAAATTGGCTTGTTTGCATGGCTGCTAGGGAAGTAGCCAGCCCTTGCCCAAGCTTCCGATTCTCACTATGCAAAGCGGTGTTGAGGATAAAGTGAGCAAACAGATAGGACCGGAAATCGTGGATAATATTCACTCTGAACCGCGCTGATTGAAACAGAGCTATCACCTGTTGCTGCCGGCTTTTTTGCGCACAACCCAATGTGCCAATATTGACCTGTCTGAAAAGCGAACCGTTTAATGTTCCCCATTGATCAAAGCCACCCCCGGCGGTGGGAAAGCCCCAGACTACTTGATCCATAGGCAGTTTCGCCACCACCTCTTCAGGTTCATCCCATACATTGTTAAAGACCAACACGGTAGCTGAACCAATTTTACCCGCTAACGTGTCAATCACTTGCTGGAGTTGATAATGTTGCACACTGACTACAATCAGGTCATAGTTGGGTCTCAGTGCTTCGGTTACTTCAGCCTTCCAGATCTCTTCTGTGAATTCGCCCCTGATTTTTTTACGACCGTCGTAGATGCGTAAGCGCACTTCTTCGCCTATTTGCGCCTTTCTACCAGGTCGTACGTAGAACTCAACGTGGTGTCCCGCTTTATCAAAAGCCCAGCCATACTGGGTGGCAATGACGCCCCGCCCAATTAAAAGTATCTTCATTTTAATGCCTAGATTAAGAGCCTAAAGTAGCGTATCTTCGTTAGAGTCCATTTCTTGGACTGATATACTAGAGTATACTGACTTTATCTGACGCACATGTACCAACCGATAAAAACATTAGTGGAGTTGAAGAACTGCAATCCTGAGGATGGATTGGCCTTAGTGGAGATTTGGCATCTTTTCTCGGGCAAGTGGCGGATGCTGATTTTGGGAGCTTTATATGAGGAGGCACTTCGGTTCACCCAGATCAAGCACTTGATTCCCTCCATCACGCCCCGCATGCTTTCTCGGGAATTAAAAGAGTTGGAACTGAATGGGTTGGTTAAGCGGACTGTTGAACCCACAAGTCCGGTTATCATTCGCTATGGGCTGACCGAATCGGCCCATCAGTTAAGCCAGAAAGTGGTGGAACTGATGGCTTGGGGAATGGCGCATCGCAAGGAAGCCATTCGTCCATAGACTTTAATTTTTGCAGGAACCGTTGTAAGGTAGAGTGGCCACCCGAACAGACGGTCACCTGACCACGTAAGACTCTGAAGTAGCGAGAGATGCTCCTCTATCAAAGGTGGGTGGGTAGGCTGAGAAGTGGCGATTCATGTCGCATTTTTATGCATTGCACGCTGAAATGCGAGTTGCTTCTGTTTGTTATGTCCCTGAATGTTGAAAACATTATTGAAAACCTTCGCCCGGCAGGCTACAGGAGGGCTTTGTTATTAATCATTTACTAATGGTTTTCTGATTCCAATTGTAGCGCCAGTTTTTTGGCCGCCACGACAGCCCCTTCCATGTAGCCAGGGGATTCACTCGCCGTTTCGGTACCACCAAAATACAATTTTCCGTTTAGATACGATTGTTGTAGCAAAGGGTGTCCATTGTTTTGGTGGGGTCGTTGAATGACAGGGTTACCAGCTACCAGAAATTCTTCGTTCCACACTTTATCAACATAGGCCGTAGGCGACAGTGCTTCTGGGCCGAATAGTTCGCTCAGTTGACGCAAGACCAACTCCTTACGTACCTCCTGAGTGAAAGATACTGATCCTCCATTTAAAAATCCTGTGAAGCCAAACCGCTGACCATCAGAACTCGTATGATCGTACATCTCAACGACAATATCCGCCTGACTATAGAGCATGCCTGAATACCCATTCAAGCGCCAAAAAGGAGTAGCATATTCAACGGCAAATTTGATGGAGCCTCCCATCCAGGTTTGAACCGTTGGTAATAGCTCACCGACTGCCTTTGGCAGTTCGGGTGTTACTTTTACCTTTAAAGCCATCACGGGAAGGGGTATACAACTCACAACTCGATTGGCGTGATAAGCAATACCGTTTGCGGTTTGAATGATAATTCCATGAGGAGTGTCCTGAATTTCAGTTGCTTGGGTGTTCAGCTGGATGCGTCCTGCATCTAGTTGGTTAACCAGTGCATCAATCAACTGTCCGGTTCCACCTGCCAATCGGTAAGAAGGTGCCTCCGAGGCAGGGATAAAGAATTTTTGCGGAGGCTCGAAGGATTTGGATTGAAAGAAAGAAACTCCCTCTGAAAACTGGGGGAAGGTAGTTAATCCCAGTTCTTCTACCAGCGCCAAAAAATTAGGATGCCTTGCGGAAAACCAAGTTGCCCCCAATTCTAATGGTGTCGCTAAATGTCCCGTTACTGTATGGATTCGCCCACCTAAACGAGATGAGGCTTCTAAAATAGTTACATTAATTGGCTTGTTTCGCAGATAATAGGCCAAACTAAGTCCACTCAAGCCACCACCAAGAATGATAATATTGTCACTAGGTTTCATTCCGAAATTTACATTCCCTTGGAATCATTTCAAATGTAAGTAAAAAACAGTGGCATCCTTTCGGTGTCAAACGGGTGTTTAAACGCCTATCTGGTGCTTTGCCAAAGGATGGTTTTATGAGCCTCTAAAAGAAGCAAAGAACAGCTTCAACGTTTTCCACAACTGGAGCACGATATCCTATCGAGCCTGAGGCTGGAAGCAGTAGCTTGAGCGATGTGGTAGATGATGCCTTTGTGAATCTTCAAAAAGGTGAGAAATCGCTCGGTTTTTAGGATTGGTGACAGCGGAGAATCGTCTGTTTCCTTATTCGTAGACAAAGGCAGAAAGTCACAGAGTTGAGAAACTATTTTTTGGCTCTACCAGGTTGCCTTTTCTTTTGTACCGAAATGATTCCAAAAAAAAGTAAAAACAAATTTGTGAGATTGGGTCATTGCCCCGCACTATGAGATGAAAGACCCCTCGGGGCCATTGTTTCATACCACATCTTATAACCATTTTTATGACATCCGTTCGATCTTCGATCCGTTCTTTCTACCACCGCAACCTGGCGGTCCTGCTGGTGGCCAGCTCGATGCTGGTTACCCTCGCAAGCTGTAACAAAGACGATGATGACAACAATCCACCAGCCCCGCAAACCATCACCGATATCGTCCTTAGTAACAATGACTTTAGCCTCCTGGAAGCCGCCGTCGTTCGGGCGGGCTTAGCCGATGCCCTCCGGTCGGGGACACTCACCGTGTTTGCCCCCACCAACGCGGCCTTCCAGGCCGCTGGCTTTGCCAATGAAGCCGCCATCA
>NZ_BAAGWE010000022.1:0-24391 GCF_054780515.1 Larkinella harenae | reverse complement strand
AACTCATACCGCCCGCACAGTTCGTTAGGAAACCTGACGCCTGACGAGGTGGGAAAGGGGAAGAAAATTAAAGAAAAAGAAAGCCTGATTTTCTAGCTTTGGCTGTCCAAGATTTGGGTCAAGGTCAAAATCTATTTCAACAACGGTAAAAAGAGGGCTGATATGGTCCTAAATATCCGGACACAAAACTTAATTAACTTCGTGTACAGCTACGGCGGCCCGGCATGAACCAAACCCAACGCCCCAAACGAAAGTACACTGCCGAGTTTAACGGGGCCGCCCGCGCAGTCTTTCAATGGGAGTTTTCGCGATGAGTGTTTGAATGCTCATCGCACCGGCGACCCGGTGGTTTTTATCTTTGGATGATGCCCAAGAAAAGATCGAGGCTTGGCGACAGGAATATAATAGCTTCCGGCCACATAGTTCGCTGGGAAATCTAACTCCGAATGAAGTCGGAATGCGGGTAAAAAAGAAGGAAAATACAAGCCCGATTCTCCAGTTTTGACTGTCCAAGATTTGGGCTAAGGTCAAGAACGTCCGATCCGCAAATTAACCAGTGTCCGGAATTTGGGCCAAGATCACAAGTCAACAGTCAGTGCCAATAAACCGCCCCACTTCACTAATCTAATTATCAAAACGCCTTAATGCAATTGACAATTCCTTTAAACCCCTAACAAAAGAATTCAATCTCTTGTATTTGATATTCTATTTACATTACTTTGCCTCGCGACTTAGTAGACAATCTATTTTATTGAATGTTTCTGGTAATGTATTTCATTTCTGCAAATGAAAAATCAGTTGACTTCTCATTCGTCCTATAATCATCCTTTTGATGGAATGAATGCTTTTTTTCCCCTCCCCTTGTGTGCAAACGACATTTTTTGTTGTTGCTAACTGATTGATCAATCGAATTTGTTGACGTTTCTAATTACATCTTCTATAGTCTGATTAGTTGTACCCGGTTTGCTCTTTCGTAACCTGAATGAAAGTAAAAATCGTCTATGCATCTAACAGTAACTGGAAATTAAACTTTTGAAAGTTTAAACTACAAAATCTATAGATTATGAAATACAAGAAACTAAAAGATTAATTGTTATACAACCCCTCATGATTGGAAGGCTGTAGTAAACTCCTTATTGGTCTTGGGTGAAGCAATGCTCAAAATAGACAAAGGGAAGAATGGTCAAAAAACGTTGCTCTTTGCGAAGACTCAGGCAGTAAAACACCCTCGCGCATGAGCGTCAACCGTTTTATAACGGGAAAGAAAAGGGGATCCGGAAAGCCAGAGAGGCTGATTCTGGCTACCACCGAGTTTACGAACCAATTTAATTTTATCTATCATATTCAACTTTAGCTCCACTTGAAAAACAAAAAAGCCAGCCCTGCGGCAACAGGGCTGGCTGGTTAAAAACAAAGCTCACTTTGGCAAATGACTCGAGCAGCCGTTTCAGCGACTGGCTCAATACCCTGTTTTTATTTAACCAGTACAAAAAAATGAAAAAAAGTTTATTTGTAGTACTATGTCTGGGCATTTTATTCCATTCATTCGACCTTTCGGCACAGGGTTCCGGCCCTACGATCAATGCGACACTTTCGGGAAGAGTCATTGACTCCAAAACGAAAGAACCTCTCCCTGGTACTTCCATTCAAATCAAAGGAACGACTAATGGCGCCATTACCGATGCCGAAGGAAAATTTGCGCTCAAAACCGGTCAGAAACTTCCCTTTGTCCTGATCGTCAATTACATTGGCTATGTTTCTCAGGAGGTCGTTGCTGCAACAAATACCATTGATATTCAACTCGTTGAAAGCGCCAGCCAGCTCAGTGAGCTAGTCGTTGTGGGCTACGGTACGCAGAAGCGGAGTGATATTACGGGATCGATTGCCTCCATTCCGGCGGAGGTAAAAATGCAGCCGGTGGCTTCCGCTGAGCGTTTGCTACAGGGAGCCGTAGCCGGGGCCGTCGTTACGCAAACTTCCGGACAGCCGGGCGGTGGAGTCAGCGTCCAGATCCGGGGTAACAACTCCATTACGGCGGGCAGCGATCCGCTCTATGTCATCGATGGTTTTCCAATCAACAACGATTATACACTCAACGATGCTGGGGTAACCAACGGTTCGAAAATCAATCCGCTGTCGACCATCAACACCGCCGATATTGAATCGATTGATGTCCTGAAAGATGCTTCGGCAACAGCCATCTACGGTTCACGGGGAGCCAATGGCGTGGTGATCATTACCACTAAAAATGCTTCCAAGGGCAAATCGTCCATTACCTACGACGGTTTTTACGGCCTGCAGAGCGTTATCCGTACCGTTCCGGTGCTCAATGCGGGTGAATGGTGGCAATTACGCAGGGACGCGGCCCGTAATTCGGGCAAAAGTGTAACCATTCCTTCTACCATCGGATACTCCCTCGATACCAGTGGAGCCGGTACGGACTGGCAGGCAGCAGCCTTTCGAGAAGCACCAATCCAGAGCCATAGCCTCTCGATCTTGTCGGGTTCGGACAAAACCCGACTGGCGCTTTCCGGTAATTACTTCAATCAGCAGGGTATTTTGCACAATACGGGCTTCAACCGATTTTCAGCCCGCGTCAACCTCATTCACGATTACAGCAAAAAACTCCGGCTGAGTGCCAACATCACCGGCAGTACGAGTAAGGCCGATGTGGCTCCGGCGGCCATTGTAGGCAACCTGTTACTGA
Source organism: Larkinella harenae (assembly GCF_054780515.1). Classification (NCBI taxonomy): domain Bacteria; kingdom Pseudomonadati; phylum Bacteroidota; class Cytophagia; order Cytophagales; family Spirosomataceae; genus Larkinella; species Larkinella harenae. Next base: position 21,684 of record NZ_BAAGWE010000022.1, on the reverse strand, counting down.
CTCCCCCCGCATTGCCTATTTACCGGGAAGATGGTTCGTTCGTTGTCAACAGCCCGTTTGAGTCCAGTCTGCAAAATCCGATCAATTCCCTCTATAACCAGTTGAACGAAACCCGCACAAACCGGTTTCTGGGTAACATCTCGGCCGATTATACCATTACCGACGGTTTAATTGCCAAAGTTCTGTTCGGGGCCGATGTGGTCGATAATAAGCAAAATCGATATTTGCCCATCTCTACCGCTGAGGGACAAAACCTCCAGGGACTTGCTCAGGTAGGATCGGCTTTTACAACCAACTGGCTGAATGAAAACACACTGAGTTACACACGGGAACTTGACGCCAAGAATAAAATTGACGCCATCATCGGTTTTACAGCCCAACAGTCCGACTCCAAAGGAGCCGTGGCCGAAGCCGCCGGCTTTGCTACCGATGCATTCTCTTACAACAACTTAGGAACCGGCATTACCAACCGAACACCCAACTCGTTTGCCACCAAGTGGGCGCTGGCATCGTATCTGGGCCGGGTAAACTATGCTTATGACGACCGGTATCTGCTGACGCTGACCCTGCGGGCTGACGGTTCTTCTCGCTTCGGTGCAGGCAACAAATGGGGTTATTTTCCCTCCGCTGCGTTCGGCTGGAACGTCAACAACGAATCATTCTTTAAGGATGTGCAGCACGTCAGCCTGTTGAAGGTCCGGCTAAGTGCCGGTCTGACAGGTAATCAGAACATTCCCCCGTACCAGTCGCTGTCGCAACTCACTTATTTCCGGTATAATTTTTCCAATACGACAGTTTCTGGCTTTGCACCCAACACCGTTCCGAACCCCGCTCTAGGCTGGGAAAAAACGTTCCAGATTGACGCTGGAGTCGATCTGGGTCTGCTCAACAACCGCATCCAGCTGGTAGCCGATTACTATTATAAAAAGACAACCGACCTCCTGCTTTCGCGTACGGTTCCAGGTACATCCGGACTATCGAATTTTTACGGGGGACAGGCCTCGACGATTTATCAGAATATTGGCGCCGTTTCCAACAAAGGAATTGAATTGTACGTCAATTCCCGCAACCTGACGGGCGCGTTCAAATGGAATACTATTCTTGTTTATTCCAGAAATACCAATAAAATTCTAAGCCTTGGCGATGGCGTAGACCAGATCATTCCAGTTATTTCCGCGCCATCCATTGCCAAAGTAGGCTACCCGCTCGGATCGTTCATTGTATACCAGACCGACGGTGTCATTCAGAACGGTGATGTGGCGCTGACGCCCCAGGCGAACAAAAGTCCGGGCGGCCAGAAGTACAAAGACATCAACGGCGACGGCATCATTACGCAAGCCGGCGATCGGGTGGTCATTGCCAACCAACCGGGATTCACAACCGGCTTGACCAATACTTTTAGCTATAAAGGTTTCGACCTGATGGTGTTTTTTCAGGGCACTTTCGGCGGGAAAATATACAACGAGAACCGCGCTAATCTGGAGTTGGGAACGGGTTATACCAACGCATTGAGGGAGCTGCTGAACCGCTGGACACCCACTAATACAAATACCGATGTGAAAGCAGCTTACCAGGACCCGGCCATCACCATCTCTGATCGCTTTATTGAAGATGGCAGCTACGTGCGGCTGAAAAATGTCTCGCTGGGCTACTCAATCCCCAAAAGTGTACTGGCTAAAGCCCGAATCACCAACCTTCGCATCTACGTATCAGCTCAAAATGCCGCGACTTGGACCAAATATACCGGCTACGATCCAGAAGTGAGCCTCAACGGACAGTCACTGATTAATAAGGGCGTGGATTCCGGTGTCTACCCCAATAATAAATCCTATCAGGCCGGAATTTCGCTGACCTTTTAATTGAAAAAAATAAAGTAATCGACAATGAAAATCTTAAAATATACCGCCTTTTCCCTGCTTTTTCTGGCGACGGCCTCCTGCACCGAATTTCTGAAAGAAAGCCCGGAAGCATTTCAGTCGGAAGAGCAGTTTTACAAAACGCAGACTGACGCCATCATTGCGGTCAATGCGGTTTATTTTTTCCTCAATTCGGGCGGCAGCTCCGTTCAAACGCCTTACAACACCCTCTTCAATACCGGGATGAACATGGCCGGGGATGACGAGGATCCGGGGCCGGGTGCTACCAATCCTGACGTGCGGTCGCTGTCGGTGCTGGCCCACTCATCCACCAACCTCCGGGTTTATGAAATCTGGCAGCAGCATTACGCAGCCATCAAGAAAACCAATGTGGCCCTGGAAAAAATTCCGTCCATTGACTTCGATGCAACGCTAAAAGCCCGGCTGCTGGGCGAAGCCAAGTTCCTGCGGGCTCTGTATTACTTTAATCTGGTGCGTTTGTACGGCGACGTTCCGCTGATTACCCAGTACCAAAAATACGTTTCTGCCTCAGATTACGCCATTACCAAATCACCATCGACGGAAGTTTATGCCCAAATTGAGAAGGACCTGACCGAAGCCGCCAGCGTTTTACCCGCGTCTTATGGTTCACCGGACGCTGGCCGGGCTACAGCCGGAGCGGCAAAAGCCCTGCTGGCGAAAGTGTACCTGACCAAGGCTTCGCTGCCGCTCAATATCAGCTCCCACTATCAGGATGCCGTCAAATTAGCCGAGGAAGTCCTTGCTCCCGCCGATGGCGGAACCGGCACGTACGGCTATAACCTGTTTACCAATTACGCTGATGCGTTCCGACCAGCAACCAAAAACGGCGTAGAACATATTTTCTCGGCCCAGTTTAAGTCCAATTCGCTCAATCAGGGCAATAACGAAAATCCGCGTTCGATTCTATCATCCATTCCCGGACTGCCCGGCAACTACGCCCATATGGTACGGTTTTACACGGATGGCAACGATAAGTTTTACAGCATTTACAAAATGTATCAGCCCACTGACAAGCGTAAACGCGTCACGTTTGTCACCAGCTTCATCAGCCCGACCAATGGCCGTCAATACGCTCTGCCAATTACCAATTCGTCGATACCGAATGACTCGACGCCCTTCTTCAATAAATGGTGGGACCCCAACTCGTTATCTGTTACCAGCGAATCGGCGGCCAATGTGCCCATTTTGCGCTATGCGGAGCTATTGCTGATCCACGCCGAAGCCGAAAACGAAGCTAATGGCCCAACGGCCAAAGCCTACCGATCGCTCAACCGGGTGCGCAACCGGGCCGGTCTGCCGAATTTGTCTCCGGGTCTGACCAAAGACCAGTTTCGGGAAGCCGTGTACCTGGATCGGCGGCTGGAGCTGGTTTTTGAATACCAGCGCTGGTTCGACCTGATTCGGCAGAAGGACGCCAGCGGTAACAGCACATTCGTTCGGAATCTGCATAAAGTTGGCAAAACCAATGCGACCGACAAAAATCGTCTGTACCCGATTCCGCAGTCAGAAATTGACAACAACCACCTGCTGACGCAGAATCCGGGCTGGTAACAACTACTTGTTCCATCAATGCCGTTCGGGAATTTGATGGGCTACTGATCAAAACGAAAATCAAAAAAACTTTACCGCTATGACCCGATCAGACCTTATCCTGCTGGCGAAAAAGATTGCCGTGGGCATTCTGGTTACGCTGATTCCTTTTCTGATTTTGTTCTGGGGCCTGCGCCTGACGCAGACCCTACTCAGTCCATCACCCCCGACTCCCGTGGTCAATCATCACCCTTAAACTGCTGCCCGTATGCAAATGGAACCCCGAATCGCCCGGCGCATCATTCGGAATGCCCTGCTTAGCGTATTTCTCTATGCCCTGCCGGTGTTGCTTATGTTTGCCACGTTTTTTATAACCGGACAACGGCCCTGGAAAGAAAAAGCCCGTCAAAAAGCACCCCAAGCAAATCCTGTCACCAAAACCGCAAAACCGTTAAACCGTTAAAACCATGATTCATTTTTTTGAAGAAGTTTTCCGGAATCTGAGCACCTGGGGTCTGCCCGCACTGGTCCTGCTGATTGGCATTGTTGAGTTTTCTTTTGGGCTGTATAACAAGCACTGGGACAAAAACGAAAAATTGCTCGATATTGCCTGCTTTACGCTTCCAAAGCTGATCATCCGGCCCGTGGTAACGTATTTCAGCCTGAAGTTTCTGCCGTTTATCCTCACCGATTTTAAAGGTGCATTCGACTGGGTTCCGTTCTGGTGGGGTTTCGCCATCATTGCCGTGGCCGACGACCTGACGCAGTATTGGTATCATCGGCTGCACCACGAAGTACCCTTTCTGTGGCGGTTTCACCGGACGCACCATTCCGCTCCATACATGGGCATGGCGATGGCGAGTCGGCAGAATATCATTTATACGCTGTTTTTCTCACAGACTTACCTGACGGCAATACTGGTTTATTTGGGATTGGGATACCCGGCCTTGTTTGTTCGGGGCATCAAGTCGATCATTACCACGCTGGCGCACTCGAGCATTCCCTGGGATAAACCGTTCTACGACAACAAGTGGCTCCATCCGGTAGCCTGGGTACTCGAACGGCTTATCTCAACCCCGGCTACCCACCACGCCCACCACGCGGATACGACCGACGATGGCGTTGGACACTACAAAGGAAACTTCGGTAACATGTTTTTTCTGTGGGACGTCATTTTCGGTACGGGTCTGATTACCCGTCAGTATCCAAAATCTTACGGTATTTCACATTACCAGCAGGAAGAATGGTATGCGCAGCTGGCGTGGCCTCTCCTGAAATCAAAAAAAGAAGGCAGCGAACTGGCACACGGTGGACCGATGGTTCAGGAAGAATCTGGTAAAATTCAAACTCCTTTGGTGGCTGAGCCCCCGTTAAGTTCGCCAGGCCTGACCGCCATTGAACCTGAACTAAAGGTAATCTAACCCCAACCCCTGTCGTCTTTCAGCGCTGAAAATGCTTTCTGTTTCCAATCTAAAAAAAATAATGCTGTTGCTTGGCTTCCGATCAATGCGTAGTCAGCGGCACTCAATCCGAACGTGTGCCATTTATGGACTCCTCGTTGGATTCAGCGGTTGGCTGGCCCCGGCTTTTGGCCAGTCAAAACCGTTGAACGTGTTGGTGCTGTATTCCGATGATCAACGGTACAATACCATTCACGCCCTGGGAAATGAAGCCATTCAAACACCCAATCTTGACCGGCTCGTGCAAAAGGGGGTAGCTTTCACGAGGGCGCAGACGATGGGCGGACTGCATGGCGCCTTGTGTGTGCCCAGCCGGGCGATGCTGCACACGGGACGGTATTTACACAGCTTGCAAAAAGCCGGTGACGTGATTCCGCCAGACCACACCACGTTGCCCGAATACCTGCGGACCAAGGGCTATTCTACCTACGCCATTGGCAAGTGGCATAACGACAAAGCAGCCTTTTCCCGCAGCTATGAGGACGGAGCTGCTCTGTTTTTCGGAGGTATGCATTTTCCGGAGAAAGGTGGCCAGGAACAACCGCAGTTCGTAAAATATGACCCATCCGGTCAGTTCAAAGAACCCAACCAAAACGCCAACACGTACTCATCAGAGCTTTACGCCAACGAAGCCATCCGGTTCCTGAATCACCAGCATAAGGATTCAAAACCGTTTTATTGTTATGTCGCTTTCACCTCGCCCCACGACCCGCGAACTCCGCCGGAAAGTTACCGCAAACAGTATCCCAAAGCACAAATTAAGCTACTGCCTAATTTTCGGCCGCAGCATTCGTTCGATAACGGTGAGCTGACCGTGCGGGATGAAAAATTACTCCCAAGACCATTGACGGAAGAGCAAGCCAAGGAAGAGCTGGCGCTGTACTACGGCATGATTTCAGAACTGGATGCTCAGATTGGCCGTATCCTGGAAGTGCTGGACAAGAACGCCTTAACCTCAAACACCCTGGTTGTTTTTGCCGGAGACAACGGGTTGGCGGTGGGTAGTCATGGTTTGCTGGGGAAGCAGAATCTGTATGAACACAGCATGCGCGTCCCCCTGATTATCAGCCATCCGACTCTGCCAAAAAACCGGCGAGTTGATGCCCTCGTCTATATCGCTGACATTTTTCCGACGATCACAGAAGCTCTCGGGTTACCGGTTCCACCAACGGTTGAAAGCCAGAGTCTGTATCCGTATCTGACAGGAAGTAAGAAACAGGGTCGGGAAGCGGTTTATTATGCGTACCGCGATTTTCAGCGGGCCGTACGCACCATCGACAACTGGAAACTGATTAAATACAACGTCAACCAACAGCAAACCACCCAGTTGTTTGATTTAAACCAGGATCCGTACGAAACCAGAAACCTGGCCGACGATCCGGCTTTCCGGCAAAAAAAGCAGGAACTGGAAGCCCGGCTAGCGCGCGAAATGAAAACCTATCACGATTTCTTGGACCTCAGTAAACCCGACTGGGGCCGCCAACCCTGACGAAACGATCATGAAAACAATAGCCTTTGCGGCTACCCTTGCACTGCTGACCCTGACGCAGGCCAGCCAGGCTCAGCATACGCCCACGCAACCCTACAAAGGCTTACTCGGCAAAACCGTGGGTGAAACCAACCAGTGGTGGCCAGCCCCCCCCAAAGCATCACAGGGTGCGCCTAACGTCGTCTGGATCTTACTGGATGACATCGGTTTTGGAACGATTAGCTCCTTTGGTGGCCTGATTCGGACCCCTCATCTGGATGAGCTGGCTTTCAACGGCCTTCGGTATACGAATTTTCACACCACCGCCATTTGTGCGCCTACGCGGGCGGCCTTGCTGACGGGCCGCAACCAGCATTCGGTCCATATGGGGTTCTTCCCTGAAACCGCCATTGGTACGCCGGGCTACGACGCCCAGATTCCGTTTGAGAAAGCTACCATTGCTGAAATTCTGAAAGAAAACGGCTACAACACATTTGCACTGGGAAAATGGCACATTACTCCCCTCACCGATCTGACCCCCGCCGGACCGTTCAACCGCTGGCCAACGGGCCGGGGTTTTGAACAGTTCTACGGATTTCCGTCGCGGGGCAGCACCGACCAGTGGCACCCTGAACTGTGGGAAGGCATTTCCCGGGTCAAAGACCAGCAGGACGGCAAACACCTGAATGAATTGCTGGCCAACCGCGCCATCCAGTACATCGCCGGTCAGAAATCGTCGGCCCCCGACAAACCGTTTTTCCTGTATCTGGCCACCGGTGCCGGGCACGCTCCGCACCAGGTTGCAAAAGAATGGTCAGATCAATACAAGGGCCAGTTTGACGGTGGCTGGGATCAGTACCGCGAACGGGTGCTGGCCAATCAGATCAGACTGGGCGTAGTCCCGAAGAATACCGTTCTGCCCCCGCGCAACCCCGGAATCAAAACCTGGGAGAGCCTGCCGGCGGATGAAAAGAGGCTCTTTACCCGGTTTATGGAAGTTTACGCTGGTTTCATTTCGTATACTGACCACGAAATTGGCCGGGTGATTACTTACCTGAAAGAAATTAATCAACTGGATAATACGCTCATCTTTGTATCGGTAGGCGATAATGGCGCCAGCAAGGAAGGTTCCCTGGTAGGAACCATTCATAACAATGGCACCGAATTTCCTGACGAACTTCGCCTGAAAAAAAACCTGGAAAACTTCGACCTGATCGGGACGGAATTTGCCAAAGCCAATTACCCGCTGGGGTGGGCCGCAGCAACCAACACGCCCTTCCGACAGTGGAAGCAGGACGCCAACGCCGAGGGCGGCACGCGCAACCCCTTGATTGTTCACTACCCCAAAGGCATCAAGGAAAAAGGTGGAATCCGGACGCAATACGGCCACGTTATCGATGTACTGCCAACAACCCTGGAACTGGTAACAGCCCGGATTCCGGAAAGCATCAATGGTTATAAACAGGCTGCCGTGGAAGGCACTAGCCTGGCCTACAGCTTCAATGAAGCGAAGGCCAAAGACCGGCATACGATACAGTACTACGAAATCAAGGGCAGCCGCTCCATCTATAAAGACGGCTGGAAAGCAGCCACACTCCACGTCAAAGGCCAGCCGTTTGAACAGGATGTGTGGGAATTGTATAACCTCAACGATGATTTTAACGAACGTAACAACCTGGCTGCACAAAACCCGGCTAAACTAAAAGAACTGCGAGCGTTGTTCGACAGCGAAGCGGCCAAATACAATGTCTTTCCCCTCAAAGACGAAACCGTCCCGTTTGAGTTGCCCAATGCTTATAAAGAGCGGAACAAAGTGGTGCTGTACCCAGGTCAATCAACCATTCCGGATATTGCTAGCCCGTTTGCCATTAAAAAGTCGTTCGGCCTGACGGCTGACGTAGTGATTCCGGAAAGCGGAGCGGAAGGTGTTTTGCTATCGCGGGGTGGCCGCGCCGGTGGGCTCAGCTTTTTCTTGAAAGATAGGAAGCTGCACCTGGCCTATACAGTCAATGATGGTACAACGTATACCGTCAGTTCGAATAATACCGCCCTGCCGACGGGTGCCGCACGACTCCGAGCCGACGTAATTTATCAGCAAAACGGCCAGGGGCAACTTATTCTGTACGCCAACGCGGCCCAAATTGGCGAGCGCTCCATTGAGCGGACACTGGGTAATCTATATTCACACGAAGGTGTGAACGTGGGATTCGATGACCTGACGCCGGTGAGTGCCGACTATAAAGTCCCCTTTGCCTTTACCGGCACCATTAACACGATTACCATTGATTTTGACGCTCGCCAGCAATCGTATCTGAAAACTGATAAATAATGACCTAACGTACCTACCGACTTATGAACTGGTTTGTAGGCTATGCCCCAAACAAAATGAAAAGCCGTATCACCTTATTTTTCATTGGATACCCATCCGTTAACCAAGACCTAGCCCGCCGAGACATGAAGACATCGAACACCATCCCAAGCCCGACTTCAGGAAGGGTGGTGACGAACCGGAATACTCTGCCGTTGCCGATTCAGCCCGTAAAACGGTATTGACTAACTCAATAAGCATCAGGTACTTTATGAATTTAGGAAAGAGTCTGCTTTTTTGCCTGCTAGCGCTGCCCACTCTCTGGAGCAACGCCCAGACGCCCGCCAACCGTCCGAATATTCTTTGGATCGTCAGCGAAGACAACAATACCTCGTTAATCGGTTGTTACGGCAATGCCTTTGCCACCACGCCTAACATCGACCGGTTTGCCAAAGAAGGTATCCTGTACAGCAATGCGTTTTCAACGGCTCCAGTCTGCGCCCCCTCGCGGAACACGCTGATTACGGGGATGTATCCCCCCTCGTTGGGTACCGAGCACATGCGCAGTACCTATCCTGTGCCAGCGTTTGTCAGGTTCTTTCCAAAATACCTGCGGGAAGCCGGATATTACACCACCAATAACGCAAAGAAGGATTACAATACCGACGACCAACCCGATGCTTGGGATGAGTCGAGCAACTCGGCGACCTACAAAAACCGTAAACCGGGGCAACCGTTCTTTGCGGTTTTCAATCTCAATGTATCGCACGAAAGCTCCATTCACCAGCCCGCAGCCAGTCTGCACCACGATCCGGAGAAAGTGCCTCTGCCGCCCTACCACCCGGTAACCCCCGAGTTCAAACGCGACTGGGCGCAGTATTACGATAAGGTGGAAGAAATGGACCGGCAGTTTGGCCAACTCCTGACTGAATTAAAAGAGGCCGGTCTGGCGGAGAATACCATTGTCTTTTATTATGCCGACAATGGCGGGGTGCTGGGCCGCAGCAAACGGTTTATGTACGAATCGGGGCTCCACGTGCCGCTGGTGGTGCATTTGCCGCAAAAGTGGGCGCATCTGGCGAAAGCCCGGGCCGGTTCGCAAACCGATCAGCTGGTGACGTTTGTGGATTTTGCACCCACGGTGCTGAGCCTGGCCGGCATCCCGGTTCCTGACTACATGCAGGGACAGGCTTTTCTGGGCACTCAGCAAAAACCAGAGCGTACGTATGCCTACGGTTTCCGGGGGCGCATGGACGAAGCCATTGATCTTTCGCGGTCGGTGCGGGACAAAAAATACCGGTATATCCGCAATTATCTGCCTCACAAACCGTATGGTCAGCATCTGGAATATCTGTGGAAAGCGCCTTCCGTCAAATCCTGGGAAACTGAATACAAAGCTGGTCGGTTGAGCGAGGTGCAAGCGCGGTTCTGGCAACCCAAACCCGCCGAAGAACTCTACGATGTAGATAACGATCCGGACAACATTCAAAACCTGGCGACCGATCCGAAGTATGCCAAAGAATTAACCCGTTTGCGCAGAGCCAACGACCAGTGGCTCCGCGAAAGCCGGGATGTAGGCTTTATTCCGGAGGCCATTTTGTCCAGCATCGCCCGCCAGACGCCTTTGTTTGATTACGCCCGTACGGGAAAATACAAGGCCGAACACGTGATCGAAACCGCCACGCTGGCCTCTTCCCGCAACCCGGCGGACGCCAAAGAATTGATCAGACGACTGACTGATGCGGATCCGGTGGTACGGTATTGGGCGGCTACTGGTTGCACAGTTTTGAAACCGGCGGAAGCAAAAGAACCGCTTCGCAAATTGCTTCAGGACCCCAACGCCACCGTGCAGATTGCGGCTGCCGAAGCGCTTTATCAACTCGGAGAGAAAGAACAACCGATTGCCGCTCTTAAGAAAGCGCTGAACGATGCCAGCCGCCCGGTTCGGCTTCAGGCCCTGAGCGTCTTGCAAGCCTTCGGCAAGGATGCCGCTCCGGCGTCGGCACTTGCCAAAGAAATCATCGCGAAAACACCCATAAACAATCCGATCAATGATTTTTACGACGTTCGGGCGGCCCAAACGCTGCTGGATGCCATTGGTCAATAACGCGCTAATACCATGAAGACATTCTTATCATTCTTAGTGACGCTTCTTTTGGTCGTCGCGGCATCGGCGCAGGACAACAAAGGAGTACGAAGTTTCGCGCAGAAGGCACCGGAAGGCATCTTCAAGGAGGTAAAAGACGGGGAAGCGTACCTGGTGGATGTCCGAACGCCGGAAGAGTATCGGGAAGGGCACCTGACTTACGCCAGAAACATCGATTTTAAAGCGGCCGATTTTAAAGAACAAATACGCCAACTGGACAAAAGCAAGCCGATTTACCTGTATTGCCGCTCGGGAAACCGCAGCGGTAAAGCAGTGGACACGCTGCAAACGTTGGGGTTCAAAGCCCCATACAACATCGGAGGATTTGTTGAGCTGCAAAAGGCCGGGCTGCCTGCTACCCCACAGCCATGATGTGAAAGGCAATGATTGGCGCTTCCTATAAAAAAACAGCAAAGCATATGCGCACTAAACTGCCCCATTGGAGCCAATTGGTAGCGTTTCTACGAGTCCTGTTCGGTTGGCTAAACAATGCCGTAGCCCAGCAACGATCAGCCTTTAGAACCACTAGAACTGCCTTTTTTGTACAATCTTATACACGGGCTGGATCGAAAAATTTGATTACACAGATGATGATACAGAAACGTTTTCTTACCAGCTTGGCGCTGGCGACATTGCTCGTCAATCCCTCGGTTGCGCAGCCCAAAAAACGGACATCGGGCCAGGCCGCCAATAAACCCAACATCATCCTAGTTATGGTAGATGATCTGGGCTACTCGGACTTTGGGGCTTACGGCTCCGAAATCAAAACCCCTACCATTGACAAACTGGCGGCCGAAGGGCTGCGGCTGCGGGAGTTTTACAACAACTCGATCTGTGCACCCACGCGGGCGTCGCTCATTACGGGCCAGTACCACCACAAAGCCGGGGTTGGGTATTTCAACGTCAATCTAGGGCTACCGGCCTACCAGGGCTGGCTGAACAAGGAGTCGCTGACGTTCGGCGAGGTGCTGAAAAACGCGGGGTACAACACCTACCTGTCGGGTAAATGGCACGTTGGGAACGATAGTCTGTACTGGCCCAACCAGCGCGGCTTCGACCGGTTCTACGGCTTCATCGGGGGCGCCAGCAACTTCTACGACATCAGTCCGTACAAGGACAAGGTGCCGCCCGTCGAGTTGGTTGAGAACAACAAACGGATCAACCTGGAGCCGGGCAAATACCTGACCGACGAAATCACCAACCACGCCATTTCGTACATCAACGAGTCGAAGGATAAACCCTTTTTCCTGTATCTGGCCTACAACGCTCCGCACTGGCCCCTCCAGGCCCCGGCCGAAGACATCGCCAAGTACAAAGACCGCTACGCCATTGGCTGGGATTCGCTCCGGAAAGAACGGCTGGCGAAACAGATTAAGCTGGGCATCGCCGACCCGAAACAATCCATCGCCGAGCAAGACCCGGAAGTGGTGGACTGGCAAAGCCTGACCTACGACGAACAGCAGCTCTGGCAACGGAAAATGGAAGTTTACGCGGCCATGGTGGACCGGGTGGACCAGAATCTGGCCCGCGTGCTGGCCGAATTACGGCGACTCAACAAGGCCGACAACACGCTCATCGTGCTGATTTCGGACAATGGTGCGCAGGGCGGGCTAATCCCCACCGGCCGCAAACGCCCCCGCAGTTCGGGACCGATTGGCTCGGCGGGCTCGTATGATTACCAGGAACAAAACTGGGCCTACGTTTCCAATACGCCTTTCCGCAACTACAAAGCCACGCCCTACGAAGGGGGCATCAGTTCACCCTTCATCGCCTGGTTTCCGAAACGGATTAAGGGCGGCACGCTGGCCAAAGGGACCGGCCACCTCATTGACCTGGCTCCGACCTTCTACGAACTGGCGGGCGCGGCTTACCCCCAGACGTTCAAAGGCGTGAAAACCAATCCGCTGCCGGGTGTGAGCCTGACCAACCTGCTGTTTCAGCAAACGGAGCTACCCGCCGACCGGGCGCTTTTCTGGGAACGGGCGGGCAACCGGGCTGTGCGCAAAGGTCCCTGGAAAATCGTCTCCATTTTCCCGCAGAACAAATGGCAGTTGTTTAACCTCGAAACCGACCGGGGCGAAACCACCGACGTAGCCGCCCAGCACCCCGACATCGTCAAAACGCTGAACGCGGAGTATGAAGCGTGGGCGAAACGAACCGACGTTGAACCCTACGAAAAGCTGCGCCCCCTCGGCCAGGGTGGTTCCGGTGCTAATCCGGGAGGAGCCGCTCCCGCCCGTCCGGCAACCAACCGGGGCGAATAATTCTTGATGAAAAACAGAACATGAAACGTACATTCATAAAGCAATCCCTGTTAGCTCTTTCGATCCTCTGCGCATCCAACGCGCCGGGACAGGCTCAAACGAAGAAAGCGAATACCGCGCCGGGACGAGTGCGGCCCAACATCATTCTGGTTATGGTGGACGACATGGGCTATTCCGATCTGGGTTCGTACGGCTCGGAGATTCAGACGCCGAATCTGGACCGGCTGGCCAGCGAAGGGCTGCGGCTGCGGGAATTTTACAACAACGCCATTTGCGCACCAACCCGGGCGTCGCTCATCACGGGCCAGTATCCGCACAAAGCCGGCATCGGGTATTTCAACGTCAATCTGGGCTTACCGGCCTACCAGGGGTATCTCAACAAAGAGTCACTGACGTTCGGTGAAGTGCTGAAAAACGCGGGGTACAGTACGTTGCTTTCGGGTAAATGGCACGTCGGGAACGACAGCCTCGTGTGGCCCAAACAACGCGGCTTCGACCGGTTTTACGGCATTCTGGGCGGGGGTTCCAACTACTTCGATGCGGGTCCCATGCCGACGGGCCGTAACTCCCCGGTGGTAATTCTGGAAGGCAATCAGCGCCAGCACCCCAAACCCAATTCCTACTATTTCACCGACGAGATTACCACCCACGCCCTGACGTACCTCGACGAGCAGAGCAAGGAAGCCAAACCGAACGCGGCCCGACCGTTTTTTCTCTACTTAGCATACACCGCTCCGCACTGGCCGCTCCAAGCCTTGCCGGAAGACATTGCCAAATACCGGGGCAAGTATGACGCGGGTTGGGACGACATCCGGAAGCAGCGGCTGGACCGGCAGGTCAAACTCGGTATCATTACCCAAAAGCAGGCCGACGCAGCCGCCGTCCGTGATGCCGACATTCCGGACTGGGACGCCCTGACCTACGACGAGAAGACCCTCTGGAAAGCTAAAATGGAAGTCTATGCCGCCATGCTCGACCGCGCCGACCAGGGCATCGGTAAAATCCTGGCCAAGCTGAAAGAACTCAAAAAAGACGACAACACGCTGATCATCTTCATTTCAGACAACGGCGCACCGGCCGAGGATGTAGCGCACTGGGGATCCAAAGCCGGTCGAAACAGCGGGCCGGGCGGGACGGCGGGCTCGTTTGAGTCACAGGGAAAAAACTGGGCGTATGTTTCCAACGCACCCTTTCGGGCGTTCAAGGCGTTCTCCTACGAGGGCGGCATCAGCTCACCGTTCATCGCCTGGTTTCCCGGGAAAATCAAGCCGGGTCGGCTGGAAAAAGGCACCGGCCACCTGATCGACATTGCCCCCACCCTCTACGAAGTGGCCGGAGCGTCCTACCCCACTACACACGGGGGAACAACCACCAACCCGCTGCCGGGTGTGAGTCTGGCGAATCTGCTGTTCAACGAAAAACCGTTGGACGCACAACGGCCGCTTTTCTGGGAATGGGCGGGCAACCGGGCCATCCGCCGGGGCAAGTGGAAGCTGGTGTCTATTTACCCCAGCTACCAGTGGGAACTCTACGACCTGGACACCGACCGCGGAGAGACGAAGAACGTAGCTGCGCAGAACCCTACGGTCGTGGATGCGCTGTCGGTCCTGTACTTCGACTGGGCTAAACGCACCGACGTGGTGGATTACGACAAAATCAAACCGCAGCAACCGCTGTTGCCCACGCCGAAGAAACCGTCCGTAGGCAGCCGGAATTTTTAAGCACTAACCCCATTGCCGCTATGAAACGACTGGTTCTGTACACATTAGCGCTATTTCTCTTGTTAGTCAATAGAACAAATGCGCAAAAAATTACCCTGGAACGGTTTGCCAGCAATCCGATTATCTCCGCCGGTATGCTGCCGAAGCTGGAGGGCGACGACATTAACGGTCCCTCGCTCATCAAGGCACCCGACTGGCTGCCCAACAAGCTCGGCAAGTATTACCTGTACTTTGCGCACCACAAAGGCAAGTATATTCGGCTGGCCTACGCCGACGATCTTCGCGGTCCCTGGAAAATTTACAAACCCGGCACGCTCCAGATCACCGATTGCCGCTGCAACGACGCGCCGTTCCCGGCCACCGAAAGCGTCCGGCACGAGGGCGCCGAAAACGCGGGCGACGGCGTCACGCACGTGGCCTCACCCGATGTCCACATTGATGAGCAGCAAAAGCAACTGATTCTTTATTTCCACTGTCCGCTGGAACACAAGGGGCAAAAGGGGCAGTACACGCTCCGGGCAACCACGAAAGACGGCATCCATTATCAGGCCGATACGGCCGTTCTGGGTGAATCCTACTTCCGGGTTTTTCAGTGGAAAAACACGTACTACGCCATTGGCCGGTCGAGTGCCATTTACCGCTCCAAAGACGGCAAGACCGAATTTGAGAAAGGTCCCAATCCGTTTGCCAAAATCCAAAAACCCAACTCCCTCCGGCATTCGGCGGTCAAGCTGGTGGACGACACGCTGTGGGTATTTTACAGCCGCGTCGGTGATACGCCCGAGCGGATTCTGCTCACCAAGATCAGGCTGACCGACGACTGGACCAGCTGGACACCCACCCCGCCCCAGGAGGTAGCCCAGCCCGAAACCGATTACGAAGGAGGCAATCTGCCACTGACCACCTCCAAAATTGGTCTCTACTACGGCAAAGTCCGGGAGTTGCGCGACCCGTACGTTTTTGAAGAAAACGGAACCTGGTACCTGCTCTATTCGGCCGCGGGCGAAAACGCCATTGCCATCGGCCGCCTGTATGTCGACCCGCAGCCCCCGACCCGCCAGCCTTCTCGAAGCAAATAATTTCCATGTCAAACCATATACGCTTATGAAAACCAGAATATTATTATTTCTCAGCCTGATTTTGCTTACTTCGGTGAGCCTACACGCCCAGACAGGCGAACCCCGCTCCCTGCCCACGTTCGATGCGTTTGAAGCGAAGCTGGCCCAGGCCGGCAGCCGCGCCCAGATTCTGGATGCCCGCTCGGAGGAAGAATACGAACAAAACCACCTGAAAGGAGCCGTGAGCTTCAACGTGGCCAACGACGGTGATTTTCTGAAGAAAACCCAGAAGCTGAACAAAGAGAACCCGGTCTTCATCT
This sequence comes from Larkinella harenae, assembly GCF_054780515.1. Taxonomy (NCBI): domain Bacteria; kingdom Pseudomonadati; phylum Bacteroidota; class Cytophagia; order Cytophagales; family Spirosomataceae; genus Larkinella; species Larkinella harenae. The sequence continues at coordinate 5,511 of NZ_BAAGWE010000022.1, read as the reverse complement.
ATTCGATCGGCAACGGCCGGAGCGGGCAACTGGCCAAACGGCTGCGGGAAGCCGGGTTCGTCGATGTAACCGAGCTACCCGGCGGCCTCAGCAAGTGGATCGGTTCGGGACGGCCGGTGGTGTCGACGGTGGGCAACGGCCTGTCGCTGGCGGATTACCAGGCACAGCTGAAATCCGACAAGCTGGTGCTGGTGGATTTTGGCTCGCGCTACTGCGGTTCGTGCAAAAAACTGGCTCCGATTGTCGATGAAGTCGAAAAGGAACAGGCGTCCAATGTGAAAGTTATTCGCATTGAAGCCTATGAAAACAAGGCATTGGTAAAAGAACTGGGCATCAGTGCTCTGCCGACGCTGGTGTTGTACAAAGGGGATCAGGCGATCTGGAAAAAAGTAGGCGTAACGCCCAAAACCGAAATCCAGGCCACCATTGCCGAATCGCTCTAACGGCTGTTTTCTTACCCTAAACGCACCACCTTTTCTACCGACGGATAGCGAGGGTGGTGCACATTTTCCTAACAAACTGACTGGAATGTCTCCAAAAACACCATTTTCCCGGCGAAATTTTCTGAAAGCCACCGCCCTGACGGCCGCGCGCCCCACGGCTTTACTGTTTCGGACACGGGTGGAGAAACCCGGTTAAAAGCCGAGCTGTCCGCTTTTTTCAACCTGGTGAAGGGCGAAACGCCCTTTGTTGTGGAGCAATTCCGGCAACGCGGTTTGCTCCGGGCGCGGACGGGTGGAAAAACGGCCATCACCGCGTTCAGCGGCATCGAGCAGGCCCTCTGGGATCTGGCGGGTAAGGCGCTGGACGTGCCGACCTACAGCTTATTCGGGGGTAAAATCCGGGATACCATCAAAGTATACGCCAACATCAACCGCGCCACCAACGAACGGGATGCCAACGGTCGGCGGCTGATTGCTTCGTTTCAGAAAAACGCGGAAGGGGCGCTAAAAAGCGGTTTTAAAGCCGTCAAGCTGGCTCCTTTCGACGACATGAAGCCGCTGAAAACCGCGTCGCCGGAACAGATCGAAGCCGACTTGGCCTACGCCATTGCCTGCACGGAAGCCGTTCGGCAAACCATTGGTTCTGAAGTCGATTTGTTGATCGATGTGCACAGCCATTTAAACCGCGCCCTGGCGATTGAAACGGCCCGGCGGCTGGAAAAGGCCAATCTCTACTGGTTTGAAGAAGCCGTTGACCCGCAAACCCAGCCGGAGGATACCAAAGCCATCACGGAAGCCATTCAGCAGCCCGTAGCGGGCGGGGAAGCTATTTTTGGGCGGGAGGGTTTTGCTGCGCTCATTCAGAACAAGGCCCTCGACATCATCATGCCCGACGTTAAACACTGCGGGGGTTTGCTGGAATGCCGGTTCATTGCGGCCCTGGCCGAGTTCAGTGGCGGCATCCAGGTATCACCCCACAATCCCAGCGGCCCGATTTCGACGGCAGCCAGCGTGCAGGTGTGTGCCGGAATGCCCAACTTTTCGATCCTGGAATTTGCCTACGGCGAGGTGCCCTGGCGCGCGGAGTTGATCAACCCCGCCGAGGAATTCCGGGACGGTTACCTGCCCGTGCCCACCGGTCCGGGACTAGGCTACACCCTGAATCATTCCGTTCTAAGCCGGCATGTCCAATAATCTCCTTCTCTTTAAATTTTTGCATGAAACACTTCCAGAATCCCCATTTCATTCCCCTGATGCTGACGCTGATTGGCGTACTGTTCATTGGGTTTGTCTATCGAAAAGGCACGCATCCGCCCCTATCGGCGCAGGCCCCCGACCGGCCCAACATCGTACTCATCATGGCTGACGATATGGGCTACTCCGATCTGGGGTGCTACGGCTCCGAAATTCCTACTCCAAATCTGGATAAAATAGCCAGCCAAGGGGTCCGGTTTACCCAGTTTTACAACGCGGCCCGCTGTTGTCCTACCCGAGCGTCTCTCATGACCGGTCTGTTTCAACATCAGGCGGGCATCGGCCACATGACCAAAGAACCCAACAACCGCATTAATTATGACTACGGCGTTTACGGCTACCGGGGCGAAATCAACCGAAACTGCGTCACTCTGGCCGAAGTGCTCAAATCAGCCGGGTACCATACTTACATGGCCGGAAAATGGCATTTGGGTTCCAGTACACCCGGCCTGTGGCCCCGTCAACGCGGCTTCGACCGCTATTACGGCCTGCTGGCCGGCGCGAGTAGCTACCTTGATCCCATCCAGCCACGCGGCATCTGGCTCGACAACGAGCCAATTGAAAAAGTAAGCCAGCCATTTTACACCACCGATGCTTTTACAGACTATGCTCTTTCCTTTTTGAAAGACCAGAAAGACCAGCAGCCATTCTTTCTGTACTTAGCCTTCACCTCGCCCCATTGGCCGCTACACGCGCTGAACGAAGACATTGAACGTTTCCGGGGTAAGTACCGGCAGGGTTGGGACAGCATCCGGGCGCAGCGTTTTCGGAAACAAGTGAACGAAGGCATTGCCGCAGAGGGATGGGAACTATCAGCACGTCCAGAAATTTACCCAGACTGGGCTGAGCAGGATACTGCCAAACAGCGTGAAATGGATTATCGCATGGCGGTCTATGCCGCGCAGGTGTCTCGAATGGACCAAAATATCGGTAAACTTGTTGATTACCTGACCAAGACTCGTCAACTTGATAACACCCTGCTCGTATTTCTTTCCGACAACGGCGCCTGCCAGGAAGGTGGCGTTTTGGGTGGCGGTGCTCTCAGTGATATTAACGATCCTGCCAAAGGGGGGGCTATCTCCTACGGCGGAGTGTGGGCTAATGCCTCGAACACCCCTTTCAAAGGGTTTAAGCACGTTTCCTACGAAGGTGGCATCGCGACTCCGCTAATTGTCCATTATCCGGCGGGGATGAAAGATCGCAGCGGTAAGATTTCGACCGCTCCGGGCTATTTGATTGACATTATGCCAACATTTATTGAAGCCAGTGGTGCTACTTATCCAACTGAAGTCAAGGGGCAGAAAATTCACCCGCTCGAAGGAAAAAGTCTTCTGCCGATCCTTACCACAGGCATCCGTCAACCACATAAATACATGTACTGGGAACACGAACATCACCGAGCTATCCGGTTTGGCAAATGGAAAGCCGTAGGAGTCATTGGCCAGAACTGGGAACTTTATGATCTAGAAACAGATCGGACGGAGCGGTACAACCGGGCCGCCGATTACCCCGACTTGGTCGAAAAACTTGACCAGCAGTGGAACAACTGGGCCAAGACGCACCATGTATTTCCCAAGGGAACGATGAAAGCCGACTTCAGCAAAGAATGGAATTTCTTTAAAACATCGGATTAATGACTTTGTGAGTTCCTGAATGGTTGAACAACCAGCTCGGTGTGGCGATGTCGGAGGCCTCAATCTATCACTTATAAACGCAAACCTGAGGTGCTTCGGTTTAGCAGGACAGTCTATTATGCAAGTTTTGAATTAAAGCTGTTAATACTGCTTTTCAAATTGTTCAGGTCTAAGGTAGCCCAGTGTACGTCGTCAGCCTAAAGTGGACGGATCCGGGTGAAAAGAAAAGAGATACTTTTAAAAACTTTGTAGACGCTGGAAAATATGACCACTGCGGTGGGCCGCTTTCCCGTCGTTTCAGCATGGTTCGCTGCTTAATTTTTTTTCGCTGAGTCAAGACTGATCTTGGCGACCCCAATACGCATCGGCAAGCCGAACATTATTCAACGATTCGTGGTAGCGCTGATGGTTATAGTAATCCACCCATTCGGCTGCGCGTTGCACCAGTTCATCAGGACTATACTAGGGGTACTCGTATGTTTGCCAGAGTTGTTGCGAAAGGGGACAAATCCGATCTTGGTTGACAGAAAGAGAGAGAAAGTAGGGGTTCAAACAGGCGATAACTCGCCATGTTCACTTAAAGCAAGTCCTCTCTTTTCAGTTGGCCAACAATCAGAACAGCACCTTAGCTGGACTTTCGCATTACGCAGCCCATGCTAATGCGAAAGTCCAGCTAAGAGGTCATTTGTTGCACTATGTCGAGGACAGGGAGTTCGTCGAAAAAGGTTAGCCCAATTGAAATGAACACAAAGCAAAGTCTACCTAAGGTAAATCCGGATAAAGAAACCAGCCGTAATCAAGAAATTAAATACGATAATACCCGTACGCAACCTTTCAGGATCTAATCGTTTCGTGTAAAGAGCGCCCCAGTACCCCCCAGCCGACGTAGCCACCAGCATGATGCTCGTGGGCAGCCAGTATATTTTATTGGCTGCAATAAACAGCAAAACGGCAATCGCGTTAGCGATGCCGACAAACAAGGTTTTATTGGCATTGATGACTTTGATGTCCGACAACCCGAATAACGACCAAACGGCCATCATCATAATTCCGACCGCTCCGCCGAAGTAGCCCCCATAGATGCCTAATAGAAACTGACTTAATAAAACCACGCCTGAGCCGATGTGGATACGGGCTCGCAGCCAATTGCCAGCATGTCTTCCAAAGGCAAACGCTAACGAGCCAATTAGCAATAACCAGGGGACAACCTGATTGAAATTGTTGGCTGGTGTATAGAGTAGTAACAAAGCCCCAGCACATCCTCCTAGAAATGTCAACAGGATCATGGCCAGCATTGAAACGCTGGGAAAGGTACAGATATATTCTTTGAATTTCCAAGCGCTGGTTAAGCTACCCGGAAATAAAGCAACGGTACTGGAGGCATTGGCCTCAATAGGCGGCACACCGGCGAAGACGAAGGCGGGGAAGGTGATAAACGAGCCTCCGCCCGCCGCCGCGTTCATGGCTCCGGCCAGCAGGCCCACAACAAATAAAAGCAAGTAGTCACTCATAGATCCAACAAACCAGGTCGAAAAATCGGTGATACGCCCGCTAAAGTACGAACGACACCCTCACGGCGTAGCAGAAGGATTCACATAAGTTTGAGACTACTTGTTTGTGATCGGTTCTCTTAGGACACTTCTAAATGTGAAACGGAAAAGGATTCACAGGATGCTTTGAGATGATCTAATAAATCGGCACAGTGAACTTGCTTAACTTGCAAGAACATGCAGCCTAAAAACAACCTCCTAAAACGTCGTAAATACGATGCTGCCTTCAAGGCCGATATGCTGAAAATGATTGCCAACGGGCAAAGCGTAACGTATGTAGCTCAGGCGTTGGGCATCAGTGAAGCACTCATCTATAACCGCGCCGGCGGACCGGTGGAAACAACGGCCGAAAGGGGAAGAAAAATACTACACTTCGAGTCAAGCTTCCGAGGCATTACTTGAGAATAAGCGGCTGCTACAGCGGATTAATCAGTTGGAAACAGAACGTGAAATATTTAAAAAAGACGGTGCGCCGCTCAGCGATTGATTCCTGAGATGGTGATTGTCTTAGCCCCCTAAATGGTTGGACAAAATTGTAAAAACAGTCGGTTCGCCGATGCGATTAGTCCATTAATTTAGGAAATCATGAGTAAATCACGACGAACGTTCACCCCAGAAGACCGGTATTCC
>NZ_BAAGWE010000021.1:0-27451 GCF_054780515.1 Larkinella harenae | reverse complement strand
TCATTACAATTGTAAGCGATTGCATCGATCAATTGGCTTTGTTACTCCACAACAGAAATGGGAGGAAGCCATAGAATACGACTCAACCATTTTGGAAAATCTGTCCAACTAATAAGGGGCTAAGACACTCAGGAGGAGTGTTTTCTTGAGACACTGACCTAAAGCATTGTGCTCTAAACTTAAGCCCGATAAGGAGCATAGGTTATGAAATAATACGCTACGAAATTCATCAACTTCCTGTCCGTTTCTACATCGGATCTGTCCAATAACGGACAAACCCGATGTAGGTGAATAGCTAAATCAGCTGTTTTAATGCCTGTAGGCTTGTTTGGAAAATTGTGGCTAGGTATTTGTACGACAAACCCTATATTAATAGCAATCTTGAAGAAGCTTTGTGGCTAATCTTAACTGATTCCTCCCGCTTTCCACTATGAAACGAGCATTTTTAGGTGAACTAGAAGAAGTAGTCCTGCTGACGGTGGCCGCACTGCAAGAACAGGCTTATTGCGCTTCTATCACCCAAACCATTGACCAGCAGATGGGCCGTAGCATCAGCTTTCCGACGGTCCACACTACTCTGCAACGACTCCAGGAGAAGGGCTTTGTCTCCTCCCATATGGGCGGAGCTACCGCCGAACGGGGCGGGCGTCAAAAACGCCTGTTCAACGTTACAGCCACTGGCCAGCGGGCCTTGATTGAGTGCCGGCAAGTGCGTAACCTATTGTGGGAGCAAATTCCAATTCCAATTCTTCAACTATGGGGCGCTTAAATAAGGACGAGGGTTTTTCCTCAGGGCCGCCCCGCTGGGCCAACTGGTTATTGAACCGCTTTGGCCCGCCTGGATTGGAAGATGAGCTGCAAGGCGACATGTTGGAGATGTACGTGTACTGGTTGAAGACCGTGGGTTTAAAGAGAGCCCGCTGGCGATATGGGCTAGCGGTGCTGCGACTGATCCGCCCCTTTACCGAGTCCACGGCCAAACAATCTAATGACTATTCTCAACCCTTAATCTTACAACCGGCTATGATCAGCAACTATCTCAAAATCGCTTGGCGTAATCTGGCCAAAAATAAAACCTTCTCAGCGATTAATATTGGTGGATTAGCCGTGGGCATGGCCGTAGCCATGCTCATCGGTTTGTGGCTATGGGACGAACTATCGTTCAATGTATATCACCAGAATTACAGCCGGATTGCTCAGGTGTATCACCGCAATGTCTCAAACGGAGAAGTCAGAACGGGGGGATACAGCCCCGTCCCGTTGGGCGATGAGTTACGTAGGGCCTACCCTGATGACTTTCAGTACGTGGTCATGTCATCGTGGACGAACAAGCACATTCTGGCCTACGGCGACAAGAAATTCAGCAAAACGGGCAATTACTTGAGCGCCGACGCCCCCAATATGCTGACCTTAAAGATGCTCAAGGGCTCACGTGCTGGGTTGACCGAACCGGCTTCAATCTTCTTGTCCGAATCCGTAGCCACCGCACTCTTTGGCAGCGTAGACCCTCTGGGTAAGATCGTCAAGATTGACAACAAGTTGACGGTCAAGGTGACGGGTGTGTATGAAGACCTTCCCGACAACACGCAGTTCCACGATATGCTCTTTATTGCACCTTGGGATCTGTTCGTTTCGTCGGAGGATTGGGTTAGGCAATTAAAAACCAACTGGCAGGATCATTCCTTTCAGATTTTAGTACAGCTTGCTCCGAACGCAAATCTGGATGCAGTTACGGCTAAAATCAAACGTATAAAGGCAACGCATAGTCCCGAGGAGCTGGCCTTCAAACCTGAAACGTTCTTGCATCCCATGAGCCGCTGGCATCTCTACTCGGACTGGGACAAGCAGGGAAACCCCGGTGGCCGCATCCAGTATGTCTGGCTGTTTGGTATTATTGGCGTGTTTGTCTTGCTACTAGCCTGCATCAACTTCATGAACTTGAGCACGGCCCGCTCTGAGAAACGCGCTAAAGAAGTGGGCATTCGCAAAGCGATCGGGTCGGTACGCACTCAACTGATTGGTCAATTTTTGGGTGAATCGCTGTTGGTTGTCGTCATCGCTTTTGGCCTGTCCTTGGCAGGCATGATACTGGTACTGCCTCTCTTCAATGAAGTTGCCAATAAGCAACTGGTTATACCTTGGTGTAATCCAGTTTTCTGGCTGCTAGGCCTTGGCTTCACCCTCTTTACCGGCCTGATGGCCGGTAGTTATCCGGCCATTTTTTTATCCTCATTCCAGCCGATCAGCGTACTCAAAAGTAGCTTCCGGGTAGGTCATCTGGCGGCCATTCCCCGTAAAGTGTTAGTGGTCGTACAATTTACGGCTTCGGTTACGCTCATAATCGGCACGATTTTAGTTTTCCAACAAATCGAACACGCCAAAAACCGACCCATCGGTTACGACCGCAATGGCCTGATAACGGTACCTATCAATACGCCTGAGCTACGAGGCCGGTACAGTGCGCTACGAGGTGAACTATTACAGACCGGCGCGGTCGTCGACATGTCAACCGCATCTAGTTCAGCGACGTATTTAGACTACCGAAGTGGCGGTTTTGAGTGGCCGGGTAAAGACCCGACGTTCAAAGATAATTTTGGTGTAACGGCCGTTACACATGATTTTGGTAAAACAGTTGGCTGGAAGTTTAAAGAAGGTCGGGACTTCTCCCGACAGTTCTCCACGGATTCGTCGGGCATGGTTTTAAACCAAACCGCTGTGCGGTACATGGGTCTCAAAAACCCAGTTGGCAAAACAGTTACGTGGCGAAACCGCTCATTTCAGGTGCTGGGCGTTATTAGCGATATGGTCATGGAGTCACCGTTTGATCCGGTAAAGCCAAGCGTTTTCTTGTTAAATTATGACTGGGCTAATGCCATTAACATCAAACTTGATCCAACATTGAGCGCTAGTGAATCGCTGGAGAGGATCGCCTTAGTATTCCGACGCTTCAATCCAGGCAGTCCATTCGAGTTCAAATTTTCCGATCGGGAATATGCGGCTAAGTTTGCCACTGAAGAACGGGTTGGTAAACTGGCCTCCGTATTTGCCTTGCTAGCTATACTGATTTCGTGCCTGGGTCTTTTTGGCCTGGCTTCGTTCATGGCCGAGCAACGTACCAAAGAGATCGGCGTTCGCAAAGTGTTAGGAGCATCGGTGCTCAACCTGTGGGGGCTGTTATCGAAGGAATTTGTTGTCTTGGTGCTTATCGCCTTTTTGCTAGCTACGCCAGTGGCTTACTACGTCTTGTCCAGTTGGTTGCAAAAGTTCGAATACCGGACCGAGCTGTCGTGGTGGATTTTTGCCACCACTGGCGTTGGTGCCATAGTCATTACACTGATGACGGTGAGTTACCAAAGTATCAAAGCTGCTTTGTTGAATCCGGTCAAGAGCCTACGTAGCGAATAAAGCTTCAGTAAACCTTAACTGCATCGACGATCGATCAATGCAGTTAAGGTTACTATTCATCTCGCCAAACGCCCGCTACGGCGGCCTGGCCATTTTGAAGCACATTCATAGCGCCTATTCCTTTGTCTCAGAATATTGATCGTCATTTACCCTCTCAGGGCTACTCATTACACCAAGAGTGTAAGTCAGAGGACAAGGATTTAGACGACATTTTTTTTATTACGCTGGCCTTTTGCTAGATGCCTAGATTTCAGCTAAATCTCTCAATACAAGTCCACAGGTAATGGTGCGAAAAAATACAAAATTGGGTAGGCTAACCATTTTGGTTGGACTGTTATTCATCGTCAGTAAGGCAGGGAATTGTCAAATTGCTAATACGCTTTCCCCGGCGGATAAAGGATTCGGCCTGTCGAAGTCCTGGCAAGAAACCAACTATAATTTCGCTTATTTTAATAAAGTAAATCGCCGTTCCTGGGACAGTACCTAAAAAGCACTCATACCCCAGGTGCTGGAGACCAAAAACGCCCCATAAAGGTACTTTGACTACAACATTCTGTCTTTTGGCTAAAACGGTTTTGCCCAGGCTGCGGATTTTTGCATCAACAAAAGAGCAAAAGAAATGAACATTGTAGTAACAGGCTCGCTGGGTAATATTGGCAAACCACTCACCCACAATTTAGTGCAGAAAGGGCACAGCGTTACCGTCATCAGCAGCAACCCTAACCGACAAAAAGAAATTGAAGCGATGGGCGCAAAGGCCGCCATAGGCACCATGCAGGATACAAATTTCCTGACCCAAACCTTTATCGGTGCCGATATTGTTTACCTTATGGAAACTATGGAAGCCGTTGGGAATAGCTTTGATAAGTCCGTTGATTTTATTGGCCAGATCACCCAGATTGGTCTAAATTATAAGCAGGCCATTGAGCGATCAGGCGTCAAGAAAGTAGTGCACCTAAGCAGCATTGGCGCGGATATGGATCAGGGGAATGGCATTCTGCTGTTCCATCATAATGTCGAACAGATCCTGCGGCAGCTGGATATACCCATCAAATTCATTCGTCCCGTAGGCTTTTACCTCAACCTGTTCTCGTTTATACCCACTATTAAACGGCAGGGAGCTATTATTTCCAACTACGGGGGGGATACCAAAGAGCCATGGGTATCGCCCAACGACATTGCCGCTGTGATTCGTGAGGAGATGGATAAACCTTTTGACGGTCGTACAGTTCGCTACGTAGCCAGCGATGAAGTATCGCCGAATGAAATCGCCAACGCGCTGGGGAAAGTCATTGGTAAGCCGGATCTCCAATGGAGAGTCATTTCCGATGAGCAACTGCTGACCAACTGGCTGACTATCGGCTTTAATGAACAGGTTGCCAAAGGCTTTGTCGAGCTACAGGCCAGTCAGGGGAATGGAAAGTTGTACGAAGACTACTACCGAAACCAACCGACGCCAGGGGCCGTTAAACTGGCCGACTTTGCGAAAGAGTTTGCCATCGCATACCACAACGATTAAGCCATTTTCTATGCAAACCGTACTCATAACCGGGGCCAACAAAGGGATTGGTTTCGAAACTGCAAAACAACTGGCGGAGCTCGGCTACCTGGTTTACATCGGAAGCCGGGATGGCCAAAAGGGCCTTGAAGCGGTAGAAAAGATCAAGGCGCTGGACTTCACCAACGTCAATTTGGTTCAGATTAATGTAGCCAACCATGATCCCGTCAAACAGGCCTTCAACGAGCTGGCATCAAAACTTGATGTATTGGCTAGTTTAATCAATAATGCCGGAAGTAGTGGCGAGAAGCCTCAGCCATTTTCCACCGGCGACATGACCAATTTACGCACCCTATTTGATACCCATTTTTTCGGGGCGGTTCAAACCACGCAACAATTCCTGCCGCTGTTGAACAAGTCGACTCAACCGATGATTATTAATGTCTCGAGCGAAGTCGGTTCGTTGAACCTGCAGGCTAATGAGGGCGAAAATCCGAACTGGAATTTGTACGTTGCGTATGGATCGACTAAAACGGCGATGAATGCCTTCACGATGCGGAAAAGTGCCGTGGTAGGTGAATCCAATTGGTAATCATTCCGTAGTTATGTCGACCGTAAAGCGCATTAAAACCATTAGCGAGTTTCACCGGCTCAGGAGCCTGCCCAAACCCGAACATCCCCTCATCAGCGTGGTCGATTACAGCGCCATCCAGCGCACACCGGAGATGAGTTCAATTAGCTGGGTGCTGGATTTTTACCAGATTTCCATCAAACGAGGTATGGCTGCCAAGCTCAAATACGGCCAGCAGGAATACGATTTTGACGAAGGCGTCATGTTTTTTATTGCGCCGAATCAAGTGTTCCGCATTGAAGCTGACCCAGAACCAAGCACTCCGAGATCGGGTTGGATGCTACTGATTCATCCGGACTTTTTATGGAATACGACCCTGGCCAGGGGCATCAAGCAATACGAATACTTTGACTATTCGGTGGCGGAAGCCCTGTTTCTTTCCGATAAGGAAGAGACGGTGATTAACATCATCATCGAAACGATTCGGCAGGAGTATCATGCCAACATGGACAGATTCAGCCAGGGAATTATTATCTCCCAGCTGGAAACCCTGCTGGGCTATGCCGAGCGATTTTATCACCGTCAGTTTATTACCCGAAAAATCAGTAACCACGCGATTCTGGACCGTCTGGAAGCGGTACTTACGGATTATTTCCGACAAGATGAATTGCTAAAAAGTGGGCTGCCAACGGTTTACTACCTGGCCGAAGTCCTGCATATTTCGCCCAAGTATTTAAGTAGTTTGTTAAAAGTGCTGACGGGGCAAACTGCCCAGCAGCATATTCATGAAAAGCTCATTGAGCGGGCGAAAGAGCAATTATCGACCACTGACCTTTCTATAGGCGAAATTGCCTTTGCCCTGGGCTTTGAGCACCAACAGTCCTTCAGTAAGCTGTTTAAGACAAAGACTCAGCTTACCCCGTTGGCGTTCCGGCAATCGTTTACAGCAAATTGATGGTTACCTCTACTTTATAGGACCATGAGTATTCCCTTTGTTACGGAGCGAAATTATGACGTACCGATCGAAACCCTTTGGCGAGTCCTAACGGATAGAGACGCCAAGAGCGAATGGAATTTCTCTCAAGTGCAGGCATTCGAACCTATATATATCAGTAATGATGTAGTTTACTGGGTGGAATGGAGAAGTTTCTCCAGCAAGGCTGTCAGCGCTTGTAAATTGACGGGTTTGATCAAATGCCCATCAAAGCCCGACTCCTGGGTCCGCTTTTTATCTACTTCCTGGCCGTAGCCCGACAGCGCCACAATGATCCCCTGCTGGCCCCACTTTAGCGCCCGTAAACGACGACAGGTTTCGTAGCCGTCCATGCCCGGCATGCCCAGGTCCAGTAGCACCGCATCGGGCTGCAGGGAGGCCACCAGCTTCAACCCTTCCAGGCCACTCAAACAGGTGTGGGCTTCATATTTTTTGACGCGCAGCAACATCGCCGTCGTCAGGGCCAGATCTGCATTGTCATCGATCACTAAAATACGACCCACCTTTTTGCTATTTTCTTCCTCAACATCAGCCGCTGGGGTTGCAGCCGGTAAATCGGGTAGTAAGGGTAAACGGACCATAAATTCACTGCCTTGCCCTAAGCCTGGACTAGAAGCCCCAACCTGCCCACCATGCAACTCGACCAGTCGTTTGACGACGGCTAAGCCCAGCCCCAACCCACCCTGAGGGCGGTCCAAGGAGGAAGACACCTGAACAAATACCTCAAAGATGGCCTCCAGCTGGTCTGGGGCAATACCGATACCGCTGTCGCGTATTCGCAGTACAGCCTGCCGGCTTTCTTGCTCAAGCGTCACCCGGATTTGACCGTCATTGGGGGTATATTTAGCGGCATTCGTAGCCAGGTTACGCACGACTTGGGTCAATCGGGTCCGGTCGCCATCCACCCAAAGGGGGGCGGTGGGCAGTTGAATCGTTAGGGCTTGCTTCCGGCTACTAAACTGGGAGCGGGCTGTTTCCAAAGCCTCTCGAATGAGTCCATTTAGCTCCAGGCGTTCTTTTTTTAACTGGATCTTGCCCTGACTGATCCGGCCCACATCCAATAGGTCGTCCACCATTCGGTTGAGGTGAGTGACCTCCCGACTCATCATAGCAAGGGCTCGCTCCAGGGGTAAGGTCTCATCCTGGCCATGAGTCAGATCCAGCAGCAGAAGCGTGTTATGCAGGGTCGCCATGGGATTGCGCAGTTCATGGGCCAGCATCGCCAGAAACTCGTCTTTGCGCCGGTCGGCTTCTTGGAGCGCTTGTTCGGCTTGTTTGGTGTGGGTGATGTCCTGCACGAACTCGACGATTTCATGCTCACTGACCTGCTTGCCCGCAAAAAGGCCCCACCAGCGGGACCCATCCGGACGGAGGTATTGCTTTTCATAGGGAATACTTTGGCCTCTGCTCCGCAATTCGGCGAGTGCCTGCTGACTAACCTCCATAAACTCAGGCGGGGTTAAGTCCTGCCAATGGACTTTTCCACCCGCCAAGTCTTCAGAGGTTAATCCGCTCATGTGCCGGAAAGCGGTGTTGACATCCTGAAGGACGCCCTGCTGGTCAAAGAAAATGACCCCGACGGTTTCAATGGAGAGCGCTTTTTGCAACCGATCGTTACTGGCACGCATCGCTTCTTCGCTTTCCCGCAGGGCGGCTTCGGCCTTGGCTCGTTCCACGGCTGCCCAGGTGCGTTCAGCCGTTTCATGTAAGAGGGCAACTTCATGGTCAAGCCAATGGCGTGGCGTTGTTTGGTGAACAGAGAGGTCTGCCACGAGCTGACCGTTTTTAATCAGCGGTACGGCAACTACAGCCAATACATCAATCGAATAAAACGCTTTTTGTGAATCCTCATCGACCTCTGTACTGACATCATCAACAACCAGACTTTCCCCTTTTTTGAGTTTTTCGCCCGGAGGACCAAATGCCTTAAAGGGAAGCCGACCCGTTACTGGTTGAACCGACTTACTGGTATAATTATCGGTGGCTTCAAACCAGTCTTCATCAAGGTTGATCTCGGCATAGATTGCCCGGTCAACCCCTAAGTGCTCTCCGAGGACTCGCATGGCCACCCGTTGAATGGCTATCGGATCAGCAAGAGGACGAAGGGCATCATTCAGGCGTAAAAGATACTCCTGTTGTTGCTCCCTTTGTTTGCGTTCGGTGACGTCCTGGAACACAGCCGCGATAAAAGGGCTACCCGCCCCACCGACTGGCGAATAGTGGGCGGTGAGCCAGCGTTGGGTGTCCGTGTTGAAGGCTTCTATCCGTTCGGGAACGCCCGTATGATGAACACGCCCGAGCGCATCGAACCAGCCTTGTTCAATATGGGGGAAAACCTCGCTGGCTCGTTTGTTGTTTGCATCGGCAAGACCCGTGTGCCGCGCGAAGGCCGCGTTGGCTTCCTGGTAGATGAGGTCGACGACGCGTCCATCCTGGTCGAAGACGAGTTCCTGCACGACAAAACCTTCGTCAATCGTCTCGAACAGGATGCGGTATTTATCGGTGGCCTGTTGGGCAATCTCGTCTTTCAGCCGAAGCACTTCCTGCTCGGCTTGTTTCTGACGGCTAATGTCGCGGGTTGTCATGGCTACCCCATCGTCGGTCTTCACCAGCGCCTGATAGAACCAGCCATCGAACTGTTCATGCTTGTAATACTGCTCATGCTCATAGGCTACCCCGGTTTGGGCGACCTCGACCATGCGGTCAAAAATGCCGGTCGTAACCACGCCTGGGTTTACTTTCAGCAGGCTTTTTCCGATGACATCGCCGTTTTGGGCAATGGCTTTCTGGTTATTCATGACCCAGACAAAGTCCCGGATGGAACCGGTCTCATCCCGCACCACACTGAATACCTGAATGATATCCAGGGAACTATCGATCACCGATTGCAATAACGCGTGGCTCTGCTGAAGTTGCTCCTGGGTCCGCTTGCGGGGGGTAATATCGGCGGTTGTGGTGGCTACGCCGTCGTTGAGCTTGACCACCGATTGATGAAACCAGCCATTAAACTGCTCATGCACATAATGCTTTTCGTAGTGTTGCGGCTCGCCTGTTTCCACCACTTGTTTGAAGGCGTCAAAAATACCTTCTTCCAGTACGCCGGGCTGGAGTTCGAGCAAGCTTTTGTTGACCACATCGCCGTAGATTTTTTCGGCCGCATGGTTGTTGAGCACCCACTTGAAATCAATAATGTCACCCTGCTCATTGCGTACGGCTTCAAAGACCTGGATCATGTCCATAGAGGAATCCAGGGTGGCCCGCAGCAACTGCTGGGCCTGGAGTAGATCGTCGGCCTGTTGTTGGTCATTGGGTTGGGAAAGAGATACCATACTGGTAGAGTTACATGTCTGAGCAGTGAGCTAAAGCTAAGGCATTAACTAACGGAAACGACAAGTAGTCTGAAATCTTTACCGAATGAACAGCCCGTTGGTACTGTAAATAGCTAGGTAGGTCTCAATGCCACTAGCTCAGCAAACGCCCGATTACTGAGCTAGTGGCATATGTACAACGATGGCTGACGATCTGTTTTATACGTCGGGCCATTTCCGGAGCTGTTTTCTCAATCTTTTGCAGACAGGCTAGAATGATAACTGGCTTTAAGGTATGGATTGGATAGCTTCCCAGATCCTCAAACGTATACTTCTCCAACCGGTGCATCCGTGTTTTGGCATAGCGCGGGTTCCAACTCTCGACGCCTTGGCCATGCCACTCTTTGGCGATCAGTTCGAACGTTTGCGCATACGTAAAGGCAGCATCAATAGCTCAATTCTTGCTGTGGTAATGCGGTTAAGGTGTCTGGTATTTGTGAGCTAATAAACAGTTGCTTCCACCCATACCAGCTACTACTACCAGGAAAAATTTTGGCAATTTAGGCATGGTGAGTTTACGATCACGAAAGGAAAAATGTATGGTGAAACGGCGTATACCCAGTCAGATAAACCGTTGGCGTATCCATCGCTGGAAGGGCTCCCCGTAACTGAACTCCTTTGTGTTCGACGGTTCCCGGCCCGAATTTGATACGATCGGAGCCAACCGTATACGAGCCCGATTCGCCCGATAAGAGGAAGGCATTGTCTTTCTTAGGGTGTTTTTTTACCCCAGCGAGCGTTCCGCCCGCCCGAAAAATGAGTTCAAGCGCTACCGGAACCCCTTCTGTACCCACAATGTCGATCGCAATTTGCAAACCATTCGCGGTTTCCTTTATTTTCACCGTCGTGTCAAGCTTCTGAATTTCGCTCTGCCTGCGATTGGCCCTTGGCATTTTGTCCCAATCACCGCTCGGGTCAATCTGGTCGCTGGAAAGCGGCTGATAATACGGCCCATCGAGTGATTTTTGCAGAACCCAGGTGTCGCCCTGTTGTTCAATCTTCGTTGAATCAAACTGCCCTTTTCCGAAGAACGAAGTTGCCATTCGCATACCCTGCAAAACCGCATTCCCCTTGTGGAAGGTGAGCCAACTGGCATTATTCGACAAGAGGGTGCTATCCCAATTTTCGCGCCGGATACGAACGACACCTGAGTAGGGAAAGGCTTTGGCGTAATTGGTCGGTAACGGTTTGCTGGCGGGGAGTTCGTTCCAGAGCGTGGGGTCTTCCAGAAAATAATTGAGGTAGCCCGCCAGTTGCTCTTTTGGACACGTCTTCTCGATTAACCGACACAGAGCCGCCATTTCACCGTTTTTGTCGAGCAGGGCCATGTAGCGGTAGCAGTAATAGTATCTGGCCATGTTGCCAATGGTACCCTTGTCCTGCCGGTTCGATGCTTCCGTCACGATCTCGCCATTCGGGTGAACGTAGTACAGTGTCATCATCAGGTTTTTGCGAACCGGCTCATACAATTCAGGCTTTTTCAGACCCCGAGCCAGGATGATCAACGACCGATCGACAATGGGTGAATAGGTGTTGGTACTCTTTTCATTGAATTGCCCGTCGGGGTCCAAATCAATATGTTCGGCGAGCCATTGATCAATGCGTTTGGTATACCGGGGGTCGGGAAACACATCATTTAATTTTGTCAGGGAGGCTGATACGACCCAACGGTGATTGGGTGTATGAATTCCACCTACACTCAACGCGTCGCCCGCCTTTTTCAAAAACTCCTTTAATAAATTGAGCGTTTTTTCTGAACCCTTGATTGAAGCTTGCTTCAGGAATACATAGGCCGGAATAATATTTTCTAGCACGAAAGCCGTATCGGGCGTTGAATGGAAATTGGTTTCCAAAAGATCAATTGTGCCATCGTCGTGCTGCATCTTGAGCAAAGCCCGAGCCGCAGCATCCACTTCCTTTAGTAAGGCTTCCGATTGATAATGAGTGGATTCCGGACAGGCAATCAGGGTGCTGGCACGAATGATAAACCCGCTCGTCGACTGTGGATTTGGCATGTCCATATCGTTCATGTAGCCGCCCACAAATCGGTTGGCTGGATCCGTTACCTTGATGGGTTTGTAAATGGCCAGTTGCTGGTCGCTGATTTTTATCCACTCAAGCAGCCACTCGGGTTTGGTGGGAGCCAAGTTGGCAAATCCATTGTAGCTTAGCATTGGAAAAATCCCAAGAGTCGTTGCGCCAAGGGCTACGAAGTTTCTTCTGTTCATTTTTTCACTTTTAGAAACGAGCAAATTTTCTCCTTTTCGCTTGGCTTTGCCGAGTGAAAACGGTGACCGCAGTTCGGTTTAGTTTAAAAAGCTTTTCAGGAGTTTTCCTACTGATAGATTGCTGTCAGAACGCAAAACTCCTGAATCTTTATACTCCTGAAATGTACTTCATCCCCCTAATCCTTGAACAAAATTGGTAGGGCCGTTAGTCCAATCACCGGATAAAACCGTACCTCTTTAAATAAGGTCCTAACTCCCGCCTTGCCAATGCATTTGTTTCCAATCTACCCCCATCAAACCTACCCGGGCATGATGAGCTATCGACGTTCAACCCAATCCAGAGGGGCTGAAAAAACACCGGGTGAATCGACGGTGTCGCATCGGCCGTTCAATTCCAACGTCTTATTAAAGGTGATCGGTAACCAGAAACCTGAGAATCTTCCACTACTTCATTTACGGATCGAGATGGGTGGCCATTTCCCAAAAAATACATCAGCCAATACGCAGCTGTGGCTGCCCATTTTCACATCACGTTGTATGGAATCTTATGATTAAATACCTCCAGATCAACTGATGCAACCCATAACCTGGCAAACCCCAATCTACTCATTAGTGTACAAATCTGGCTAAACCTAAAAGTTAAAGCCACGCAATTAACTAACCGGCCTACTTCTAACCTCAACCCTTTCACCCACATGCCAAAGAAAAAACGAGCCCTACAACCCCGCAAGTTGACCCTGATATTCCTGTGTTGGATCAACTTTATCACCTGCTTTGGCCAGCATGACTTCGTAAGCGGGTCCCCTATAAAATTTAATTCTGACAGTAGTTATTCGCATTTTGCCTTGCCATCCGTAAACGGTTTTCTAATGGGCACCGCCCGTGTTAATGAGGACACTGCACCGGATTTGTTTATGTATAGCGATAAATACAACCCGGGCACCTTTTATTATTTGTTCGAACGATTCAGCCCACAAGGGACACCCATTTATTCCCAAAAACATAAAATTAAGCTTCCTTTTGACCAGGACACGCAACGAAAATCGGTCATTCTGGAAAACGATCAACACGAAATCTGGGGCTTTTGGGCTTCCGATAAGAGGGTATACCGAAGCCGGTTCAATAAACAGACCCGTTCATTTGAAGAACTTAAAACGATTGAAGTGCAAGGATTGCCATCGGCGATTGGCTATTTTGGCGTCCTGCAACTGGCTCCTTCAGAGTACGTATTTTTATTTACAGTTGCCGACACGACAAAGTCGCCCAAGTATCCCGTTCCCAACCCGGCTAACAGGCATGAGTTTGAAAGGTACAGCCAGGATGGTTTTTGGCAACAACAACTACCCAAAAGCGGAATTTATGGGGCTTTTTTTTCACGAACCGACCCGGAACGGCTGGTGGTCAAACCACTGACTTCGTTGACACAAACGTATTATTTTTTAGAAAGTTATACCTGCTACACCTTTAATAACCAAAGCTACATTCTGGCAGGAACAACGCTCGGTAACATTCACGTTTATCAGGTGGATCAAAAAAAGAAATCGCTTACTGAAGTAGGCTACCTGAAAGATCCAAATGGCCAGACTCTTCGCAATCCGGCCATCCACGGCTTTTTAGCTTCGGTAGAAGTAGCCGAACACCCGGGCTTAATTGTTTCTAGTGAAGGGGGGATTTTTTTCTACAAACAGAAAAAAGGCCATACGCTTTCGTTTGAAAAACCAGTTTCGCTATTACAAACCAAACCCGATTTGTATGGAGGCTCCCTGGTGGTTCCCGATCTGGCGGATTGGGATGGCGATGGGGACATTGATTTGGTATTTGGTAATTCTTTGGGCCATATTCAGTGGTTTGAAAACCGGGGTACAAACACAAATCCCAAATTTGGCACCCCGGTTACGCTCAAAGCGGGAGGATATCCCATTCATATTCAACCCGGCTATAACCAAAACATTCAGGGACCTGGTGAAGCCCGTTGGGGGTATGCCTGCCCAACGGTGTTTGATTGGAACAATGACGGGCTTACTGATATTTTAACGGGCGATAGCCGAAGTAAATTTAATTTGTATATAAATGAAGGAAAACAAAACCAACCCCGTTTAGCCCCTGAGCATCCTCTTTTCCTAGATGGCCTAGATCTATACGGCACCTGGCGCGTAAAACCGGGGGTGGGGAAGTTAGGGGGTCGTAATGCCTACATTATATTGGACTCGGATGACGAATTTCATTTGTACTGGCAGTTAGATTCATATAACGTAACGGATGGCGGGAAGCTCATGATTGGCGACAGTATACCCATCCGCGCTAACTTTCGAAGGGGAGGAGAAACCGGTCGTTCTAAAATCACAATTGTGGATTGGGATCAGGATGGTATAAAAGATCTACTGGTTGGAACGCCCCGGTATTCTACCATTCCAGAGCCTAAAAAAGGAATGCCGTACCGTCTGCCCAATAATGGTGCTGCGGTTTTATTTCTTCGCAATGCGGGGACGGAAACCAGGCCAGTTTATGAATATCCGGTGGCAATCCGGTTCAAGGGCAAGCGTATTAATTTGGGTCAACATGCTTGTTCCCCAACGGCTGGCTTTATTGGACCTGGCCATTCGTTGAACTTGCTGGTGGGTGACGAAACAGGCCGTTTCTATTTTTACAAACGTGAAGATCTACAATGGTCTCCACCAACCGAATAAGAAGCATTCGTTGATGTTGAAGGGAATACGTCCTTTATACCGTTGGGTAGTTATACCGAATCGTACAAAAAAGCTCACGAGAAAACCATAAGGTCTTTTGTACTTTTTCAGGACCCTTGTATTAGCATTCTCATTGTTATTCGAATATTCCGGGATCAAGAGCTCACCTTCGCTCTACGTCCTTTGGCGCTGGCCGACCCGGCATGCGGACCCACTCACCGGCTTCATCTTTGGTATACCAGATGCCGTCCAGACGCAACCAGAGACCATCACCCGGGAGCGGGCCATGCAGACGCACCTTGACAGCTTTAGTAGTCGTCGAGTGGGTCGATTTGCGGGGTATGCCTGGCCCTATAATAATTAGTTTCTTGAGTTAATGACTCTATATCTAAGGTTACTCGACCAACATATAAATAGTTATAAAATGACACATAGAAGAGTACAGATATTTTACTCACCAAAAAGTTATATTTTTATCATAAGTGGTTTAAGTTATATACATATATTTATTTATATGCACAAGGCTATGCTATTAACACTTCGGATATTAACTTGTTTCTCTCTGTTCAGTCTTCAAACGGCATTTGCTCAAAAAACTACTTGGGAGCCGAAATTTGTACTACTTGATGTGAAAGCACTCACTGCGGGATTAGGCTATTTACCAAATTATCTGGGACAAAATGTACGGGACAAAATGGATGATTGTCGAGCCGAATCAGCCATGTTTCACTTCCGAGTTAATAGTCAAGGAAAAGTAGATAGCATCCGCATTGAGGGGAATCTACGACCAGAATATCAGCAGACAATTGCGGATAACATCAGAAATACAGAAGGAAAGTGGCAATTGCCATCCAATACGAAACCGGGAGATGTGTGCTGGTTTATTTATCCTTTTTTTCTTTTTGGCTATACTTACGACTGTCCTAAAGAGACGGCTGAATTATATGAGATTCAACAAGCTAACTATAATGTGTTAAGTAGGTTAAAGCTCCCAACGCAAACACAATATGGAATTTTACTATCTCTACGTGTACCGAGCAGGATGTCTAGCAAATAATAACTTCAGAATATAATCCAATTGGATCGATACTAAAATAGTTGTATTCTTTTTAGAGCTGTCGTACAACTATTTTCATGTTAGTTGCATAAATTAAGAAGTGGTAGACTGGAGCGTGAAGTATGATTCTTTTTTTGTAAAAAAGTAAGTTTTGCTTATAATTAAAATTGGCGATTTCTTTTTCGGATTATAAACTGGTATTGAATCCCTAGTTGTAAATTAAACCCGTTAGCTCCTCCTTGAGTCTTCACGGTATATTTTTTATTTTCACCGGGTGGAGATACTTGGGCATTCGCTCGAACCAGATCATTTTGGCTGAATAGCCGTCTAACATCTAGATTTAGATTCAGTCGGCGAGTTAATTGCCAATGTAACCCCATTCCAGTTATGCCCATTATAAAAGATTTAGTATGGTCTAATTGCTGTGTAGTTGTGGTGATTCGGCTTGTATCACCAAGTGTATGTCTAATAGTTCGGTTACTATTCATATCGATTCCTGTAGCATCCCATGCAAAAGCAATGCCTGCTGTCGCCCGAATGTCTAACCGTTTCGTCGGTTGCCAGATGGTAAACCGAGTTAGTATAGGAACCTGTCTGTAAGTAACTTTTCTGGTGAACAAAAACCTAGTACCTGGGCGTAATCCATTTATTGGTTCAAACAGAAACTCGTAGCCTGTCGCTACCGGTAAATTCATGATACCGGTTTCTATTTCTAGTCGATTCGTATGATAACCTATTCTTATGCCATAGTGGGTATTTCTTAAGTCAGCTGCATGGGGTTGCTTGAACCGGTTATCCCCTTGAAAAGTAGAACGATTCTGGAGCAGTCCGAAAACCGGTTTAACAAAATAATAAGCGTTTCTTGGCTCAGCCTCCAACTTAAATGTATCCGGCAAGATGGATTGCGCCCAAGCTGAAACTGAAAAGCAGGTGCATGAGGCTAAAAATAGTACCCGTCGGAGTTGAGTTGAAATTCGTGTGGATTGGATAAACACATGCTATAGAATGATCATATTTATTTTGATTGGAAAGCTACTGCTTTATGAAGTTCTTACAAATTGCTTAACCTTTTTTAAGAAATTCAGCAGTTATATAATCACACGTATGGGATAGCTAACACAAAATCACCAACAAAAGCTAAAATCCCTCATGTATGTCGAAAAAAGGATAGGTTTGCAACGATTTTCTTACACGATATACATGAAAGCGATTACTGTTTTTTGTGGTTCAAGTCCGGGTTTTGACCCGCAGCTCATGAAGAGTGCCTATCAACTTGGAGAAATTCTAGCTAGTTCATCCATTATGCTGGTTTACGGAGGAGCCAAGGTTGGTTTGATGGGTGCAGTAGCAGACGGATGTTTGTCTTATAAGGGCCGAGTGATTGGTGTACTACCGAAGTTTCTACAAACTAAAGAAGTTGCTCACGAAGCGTTGACTGAACTTATTTGGGTAGAATCGATGCACGAACGAAAGCTAAAGATGCATGAGCTTTCAGATGGTGTTATAACGCTGCCAGGTGGCTACGGTACACTTGAAGAATATTTTGAAATGCTGACATGGGGACAGTTAGGTCTTCATAAAAAACCAGTGGCGCTACTGAATGTCAATAATTTCTACGATGGCTTATTAGCTTTGGCTGACACGATGGTACAAACGGGGCTGTTAAAGCAGGTTAACCGGGATATGATGCTTGTGAGTGACGACATAGATCATCTCCTCAATCAAATGAAAAACTATACTGCTCCCGCTGTTGGAAAGTGGTTAAGTGTAGTGGTTCAATAGATACGCTACAGTTGTAAAGGGAAGAAAAGTAGGATAAAACTACGTTTTAGCCCCTTTCCGAAATTTCTTAAGCTGCTTGTCTCGTTTGTACGATTGTACTCGAATGGGCTCTTTTTCAGGGTCATATCTCGCAATCACTTCATCCCAAAACGGGGAGCCTGCTGACTTCTCGGCTGCGGCTTCCGCTGGCGTTTTGCCTTGCAATGAACTGTGTGGCCGCTGATAATTATAGTAAAACTGCCATTCGGCCAAGCGGTCGTTTAAAGAAGGATCTTTTAAATCTGCCGTTCGGTAAAACTCCTGAAGGTCTGTCTGCTGGCTCCGTTCTACTTTGCCATTCAGATGCGGTGAACGGGGTTTAATTGGTCGGAATTTGATGCAATACTCCCGTAGCTTTTCTTGAAAACAGTAAGCAAAAAATTCTCGCCCACGATCCGTCTGTATCCGCTGGATGGGATAAACGAATTGTTCCAGTACTCGATCCAGAAAATCAATTGAATTGGTGGCAGTTCTGCGCGGATAAGTATATAGGATCTTAAATCGGCTACAATCATCAATAGCAGTATACTGGTAAATCCCTGACGCAATCTTGCAAACGTCCATTTGTACTCGGTCTCCTGGTACTGGTCGGGAATAGCGAATGGGTGGTTGATTTTTACGATAGCGTTTGATGGGATCTCGTTGATGCTTTGTGAGAATACGAGCTACCGTTGAAGCCGATACCTGAATCGAGTGCTGCTGAAAAAGAAAAGAGCAGATACGGATTTTGCCGATGTTATACGTGTCTCGAATCTGAAGCACTAATTTTTCCAGTTGGCTATCAAACTTCTGGTGAGCTAAATGGTGAGGTCTACGAGAATGGTCTGCTAGTCCTTCAGTCGCTTGTCGTTTGATCCACCGTTGGAGGGTTGATCGAGCAATACCGCATCGACGGGCTGCTACGCTGACAGAGCCCACTTGTTGATAGACGGCTAGCCAAGTTTGACGAGCCTGAATTTGCGAAGCTGACATGGTTAGGGTAAAAAGGAATGGCTAACCAAAAATAGTCTTTTTCTCAAAAACTCAGCATGCCCCTAACTGTAGCGGATGTTGCGAACCATCACAGGTTAAGCGACGAGAAACGGTCATAATTAAATCATGCTAAACTGTACGGTTGGGGTGGTTCATGCCCCAACCGTGCAACTATGATCTGCTGTACCGTCTCATCGTTTGACAAGTCCCCATACCACCATTGATGTGGATCGTCTTTTTCTTGCTCATACCGCCGTTGATAACCGTGTTTAAATAATGGCAATATTTTAAAGGGGTATTAGTCTTTCAAAATTCGTGGTTGCTTTATCTTCGTAATTCCTATCTTTATACTGCTCGAAGCCTTTTACAAGTAAGACCTGATCTCGATAATAAACATCCTCAATAACGTAAGAAAGGCAGTTGTTGACATTCAGATCTCGTGCCTTCACTTGCTTTGTGGGTTGCATACTAGGTAAGTGAAAGAGCCAGTAGACTCCTCGCCCAGGCCCAGCAAACAGTTCGGTAGCGTTGAGTTGCTTGAAGGTTTCTATGGCGGGCAACTTAATGATTTCGATCAGTTTTCCACTATACAGGTTTCTTCGGTAGATTCCTCTGCCTTCCATCTCTATCAGCAAGCTATCGTCACTGACTAGGATGCCTCTCACCCGTCCAGGCCCCGCTTTCCAGACTAGTTTTTGCTCCTTAATTGAATAACAAAAAAGTCCTCTTTCCCAACTTCCTATCAACACAAGCTGGCCATCGTTGGAAATAGGCGTACCATATTGGGCATTGTAGGCTATGCAGGCTACCGTTTTAAATTTGTTGATCGGTTGACCTTGTTGATCTACAACGGTTAAGAATCCGTCAGATTCATATTGAAGAGTCTGAATATGTGCGTGTTGAAAATGAACTTTGAGAAGGTTAGGACAACGCTCAATGTGCATATAATTTACTTCCTTAAATGCTATATAATCAACGATCTGTTAACCAAAATACGAAAACTTCGGTCTCGTCCGTCCTTTCTCGACGCCCATTTAAAGCGACGGTTGCCCTACTTCTACCGGTAGCGCCAATTCAAGCTATGCCCAATCTCAACCTGGCTGCCGGAGCTGGTAACAATCGCTCCGGCAGCCTCGTCCCCTTCCGCAGAACGAGCCGAAGTGGGGTTTAGAACCGGCCATGCCAGCTTCGCTGAGTGAAGCTTCAGCGTTCCTTGGTGCTTTTTACAAATCATAAACGCTGCTCTCCCCTACTCCACTTGACTGGACGAGTTCGCTAGCTGGAGGAGTCAACAGCATTTTTCCTCAAATCGCCGGGGGGCTTGATCCCTCTGATCTGCCGCCAGTCCTCCCCTTCCAGGGTCTCCACCCGAACTGAGTTGATGTTTTCAGATGCAGTCACTCGTCTTTTCCCAAAAGTACCAGGAGTTGACTCATTTGTGACAGGCTTTGCCCGCCAGGCTGCCGACCTTTGACTCAATCAAACAGAACAACAATCCTTAAAACAATAGACGCCATGAAAGCCTTATTCAACACCCTGCTCCTCGCCCTGACTTTAACCGCTACCACCTTCAACGCGGCTACTGCCAATCCAAAAGAACCTAAAAAAGCGGCCGCTTTTCAAAGTGCGATGTACACCACCACCGAAGGCAAGTTGCAGGTGGCCGTTCAGAAAGAGACCACCAGCCCCCTGTTGGTTCAATTGCTGGATCAGAAAGGCAACGCGGTGTTCTCTCAGAAAATCGGCAAACGCCAGGATGCGGTTCGCTACCGGTTTGATGTAAGCAACCTGCCCGACGGTGTGTACCAGGTCACCATCAGTAACGGGGTGGAGACCACTAGCAAAGAAATCACCCTGGCCACCAAACAGGTAGAAGCCATGCCCCGACTGGTGGCTGTCAAATAAGCCAGTAATCCTCTTTTCTAAAGAACAGCAACAACAAATTTTATGAAAGGCCAATCCTCTAGAGGATTGGCCTTTTTGTCAATTTTACATATTACCTCTCAATACATTAACCGCAAAGTATTGAATTTGAAATATGACTATATTGGATTTTAATACCCCGCCCCCCTTTGGAACAGCATTCAAAGACCAACTGAATACCAGGTTTATAATTTCCAGTTATTGGAGCTGTCCGACCTTGTGGTTGGATCGTTCCTCAGAATTTGAATCAGTCGCTTAAACGTAAAAATAACTTGCTCTACAGGCTGTTATTGAGTGGGGCATTTTTATTAATATTAAGATACTTTTAAAACTTACGAATCTTCTTTTTCCGATGGCCGACTCAAATCAATTTTCACCACAGGACGAGCCCTTCACCGATCTAGAAATTGCCATTGAATTCCAACCGGTCAACGAGCAGGCGGCTGAACTGCTCCGGCAGCAACTCGCTAACGCGGAAATTTTGGAATCAAATGCTTTTACTGGTACCGAGATTTTAACGGTTATTGTGCTATGAAATATGTGCCGTACTACCGGGTCTCGACGGCTGGCCAGGGGAAAAGCGGATTGGGTCTTTCAGCTCAGCGGGAAATCGTCAACCGGTTCCTCAAAACGGATGATGAACTTTTACCCGAATTCATCGAAGTCGAATCGGGCAAAAAAGCCAATCGCCCACAACTGGCAGCCGCCATCGCTTTTGCCAAACAGCACCGGGTGCGTTTACTCATCGCCAAACTCGATCGATTGAGCCGTAACGTTTCGTTTATCTTTTCCCTGCGTAATTCCGAGGTGGACTTTGTAGCCTGTGACATTCCCGATGCCAATACACTGACCGTGGGGATCATGGCAGTGCTGGCTCAGCATGAACGGGAGTTGATCGGCGAACGGACCCGAGCCGCTTTGCAGGCTAAGAAAGCACAAGGGCATTCCTAATGTATGCCCAATATCACACCGGAAATCACGCAGAAGGGTTTAGAGATCCGCCAGCAGAACGCGCGTATCCATCAGGCCAATTTACAAGCAGCTGAACTCGTCCGGTTATATCGCAAGGAGGGACTCACGTATGCCGCTGTTGCTGAGCGCTTAAATGCTATGGGTTATCGAACTCGCAGGGGGAATCACTTTTTCGCCATGAGTGTAAAACGGCTGGATAGAGAGCAACCTACATAAAGAACTCACTAGCTCTATCCAGCCAACCAGCAACGGTTGTTCCTGGTTGGATACCCCTGCTCTAACAGGTCCATTGGCCCATAGAGAATACACCACTTCGTTTAACAGCTAAAACACTACTGAAATAAGTAATTATAACCCGGAAGATGAAAGCAATCCTTGTTTGTTCTATCCTTTTATGCTCCACCCTGCAGCTATGGGCACAAGCAAAGCGAGAGATTTTTTTTGCCGATGTGACCATTTACGTTGAGGGAGATACGTATTATCTGACCGGGTCAAAGCCTGTGAACAGCGGGCCGCAGGGCTTTGCCATATTAGAATCAAAGGACCTGAAAACATGGGCAGTACCTGGTCAGGCAACCAATTCGCTGGGAATAATCCTGACCCAAGGCGACCACACCTTCGGCAGCAAGGGCTTCTGGGCCCCACAACTATTCAACCATACGGGCACATATTATTTAACCTATACAGCTGATGAACAAACCGTATTGGCTGAATCAAAATCGTTACTGGGCCCTTACCGGCAAAAAAACGTTGGACCGATTGATGGGTCTGAAAAAAATATCGATTCCTATATTTTCAAGGATACCGATGGTAAGTGTTACCTCTACAGTGTCCGTTTTAATAAAGGAAATTACCTGTATGTAGCCGAATTTGACCTGAAAACCGGAAAGATAAATCCGCAAACCCTGAAAAAATGTTTTGACCAGACAGAGCCCTGGGAGGCCACGCCTACTTACAAATCAGTGCCCATTATGGAAGGCCCTACCGTTATCAAATTGAACAATAAATATTACCTGTTTTATTCGGCCAACCACTTCCAGAATATCGATTATGCGATTGGGTATGCCGTAGCCGATTCTCCCTATGGACCTTGGGTAAAATACAAAAACAACCCAATTATCCATCGTTCGATCGTTGGCGAGAACGGATCAGGTCATGGTGACCTGTTTGAAGGGTTAAACAAGCAATTGTATTATGTATACCACACTCACCACTCATCCGACAAAGTAAACCCTCGCCGGACACGCATTGTGCCAGTCGTAAAACAATGGGATAAAAAAGCCGGTGTCTATACGTTTCATGTAAAAGGGGATGAAGTGATTGTGCCTGTACAGGATGAAAAATGAAGAACCATGTTATGAAGCTTCCAATTCATAAAAGCGAGTCATCAAACTAAAAAAATAGTTTCATAATATACTTATTTACAATGCCTTATAAGGTTTTGATGATTATATCAATTACATTTTTTGACCCAAAAAGGGTTTTACCTTTTGTTTATTATTTGACAATATCAATCCGTTACTTACAATAATGATACTACGATACTACCTCTTAGTAAGTGCCTCTTTTAAGCAGGGCGTAACCAAAGAGCGGTCGTTTCAATCCAGCTTCTCCTGGATGTTTCTCAGTAAGGGTAACCGAGTGAAGCTGAAAAGGAAACATCCGTCAGTTTCAATCCTTCTTCAAGTGGATGATGCTCAGTAAGTCTCCACCACAGCCCCAACTCCCCCCCTAAGGTGTTTCAATCCTTCTTCTAGTGAATGATGCTCAGTAAGAATCACTCGCTACGCCCTTGTTGTGCCGACCATCTGGTTTCAATCCTTCTTCTACTGGATGATGCTCAGTAAGCAGGTGGGGCCGCGTTCCGTCGCCAGCGGGAAATTGTTTCAATCCTTCTTCTATTGGATGATATTCTATCTGCTCTATCCTCAGATTTGGCAGACGCTATCTGCCAAATTTCAACTTGCAGGCTTTGAGTCGGTTAAACAATCTTTGACGCTTCAAAGGGATCTTAAGAATGAGACTGCTTCAATGGACACGGCTTTGTTACTGGATCGACTAACATATTCGCACTTTGTCGAGTTATTAAAGGTTGACGATCCCCTGAAAAGAAGCTTTTACGAACTGGAAGCGGTTAAAAATAATTGGAAAGTGCATGAGCTGAACCGGGCTATTACCACCTTACTAGCCGAACGAACCAGCGTCTCAGCAGACAAGGCAACTGTAATCGCTCGTATCAAGACGAACCAACCCACGGGCTTAGACGATTTGATACGCAACCCTTACCTATTAGAATTTCTAGGCTTAGAAGAAAAGGCAGAATATTCAGAGAATGACCTAGAAAAAGCCCTGATTGATCATTTACAGGACTTCTTGTTAGAATTAGGCCGTGGCTTTTGTTTTGAGGCCCGTCAAAAACGCATCAGTTTTAATAATCGGCATTATCGGATCGATCTAGTTTTTTACCATCGCATTTTAAAGTGCCATGTCTTAATTGATCTTAAGATCGGCGAATTTGATCACGCGGATGCCGGTCAAATGAATGTGTACCTGAATTATTACAAAGAGAATGAGCAACTAGAAGTCGACAATCCACCGGTGGGTATTATTCTATGCGCCCACAAAGACCAGGCCCTCGTACGGTATGCTACCAGCGGTCTTGAGCATGACATCTTCGTTTCCCAGTACTTAACGATCTTACCTAATCCAGAGCAATTTCAAGCTTTTATTGAACGAGAGAGTCAACAAATATTGTGAAAGCTTATAACAAATAGCCTGCTGGGTTGGAAAAATGAAGTTCCATACTTATTTCAGGAGCCTAAGCTTCACGACCTCAATTAACCTGATGCCCATTCCCTAAGTTGGAGATCGCATTTTAAGCGAAACCGGCGTAAAAATCATTCCCAAAACGAACCGGGGCAGGGTACTTTTTGCGGCCCACATCACTGGCCACTACCTGCAAAAACTACCGGACATTCGCTTAACCCTTGGAATTTCGACCTGGTGCAACGGGCACGATTCGCTGGTCGAAAATCACCTGAAGCCGCTCATTTGGCCATTGAGCATACCGATCACATTCATAGCCGCGTTGGCCATCCGGAAGGACCGCAGGTCAACGACTCGGGTGCGCCGGAATGGACCGAAGCCCTGAACGCGCGCCGGACCCAGTGGATCGGATGTTTGCCCTCCATCGGCAGAACAAAACCGGTCTGACGGTTGCGAGCGAGTTTAGCCCGGCAACGTACACGCCCACTTTGCCCTGTACCCAAAGGCTGGTTGTCAGTCAGGGGATGTTAGTGTATTTAGGCTAAAGCGGCTAAAAAACCAGTACGAAGCTTTATACCAACTTCGGTTACGCAGGGCGCGGGAAATAAGGCCGGCGTATGACTGGGACGGCTATTTTAAACTGCTGGCTAATCGCTGGGTCATTTCTAACATGAACTCCGTGGTTTGGGGACCAAATCGGTTGATTTGGTGAATGTCGTATGAACTCTCCTTTTGAAAGTAGTATTTATCGGGAACAATCTGGCCAATATTACCCCCATTGTAGCTGGTTACCAACAGCTTGTACTGCCTGGCAATGGGCAGCTGCAGGAAATCTGGCAGAGCCTGAGAAGACACTTCACCAGGAAGACCGACAAATACCATATCACCAATTCGCAAGGCTTTTAACTCGGCCGGGTAAGCGCCGTAGAGTTTTCGCACGAGCCAGGACTTTAACCGCCAGTGTTGGCTGATTCTAAATTGCGGATCGCTGTTTTCTTGGGCTAGCGTAGTGGTCTGAGCAATAATGACACTGTCGGTGTGAAGGGGCTGATTCTTAACCAAGTCTACGAGATTGCTAGTGAGCATTCTGATCTGTTCTCCCTCAACGCCTGTCGGGTTAACCTTATCAATTGGGGCCTTCACCGGCTGAATCGACCCCACCAAACGCATGGAAAAGCAGGGGATCTGGCTTTCCATCTGCTGGTTTAAATGACCAAGGAAGCTCTCCGTTTCTACTATAGCTGCGTTTTTGGTCAATGACACCGGAGGATTGGAAACCGAATAGATCAGGGCCGACTCTCCGTTTTGTTTCTGAAGTTTGAGGAACTGTAAAGCCTGGCTAGTTACCTGGTTGCCGACTGAAACCAAACCATCCTGGCCATCTACCGTCAGTTGACTGGACCCAATCTGTACCAAAGCCATAGTCTGTTTGGCCCGTGTGACCGTCTGGAGAATAGTTTGGGTCAATTGATTAACCCATTCTTGATTATACTCACCAAACGTTCGTTGTCCCATGTAGTCAGGGGCCCATCCTCCCACTGCAGGATAAGAAGGGGACGCTCCCAGATAAATATTTTTCCAATTAAAGCCGAATTCAGGCAGTCTTTTCTTTAACTCCTGAGCAATCACGGGTGGCATCATAGGTAAGTCAACCGTAATCAGGGCGGCCCGCGTCGAGCCATTATCGAGCACGATCACCCGGGTAGCGACCGAATCGGGGTTAACCGGCAAAGGCCCTTTTTTGGACCGGGTGAGTGCGGCAACCGGCGGCATTACCCGTAATGTTGCCCAACCTGCCTGAATGGCCTGTTTCGGGTGCGGATCACTGACAATCCAGGAAAGCTCCTGACGAGCATATCGGTAATAACTCGCGTTTTTATAGTTGTCAGTATTGACAACGGTCAAGCTCATCAGCAAGGCCGTCACAATGGGAAAGGCAACGATGTAGGCTCGGGTTCCAAATTTAGAAAAACGACACATTGGGCCAAACTAGTTAGGCATACCATTTATTAGTACAAATTTGGCGGAAAAGTAACCGATTTAATACGCTACATTACGGTATTCTTGGTTTGAAATACGGTATTTGCCTGAGTTACAAGACGGACTTAACTATTATCTTTTGAATTAACTCCTCTCGCCAATGCAAACGGCTTCACTGCACACGTACTCAATAGGCCAACTGTTAAACTTGTTGACAGGACAAGTCGTCCCCGATTATGCGTTCTATCTGGGGTACTTCACGGCCGATTCAAAGATTCTTGCTTATCCTTACCGAATTCAGGGCTATGCCATCGGCGTCTTGACGTCGGGCTGGTTAACAGGCAGCCTCAACTTAGAGACTTTTCAGGTCAATCGCGGTCAGGTGATGATCATTGCTCCGCATCAGATTCATAGCATTCAGTCCTGCAGCGCTGATTTTGCCATGCGAACGCTTTTTTTTACAGACTTCTTTCTGACGGACATTTTGCGCCAATCCACTCAGGTTGCCCTGTTATCCTTGTTTCAACCCCACGCCCCGGCCGTTCTTAGCTTATCGGAAACCGAGTGGCATCGAATAAGTGCAGGAGTTGACCTCATTGAGCGCCATTACTGGCCAGTGGATCAGGCCTCACAGCTACCTATTCGGTATATCTTGCAGGCACTTGTAACGGACTTAAACCAGATTTTCGAGAAAAGCACCCCGTTTACTGCAAGCAAACAATCGATGAATCGACCTTCCGAGCTCACCCGGCAGTTTCGCCAATTGGTCACCCAGCACTATCTAACAAAGCGAAAGATAAGCGACTACGCCGACCTGCTCGCCATTTCCACCAAACACCTGAGTGAAACCGTCAAGCAACAAACGGGTCAACCCGCCAGTGCCTGGATTGACGCGATGATGGTTCAGGAAGCCCAGGTGCTCTTAAGTCAGACGACGAACAGCATCGCTGAGATCGCCTATTACTTAAATTTCAGCAGCCAATCCTCCTTTGGTAAATTTTTTCGTTCCAAGGTGGGCATTACACCGGTTACGTATCGAAGAATCCGTCGTTCGGATGCAATTTTATGAGTATAAAAAGTTAAGAAGATGTTGGGGAATATTATTCGGTCATTTTGCCAATCGGTTCAGCATCAACGCACAGTTAGCCCACAATAGCCACGATTCTGCACTGTTGGTGGTCTGTTCATAATCTTTAGTAATCCGTCTAA
>NZ_BAAGWE010000020.1:0-41389 GCF_054780515.1 Larkinella harenae | reverse complement strand
GGACTCTTGAACGATGGAGTAGCGGTCCTCCGGGGTGAATGTTCGTCGTGTTTTGCTCATTGTTCCTGAAGTTAAAGGGACTTAATTGTTTTTACAATTTTGTCCAACTCTTCGGGGGGCTAAGACATTATCGACGTTGCTTTTTATAGCTTCTGGTTTCGTGCAAGGGGGCCGATCAAACTTCATATAGGCAATGGTAAGGGTTAAGTCGTTCTTCGCTCGCTGCTGGAATGCCTGCCTACCAAATACGCTAGACTTTCATTGGGTCATGGTTTTTGGTCGGCTTGGTATTGCTCTACTGGAAATATCAACCGATTGGGACGGGTGGGGCGGTTATTCCGAAAATCCCAAAAAGACCTATCGGCCGGAGTTTACATTGCTGGAGCTGGAATGGCACGGTAAGAACTATACTGGCTTCCAGCGAAGGCTCTTAGGCTACAAGCTCGAATACCAAACCGAGTTTCTGGATACTGATTTTGACGATGATGACGAAGAGGTGGAAACTGAAACCTGGTACTGGCACCGAGTGAGTATCCTGTTTTTCGACTTCTGGTTTGAAGCGAATGGGCTTATCAATCTGCGAATGAATGCCTAACACCGCACGACGTATAACAACAACCGTAAATACTGAATCATGGATTCAAACCCCCTCGACTACCAGGTCAA
Source organism: Larkinella harenae (assembly GCF_054780515.1). Classification (NCBI taxonomy): domain Bacteria; kingdom Pseudomonadati; phylum Bacteroidota; class Cytophagia; order Cytophagales; family Spirosomataceae; genus Larkinella; species Larkinella harenae. The sequence goes on along the minus strand of NZ_BAAGWE010000020.1, from coordinate 40,723 downwards.
CGAACGGATTGCAATAACCTTTCAGCATCTAAATATAAAGCCCGGCCAATTTGCGCAGCTTCGCGGATTCAACAGGATGACCTTGCACACGATAGCCACGAAGAAGCGTAGGGTTTCTTCCGAGCTATTGGCCCGCATCTGCCAGGCGGATAAACTAATATCGGCAGAATACTTAGAGCCACTGCGAAACGTATACTAATACCCGGTTAACAAGGCAATGACTATAAATATCAATTTCCTCAATGAGTTCACGGTAGGTAACTGGCGCACCATTGTACTCTCTCTTGTCGCCGATGATGAACAGCCGCCATACTTTGGGTTTCTCGGCCTTTGCAATGAAACCATTGATGTAGATAAGTTATGGTACTTCTCAATTGAGCGGTATTTGTTGTCTTATCAGTTCTACCAATGGTATCGTGGACCTAATTACGACCAACCAGAACGCCCCGTCCACTGCATTGACATTCTTTACTTCCGTATTGTCATCCCCGCCAAAACGTCATGAGCAACGCCGTACCGTACCGGCGGATGGCCGAGAAGGTCGTCCGCCAGGTGATCAGCAATAACTCTAGCGACCGACTCCCTGAGCTTCGCCGGAAGATCCGCAACGCCTACCCTTTTGGCTATCCGGAAGGCTATGCGTTGATGGTCTGGAACTACGAAGTGTCAGCGCAGCTCGCTACGCGCAAACGTCCCTACAATCGCGTGAATTGTAGTATTAAAAAGTAATCCAACTTCTTGATAAATCAACTGATTTTTAGTAATTTAACTCATGGCACAGGTACGTACCACAAAGGAAGATGTGCAGGCAATAACAGGCGGTGTCCTGTTCAATAAAGCCGCCAAATCACACGTAAACAAGGATATTGAGATACCCTCGGTTGAGGGAAAGCAGAAGTTTCGAGTCTATGGGAGGGGGATTGATCGTAAAACATGGATATTCATTTATCCACACCAAGTAGAGGAAAAGCGAGAAAAGTACCGTGTCCTTGGGCAGTCGCTACATGGTCCGCTTTCCGAAGATGACGAAGAAGCAAAATAAAAACATCCAATCTGAAGTATGGACCAGGAAAATAAAGTAGAAGACACACACGCATTAAATGTTGAGAAGTTTAGGTTACGCACCTTGTGGCGATTTGACGCTATTCAAGATTTGGTTAAGCGGGGCGAAGCAGTTGATCACGACGATATAGTATTGGCCCACTCGCTGGACTCTATCGACTTATTTCTACGGGGCTATCTGGTTGGAAAGCAGCAAAACCTAAGATTCGTAAACTCTCATATCCGACAGTATAAGGAGCTTGCCCGGACAATTAACAAGGATGAGCAGAGTATGTACGAAGCCGTATTCTGGCTTGTTGTCGAAGCCTACGAAGACATGCTTGAATTTGAGTTATATGAACTTGTGCCGACGCTCAAAAACGCCTTGGAGAAAGTCACAGCAAACCTATTTCCCTCGGCCTATCCTTTGTTGTTTCCGGAGGACCCGGACGCAACAGAAGAAGAAAGACTGCTCATCGCTTACCGAATGGAACTTTCTCCAGAAGAAGCACCAACAATCGACCATCCGACGGACACCATATTAAAGCTGTGGCCGCCAGATGCCCATGTGGTCCAGGGTAAAAAGCAGGGGCTTACAGGAGAATCACTTAGGCTGTGCTATTTTATGGATAAGGCTTGTGTAACCTTTCGTCGCTACCTTCTCTCGACACGGAGTACCCTTCGCGGCTTTTATGCAACCGTAGAGGATATGCGGTCTCAATTCCCTGATATAGACCCACCTTCTCTACGAACACTCTTATCAGCCATTATTGACCAAGATTTGCGCAACCATATCGCACGTTTTGAAGTCTGGGAGGTAATGGCCCGGTTTGACGACGGATGGAGCAAAATAAAGAGAAAGTATCAAATCCAGTGACGAAAAGGCTGGATTAAGGACAGGGCTTTAAATTCAATTAAACATAAAACAACCATGGTAAGCGTACTATTAAAAGTTGAAGTAGGAAATCGTCAGCGTGGATGGGTATCGTTCAAGACCGAACATTACCCAAACTATTTGCCTGGACAGGAGATAATGCTAGCCACTGAGCTTGACGACGAAGTGATTCAATTCGAGCACTTTCGTGTTAAAGAAGTAGCGCATAGCGTCGGGCCAGAAGAACTGCCCGACGATCCACGTCCAATTACGGTAAACGTCTTGGTTGAAGTAACTGACCGCAAGCAAGTTCGCGGAGAAGAGGAAGAAGGGCGATTCCAGGATTTTATGTTGACCCCGGAGGAGAAGGATGAAATCTTTGAAAACGAGTCTTTCGACTACGAATAAGTGTATCAGACAGGTTAATTATAACCAACGGTTAATTGATACGATCAGTAATCGTACTTAAATAATGGTTGGTTATGATATTTTGGGATAGGCGTAAAAGGCGAGAGTCACTTGATTTTCGCCTTTTTTATTGCAGAAAATCAACTATATTAGACATGCACGTCATCGGGCCTAATATTTTGTTGTTGATCATTCAAAACGCCAAGGTTACTGACCTCGGCGTTTTTATTATAACTAAAAGTTATATATCCAAGATTGAATTGTGAGTTGTTGGGTGTACTGGTTCGGCTAGTTCTTTATCAGCTTAATACTTTCTTACACTGAGGGGGCAGCATAATCCAGAAGGGTTCGACATGGTGTCGAGGGGGTGATGAAACGTCACCTCCATTTTTCTTGATTTTTAGAATAAACCTATTTTGGTGTGATTAGAGAAAGTCTTCAGTTTGAGGAGTTCCTCCTCTTCTGGTGAAAAACTCAGGGGTATGGAATTTCCATGCTCTTGAACGTCCTGACATCAACGTCGAAACGATCCCGGAACGTCGCGCATTTTAAATGCTTAACGTCCACTCCCACTGGACGGAATTAGAAACGTTCGCGCGGAAGCGGACATCGACCGTGAGCGGAAGGATGGCGTTTAAAACGCGACCCTTTTGCCGTTGGAAAACGGTTGATTATTGAGAATTAATTCTCAGCATTGAATTAGTCTGCCCGGTTATTATCCTTCAACAGCTATGAAGCCTAACCGCATTAGTGTTTTTTCGGCTTCGGTTAAGGTAGGGCCGGTCGGGTGACGTCGCTCTACGAAGTTGCGAACGCTTTTGATCACGGTAAGTACGCTACCCTCAAATTCGGACAAGGGCACTTGCTGAGCTTCACCGATGGCCGCCCCATTCACATAAGGGACAATAGTTGCTTGATGCTCATCCATTGACACCGCCACCTCGCAGGGGATGTTGTTGTGAACCAGGGGTAGTTTGTAGGATTTCATTTCTTCTCGCCGGAAGGGAATACCTCGTTGATTTGCCGTACCTGTTCGTCTAATTCGGCTTGGGTGACCGGTTTGATTTCTTTCTTCTTTGCCATGCCACAAAGGTAAAACAAAACCCGGCTCTATCGGAGTCCGGGTTGTCTACATTCTCTCTGTCCTAGTATTTGTTAGTCTACCCAAAGGTACAAATTCCAAGCCTCATATCATACCACTATCTCAGTATTATGATATAATTATCGAATATTTCTTGACATTATTGTTGATTGTATGTTATAGTTGCAATATATATTCTCTCTAACTTACATGATAGTCAATGATGACACCCTATTACCCCACGAAATTATCGTGCTCGATTCCCGCGCATGGGACGAGCAATTTCTTGGTTTTCAGCCCACAACCGGCTTTGCTTCCCCCGCCAATCAGGACTTCAAACGCGCCTGTGACCTGAATGAATTGATCGTGCGGGACCGCGATGCAACCATCTACGCCCAGATGACCACCGACAGCATGGAACCCGACCGCATTTTCGAGGGCAGCCGGTTGATTGTCGATGCGAATCATCCGGTGGTGGACGGTACGATCATCATGGCCTGGGCGGACGGTGGGCTACGGGTTCGGCGCATTCAGATGCTGGACCATTTCTTTATCCTTCACGCATCGAACCAGCTTTACCCGCCCATCTATTGCCACGAAGGCGGGGATTTTCTGTTTTACGGGGTTGTGACATTCGTGTTTTACCCGGTTAAACAGCCGAAAGAATGAGCGCGCTCTGGATTTTACACGTTGACGTAAACAACTTCTATGCGAGTTGCCACGTCTCATTCAATCCAGCACTGCGCGGTCGCCCCATTGTCATACTCTCCAACAACGATGGCAATGTGATTGCTCGGAGCGCGGCCGCCAAAGCGATGGAAATACGCATGGGCCAACCCTTCCATGAGGTGCGGCATCTGGTCGAAGCGGGCAAGCTGGTGGCTTTTAGCTCCAAGTACCAGCTGTACGGTGATATGTCCACGCGGGTCATGAACATCATGCGCCGATTCTTTCCGGAATTGGAGCTTTACAGCATCGATGAGGTGTTTTGCCAAATGGAGGGTAAATTAAAGGATGTGGAGTCCCTGGCTCGGCGCGTTAAGGATGTAATTAATCGCTGGCTGCGCCTGAATGTCTCCATTGGCATTGCCCCTACGAAATCACTGGCGAAAGTAGCGACCCACGTAGCCAAGCGGAATGAAGAGCACGATGGCGTATTTGCGTTGGCAAACCGGCTGTTCACCGATCAGGTGCTGAAAGAAATGAAGGTGGGCGACTTGTGGGGCATCGGTAGCAGCGGAACGGTCAAACTCAACGCGGTGGGGGCTGAAACCGCTTTTCAGTTTATCAACCTACCCGATGGCTGGATTCAAAAGAAGCTGACCATCCAGGGGCTTCGCCTGGCGCACGAGCTGCGCGGTGAGGTAGCCCGGCCTCTACAATTGGTCATCAAACCCAAGAAGGCAATCATGGTGGCACCCTCATTCGGTCGGCCGGTAACGGATCTGGAAACGATTACGAAAGCCCTGAAGCTGCACGTGATCAAGGCGGGCGAGAAACTGCGGCACCAGCATTCCAAGGCGGCCATGATGACGGTATTCATCAATACGAACCGTTGGCAGCCCAGGAAGCCGCAGTATTCCAGTAGCATCAGCTTCTCACTACCGTTTGCCACCAACGAAAATGATGTGATGTTCGACTGCGCCAAGGCGGTATTGCGAGACTTGTACCGTCCGGGTTATGACTACCACAAAGTAGGCGTGATGCTTTCGGGCCTCAGTGAAGATACCAGCCAGCAATTGAAGCTGTTTATCGAAACGCCCGACCCACGTAAGGGGAAATTAGAGAAGGCGTTCGACCGAATCCGGCTAAAGTTCGGCCGGGATATGGTATTCTATGCGGATCGGTTGCCAACCAGAGAACCAGATCCAGACTGGCTGCGAAAAGAGCAGTACAAGTCTGGTGCACCTACTACCAACTGGAAAGAAATTCTGACCGCAGCGTAAATCGAGTATTTTGCCTATAACCCTTGCTTGAACTGATATGATTATTATTGACAAAGCTTTCAAGGAGTTGGCTACCTGGCAATTGAAAAAGCCTTTTAACGACCAGAACCTGAAAATTGAAATGGTCAAAACGCTTATTGCCCAACTGTCCGATTATCTAGTATTCACCAAACGGGTGATTGTGCCCGACGAGGTAGAAAAGCGTCAGGGCATTGAGGTGTCGATGGGCTTTGTAGCCTTAAATCGAAAGGACTACAAGCAGGTAAAAGAACTACTGAGTGACCTAGCGGGCGGTAATTTGGAGAATGAGACGTACCAGAAGATTATTGCCATCCTAGAGCAACCTATGAAATAAAATGTGTGTATCCTGAAATGTAAAGCCTAATTTTTAGGCAAGTTCTCCGGCTTTCCAGCATCTTTCAACTTAATGTAATTTATTACAGCATAATGAAGCTGAAGATCTTTGGGTAATAATTTCATTTTCAGGTATTCGTCTTGGCTCATTTGCTTTCGCTGAACGTACTCCCGAACTTTTTGTTTACACCCCTCAAAGCCTAATTGAATCTGATTTTCGCGTTCCGAGAATGGCAGTGCATCTAGCCAGGTTTGATAATCGTCAAAAGTTGGTTCAATGTCAGATCCATGACTATAGCGGTGGGCAGCGATAAAGCCCATAAATCCACTTATAAGTGAAGAGATTTTGCCTCCCTTTATTGCATGGCTTGTAAACGACTCAATTATCAATCGATGCTGATCTTCGCCTGGGTGCTTAAGATACATTAACTCATCTATCTCCCTTTTTTTTGCAATGTATGCTGGTGCCGAATCAGGGAAAACCTCATCAATCTGCCGTATTTGTTCCTGCCTTTCTTCTGCGGTGAATGGTTTGAAAGTACTTGATTTCTTAGCCATATTATTTCACCTTCACTAAAAGCTTCTAGATGGGTTTATCTTATTGCGATTGGTGAATGGAGGCAGTACTTCCTTGTAAAGGCCCGCCTTTATTCTTCTTTCTACCTCCTCTCGCTCTATCATTTCCCACTTTGTCCATAAACCGTTTCGTTCCTTTCTTCTCTCTGCTAGTGCCCCATCGGGATACTCTATTACCTGAAAAATCATATTAATATCACCCACCGAATAGGTTTTGATTTTCCTGTTAGAGACACTCAAACCAAATAAATCTCCAAAATTGGGTTCGTCCATGATGTTCTTATTTTATATGTTAAAAACCAAGATGAAAATAAAGTGAAAAATCAGAAAGGAAAAATTGAATGAGTTAATGGTAGGTCGGCCTACAGTTACGTTGTAGAGGAAAGTATATAGCTATTGAGTAAGCAATTTTGTCTTGGTCGAAGAGCCCATTACCATGCTATCTGGTAATGAGTTGTAAATCTTACAACCCTTCGACCAATCCGGATATTTCGGGTCAGTCACTCCCACTGAGTGGGAGATAGGAATTGATTCTCAATCTCACCAAGCAAAGTTGAGAAAGTTTTCTCGGTAGCTTCGTCAATCAGTCTGCCTGTACAGCAGTTGTACATAAATGAACCGGCACTGTACAAGCAGTCTTTGATTGAGAATGTTTTCTCATCGTTGCGGGTAAAATTGAGAAAACATTCTCAATATCATGACTTGCCCGTGCGCCATTTCTCTAATGCCTCTGCTGGGACGCTGTAGGTTCTGCCTCTCACATAAATATCTACCATTCTCAACGCGGGATACCCTGCAACTAATCCTGGTTCCAATAGCTCGCTGGAGGAGCGTGTCGCGTTTAAAAAGCGGAACGCTTCTACGGGTAGTCTTAGCTTCAATTGCTGGACCATTGCCATATCAACTATCACCTTTGTTGCGGGTTTTAATTTTGCGAATTGTTTACTGTCCATACTCATGGTTGCACTATTTCATTAACGATTACCTTGGTTACGCTTATGGAGACGTTGCACTTGCATCGCGTGAAACTCCTTGCCGGTTGAAGTAACAAACCCGTCTTGATTTAATAAGTTCGCTATCTCGGTATAGGTCTTGCCCTGACTGCGGAGGTGGGCCACCATTGCCGATGCGCGCCGGTTGTTCTGGTTAACCGCGGCCTTTCGCTTCGTAGCGGCAGCACCCTTGATCTGGGCTTCGCGGGTCAGGTTCTCAGGGTTTCCGAGCTTTGCACCCTGGGCCACTTTTGCCGCCAACGCAGCTTTGGTTCGTCCGCTGATCAGTTCACGCTCATGCTGTGCCAGGGAAGCGAAGATTCCGATTGTTAGTGTTGATGCTTCGGGTAGGTCCACGCACTTAAAATCAACACCCGAGTCCCTGAGTGCGAAGATAAACGAGGCATTACGGCTTAAACGGTCGAGCTTGGCAATGACGAGCGTTGCGCCCTGCTTCTGGGCTGCATCAATGGCCGCTGCCAATTGCTCGCGCTGGTTCTTCTTTCCCGACTCTACCTCCACAAACTCCCCTACTATTGGGGCTTCCTTCACAAATCCGCGCACAGCATCTTTCTGAGCATCCAACCCAAGGCCTGAGCGGCCCTGCTTCGCGGTGCTAACTCGGTAATAAGCGACGTACTTACGGCTGCCGCTGGTGTGTACCTGATGAAATGTCTTCTTTGCCATCACTGTCCATATTTCACATATAAGCCATAACCTAGGGTGCCCAAGACAACAACGTATCCAGCACCCTCAGCAATCGGATTATCAAATAGGGCCAATACTGCACCCAACGCAAGTGCTACATACCACAACGCTCTCGGCTTCTTATTCATAAATGACTTACATAAATCTCATCTTAAAAGTAGGAAATATAGCCCAAATTAACAAGGCATAGACGAACGTTTAAGCCTTGTTATATAAGGAGTAAGCAAAGTGATATACACTTAACCTTTAAACATGATAGCAGATTGCTATACAAAAATGTTAAGTTTTTCTTGCATTTGCCTAGGCTTTTGAGTAGCTTACCATCAAACTTAAATCTATTGAATATCAGATGGATAAAGAACCTAAACAGGTGCAGGTCTTGGTGCGGATGTCACCCAAGATGAAAAGCGACCTTTTGGCGATTGCGAAAGAGAAGGAAGTTAGCATATCCGACTACATCCGCGATTTGGTATCCAATTCGGTAAGAAGTTACCGACGCCAAAATGGTAAAACAGCCTAGTATAGTTAGTAAAACGCCTGATTGTCAACGTTTTAACACTGAGACTAACCGGTTTAGCAAGCGCGAGGCGGATTATTTAGCCGATCTACCTAGTTGACCCAGTAATATTAGTAAACTTTTATGACTGAGTAAACCTAGTAATACGGAGTGAGTCAGTAAATCCTCTTCGATGGTGAAACAGTTGATATACGATGTTAGGGCGCTGCGCAAGGTTCGGCGGGTTGTCGCTCCCGAGCCGGTCTCGGCACCAGTAGTAGTGGACGAAGCGCCAGATAAGCGAGTCGATCCTCTACCGGAAGACCTGCCGACCAACGAAAAAGTATTGATTGGTGAACCGATCGCTATCTATTTTGAGGATGAGGACCAGAGTACCGAAGCCGAGAAAGCGGTACGAAGGATGGAGAAGAAAAATCCGGCACTTACTGCGCTGATTGGGGCACTAGACCTTACCCCTATTGGCGTTGCTGAGCCTGATAGCCACAAGCGTTGCCGCAAACTCGCCGAAGAGCTACTCAGCCCCGGACTTGTATACACAAAGGATCAGCTACTTGATTTGATCTCAACAAAAACCAAAGGTGACAAGCTCCGGGCTGAAGCAGGATTTGCACTGATGTTAACCGCCCGGGCCATTGAGCGAACGCTTAACCCCGATTTATATTACCTGGGTAGCTCTACCCCTTTTTGAAAGTAAACAACATAATATGAGTAAACCTAGTAAACTTTAGTTACCGATATGATTGAAGAAGCTGTATCATATATAGGATTCGGATTGCAACCAATTCCGGCTACTTCGGACAAACGTCCGTTTGGGGAGTGGAAGGCCTACCAAACTACGCGGATTGATGAAGCGACATTGCGGCAGTTGTTCGCTGGTAGCAACGTTACCGGCACCGGCATCCTCTGCGGTGATATTTCGGGCAACCTGGAAGTGATTGATGTTGATTGCAAATACGACCTTACTGGCAGGTTGTTTGATGACCTGCGGGACAACATCGCCGGAGCCTTGCCCGAGTTAATTGATAGCCTGGTAATCGCAACCACTCCGAGTGGTGGATACCACATCTACTACCGCTGTGCTCAGATCGACGGCAACAAGAAGTTAGCCCGCCGCCCACCGACCCCGGAAGAGATTGAAAAGAACCCTAATGAGAAGGCGCTGGTGTTGATCGAGACACGCGGCCAGGGCGGTTTTATCATGGCCCCCCCTTCTGCCGGTTACCGTTTGATACAGGGCCGCTTCAATAGCATTCCAACTATATCCACTGAAGACCGCACGACCATCCTTGCCATTACCCGGAGCTTTAACCTAGAACCAGAGCAAACCGAGTATAAGCAACAACGAACGCAAGCCAGCACCTCTTTTGATGCGGACCTATCCGACTCGCCGTTTGCCGCCTACAACCAACGCGGAGACGTAGTTGCTCTGCTACAGCAACACGGATGGGCCTACGTTTTCCGTCAGGGGCCAAGGGTGCACATGAAGCGCCCCGGCCAAAGTGCCGCCAGAACATCGGGTAACTTCCACGAAGAACTGCGTAAGTTCTACGTTTGGACTAGTAGCTCCGAGTTTGATTCCGAAAGGGCTCATAGCCCGTCCGACGTATTCATTCAACTTGAGTGTGGCGGAGACAAAAGCCTGGCTGCCCGTCGGCTGCTTGAAATGGGGTACGGGTCACCACGCACAACCGCTTCACGTACTCAGGAGCCAACCCAGGTAAAGGCCGACAAAATACGGGTGGAGGGTATTGATAAAGCGAAGCAGCCTGTTACGCTGGTTGATGTCAACCTTATGCTTAAGGTGGAGAACGTTAAAGCCGCAGACCTCGAATCCGTTTACATCTACTACGTTGACGACAAATCAGAGCGCGAGGTTGTACACGTATTGAACGCATTGAACGCGTGGACGCAGGCGCGGATTTACGTTCGGCAGGTGGCCACCATTGAATCTAAGGAGGGCGAATCTTTGCGACCTTATGAGTTTCTGGCGAACCGTCTGTTTCGTCGCTACAATGAACTGTACACCAAGAACGGAGGATACCTCAAAGCCGAAGAAGAGGACCGTTTTTTTGAAAAGGTTCACGACACGGGCGCTAACATAAAAGACCCGGGCGACCGGGAACGGTACCGGGATCTGGTGTTGCGCTTCGGAAAAGAAAACGAGCTAGGGATAACTGAAGAGACTTACACGGCTATTGCGGAGAAAATCCGGTTTGATCGGGCCATTGAAGCTCAAAAAACCGAAATGTCCGATTTGCTGGAGCGTGTTCGCAAAAAGCAAGACACCGGCGATTTGAACGGGGCAATGGCTGACCTGAGCAAGGGGATTCAGCAAATTAAATCTAAGACGGCCAAGGACAACTTTTCGAGTTTATTGCTACCAACGACCGAAGCGGCCTTTGCCGAACGAATCAAAAAGAAGCCCGAAGACCTGGAGACTGGCTACACTATCGCGGGTGAACAGGTCAAATTCCCCGCCGGAGCCATCAGTCTACTGGTTGCCCCAACGAACCACGGCAAAACGACACTTCTAGTTAACTCGTTGTTGCGGGCTGTACAGTCAAAGACGGACAAATCCTTCTATATGTTTAGTTACGAAGAGGATGCCGATAGCGTCTTGGTAACAACCCTGAGCGTGTACATTGGAAAGAAGATTAGTGCCAACAATCGTAACAGCATTCGGTCGTATTACCGAAACGAGGAAGACCCGCTTAAGTATATCAACGCGATTGACCGGGATATCTTCAACCAAAAACGAACCGAGTTTTTCGGTGAATTGGTAGAAACGGGTAGGCTCTCGATCCATTATACCGAGTTCGGGTCCGGCCAACTCTCCGACGCTGTTCGGTATCTGGCAAAACACGGCAACGCGGGCGGTATCTTCATTGATTATATGCAGCTGCTGCGAAAGGAAGAGTTTAAGTCAGGACCTCGGGCTGAAGAGTTAAAACAGGTCTGCCTTGATCTTAAAAATGCTGCGGTTGATACGGGGCTACCTATTATCCTCTGTGCTCAATTTAGCCGCCAGGTGGTGAGCCCAATGCGCATGCACCCTACCAATATCGCCGATGCCTCCGATATTGAGAAAATCGCAAACTGCATTGTCGGATTCTGGAATCTTCACAAAAAGCCTCTTTGCACCGATGACGAGATCGACTTCATAAATACCTGCAAACGCATGGGGGATATGTACGCCGAGGTTTTGAAATTCCGGGGCGGCCCATCGACGGGCAGCGGTCTAGGCGAATGCCTGATCTTTGAAGGCAGTACGGGTGTCATCTCAAACCGGACGGTTGAGACGAACTGGAATAGTAGTGTACATTCACCTACAACATTTTTTAACGGCCAGTTATCTAACAACGAAGACGGAATAGATTTTTAGTAACTCTGATAAGTACAGTAAACTTAGTAAACCTGATAATATGAGTAAGGTAATTGCACTGGCAAATAACAAAGGTGGTGTCGCCAAGACTACCTCAACGATCAACCTGGGGGCGGGCCTGAACCGGATGGGAAAACGAGTTCTTTTGATTGACCTGGATCCGCAGGCCAATCTAACGCAGTCGCTAGGGGTTACCAATCCGGCTATAACCATCTACGACACGATGAGTGGTAGGGCACCCATATCGCCAGTGGTCGTACTGGATGGATTCGATATAGTCCCTTCTACACTGGACCTGTCGGGCGCCGAGATTGAGTTGAGCGCTGAAACGGGTCGGGAGTATATCTTACGTGAATCGCTTGACCCGATCCGCAAAAACTACGACTATATCCTTATTGACTGCCCCCCATCGCTGGGGCTGTTGGCGGTTAATGCACTCACCGCAGCTGACGAAATATTGATTCCGTTGCAGGCACAGTTCCTGGCCACCCAGGGATTAACCAAAATGCTTGAGGTCATAGATAAGATTCAAAAGCGACTCAATAAGAAGCTGAGGATTGGCGGGGTATTCCTAACTCAATACGATAGCCGAAAGGTTCTCAATCGAAACATTGCTGATGCTGTTCTGGGACACTTCACTGGGCAGGTACTTTCAACCCGCATCCGTGACAACGTAGCCCTAGCCGAAGCCCCGACACAGGGGCTAGACATCTTCCGGTATAACCCGAAGTCAAACGGAGCCGAAGATTATACCTCGCTCAGTATAGAGGTAGCCGGTTTAAATGGTTGACCAAATAACCTTAGTAAGTAAAGTAAACCTAGTAAACTTAGACTACTCAATAATATGGCAAAGAAAGACCTTACAGGCGGTATTCAATCGCTATTAGGAGGAAAGCCGCAACCAGAACAGCCACGCCCTACCGCAACAACGGCGACTCCGGTATCTGCCGAAACGCGGGCCACCTTCATTGTTCCAGAGGACCTGGTTAATAAACTTAAAGCCGTAGCGTATTGGGACCGGCGACTTTTAAAAGAAGTTGTTGCCGATGCCCTGGAGGGTTATATCCAGAAGTACGAAAAAGAGAACGGCACCATCCAACCCATTAACAAGACCAGATGAAGACCAGGCGAAGCGCAACAGATATAATTAAAAGGCCCATCAAAGACCGGGTAGAAATTCTGATCGACCATTTCGCCGCAGACGGTACGGGTGATCCTGAATTTGATAAGTACCTGCTCAATGATGAAGAAGTTGCCCTGATTGAAAAGTCTTTGGAAACCACTAGGGGGCGCGCCCTTTATGATCAAACCTTCTGGGCAAGAACCCAAATATGGGTAAGCCTGCTGGCCATCAAGCAACTTCATTACGCCTATCGGGAAGCGGTTGCATACATCACAGGCTACGCTATGCTTTGGGAGAGCTACCAAGAGACAGAGAACCTGCTGAACAATGTGCTGCGGGAGGTTGGCCCCCCAAAATCAAAAGCTATTGCCAAAATGATTCAGGAGTCGGAAAACCTGCTGTTTGTAGAAGTAGGAGAGAAGTCCGGCGAAAGTGAGCAGATTGAAATTGTAACGGACCGTAAGACGCCGGCAGTGACACGGCCCCTCGAAACCGTTATTCTCGAATGGCGAAGAAGGGCCGAGATGATCGTCGTTCAGCTTCGTGATGCATCGCTACAGCTGATTGATACGATGAGCACCTATGATACCTGGCCGAAGCCTTACCTAAAAGTTTTTGAACGGATTCTTCGCGCAATCGAAGACACGGAGGGATTCATGCCCAAGTATACAAAGTGGCGCTCTGGTCTGTCTGAAGAGCAGGTTCGTTTCGCCATTTATCCTGATACTAGCCAACTACTTGTCGATGACGACTTGTATGAAATGATCAAGAATCGAAAGGCCCTAATCGGTGAGCTATGAGCCAGAAACGAAAGTTGATTAAAAAGGAGAAGGTTAATCCGATAGTTCCGAATCAGCTCGACACGCTGACGTCGGCAAAGTCGCTTCGGGTAGAGCCGCCTAGCAGAGAGGGGTCCTTCATGCGTGCATCCATACTCGTTGAGCAAACCCAGAAGTACAGTTACCCAAAGGGGCAGTCTGACCAACTATCAATTTTTGATCAGCTATTACCGACTACTCAGGATAAGATTACCAAGCTCGGCAAATCCGCCGAATGGATAAATGAAAAAGGGATCGGGTTAAAATTAACCAAGGGTGAGCACAAGCTCCTTATTTGCATATCGAAGCTATTACATAAGAAGAGTCAACACACGGACAAAACGCGGAGCGACTACTTTACGGGCAATGTTGACCCCAATATCGTAGCGCCCAGAGAAACCTACCGGGAAGGGACTGATTTGAGATTTGATAAACGAAATCGCCGAACAGCATCTTTAGCCCTGACGCTTTACGAGATCACAAAAGAGTATAAAGGTGGCGAAACGCCCAGCGGGAGAGACGTTCAGAACGTTTTAGGAATGTTGATGCCACTGGCGAATGATCCAGACAAGCGGGCCCTGATAAAGTACACCCGGGAAACGAAGGACCCAAGTGCTCGCGGGGGGAGAATCGTGGACGAAATCGAAGGTTTTGAAACACTGTTGGATATTTTCACCACCAACCGGAAAATCTACAATGAGAATGATGTTTTGACTTCCACGCGGTCAGAAGTCATTATCTACCTAAATCCCATCTTTCGGGATCAGATTGAATCAAAATACATTGAGTACCCCGATGACTTCATAAAGCGCATTATTGACGCCAACAAGTCACACAATATATCTGAAGTAACATTCCGTCTGATCGACTTTTTGGCACATGCCCGATCAAACAAGCCGAAGGATGGCAAAACAGAAGTCTACGAAGAGAAGCTATATTACAAACTTGCTGAAGACTGGATGAAGGACCCCAAGCGCGGCAAGTCATTCATCAAGAAGGCGGTTGATAAGGCGATTGAAGTTTCTGTATCCATCGGATTGCTGCTCGGATTTGAGCGCACGGCCGGTGCCACAGGCAGCCCAAAATACATTTTCAGCCTGAACGCTAACTGGACTTGAGAAGGGAAAATGTTGCCTTAACAACTATGTACCTAATTGCGCTAGCTATGTACCTAATTGCGCAAAAAGGCAGGAGACTATGTACCTAATTGCGCTAGCTATGTACCTAATTGCGCAAGATATTTTGTAAATACCTGTTTAACAGTAGTTTATAGGCCATTTTGAAACAGTAAGAATATTAAGAGTATTTTTTAAGACTCTTAAGAAAGAAGGGAAGTCCGCACAGGCTTCCTTCCCTTCCGGAAAAAAAGCCCCCCACGCGCCTGAAAATCATTACTTGCTGTTGGGAGATGGAAAGCTAGTCATGCCTTAAAAAAATATTTGGTAAAGTAGGTTTTGATCGTTGATCCACTAAATTTGCGATGCAAGGGAAATAAAATAGGCATGTAATTTTGGCACCATATTTTCCCTTTAAAAACATTAAGGCCCCCTGCATAAAACAGAAAGGCCTTAAAGTGAGGGGTCAGCAACTTGCTACTCCTCTCCAAGGAGATAGATTCTTAAAGCATAGAATACCACTCGAAAAAAGCTTCCTACGGCTTCGAGTTTTCGATATGGTTTCTCTCTTTTAACTTCTCCTTGCTTCCTGGGCACCTTTTTTTTGCCCATTTCGCAATAGGCCAGAGGGATGTTCTCTCTGGCTTTTTCGTTTCCAGATTTTACCAGAAATGACTAGGCGTAAAACGCGTGTTGATTAATCCAAAATTGAACTTTGAATATATAATTTGCAAATATTTGTCAGTTTTTTGTGCAAAAAAGGTCGATATCAGAGTTGAAAGCGTAAAACAAAGAATGTTGAACAATCAAAAAAAAGGTCGAATTAATTTCATAAAAAATATCTGAAATCACTGATTATCAGAATATTGTTAGAGTTTTATTGTATAATTTTAATTTAGATTTGCGCCCCCGTTCTTGCGTTTATTTGCCGAATTTTAAGTTAAAAGTTATATAAAATTTTATACTCCTTGTATCATTTGTGTGGATACAATTTGTTATAAAAATAATGCAATATCTGACTGTGTATATAGTTGATTGTGAAAAGGATGTTTTAATCTTAGTACCGGAGCATATTTTGCATATAACAAACGTTGAACGCAATCCAAGTAATTCTTGAGGATTGATCCCTTTCTAGGGAAATCAAAACACTCTATTCAATGGGAGCATATAGCGAACTCTGGCATGGTGGAGAATTTGCCGAAATAAAGGCATTTCTGGAAGAGTATAGTTTTAAGCCTGTCGATAGTTATAAGTTCGACTCCTGGCTAGTACTTTATCGATCTGACGAGGATAATGACGTTTTTGTAATCTTTAATCCTAGTGATGGAGATGACAAGCATAAAGTCGTCATCATTAAATACGTAAAAACCTTTAGGCCAGATTATTTAGGCAATGAACAAGATCACATTGGACGACAAGTGTTGTTCTATGGAAAAATTGATCCATACAACGTAAACGATTTAAAAATCATCATAGCTTCCACATTGTTTTAGAAGCTAACATTGTCCTCTTCTAAGGCACCTTCTTACTAAAGTAAGGGGGTGCTTTTTTGTTGCTACTAGCTTGACGAAGTAATAAGAGACAAATAAGAGAAAATACCATTACTAACAGAAAAATTTCCTTTGTATTTAGCCTATAGGTTGTATAAATTCCCGTACTAATTCGATATAGCAGTAAATATTTCTAAAACAACAATTACCGATGAAAAGTGGAATCGTTAAAATGCCTATCGGGGATCTGATCCCGAACGAAGAAAATCCCCGGACCATCCAGGACGGCACGCTTAAAAAGCTCACCGAGTCGCTAAAGTCTTTTCCGGAGATGATGAACCTACGGCCGATCATCGTCAACGAAGAAATGGTAATCCTAGGCGGGAATATGCGCTACAAGGCCGCCCAGGCCGCAGGATGGAACGAAGTGCCTGTTATGGTGGCAAAGGGTCTTACCCCGGAGCAAGAGCGGGAGTTCATCATCAAAGACAATGTGTCATCCGGCGAATGGGACGAAGAGTTGCTGGCCGATTGGGATAGCGACCTATTAAGCGAATGGGGTCTTGACCTGGAATCGGTCATGGATACGCCCAAAACCCGTAGCACCAAGGACGGTAGCGAGATCGGCGGCAAGTTGGCTACAAAACACAAATGCCCCAGCTGCGGCCATGAGTTCGACTGAGTTCTCATTCGACACGATCACCAACTTTGACGATCATATTGAACTTTCGATACCGAACTACGTCAACCTGCGGGAATCGGTGTTACGTGTCGCTACGCACTTTATCAAGGAGAACGCCGTAGTTTATGACCTCGGCTGTTCTACGGGCGTCTTACTGGCTAAAATCCGGCTTATTGCCCCGGAGTCCGCTACGCTGATCGGCATCGATCGGTCCGACAACCTTCTAGGTAAATCCCTCAACGCGGGCGTTCAACTAATCAAAGACGACCTGACCCGTCCGGACCTGACGCTAGGCCCGAGTGAACTATGCTTATCGTTGTTTACGCTTCAGTTTCTGCCAGTGGATGCGAGGGCGGCTTTAATCGCCAAGGTGCACGAATCGCTCAAGCCCGGCGGGGCGTTGATCGTTGCCGAGAAGCAGTTTCTCAACGATGGCTACATTCAGGATTTGTTTACGTTTAGCCATTACGACATGAAGCTGCAACACTTCACGGCGGAGCAGATACTCGACAAGCAGCTATCCTTACGGCGAATCATGCGCCCGCTATCGGAAGAGCAGAACTTAAACCTACTGGGCCGTTTTTCGAGCGTTACACCCATCTGGCAGTTCCTCCAATTCAAAGCCTGGCTATGTATCAAGTAATATCGACATTCTCAGGCATCGGCGGATCGTCACAAGGCTACAAGCAAGCCGGTATGAAAGTCCTGGCATCGGTGGAGTTCCTCGACTATCAGGCCCGTAACTACCGACTTAACCACCCATCGACAAAAGTATACCAGGCAGATATCCGAACGCTGGACCCGCTGGCAATCCTTTCTGACCTAGGGCTACACCCGGGCGATCTGGACATTCTCGACGGTAGCCCGCCGTGCTCTTCTTTCTCCACGAATGGCATTGTCGCCGACGGTTGGGGCAAGGTAAAGCCTTACGGCAACAAACAGCAACGTACCGACGACCTATTCTTTGAGTACATCCGCTTTCTGCAGATGATGCAACCGAAGTGCTTTGTTGCCGAGAATGTCAGCGGATTAATCAAGGGCGCCAGCAAAGGGTACTTCAACCAGTTCTTTGAAGCCTTTCAGGGTGCTGGATACCGGGTGAAGGCGAAGCTGTTAAATGCCGCCAATTACGGGGTTCCCCAGATTCGACAGCGTATTATCTTTATAGGCGTTCGTAATGACCTGGGGCTTGATCCGGTGTTTCCTCTGCCCACGAGCCGCATCATCAGCGCGAGCGAAGCTATCCGGGCCTACCAGATACGCAAAACCGAAGACGTTAGTATATCGGACTTGCAGTACGAGTATTGGGGCGTCACCAAGCCCGGTGAGTCAATGGAGGAGTCCAACTACCGAAAGACCGGAAAGAAGGGCTGGTTTTCCAAAGTTAAGCTGCACGCCCTGCGGCCGGCCAATACGATCACTGCCCACGCTTCGGACGACCTATTCCACTGGAAAGAGCCGCGCCACCTGTATATCGATGAACTCAAGGCGTTACAGTCGTTCCCCAATGATTACCAACTGGTCGGGTCCTATGGTCGGAATGCCGAGGGAATTGGCCGCAGTGTACCGCCTAAAATGATGGAAGCAATTGCGCGAATAATTGCCGAAGAAGTATTGAGTAAGGTTCCAATCAATAGCCACGAACAGCCGTGAAGCGAAACGAACAGATACAGCAAGTAGTCGCCTTTCGGCGGTTCTTGAAATTAAAACAAAGAGGAACGCTTACCCTAAAATCGCCCGCTACCAATGGCCAACAGTCAAAACCTTAAACCGGCGAAGAAGGGCGAAGTCAGAAACCCGAACGGAAGACCCAAAGGGACGCTTAACGGTGCCACATTAGCAAAGAAGGTGATTGCTCATTTGGCAAAAGAAGGCATAGCCCCATCCGCCATTGAATACCTACGTGAATTATACGGACCCAGGGTAGACGTAATCATTAATAAACTAAAACCATGAACGACGAAAACTTAAAGCCAGCAAAGCCCGGAGAAGTGCGCAATCCAGCCGGAAGGCCAAAAGGATCGCCAAACCGTTCAACCGTTGCCAAAAAGATACTGGCGGCATTGGGAAAGAATGTCATATTTGGCGCATCCCTCGCTAAAATTAAGGAGATCGTTGGGGACGATATTGACAAAATGACGGTCGAGGAAATAATGACTATTGTGCAGATCAACGATGCCGTTTCCGGAAAGCGTCGGGCTGGTTCCTACAAGGTTGTTATGGACTCGGCCTACGGCGCGCCAAAGCAGGAAATCGACACACCGGGTGACAAAACTAACGTCATAATTTTCAAAATACCTGACAATGGTCGTTGAGACAGAAACGGAGAGTATTCGGTACATCGGACCGCAGCCGGGCTACCAGATGAATGCGCTGTCTTCAGCCGCGGACATTGTTATTGGCGGAGCTGCGGCCGGTGTGGGCAAAACATTTTCTCTGCTGCTAGAACCACTTCGACACGTTCAATCCAATGCGAATTTTGGTGCGGTCTGTTTCCGCCGAACGTCGCCCCAGATCAGCGCCCAGGGTGGACTTTGGGACGCATCCTCAGCAATTTATTCGCTCGCTGGCGGAATCCCTCGACAGTCGCGCTTAGACTGGCACTGGCCTAATGGTGGCCGGGTCAGCTTTAAACACTTACAGTACGAAAGTGACCTGCTGGATTGGCAGGGTTCAGAGATTCCGTTGATTCTGTGGGATGAGTTGCCGCACTTCACCAAGAAGATGTTTTTCTACATGCTCACCCGGAACCGGTCTACCTGCGGAGTAAAGCCCTATGTTCGGGCCACCTGCAACCCTGACCCAGATAGCTGGGTGGCCGAGCTAATCGCCTGGTGGATTGATCCCGAGTCGGGCTTACCTATTCCGGAGCGCGACGGGGTTATTCGGTGGTTTACAATGTCGGGTGACAACTACGTTTGGGGTAACACGTTTGAGGAAGTTGCCGATAAGGCATCTCACTTTCTGGAACCAATGGCCGAGCAGTACAACGTATCTATTGATACGTTCATTAAGTCAATCACTTTTATCTCGGGCAAACTGGTCGATAACCGGGAGCTGCTAGGTAAAGACCCTTCTTACCTGGCAAACCTGATGGCGCAGGATGAGGGCACCGTAGCGCAGTTGTTACACGGCAGTTGGAAAGCGGTTATCTCCGACCGTGACCTTTATAGTTATCCGGCGTTTCTAGGGATGTTTAACAATGCCTACAAGGTCGAAAGCAGTGGACGATACCTAACCGCCGATATTGCCCTGAAAGGTTCTAACAAGCTGGTTTTTGGCGTATGGTACGGCTTTGAACTAACCGACATTTCGATCCTTGACATAAGCGACGGTAAGAAGGTTGTTGACGAAGCCAAGCGGCTAATGGCTATGCACAAGATTCAAAACCGGCACTTCACCTACGATGCCGATGGCGTCGGCGGATTTGTTGACGGCTTCATTGAGGGAGCTATCCCGTTCCATAACAATGGCACCCCCAAAGAGGTACGCGGTACCGATGGGCGGAAGGTAAAAGAGAACTACGAAAACCTAAAGGCCCAATGCTTCTACCGCAGCTCAAACCGGGTTTCCGAAGGGGGCTATAAGGTCTCCGAGGATGTGGCAAACCGGATGTATGACGATAAGATGACGATTCGTCAGCGCTTTATCCACGAACGCAAAGCCATCAAGCGGGCCAATCCCGACAGTGAGGGGAAGCTAGCTCTAATTCCCAAGAAGCAAATGAAGATTATCCTTCAGGGCGAATCACCAGACTTGATGGATATGTTCGCCATGCGTGAATCATTTGAGATAGAACCAGTACCAAGCGGGGAAACTTCCGCCTACCGCGCACCAATCCCGCCCAGCCGGTTTGGACCCGCCACTGGTCGCACTGGTCGCGCCTGGTAGTCAAATTAAACTGTTGAAATTTGATGTAGATACAAGGAATTTGTTCTACTCAAGTGTCTCTAAAAAGTTTTTTTTACGGTAAGCATGGAAATTACTAACTTACGATACCAATGGAAGACGGACTTTATATAGCCGAAGGCGAACGTTCCCCGCACAACTGGGTAGCTGACGTTGACTTTGAACTCACCCTACAGGCCAACGATTTATCCAAGCCAGATTCGCTCCAATCCTCCTATACTAATTCCGCCACCCTGCCTGACACGAACGCGGTGCGGCAACTCCTGCGCGGCTGTGAGCAGATCGACGCGGGGGGGCCGAACCCATACCAGAAACTCGATGCGTATGTGATCAAGTCGGGCTTAAAGTTGTTCAGGGGATCAAGTATCTTAAAGTCATTTGCCGGGGGTTGGACAGTGGAGTTGTCAGAAACCAAGCAAAATCTGCTTGACCAACTGGCCGCCAAATCACTACGCCACCTTAATCTGTCACACCTCAATCACGACTGGAATATTCCCACTATTGACGTTCTAAATAAAATTGGCACCGATGTGTGTTACCCCCTGATTGACTATGGTACAATGGGGCCGGGTAATGTGCCCTACGACGCTTTATTTCCATCGGTAAGGGTTACGGCTATTGTGGGGCAAATGTTACTGGAGTCGGGCTATAGGGCTATAGGGGACTGGGTGTCTGATCCGCTATACAAAGCGATGGCAATTCCATTCTCCGAAGCCGAAGCGACTGGGCACGATCAGAAGTGGGTTGATGACCGCACGGCCCGCGTGACGCTGGTTGAAGCCGAGCCTTTAGAGCGGCGGTTTGACCTGGTGACCAACCAGAAGGTTAGCCGAATCCAACCCTTTACCGTGGACTCCTCCGCGGATAAACGCTTTTCTAATGGTAGCGCCAAAAACTACCGCACGGCTATTACTTCCTACGTCGCTGATCAACCGATGCGCCTGAAAGTCAATGCTTATCAGGAGTTCATGGCCACCGTGGACGTGGGCGCTCTGGAAGTAAAACTGATTTGCGAGGTCAACGGCACCAACCGGGCCCAGGGCTATTGGAGCAAAGGCGGTCCGTACAACCAATACCGCGAATACACCGGACTTAAAAAGAAGGCGTCTGTTACACTGGATACGTTTGTAGACCTGAAAGCGAACGACTCGGTGCGTATTCGGCTGGAAGTAGGCAAGCGTACCAACGTTACCAAAGGGGACATAAAGCTCTATCAAACGCCGGATACCTCCCATGCGTCGTTCATTCCCGATAACACGATCAAGTTCGGCGATAAATGGCCGGTAGCCGGAAACCTTCCGGAAATGAAGTGCCGGGATCTGCTGCTGTCGATTGCATTTATGATGCAGGGTTGGTTCCGCATTGATGACCTGCGAAAAACCATTGAGCTAGTTAAGGTCTCCGATCAGGTTAAGCAGCCGCCCAAAGACATTTCGACGCTGGTAAACGAAGCAGTAGAGCCAGTTCACACCCCGTCTATTGGTGGCTATGGGCAGCGCAACTTCGTTAAATGGCGGGAGGCTGAGGAGGTGGTTAACTTCTCCGGTGGCAAATCCAGCAGCAACAGCCCCCAGGCGTATTACGGTGACGGTGTAATCGGTTGCGATGCCAACACCCTGCCGAATGATGCAATTCTGTTTACGCTACCCTTCTCGGCGAGCATTGATAGCAAGACCGATGTAACAGGGTACGGTAGACCCCTCTTTATTGAAACCCGGACCGTAAACACCCCCGCCGGAGGACAAACCAGCATTACCAAAAAATCGGCCGGCGCGCGGCTGATCCTCATTGAGCCGACCAAGACGTTTTCTGTGCCCACGAAGATACGCAGCGGTGAATCGCTGGTTGACGCAACGGTTACGCTGGTGGGGGCATGGTTCGGCGTCCGCCCGGAGACTATCCGCACGGAAGAGAACGCTTTCACGCTCTGCTTTGATCGGGTCCAGAATATGCGGGAGCAATCACTGATCGAGCGGTACTTTACGGGATTGAAGCTCATCTTACGCCGGCCGCGAACGTTTGAGGTTTCGCTCTACCTGCGTCCAAACGACCTTATGAATCTCGACCTAGCCCAGCCGGTACAACTGCAAATGGTCCGGATCGGCGCGCAGGCGATTGGTACCGCCCGCTTTCTCATCAGTCAGGTAAAGGGCTGGAAAGATGGCCACCCAGTCAATGTTATTTTAACCGCTTACTGATATGCTACAAGTAGAAACCAAACAAGGAATAATCAATTTCCCTTCAGCGTGGGAAGAAGTTAATTTAGGACAGTTTGTCGCCATTTCCGCGATCAAAGACGCAACCGCCCCGATAGCGTTAGGAGCACTGGCGGACAATCGGCAGCTCTTTTCCTCGCTTTCTGATGAGCACTGTAGCCAGATTTTAGCCAAGCTGGACTTTCTGCAAACCCCGTTACGCCTTGATGCGCTGACGCTCCCGGAGTACGTCACCATTGAAAACCGCCGAATCAAAGTACTTGAGTGGCCGGACTTACGAATGGGTCATACTGAATATCTAAGGGATTTGGGGTTAGGGCACCATGACCTAGAAGACATTGAAGGATACTCGTTTGCTGTTCCTTTCCTTAGTGTTCTGCTATACTACCAGGTATCCTGCGATCCTTCATTTGGTGACTTTGATAAATTCCTCGACATCGCCCCGTCCATCCAGACTATGTCTTGCCTGGAGGCAGTCCCGCTGGCAAATCACTATATGAATCTGTGGGCGTCTGGCGAATACCGGGAACTCCGGAAAGGACTTGATCCGGAACTGGTGATGATGAAAACGAAGGAATACCACCATAAATCACTGAAAGCGCGTCTGTGGTTCTGGTGGCAAAACTTTACGGGTAAGCACTATAAAGTAATCCTGATGGGCAGAGAATGAAATAACCTAGGTAAACAACAAGCACGAAGGACATGGCAGAGACGCTATTATTACGCCTGGAGTACGATGAAGCCGGAGCTCGGGAAAAGATCATCGCTCTTAACAAGGAGATGCTGGGACTTAAGGGCCAGCAAGCAGAACTAAATAAGCAGTTTAAGGAGGGTAAGATAACCGCCGAACAGTACGCCGAAAAAAACTTTGATCTGGGCGAGAAGATAAAGAAAACGAGTAACCAGATCAAGGACCAGGGCAAAGCCTTGGATGAGGGCCGTAAAGCCAGCAAGCTAGCGATTGATAGCATCAAGAGTTTATCGGCGGCCACGGACGAACTGGTCACCAAATACCAGGAGATGAGCCGTGCCCAGCGGGAAAGTGCCGAGGGTAAGGCGTTGGTTAAGCAAATCATTGAACAGCGAACCGAACTAGGGCGCACCGATGAAGCGATCAGTAAAACCCGGAAAACGTTTCGGGAGATGGTCAGCGAGTATGAAGTGTTTGGCGTTAGTATCGAAGGGATCAAGACGGGAACCGACGCTTGGATAACAAGCCTGAAAGGAGCGCAGCTAGGATTAACGGGTATCAAAGCCGCGCTGGCCGCTTCAGGTATTGGCCTACTGGTAGTAATCCTCGGGTCGCTGATTGCCTTCCTGACCAAATCACAGGAAGGAATGGATTTGCTTAGCCGAAAGATGGCGGGCGTTTCGGCGGTAGTAAGCGCAATCACCAGCCGTTTTTCAGCGATGGGCAAAGCGATTATCGAAGCGATTGACAAGCCCGGCGAGGCATTCAAGAAATTCGGTGACTTTCTACAAAACAACGTCATCAACCGGCTTAACTCCTTCAAGGTGATTTGGGAAGGCATCCGGACGGGCAGTGCCACCAAACTGCTTGATGGTGTCGTTCAATTTGGCACTGGCATTACCGATGCCACCAAAAAGGTTTCGGGGCTAACCACCGAACTCAACAAAACCCGAAAGGCGGGTGAAGCCGTTGCCCTGGAAAGTCAGAAGATTCGGGATTTGTCTATCCAGATGGAAGCCGACTATAAGTTAATGCGGGGAGAGTCCGAGCGGCTCAAGCAAATTGCTGACGACACCACCAAATCATTCGCCGAGCGCAACGCAGCCATCCGAAAGGCCGGAACCATTGAGGTTGAATTACAGTCTAAGCGGGAGGCTTTCCAGCTCCGAATCATTAAAAACTTGAAAGAAGAAGCACGGTTAAATGGTAACAACTTTGAAGACAAAAAGAAGGTGGCCGAAGCCGAGCGCGAACTAGGAGACATTCGGGAAGATCGCTATGAAAGGGGAACTGAAATTCAGAACACCTACAACAGCCTGGTTAAAGAGCAAGCGGAAAAGCAAAAGGAGTTGGCAAAGAGCGCCCTGCAGGCTCAAATTGGCGGCTATGAATTGTTAATCAATGCAGCAAGAAAAGCTGGCCGGGAGACGCTAAAAATTGAAGAAGATTTAATTTTAGCCCGCGCCAAGCTCGACAAGAAGAATGCCGCCACCAAGCGGGAAAGGGACTTGATCGATGCCCAGGCAGCAGCTTCAATTGTTGACCTTCGTACTGGTAGCGTCATTAACGAACAGCAGCGCTTCTTTAAGATTCGGGAATCCAACATCAACGCTGAATTGGCTCTGGTAAAAAGAGGCACGGAAGAGGAGGCAAAGCTGATGAAGTCCTTGATTGCCAACCGGGCCGCACAAGATCGGATTGCTACCGTCAGCACCATCACCAATGCAAAAGAACGGGCGGCTAGGCTCAAAGAGATTGATGCCAGCGAGAAAGCCCAGAAGCTGGCGGTTGATAATGCACTTAAAGCTCAATTAGCCCAGAACGACGTTGCGGCCATTCAAGCCCGTTTAAACGCGGTCCGGGAAGGAACTGAGGCCGAGTTCGATTTGCGGAAGGAAATGCTTGATGCGCAACTGAAAGAAGAGCTGGCCAACGTTGATCTATCCGAAGAACAGAAAGCCGAGGTTCGTAGCCGGTACCAACGGGCGCAGGATCAGCTAGCCAAGGAGCGTATCCTCAAGGATAAGGAAAACGATCAGATACGCATTCAAACGCGGCTCAACGCAACGATTCAAGGCAGCAAAGAAGAATACGACATCCAAACCGAATTGCTACAGAAACAACTTGAGCGGGAGTTAGAGCTTTACAAAGACAACCAGATCAAAAAAGATGAGATTCAGAGTGCCTTTGACCGGATCATGCGTGATCGGGAACGGCAGCGAGATCAACAATTCATTGACAATGTGGCTGACATTGCCAGCCGTGCCACGGCGATTTTTGCCAGCATCTTTGAGGCCCAACGGCTGGTCCAGGAACAGGCATTCAATGAGCAGCAGGATGCAGCTTTAAAATCGGCGGGCAACAATGCCGAGCTACGAGCCGCCATTGAAGAGGACTACCAGAAAAAACGGGAGCAGTTGGAGAAAGAAGGTGCCGAAAAGCGCCGGAGAATTGCCCGCGTCGAAGCATTGATTAATACGGGAGTAGCGGTCACCAAAGCCCTTACGGGAGCACCTCCACCCTTCAATGCCATTCTGGCGGCGGTCGTAGCGGCTCAGGGTATCGCTCAACAGGTCTTGATTGATCAGCAGAAATTTGCGCAAGGCGGGGTGTACAGCAGCAATCGCAACGGCCCAATGGTCAAAGGGCCCGGAACCGGTACGAGCGATTCTATCAATGCCAAACTGTCCAACGGCGAGTCGGTCAACACGGCCAAGGCTACCAGCATGTTTGGGCCACTACTATCCTTCCTGAATCAATTGGGTGGTGGCCGGGCCTATCCGGGCCACCCGAGCCTTGGAAGTGGCTATACGGTGCCGCTCCCGAGTACGATTACCAACTATGCAACAGGCGGGGTTTATAACCAGATACAGCCGCAGGAAATAAATTATGACAAGCTAGCATCAGCATTGGGTGCCGAACTAAGAGCCAATCCAATCATAACGAAGGTTGTTGACATCAACACCGCGCAATCAAATGTTCAGGTTCGAGAAAGTCGCCACGACAACGGTTTCGGATCATAATTATAACCAGGCCGCATTTTGGGTGTGGCCCATAACCAACCAAAAACAATGAATATTTTCAAAAGAACATACCGTTTCGTTTACCGTCAATATCTAATCGGCTCTGTGCTACAGCTTTTCCCGGATTGGCGCAACAAAGAAACCGATCAGATCCTCAACGACTACTGTAGCCTAATTACCGAAGAAATAGCCGCCGATGAGATCGACCGTTTAAGGCACCTGATCGAATGCCATCAGACCGGAGCGACTCCCGCAGCTTGGCGCCGATACCCTCGCCCCGCCCTCTACCAGTCAATACTAGGCTTCCAGGCTGCTACTAAAAGCAAACAAACATTAGCGGTAGAGCTGGCTATTGAGTCGCAAAAGGTGACCTTCCTGATGACGGAGATTGTCGGCAAAGACAAGATTTTCGAAAGCCTTACCCATACGTCAGAACGCATAGCAGACCGGGCACTGACATTAGAAGAACAATTCTTGGCAACGCTACCCGAGAAGCGTCAAAATTAAGCCCGTAGACAAGCGATCTATTTAAAGTATATACTTCATCAACTTTTCCATGTTCGTTGATTCTAGGCCATATCCTGCGCGAAGTATGGCCAGAATCGGCGAACAATCTACTAAAAACATCTATGTCTTCTCACAAGCTAAAGGTTTACTTGAAAGAACACCGGGGGAGTGAAATGATTGACGGGCATTACTTCTATGGAGCCTACACCCGATGGACCTTCCTGGAAGCGACAACCGAGCAAATGAAACTCCGCCCCCAATCCGAAGAAGGTGCTTACCGGCAATTTAGCGGGTGCATTCCGGCAGATGGTCAGACGTGGAAGCTGTCCGAACTGAGCGCCTGTGTACTTGAGTCTGACGTTGAGATGCCTGAGGGGTACAGGATTCACAAACGGGGCTTGTGGCAGATACCCGTTTACCCGGCGGCTAAAACCCCAGAATTACTAACCGCTGAGCAGGTGAGCGAACAGTTCCCGCTAGTCAGTATTTGGGGTGGTGCATTGATTGGAACGGTTGAATATGTCCTTAAGAATGGCCGTTTGCAGCGGAAGCATCAAAACATGGCTAAATCTTATCTTGAGGATAAAGCGCCCGAAGTAGAAGAGGATGAACTAGAAGCGGTTGAAGCATAACAATCCCCAGTTTCTATTTATTCATACAAATAGAAAATGGGGTTCTACTTTAAAAGCCTCCCTTCGAAAGCGTTACCTTGATAAAGCCAGCCTCTATTCTTCCACGGTCGTAGCTCATTACAAGTTTAAGAGTATCATTTGTCCAGGTATAGCCTTGATGGGTTGAGTCTATGGCTACCCCGTAGCGATTCGTTAATGCGTCCCGAAGTTGCTCTATAGAACGATTATTAAATGGGTGCCGGTTAAACTCAATCTCAGAAACACTTTCGCCCTCCGCCCGGATGGCAATGGTTCCTGGGTGGCCTTCAAAGGTTTGTTTTGAGAAAACGAGCCGCCCGTCTTGAATCAGGGTGGACTTCCCTTTAATTGTGCCCTTGATTTCGGATAAGGGCATATAGGGCGTAAGGCCGTTAATTGTTAAGGGAGCAGTAGCAAAACCCTTCTCCCGCTCTCTCTCATACGCTTCTCCGGCATCCATTGCCACACTAACCACCCACGCGACCACGGCGATTTTAAGTGTAGCCTCAAACGCGCAAATAACCGCCAGCCTCTTTAGCTCGTGATGTTCTGCCGATTGGTTATAATAAGCAAACGCCCAACGAACCGGACGGATGATCCGCCCAATAAAGAGCAAGCCCAAGAGAAGTCCTGAGATTGGGTTGCCCCCGAAAAAGGCCACAAGTCCAACGAGAAGGAAAAGCCAGATGGCCAACAATACCGCATTTGATATTGCGCTGCTCCACGAAGGAAGTGGCGCTTCCTCTTCTGCTGTTGATGCCGACGGTCGGCGTGAAGTCTTACCAGAAGAAAGAGGTATGCGGTAGGTTAGCCCCGGAATGCCGGTTCGGATACCTATTGAGCGTTTACTTATGCTTCCCCAAGAGGTACGAAAGTAGGGTCGGTAGCGAAATCCCATAGCTGATTTTCCAGTGAATGGAACAATATTATCAAAGGTGAACGAAATAACAGCTAGTAATTTAGTCTTTGGCAGTTTCCTGCTGAACAACGGATGTATAGCCGTTTGTGTGGTCGGTTTGCTTTATAATGCAAAATTGCGTTTTCGATTTGCTTATCCATTTCCGACCCGGGGGGAAGGCAGGTAGCGGAGGTAAAAACCATTACGACTCAGAAAAAGCAAGATGTGTTTTTGTAGGACAAAAAACTCCAAAGGGCCTATGGCATCATCCCTACTAGTGGGTGGGTTTTTGTTGCCTTTAAAAGATTTAAAGAGGGGGTTTAAAACATTTAAAGAGGGCGCATGATCAGCCTTTGCTGATACATACCAGAAAACAGCGCAAACGCTCACTTTATGCCGCGATCTTTTGTTGCCAGTGTGAGTGCGACTGGGCAGGATCGTTGATTATAGCGTGTTACTGCGCGTAATTCGTGCAAGCTGATTCTGGCTGCGACAGAAACCTCACCAAACCTCACCTTACTGTCACAGAAACGTGAGCACCTTATTACTTGGTCAAGCAAAATTAACCTAAGAACAATTTGTTTCGTTGCGAAACGCTTGTTATCTTCACCTCATAATCAATGAAGCTATGACGCGCGTAGAGCTAAACAAACTGATCGAATTACACGAAAGTCGTTTGGCTCACCTTCTTAACTTGCTGGATAACCACTATTCGGATATTGAAGAACTGGACCAGCAAAATGAATGGGTAACCCTTTTGGTCAAGGAGAAGAAAATCCTGGCAGGGCTTAAAGCGATGACGGCCGACGATGACGAGTGACCGGGGGCCTAACCAACCCCCTCCGTTTTACCAAACAAACACAATAACCACAATCTAAATGAACCAAACGCTCAACCTCGCTGCCGAATTGGAGGATATTCGGCGCGGGCAGGAGAAGACACTGGCCTTCCTGAAAGAACACGGCCACGAACTAGACATCGGCGAATGGTTGTCTATTCGCGACTACGCCAAGAAGTACAGTATCACAACCCAGGTTGTCACCAACTGGATTGATCGAGGGAAAATCCCGGCTGACTGCGTTGAGGAACTACCGATGTTTAACAACATCCGAATGGTCCGAGATAGGGAATATAGATAAGTGCACAAGCCCGACTACTCCGGTAATCGGGCTTCTTTTTTACCGGGTCCGAAATGGTCAAATGAGTCAAAAACGTGGGCAATCCTTATTAGCTCCATATCCGCCCTACAATCAACGATCTCGATAAAGGCGGACTGTTGTTCAACTTTTGGCAGATCGCGCTCTAGACAGCGTGTTTTGTCGGTTCGCGGGGCAATGATCGCTATTCAAGGGCACGAAAAGTCAAGAACACCCCGGTATACCACGTAGATGTTGCCATGGCGAAGTAAAATTTACCGAAGCATGTCGTTGGCACCTCTTAAGCACAACAAACGAGGGGTAGTTTTGCCCAGACCAACCCATTGTCACCGGGGGCCAACCACAACAGAGTAAAGAAAAACAACCCTATTCTTCTTAAAAAAGAGGGAGGGAGGGAGGGCAGGCTTTTCTCTTCTCCTTCTTCTAATTTACTATCACCCTTCTTTTTTTTTTCTTTCTCTAGCAAAAGGATCTGTGAAGTATCATAAAAAAACCGTGGAGTATCATATTATGTGGTGTGTTTCCCCGGTACTACAGTGGTGTGTTTTCAGATCACTGGAAGGTGGGCAAATGGGGTGGTTATCAGTGGTGTGTTTTCCCTGCAATGATAGATAACTAGAAAGGGGTGTCCAAGTCTTCGTCAGAGGTCATGCCTTCTACGGTCTTTGATAGTTTCGCAGAGACCTCTATTGATCGTCTTTTAAAGAAGTCTGCCAGTCGGTGAATCTCTTCGTCAGGAACTGCGTAGAGGGACTCCAGGACATCAGGCTGGTCAAGGACATCAAATAGGATTCGGTAATGAGTCTTTCTTTCCGGGTATCCACTGGCAAGCCTTCGGCCTATTGGCCTTATTGACTTAACTAGTACCCCAATTTTTTCAAGTGTTCGGACGGCTCTGTCAAAGCGATCTTCTTTGATGCCGTACCTTTCAAACTCTTTCTTCGAGCAGAAATACCATCCGTCTGGCGACTTGCCCTCGATGGTCTTTGTATAACACTCATGCTGTAGCTTTTGGAAAACGATAACCGTTTCAAGGCCGATCCTCTTCATGTTGAACGAGGCCAGGTCTTCAAAATTTATCGTACATCTTCCATACTCTCGGCTTCTTGATTTACCCGGTTTTTTCTGTATATTGCTGTTGTCTTTCATGGCGTCCCTGAATTAGGTAGTCGTTGAAATCCTTGTGCTGTGCGTAGTACTTTGGCGAGTAATCAACAGCGCGAGGAATGGAGGCTAAAACTTTTTGGGTGGCCTTTCGGCCGGCGTCATCGTTATCTAAAAACAAGTTTACCCGTTCGTAGTAGCTAAGTCTTTCAAGTGTCTCTTCGTTTAGCAAGGAAAGAGAGTTAAGGACGATAGCGGTATGAACGGGTTTCTTTCTTTCAAAAAAGGCCATCGCGGAAAGAAAGCTCATAAAGCCTTCAAATACCGTCACCGTGTTTGGCTCGGTTCCCCACACAGTACTAATCGCTTTTGGGTTGGTGCTGCCCTTAAACTTAGGGCTACGCAACTCATATCCTCCTTTATCATTCCGGAACCCTAGGGCGAAAAATGGGGCCTTGTTTTGTTGTTCCCGGTCAGGGGTGGTATAAAAACACTCCTGCACATACGTATCAACAATGCCTTGAGGTATTCCACGGTCTTTTGTGATGTATTGAACCAGCGGGTATGAGCTCACCTTCGCCGTGCGAAGTATCCTGATGTCAGGGCTCTTTGCGACAAGTGACGAACTGTTTGTAGGGCGAACGGATGGCCCTATACTTCCCCGATCCAGGATGGCCAAGGCTCCGGACTGATCAACCCGAAACATCAGCATCACCAGGTTGATAATGTCGCCCTTTTGATCATCGCCCCAGTCCTTCCATAGGTTCGTACCAGAGTCCACCCGGAAGGATGCTGACCGTTCGGTGCGGTAAGGAGAACGATACCAGTAGAAACGGCCTTTTATCTTGGCCGGACGTAAGCCTTGTCTGGATAGGAAATCAACAATAGGGATTCGTTTTGCCTGGCTGCAATTCATGCTTTAAGTCGGACAGAGTGACGACTTGTTTTGATAAAGCAAGATAATCAAAAGTGAGGCATATTTTGTCTACCTTATTTTGTGACGTTAAAATTCATACTGGGCTTTGTGGAATTGTAGTATAAGTTTTAACGGACTGAACTGGTATATTGTCAAATAGCCCTTGCTTTTCGTAAGCTTCAAAGTTGGCTTTGTGTGCGTTTAGCCGTCTTTCTAGTACTCTGTCATAAACACGTTCACACAAATTAGAATCGCTGTTAAGTCGCTTTCCTACCTCATCAAATCCACTTTTTACTTGTTGTGTGAAATAGTTGACATTTAAAATTATTGTGCCATTATAGTCTCTAAAAAATAAAGACGCATCAATTATCTCTACGCCAGATGTTTTGTATTTCGATATTCCAATGTCGTAATGAGGGAAATATTCGTGTGTGATTCCACTGCGAATAAGTTCGTATAAAACATCAGACCATTTTGCTATACTAGGAATAAACTCAACTATAAAATACTTGACTCTTTCTTTTGATTGCTTTACTCTCTTTGGATTTATAAGATACCCCCAAGTTTCCATTACCGAAAATAATGACAAAACTTGGGGGACCCCACAGTATCCATAAGGCCCTGTTGGCACAATATTAGTTAATTGGTCAATATCATTTGTAAAATAATTATATATGCTTGTATAAAAGCTAGTTACAAATTGATCTTTCGAAATTGACATAATAAAAAATAAAGAGGTGGAGAAATATTCAGTAAACACTGGAAATGACTGGTAGTCAGTCGCCTGAGCGTTTTTTTGCTGGGGAGCTAAATACAATTAATTTATCGAGCTTCGGAAACTATCTCTTATTTCTGTCTCTGGCCTATAGTCTGCTGGAATTAATGAAAAGACGGGAAGTACAGGCATGTTTAATCTTAGATCAGCCTTCTCAGCATAATCATAGCTAGCGAAAAAAGTAATCTCGAATAAGCGTTCATCTGGTGAATCTGAATCAACTGTCAAAACAAAACCAAATGGTGGATAGGCCAATTCAGTCATACCGACTATCTTTTTTGCTAAATCAAAGCCGCCTATCCATGTCATTGGAAAAAATCGTCCATTGCCTTCGTGGTTGTAATAGGCAAAAATCCGATACCTTGAATCCAGATATTTTTCCTCCTTTTGGTGCACAAATTTATTTAAGTCCGAAAACGCTTTTCGAAAGGGGCCTTCATGGTTGATTGAAATAAACATTGACACAATCTGCTTAAGGATGCGTAATGGAAAAAGCCCAGGGTAGTAGATATTACCTGGACTATAATTAGTTCTGTTCAGGGCGGTTATGCCCATATAACACCATTCTACATAAGCCCTTGCATACCAACTGCCTGTGTTGTTATTACAGCGATCACAAATTGAATACACTCCAATTCCACCCTGAAGTAACCTCGTCTTAGGCTCTTCCCCATAGTTCATCTCAAGAGCTTCGTCGAACGGAATTATCCAAAACTTTCCGTCATTAAACGCCGCTTTTGGAGGTATGTGCTCATAGGAAAGTAGGCCTCGCGTTCTGCATATAGCGCACTCACCTTCAACTTTTTTCCTGCCCATCAATTTAAGTTTTATAAAAAAGGGGAAGCCTTAGTAGCACGATCATTCCCCCTTTTTCTCGTACATCGCCAGCGATTTCTTCAACTGGTCTGCGTAGTTGTAAATATCATTTAATGACTGGATTTCGTTACGGGTTTCTTTTCTGGCTTCATCCACAAAGGCAATGTATTTCTTTTGACCGTTCATGTACATACGACAGATCGGCTTCCGGTTATTATCATCCAGCAGGATCGCAAAGTACGTTTGAGCGTCGCGGTGTACAATGCGCTCGCCGTCGATCTCCGATCGTAGAATAGCCCGCACGATATAGAACGATTCGAGCTCTTCCGCCGTGGTGACAATATTGGGCTCCCGTTTCGCTTCTTCGCTTGGTATGGCTACGGCCGGTTGACTTGCGGCCGTAGCGGTAATATTAGCCACCTCCTGCTGTTCCTCCTTCGTCAAAGCAGACTTTAGCCGGTCGGTAATCTGGTCCGATACAACCTGATGAAACCCCTTCTTGATGAGCGCCTTAAAGTAGTCCAGCATTTTGGCGTGAAGTTGCCCTTGGTACACCTGTTTAGCCAGATGCCGCACAATCACGTCCGAAGGATCGTTCATTTCCTGCGTAATTAACGGCTTTAATTCGCCCATGTATTTTAGCTCGCTGGCCGTAGACAGGATAGAATCCACGTCGAAATACGACTTAGAAAACTTCTTCAGCTCTTCGATGTGAGCGTCCTTCAGGTCGGTTAGATCAACTTCCAGAAAGGGCTTCTGGTCCATCTTGTTCGGTTCCATCAAGTCGGTATAGAACCGGTAGGTTACGCCATTGGTCAGGATTCCAAAACGCGCTTTGGTAACGTGAAAGTAACGGAGCAGCTGATTGTCGTGAAGGGTAAGGCTTTGGTTGTGGTGCTTACACTCGATGAGCATAATGGGGTGCCCGTCGCGCATAATGGCGTAATCAACTTTTTCTCCTTTCTTGGTGCCAATGTCGCTGATAAACTCCGGCGAAACTTCGTGTGGGTCGAACACGTCGTAGCCCAGGGCGTTGATGAAGGGAAGAATAAAGGCTGTCTTTGTGGCCTCTTCGGTTTGAATAGAATCTTTAAGGCGAGTGATTCTCTCACCAAACTTTTTGATGGTGTCTTTAAAGTCCATGTTCAGGAATTGAAATTACTGGACAAGTATAACTAAAAGACCATATAATCCAACGATGATCTATTTTTCGGCAATTATTAGCATCTAATGAGTTTTATACAGGCGGTTTTGTTATTAATTTATTAGTATTTAGCCCTATTTGCAATCTTGAATTTTAATTATAATATTAGTTTGATCTTCCCAAGCAAGGGGTTGCTGCATCAAACATAGTTGAAGGGGTCAACTAGTGAGGTAAGATGATTGTCAGTTCTTATCAATTTTTGACTTTAACCAAACCAATTCGACTATGCATGCCTTAAACTTGTCATCCAAAGCTCACGAAGCTTTTATTCAATTAAATCAACAAGACATCTATGCCGCTCAACTAGAGGGCGCTGTTCTTGCCATTTCTTCATTTATTTTATACTACGACGATTTTGAGCGGCATCTTGTTAGGATAGAAAGATTGCTTGAAAGTTGTGGCTTAAAGGCTACGTCACTCGAAAGATATGGCCCGATGGTTTCATTGATAATCGTAGAAAGAATCTAATTAGAAACCGTCGTATATTTAATTCTACTATATAGCACTCTCGGCAGGGTGCTATTTTTTGCAATATAAGCCCTATCTAACCGATAAGGTCTATTGTTCGTCTTAATTGCAATATACAGCAAAGCGAACTATATTTACTACAAGCGAAAGTTCTTGCTTCTATCGTACTACAATCACTTTCTGTTAGCAAAATGGCAACCGATAAAGAGAATACTGGCAAAACGACCTCTTACCGTCTTACCCCCTCCACGCGCAACAAACTAAAAGAGCTGGCCACCTTGTTGCGCAAGTCAGACCGTGAGATTATCGAGGACGCCATTGCCGCCTACTACGACAACCGTGAAAACGTTGTAAAAAAGGACATGGAAGAGCGGCTAAAGATGATCCAAAGTAGCACGGGAAAATAATATTTGTACTTATCAAATAACAATACCTGTTCTTTGTCGGACAGCAGGGGGGCTTTTATTAACTTACGAAGGGATGTAGTATTTAGTAGTATTGCGATTTGTTTTTAATTAGAACGCTTTATATATTCGCTTATTCAATTAACAATCAAGGCCAGAAAAGGCGATATAGAACCAAGAGGGGTAACCCTCTTACCAGTTGCCCGCTAGACTGTACGGCCTTTTTGAGTAAAAACAGTAAACCCCGGCGCAGAACTTTCTCAGGGTGCATGCGTCGGGGCCTTGTGAAACACAGTTAAACTTTCATTCAACCATGCAACGGGAGCAAAATTACTCCGGGAAAGGGGAAACTACAAGCCCATCCCACGAAAACGGCGCAAAAAACGGACAAACGGTAAATACGCCTGACCAGTCTAACATTCCTTCATGTGTCATTCAGGCTAATGCTCAGATTGAAGCAACGATAGCCGACTTTATGGCCGAGCATCTAGAGGCCCGGTTCTCTATTTCTAGCAATGCGGCCCTTGCTGCTAGAATTAAAAACATCGTTTCGACTACCTTCCTGGGTGCTGCGGACATTTCGCCAGATACGACGCTACCACTGTTCGTGCAGGTGCCTAATTTCATCGCTGAACGCCTGGGCGATGAGGACCGATTCCGCCAAGAGTTGGCGTATGCGATTGAAGCCATGCGCGATTTTGCCGTAAGTCAACCGGGCGAGACGGTGGACAAGCCAAACTACGAAGGGGTATATTATTCCTTCATGCAGATCATTGAATCCGCGTCAATGATTTCCAAAGCCCGTGAACTTGGCTTTGACCTCACCCCGAATACCCCTTCTAAAGGGGATAAGGTATACGACCCATCAATTGTAAGCCGGGTTAATGCCCAGGTGGAAGCGGCAATCACGTACCTCGTTACTTCTTATGCAGGTTCTGATATTCCCGACGAAGAACTTTATAAAATGGTCGACCAAATAAAGCGCACCATCTTGCAGAACTTTGGCGACCAGCAGGACAAAACCTCTGACTCTCACGCCCCGATTTTGGTGCAGGTTCATGAGTTGTTTGATACAGCGGTTCGAAGCGCCGACAAGCTGTATGAGTTACGGGGGCTTCTTGAGAAGATGGAAAGGATGCTTCTAAACGATCCTCAGCTTCAGCCAGAAGAGGAGCCTATTGAACAAGTATTCTCCGCTCTTCACTTTATGATCAGTGCCGCCGAACACACTGCCAATGCGCGCTTACTGGGTTCGGGGCAATCAATCCCCTTTGTGGCCCGTCCCGCCGTTGTAACAGCAGAAGTTAACCCTGACGAGGTAGAACCGGGCATTTATGACACGCGCATCGTTTTGGACCTGGCAAGAACAACCTACTTCGATGCTTGCGATGGCGGTGGCAAAACGGTCACCATCGAGTCCAATTCGCAGTTTTTCGATATGCTGAGTAACCCAGAGGATCTGGGGGGTCTTATTCGCAACATCTCGGCATGGTATGTTTCCTGGGTTGAGTTCAACGGGGTTCAGGTCTACGGCGACGTTCCCGAGGGGCACCGCTGCTTTGCCAACATCATGCACTTTTTGGGTTTAATGCCGCTGGCCGTTACCGACGTAGAGGTTGACAAAGCGCGGGCACCGAAGAAAGGAGGGCTGGCGAAATGATCAAGACCCCCACGGCTACAATTGAGGTGAGTGCAGTCGCTCCGATTGGCGCCACCTCCCCCGCAGTAGTTCTTTATAGCGCCCTGTGTGCCGAGTCCGACACGTTTCTCACCTACATGCTTCAGGAGCACGAACGGCAGGAGTTTGAGAGTGCCGCCCTGAGTCTGGAGCGTTACGAGCAGGTGGAGGAAATGAAAAAGAACCTCGTTCAGTCGCTGGCAAAGCTGTGCCAGGAATTGAATGGCGAACTATCCTTGCTGAAATCGCCGACACTTCACCGTGACACCCAGGCGGCCGAGAAGGATTGGGCAAGAGTTGGCAGGCTTAACCACTTTTTTGAGAAGGTTAAATCTGCGCCGATGCCTGACGATTGGGATAAAGATGAAGTTGCATCTGAAACTACAGTTACGCCCAATTTTGTGCACAACTCTAAAGGTGAAGGTAAGGACCAAGATACCGCCGAATCCACTCAGCAATGAGCATTACGGACAAAGCCCCCGACTCGGACCAGGACGGGGGCTTTCCGAAAGAGCTTTATGACGACGAAACGGGACAAGGAAAGATGCCGGTGCGTCTGGCTGACTACCTGACCGACTTCGATGCATTGCAATCCTTTCGGGAGATTCTACGCGAGTGGTATACTACCTCCGCAGTTGAGGGGTACAAACGGCATGATAACCTCGACGCTACACTTTTTAACGGGCTGGACGACCTTTTCGCCGACCTCCAGAAACCGGCTCTGATGGCACAACTTATCAATTCTCACAACATTCAAAACGATCCCAAGCAATGAATACCCCAAACTACATCTTGATTGACAACAACCGCGCTGCGGTCGATATGCGCCTTTATTTGCCTTCAATCGGTATTTCCGACGAAAGCTATCGGGGATGGATGGCTCACCGCATTAAGGAGCTTGATTTAGTCGATGGGCACAACTTTTTGATATACAAAGAACACGGGATTAAAGGCCACGTTGTAACCCTGCCAACGTTAAAAGAAATGCACCTGATAGGGCGGGGTGACAACTTACGCGAGTTACGGGCAGAAATCAAGGGGCTATCTGCTCAGTTAGTCGAAGCTGGTGTAGAGTTAATCGAAACCCTGCAAGACTTTGATATGAAGGCTGCGATGGTCCCTATTCCGCTACCTCTTGTCGGTACGGAGGAAGTGTCTGAGCAAAAGCACGGTTTGCTTATTCATACTGACGGCCCTGTACCAATACTTCAAATCGGTGGCCGCGCAGCCGTTTATGCGCATGATCTTTTTGAATTATGGGCCAAGGGCGGTAAGATGCTACTGACCGACTGGATGCGGAATCGTGTAAGTAAGCATGACCTGCTTATCGGCAAGAATTATGTCGAGTATAAAGATGCCGTGCCGGGAAAAAGTCGCAAAACAACCTTTTACATCCTCAGCGTTGAAGCGGCTATTTTAATCGCCCGTGGAGAAGTGAAGGGCAAGGGTAAGCCACTGGCTGAATATTTGATCGGATTTCAAAAGAAGATGAAAGCAGAACGGCTATCAACTAAAGGGGCCCTATCGGACTTTATCCACGCCGGACTACCAATCGTTGCTGCTATAACCACGCCAGATGCTGTAATTGGCACAACCCCGAACTGGTTTGACTATGAAGAGACGCAGCCCCAGGAGCGGGCCACAAGTCCCACTCGTGAAGTCGTGGAGGCTAGTAGCGTACTTGCCCCGTCAGAGCCGGAACCAGAGTCTACAACTGAGTCAATGGATGTGCCGCCAATAAGCGAGCAGACCACAAGTGAGGCAGGCTCCGACGAACAGGCCGGCAGCACTCCGAACAACACCGAGCCACAGGAACAGCCCTGGGAGTTTGGGTCTACCACGGTTGTTTTAAACATCTTTGACCTGTTGGTCGAAATGACCCAGAATAATCTCGCTATGGCCAGTAGTATCCACTTGGCTGCGGTGAAAATGTCAGATATGTACAAACAGCAGGGGGTAACCGCTGAAACCATTAGCGCCTTGGTTGGCATTGAGCAGGAGGCAGCCCGCGCCAAGATGGGATTGCGAAGAGGAACGGCTCCAATCCCTACCGCTACCATTCGGGACAATATCCGGCACTTGGTCAATAAGCGTGTCAACCACTCTAAAGAGTCTTATTCGGATCTTTTTAGCTGGATATACCGAAAACTGCGCTACGTCTATAATATCGACATTTCAAAGTACGAAAAGCTCAACAGCGAAGAGACACACTTGCAGTTATGCGAACGGATCGGAGTATTAGATCAAGTATTGCAAATCGTTCAAAGTCCGCAGTTTAATGACTACGCTCAGGCGAAACAGGCTGCGTAAGTTCTTTTTGAAAGTGGAAGTTTACTGATGGACGCGAAAGGCCCGGTTACTGGCCGGGTCCTTTTTCAACCTACAAACAACCTACATAATGGATAATTCCCCACTGTCTGCCTTAAGGGAGAATCGCGAAAAACTAATAGACAGTCTCCATTGGCAAGTCACCAGAAACATTCGTGAATCGCTCGCACCTGGTACTCCTAAGATTATCTATCGGCTGATGAAAAACATCCGCTCGATTAACCAACGCATAAGGGACATTGAACAACGATCAACTTAGCAATGAAGTCAAACCCGCATTTAGAACGGCTCTGCCAATGGGTAGAGCGTAACGACGATATTGCCCTTGCTTTTTGTTTCGGCTTATTTGTGGCCGTTTTGGCCGTATCCTACGCCGTTTCGTTCGGACCTATAACTGATTCCGTATGGAAAAGATAATCACGCCACGGGCAGGAAAGCGGCCTTTTTGGGTCGCCCTTAAATCCCGATTCGTCCGGGCCTGGAACGCTTGCTTACCGAACTACGTGGATATACACATCTGCACAAGTATTGGACCCTTATTTCTCGCGCTGATCGAGGTGGAATCTGACAATGAGGAGATGTTCTATGATGGCGGAGGGTGCCGAAAGTATCTGCCCAGATTCGCGCTAGGTGTCATTAAGTGGGAGAAGGCGATTCATAGCCACTTCAAAGAAGCCAGGGCGATTATAGGGTATCAGCTCAACCACTACGACACGCGTGGCGAAAGCGAGTACTGGCACATTATTGTCTTAGCCCCTGATTAGTTGGACATATTTTCTAATAATGGTTGAGTCAGAGCTATTGTTATTTCCCACTTTTCCTGTGGGGTAATGAAGCCTAATGACCGGTGACGCCGATTATAGTTGTAATGA
>NZ_BAAGWE010000019.1:0-41644 GCF_054780515.1 Larkinella harenae | reverse complement strand
ATCTAAGATCCCCTCGGGTAACAGAAAACGGACTAAGGCTTGATAAGACTCTTGCAAGGAACTCAAAATTGATTCTGCGCAAAAAAACTACTTTTTTCCACGCCCCCCAAATTCCCCGACTGATCCTTTTTCGGCAATCGGCTTCGATGATGCTCCGTCATGAGCGGTTATATCACCGGCCCGATTCTGGCCTTACGTGAAGTGGCAATAAAGAAAAAGCCCCGAATGGTGTTAGCATTCAGGGCTTTAATCTAGATATGACCGGTGACCGATACGGGAATCGAACCCGTGTTTCAGCCGTGAAAGGGCCGCGTCCTAACCGCTAGACGAATCGGCCATATCTATCATTTCAGAGTGTTTGCGTTGTGTTCGCCAACCGTTGTTCTGAAATCGTGGTGCAAAGATACGGGGAAAAACCATTCATGCAAATCTCCAACCAAAAAAAAATTGATTTTTCTTCAATAGAGGGGGATTTGGGGTTTCGTTTTACCTTTGGGAATTGCCCGATTATCTTCTTATTTTGGTTCATGAAACAACTCATTTTGGCTGGCCTATGTCTGTTAATGGCCCAGATTACACTCGCACAGAACAACTTACAACACCCAGACCAGTTTTTGGGCTATACCGTCGGAAAACGCTTTACTCCGCACCACCGGGTTTTAGCATATGCGGAAAAAATTTCTCAACAATTTTCGAGTCGGGTCAAATTAGTGCCGTACGGTACTACCTATGAGGGGCGACAATTGATGGCCGTGATCGTCGCTTCGGAAAAAAACATGGCCCAGCTGGAAGAAATCCGGTCTGCTCACCTGAAAAAAATCGGATTGAGCCCGGCCCGTTCATCCGCGGCCAAAGCCGCCAACACGCCCCAACCACCTATCGCCTGGCTGAGTTATAATGTACACGGCAACGAAGCCATTAGCTCCGAGGCATTCATGCTGGTGCTGCATAGCCTGCTGGACCCCGCCAATGCCGTTTCCCAGAAAATTCTGAGCAACACCATCGTTATTCTCGATCCGGGCCTGAATCCCGACGGCCACGACCGGTACGTCAATTGGTACAATCAGGTCAGCGGCCAGAACCCAGACCCCACACCGATTGCGCGCGAACACAGCGAACCCTGGCCCAGCGGTCGTTATACACACTACTTGTTTGATCCCAACCGGGACTGGGCCTGGCAAACGCAGGAAATCACCCAGCAACGCATGGCGCTTTACCAGCAGTGGATGCCGCACCTGCACGCTGATTTCCACGAAATGGGTCCGGAAAGTCCGTATTACTTTGCCCCTTCCGCCAAGCCCTACCACGAAGACATTACGCCCTGGCAGCGGGAATTTCAGCAGATCATCGGGCAGTATAACACCCGGTATTTTGACAAAAATGGCTGGTTGTATTTCACCCGGGAGAGCTTCGACCTGTTTTATCCCAGCTACGGCGATACCTGGCCAACGTACAACGGCGCTATCGGCATGACCTTCGAACAGGGCGGTGGTGGACGCGCGGGGCTGGCCTACCGCAAAAACGATGGCGACACCCTGACCCTCCGCGAACGCATCGACCACCATTACACTGCCAGCTTTGCTACCCTCGAATCCGTGGCTGACCGCCCCAACGAAGTGGTTCGCAACTTCAACAGCTTTTTTGAGAAAGCACAGACGAATCCGGTGGGTGACTTCAAAAGTTACGTCATTAAAACCGCGAATGACGAAGGCCGGATCAAAGCGCTTC
Organism: Larkinella harenae; assembly: GCF_054780515.1. Lineage (NCBI taxonomy): Bacteria > Pseudomonadati > Bacteroidota > Cytophagia > Cytophagales > Spirosomataceae > Larkinella > Larkinella harenae. The sequence goes on along the minus strand of NZ_BAAGWE010000019.1, from coordinate 39,916 downwards.
GGAAACTGCTCGACAACAACATGATTCAATACGGATTGGCCGGAAAATCGCAGAAGCTAAACGGTTTTAGTTATCAATCCCAGAAAAACGAAAGTCTGTCCATTGAAAACAATGACTTGGTTATTAGTGCCTTTCAACCCAAATCAACCTTGCTGAAGATTTTGTTTGAACCCAAATCGACGCTGGAAGACTCGGTCACGTACGACATTACATCCTGGTGTATTCCCTACGCCTACGGCCTGAACGCCTACGGATTAAAAGAAAAACTAACGCCGGTTGCCTACCCAACGTCGCCGGTTCCGGCGGCTAACGCAGCGGTTTCGGGGGCCAAACCGTACGCGTACCTCGTTCGCTGGCAATCGGAGCAGGATGTACGTTTTTTGGCGGGTTTACTCACCAATAAGGTGCGGATTCGGGTGGCCGAACGCATGTTCAAGCAGAATAACGAACGGTTTGAAGCCGGCACACTCATCATTACCCGCGCCGGAAACGAACGACTGGGGGAGCAATTTCACCGGATCATTCAGCAGGAAGCCACCAAGCACGGCATCCGGCTGATTCCGGCGGCCACGGGTTTTGTTACCGAAGGGGCCGATTTTGGGTCGGGTAGCGTGTTTTCCCTTAAAACACCCCGCATTGCCGCCATTACCGGCGACGTTACCACGCCCACCTCGATGGGCGAAGTCTGGCACTTCTTCGACCAGGATCTCCAATACCCATTAACCCTCATCGATGGCAACTCCCTGCCAAGCCTTCCGCTCAATGGAATCGACGTGCTGATCATGCCTCAGGGGTACAATTACGGCAAAATCCTGAACGACCGTACCCTGAGTAAACTGAAGGAATGGGTTCAGGCCGGCGGCAAACTGATCGTCATGGAACGAACCACCGCCTTTTTTGCCGACAAACCCGATTTTGGATTGAAGAAAAAAGACGAAAAGGCCGACGCAAAAAAAGAGAAACCCGATAAAAAAACGGAGTCCGACGAAACGCTGCGGCAATTCGGAGAACGGGAACGGGAAGCCTTGTCGGAAGAAACGCCGGGCAGTGTCTACCGCGTCGATCTTGACCGTTCGCACCCGCTGGCCTTTGGTTATCCCAACGGCTATTATGCGCTGATTCAGAACGTCTATAATTACGACTTTCTAAAAGACGGCTGGAACGTCGGTTACCTGAAAAAAGACAACTATGTGGCCGGTTTTGTAGGCAAGAACGCCAAATCGAAACTCAGCAACACCCTGCTCTACGGGGTACAGGAACTGGGCCGGGGCAGTATCGTTTACATGATGGACAATCCGCTGTTCCGGGGTTTCTGGTACAATGGTAAGTTGTTGTTCGGCAACGCCGTGTTCATGGTTGGAAACTAAAAACCACATACCAAAATCCCCGGTGGGAAGGCGCTGCATTTCTATTTTGCCTTTTCCTCCGGGGATTTTCCATTCCACTCCGTCGCACTTCCTTGTTCGATAAAAAAACCGTTACCATGCTAGCTCCCTGTAGATTTTTTACCGGATAAACCGATCTTGTTTTTTCGGCCATTCCTTCCTGTATCTTTGCCTCTGCTCACGTGCACCCCACTAAAATTTGGCCTATTTGTGAAACTTTACCGATTTCTTTTTCCCTGTTTCTTGTTGTGCACCTCCCTTTTTGCGCAGAAAAAAAACGAGGCTTACCAGTACCATATCCGCCAAACCGTTCCCAGCGACCGCACCCCTCATCTGAAAATCGATGGGATCATGGACGAACAGGCCTGGCTGGAAGCCGAAACCGCCAGTAATTTCTTCATGGTGTTGCCCATGGACACCAGTTTTGCCCGGCTCCGGACCGACGTTAAAATGACGTACGACCAGCAGAACTTTTACATTATCGCCGTCTGTTATTTCGCCCGAAATCCGGATAGTTCCTGGGCCAATCGGCCCTTCGTGCAGTCTCTCCGCCGGGATTGGGAGTTCCAGAAAAATGACAATTTCATCTTCTTCATGGACCCGTTCGACGACCAGACGAACGGTTTTACCTTCGGAGCCAACGCGGTTGGGGCGCAATGGGACGGCCTGCTGTATGAGGGCGGCAAAGCCAACCTGAGTTGGGATAACAAATGGTATTCGGCGGTGAAACAATACGAAGACCGTTACGTGTTTGAAGCGGCCATTCCGTTCAAAACCATTCGGTACAAGAAAGGGATCACACGATGGGGCATCAACTTCAGTCGAGCGGATTTACTGACTACCGAGAAATCGAGCTGGGCACCCGTGCCGCGCCAGTTTCCGACGGCTTCGCTGGCCTACACCGGCTCCATCATCTGGGATCAGCCGCCCCCACAGGTAGGACCCAACATTTCTGTTATTCCGTACGTGCTTGGTGGCACAACGCGGAATTATCAAACGAAGCAACCCACCGATTACCGGGGTGACGCGGGACTGGACGCCAAGATCGCCGTGACGTCGTCGCTCAACCTTGACTTGACCGTCAACCCCGACTTTTCGCAGGTGGACGTCGACCAGCAGGTAACTAATCTCGACCGGTTTGAATTATTTTTTCCCGAACGGCGGCAGTTTTTTCTGGAGAATGGCGACCAGATGTCCAATTTTGGGTACGCCAACATCCGGCCGTTTTTCTCCCGGCGCATCGGTCTGGGCGTTCCGATCCGGTTTGGGGCGCGACTCAGCGGCAAATTGAATAAGGACTGGCGAATTGGCCTGATGGACATGCAAACCGGCAAGGTAGACGAAACCGGATTGCCCGCCCAGAATTTTGCGGTGGTTGCCCTTCAGCGCCGGGTTTTTGCCCGTTCCAACATCGGGGCCATTTTTATCAACAAGGAATCGCTGAATTACACACCGGAAGCGGGCAAACCGGCGTATTCCCAGTACAATCGAAACTTCGGTCTGGAATACAACCTGGCTTCTTCCAATAACGTATGGACGGGCAAAGCGATCCTGCTGAAGTCATTCGATCCGCAGAATTCGAACCGCAGCCTGGTGCACGCGGCCAATTTATTGTATACGACCCGTAAGTGGATTGTTGGCTGGCAGCACGAATACGTCGGACAGAATTATTCGGCGGAAGTAGGCTACGTGCCGCGCCGGGGCTATATTCGATTCAACCCGACGGCCAGCTACCTGATGTTTCCGAAGGGAGGCTCAGTGTTAAGCCACGGCCCACAGTTTGCCTCATTCTACATTTACGACGAGTCGTTCCGGCAAACCGATAACGAAACGATGGCGCTGTATACCACCACATTCCGGACCAAAAGCGTGTTTTCTGTCTGGGCCAGCCAATCGTTTATCCGGCTGCTGCAACCCTTTGATCCGACCAATACCGGGCGCGACACCCTGGCCCGCGGCACCGAACACCGCTGGAAAACCGTGGGAGCCGATTACATCTCGAAACCGCAAAGCCTGTTTACCTACTCGTTCTCGGGGCGGTATGGCGGGTATTATGCCAACGGAAACCGTCTGAACCTCGTGGCCGCTCTGGGTTACCGGTTTCAGCCCTACGTCAGTCTGGCCATTACGGCCAATTACAACGATATTCGGCTCCCCGAACCGCAGACAACGGCGAAGTTCTGGCTGGTGGGCCCGCGCATCGATCTAACCATGACCAACACCCTGTTTTTCACAACGTTTGTACAGTACAACGAACAGGCTAAAAATGTCAATCTGAACACCCGGCTGCAATGGCGGTACGCCCCCGCTTCCGACCTTTTTATTGTCTACACCGATAACTACTTGCCCGGTTCGCTAACGGTCAAAAACCGGGCACTGGTGCTAAAATTGACGTATTGGTGGAACGTATAAACTGATCGGTAACAAACAAACGGATTGCCTTGGTAGTTGAATAGAAAATAGACACTATAACCACACTACCATGCGTAATTTCACTCATTTCTTATACACACTGGCCATCTCGCTGTTTTTGCTGGTCGGCATGACCAGTTGCGAACTTGTCGGCGATATTTTCAAAGCAGGTGCCTGGACGGGTGCACTGCTGGTCATCGGGGTCATTGTACTGGTCATCTGGGGCTTTGCCCGGTTGTTTGGCGGTCGACGATAACGGACGCATTGCAGCTCCTTTGTAAACAAAAAAACCCCGAACGGATGTTCGGGGTTTTTCAATGCTGCAATATCGTTATGCAACCAGTTCTACCAGGTTATCCTGTTGCAAAACCGCCCGCATCCGTACGCCCAGGTCGTCGGCTGCCGGGTAAAGAGGCAAACGGACGTTGGACGAAATGATCCCCAGAATTTCCAGAATCTTCTTGATACCGACCGGATTGCCTTCCTCGTACAACAGCGGATCGATGCGCAGGAAATGTCCGAGTTCTTTCTGCGCAAACGCAAAATCACCGCGCAGAGCCGCGTGAATCATGCCGGAGAATTTCGCCGGAAATGCATTGGCAATCACCGACATGACGCCTACACCACCGATGCTGATGATGGGAACGCCCTGCACATCATCGCCCGAAATCAGCAGGAAATCTTCCGGCTTGTCGCGGGCAATTTCCATGCATTGTTCAATGATGCAGGACGCTTCTTTAACGCCGATAATATTGGGGTGCTCGGCCAGCGTACAGATCGTTTCCGCCGACATATTGATGCCGGTCCGGGGTGGAATGTTATACAGAATGACCGGCACCGGGCTGGCGTCGGCAATCCGGGTAAAGTGCTCAATGACACCGCGTTTCCCGGGTTTATTATAATAAGGACAAACCGACAGAATGGCGTCGATTCCGTCAAAATCCGTATCCTTGATCGAAGCAACAACCTCCGGCGTCACATTACCGCCAACGCCGTAGACGATTGGTAATTTCTTCGGGTTATTTTCCTTCAAATACTCCAGCAGCTGTTTCTTTTCCGACTTCGTCACGGTGGGCGATTCGCCGGTGGTACCTTGCAGCACAACGTAATCGACCCCACCGTCGCTGATGTGCTGAATGACCCGACCAAAACCATCGAAATCGACGGAATAGTCTTCGTTAAACGGAGTTACAATGGCGACCCCAACGCCGTGGAAACGAGCATTCATCTACTTTTTTTCTGGATTAGAAGGAATATGCTGATTAAAAGTTTACAAAGGTACGGTTTTTCTACCGATCTAGGTACTGATCAGCGCCAGAAACTCATCTTCTCCAATCATGGTCACGCTCATCTTCTGGGCTTTCTCCACTTTCGACGGGCCAGGGTTTTCACCCACGATCAGGTAATTCAGTTTTTTCGAAACACCGCTCAGCAATTTTCCGCCGTGAGCCTCAATTTCGCTTTCAAGTTCTTCCCGCGAAAAGTTCGCAAAGGTGCCGGTATAGAGGAACGTCTTGCCCACCAGCGATTCCCCTTTTTTCTCCGCCACAACCCGGTCCGTGACCATCTGCAAACCAGCCAGCCGCAGGCGCTCGACAAACACCTGATTTTCCGAATCGGCAAACCAGGCTACCACACTCTGCGCAATCCGGTCACCGACTTCCGGCACGCCCAGCAAGGCTTCATACGTAGCGGTTTGGAGAGCGTCCATGTTGCCAAAATAATCCGCGAGCTTTTCCGCCGTGGTGTTGCCGACGTACCGAATCCCGAGCGCAAAAAGCACATTGGCAAACGGTTGCGCCTTTGACCGTTCAATGGCCGTCAGAATATTATCCACCGATTTCTGCCGTAAACTAACCACCCGGGTTTTGGCGGTTTCGTCCGGTCCGGCGGAGCGGTCGGTATAGGTTTTCTCCAGCCCCAGCAGTTTGTCGGTTGTCAGTTCATAGAGGTCGGCAGGGCTGCGGACCAGCCCCCGGTCGATCAGCAGTTCAATTTTCCCTTCGCCCAGGCTCTCAATATTCATCGCCCGTCGTTGAATAAAATGTTCGAAACGGGCCTGCTGCTGCGGGGGACAGCCTTTCTCGTTCGGACAATAAAAATGGGCTTCTCCTTCTTTGCGCACCAGGGGCGTCTGACAGGCCGGGCAAACCGTCGGATAGATAATCGGCTCGCAGGCATCGGTCCGTTGGTTCAAATCAACACCGGTAATTTTCGGGATAATCTCCCCTCCTTTTTCAACCAAAACCGTATCGTGCAGCATCACCCCCAACCGCTGAATCTCGTTGGCATTGTGCAGGGAAGCGCGTTTCACTACGGTTCCCGCCAGCAAAACCGGTTCCAGGTTGGCAACGGGGGTCACCGCGCCCGTGCGACCGACCTGGTACGAAACACTGTTCAAAACCGTACTGGCCGCCAACGCCTTGTATTTGAAAGCAATCGCCCAGCGGGGACTTTTCGCCGTAAAACCGAGTTCACGCTGCTGATCATAGCGGTTGACCTTGATCACAATTCCGTCGGTTGCCAGTGGCAACTCAAACCGCCTGGTTTCCCACTCGTTAATAAAAGCAAATACGTCCTGAATCGTGGTGCATTTCTGCCAGGTTGGCGACACATTGAAGCCCCATTGCTTCAGGGCGAGCAAACTTTCTTCGTGGGTCTGAAACACCTCCGGCTCCGACAGAAACGAATACAGATAACAATCCAGCCGCCGTTTGGCCACGGCGGCCGAATCCTGTTGCTTAAAGGTGCCGGAAGCCGCGTTGCGCGGATTGGCCAGCAACGGCTCGCCAATGTCCTCCCGTTCTTTGTTGATGCGTTCAAATTCGGCCAGGGGCAGAAAGCCTTCTCCACGTACTTCGAAGAGGGGCGGCACCTCCGTACCAGAACCGTTTATTTTCAACGGTAAGGAACGAATGGTTTTGACGTTCGGCGTGATATCATCGCCCCGCGTACCATCGCCCCGCGTCACCCCCCGGGTTAAAATTCCGTTCTCATAGGTCAGACTCAGGGCCACCCCGTCAAATTTCAGTTCGCAAATGTATTCGTACGGTGCGCCGTTGAGCCCTTTCTGAACGCGGTTGTCGAATTCGGTCAGGTCCGATTCGGAATACGTATTGCCCAGCGATAGCATCGGAAACCGGTGGTAAACCGTCGCAAATTCCTTGCTGATGGTACCCCCAACCCGGTGCGTTGGCGAATCTGGCCGACTGAATTCCGGGTGCTGGCGTTCGAGCGCTGCCAGCTCTTCGAGCAGCCGGTCAAAGGTAAAATCATCCACCTCCGACACACTGTTCTGGTAATATTGGTGGTTATAATAATTAAGCCGGTCAGTAAGTTCGGTTATTCTTTCCTCTGGATTCATTCTATTTTTGGAGGTCCCCTCCGACGGGTTTATCGCAAAATGGGAAAAACTAAATTAGACTACAATCATAACAAAATCCTGCACTGAGATGGACAAGTGTTCCAAAATGTTCCGACAAAAGAATTAATTTTGGAGTCACCTTTGATGATTTGGACACATAATTTCAATTGAACGTACGTTTTCATGACCCACCCACTGATTGCCCCCTCCATACTAGCGGCTGATTTTGCCAATTTGCAACGCGATATTGAACTGCTCAACCGCTCTGAGGCCGATTGGATTCACGTGGATGTCATGGATGGTGTTTTTGTTCCGAACATTTCGTTTGGCCTTCCCGTAACCGAAGCCGTGAACCGGTACGCCACCAAACCACTGGACGTTCACCTGATGATTGTTCAGCCCGAACGGTATATCGATGCCTTCGCCAAAGCCGGGGCCGCCAATCCGGACCGACCGGGCACGATCACAGTACACCAGGAAGCCTGTACCCACCTGCACCGCACCCTGACCCAGATTCGGGAAACCGGCTGCCGGGCGGGGGTTGCCCTGAACCCGCATTCGCCGGTTGAGTTGCTGGCCGACGTACTGGACGAAATTGACCTGATTCTGATCATGTCTGTCAATCCGGGATTTGGCGGGCAGTCGTTTATTCCCCACACGTTGCAGAAAATTCGTAAACTGCGCAAACTCCTGGCGAGTTCCGCCCATAATCCACTCATTGAAGTCGATGGTGGAGTAGGAACCGAAAACGTCGCAGCTTTACAAGACGCCGGAGCCGATGTGCTGGTTGCCGGTAGCTCGGTTTTTCGGGCCAGTAACCCAACCGAAGCCATTCACGCGTTAAAATATTATAACCCGACAAAAAACCGACCTGCGTAACCTAACGTTCATCTATCTATTCGAGTTTAATCAAGCGGTATGCATACCAAGCTAACCTGTAGCCTACTTGTAGGATGTTTATTGTTTTTTGCTGTCCTGTCCTGCAAGCAAACCCCCTCCACGGGCAACGAAACGACGACCACCCTCGGTGATACGGCCGTTGCGCCCGCCCGCGTTCCCACAATCGACTGGGCTAAGAATGCGACCATCTACGAAGTCAATGTGCGACAATTTTCGCCCGAAGGCACCTTCAAAGCCGTCGAGCAGCAATTGACGCGTCTGAAAGAACTGGGGGCCGATATCCTCTGGTTTATGCCCATTCATCCCATCAGTAAAGAGAATTTGCAGGGGGAATCGGGAAACCCTTACGCCGTGGAAGATTACAAGGCCGTCAACCCGGAATATGGCACGCTGGCCGATTTCAAGGCGTTGGTCAAACAGGCCCATGACTTAGGCATGCACGTGATTATCGACTGGGTCCCCAACCACACCGGTCGCAGCCATACGTGGCTTAAGCAGCATCCCGACTGGTACACCCAAATCAACGGAAAGCTAAGTCCGCCGATTGATCAGGCCGGCAAAGTAACCAATCGCCCGGACGTGGTTGATCTTAACTACAAGAACCCCGAATTACGGGCCGCCATGATCGATGCCATGCAATACTGGCTGCGCGAATGCGATATCGACGGATACCGGTGCGAAGTAGCCGGTTATGTTCCGGATGACTTCTGGGCGGAAGTCCGTCCCAAACTGGACAGCATCAAACCCGTGTTTATGCTGGCGGAATGGGAAGACAAACCCGAACACTTCAAGGAATGCTTCAACATGAATTACGGCTGGAGCATGTACCAACTGATGAAACTGATTGCCAAAGGCAAGCGCCCCGCCAGCGCCATCGACTCCCTGCTGCTTCACAACCAGCAACGGTTTCCGGCTTCGTATTACCAGATGCATTTTGTCCAGAACCACGACGAAAATGCCTGGAACGGCACCGGTACGGAATTGTTTGGCAACGGCGTTGACGCCTTCACCGTTCTGGCGTTTACCTTCGACGGAATGCCGCTGGTCTACAACGGAATGGAATCCAACCTGAACAAGCGGCTGAAATTCTACGATAAAGATCCGATCTACTGGGGCAATTACGTAAAAACCGATTTTTACAAAACCCTGTTGACCCTCAAGCACCGCAACCGGGCGCTGTGGAACGGACAAGCGGGCGGACCGCTCGTCAAAATTCCGACGGAAAAGGACGATAAAGTGTATGCGTTCTACCGCCAGAAAGACAACGACCGGGTGTTGGTCATTATCAACCTTAGTCCAACTCCCCAGACCATCCGGCTGAACGGCGACGGTTTTGAAGGGGTTTATACGGAGGTATTCAGCCGCGAACCTTCCGAGCTCCGTAACTCCCTCACCTTCGCCCTAAAACCCTGGGAATATAAGGTGTTTACGAATTAAGGAATGAATTATGAATGATGCGGCAGGAGTGATAAATTACGAGTAAAACAAGCGAGTCATTCGTCCTTACAAACCTGTTTCAATGATCCGGGGTATCTTCGTCTTACTGGGATGGTTAGGTTGCCTGTCCGCTGTTTCGGCCCAAACCGTGCAGTGGGCCAGCGCCGTTGTAGGCTATTCATCGGAAGGCCGCGGAGAAGCCTATTCGCAGCAGTACCGGGCAAACCAGATTCTGGGCAAACCCAACCGCTTACCGCAGGTTGGCGACAACCCCTGCGCCTGGTCACCGCTCTATCCCGACGGACCAAATGAAGAATGGATTACCGTCCGGTTTGCGGAAGTGATCCCCATTCGGCAGATCGCCATCTTTCAAAGCGGGAACCCGGGGGCCATTACGCAGGTGCTGGTCATTGACGAAACCGGTCGGGAAGTTCCGGTGCTGACGGCCACCAAAACCGCAGCCTCAATTTCCATCTCCGAACCCGCTACGGAGCCGCTGCTGCGTATTTTCCCAACGACACCCTCTTTAACGGCTAATACCGTCAAAATTGTCATTGCTCCCAACCGGGTGAAGGGCCCCAACCAGATCGACGCCATCGGGATTTCGAGCGACAATCAGCCGATCAACATTTCCATCAATGTCTCCAAAGACGCTCCCAAAGAGCTGGTCAAGGAAAGTCTCGGCACGACAGTCAATTCACGCGGGCAGGAAGTAGCACCGGTTATTTCGCCCGATGGAAAAACGCTGTATTTTACCCGGGGCAACCACGACCGTAATGTGGGCAACCCGAAAAGTCAGGATGTCTGGTATTCGACCCTGCAATCCAATGGCGAATGGGGAAATGCGGTCAATATTGGCCCGCCGATCAACACGCCCTCCGACAACGCCATCAGCGGCCTGTCGCCGGACGGACGCACGCTGTACGTCATCAACGTTTACAAGCCCGACGGTTCGGTTACCTACGGTTTATCCAAATCAACCCTGGGGAAAAATGGTTGGTCGTTTCCGTCGGAAGTGATTATCAATAATAATTATAACCTGCACAAAAACAGTTACACCGAATACGCCATCGTGCCCGACGGAAAAACGCTGGTTCTGTCCGTACAGCGCCGTAACTCACTGGGCAACAAAGACCTGTACGTCTCTTTTCTCCAACCCGACCAGACCTGGAGCGAGCCCGTCAGCATGGGTCCCGTTCTGAACACGGCCGACTATGAAGGCGCTCCGTTTGTCGCGTCAGACTCCCGAACGCTTTATTTCACCTCTGCGGGTCACCCCGAATACGGAAACGGTGACATCTTTGTGAGCCGACGACTCGACGATTCCTGGACGAAATGGTCGGAACCGGAAAACCTGGGGCCAATCATCAACACCCCGGAGTGGGACGGTTATTTTACCATTCCGGCCACCGGCGACTACGCGTACCTGAGCTCCATCCAGAACTCGATGGGGGGCGAAGATATTTTTCGGTTGAAGCTATATCCGGCCATTAAACCGGACCCGGTCGCCATTGTGTCGGGGCAGGTGATCGACGGGTTTACCAAAAAACCGATGGCTGCCGAGGTGGTATCCGCCATCACGCCCGACCAGAAAGAGCAGAGTCGCGTGGCTTATAACCCCGAAACCGGTGATTTTAAACTGCTGCTCCCGATGCAGAACAGCTATACCCTGACCGCCCGGCGCGACGGTTATTTCCCCACCACGGAGCTACTTGACCTCAGCAAAGACAAACGTTACCGCGAAATTCGTAAAAATCTGGTGCTGACGCCCATCAAAGCCGGGCAACGGGTGGTGCTGCACGATGTGCTGTTCGAGCAAAGCAAAGCGATCCTGCTCAGCGGCTCCAACGCCGAACTCGACCGCGTGGTGCAGATGCTGAAGGAGTACCCCTCAATGGAGATTCAGGTGGAAGGTCATACTGATAACCAGGGCGTTTGGGATCTAAACATGAAGCTTTCGCAGGACCGGGTGCGCGTGGTTAAAGATTACCTCCTCGAACACGGCATTGCCGACGTCCGCGTCCAGACAAAAGCCTGGGGGCCCAGCAAACCCATTGCCAGCAACGAGACCGAAGAAAAGCGACGCCTTAACCGAAGAGTAGAATTTACAATTCTTAAACTGTAAAGTCCCGGAAATGGGTTTAATTTTGCCCGCAGAAAAGAAATGTCACGCAATTAATGTCCTTACCGTCCCACCGTCGAACCACTTTCCTGATTCTTGCCGGCATCATCGTGCTGGCGTTCCTCCTCCGACTTTATCGCGCCGATGCTTACGGTCTGTTTTTTGATGAAAAAGCCACCATTCTGATTAGCCAGGGAATTCCGATGGAAGGCGCCAATCAGCACGACGTATTTGATAAGCCCAACTCTCCGTATTTTACCCCCCAGGAATTCTGGCGTCCCAAGACGCTCGCCGATTTTAGCGAGGCCGTCCAGCGAAGCGACATTGGGCACAGCCCGGCGTATTACGCCATGCTTTGGGTCTGGATCAAACTGTTTGGACTGAGTGATTTAGCCATCCGCTTTCCGTCCATCCTCTTCGGAACTCTGACGGTTTTACTGGTTTACTTCTTCGTGAAACGCCACGTCCGGCTGGCGCCCGAAGCCACCGAACACCTGGCGCTGGGCAGTGCGTTGATCGCAACGATCGAACCCCTGTTTATTGCCCACAGCCACATTGCGCGCAATTACACGATGACGTTCTTTCTGACGCTGCTGACCACGCACGTTTTCCTGATCATCATCGACAAAGAAAAGGGCCGCAAAGCGTCCGTCCGGCTCTACGTGGCATATTGCGCACTCGTTGCGCTCTCCATTCTCTCCCATTACCTGACCGTAACGGTTTTTCTGAGCCACGGTTTATACGTACTGCTGTTCGTGCGAAAATGGCCGGTTTGGTACAAACTGGGTATATCGTTTGCCATTTCGCTCGGATTCGTCTCCCTCTGGATGCTATTTGGGGGCGGCCAATCGACGTTTTCTACCCTCGCCTACCAGGCCAAGTTTTACCGCGATCTAGCGTTAACTAACCCCGTCAACAACGGTTTTGGGCTTATTTTGCCAGCCACGGTCCCCAACGTATTCTGGCGTTCCTTACCGGTTTTTGCGGATTTGGTTATTTTCACCAACGGGCTGGCTACCACCATTGTGGGGTACCGCAACGTAGCCGTGGCGCTTCTGGTTGGTCTGCTTTGCATTGTTCTTATTCACCGGTATCGCAACCAGCGCCTTCCCCCCCAGTGGGTTAAGTTTGCCATTCCTGCGCTCCTGGCAGCCGGTACGGTTTTTTACAGCATTAATCCGTTGCACCACCTGGTTCTGTCGGCCGTTTTGCCATTTGTCTACCTCCTGAGTCTTTCGTTGATGGAAGATTTTCGGCCGATTGATCGCCCGTTGATTGTCTTCCTGATTTTACTCTCGCTGGTTCCTACGCTGTTTCTGCTGATGATGGCCTTCCGCTCCGGGCATACGTACGGAATTCAGCAGCGGTATTCGGGCTTTTCTTTTCCTTATGTAGGAATCCTGGTGGCGCTGATGGTTCGGAAACTTTTTGCCCAACGGCTCTGGATCAGCCTGCCGCTGGGTGCGGTTCTGCTCGTTCAGGCGGGTCTGGTGGTGCGCCTGCTCCAGCAGATTTACCAGGATACCGCTCCGAAATATACGTCCTTTGCGACGCCCCGAACTCCGAACCCTTTCTGGATCTCGGCGCAAAAGATTAAGGAACAGTATGCCCCCGGCGACACGGTTTTGTACCCTTCCCTCAAGCGCCGGGAGTACACCAAAATTGACGAAACGGGTCGGCCTTACGACGTGATTGATGCGCAGCTAGTCAATATTTATTTACCCCGCGACGCCACGTATTACCAGCGCATTGACCCCACTGAACCGGATAAGATTGTACTGATCAAAGGCAGGACGGGTCAGAAAATCACTATCTTTGACCTCGAAGGAACGAAATACCGGTATTAAAATGACTTCAACAGCAACCACAACCGATATTAAAACGCTCAGCGGCCAGCTGCGGCTCAACGTACTGGAATTGTACAATATGGCGCATGCCGGCCACATTGGCTGTTCGCTGAGTTGCCTGGATCTGATGATTGCGACGCTTATTCTGCGGAAACAACCGGATGATACGTTCATTCTCTCGAAAGGACACGCGGCTGCCGCTCTGTACGTTTGCCTCAACCATTTAGGTGAGATTTCGGACGAGCAATTGCAAACGTTCTACAAAAACGGAACAACCTTGCCAGCTCACCCGGCCCCCAACAAACACACGGGCATTCCGTTTGCCACCGGCTCACTCGGGCACGGACTGCCCATTGCCGCCGGTATTGCCCACGCCAACAAGCTCCAAGGCAACCCGCATTCGGTATTTGTATTGCTATCCGACGGCGAAACCAACGAAGGGACTACCTGGGAAGCCGCCCATTACGCCATTCAGCAAGGTCTTGATAACCTGGTGATGCTGATCGACAAAAACGGGTTGCAGGGATTCGGACAAACGGCGGATGTTTTTGGCGATACGGCCGATGCCACCAAATGGAAGGCCATTGGGTTTGAGGTAGTAGAGGCCGATGGGCACGATGTGGAATCGCTGGTGGCGACACTCGACACCCTGCGTTTACAAACCAATGGTAAGCCCAAGGTCATTATTGCGCATACCGTTAAAGGAAAAGGGGTTTCGTACATGGAAAACCGGCTCGAATGGCACTACCTGCCTATGAATGAAGATCTGTACAAGCAGGCTTGTCAAGATATAAACGAACGGTATTTTACCGCTTAATTTCAGCCAACAAGCCCCGGCGGCTCTCCCGTTGAAACCCGATCCATACTATTTAACCACGAATGTCTAAACAGATCCTACCGTACCAGGACCGCATCCTTCAGCTCAAAGGCCCTATTTTCGTTTTCGGAGCCAGCGGCTTCATTGGTGCCAATTTATTCGATCAGATTTTTCAACTCCGCAAGGACTGTTACGCCCTGACGCACGACGCCACCAAAGCGTGGCGGCTGAAATTACTGAATGTGCCAGCCGAAAACATCGTCCACTGCGATATCCTTTCTCATAAGTCGGTTCAGGAGATTTTTGAACGCTATGCCCCCCGCACCATTTTCAACCTGGCCGCATACGGCGCTTATAGCAAGCAGAAAAACGTCAATCTGACTTACGAAACCAACGTCAATGGAACGGTCAACATTCTGGAAAACTGCTCGCCCGAAACGGTTTATATTCACGCAGGCAGCAGCTCGGAATACGGTTTTAACTGCACGGCCCCCAAAGAAACCGACCGCGTCGAACCCAACAGCCATTATGCGGTTTCGAAAGTTTCGGCGGCTTACATGCTCGAATTTTACGCCCGCGTTCATGGCTTGAAAACGCTGAATCTGCGGCTGTATTCGATTTACGGCGGCTGGGAAGAACCCGACCGGTTGATTCCGAGGCTGGTGGAAGAAGCCCGCAAAGGCCAGTTACCGCCCCTGGTATCGCCCGACATCAGCCGGGATTTTGTTTACATCGACGACTGCGTTGAAGCGTTTGTCGAAGCCGCCCTGAACGTGACCCCCTCCATCAGCGGGCGCTCCTATAATATTGCAACCGGTCAGAAAACGACCATGCGCGAACTGGTGGACGAAACCCGCCAGACGTTTGGCATTGCCAAAGAACCCGTTTGGGGCAGTATGGGCAACCGCCAGTGGGACCTCAGCGACTGGTACGGCGACCCGGAAGCCGTTCAGACGGATATCGGCTGGAAAGCCCGGACTTCCCTGGGCGAAGGGCTCCAGAAAACCGCCGACTGGCAGGTGCAACATCAGTACGCCGAAAAAGTGCTCCCGGCCTTTGCCAACCCGACGCTCAACCCGGTCATTACGGCCATTATTGCCTGTTACAAGGACGCGCAGGCCATTCCGATCATGTACGAGCGGCTGGTCAAAACCTTCAATGACATGAAGGTTCGGTACGAAATCATTTTTGTGAACGACAATTCGCCTGATAACCAGGACGAGGTGATCGATGCCATCTGCGCCAAAGACCCGAACGTCATCGGTATTTCCCACTCCCGCAATTTCGGTTCGCAATCGGCTTTCTTAAGCGGGATGGAAATTTCGTCGGGCGATGCCGTGGTTTTGATGGACGGCGATTTGCAGGATCCGCCCGAAATCATTCCGAAGTTCTACGAGAAATGGCAGCAGGGCTACGATGTCGCCTACGGCGTGCGGGTGCAACGCGAAATGCCGTCGCACGTGCATTTCTTTTACCGGACGTTCTACCGGCTGTTCAAGAAAATGTCGTACATCAATATTCCGGTCGACGCGGGCGATTTCTCGATGATTGACCAGAAAGTAGTCCGCGAACTCGTGGCGCTGCCCGAAACCGAGCAGTTTTTGCGCGGCTTGCGGGCCTGGGTGGGGTTCAAACAAACGGGCGTGGATTACGTCCGGCCGGAGCGTATGTTCGGCGTTTCGACCAACAACTGGACCAAAAACATCTGGTGGGCCAAGAAAGCCATTTTCTCCTTTAGCTTTGCTCCACTCGAGCTGATGTCGTACGCCGGATTTATCCTGACGGGCTTGTCGCTGCTGGGTATTGTGTGGCAGATTCTAGCCAAGTTCTTAATTTTCCCAAACACGCCGGCCGGGTTATCAACCGTGATTGTTTTGGTGATGCTCTTTGGTGGCATTAACTTGCTGGGCATTTCGTTCCTGGGCGAATACATCAGTAAGATTTTTGAAGAAACCAAAAAACGACCCAAATTCATCCGGACCAAGGTTCGCAAGGGGGAACAGGTGTACAAAACCGCATCCGAAATCCGGGCGCTGGTCGAAGCAAGAAAGACAAAATAAGTTTACGGTTTATAGTTCACGGTATACGGTTGGCTGGCGCATGATTGAACGCGTCAGCCAACCGTATACCGTGAACAGAAACTTATCAAACACATGCGTAAAGAATTTTCAGCCGCCATTGAACGCATTGCCGCCAACGATGAACGGATAATCTTCATCACGGGCGATTTGGGCTATAATGCCCTCGAAGGGGTGGCCAGCGTCATGGGTCCCCGGTTTATCAATGCCGGGGTAGCCGAACAGAATATGGTCGGGGTAGCCGCCGGAATGGCCTACAAAGGCTATAAAGTATTTTGCTACAGCATCGCTCCTTTTGCCGTTTACCGTTGTCTGGAACAGTTCCGCAACGATGTCTGCCTGCACAACCTGCCGGTTTTTATAGTCGGCAACGGGGGCGGATACGGGTATGGCATCATGGGTTCCACGCACCACGCGATTGAAGACCTGGCCTGCCTGAGCGGTTTGCAAAACGTTAAAACCTGGATTCCCGCCTTTGCTGACGAAATCGATTCGGTTGTGGATACGATTGTGGCCGAGGGTCGACCGGCTTACCTGCGACTGGGTGCGGGCCCCAAAACTCCGGAAGGAAGCCAGCCGACGGGCTCGTTCAAGAAAATTGCGAGCAGTGAAAACCCGAAAGGAACCGTAGTGGCATTGGGCCCGGTAGCCGCCAATGTTCTGAAAGCTCTGCAAACCGCCGACGGCCTGGACAATCAGTTTGATGTTTACACCGCACTGAACCTTCCTCTTGACTTGCCGACCGCACTGGGGCAGCAATGGGCCGAAAACCAAAACCTGCTGATTGTTGAAGAACACGTCAGCATCGGCGGCCTGGCCCAGCAGCTCTCCGTGAAATTGCTGGAGAACGGACTGTCGTTCCGGCAGTTTGTCAGTCTTTCGGCCCAGGGGTATCCCGACGGCCTGTACGGCGATCAGAGTTACCACCAGCAACAATCCGGTTTAGACGCCCAGCATATTCAGGAAAAACTGACGGCTTTTCTGGCCTGACCTCACCGCCGGGGTTTCGTAAAAAAACCGTATGAATCTGAAAACATCCGCCCATTCAGAAACGATTTCGGATCAACCAACGACCCGCCGGCCAGGCCCGGCGCTCGGCTGGCTGGTTCTGCTGATCCCTATACTGCTGTATGGCTGGTATTTCACCCGGTATGCCATCAACATTCCGAAATTCGATGACCACGCCCTGAGAGCGTTTCTGTTGAATCTGGAAAAGGCGGATTCGTTCCATGACAAGGCCTACGAATTTCTCCGGCAGCACAACGAACACCGCATCGTCCTCGACCGGGTGTTTTCCTGGCTGGATTACAAACTGACGGGCAAGCTCAATTACGTCCACCTGATGGTTCTGGGCAATCTGAGTTTGGTGTTGCTGGTGTGGATTTTCGTCAAAGCCCTGCAAAAAGCAAAGGTGGCGGTTTGGATGGCGCTTCCGGTTTCGCTGCTGATTTTCAATCTATCACAGTGGGAAAACATGCTGTGGGGCATGGCCGCCCTCCAGAACTTCACCGTCATGACGCTGGCCGTAGCCACGTTCTACCAACTAGCGTTCCAGAATCGGGTCGGCTGGCTGGCGATTCTGTTTCCGGTGCTGGCCACGCTGACAAGTGGCAACGGTTTGTTGATCTGGCCGGTCGGGCTGATCATTCTGGTATTGCGTCAGGATTATTCGGGCGTTATCCGCTGGCTGCTGGCCACAGCGATCACGTTTCGGCTGTATTTCCTGGGGTACGAAAAGCCCGCCGGGAATCCACCCGATCAGGGTACGTTGCTGGATCAGGTTCACGGCTGGCTACTTTTCAATGGTGCCGCGGGAGAAGCCTTCCCCGTCCAAAACTTCCTGCTTCCCTGTCTGGTGCTGGGCGTACTAGTTGTTGGCATCGTGGTCTGGATTGGTGTTTCGGCGCTCTGGAAACGGTTTGGCGGCACCCGGCTGGCCGACTGGCAGTTGTTCTTCCTGGGTGGCGTGGCTTTCATTGTTGGCACGGGCCTGATCGTGGCCTTCAACCGGGTCGGTTTTGGACTGGAAACGCTGATTACCAGCCGGTACAAAATTTATTCCCTGACTTTGCTTTCTTTTCTGATTACCTACTGGATCGCGCGGATTAACCCATCAAAACGGTTTATGGCAACCGCCCTGGCAACCGTTTTTAGTGCACTGCTTGCTTTTTTCTCGTACTCAACTTACCTCCCCAGAGTCTACGACCTACGGCACTACCTGACTACGCATCAGTTTAATTATACCTATACCCAGTTACGACCGGTTTCCACCATCGACGCCGACACCCGCCGAATGGTCAATCCGGCACCGGCCTTTTACGATATTCATTTACCGGCTTTGTATCAGGAAACAAAAGCCCTGCCTTCGCTTCGACTGGACACGCTGTATAAGGAAAAAGGTAATTTTGTCGTCCGGCAGGATTCGTTCCCGACGCTGGGCGTCCGCGATGAAGGCGCGTACCTGGTTGCCCGGTCGGCCCAGCGGGTTTACCTGCTTCCGACCCAGCAATCGCTGTCGGGAAGCCGCAAAGGCTGGTTTCAACCCCAGCGCATTTTCAATTCCCGGTTTATCGCCCAACTGCCCGAAACCGAGCTGGACCGCGGCACGTACGATGTGCTGCTGCTAGCCGTCGGGCCGAATGACGACTGGCAGCTTTATCAAACCGGACAACAGTTGGTCTCTTCCGGTCCACAAGCGGTTGAGATTCCAAAAAATTGGTAGTATGCCCGTATTTCGCAAAGTTATAACCCTTTTTCTGCTCTTGGTTCCGGCCCTCGTGGTGGCGCTGGCGGTACTGAAATACGCCATTGACCTGCCCTATTGGGACGACTACCTGGTGCATACGCATTTAATATCCCTTAAAAGCGATACTGGCACGCTCCAAAAACTGGGTCGGCTGTTTGATCAGCACTGGGAGCACCGCATCGTCTGGACCCGCGTCATCTTTTTTCTGTTCTATAAAGTAAATGGCGCCCTCAACTATTACGGCCTGACGCTGATTGGCGTGAGCGGCCTGTTTGTGCTGGTGCTGCTGCTGTATTTTGTTTTCCGCAAAACCCGGCTGCCGCTGCATTATTTTCTGCCAGTACCATTCTGGCTGCTGACGCTCCAGTCGCACGAAAACCTGATCTGGGCGATGGCATCCATTCAGAATTTTTACATTCTGGTGTTTGGTCTGGGGGCTTTCTACTGGCTGGCCTACCCGTCAAGAACCGCTTTTGCCACTGCCCTGGCACTCGCCGTGACAGCCAGCTTCACCAGCGGCAACGGTTTTCAGGTGTTTTTTGTGGGTACTCTGCTCCTGCTTTGGCAAAAACAGTTCCGTCGAAGTGCAATCTGGCTGGTGTGCGGCCTGGTGTGTGTGGTGGGTTATTTCTATAGTTACAACCGCATTACCTTCTTTCCTTCGCCGTACCTCTACGGTTTTGGCGAATGGTTCAAATCGTTTTTTGTCTTTGCCGGAGCCTTCGTTGATACCTATCCGTACACCAGGCCCATCGCCATCGGCTACGAAAACCGGGTTTGGTTGACCATTCTCGTCGGTGCCGGCGTCCTCGGGTTTACCGGCTGGCAACTCCTTCGGCTGCTAGTGACCAACTTTCCGTTTGCCCAGTGGTCAATCAAGTCGACACCCTGGTTTTGGCAGGGTTTCTTCCTCGGCAGTCTCCTGTTTCTGCTGGCCACCGACGCCATGACGGTTTACGCCCGCGTAGGATTTGGCGGGGCGGGTTATTTACTGCAAAGCCGGTACAAAATTTACTCCGGGCTGTTTCTCAGCGTTTGTTACCTGTACGCGCTTTGGCTCTACCGGGATCGGAGCGGGTTGCGGACTGGCTGGGCCATTACCCTATTGTTAACCGTTCCGATTAGTTTGTATGCGGATTATCAATGCCTGGAAGCACTCATCAACCAGCGTCGGAAAACCGTGGCCTCTTACCTGACCTGGCGGTTGCAAACTCCGGCCAAGATTCAGCGTGGGTTTGAATCCGTGTACCATCCCAATCCGTCTACGGACCCGTACATCAGCACCCTGCAAAGGCCCCCGGTGGATTCCACGGCAACTTTTGATCACCTCCAGCAAGACCGGTTTTTCCTGAACGTTCATAAAGCCAAAGCCATCAACCCCTCGCTGGACCGGCCCGACGAAGGTTCGTACGTAGTGTTGGTGGGAACCGACAGCAGCTACGTGTATCCGGCCCGGGGCCTACGGCCTTATTCCCTGCCCGATTCGGCTTCGAATTCCGACAAAACCGGCTATTTTAGCTCTGCTTTTCAGGCGCAGGTCTCCAAGGAGCTTACTCAACCGGGAACCTACCGCCTGGGTTTGTTGACCAACCGCAACGATTCGCTTCGTTTTGAGATGAGCCCGGTTTTATTTCGTCATACCACCACGTATTAACTCATGTCTGTTTTGACACCTGCCGCCGAAACCGTTCACAAAGAAAAGCAATACCTTGCTCAGCTCGACGGGCTGCGGTTTCTGGCCGTCACGCTGGTGATGCTCGATCACTGGCTGGGCGAACAGAACCACCTGCCGCTGGGCTATTTCGGCGTCAACCTGTTTTTTGTCCTGAGCGGTTTTCTGATTACCCGGATTCTGATTCATAGCAAACTGACGGACGATCGGTTGCAGCGCTCGCACGGTCATTCCTTGCGGCAGTTTTTCATCCGGCGGAGCATCCGCATTTTCCCGATTTATTACCTGACTCTTTTCATCCTGGCGCTCATCGGCTTTCAGGCGGTGCGCGAGCATTTTTTCTGGTTTTTCACCTACACGCAAAACATCTGGGTGGCCGTTCACCAGACCTGGTTCGGAGCACTGGACCACCTCTGGTCGCTGGCGGTGGAAGAACAGTATTACATTTTCTTTCCATTTCTAGTCCTGTTCATTCCGATTCGCCACCTGCCCAATCTGCTGATTGGCCTGATTGCCACGGCGTTTGTGCTGCGGATTTTTCTGTTTTTTACCCAAGCCCCCTGGATGGTTCAGTTTGTTCTGATGCCGACCTGTCTGGATGCGTTTGGCCTGGGTGGAGTGCTGGCCTACCTGATGGTTTTTCACCGGGATGTTTTTACCCGCTTGGCCGGCAACACCGGATATTTGCTGCTGGGCCTAGCCCTGTACGCGCTGAACGTTTACCTGATGACCACCACCTCGCCTTCGCGGAATGTGTTTACCGATGTTTTCGACCGTTTTTTCACGTCGGTTTTCTGTTTTTTCATCATTGGCAGGGGTGTTATCGGATACGGGGGCGTCATGAAATATGTGCTGGAACATCCGGTCAGCAATTACCTGGGCCGCATCAGTTACGGTTTGTATTTATTTCATAACCTGGTTTTCAATTACTACCATACCCCTCCCGATTTTATTACCGTTCGGGCCTGGAACCGAATCCTGCGGGAACTGCCCATCATAACCGGCAGCGGAACCGAGACAACCTTGAAATTTTTCTTTTTTTACGCCCTTACGGCAACAGTGGCAACCGTATCCTGGTTTGTTGTGGAGAAGCCAATCAACGCCTTGAAGGACCGTTTTTCCTATTAATTTTGACAAACAGGTCCGTTGAATAAATGTAAATGGGCTATTTGTACAAAACATAGTTACGATTTATCTATCTTTGTAACCAAAAGTTATCGTCAAACCGGCAATTCGAACGTATCCACAGCATTCTGATCAACATTGCCACTATAAAGTTCGCTCCCAGCAAATGAGTTTACACCTGTCCATCGTAATGCCGGCCTACAACGAGGAAGAATGTATCCACGAGGTCGTAGAAATGTGGGTTGCTTTACTGAACCGGCAATTCCCCACCGAAAATACGCGGCTGATTGTCATCAACGACGGTTCGAAAGATCGCACAGGTGCCATACTGGATTCCCTCAAGCCACACTATCCGGACAAACTGGAAGTGGTTCATACGCCCAATGGCGGGCACGGGAACGCGGTCGTCCGGGGATACCGCCACGCCGTGGCGATGGGTTCGGAATACGTTTTCCAAACCGATAGCGATGACCAGTTCATCACCGATGATTTTGCCAAATTATGGGCCAAGCGGCACGAATCGAACTTTATCCTGGGCTATCGCCAGATTCGCTTTGATGCTCCGGCCCGGCTGGTAATCACGCGGATTCTGAAATTCAGCCTCTTTCTGATCTACGGCACCTACATCAACGATAGTAATATTCCGTTCCGGCTCATCAACGGGCTCTACCTGAAAAAACTGCTGGAACAACTCCCCAACCCAACGCCGTTTGCCCCGAATATTTTTCTGGCGGTGATGGCGCGCAAAGCGGGTCAGAAAACCTTCGATATCCCCATTGTTCACAAAGAACGCCAGACGGGCACGGTTTCCATTCTGAAGTGGAAACTGCTGAAGGTGTGTATCCAAAGCTTCAAAGAGCTGGCGGCTTTTCGGATGGACCTGGGCGACAAAGTAAAAGCCCTCAAAGCCGTGGATGTGAAACAGCCCGTAAAAATGTAGCGGTACCCCACGGTTCTATGGAGCGACTACGTCGCTGACGATGACGCAGATTGAACGGATCTCCACAGATTTTATCTGCGAAAATCCGGTCGGTCGGCGTCATTGTCATTTTATTTTTACGGATATTACGGCATCGAACTCACGTACATGACCAAAAAACAGCTCTGGATTGGCCTTACCGTGCTGGCGCTTATTCTCGGCGGATATTTCGCGTACCGCTGGTGGAAAGCGCCCGACCGCTCGGCCTGGATGCTGATCCCGTCGGACGCTCTTCTGGTCATGGAAAGTGCTTCCCTCCAGGATACGATTTCCAAACAGGCCCAACTGAACGAAATGGCCCTGCGAACAACGCCCATTTTTCAGGAAGCCGTCCGAAGCCTGGAAAAGTTTATCTGGACCCCGCTCGATACCGCCAGCGCCATTCAGTTTCTGAATGATAAACCCATCTGGTATTCGCTCCACCCCACGTCCAAAGACCGGATTGGGTTTATTTTTTACATTCCAATCAGTTCGTTGCAGGACGGAGCTTTCATCAACCGCATTCAAAATCCCAATGCCGACCGTTTTCGGGTGTTGAGTCACCCGTACGAAAATACCCGGATTCACGAATTGCTCACCATCCGGAACGAATCCCTTGGTTCGTTTATCGTCCTGGATGATTACCTCGTTGGCAGCCCGTCAACGATTCTGATGGAAAGTGTAATCCGGCGCATGAACCAACCCTTCACGGAAACACCCCTGCAACGGGCCGATGTTTCGCTGATTCGCCCCGGCACGCTGGCGGGTATCTACGTGCGCAGTTCCGTATTATCCGCCATTTTATCCCCCAACGAAGCCAGCACCGATTACCAGTCCAAATACATCAAGGCGCTGCTCCCGACGGAATTACTAACCCGGTTTCGTCAATCGCCGACCCGCACGCACCTCGTCGGCCAGTCCACGGACGACATTGGTGCCAAAGGTGCCCTGGCCAACCTATTCGACCGGCAGACGCCCTTTCGAATCAGTTGCAGTAACCTGATTCCTGATCAGACAACAACACTTTTCCATTTCAGCATCAGCGATGGGCCACGGTTTGGCAAGGCGCTAACGGCGTTTATCAATTCTGAAGACGACGAAGATACCCGCGAGGGCCGGCGGAAACTCCGCCCTTTGCTCCAGAACGAGCAAAACGGTATTTACAAATACATTGGCAACGAGATTGCTCTTTTGCGCATGGACGCCCCCACGGCCGATCGGCGGCTGGTGTTGCTGCTCCACTCTAGTCAGGTGGAACGTTTGTGGGATCGCTATCAGCTGGCGGCTTTACTCGCTTCCGGAACGGACCGTCTGTCGAACTCAAAACCGTTTCTGCGGTACCGGATTTCGGCCATTCAGGCTCCCAACCTCCCCGCCTTCCTGTTTGGAGGCTTGTTCCGCGGTTTTGACCAGAACTGGATTTCGCAGGTGGGCGATTACCTCGTGATTGCCAACGGGCAGGGTGTGTTGCAGGAATACCTGCAAGCCGTAGAGCAACGCGCCGTCTGGTCGGAGTCGTATCGCCAGCGGGATTTGCTTACCCAGACGCTGCGCCCGGCCAACTTCACGGCCTACACCCGCTTTGCCCGCGCTGGCGAATCGGTAACGGCCAACTGGCCTCAGTCGTGGCAACAATTGCTGAATCATGACGAAACCGCCCTCGATAATGTCGAAAACCTGATTTATCAAAGTACCTACGGCCGTGAGCGCATCTACTCGTCCCTGATTCTGGGCCACACCACCCGGCGGGCCAGCGAAGCCGTGCTGAACCGTACGTTTTTACAGCGAAAAATTGCCCTGAATGCCCCGTTGGTGAGTCCGCCGATGGCCATTGGTGATTTTGTGGGGAGTTCGGGCGTGATCTGGGCGGTAGACAATACCCGGCAATTTATTTTGATCACGCCCGAAGGTGAAAAACACCCGCTCGGTGCGGTAAACGGCCCGGTGGTCAGCTCGCTGGTACCGGTTGATTTCCTCAGCAACGGGCGGTTGCAATACGCGTTTACAACTCCACAATCGCTGTACATTGCGGATCCGGTCAACGGTTTGGCAAAATTGCAATCCATTCCGCTTCCGGAAGGAGTCGATCCCAGCACCCTGGTGGCACCCCGCCGGGATCAAAACCGGAGTTTGATTCTGCTTATGCTCCACCGCAACGGCAGCATAGTTGGATACGACCGCCAGCAAAAGCAATTTGTGCGGCCATTTACCGTGACATCAACAACTGGTGAAGGGGTCAATGCCTTCCACGCGCCGGTGCGCAATCAGTCGCTGGCCGTGGTATCGACTCAGAAAGATGGCAAAGTATATTTCTGGAACGAAAACGGCGGTTTGGTGCCGGGCTTTCCGGTCGATTTAAAAATGGAACTAATCGGTCCAGCCTGGCTGGAAGCCTCCAATCCCACGACCATTACCACCATAACCCGCCAGGGCGAACTGATCCACCTGGGAATCGACGGGCAACTTGTCGACCGGAATCAGCTTTACCGGCCCATCCGCCGGGGGTCGTTCCGATTGTTGCCGGAAGTAAATCAGAACGGTTATCTGCTGCTCAGAACATCGGATACCGAAGCTGCCATTCTCGATCGAAAAGGGAAAATGCTGTTTGAAGTACGCGGGTTACGGCCCGGCCAAACCCTGATCCGCTACCACGTTCTGGGGTCCGGCGTCAACCTGATCAGCGTCAAATCCGGCAATTTTACCACCTTGTATGACCTGGCGGGACGCCCCGTTGGTGACCGGCCCATTCCGGGCAGCAATCCGGTCGGGTTGCAATTTTCAGCCACCCGGAACAAATTATTTGTGTACAGTTCAGACAACAAAGCCGTGCAAATCTGGTCGGTGAAGTTGCGTTAATGCGTTTTTTATGAAAATTGGCGTTTTAGCCCGGTATCTCATTTTGTTGGTTTCGATTCTGGTTTATGTCGGAAGTTGTTCGTCGGATGTCATGAATTGGGCACAGCGGGAACGAATCATTGCCGACGATTACCGGTTTGGTGATTTATACCGGCTCGCGAATTTGCCCCAGTTCAAAGCCGTTCAAACGCCCTGCCCCCCCGCCTACCCCGATGACGGTCCCCGCAAGCCCATCCATTTCTACATCATTGGCGACAGCTTTTCCGAACCCCAGCGCCTGGGCCGCCAGGATTTACCGGTCGAGTATTTCCACCGAACGCAGTGGGATGTTCCGCAGCGCGTTCAGCTCGATACCTCGAAAACCAATATTCTCCTGCTTGAAACCGTCGAACGGCATTTTCGGGATCATTTCGGAAAGCACATCACAGAGCTGGCGATCGTTTCCGACACCAGCAAAACCGTTCCCGCTCCCAACCCACCGTTGACTTGGCGCAGTATGACGCATGCGCTGGAGGAATTGTTTTCCCGGGATGCCGTTGAAGCCCGGCTCGAAACTATCCTCTTTTATGCAGACTGGGCGCTCTGGTTCAAGGAGTTAAAAGCCTGGCTAACCTTCCAGTGGTTTAACCGGGCAAACCCAAAAACATCCGTGTCGCCCGACGGGCAGCATTTGCTGTATTATTACGACACGGATACGACGATGCATTATTCGTCGTTCAAACCACTTCCCGATACGCTGCTGAACCGCTATATCGATACCATCAATGTCGTGGCGGATCGGTACAGGAAATTAGGGTTTGACCAGGTGTATCTGTCGATCATCCCGAACAAAACGAGTATTTACGCTCCAAACATGGGCCCGCTTCCCTACAACCACCTGATCGAACGCGTGCAGCAACATCCACAGCTTGCGGTGCCGACCATCGACGTTTACAACGCTTACCAGGCGCAGGCCCGCCAAACGTTGCTGTACGAAACCAGTGATGCGCACTGGAACTGTCAGGGGCGACTGATCTGGATGCAGGCGGTAACCCAAAAATTGCTGGAAAACCCGCCCACCCGTTAACAACAAAAAAGCTTACCACGGTTTGTGATAAGCTTTGGAAGTAGGATGTAGCGGGCTCGAACCGCTGACCTCCGCCCTGTCAAGACGGCGCTCTGAACCAACTGAGCTAACATCCTGCGTGTTTCGGGTCACAAAATTAGGAGATTTCTTCAGTTTGCAATGGCACTCTGTAAACTTTTTGTGAAGGAATCCGCCACAAAAGCAGTAAGCCAATGATAAACAGCAGCAACAGAGCCAGTACGCTGTTGCGCATGCTGCCCGTGATTTGTTCAATCAGGCCATACATGAGGGTCCCGATCACGATGGAAAGTTTTTCGGTAACATCATAAAAGCTAAAAAAAGACGCTGTATCACGCGTAGTATCCGGAATCAGCTTGGAGTACGTAGCCCGGGAAAGCGCCTGAATACCGCCCATGACGAGGCCCACCAAAACCGCCAGCGCGTAAAACTGGTATTCGGTCATGACGTAATAGGCTCCGACGCAAATGCCGACCCAGATCGCAACGGCCATCATCAACGCATAAATATTGCCAAATCGCCCCGACAAGCGCGCAAATAGAATAGCGCCCGGAATGGCAATGAGCTGAATCAGCAGAATGGTAATAATCAGGCTCTGGGCGGGTAGCTTCAATTCATCACTCCCGAAAATGGTGGCGATATACATGACGGTCTGAACGGCCATGTTGTAAACAAAAAACGCCAGCAAAAATTTCTTGAGGAGTTGCTGCTGCTGTACCTGCGCAAACACCTTTTTTAACTCCCGAAAACCGTTGAAAATCCAGCTATTCCCCGCTTCGGCGCGAACTGGCCGTTCGGCTTCCGGCAAATAGCGAAACGACAGCAGGGCAAATCCAATCCACCAGATACCAACCGTCAGAAAGGAGATTCGGGAAGCCATCGCCCCGGATATTCCGCCGTACCACTGCGGAAACAGAATCATCGTCAGGTTGAATACCATCAGCAGCACGCTCCCGATATACCCCATCGTAAAACCCCGGGCACTAACCCGGTCAATCTGGTCTTCAGTAACAATTTCGGGCAGGTACGAATTGTAAAAAACAATACTTCCGCCCCAGCCCACCAGACTGAGAATAAAGCAGAAAACCGCAAACGTGGTGGTCTCCTGCGTAAAGAAATACAGCAGCGAACAACTAATGGCCCCCAGAAAACAGAAAAACTTCATGAACGTTTTTTTCTGCCCGCTGTAATCGGCCAGGGCGGAGGAAATGGGGCTTAACAGAGCAATTAATAGAAAAGAAGCCGAAACGGCATACGAGAACAACACCGAGTTTTTGACCGAAAACCCCAGAAAATCAATGACATTTCCGCCCGTTTCGTTCAGTGCCGTGGCACTAAAATAAACCGGAAAAATACTGGAAACGATGACCAGAGAATGCACCGAATTCGCCCAATCGTACAAACACCAGGCATTAATGACTCGCGGATTGTTTTTCATGAAAAAGGGTAGATTTAAGCCATGAAGAGAAAATCAACTCCAGATTCTCCACTTGTGCCGTACCGTATTGATCGTAAAAATAAACGGAAATTTGGAGTAATCACGCGTCCTGGCTTCGCCGGAGTGACCCGAATGGTTTAACCACTTCCTGCCGATTGGCCAATAGCTCCCGAATCCTTATTTACGGGCCAAAAATAATCATTCCACTAAACTTCTGGGGATTTTTCGGGGTTAAGCCTAGAGTTCACCGCCTTTCTGAATTGTACTCAAGATGAATCGACTTGCCCAGGAAAGTAGCCCTTATTTGTTGCAACACGCCCACAACCCGGTCGACTGGTTTCCGTGGGGGCCCGAAGCACTCCAGAAAGCCGCACAGGAAAATAAACCTATTCTGGTCAGCATCGGCTATTCAGCCTGTCACTGGTGCCATGTGATGGAACGGGAGTCCTTTGAAAACGAACAGGTAGCCCGGGTGATGAACAACTACTTTGTCTGTATCAAGGTAGATCGGGAAGAGCGGCCCGACGTTGACGCCATTTACATGGATGCCGTGCAGGCGATGGGCGTTCAGGGCGGCTGGCCGTTGAATGTTTTTCTGATGCCCGACGCAAAACCCTTCTACGGCCTGACGTACCTGCCGCCCCGCCAGTGGATCAACCTGCTCGAGAGCGTGCGCTCGGCGTTCGACAATCACCGGGATCAACTGGCCGATTCGGCGGAAGGCTTTGCCAACCAACTGAATATGAGTGTTGCCGAACAATACTACCTGACCGATACAGCCCCGGCCTTCACCCGCGAACAGCTCGATGCCATGTACCAGAAACTGGCCACCTCTTTCGACCCGCTGAAAGGGGGACCACGCCGGGCTCCCAAATTCCCGATGCCGAGTATCTACGGTTTTCTGCTTCGGTACTACCACGTCACCCAAAATCCGGAAGCTCTTCAGCACCTGCGTCGAACCCTGGATTTTATGGCCCTTGGCGGTATTTACGACCAGCTGGGGGGCGGATTTGCCCGGTATTCCGTAGATGATCAGTGGTTTGCGCCCCATTTCGAGAAAATGCTGTACGACAACGGGCAGTTGGTAACCCTTTACTCAGAAGCGTATAGCCTGGCGCCAAGCCCCCTGTATCGCAACACGGTTTTCCAGACCATCGCCTTTCTGGAGCGTGAATTGACCAGTCCGGAAGGCGGCTTTTATTCGGCGCTGGATGCTGATAGCGAGGGCGTGGAAGGCAAGTTTTATACCTGGCCCACGGCGGAGCTGCAAACCATTCTGGGCGACGATTTCGGTTGGTTCAGCGAGTTGTATCACATCAGCCCCGAGGGCAATTGGGAAGAACACGATGGCGTAGGCCGGAACATTCTGCACCGCGTAGTATCGGATGAAGACTTCGCCCGCATGCAGGGCCTGACCGCAGCAGAATTGGACGTCAAACTCTCAAGATCCCACCAAAAATTGATGGCCGTCCGCGATCAGCGGATTCGGCCCGGCCTGGACGATAAGATTCTGTGCTCCTGGAACGGCCTGATGATGAAGGGGTTGGTGACTGCTTACCGGGTTTTCGGCGAAGTCTCTTTTCTGGCCCTGGCCGAACGCAATGCCCGTTTTATTCAGGAAAAAATGACCAATTCGACCACAGGCCGCCTGTGGCATAGCTACAAATCCAGCCCGAGCAGTGCCCCAGATGGTTCAGGAATCGCCACGATTACGGCGTATCTGGAAGATTATGCCGCCGTTATTGACGGTTTCCTGGCGCTCTATCAGGCTACGTTCAACGAATCCTACCTGCTCGAAGCCGATCGTTTGGCCCGGTATACACTCGATCATTTCTGGGATGAACAGGATCACCTGTTTTATTTTACCGATCAGGCCGGGGAAGCTCTGATTGCCCGGAAGAAAGAAGTGTTCGACAATGTCATTCCAGCGTCCAACTCCATGATGGCCCACAATTTGTATACCCTTGGTTTATTGCTGGAACGGCCCATCGAAGGTGAGCCAGCCTATACCCAAATACTGGACGCAATGATGGGACGGGTGCAGTCGTTGCTCCAGCAAAATGCGGATTACCTGACTCATTGGGCCGCTCTGTATGCGTTACGTGTGCAACCCACGGCCGAAATTGCCATCGTGGGGCCGGAAGCGAGCCGGCTTCGGCGGGAAATTGATCAACGGTTTTATCCCAATAAAGTGCTGGCGGGGACCGAAACGGGTAGCCAGTTGCCCTTGCTGGAAAACCGGACACCGATCAATGGGCAAACCGCAATTTATGTTTGCTACAACCGAGCCTGCCAATTGCCGGTTACCCAGGTAGAAGATGCGTTTGCGAATTTGAATCGCGGCTAAAGAGTAATTACTGCACAGTCGTTATTTTTACGTCCTCCGCCATCAAATGCCGAAACGCGGAAACAATTTGTTGGTTGATGGTCGACGCTTTCCCGATTCCTTTTTGGTTTTTGGTCAAAGCCTGCGTCCGACCCAGAATCGTTAATACTAATCCAATAACCAGATAAAATCCGGCTAACATCAGCCGATGCCCAACTAACTTTCTCATAGGTATTTGATCCTTTTACAAACGCTCTTATTCGAGCGGTGATCCGTTTGACAAAGGTAGAAGACAATAACGGATTCTGTATGCGTAGTTTCCCCTGTTTTGGGCCGCGATTGTACGGTATTTCACCGGGCATCAGGAGAGTCGGCCCGGATTCTCATTGATGAAAGCAGACCATCCTCCTTTTTTCGACTTTTTACCGGTTGATTTTTTACCCGGCAATGCATCCTTGTGGAAATGATGGCAAATCGCGATAGCCAGCGCATCGGTGGCATCAAAAAATTCCGGCTCCAGTTCGACCTTCAACAAGTGGCTAACCATGTGCGACACCTGTTCTTTCGACGCATTCCCGTTGCCGGTTACCGATTGTTTAATCCGGCGGGGGGCGTATTCCACAATGGGAATCCCGCGGGAGAGACCGGCAGCCATCACAACACCCTGCGCCCGACCTAATTTCAGCATTGCCTGAACGTTTTTACCAAAAAACGGGTCTTCGATGGCCATTTCATCGGGAAGGTGTTCTTCGATCAGTTGCTGCATCCGATCAAAGAGTTTCTTAAGTTTCAGTTCGTGGGTGCTATATTTGCTCAGGTGAATGACACCGTATTGCAACATCCGCATCTGATCCCGCTGGACTCCGATGACTCCATAACCGGCAATCTGAGTGCCAGGATCGACCCCCAGAATAATCTTTTCGTACGACTCTTGATGGGAAGCGGGAGCTGGCATGGGCATGGTTTTTAGTCGTACGGTGTTTTAGCATTTACTATATGCAAAGTAACGGGTTCATCCCTCAAAGAATGCATTCGACCACTAAAAAAATCGTTTTTTGGTCAAAAATCGGCATTCTAACGCTGATTGTCACCTACATAGCGTTGACACTAAACCGTCAGCAGCACGACCTTCGTTCCGTCTGGGGGTATTGGCAATCGGCCAGCTGGTTCAGCATTCCGGCTTTTCTGCTCATTTTGCTGACTCCCGTCAACTGGTTGCTGGAAGCCCTGAAATGGCAAATCCTCGTTCGGCGCGTCGAACCCATTTCGCTGAAACAGGCCACCCAGGGAGTTCTGGCGGGACTCGCCATGGGGTTTGCGTTGCCGGCTCAGCTGGGCGATACCGCCGGGCGACTGCTCTCCCTCCGCTCCGACCAACGCTGGCAGGGCATCGGAGCCGCACTGGTTTCGGGCGGTATGCAGTTTTTTGCCGCCGTCCTTTTTGGTACAGTGGCGCTATATGTTCAGCTTCAAGGTGGAAAATCCCCGCAGCCAACCGTTCAATGGTTGTTGTTCTGGGCCCTGCTTCTGACTCTTTTGCTCGGTGGGGTGGCGGCCTGGCAACGGCACCGTTTGGCCCATACCGACATTCGGTGGATTCGTCGCTGGGAAAAATACTGGGTCGTAGCGGCTTATTACACCACCGCCGAACTCCTTTACGCTTTTGGAGCGGCCTGTGTTCGGTATCTGACGTTCTCGCTCCAATTCTACCTGGCGCTGCTCATTTTCGGGATTCAATTGCCGTTTCGGGAAACCGCTACCGGTATTGGTCTGGTTTATTTAGGCAAGACGATCATCCCGGCGTTCAACCTGCTGAGTGACCTGGGCGTTCGGGAGGCTACCTCGCTCTGGGTCTTTGGCCAATGGCAGGTACCCGCCCCCCAAATTCTGTCGGCAACCCTGACGCTCTGGCTGTTTAACATTATGGCCCCCGTGCTAGCCGGTTTATTCTGGGTCTGGAAATTAAAACTTTCAACCAATTGATTACTAATGATCTATACGGTTTTAAGTATATTATTGATTTATGCTTTTTTCACGTTTGTACTGGCGGTCATCTGGTGGCGAATGACGGTTTTTACCGATTCACCGACCACAACAGGCCCCAAAATCAGCGTCATCATTCCGGTGCGGAACGAAGAGTTTACGCTGCCGCTCCTGCTGAAGGATCTGCAACAGCAAAGTTACCCTGCCGATTGTTTTGAAGTCATTGTTGCCGACGACTCCTCAACTGATAATACCTTAAAAGTCATCCATTCGCTCCAGGGCGTCATGCCATATTCCCTCCGTGCGCTCCCCCTGACGAACGAACCGACCACCTCTCCCAAGAAACGGGCCATTCGCCAGAGCATCACAAGGGCAACCGGCGATCTTATCGTTACCACCGACGGCGACTGTCGCGTGGGTCCCCGCTGGCTCGCAACCATTGCGGCCTTTTATCAGCAAACCGGAGCCCGGCTGATCAGCGGCCCCATTAGCTTTACTCCCGACCATACGGTTTTTGGCAACCTGCAAACCGTCGAAAGCAGCAGCCTGATTGGGTCGGGTGCGTGTACGATGGCGATTGGCTTTCCGACCATGTGCAATGGTGCTAATCTAACCTACGAAAAGCGCGTTTTTGAAGAAGTAGGCGGCTTTGAAGGCATCGACCATGTGGCTTCCGGCGACGATGAACTGCTGATGCATAAGGTCGCCATACGTTACCCTAACGGTGTTAGATTTTTAAAAAGTCCGGACGCCATTGTTCATACAGCCCCGCAACCCACGCTGCGCGCCTTTTATCAGCAGCGAAAACGGTGGGCCAGTAAATGGCGGGCTTACCAGAGTATTGTGCCGTCGCTGCTGGCGGTTTTTATCTTTGCCAGCAACTTTGCTTTTCTGGCAGCTCCTCTTTTTTATTTTTTCGGGAATCTTTCGATCGCCCAACTTATCGGCCTGATGGCCTTGAAAGCTGTGCCGGAGTGGTTATTTTTGGGGTCGGTGCTGACGTTCTTGGAGAAAAAACGGCTAGTCGGCTGGATTCCGTTCACCCAGCTGGTTTATCCACTTTACGTTGTTTTTTTCGGTCTGGTTGCCCAGCAGAAAGGTTTTCAATGGAAGGGTCGCACCCTCCGCTGATGGTTTATAACTCGCCCTGATCAGCTGTTATGTTTTTGCATAAAACCAATTTCCTGCTTCGTGCCGTTTTTCCGCGGTATACCTGGCGCGTGAAAACGCCGGAAAAAGTCATCTACCTTACGTTCGACGATGGCCCGATTCCGGAGGTAACCGAATTTGTCCTGGAAACTCTGCAACAATACCGGGCTCATGCCACCTTTTTCTGCATCGGCGACAATGTCCGCAAGCATCCGGCCATCTTCCAGCGCGTGCAGCAGGATGGCCATTCCATTGGCAATCACACGTTTAATCACCTCAATGGCTGGAAAACGGAAGACAAGCCGTACCTGGACAACTTTCGGCAGTGTCAGCAGCAACTGGGCATTCCGACCCGGCTTTTCCGTCCACCGTACGGCCGAATGAAACGCAGCCAGGGGACGGAGGTGTTGAAAACACACGATGTCATTATGTGGGATGTGCTAACGGGTGACTTTTCGTTATCCCTGAAGCCGGATGTTGTTTTGCATAAATCCCTGAACTATACAGAGCCCGGTTCCATTATTCTGTTTCACGATAGCATCAAGGCCTGGCCCCGAATGAGTTACGCCCTGCCCCGGTTTCTGTCCCATTTTTCAGAACAAGGTTTCCGCTTCGACGGTTTACCGCAAACCGTTTCGCACCCGTGACGCTCGACGCCCGCCTTAGTTTACTACTTTATTACTCATTACCGACTCAAGTGGTCTGGAAAGACCCCGCTATTCATGATTGATACGCACGCTCATATTTACGACGACCAGTTTACCGATCCGGAATCCATGCTGGCGGCTGCCTCCGCGCAGGGCATCTTCCAGATTTGGATGCCGAACTGCGCAGCCGAAACCATCGATGGTATGATGGCACTCGCCGAGCGCTATCCCAATCGCTGCCTGCCCATGATGGGTCTGCACCCCTGCTACGTGAACGAAACCGTTGAAAACGAACTGGCTACGGTTGAAAACTGGTTAAACCGTTACCCCTTTCCGTTCATTGGCGAAATTGGGCTGGACTTTTACTGGGATCTGACCCATATCGATCGCCAGTTTGAAGCCTTTACCATTCAGCTTCAATGGGCTTCACAGCGAAATTTACCGATTTCCATTCACAGCCGTTCAGCGAAAGATGGTAGCCGCAACGCCTTTGCCGAAGCAGCCGATTTGATTGAAAAACTGGCTTTGCCTAACCTGACCGGTATTTTCCATTGTTTCGTGGGAACGACCGATGAAGCCCACCGCGCCATTGAACTGGGCTTCAAGTTGGGCATTGGCGGAGTTTCAACGTTCAAAAACGGCGGTCTAGACCAAGTCATTCCATACATTGGTCTGGAACACCTGGTGCTCGAAACCGACGCGCCTTACCTGGCACCTGTTCCCTATCGGGGCAAACGCAACGAGCCCGCTTACCTTAGTCTCATTGCCCAGCGAGTTGCTGATCTAAAACAAGTTCCACTGGAGCAAGTCATTGGGCAAACCACCCAAAACGCCCAGCAACTTCTCCCTCGTTGATGATGTACCGTACCATTCGCATCAATCCGGTTTTGCCCGACCACTCCCGCTCATCCGTTCTGGTGATATACACCGGAGGCACCCTCGGTATGGTTTATGACCGCCATAACGACCAGTTGGTTCCCTTCGATTTTGAACAAATTCTGGATCGGGTTCCTGAAATCCGGCGGTTGGATTTTGAACTAACGGTTATTGTTCTGGACGAGCTGATTGATTCGTCGAACATGAAACCGTCGAACTGGATCAATCTGGCCCGTATCATCCGGGATAACTATACGGCGTACGACAGCTTTGTCATTCTGCACGGAACCGATACAATGGCCTATACCGCTTCGGCCCTGAGTTTTTTGCTGGAAGGATTGAACAAACCGGTTATTCTGACGGGAGCGCAGTTGCCCATTGGCGTAGCCCGGTCGGACGCCCGCGAAAATTTCATCACCGCCATGGAGATTGCGGCAGCGCAGGAAAATGGTGAGCCGATCGTACCGGAAGTCTGTATTTATTTTAACTCACTGCTCCTGCGGGGTAACCGCGCTAAAAAGAAAGAAAGTGTTCATTTCAACGCCTTCCATTCGGAAAATTACCCGCACCTGGCCATGGCTGGCGTCAATATCGAGTACAATAAGCCTTTTATTCGTCCCTGTCAGCCGGAATCAACGCTGACTGTATACGAGGCTATGAACACTGAGGTTGTGGTTCTACCGTTGTTTCCGGGTATTCAACCGTCCATCATCAATTCCATTTTACGCATTCCGGGTTTGAAAGGCCTGGTGCTGGAAAGTTACGGCGCGGGCAACGCACCCACCGAAGCCTGGTTCCTCAACGCTCTGGAAAATGCTATTCAGCAAGGCCTGATCATCTTCAATGTTTCCCAGTGCGACGGTGGGCGCGTAACTCAGGGACGCTACCAAACCAGTAAACAGTTGGATGCCATCGGCGTACTAAGCGGCAGTGACTGTACGGTAGAAGCGGCCGTCACGAAATTGATGTTTCTGCTGGCGAATGAAACCGACCCTGAAATGATAAAAAAACGGCTGGTTAACCCGATTTGTGGAGAAATGAGCCCGTAAATGCCGAAAAACCGATTGTAAATGTCAGGAATAACCGTCATCTTTGCATCCCAATTCAACCCAGAGAGGTGTCCGAGTGGTTGAAGGAGCACGCCTGGAAAGTGTGTATACGTCTCAAGCGTATCGAGGGTTCGAATCCCTTCCTCTCTGCGAAATGCCGTTTCTAGCCACAGGAGCGGCATTTTTCGTTTTGTAATAAAAGACAATTGCATAGCAAGAAAACAAAATCGATCGGCATACAAGCTCGTTGAACTGTGTGATAGAAAGGAAACTGGCTTAAATTTCAGTCAAAACTGACGCACGAAACGGGCGAGGTCACTGCCGAAACAAGAAACCAAGCAAGACAAGAACTGGAATAGCTAGCCAGCTAATTAGATAGGGTTTGTTGAGCGCGATTTCTATCGTAAGACCTGTCTTTATAAATGGTAAAAGTACAGCCTCCTGAGCGCTACTTCCACAACAGCAGCTGCAAAAGCCTATGGGACCGTATAGAAAAGGCCAAGAGGTTTACAAACTAGCATCTTACTGTCCTGCTACCGGACGGCTGGTGGCCTCCTCAATCAAGGATAGTACATCTTTATAGTCTGTTAGCGTCGCTAACGGTTTAGCATGGCCGCGAATAAATAGGGTACAGTACGTACTCGCCGTCCGAGTTACCATCTCAATACAATTCACATTGACTAGACAGGGCATCTGGTCGTCAGCATTGGTCACTTGAATAAAAACAGGATTCATACGGAAGGAGACAAAATTACCCCTAATGTTACAAAAAAATGGGTTGTCAGCTGCGCCTATGTTAGTTTACTTCTATAAATGTTTCAGACCGAATATTGAGGCATCTTGTGAAGCTACACTTGTTTCACCTAGGGGAGCCTTCACTGAGAATCCTTTTTTGGCGAAGATGAATACCAATCTTATGTGATGCCGTTTTATATAAAGACAGGTCGAAGCGAGATTGCGCATCAACTTTCGCAGATCGTACAAACTACGTTTAGGTTGGAACCTAATGTGAACGCAAATGTAACAACAGCTAAAAAGATTGTATAAAAAGCACAAGGAATAGCTTTTAGTCAATCATAAGCTGGTTTAGTTGGATGGAGGTGTTTGCCAAGGTTGCCATAAGTTGAGAAGCCGAGTCAGCCCAGTCTTTCTTTACATCCATGAAGTCATAAAAAGGCCACTCCTGGAAGAACAAGTATCATTGTTTGGGTAGCCACCAGCACCATACAAAAAGCCTTTGCCGGTATAATGCTTGGCAAAGGTTTTTGAAAGCGGCTTACCGGCGGACTATACCTGGGGGCGATCCCAGAAAGCAGGCGGTTCTACGCCTAAGGTACGTAGGTAAACGTAAGCCTGACCCCGGTGATGAATTTCATTATCAATCAGGTAAAAAATAAACCAGTAGATAGGGCCTTCGTACAGACCAAACGCCTTATCGACTTCTTGGAAACGAGTGAGTGAAATCTGCCTCCAATGGGTATTAATCGTCTCGGTCACCCAATCCCACTGCTTCAGTACCTGCTCCTTTGTCGTTGCTTTAGGGTGAGCCTCCGCACCCGCGCCAAATGAAGGCCACTCGCCCGAAACAACACCCTGCATGCTCTGTTCGGCCAGTAGCAGAACTTCATCAATCAGCGCCGAACAAGGTCGCATGCCGCCCAAGGTATACGAAAAGTAGTGCTCGTCGGGGTAGGCCTCGATCAACCGACGGGTGAGTCCCCGGTGTCCCTGCCAATGGGCAAGAAGTTGCTCGGGTGAGAGGACGGTCCGATCCATCGTCTGGCTAAGCTGCGCTGTGTTTTCCATGCCCTGCTATTGTTTAAAATTGTCGATTGATTGACAACACAAAGAAAAAACAGGGCAGTGACAACGGTATGTCAGCAGTACACCCACTCGATTATAAATAATTAATTCCAGTTGTAAGATTCTTACTTCTTAATGACAGGAAGGTAATTTTGGAGTCTTCACACTTCGACCTTACCTGTGCTATGCTCCAAAAGGTGATTGCAACGGCGCTGGCCGCCAGATTACTGTTTCATAGACGACTTTCGAAAAGCCACAGGCCATCAAGAAGGCATCAGTTGCCAAATTTCAGGTGCAGAAACACTGACCACAGCCTTGCTTGCTGTTACTCAGTTCATAATCATTCGGCGGTCTAACTCGCAACGACAGGATGAGCCATCTTTTGCGTTTCTTAAAAACATAACCGACAACGCATTGAAACGGTGTTCTCTCAGACCAACGGCCATTCTCCCGCTAAGATTCACGCCGTTACGGCACAAGCTTTTTTACTTAAGTTCAGTTATTCATCATGGCCTCTGATCAACTCACAACTTGAATTAAGGTTTACTGGCAAGGATTTCAGCCAGTTTTCTTCCTAATGCTTCACCGCGAATACTTTTAGCAATAATTTTCCCATCAGGGCCTATCAGGAAATTTTGAGGAATAAACCGAATGGCGTATTGCTTCGCTACCTCATTATCCCAACTTTTTAGATCCGAAACGTGGGTCCAGGCTAGTTTGTCTTTATAAATAGCTTTCATCCACGCTTCTTTACCCTCAGGGCCACGCCCATCCAGTGAAACTCCTAATACGGTAAAGTTTTTGGCTTTGTATTGCTGGTAGTTTTTCACAATATTCGGATTTTCGGCCCGGCAGGGGCCGCACCAACTTGCCCAAAAATCAACCAGCACGTACTTTCCCCGAAAGCTACTCAAAGATACTGCCTTACCAGAGGTATCAGCTTGGGTAAAATCAGGAGCAAGTGCTCCTACTGAAGTAACTTGGATTAGAGCTAATTTCTTTGCGTATTCTTTGCCCAGCTTGCTATTTTTAATGGTGTTTGATAGGTTGTTAAACAAAGGCTTTAATCTAGTAAAATCATGATTTATATCTGTATACTGATCGAGTAAATGCAAACTCAACATGGAAGTTGGATGGTCTTTGATAAACTGAGCTTTGATACTATTTTGTCCGTCAAAAATGGCCTCTTTCCGTTTCTCAATAGCTTCTTTAAAATCTTTATCTTCTTTTGATTTTGGTGTAGCGGCCTGAAGCTCTTTCTCTAACTGAGCTGATTGCTGCACAATTGGCTCAAGTAATCTTTTTAGTTTCTGATGATCAAAATTCATCGGTGATCCACCTACAACAGCGTTTTGAATAGAGTCAGGACTAGTCACAGTGATGATACCTGGTTCTAGATAGAAACGGATGGGTGTTTGATCAATAGCAAGCCAAGCATAATAAGGTTGATCGACTGTTCCTGAAATGATGAATGACCCATCCACAACCTGAGTTGAATCCGAATGAAGGGTTTTTGTTCTTTCCACGGCATAGCGCACATAAACTTTGGCTCCTGATGGAACCTTCCCTAACTTGCCTTCAATCTTATAAACACTACTTTGAGCCCAGAGCAGTGCAGGACTTAAAAGCAATGAAATTAATAGAAAAAATTTCATGATTGTTTGGTTTATTAGTTAGCGATTGTAACAGTAGTAGCAAACATTTTGCTGTGCGTTATTGTATCAACCCCTATAAAGTTGGAGAGTTTTGTTAAAATAGTTTAGTCCATCAGGCGGCTTCAGTAGCAGCCCAATCCGGCTGATTCTGTGGTTGCTCTGATCGTAATTTCATGCCCTCCTGCCA
>NZ_BAAGWE010000018.1:0-45565 GCF_054780515.1 Larkinella harenae | reverse complement strand
TCAATAACTTGCCACTGGGTGTCTGTAAGCTCATTAAATTGAGTAACCATACCTTCATTGTGTTGCAACATAAAGGTAGGCAGACACCCACTTTTTTCAGCTAGTTATAAAATCCCCAACAACTTCTAAGTCCACTTGCAGAAGCAATCTTGCTCGAAAAGCTCGGATATAACCTTTCGTGCCTTAATTGACGGCCAATTTTGTCTGTAATAGCGCAACGATAATCTTATACCCACCATTCATGGTAACCACGAATGCCCGTTTATCCGCACGGGCGGCAAGTAGTTTATAGCGTACTAAAGGCAGTAAGGCCACAAGTAGTGGAGATTTTGACCAGTTTTCGACGTTATGTACACCCTTGAAATAGCCTGACCCGAATGCGGTCAACTAGTTGAGGAAGATCCTCATTTTTGAACCGGCATGTCGACCCAAAATAACCACTTTGTTTACCTTAACAATGAGTAAAGTGAGAAAGCTATAGCTTCATGACCCGATCATTTTCTAACGCAGGCCAAGAGCATTTTACAGATTAATATGTCCGTTCAAAAATGAATTGAAGTACAGATTTCTGTAAGGCTATTTTAGGGTAATTCAGTCAGTGAATTACTGAAAAGACCTAACTTCTTACTGGTACCAGATTATCATTCGTCCTATTTCTAACCAGAGTCGTTGAGAAAAATTGCTTTCCTGTTGGAGAATTCAATTGGATAGAGCTCATAAAAACGATGGTAGACGGCAGGGTTTAGCCCATCCACCATCGTTTGTTTGCATTATAGGTACTTGGCCAGATTCAGCTCAACATCACCATGGGTCTGTAAACCTTTCTCCAGTAAGGCCTTGATCCTTGTTCTGGCTTCGGGTTCGGTAAGAGAGACAAAGAAAGCCGTTTGAGTTTCCATGAGGTGCTCATTTTTAGGAATGGCCACCCGAGCATTGATCGTTGCCTTTATTTTTTTTATGATTTTCAGATCAAACGAAGCAATGCGGTGGGCCAGAGTTTCGACAAAGGCATCCAGCTCATTATCAGCAAAAGCGCGGTTGATCCAACCATACGCAGCGGCTGTTTCGGCATCGTAATCAGACCCGCTCAAAATAATTTCCAACGCTCTTGCTTTGCCCGTCAGCAGAGGTAATCTTTCCAGTCCGCCACCGCCCGGAAATGAACCGATACCAATTTCAGGCTGCGCAAAAATCGCTTTTTCTTTACTGGCAAACCGCATATCGAATACTTGAACAAACTCGCTGCCTAAGCCTCTGGCCCGCCCCCGAATGGAAGCAATGCTGACAAAAGGTGCTTGTTCCAGCCGTTTGGCAATATCCGGCCAGGACTTGGAAAGGCCGGTTTTCCCCTCTCCTTTGGGGTAGTCGGAACTATTCACCAGTTCGGCATGGGCAATATAAAAGTCAGGATTGGCGCTCTCAAAAACCACTACTTTCAGGTTTTCGTTGGCTTCCAATTCGTCCATCAAGGTTCGCAGCTGGACCGAAAATTCGGGGTCAAATATATTTACAGGCGGATGATTAATACTTATCTTCCAGTAGGCTTCGTTTACTTTGTTCGTTGTGAAAATCATGGCGAGTGTCGGTTAAAAATCAGAAAAATTCGTATCCATTAAACGTGCTACGTTCTAAGAGCACAAAATTGAATGACGTCTTCTTCTGACCACTAACACAAAGCCCGGAAAGGCTTATACATTTCCCTGATTCCTGATTTTGCTGGGCGAGATTCCTTTCCTTTTTTTGAACAGCTTTGAAAAATACGGAACGTTATCAAAGCCTAGCTGGTAAGCTACATCACTCACATTCAGATCAGTTTGCAGCAGCAGGATTTCCGCTTGTTCGGTTATGTAGTCATGAATTAGATGGATGGTACTTTCCCCGGTTTCGTCGCGCACCAGATCGGTAAGATAATTTGGCGATAAATGCAGTTCCTGAGCAATTGAGGTAACCGTTGGCAGGCTTTGCACGGGCTTTGATAGATCATGATAATGACGCTGTAACGCCATTTTCACTTTTGAGGAGACCGAAACCGAAGGCTTTTCGGTCTCGCTGAACTGCCGCTTATAATACAGGTCAGCATACGTGAGAATGACGTTTAATAACGACAGAATAATATCTACGTTCGCCTTGTCTCTGTTGTCGACTAGTTCGTAATGAATTTTTGTGAACAGCCAGGTAATGGTCTGTTCTTCGTCGGGGGTCATGAACAGCGCGTCGTTGATTTCATAGCTGAAATAGGGATACTGGGTGATTTTGCTGGCTACCGGATGTTTTTTAATCAGATCCGGATGAAAAACAAAGGCGTACCCGTCCCAGAAGGTAAGCGCATCCCAGGATACGACCTGCCCCGGTTCACTTAACAACATCAACCCATTGTCGGTATTGTAGTTGGTCTTCCCGTATTTAATGGCGCCGGGAAAATTCTTCTTTAATGAGACTTTGTACAGATTGACCTGTATCTCGTTGCTGGATTTGGGGAAGTTCGGAATAGCCTGTTTGCAAACCCGGCTGTCCATCAGCGGATGAAGCGGGGCAGCAAGGTTCAGGTATGTATTATACTCGGTCAATTCGTTAAATACTCTCATGGGTCAGATTAGCAGGCAGTTGATGAAATGCTGAACTTGTAGCCATCAAATAAATATCAGTTCATCACAATGGCGTAAGCTACGATTTAGAGTTGACAATTATTAAAAATCCTTCAATAGTAGCGCTATCCCTGCCCTGCTCGAAGCCGTTTATGAAAAACTGCGATTCCAATCGTGAACGCGCCTTACAAAAGGAGAATAGCTGTCCACTATAATCAGTAAGTATACTCCTGCATTTTCGTGCAATAAGAGCGGAATTAATCGTACTTATTAGCTATCTAATTTGCCATCGGTGAGACTGCTCGCTGAACTGTGTCACAGGTGAATAGAAGGAAGAAAACCTCTAACTTTCACCGCTATGACCAACGAGTTCGATTTTGAGGCCTTCAAACAGGCCGCCATCAAAGGCCTTTACGAAGGCAAACCACTAACCGGCGAAAATGGCCTATTCGCGCCCTTGCTCAAACACTTTTTAGAGTCTGCTCTAGAGGGTGAAATGGATGGGCATCTAAACCAAACCCGGCTCACCGAGCAGAACCGTCGAAACGGCAAAACCACCAAGCAAGTCAAGAGCAGCGCAGGCCCCTTAGAGTTACAGACGCCCCGTGATCGTACGGGCAGCTATCAGCCTCAGATCGTGCCCAAGCGACAAGTTGTACTGACACCCCAACTTGAACAGAAGGTGCTTTCCCTTTACAGCGTAGGCAACAGCTACGCTGACATTAGCCAGCATCTGTTAGAGATGTATGGTTATTCGCTGTCTGACAGTGAGTTAACGGCAATCACAGACAAGGTTATTCCGGCTATGCGGGAGTGGCAGAACCGGCCGTTGGAAAGTCTGTACACGCTGGTTTGGTTGGATGGTATCTACTACAAAGTGCGTCATGATGGCAAAGTAGTTACTCGTGTACTCTACAGCGTGATCGGGCTAAGCCTTGCAGGCAAAAAGCAAGTACTTGGCATCTACACGGCTGAAAGTGAATCCGCTAAGTTTTGGCTATCAGTTCTAACAGATCTGAAACAACGGGGAGTAGAAGACTTGCTAATCACTTGTGTGGATGGTCTGAAAGGCTTTGATACAGCCATTGCCAGCGTTTTTCCGGCCACCACCGTCCAGCTCTGTATTGTTCACCAACTTCGTAGTTCATTCCGTTTCGTGCCCGACAAGTTATTGAAAGAATTAGCCAACGATTTAAAGACCGTTTATCAGGCTCCCAACCGGGA
Source organism: Larkinella harenae (assembly GCF_054780515.1). Lineage (NCBI taxonomy): Bacteria > Pseudomonadati > Bacteroidota > Cytophagia > Cytophagales > Spirosomataceae > Larkinella > Larkinella harenae. Next base: position 41,756 of record NZ_BAAGWE010000018.1, on the reverse strand, counting down.
ACAAGGCTTAGAAAATCTGTTGGTCGTCCAGGAAAAGTGGGGGGCAGCTTATCCCAAAGCCGTCCAGCCCTGGGTAGAAAAATGGGAGTTGTTATCGCCGTTTTTCGACTACCCGCCTGCTATCCGCAAGTTGATGTATACTACCAACACAGTCGAAGGCTATCACCGCCAGTTACGCAAAGTGACGAAGACGAAAGGAGCCTTTTCGTCGGATATAGCTTTACAGAAGTTGGTCTACCTGACGATCCAGAATTTGCAGATCAAATGGGAAACGACAACTTACAATTGGAAAGAAGTAATTAATCAGTTCAGTATTATCTTTGAGGAGCGCATTAAATCACATCGCTTCGACTAAAATCCTGCTGACACAGTTCAGCGAGCACTCCCCCATCGGTGAATAATTTGTGATCGCTGCAAGCACAAACGAAAATCGTTCAGGAAACCCTCCGGTTCCTCTGAGGTAAAGTAAGATGTGCATGGGTTATAAACTGATTTTCAAGACAACTGTACCGAAACAATCACTTTGTCCGAAAGCCGCACCAGTCAAACCTGTAGGCCGCTTTTAAGTTTCAATTATTGTACCGAAGAAATTACTACTATTACGAGCGATTTTCGAGACACTATGTTTTTAATTTCTCTCTTCCTCAGTCGCATACAGTTGCCGAAATAATCGTATCCATATTCGTCGTAGCTGACCTACATCTAGTCCTTCAACGTATTAATGGTCCAACCGCTAAATGGTTTCACCGTGGCATAAGCCGGGCGTCCGTCTTTTGACGACCCCGGCACTTGTGTTTCCAGCACTAATTCCGAAGAGGTGATGACTTTTTCAATTGTTTCCCAGCTAATTCCTAGAAGCGGTACTTTCAATCGCCCTCCCCAGATCGATTCCGCCTGCCCGGCGTAGGTACCGATATCAATATAAATAAATTTTTCTGGCGCAGAACCTTGGACAAAAGGTCCGAAAAAAACCGGTTTTGCATCATTCTGCCTGTCGCCTTTGACGGTGACGGGGAATTCAAAAAGGAGATCCTGGACAGAGGCCTGCTGAACCTGTAGTGTTTCATAGTGATGGCCACTGCCCTTCTGGAGCCCGAAAGCTACCCCAACCGGCGGCTTTAGCAGGATAATCCGAAGGATAACCTCTTGCTTCATACAAATTAAGGTATCGGGTTAAGTAGGGTTAGAAGTACGAAACGAATAGCATTTACTTACCTGCTGGCTAAGTCAACTCCTCCCAGGTATATTTATTTGTTTACCCTAGTTTAAGGCGGTCTCTAAGCGTGTCGTACTGTTAGATGGAACAGCGTTGAGAAAGTTGTTCTGTTCGTGGCTTTTATAAAATGCCAAATGGATGAACCTTGAAATCTCTATTGTCTCATGGGGAGGGGTTATTTAGACGGCCAACTGACAACTTCTAATCGGTTTCCCTTGCCATGGACGTTCAAGGATGGTACTTTTACAAAGTATGCGTTTAACGGCTTGTATATAGTTACTATCCACGTTACTTGGCTAAACTATTGATTCCATTTTATTGAGAGAAGACCGGTGAAGCTTAAACCGTGGACTAACCCTACCATCGCAGCAGGTCGTCGTCATAGTGTAGGGCTTAAATGTGACGGAACGACGGTAGCGGTGGGCGATAATAACTATGGCCAATGTTCGCTAAGCGGTTGGCGGGATATGGTGGCCGTTGCGGCTGGGAATGTTCATATGGCAACCAATACGGGGAATGCGCATACGGTCGGTCTTCAAGCGGATGGCACGGTGAAGGCGGTGGGTATGTTCCATACAGAATACGGTGTTCTTTGGATGCCAATGCGGTAATTTTTCTAGGTGTTGAAGGGCTATTTTAACGCCGTCAACCGTATTCGAAGTCTGAGTCCGCAGCTGAATACCTGATAGCGTTTATACCGCCCAGTCGAGAGTCGATTTGGCGATATCAATACCGATGTAATAGCGAATGTCCATAAAAGGATTTAGTTTAGTGATCAGTCAACCGACTTGCTACTGCTCAAACCGCCACGGGGCGCCCCGCTTGCTAATGGTGGGACCGCCATGCGGCCGCGAACCCTACTTTCTATCGCTACGGCGCACCGTTCGAGCCTGGCAAGTCGAACAGAGTGGGCTCCTAAATCGGAGCATAGCCGGGCCGCCGTTGCGGTCTGACTCCTCGGCGACCCGTTAGGTTGGCCCCACTCTGGTTGACTGATGGCAAGCTACCGCAACGGCGGCCCGGCAATTCTTGGTTTCTTACCATGCTCAAACCTAAAGGGCGGCCCGGCGGCTTGGTTTTACTGCCGTTGCGACGGTTGGGTCGGTTCTGCTCCACATGCGCTTGCCTTTCTCCGGACAGGGCGGCATCCAGTAAGGTTTTCAGTAATGGAGCCAGAAGGCCATCTTTACCGGTCAGTTCTTTGTCACCGGCCAGCATCCGTTGAATAGCCTGCTGACGAAAGACTGTGTAATCGAAGTTCTCTTCCCCTTTTGTATTTTCCATTTGCTTGTCAAGTTAGTTCAATTCAACTTGACACACTTTCATGAACACTCTCTATTCTTTATTTTTCAACCCTTTTAAATTGCTAACCTTCCCATTTAATTTCCGCTGTGCGGATACAATTAAGAAGGTATAAAAAGAGGATTTATTCCTAATGTCTGGGGTCATTTGTTTCTTTTGATTGCCTTTTAAGCCATTTTTAACACGCATTAATCTTTGCTTAATTATGTTATTTAATCCATAAGTTTGAACAATGGTTCTCTATCTTTATATCACTTTATATAGTAAAATTTAGCCTATCTACCGCTTGCTTTACAAAAGCCGTCGGTTTTAACCTCTTTTTAACCGACAACCTAATGCTGCTGCTTTTTTCCGTACGACAAACAGATGGCGATATCCGCTCTTTAGTATTTTATTCCCAGAATTTTGAAGATGGATGGGATGTGCTGAACCGCTTAATGAAGTCGGGTTATACCGTTTTGTCAGCGGTGATTCGGGAACCCGGTGGTAAGCAAACGAGCTTACCAGTGGAATTGCTGGATGGGGAACCGATAGCGAAATACCTACGCTTACTCCAGTACGAGTGGGAACAAATCCTGGAAAACTGATGAATTGCTTACCGAATTCGTCGCGTCATACTGATCAGTGGGACAATGACATGGCAACGTGGGGACTGGCTGGTTTAAAACCCAAGCCGGGTTAAACTCTTTTTGCCTAAACTATAGAAGTGGGCAGGATAAATCAGGTATCCTGCCCCTGTCCATTAATTTACCTTCGCAAGTGTTGAACATAACCCGTCGATTAAAGCGAATCAGGAGTAATTTAGCCAGACTTAACTCCAACTTGTTGGGCAAACAGTCCCCAAGGCAGCCTCCCATTACTGGCCAGTTTCAACCTTTACATCCCGGAACATATACAAATTATCGCTGACTCTCAGCGCCTTTCCACTGGCAGTCGTTATATTTCTGAGCGAGACCTCTTTCGTGATCACATACGGGAATTTCTCCCGGTAGGAAGTATCCTTCATTTCCGGATTAAAATTGGCGAAAATAGCCGGCCCCTGGTAATTTTCCGGATGCCGGGAGTCGTCGATACGGAGGTTTTCAATGGTAATCCGTTCCGGCATGTAGCATACGTAACCAAAATCGTGCATACCTGAATACGATCCACTGAGCAGGGCGGCACTAATTGGTTTGCCGTCTGCCGGTACAAAAACGCAATTGCGAATCACGAGCTCTCCCTGCCAGGTACTACCGTAGTCGGATCGTAAGTTGACAATGCTCCGGCCGCGGATGGTCGAATTCTCTATTAATAAAAGCCCGCTGCCAATGGCGTTGATCCCCATGTGTCCCAGAGTCGAGTTACGGATGGTGGCATTGGCCACCCCCTGGTGGGCATCAAACCTAGAGAGGGTACAACGCTCATAAAGAAGGTTTTTGCAGAAGTTAGACCCTAGAATCCCCCAGTAAGTATTGTCATTGATGTCATTGGTTTGGCTGCAATTGATGAAAGAAACGTTAAGCGCACGGTTGACAGAAAGGTCGTAAGTACCCATGGATACGGGCTTACCGGCTGCGCCAATGGTACTATAAGTCCGGTGCCCGGTCAATACGGCGTTTTTTACCGTGACGTTGGCACAATCCCCGATGTTCAGAAAACCGCCATAGGGTGCACCGTGCTCTTCTTCGCCCCTGATGCGATGTTCTAGGCCTTCCACCAACACATTCGACCGCCGGATGGCGATGTTTCGGTTATAGTAGGTATACTTCGATTCGGCTTGATTGGCCAGGGTGGTAAAACGTCCCCCCGTAATCTTCAACGGTTTTTCATCGATGGGAAGGACGTTGAGGTCGGTTATCTGGTCGAAAGTCCAGATGATTGGGGCCTTCATATCGACATTACCCTCTTTGTCAACAAGAAAGATATCGGTCTGCGAAGATCCATTATTCTGGTTGAGCCCAAACCGGATGTACTGCTTTACGTTTGAATTCGTGACCGTGATCAGACAAGGGGCTGGCAGAGACACCTCAATTTTTTTCTGGTTTCTCTGCAGGGAATGAATCGTTTCCAGCTCAAACGGTTTGAGACTTGAACTAACCGTAAAAACAGCCGCATTGCGATTCTGCACGTTCGTGTCATCAATTAGGAAGGCTGCCGTGCCAAAATCCGTGTCGGTCCGGATATGGGCTATGCGCTCCTTGCCGCCGATATAATAGGTCACACCCTCATCGGCTTTCACCAAAAGACCATGCAGGTTGGCAACGGCATGGGTCGCAGCGATCGCGTCGATATCATCCGCTTTGCCATCACCTTTTGCCCCGAAATCACGGTAGCGAACCAGGCCAGCAGCCTTAAAGGTAGCGAGATCTTTTGGGTTGACATTTACCCGCAACTCACCCTTTTCGTTGGTGTCTACCTGGGTTTTCTTTTTTTGGGATGTAATCACCACCTGTTCTGATGAGCTCATGGTCTGTCCCAGCGTTACGAATGCACAGCTGGCAAAAAGAAACATCAGGAGCACATACTTCATCCTACGAGTTAGCTTGCTGGTCATTCGCTTCCGAAAAGTTCGTGAAATTACGTTGTCTTTACCCCTCCCCTCCCAGCTAGCACCAGGCTAGCTGGAGGATCGGTCGGTCATTCCTTGATTACTGGAAATTAAACTTCTGATAAAGTGATTATTGGCAACTATTTACTCACGGCAGTGGATGTCACCCAACCGTTTACAGCTTACCCCAAGCCGAGCGATAAAAGCAGTTTAACGCAGTGGATAACCACCGGTTTCAGTTGAACTAGAGAACGGGTATACCTTCAGTTGCCTGATGGTCAAAATCACGTTCAATCTTCTACTTTGCCCCTTACCTTCTACGGTACGATTTCTATCCGGTCCGTCTACCGGCTGCACAAAAAGGGCACACATCTTCTTCCTTCTTTCAATGAATACGGCCATTCACCATTATTTTACCCAATATTGGTCGGCCATTAGTCCAGTTGGGCGCTAAAACCGTACTCTGTTAAATAAAGTCTTGAACCCTTGCCTCCTAACGCATGTATTTTCAATCCAAAAGCCTAACCCTACCCTTGATCGGTACGCTATTGGCCTTCGCCGTCCAGGCCCAACCCAAGGTAACTGACCAACCAACAACCGCATCAACGGTTCCGCATCCGGTAACCAACCCGAGTGCATCATTGATGCTGGCCGGCGACTGGGTGCCCGATAATCCGCACCGGATCAATTTTGAAAATCTTCCGAAAGTGCCCAGCCAGCACGTCGTCATCAGCGATGTTCGCGCTGAAAAAGGCGTCAACCAGCATAATTACCTGATTCATCATAACGGGAAATTCTGGATCATGTGGAGCGACGGTCCCGGCATTGAGGATCGCGTCGGACAGCGGGTCAAATACGCCACCAGTCTGGACGGTCTTACCTGGACCAAACCGATGTTTCTGACACCCGAGCCACCGAATTCGGGAAAAGACTCCCCCCTATTCGGCACCCGGACGGATAAAGGATTCCGGCACATTGCCCGGGGTTTCTGGCAGCGGAATGGTGAATTGCTGGCGCTGTATTCGTTGGACGAGGCCGGTGATTTTTTTGGACCAAGCCTTGAGCTCCGTGCCTTTCGGTTAAATAAAAAGAAGGAAATCTGGGAAGATGCCGGTATAATCTTCGACAATGCCATTAACAACTTCCCGCCGAAGAAGCTACCGACGGGGGAATGGATGATGACCCGGCGTACCCATGATTACGCCAAAACGGGGGTTCATTTTTTAATTGGTGGCCACCCTAAAATCGATCAATGGCAATCCGTTCCCGTTACAGGCTCCAACGACGGTTTGACCGCCGAAGAACCGAACTGGTGGGTTTTACCGGATAATAACCTGATGGCTTTGTTCCGTGATAACCGCAGAAGTGGCTATTTATTCCGTTCGTTTTCCACCGACAACGGCCGAACCTGGAGCAAGCCCGTTCGTACGAATTATCCGGATGCCCAATCTAAATTCAGCGGGGTCCGGCTCAAAGATGGCCGGTATGTGCTGGTGTCTAACCCCAAGCCCAACAAGCGGGACCCGCTGGCCATTTCCATTAGTGAGGATGGCCAGATATTTACCAAAATGTTTTATTTGGTGGGTGGCCGGCACGTCGATTACCCCCATGTCATCGAACATGATGGGCACCTGCTCATTGCCTTCGCCGGCCACAAGCAAACCGTTGAAGTACTCAAAGTGCGTTTGGCGGATTTAAACGCCATGAAACCCGTTTCGCAGCGCGATTGAGGAATACACAGGCAACTTTTTAGCACGATAGCCGACAGACATCCATCGTTTTCTTTTTATTTACGCTTCTTTTGAAGAACCGGGTTGGGTTTTTACCACCCTTAAAGCACGCTTGTATTCATGAAACCGATGGGCAAAGAGAGGACTGGAATGCCGGAGTCGATCTACCAGTGGGCGCTCACACTGTGGAACTATCACCACCTTAACCACGAACTGGTCAAATCGGACGCCATTCTGGTCCTTTGCAGCCATGACCTCCGCGTGGCCCAACGAGGGGCCGCGCTTTTTTTGGAGGGATGGGCCCCGTTGCTCATCTTCTCCGGCGGGCTGGGTGTTATTACAAAACACATGTGGTCAGAACCAGAAGCGGACCAGTTTGCCCGCATTGCGCTCGATATGGGCGTGCCAGCTCAGCAAATCCTCATTGAAAATCAATCCAGCAATACGGGCGAAAATGTATTATTTACCCGGCAACTGCTCGAACAGCGCAAACTGGAGCTAGAGCGGTTCATTGTGGTCCAGAAACCCTACATGGAACGTCGTAGCTTTGCTACCTTCAAAAAGGTATGGCCGCAGAAAGAAGTAATCGTCACCTCCCCCCAGGATACCTTTGAGGAGTATCTAAGTCAGTACAACCGCCCTGACCTGACCCCAGATGACATGATCAGCATTATGGTAGGCGACCTGCAACGCATTCAGTTGTATCCCCAAAAGGGTTTTCAAATCCCCCAGGCCATCCCCACAGAGGTTTGGGCGGCTTATGAAGCCCTGGTCCAGGCAGGCTACGACCGTCATTTAGCCTCCAGCTAGGGAAGCTTTAACCGGAAAACCTACCTAAGCTAACCGTCGTTCTCAACCAGCTCAGGTTCAGCACGTACTTCTATCGGGGTACCATCTATGCGCTCAAAAAATTAGTTAGGCAAGCCTCCTATTTTCTTAAACCACTCTTCCAATCCTACTTCCAAGAGCAGCTGGCGCTCAAAAGGGTCATTCTTGAGCAGTGAAAATTGCTTGGAAAAAGGCGTCAGAGGTTTATTGTTCAGCCAATGTCTCAGGGTCTTTAAAAAAAGTTGCTCAACCCGGAACCAGGTTTTCTGTCTTTTTAACTTTACCTCAATGGATTTAACCTCGTAATAGATATAATCCCGGTTATCTAACCCGACATGAATCATCAGGTTCATCAGCCGGCAGCTCACGTACAACATTCGGCTCAGCGACCGGGTAGGTTGATTCAGAATTTGATTGATAATCCGCAGCGCTTCGCGGTAATTCCCCAAATGATAATAAACGCGGGCCATGCTTAATTTTAGTTGCACTTGAATATGCAAAGGCAGCTTACTAGCCTCTTTTTCAATAAAGTCAGCATTGTCACGAATGAGTTGACTCGCCTGCTGGTAATTCCCCGTGCTAATGGCCACGTGCAACCGGTTGTCAATCACCTGAAAACCGGCGGTAAGCTTTAGAATTTCTGAAGACGTCGACAGGGATAGTAATTGCCCCAAAAAATACTCCATCTTCTCGTATTGCTGGGTGACACGCATGGTCTGGAGGGCATTGTTGATCACGTGCAGGTAATACACGGGTTTATCCGCCCACAAATGGCTGTGCCGTTGGAACAAGGTGTCCAATTCATACAGCATCTGTAAGCTATCCTGGGGATTATCCGTCATCAGGAAATAGGCCGATTGAAACTGGAGATGGAGTTGCTTGGCTTCAAACGACTCAATCGTTTGGGAACTCAACACCTGGTGTTCTTCCAACAGTAAGTCATTTAGGTGCAGGGTTTCCTGCCGGCTTCGGACGATGCCGGTTTTCCAGTACCGCATGGACAAAATCTCATACAGGGATGCGTGGTGCTGGATCGCTAGTTCATGGCGCAATAGTTCGGCGATTTTCTCCTGTTTTTCCACCAGCTTTGCTTCATCCCAGCCAACAAATTGCTGGGACACGATGTAGTGGATCTCCTGCCGGGCAGCGACGATGTAATAGATGAATTTTTCATACTTTAATGCGATTGTCTTCGCCTTGTCAAGTTGTTCAAGGCTGGCGTCGATCAGGCCACGGTCGAACAAGATCCGGCTGTCGCCAATCAAGGCCATGAGCTGCTCTTCAATCACCTGCTCCGCGCTAAACTGGCGAAGGCTCTTCATCAGACTTTTGTATAAATACTTACGCGAGGTTTCTAAGGAAGCGGGGGTAAAATTCGCATTCAGTTCCCGGCTTACGTCTTCGGTAAATTGGCTATTTCGTTCAAGGCAATCGAACAATTTCAGGTAGCTTTTTTCACCTCCCTGAATGGTGGTGCTAAGCCTGAAATACCGTTTCTCTGATTTGGTCAGGGAATGAATGAGGACGTGAAGCGTGGGAATGGAAAGCATAGGATTACCTAAAATGACCTAAAGAAAATAGCATTATTTGGACATATTTCTGGGATATAAGCATAATTTCTGGCATTCTTACTGATTTCCTACCGCATAGCTTTCGCTGTATCATGAAAAAAGGAAGCAAGGACTATGAATTATTCCAGATATTTTTGACCAATTAATTCATCGCTTTCTATGCATCATTCTCCTTTAATTTGTGTTGTTGGCAGTTCCAACACCGACATGGTCGTTAAAGCCGACAAATTGCCGACACCGGGCGAAACGGTAATCGGGGGCCAGTTTTTAATGACTCCGGGCGGAAAGGGAGCCAACCAGGCGGTGGCTGCGGCCCGGCTCGGCGGTCAAGTGGCTCTGGCGGTAAAAGTGGGTAATGATATTTTTGGGAAACAGGCTATTCAACAGTTTCAGCGCGAAAAGATCAACCTTAAATATACCTCCACCGATCCGGAGCACCCGTCGGGTGTTGCGCTGATCAATGTCGACGCGAAAGGGGAAAACTGTATTACTGTGGCGCCAGGTGCCAATAGTTATTTGATGCCCAAAGATGTTGAAGCGGTTATTGACGATTTGCACGCACACGATATCGTACTGCTTCAATTGGAGATTCCGTTGCAAACCGTCAGTTATGTCATTCGTCGCTGTGCCGAAAAAAAGATTCTCGTTATCTTAAATCCCGCCCCAGCCCAGCTGCTGCCCGACGATCTGTTTGCGTGCCTGGACTGGATCACCCCCAATGAAACCGAAGTAGAGCTGTTGACGGGCATTCGGGTGACCAACTTACCATCCGCCCAGAAAGCGGCCCAGGCCTTGCGAAATAAAGGCGTATCCAATGTCATCATTACGTTAGGCCACAAAGGCGCGTACCTGCAAACGGAACAGATCGGAAAATTAATTCCTGCGCCCCCCGTTACCGCGATCGATACGACTGCTGCGGGCGATTGTTTTAATGGCGCGCTCGCAGTAGCCCTGGCCTCGAAACAGCCACTGGAGCAGGCGGTTGCTTTTGCCTGTAAGGTTGCATCCATCTGTGTAACCCGAATGGGGGCTCAGGCTTCCCTCCCCTACTGGCGCGAAGTCAATAGTTTACCTTTGCTGATTGATACGTCAGAATTACCGTAACCTTCTCCCTTCCCGTCTATGTTTATCATTCCGAACTACGCAATCGCGGTTGTCTTTTGCTTCATTACCATGCTGTGCTGGGGTTCCTGGGCAAATACGCAAAAACTAGCTGCTGGTCAGTGGCGTTTTGAGCTATTCTATTGGGACTATGTGCTCGGTATTGTTCTTTTTTCGTTGCTTTCAGCGATGACGTTAGGAAGTATGGGAACGGGCGGTCGCCCGTTTCTGGCCGACCTGGCGCAGGCTGATTCTGACAATCTGTTTTCGGCCTTGCTGGGGGGCGTCATCTTCAATGCATCCAATATTCTGCTCTCCGCGGCCATTTCCATCTCCGGGATGGCGGTTGCTTTTCCGGTTGGCGTTGGCCTGGCCCTGGTGATCGGCGTCATCATCAATTACCTGGACGCGCCGGTTGGCAACGCGGGCATCCTGTTGGGAGGTGTCCTTTTGATTGTTGTAGCCATTCTCCTCAACGCGCGGGCCTACCGATCAAACCCTGATTCATCCGTAAGCACTTCAAAGAAAGGACTCTGGTTGGCCATTATTAGTGGTGGCTTAATGGGCCTTTTTTACAAGTACGTCGCGCAATCGATGTTCCCTGATTTTCAGCAACCACTACCTGGAAAACTCAGCCCGTATTCTGCCGTTGTGTTTTTCGCTGTTGGGGTGTTAGCCAGTAATTTTTTATTCAATACGCTGCTGATGTGGAAACCCTTTGTGGGTAAACCTCTTCGCTATGCGGACTATTTTCGGGGGGGAAGTCGGAACCACGTCATGGGCGTGCTGGGCGGTATCATCTGGTGTATCGGCTTGTTGTTCAGCATCATCGCATCGGACAAGGCCGGGCCGGCCATCTCCTATGGCCTTGGCCAGGGGGCAACCGTCATTGCCGCCCTCTGGGGCATTTATGTATGGCGAGAATTCCGCCAGGCTCCCCCCGCCACCCACCGGCTCCTGAATATTATGTTGCTTTGTTACGTAGCGGGCCTGAGTTTACTCATCATTGCCCGCGAGGCTTAACCCAATTCATTGTCACGGCCTTTTGAACGGAACGGTAACACTACTTGAACCGATCATCGCCACGCCCGAAAGGCACGAATCCTACTATTTAAGCGTACCCTAACCCCAAGCGGTAACCCTTTAACTACAAATCCAGCATGAAAAAAATAGCTTCCTGGTCAATGCTTCTACTTGCTTTCGTTGGCTTCATACCTCCCAAACCACCGCCAACCTCCGTAAGCATGTCTAAAACAGCCCTACACGATAAAATCAAAGGCGGCTGGGCGGGCCAGGTGATTGGCTGCACCTTCGGAGGCCCAACGGAATTTCAATTCAACGGTACGATGATTAATGACTATCAAAAAATACCGTGGTATGATGGGTACATTAAACACATGATGATGATCAGTCCAAGTCTGTACGATGATTTGTACATGGATCTCACCTTTGTCGACGTTTTTGAAAAACAGGGATTAGATGCCCCCGTCGAAGCCCATGCGAAAGCCTACGCCAATTCTGAATACCGGCTCTGGCACGCCAATCAGGTAGGCCGTTACAACATTCTCAACGGACTGAAAGCGCCGGAATCAGGGCATTGGCTTAACAATCCCCACGCGGACGATATTGATTTTCAGATTGAGGCTGACTTTTCCGGCTTAATGGCACCCGGTATGCCCAATACGGCGGCAAAAATTGGCGACGGCATTGGTCACATCATGAACTATGCCGATGGATGGTACGGGGGGGTCTATGTGGGTGCCATGTATTCCCTGGCTTTTGTCTCGAAAGACATCAACTATGTTGTCAAGGAGGCTCTGAAAACAATCCCTGCGCAGAGTACCTTTTATCAGTGTATCAACGATGTGATTGGCTGGCATGCGAAATACCCCAATGACTGGAAAAAGACCTGGTTTGAAGTGCAACGAAAATGGGCAGACGAAGCAGGCTGCCCCATGGGGGTCTTCTCCGCCTACGACATCGATGCCAAGATCAATGCGGCTTACATTGTCATTGGCCTTTTGTACGGAAAGGGGGATTTTACCAAAACCATGGAAATAAGTACCCGGTGCGGTCAGGATTCGGATTGCAACCCTTCGTCAGCCGGCGGTATCCTGGGAACGATGGTCGGGTATGATCAAATTCCGGCTTACTGGAAATTGGGCTTAAATGAAGCCGAAGATGTTGATTTCCGGTATACAACTATGTCGTTGAATGATGTCTATGCGATTGGTCTGAAGCATGCGTTGCAGGTCATTGAGCGAAACGGCGGTAAAGTAACGGATAATGAAGTCACGCTGGCCGTTCAAAAACCCCAGGCCGTTCGCCTGGAGCAAGGCTTTACCGGGCATTATCCCGTTAGCGTGAAACCGATTCAAAAGGAGCTTTCCACGGAATATTCGTTTGACATCGAAGGCATTGGTTTTGTACTTCGGGGAACTGCCGAACCCGTAAAAGTAGACATTGCCAATGACAAAGCGAATGTGCACGTATTTGAGGCCGAGTTATACATTGATGGCAAATTTGTTGAGAAGGCTAAGCTGCCAACCAGTTTCCGGCTACGCCGGCATGAACTCTTCTGGAAATACCAACTTCCCAAAGGCAAACATTCTCTTCGCGTCAAATTACTAAATCCGGACCCAGCGTATGTGGTGCGGATGACGAGCCTGCTCACGTACGACGACAAACCGCACGCTCACCCTCAATAGGCGGAATGAAATTTCTTCATTGAAGGACATAACCAAAACGTATATTACTCATCGTCAAAAAGTAAAATCACCGGACAGCCGGGACCGTCCCCGGCTGTCCGGCGCTTTGAGTCGGTCCGGTGGGGCTTTCGGTCACCCCAAGGAGCCGGCGTACAGCGATTGCGTATGCTTTTCGTCACCCTAAGGACGGTCAGCGGTACGATGCTGGAACCGATCTGGGACAGGTGATGGGCATGAATTGTCCCGGCGGTGTTGCGTTGAAACCGCTGATTTCACCGACGTTCAGGTTCATCAACCCGATCAGAAAATGCCCAACAACAAGTCCCTGAACGGATAAAACGCTTGTCCTACGCGTCTTCGTAGGCCTTCGTGGTTAACCGATCTTTAAAAGCGTTTATTGCCCGATCCACGTAACGAAATGGGTCCGTTCCCCATTTCGTGGAGAACTCCCTTTACCCTTCGCCCAAAACCACTAAACGTATGCCCAATTCATGTATTCATCCAGGCTGGAAATTGACTCGATTTGCGGTTTTCCAGCTCTGCCTTTTAAGCCTTCCTGCGGGTTTATCCCTCGCCAAGGCTAGCAGCGGGACTGATTGTACCCATCGCCCGATGCGTCTGATCGCTACCGCCCCCCCGGCCGGATCGGTCCTTCGGGTTCCTGAAAAAGGCCCCGCTCCGGTTTCATCCGTTCATCAGCAGGCTGTGCTCCATTTATCCCCTCCCCCATCAAGCGAGCTGAACGGTATCGGAACGGAAGCAGCGGATCGAACGGTAACGGGCTCCGTGACGGACGACAAAGGCGAATCGTTACCGGGTGTTAGCATTGTGATCAAAGGGACTCAACGCGGCACCACCACGGATAGTCAGGGCCAATTCAGTCTGGTTCTACCCGATGGCCCAGCCACCCTGGTGTTCAGTTTTGTCGGCTATGCCGCCAAAGAGGTCAGCGTCGAAAACCAGAGTCGGCTAACGGTTTCACTGCTCGTGGATGATAAAACCTTGAATGAAGTGGTGGTGGTTGGCTACGGTACCCAGTCGCGTCGGAATGTGACGGGCTCGGTGTCCAAAGTGGATCTAAAGCAGACCGAGAATGTGCCAAACACCAACATTGGGCAGGCATTACGGGGCCGGGTGGCCGGTGTACAATTTACCGATAACGGGCGGCCGGGCCAGGGCGGTACAATCCTGGTGCGGGGGCAACGATCCATTTCTGCCAGTAACAACCCGTTGATCATTCTGGATGGAATCTTTTTTGAAGGAAATCTGAGTGACATCAATCCGGGCGATGTCGAATCCATGGAGGTATTGAAAGATGCATCGGCTACCGCTATTTACGGAGCACGGGCCGCCAACGGTGTCATTCTCGTTACGTCGAAAAAAGGGACTTCTGAAACGCCTACCATCCGCCTGAATACCTATTACGGTAGTTCGAGCTGGAGCCACACGCCGACCCTGCTGACGCCGGAACGCTACATCGAAAAAACCTTGGATTGGCGTAAACAAAGTGGCCTGGATGCCGACCCCGCAAAAATTGACGGTTACTTAACCGCTACGGAAGCGAGAAATTATGCCGCAGGGAATCGGATTGACCCCTTCAAAATAGCCTCCCAACAGGCCGGAATCTACAATTTGGATTTGAGTGTAGCCGGCCGATCCGCCCGAACGAACTACTACGTGTCGGGTAACTATAACAACGAAAAAGGGCTTGTTTACAACGACAACGCCCGTCGGACCAGCGTTCGTGTCAATCTGGATAATCAAATAACGGACTGGCTAAAAGTTGGGATCAATGCCCAGTATACGGAACGGGATTTATCGGGCAACTCGGCGGATATGGGCGTCGCCTTCTGGACATCGCCCTTTAACGATGTATGGGTCGACGGCAACCAGCATGATCCTAAACCGCTGGGCAATGAAGATGGTCTGGTCGGCAGCATTCTTTACAACGCCCTGATTTATAAAAACCAGGAACTTCAGCGCAACCTGTTCGCCAACTTTTACGGTATTCTGAACATTCCAGGAATCGAAGGCTTGTCGTACCGGATCAATTATTCGCCCAACTACCGTTGGTTCAATTTGAATGATTTTCAGCCAATCTATCAACGCAATGGGATCAATAATACGGGGTTTGCCAGTCGCCGAACCGATTTCAACAAAAATTGGGTGCTGGAAAATATTTTAACCTACAGCCGCCAGATTGGTGACAACCACGGTTTCGACCTGACCCTGCTGTACGGTCGAAACCAAGCCTATGCCGAGTCCATCATTGCTTCCGGAACCGATTTTACCGGTTCCAGTGATGCAAACAACTGGAATAACATTACGCTGGCCAGAATTCAAACGGTGACCTATCCGGGGGGGACACTGGGGGCGTCACAGGTCGATGCCATTTCCTCCATGGCACGGCTCAATTACCGCTTCCGGGACCGCTACTTATTCACGTTCACCACCCGTCGGGATGGGAACTCGGTCTTTGGCTCCAACTACAAATTTGGCTTGTTTCCGTCCGCTGCCCTGGCCTGGATCGCTTCGGATGAACCCTTTATGAAATCCCTGCCGGCGGTTAACCTGCTGAAACTGCGGGCTTCTTATGGCTCCGTCGGCAATCAGGCCATCTCCGCCTACCAATCGCTGACCAAACTGGGGCAGGTTCAATACGTATACGGCGATGGTGGCACGACCTCGACGGGCTTATTTCCCCTGAACATTGCCAGTCCTGATTTGCGGTGGGAAACGACGACCACCACCAACATTGCCGCTGATTTTGAGCTATTCAAAGGGCGCCTGGGGGGAACCGTTGAGTATTACAACATGGCCACGAAAGACCTGTTGCTGACGCGTCAATTACCCGGCCCTACCGGCTTTACATCCATTCTGACAAATATCGGGGCTACCAACAACAGT
This sequence comes from Larkinella harenae, assembly GCF_054780515.1. NCBI lineage: Bacteria > Pseudomonadati > Bacteroidota > Cytophagia > Cytophagales > Spirosomataceae > Larkinella > Larkinella harenae. The sequence goes on along the minus strand of NZ_BAAGWE010000018.1, from coordinate 25,866 downwards.
GGGGTCGAAGTCACCCTGAATTCCGTCAATCTAAAGCCAGGTCCGCTGGAATGGACCAGCACGCTCGTCTTTTCCGCCAACAAAAACCGTATTGTCCACATTTACCAAAGTGACGCCAATGGCGATGGGGTCGAAGACAATGACATTAACAACCGGTGGTTCGTTGGACAGCCCATTTCCGTGGCCTATGATTACCGCCTGGACGGGGTCTATCAGGAAGGGGATCAGCTTCCAACTGGACAAAAAGCTGGGTTTTTCCGGATGCAGGATGCCAATGGCGATGGAAAAATCACCCCTGATGATCGGCAGGTGCTGGGCACGCTCCAACCCAAATACCGCTGGAACCTCGTCAATACCGTTCGGTACCGAAACTTCGGTCTGATGGTCAACATCAACGCCTTACAAGGCTGGTTAGGAGTTAACAACCTGTTGGCCCTGGATCCGTCAGCGGGTGGATTCGGGAACGGAAACAACCCCGGCCGAGCGGCCAATTTCCTGGATGCGGGTTGGTGGACACCCGAGAACAAATCCAATACCCGCTCCTCGCTGGTTTATACCAATCCGTACGGTCATCAATATTTCCAGAGCCGGGACTTTACCCGCATCCAGGAAGTAGCCTTATCGTACGATGTACCGAAGGATGTAGCCAGTCGTTTACGGATGACGAGTCTACGGCTCTTCCTCAGTGGCCGAAATCTGCACACGTTCACCAAATGGCAGGGTATGGATCCTGAAACGGGGGATGGCGCTCGGAATGCCTTCCCCGTCCCCCGCACGGTTTCGGCCGGTGCATCGATCAGTTTTTAACCACTTTTTAGCCTCCTATCATGCATACTAAATTGCTTTCTCATTTAAAAACAGGATTGGTGGCCCTCCTGCTGCTGGCTGGTCAATCCTGCAAAGAGTCCGTTCTGGACGAAAAACCAATCAGTTTCCTGGGGTCCGACAATGTACTGGTCAATAACGCAGGGTTCCAAAGCGCCATCACCTCGCTTCACCAGGGGCTGCGGGAGATGATTAATCTGAATAGTGCGGATGGCTGGTGGGCGTTGTCCCTGGGAACGGATATCGGTTCCATTGGCGTACGCGACGTTTTATTACGGGATTACCAGGCTCAGCTCACCCCTACGTACGGGGTCGTAAATTATTTCTGGGATTGGGCGTATACCACAGAGCTACCCCGCGCCAACCTCATCATCGAATATGCTCAGCGGCCCACGGCAGTCTGGAGCAGCGAGGCCCAGAAAAATGCCGTCATCGCTGAAGCCCGTTTTTTTCGGGCCTACACGTTGAATCTACTCACCAACCTGTATGGAGATGTGGTCATTGCGGACAAATTGGCGACGGAGCCCCGGGTTGATTACCAACGGAGCTCCCGTAAAGATGTGCTGGAATTTGCCAAAGCAGACCTGGAATTTGCCGCCCAGTGGCTTCCGGTCACCGAACCCCAGTCCGGTCGGATCACGAAAGATGCCGCCGATCATTTGCTCTCGGAGGTCAACATCAGTCTGGGCAATTATGAGGCAGCCATCACGGCCGCGTCATCGGTCATTGGCTCGGGCCGAAACAAGCTGATGACGGAGCGTTATGGAACCCAGAAAGCGCAACCCGGGGATGTTTTTTCGGATCTCTGGAAGGACGGCAACCAAAACCGAAGCAGTGGCAACCAGGAAAATTTATGGGTGGTTCAATTTGAATTTCAGACGGCAGGTGGGACCTCGGGTGGGGCCAGTGCCAATGGAAAAACCTGGTTACGGGCCTGGGGAGCGCGTTATTTTGACGCGAAAGATCCCAACAATAGCTCGGGGATGCTGCTGACCGATAGCTTAGGACGGGGCGTCAGTTGGATTCGTCCCAGTAATCACGTCCTGTACGGGATTTGGAATGATCCGGCTGATATCCGCAATTCAGGGTACAACATTCGCCGAAAGTGGTACTACAACAATCCAGCGTCAAAGTATTACGGTCAGGAAGTGAAGTACCATTCGTACCTGGATACGCTGTACCATCTTTATCCTGCCTTTCGGAAAATTGAAGGCTTATCCCTGGCCGGAGCCGCAAAAGGGACCACTTTTAATGACTGGCCCATGATGCGGTTGGCCGAAACGTACCTACTCCGGGCCGAGGCCTATCTGCGGAAAGGAGACCGGCAAAAAGCGGCTGATGATATCAACGTAGTCCGTAGCCGGGCGAAGGCCAAACCCGTATTGGCCGCTCAGGTCGATTTGGACTATATTCTGGATGAGCGGTTGCGCGAATTGGTCGTAGAAGAACCGCGTCGATTAACCCTTTGTCGAATGGGCAAACTGGTTGAGCGGGTTAAAAAATACAATGGTTTCCCAACAACCGTCAATACGATTCAGGATAAAAACGGCCTTTTCCCGATTCCTCAAAAGTTCATTGATGCAAACTTCGGCCAAAAAATTACCCAGAATCCTGGTTATTAGCATTCACGGCCTCGGTGGTAAGGCGTCCAAAGCCATAAACAGGTAGGTGCCCCCCCCTACAGCCTGGACAAGTTGACTGGCAACTGTCTCAGGCATACAAGTGCGGGGTGTTTTCCGAGGTTTGGATCAAGTTCGTTTACTTGATCCAAACCTCGGAAAACACCCCGTTTAAGGAGAACCATTCTCTGGCAATTATCCCATAGCGCATCGCACACCGCTGGCGCTAAAAACCGTCTCATTTCTCTCCAATTGCGACGGGTTCAGCCGTTGCTTCGCTTTTCAGGGCCGTTTTCCAAAAGTTTTTCATCACATTTTTACCTTAGTTGGTTACCTCCATAGTTCAGTTTATAATGTATAAACTGGTCAGCCGGATAAGTGGTAGCGATACCCAATAGAATCGGAGGTACTTTTGATCAATGTGTGTCAGGACGAGAGGACTATAAATAATGATTCATTCCCTACGAACGGCTAAGCTACTTCCGCTTAACTTCCATAACAAACTCGAGGCATTTCTATTCTTTGTCTTACGGATTTTCATAGTAACGGGCTGGCTATTGCTGGTTTTAATTCCCTTAGTACCCTTTGCATTGGGCAGTCTTTTGGCACCCAACCACAAGATCAAACGGTAGCATTGGGTTGTTTTGTGGCTGTTACAAGCTTACTCCGGCTGCCGTAAGCGTCGGATAGCATTCTGAGGCCCGGAAGACATGCTCTGCTTCCAACGAGATTCTACCGGCCCAACTTCGACCCGTCCGCTTCGCTCGTACCTTTGCTACGGTATTGGCCGATGAAGGCAGAAATTCAGGTGTCAACAGCCTACGTTTCTGCATCCTCTAATCTCATTAAAACGACATGCAAATGTAGCTACTCATAGCTGAGGTTGTTATCCGTGGGTTAAGAGCGTTAAATGCTGTTCTGGCAAAGCATCATTGACTTACTCTGTCGGTGACCTTGCCCATCTAATTGGACTAAAGTGCCTCCCATTACGGGTCGAACATGGCATTCCCAAGGAATGCCATCAAAGCCCAAACATTGTCGGCCTGGCTGTTTTTTGGCCCTGATGATATGAAGAGTTCATTTAAATCCATTGAAAACGTAACCGGTCGAGAACTCCTCACTCAACGTATAGGGCCGTTCGATCACTGGGTGATCTTCGATGAAGCTTTAAAGTCCAATCTTTTGTTGTATACATTTCCGCTAAACGTCTTTCCTCATGCTACTTCACATTACATTTGATGATCTAAAGACATTTAGTTATCAAACACCCGACCTAGAAAAGCATTTTGACTTTCTAAGCGGACTTATTGCCAACGGTCTGACTGTAAAGTCTGCCTTACTGATTAGTTCTAACGGCAGCCGGGTTGAATTGCCGTTGGAAGCTTTCGATGGGAAGCCAATCGGCAATCCAATCAAGGCATTACAGCTGGAGTATAAGAAGATTTTACACCTTGCGGGTATCAAACATGAATCCAGGCGAGTGAATGAAGTCCAGAAAGACGTCGAATACGCTATTGAAAAAATAGGACACCTCAAAAAAAGCAGGTCGGAATTACGCCAAAAAGCTTTTGCTCTCTTCGAGCGGCTCGATGATATCGCTGGTCGAATTCAGGCCTTAAAGTGATTCCCCGGCAAGGCGAGTCGGTTAGCTAACCCTTTTACCAAACTCGCTTTAGAACTCACCGACCTGGTTGGGATGTATTGTCAATTTCTTTCTGATTTTCTCTTGCATCCAATGCTTTTACGGTTCTTCCTGGATAGTATCGCCAATTAAATTGTAGTACCATTCTTCGGACTGGATCACTGCTGAATATAGCTATCCTCCTCGTTTCCCCCGAATAAAATGCAAGGGACGATGACCGCAAATTTCCAGGAAATTATTGCTAAACGTAGCCAGACTCTCATACCCCACATCCAGGGCTAACTGCGACACGTTTTCGCTCCCCATTTCAATGAGTTCTATGGCTTTCATGATTCGGGCTATCTTGCAATAATTCATAAAGGAAATCCCCAAGTGCTGCGTAAAAAGCCGGGAAAGCGTGCGCCCGGATAGGCCAAACTCGCGGGCGATCCATTGAAAATTTAGCGGCTCGGACAGATGACTTTGGATATAAATAAGAATTGGCACTAGTCTTGGATAGGTAGTCGAAGGGAAATAAACCGGGATCGCTTTCTCGACCTCGCCCGGCAGCAAATCGTGGATCGCTCGCAAAAATGTTGTAGCCTGTGCATTATCCTGGTCACTCTGACTCCATTTTTCAGTATACCGGATCATTTCACGGAGCAAAACCGTTACAGGAAACACGGCTATCGACGGGGTCACCGGCGCACTGCTAGGCGTTAAGGGGAAGCATAGAGACCGCATGTGCAACTGCGGACTGTCCGACCAGATTTCGTGTTCCGTATTCGCTGGAATCCAAACCCCAAACCCCCTGGGGATAAGAATGACTTTCCCCTGACCATTTAAATGGATACAGCCTTGCTCAGCATAGATCAGTTGCTCCCATTCGTGCTGGTGCCAATCGGAATGAAAACAACCTAAGTGTTGATGATAAAGAATGAACGAGGTAGTGGTCTGATCAATGAGGGAGGCACAGTTTACGTGTCGTTTATCCATGGCCGATACGAACAAAAATTAGTCCTTTGTGCATAATTTTCCCAAGATAGTGTCCCGTAGCTTTGTCGCTCTGTTTAGCACACTACTTTATTTCCCATGAGCACTCATCCCAATTTGGAACTGGTTCACCGTTTTTTTCAAGCGTATGCGGCAAACGATCAATCGGCCATTGAAACGCTTCTTTCTCCCACGATTCAATGGCATATTCCTGGCGATCATCCCTTAAGCGGGGTAAAAACCGGAATACCTGAAGTGATGACGTATTTCACGCAATTAGGAAAGGCCGCTTTTCAAGCCAGCCCAATTGTCATGGGTGTCAATGAACACTACGTGATTGACTGTCATCATAACTGGAGCTCACTGGATGGTGTTGTGAATCTGAATACCATGTCCTGTCTCCTTTGGAAAATTGAGGATGGTAAAATTACGGCCGTTTACAACTTCCCAGAAGATCAGCAAAAGGTGGATGCATTTTTTCGAGTCGTTTATGGAGCGGAAAGCCAGAGTTAAACTAAAAATAGCTTTGTGTTCAATACCACGACCATGTCCCCTATTAAAGCTTGTACACCAAAACCGTTTTCTATAATTAATCTTTTTGATCGTTGCCTGCTTATTTTCTAGGACAGTTTGCTCAAATTTCATCGATTAAAGGAGCAATTAAATAGACTGAGGGTTATGCCCTTCAAAAGACTCACAAGTTATTCTAAAATTCCCCTATTGAAAAAGTGGATACATCGGATTGCATACCAATCAGGATGGCCACCTGCTGCGGAGGGCCGCTCGGCAGGCTACTCAAAACACAGCAAATGACGAGTAGGATAGCCCGAAGGAGAACCCAACAAAGAATGTTGGTTCTCCTACCCCCTATTATGGGTTGTACATAGTTGGGTTAGACCTACACCCGTCAAGACCACAAGGAGGGCGATCCATTGCTGTTCAGCAATGGATCGCCAGCCATGAGCCAGCCAATGAGCACAGAGACAACGGGGTTGACGTAGGTATGAGTACTGACCAGCGCGGGCGGCTGGACGGTAACCAGCCAAGCAAAGGCAAGATAAGCAATCAGGGAACCAAATAGAATTAGAAAAGCTAAGCCACCCCAAGCGGGCCAGATCACGGCTAGCGGAGCGAAACCTTTCCACTCACCATTGACCAAGGCGATCAAGCCAGCAAAAAAGCCGGCCGCCATTAACTGAATGGTAGGATGCCAAAGCGTATAGCTCCCCGGCTTTATTCTCCGCGCCGTAAATAAAGTTCCAATTACCCACAGGATGGTCCCGACCAGGATAATGGCTGTCCCCAAAAGCAAGTTTGTTGATGGAATGTTATCCAGGGTGCGCACCGGTGCAAAGTGAATGAACAGAACGATACCCAAAAAGCCAAGGAGTAAACCAGCAAGTACTTTTTTATCGCTAAAATACAGTTTCCAACGGGAGGAATCCAGCAAAACAAACCAAAGAGGTTCAGTCGCGACAATCACCGCAGCAGCGCCCGACGTGATATACTGCTCGGCTACCACAACCAATCCTGACCCGCCGACCAGCATCAGGATACCACTGATGGCCAAGTCACGAACCATGCCTCCACGCGGAAACACCTGCCTTTTACCAGCAGCAAGGGTAGCTAGTAACAAGCCGGCTACCAAATAGCGAAGGGAGGATATGATAAAGGGGGGGATGGCTTTTAACGCATACAGATTAGCCAGGTAGGTAGTCCCCCACACAAAGTAGATGGCGACGTACGCTAACACAAGCCACACCCTTGAGACCATTACTGCGCCCATTTTATTACCTTTAAAATGACTTTTAACAGTATGAATATAGGGATGCAACAATAAACCGTCTAACTTTGTTTTACCCGTAAAATTTTAGTTACGCAAAGGCAATGCCGAAAGTCAGTACAATCGCCGAAATGGATCTAGCCGGAGGGGCTGTTTGTTTGGATTTTGTCAACACAGCCCTGGACCTCGATGAGTCCGTGGAACGCTTGCACCGGTACGCGGATCTGCTGATCCTGGCCCGTCGTTTATCGCTGCTGGATGCTGATACCCTAGCGGCTTTAGAGCAACTAGCCGACGATAATCCCGAGCACGCTGAGCGTGTCTTGCTCAAAGCCCGGCAGGTTAGGCAATCTATGCTGACCGTATTCAGTGCATTGGTAAACGGGGGATTGGGGAAGGTTACGGCTTCAGAAATGAAAGCTTTTAACAAGCTCATCAACGAGGCCATGGCCGAACGAGGGTTTCATCGGCAAGTAAGCAAACTGGCTGTAAGCTGGCTACATCCCCAAACAGACCTTCAGCAGGTAATTTGGATCTTTAGCTTATCGGCCTATGAATTACTGACTACGCAAGACCAAAACCTGGTTAAACAGTGCGGAGGCTGCGCCTGGTTTTTTCTGGATACCACCAAGAACCATCGCCGGAAATGGTGCACCATGGAAGCCTGCGGCACCCACCAAAAAGCCCGTCGCTATTACCAACGTAAGAAGCAGGTATAATTTGCCCGTACAACCTATACTGGTGACATAGCATCAGGTTAAAGCGGTTCAACCAAGTCTTTGGGTGCGTTTTAGTAACCATTTATCCCTATGGAAAGGCTATGCTCGGAAAAAGAAGCCATCTCCCTATTCAGCCAACGTTTTCATTAACGCCGGCCACCACCAAAATCCACGCCGATTTTTAAGGTGATGTATTTGTTCTTTTGCTCAATCGTTGTCTGGCTTAACGAGGCTTTGGAGTTAGGGATGCCATTATACTCAACAGCTGCTGTAAAATGTCCAACCTTTAAACCGGCTCGCAGCATTGTGCCAAACTTAGCTTCGCTACCTACTTCGCCCCTGGTTGGCGTTTGATTTTGATCACTGGGTATCGTGATAGTGGTTCCGTAGATTCCGTAAATACCAGCGCCAAGGCCGATAAAAGGACGGATAGACCCAAGCGTTACTAGATAGGTCGCCGAAACAACACCTGAATTCAGTGCTTTTGCATCTGCTTTTTGGGAATAAACATCATTAATGTAGATTGAAGTCCCAATTGCTGCTGATTCGAGTCGTAATCCAAGATCCAAGTGATCACTTACTCCGTATTTAGGCTCAAGGGAAAACACAGCCCCGGCGGAAGGGTTTTTCGATATTGTGCTGGCAAACCCAAGTGAAAGATTGACTTTAAAGGGCTTGAAGGTCTGCGCATGCGTGGATACAGCGAGCAATAAGCAGAGAAGAATAAGTAGCTTTTTCATTAACGTATCGTGTCGTTTGTTGAAGTGACCGGTCTGGGTTCTGAGGACCCATTTGCTATTGGACCAAGAGAGCATCGGATAGTCACACTGGCTTGGGTGATTTAAAGATTAATGACGTCTGTGCACGCCCACCGTGGCCTACAACCAAAAAAACGATACATCAATGCAACGCCTTGCCTGTCTTCAATCCAAGGGCTTTGAGAACTGAGGGACTCTACAGGAAAACCGTATCTATATGTTAGTACAAAGAAGGAGTTCCTGTAAACGATGAGATCAGAAGAAAACTTCGTTTAAAACCGCTAAGAAATTAAGGATGTTGCCTTGGCCCCTTAAAAGTGCACCTATGAAAAGTAGACGGGGCCGCCCGGTGGTAAAACATAATTTTCACGGCTTACTTCTAAGGGTTAAAGACACTCGCCCCTCCATACCGGTGGGTTCTCCCTTTTAAATCAATTAGGGTAATGGTTTTTGCTGAACGCGACTTAATTGGCCTGATTTTATCCACATCAATTGTATCCATCCGTTGACAATAGGTGGCCTGGCTGGGCAGGTACAGATTCGTTAGCTGAGCCTCTTGAATCGAATAGGGGCAATGCGTTTGTTCTACTTCATCCCGAAAACCGCAACCAGATCGAAGGATACAAAACGGTATCGCCTGGTTTATAGCACCGTAAGATCCGTGTATTTCGGGTCACGGTCTGCGTAGGTTTATCCCAGCAGCCGGGCCATAAAATAGCGCTGTAGGATAGAAACAAACCCAACGTTTTTACCCCCATCGAACGTTAGCAATGGAACGCAAACCAACAAAGGTGATTTCTTACTTTTTGATCATCGAGCACGAGCGCACGAACAGCCTCTGGAAGTTGGTCCCGCTGCCATTGGCATTCTGCCCACCCCGCTTTTTCCTGCTCATTTTCGGCCACCGACGCCCGAATGGCCTGGATGGCGTAGGCCGCGGCCCCGAGTTCATGGGCCGCAACATGAGCCACTGCCACCGCTTGCCCAGCGGCCAGGGCAGCCAACCTAGCCGCCTCAGGCATTCCTTTTGCCGCGGCATTGGCCGCAAACGCCGCCTGATGCGCCTGTTTCATCGGAATCTCTCCCCTAACCCAGGCCCGCGTTAATTCGATGGCTTGTCGGGGCCGTTTGTCGTCCGAATTGGCCTGCTCAATCAAGTGCAGGACGTGTTCAGCACACGCAGCCGCCCACAAGGCCAACAACCGATGATCACAATCAGTTAGCGTTCCACCCCGTCTTAGCGTTATGAATCGAGGGTCTCTTTGTTTCGGTAATATCATCGTTTATCTCGTTTCGAATTAGCTAAATCCTACAACCCACCTAGGTCCGTACGTAGCGTACAACCCGCAAAAAGCGTTTCGAACGGAAATGCGCCTACCCCGCTTTTAGCCCGGTGAATCCACCAGGTGGCCGATTAAACCAGGATATAACCGACGGATTCGGGTTCAGTTAAGTTGATAAGACCTCATCGAAGGACTTTATTTTTTTGATTAACGCCAAATTAGGGCCGAAAATTGATGGAAAAAGGGTGTCACCTTAGCGGTAATACACCCAGCAGACCACCGCGGCGCTTCTGATGCCTGGATTCAGCGGCTTTTCGGCTTTACACACCGACAACAAACCAACGTACGGTGTTTCTCTCCCCGCGTTGCCGCACTTACCTGGATAGAGAGCGCTGGTTCTCCTGTTCCTGCTTCCCTTCAGCCTTGGTTTCCTGCAAACTAGTGCTTTCAGTCTTAACGCCCCTCCGGTTGGTGGCGTCGGTCACCGCGTTATTCATGGCCGTTTGCAACTCTTTCCCGTTGCTCCCTTCCCGCTGCAATTCGTCCTGGTCAAAACGCTGCTCTTTCTGAACGGTGGAAAGCCCTCCCTGCTTTGCTTCTACCCGAAATTCGGTTTTAGCTACGGTATTTCCATCCGAATCCATCACTTTTACATCACCCGCCCTTGCCTGAGTGGTGGCGAGTGCTGCCCGCTGCTGACGAGCCTGCTGTTCAACCCGTTTTTCAAATTCCGGTTGCCCAACCACCTTTGCCTGGTCCCGATCGTACCTGGCTAGCTCAATTTTTTTGACTTCGGTCCCGTCTTTCCACTCGGTATAAATGGCGAACGGAGCAGTTTGTGCCTTCTCCTTCGCTATTGCAGAGAGAGCGTGGTAAGCTTCCAGCTCTTTTCCGTAACGGCCGACCGGATAATCCCGCTCCTTCTCCCGGTGAGCGATTATAAAGGGAGTGGCAAGCTTTAAATCCTCGTTGTAATCCTTCTGGGACGGACGTTTCACCTCCAACTGATTTTCCAAGCCGCGTTCCTGAATGAGGATTTTTTCGACCCGGATCAGGTTCTCCCGAATAGCCGGAAAAGAAATTTCGACGGCGGAGGTTCGATGGCCCTGATGAACGACGACGGCATGGGCTTCTGTTCCGGCTCCTTCCGGAATGTTTTTATTGATGGCATTCGTGAATCGGTCCATCACCGCTTTCATTCGCTGCTCCCCCTCTGAATGGTCTTGATGATGGATTGTAACCACCAGCCTGGCATCGGTGCGGTCATAGACTCCTAAGCGGGCCTGCAGGGTTTCGCTTTGCTCCGACAGATTCACTGTCCCAGCCAGATTGATCGATTGCTGGATTCCGCTGCGATCGTTCGTTAGAGCGACTACTACTTTGGGGGCCTGACTATCCTTGATGAGCTTATCCACGAGTACCGGCTGTTCGGCCGTAAAGGGACCCGCCGTTGCAATATATAGCCGCTTTTCCCCGTCTATTGGGGGATTAAGCTGATGGTAGGCAAGCGCCTGCAATGGACTTTGGTGAATGACCACCTGCTGAATGGGCCGCTCGTCAAAATCGGTTTTCGACGTCCAAACGGCATTCGCTTTAGGCTGATCGGTGGGAGGGCCATTCTCGTTGTAGTTGGCAACCGCCACGACAGCTGCTTCGTTGCGCAAAGGAAAGGCGGTATTCACCCGAATGCGATCCGTAGCGCCTTCCGGCACCGGATCCCCTTTTGTGCTGCGCAGGGTTTCCAGAAAATTCGCGGGCAGTTCCTGGGTATCCCTGTAATGCATTTGGATTGTTTTCAATTGATCCCAAAACGGTTTAGCGTAGTATTTCCCGGCCCCCATGTCCCGAATTGCTTTTTGATCTTCCCCGGAGAGGGGCATCTGTTGACTCAACTGTCGAACTTCATTCTCCAGGTGCTGTTTATAGCTAAAAGTCTGGTTAAAGATCCGCTCCTGAAATTCTTTGCTGAAAATTGTGGCTTTGCGCAGGCCCTGCTGTTCCAGGTATTCGGTATTAGTTAATTCCTGAAATTTGAAGGTAACCTGAAAAGCCTCGTTGGGGCTGAAATAAGCGTTGGAATTAGGTACTGAGCGCTCGGTTTGCAGATTAGCAACATAGCGCGCTAGTTTTTCAGGGATTTCTTTCCAGTCCGCCCCGTTTTTCAACCGTTCAAAATGGATCACATCGCCTTTTTCACTGGGGAAACCCGGCGTATAAAAATAATCGTGTTCCGGCCCCTTGTAAACGACAATCGTATCCTGCGTAACGTCCTGAGCTTTTTTGTCTAAGACGGTGGCTGTCTGGGTGGACTTGCTGTTGTCAATCTGCCATCCCTGACGCTGTGCGTATTCGGTCAGGTCTATTTGTAGTCTGAATTTTTCAAAAGGAGTCATAGCGTCATATGGCTAAGTGAAACACGAGAATCTGTGGTGCGAAAAGTGAAATATTTTTGCTTGTACACATAGTTTTTAGGGCAGAATATTGAACATTTTTTAAGTAGTTTTCGGTTGAATTTTCAAACATTTTTTTGTTCAATTTTTTGTCTATTATTAATTCTGTTTTTCGAATAAAAAAACTACTTAAGCGATGCTCGTTTAATCGAAAATTAGTTCGCCAATACCGTTGCAAGTCTAGGAATACTTTTACTAATATTGCCCTACCAAACGTAGAAAATGTAGCATTAACAGTCCTATTGACGCTATTAGTTATGAAACATACCCAACGATTAACCCAATGGGGACCTTTGTTTGCGACAAGTTGCAGTATGCTTATTTCTCAAACAAGTGAGTACTATTTTTTAGACAATCTTGTATTATTTTTTCATGGAAATAAATACAATTTTTTTGGCGTAATCCTATTTGCTTTTTTCTTTCTTAGTTTTGTCTGGGGCCTTTCCGTAGAGTACCAGGGAGGGATCCTTTTGAACCAAGAAGGGAATCCCGGAAAAGGCAAAGGACTCGTTCACATTACCCGCTTACGGAATCAGTTGATTAGCCACCAATCGGCTCAGCAAGACAATACAAGAAGCAGGCAGGTCATCGACCAATTTACCCCAAACCCCGGGGGGCGACTCGACAAAAAGGGACATTCCCTCTTCCAATCACCCCTCCATCAGCTACCATCCCCCCCCAACCCACTGACCAGTATTTCAGGAACCTTTGTGCCGCAAACTACTCAGCCCGTTCAACCAGCGGCCAAGGAACAGAAGCCGAGCACATCTGCCCCAAAAGAAGTTTATCCATCATCCCTGGCAGGCAGATCAGTCCCTCCACTAACGGAACTGAATACCGCCTTAAAAGGCATCAGCCTAATAAATACCGAAGTAGAAAGTAAAGTACGAGACCGGATGAAAAAGCTGAAAGATAAACGGTTTGCCAAACCGGCGGAGGCCAATGCGGTTCCCTAACCATTCTTTGACAACCGATTGAAGGGGTAAACGCCCCGGGGTTACCGACGCTGCTTTAATCCCGTTAAAAAACAAAACACGCCGACATTCTACCTGGATTGGAGAAGCAGTCGTACGGCGGTAACCCGCTATTGCCCAACCCATAACCCTCACCCTAATACCTATTGATTTCATCCCTTCATTCACGTTTCATTTTAACCCCAAGTAGTATGTTGATCACGTCAAAAAACGCACATCACAACGTAACCAGGACCGTCGGTTTTATCCTGGTCACCACGGCTATGACGCTGCTAGCTCCGGACGTAATGGCCCAGGGCGGCATTACAGGAACCCTTAAGAATCTTGGTAAGATTTTTCAGACAGGGGGCAATGCCATCTTTATTATTCTGATGGTGGTCGGGTTAATCCGAACTGTCGCCGGTTTTATTTCTAATTCACCCAACGCCAGCCGAAACCTCTTGATGCTGGTAATCGGAGCCATCTTGTGGTACGGATTTAACACAATCGTTGAGGACATTACGTCATCCGTGGGAGGCAGTTCAGAAGGTGGTTTTACAATCGGCAACTAACCGGATGGAGGTACGAAAATCATTGGAACAAAAAACCCTGATTCTGGGCATAGAGATCCGCGATTTGGGATTCGTGCTGGGCTTGTTCTTCGGAATGATGCTTCTGATTGGCCTACTCCGCATGGTCATTCCGGTTAGTTCCTGGTGGAACCTGGCAGCCCTCCTCGGAATCTCGTTCTACATCGGCCTGGTTCAGTACGGTTTAAAGCACAAGCACCCATCCTTTCTCATTAGTGTAATCTCCTATTACTTTTTTCAGCCGAAAAAGGTCCACATGAAGAAGCTCGATTTTATTGTCAAACAAAAGCAAGTACATGGTCACGGCAAAAACAAAACGAACCATTGATACCGTGGTGCCGGTATTCTCGGTCGAATCGGATCAATTGATTCTGCAGGATGGTCGGGTAGCCGTTGGTTTTGCCGTCGGCGGCATCGAAACGGAAAAGCTCACGGCGCACCAGTATGACTCTCTCAATACGTTGCTTTACAATGCGCTGAAAACCTTGCCCGAAGGTACCGTTGTTCAAAAAATTGATGCCTTTTATTACAAAGCGTATCAGGCAAGCAAAAAGGATAAAACCTATTTCCATAACCGCACAACGGAACATTTTGAAGAGCGCCCCATCCTGCTGCACCGGGCGTACCTATTTCTGTCGGTGGGGCCACTCGGTGAGCGGGAACGTAATGCAGCCAACACCTTTTTTGCAATGGGAAAAAGCGTCCTCAACAACCCCTTCGATCAGCTGGAGCAACGGCAGTCGGCGATTGAATACCTAGCCCAGGATTTCATCAGCACCCTGGCGTCCTTTGAAGGCATTTCGCTAAATCGGCTGACGAATGACGAGTTGCAGAACTTGTATTTGCAATATATTAACCTGGAGTTTGACCCCGATCACCAGCCCACGGATGCCGTGCGGACGTTTGCACCGGCAACGACCCACGCAGCCCTCGGCGAAAAGCGGATCAACATCGTGACCCTGAGTGGCCAGGGAAGCCCGATGGAACCGTTTGCGCCCAACAAACAAACCATCATGTCACCCTGGGTGTACCCGCTGCTGCATCCTCTGTACTTCCCCCACTTGCTCAGTGTATCCCTCAAAATCCTGAACCGGGAAAAAGTACTTTCCGGCATGGATACGACCGCCAAGGTGATTAAAAACCTGGATTTTATGATGACACAGGACAACATGATCAAGCGGGAGGAACTGCTGGATTTCACCCGGGAGGTACGGGCAGAGAACAAAAACATTGTCAGCGCGAATGTCAGTCTGATTCTGCATTCGGCCCATGAAACGGAGGTGGATTACCAGCTCCAGAAGGCGGTTTCGGCCTTCCGGGACATGGGCTCAGCGGAATGTTTCATCGAAAGTCTGGATACAGCCAACCTCTTTATAGCCAATGCGCCCGGCAATTCCAATCAAAACTACCGGTGGTTGGTCATGTCGGGTGACAACGGTGCGATGTACTTGAATTTTGTCACCCAATACCGCTCAGCCCTGCGGGGTGATTTGCTATGTGACCGAAACGGCGTTCCGGTCTTACTCAACCTATTTAACACCGACCTACAGAATCAAAACGCCCTCGTTATTGGTCCGACGGGCAGCGGCAAGTCCTTTACCATGGCGTGGTTTCTGCTGCAGCGGTTTGAGCGGGGTGAACCCCAAATCATCATTGACGTAGGGGGCACCTACCTAAGCCTCTCGACGGCACTGGGCGGACGGTATTTTGAATATGATCCGGATCGGCCCTTGAGATTCAATCCCTTTCTGGTCCCGCGTCAGTCGGACGGCACCTATTCGATGCAGAACGACAAACTCAATTTTTTAACCAACCTGTTGCTGGTCATCTGGAAGGGAACAGAGGGGACGGTCCGCCAGTCGGAACGCTCCGTTCTTACAGAATTAATTGTCACCTATTACCAGCAGTATAACCAGGCCGTAAACCCAGCCAGCCTCCCTCCTACCCTCTTGGGTTTTTATGAATTTTTGCTGGATTACATCGAAGGAACGGCCCCCGAAAATGAATTCAAAAAACAGGTGGGTAGCTTCAACTTCAGCGACTTCCTGCTCTGTTTGAAACCGTTTGCCACGGGTCAATACAAGGACATTTTGAACGCTCCCGAGCACGAAGATTTAGCAGGGCATCCCTTGATCGTTTTCGACATGAAACGGATCAAAAGTAACCCCATGCTGTACCCAATAATCGGCATGCTGATCACGGAACTGGCGGCCGATCAATTGGCCCGGTATCCCGACATCAGTAAATGGATTTACATGGATGAAGCCTGGTCGATGCTCTCCGAAACGATGACGGACTTCATTGAATTGATGTACCGCACCATTCGGAAAAACAAAGGGAGCATGACCATCATTACGCAGGGTATTCACGAAATTCAGCGTTCCCCGATTGGCAAAGCCATTCTGGTCAATGCCGATACCAAATACATCCTGCGTCACAATGATGCCCAGGAGGTTGAAACGGTCGGCAAAGCGCTGGCCTTCACCCAGCACGAAAAACAGAAGATTTTATCACTCGCCCTGAAGGAAACGTACCGGGAAATTTTTATCAAACAGGGTGAATATGGCAAAGTCTTCCGGCTAGAAGTTCCGTTTGCGGTACAGGCTGTTTTGACCTCCAAACCCGACGAACGCAACACCCTACGCGGGCTCACGGAAGCGTATGATGGGGACATTTATGCGGCAATCCGACAGTTTGTTGAACTTAAAAAATCCGGTGAATTATGACTGTATTCCCTTTGGTATTGACGCAGGCCAGCGCGGCTTCCCTGAGTGAAACTTTTATTACGTCGGCGGGGAAATTGATTGATACCTCGGTTCCCAAGCTGCTCACGTTTATTCCCCTCATGCTGTTTTTGCATTTACTTATTGCGTTGACTAAAACGTACTTCGGCGATATGCGCTTTGATCCGTCCGGCATGATTAAAGTGATCTTTATCTGGCTGGGTCTGGCGGCTTATGGCTCGGTAGTAGGCGCGGTTTATGAGGCAACTCTCTGGCTGGCGAACCTGGTTTCCGGCGACGGAACGGATATTTTAAAAACCCTCAATACCCTGTCGGAAAGTACCTATTTCAAACAGCACTCGGAATCCCTGCCCTTTTCGGATGTCAAAATTCCGTTTGATGATATGACGTCTTTTTTCGCCTGGATTGTGCTGGCCATTGAAAATGGCCTGGCCATGATTATTCGCATTTTCATTGAACGCATTCGGGCAATGCTGATGGGATTTATCCTCGCCTGTGGACCCATCGCTTTTACCATTGCCACCATCCCCGGCTTTGGAGGTGCTCTCGGTCATTGGGCTCGAATTTTTATTTCCACTTCCCTCTGGACCTTGACCTTAGGCATCCTCGATGCGCTGATGATTGGCTTTATTACTCACTTTTCAATTCCCTCCAACCTGGGTCCCATCACCAGCCTGCAAGAAGCCGCGGGGGTGCTGGATCTGCTGGTGGTGAATGGGGTGGTTATCCTCATGTACCTCAGCGTGCCATTGCTTACGTCCTTTTACATCGGGGGACACGCCAGTGCGTCGTTTCTGCGGGCCGCCCAGGGCTATGTGGCCGCCGGAACCTCCGCCGGCGTAGTGGCCTACCAGAATTATAACCGGCAGCGGAATCAACCGAAAAAAGAGCCGGAAGTACCCCAACATCAAGTTGTTGAATCCACCTAATCAATCCAGCATTCCTTATGGCTATGGAAAACAAACTGGGAACGGCAGTCGGTTTCAGCAAAGCCTTTACGGCGCTGAAATGGATTACCCTGGTTGCCGTCCTCCTTTTATTTATCTCGAATGCGTGGTGGTCGTGGACGTATTCCACGGCCCTGGCCCAAGCACGGCAAACCGTCTACGTCGTATCCGATCAAGGAACGGCCGCGGCCGTTGAGTCACCCACCGCCACCCCATCCGTCTACGAAGCCCGAAACCACATTAAGAATTTCATGCGCCTGATGTTTTCGCACGATGCTGAAACGTACAAAGATCGCATTGACCTGGCTTTTAAGCTCATCAACCGGCAGGATGGCCTGGCCATCTACCAAACCTTTCGGGAAGGAAAAGTACTCGAAAACTATAACCGTTACAACATCCGCACCGAGTTGCAGATTGACAGCATTACGGTGAATGTTTCAACAGAACCTTATACGGGTACAGTTTATACGCAACAAAAAGTGATTTACCCCGACGAGGTGCAACGGGTTCCAATTGCCGCCCGGTTTCAACTGCGGCAAACGTACCGGTCGGAGGATAATCCCTTTGGCCTTCAGATCAAAGAGTTCAACTTCATGGATTACACGCCCCAGGTGAAAGAATTATGAAAAGATTTGTGTTGCTGATCCTGACCCTGCTATCCCGCTGCATGCAGGCCCAAGAAATTGATACCATCCGCGTTCCCCTCGACGGAACAAGCTATCTCATTTTTGATGAACCCATCAGCCTGGTGAACCTGGGTACCAAAGCCTACCTGGGAAAAGTCGAAGACCGGCTGCTTTTTGTAAAAGCCCTAACTGACCGGGCCGAACCGACCACCCTGCTGGTGCAGGCGGGTGGAACACTTTTCACCGGCTACCTCCAATTCGCCCGAAAACCAAAAAAGAATTTCTATGATTACCGCCAAACGGGACGTCTTTCCGCCGCCCCCCCTTCCACTCCGTCCAAAACGGCCCCCGCGACCCTGACCTCATCCGATCTACCTTTTGAAGCCATGAAAACGTTGCGAATGAATACCTCGGTAAAACAGTCGTCGGGTGGGATGGTAATGGAATGTGTCCAGCTCTTCAACGACGAGCAACATACTTACATCCGCTTTACGGTCCGGAATACCACGACAATCGGGTACCGGGTCGATCTCGTTTCATTTACCTATAAAGAGAAGCTCGCGCGCCGGCTGCACAACAAAGTAGCCCCCCAATACGAGGAGATGGCGCCGGTAGACCGCCGGGAACCCGCCCATATTGAAGCCGGGCGATCGGAAGACTTCTACTACGCGCTGCCGCTGTATTCCACCACCGACAAAGGATTTCTCGAAGTCATTTTTCGGGAACAGGTCGGCGCACGGATCGTTACGGTCGAAATTCCCTCAACAAAAATCAAGGATGCACCCCTGCTTACCCCCTCACGGCCATGAAAAACAACCTACTGGCCCTACTGGGGCTACACAAACCACCGCACAAAGGCCCGGCAAGCCCGCCACCGGATGAAAAGGAAGACTCCTCTCCCATTCTCCCTGTACCTTCGACCCAAAACAAATTGCCCCAGATCATGGGAATTTCCCTGCTGGTGATTTTTGGCTTGTTATACGGGCTGCGTCATATAACTTCCAGCTTACGGAAAAACCGGATAACACCCGGCGACCCGAACCTGACCAAGACGGTTAAAACTAACGCGGGCAAATCCAGCCTGATAGCGTCCATCGAGGAAGAAATCAACGAAAAAAACCTCAATGGGGAATCCGTCACCGACGATGTTCACCTCATTGCCAAACGCTTTCAGTACAAACCCCTGGGTCAAAGCCGGCGCCAACCATTGGTTGCAGAACCACCAAAAGACCCGGTATTGCTCCCCCCTTCGGGTGCCAGCCCAATAACCCCAGCACCCGTCCGTGCTGGGGCCGCTTTCACCAAGAAACGGGTTCGAAAAAAAGGATATTCCCCAACCCCCACCGAACAAATTAGCCCCCCGGAAGACCCGTTCAATACCCTTCGGGTGGTTAAAACCTCCATAACGGAGTCGGTAGCGGCTTCGCCGTCCGGCGATCACCGGTATATCCCGGCGGTAGCCTATGGCAAACAAGCGGTCCGCACCCGGGGCAAAGTTCGTTTTCGCACCACGGAGGCTGTCACCTTTGCGGGTGTGTACATTCCCCGAAATACCATTTTAACCGCCATTGCCTACCTGGGAAACGGGCGCATGCAATTTCAGGTTCCCTCCCGCCTGGTCGCAGGCCAGTTGCTACCGGTGGATCTCATGTGCGTCGACCGCGATTACCAGACCGGCGTTGCCTACCAGCATGACGAGATCGATGACAACATACGCCAGGTGGGTCGCACGACCGTCAACGAAGCCGTGGCGGATGCGTCTTCCCTACTTCAGTATAGCTCTGCGTTCGGCGTGGTAGGAGCGATCAGCGGTACCGCTGCGCGCGGAATCGCCCAGGCGGTTACCCAGGGGAAACGACAAAAACAGCTTTCCCAGGTAGACCTGCAGGATGGGTACCCCGTTTTTTTCAAATCAACTAAAAACTAAGTTATACATGAACTGGAAATTTGTTCTGATGGGCGTTTTGGGCGTGATAGGAATCCTAGCCCAGCCCGCCGACGTCCACGCCCAAATTGCGATTGATGTAACGGCCATTCAGCGGCTGATCGAACTGAAGAACATCGTCGATAAATCCAAAAAACAAATCGGGGAGTTGCAAAAAAGCAACACCATTAACAACGGTACCCGGGTCAACACCAACGCTTTATTGGAAACCCAGGTTGAAATTGAGAACCTGCTTCGTTCGGCGGACGATTTCATCAAAATTGCCGCCAAGCGTAATTTTTTCGCCGATATGCAAACGTTCGAGCAATACGCCGACCTGTGCCAAAGTCCCCTCTCCAACTATGTCCCGGTGCTCCAATGGAAACAAGGAGCCATCCACGAAGCCATTGAGAAGGCGCCCCTCAAGGCCTCTTCGGGCGGAGACCTTTACAACCACATTTTTGAAGGCCAGACCGCCGTCAACGGTGGGGATGTCCATCACCTGGGCGATTACGCGGAATCCAAGCGGGGCACCATCGAAAAAATCTACGGACTCCAAACCGCCATGCAGAAACGAAAAATTCAGCAGGCCCTGGTGTATTATCACATGGCAGACGACCTGGAAGAAAAAGCCCAGGCCATCAATGCATCCGTCAAGGGCGCCATTCTAGGCACGCCCCTGCGCATCCAAAACAAGGGCTTGTTTCAACTAGCCTCCCTGGTTAACGCTCGATCCTTCGACGACCCTTTCAATTTTCAGAATACCTACAATGACAATGCCATGGCGAATGTCAGTGCGCTGGCCGGGGGTGGTATCACCAAAGGGGTTGCCCAGAACCTGGCTCATTGGATTTACAATAACCTAGGCATTGGAAAGGGGCGAAAAGAAATTGAGGAGCAAGTGGATGAAATGCAAAACCGGGCGCTGGCCGATGCCTGGAAGGAAGCCATGGGGTCTTTCCAAAATGGGTCGGGCCTGGATTACGGCCTGTTTGCTGGGGGACAGCTACCGGGCGGAGGCGCCTTCGGAACCGAAGAAAAGGGACTGCGACTCACCACTGGAGAACGCATCGCCAATCAGAAAGCAGCCTATGACCTTTACGTTCAGGCCGCCGGGCTGCGCGAGAAGGGCGATCAATTGTTGCTGGAGGCCACCGTCCGCACCCCGGAGCAACACTACGTCGACGGTATCCGGGAACGCAACTTCCAACGAAACGCCCTATCGACTATCAAACTATGAAACGAATCGTGTTGGTGGGCAGTATGCTACCCCTGTTGCTGGGGTGTTCAACCAGGCCAAACGCCCCGGAGCACATCTGTGCGGTATATTTACAGTGCATCAATGCCAAACAATGGGATCTGGCCTCGCGGTATGTGGTTAATGCCAATCCCTCAATGCTCCAGCTCACGCCGTTATTGACTAAAAACTACCGCTTTCAACGGTTCAGATGGACCAAAACGGAGTACGCCCAGGATTCCAGCCGGGTACGCGTTCACAGTACGCTGACCTACGCCGATGACACGTATTTAGATTCGGTATTCCTACTAGAAAAAGACCCCTTAACCGGATGGAAAATTCGTTCGCTGTAATCCGTCAACAGGCCCGTCGGTGGCTGACCACTGTGGGCCTGGCCGGCCTGCTTTTCGCGCTTGGCCTGTGCTGGTTGAAAAAGCCTCTAGCCACCCTCAAGCCGCCCCTTTCGGAGCCACAAACCGTGCTCCGTGCCGTTTACCAGGACGCCAATGAGTATTTTACGGGAGATACCGTGGCCTTGGTCGCAAACCTGGACACCTACTGCTCGCAGCACCTGCTAAAAGCCTTTAAACAGGTTCCCGGCCTCATGGTTTACACCTTCGCTCGGGAAACCCGTAACGGCCGGTTACGCCAGCTATCTATTGTATCACAGCACTATTCGGGAGCCGATTCAGCCCAGGTCAAAGCGCAGGCTACTTATCTGGATGGCGCCGTTAAAACCTTTGAACAGCATTTTATTCGGGAAGGAAACCAATGGAAACTAGGCCTAAAGTACGGTCATGGTATCCCTTGAGTCGCGATCAATCATTCGTAAAGCCCTTAAAAGGCGTTCAAAACCCGTTGATTGGCCTGGTTGCGTTTCTGGGCTCGGCGACCATGGCCGGGAAGGTACCGCTTCGGGGCGGCTGGCCCGCGGGTTCGTCTTCTGTCAATTTTACCGCATCGTGTATGGTAACAAATCAACTGCGAATCGGCGTTTGGAGTGCCACTTTTTTGCTGCTAGGGCTTATCGGCCTGGAACTAACCGTGTACGCCGACCCGCTGCTGTTTATGCCTTTGGTGATCCGGCACGTATTTAAGCTGGGGGTTTTCATGCGTCTGCTGTTTTCGAGCGTCTGGGCTACTTGCTTTCTGTTGACCGACCCCTCATTGCAGGCCGAACTGGCCCGAAAAAAGCGAAAACAAAGCATTTGGAAAGTCACGCCACTACAATTACGCCTCATCGGCGGTTGGTACGCCTTGAGCGCATGCCTGTTGTTGAAACCCGAGCTCTTTCCAACGGGTCTGTACGGGCAGGCCGCCGGGCTTATGGGGGTGTTAATCACCACGCCCTTTTTAGCTTACGCGCTGAAAGGAGACCCGGTCCAATCCAATCTACCGACTGACAAAAAGAAAATTGATACGCCTAAATCATTCAATTTTCAGGGGGCCAACGGCACGTGGGTAAACATTCCCAATCCCGCGCGCGGGGTGCTGGTCATTGGATCAAACGGGTCGGGGAAGTCCGCCTCAGTTGCAGAACAAATCATTGCACAGGCAGCCTTCAAGAATTACACGGGCGTCCTGTTTGACTTTAAGTTTCCGGTCTTAACCCAGTATGCATACCAGCATTATAGCCGAAGCGAGTGCCAGGTCGATCTGGCCATTGTGAACTTTGTGGACCTGGGACGCAGCCACCGCATTAACCCGCTTAAACCGGAGTTGATCCATTACCAATTCTACGCCTATGAGTTTGCCTCAGCCTTTTATTGCACCCTGAATCGCAAAGCAATTCGGGAAAAGGATTTTTGGGACACCTCCGCCATCGCCATTTTGGCCGGGGTAATCTGGTACCTGAAAATTCATTACCCCGACTATTGCACCGTTCCGCACGTGCTCAATCTGATTTTAGGCCACCCGGTTCACCGCCTGATTGGGTTACTGGAAACGAATTACGAAACCAAAACGATTGTCGCTAGCGTCAGCACGGCGATTCGAACCAAAGCCGAGGCACAGTTAGCCGGACAGTACGGAACGCTCCAGAATGCCATTGGCCGGCTAAATACCAAGGAATTGGCCTGGGTTCTATCGGGGAATGATTTTGAAATTAATTTGAATGACCCGGTCCACCCCAAGTTGCTGTGCATCGGAACCAAACAGGATATTATTGAAGCCCTTTCTCCGATTGTTTCCCTGATCATTACCGCCTCCCTGAAACAGCTAAACAATCCGGGCAAGCAACGAAGCATGGTGCTGCTGGACGAAGGTCCTCAGTGTTACATTCCTAATCTGTCCGATCTGCCCGCCACCGCCCGTAGTAACGAGGTGGCCACGATTTACATGGCGCAGGATATTTCGCAGATGGTGAAAGCGTATGGGAAAGAAGAAGCCTATGCCATCATCAGTAACATGAACTATCAGTTGTTTGGCCGCAATCCGAACATTGAGACGGGTGAATACGTCAGCAAGCTTTTCGGCAAAGAAGAACGTTTGCAACGGAACGAAAGTAAGAACCGCAGCAATCCGGTGGGATTCGAGCCTAAAAGCGGAACCCAAAGCCAGGGGGTTTCGTATTCGCTTCAGGACAAACAGCTCATCAAACCGCACGAACTGAACCGGCTGGAACAAGGGGAATTTTTGGGTATTTTGGCCGAAACCGAAGAACCGGTTTTTCATACCCGTCTTAAACTTCCCCGTTACCGATTTCCTGACGATGGCAACCGCCCCTTGCCGACGTTTTATATTGATGTAGACCCCGATTTAAATTTTGAACGGATTCGGTTGGAATGCGACGCCATCATGCAAGGTCTTATTCCGGCCCAAAATGAGCAACTGATTATTCCCAGCGAATTGAGAGCGTCCTCTATAAAGTAATTTTACCGGAACCTATGCAGCGTATCGAAAAAGAGTTTGAAGCCTGGAGCTTGTACCAACAACTGAAGTTTCTTTTGCGGTTTAGGAAAGCAGTGGCCACCCGTCAATCCGCTAACGGAATGATCCGGCTGATCCACCCCCTTTTTATTAGCCGAAGCCCTTTATCAAGCCGATGATGAGACCATCTACCAAGTGAATCCTGGTGCGGGATGTCCAAAAGGTAGCGGAAGCTTATTCAGTGACTAGCGACTGCATTGGCTGGTCACGGGCAAAATTCGCTAACGACCTATCGTGTTCTAGTTGATTATTACTTTCAAGCCAAACGCGTGAAAAGAGTAGCTGTGTAAAACTTTTAATGGATTCATGCGTTAGTAGGAACCGTAGGTATTCTTCTGAGAGGCACCCTTAACACCCATTGGCAACGTTTGCTCTTTATAATCTTTTTACAATTGGTAAAACACTTATTTAAAAGTTGAGACAAGGTCTGGCGCTGGGATAAATTGATTGGTTAAACAATTAACAGGTTTATCTGTAGTTATCTGTCATGTTGCGATTTGTTGAATATTTACCGGATTTGAACTATGTACTTAATTCTAATTCGCCCAACGGGTACGTGTCATTTCCCGTTTCGATCTTGATCCTTGTTCCTCCTTCGGAGAAGCGAATTGCTTTTTATTATTTTAACAATTAGAAATTACCTACGTTAATAGGCTGTCAATTTTTATTCATTTCGTTCGTTGAAAACCGACCTGGGGAGTGTTGAAAGTGAACGCTACACGCTTTCGCAATGCCTTGCCGTTCAATCCGGAGTTCGCATAGGCTATTTTTCTGATCTAGTTGGGTATTTGAAGCAATAAGGATTAGATCGCCATTAAGTAACTATTCAATACAGGCAAAGAGTCCATCAGCGGGCGGAAATCGTCCTTGATGGGTGCAAATCCACTTTTAAAACGCCTAAATCCCTATTAATATTTAGTAGTGGAAGGTCATTTTGGATGAAGAATATGCAATGCCCTGTCACTACCTAATGCTTTTTTGGTAGTAAGTAGCCACGTTTCCATAAGCTGATATCTCCTCTTTCTACAGCATAGCGAAACCATATGTCGGAAAACTACCCTTTATTGAGTTGTGTAATCGACAATTTTTAGGGATTCATAACAGAACTTTTTTGACGTATCATAGTTACCGTTAAGAAATACTTTAACTTTGTAACCATAACCTATCCAAGTTGACACATCAATACTACCTTTTTGAGGCGATTAGTTACAAAATTAAAAACAGCTTACTTCCTATCGGATTTAAAGCGTGACAGAATTAGCTCTTCTGCCATTGGTGCTTTTTAATTTTAGACCTATTGCCGTGAACATACAATTAGTAACTACTCTGTAATACCTCATATAACTAGTATTGCTTATGCCTTTTCAAGTTCCCAGGTTTCCTGACCCAAACGATTGGTTAGCATACCGTCCTAAATTAATTCAACGCCTTGAAGAGTTGATTCAACTCCACGGGTTGGTTCAACTTCCCGTTCCATTCGTAAGTTCTCAACCAGATGCCCTGAGTCCAGCTGGCCTATTACACTTGATTTACGACTGGACGAAAGTATATGGCGTTAATCCTGAATGGTTATTTGGCATGAACGACGAACAGCCTGCTCTGATTTCGGAGCGTCCACTTATTCAGGATCAAATCATTGAATTCACCACCATTTGTAAGCGATTACTTCTGATGCTCCAAAATCTGACCCGACTGCGCTAATCCTATCTCGTGAGCCTTATGCGGTTGTTTTGTGGTTCTGTCTTAGCCCCTGATTAGTTGGACATATTTTCTAATAATGGTTGAGTCAGAGCTATTGTTATTTCCCACTTTTCCTGTGGGGTAATGAAGCCTAATGACCGGTGACGCCGATTATAGTTGTAATGA
>NZ_BAAGWE010000017.1:0-46729 GCF_054780515.1 Larkinella harenae | reverse complement strand
TGGTGCGCTTGGGGGAAGTGGCTCCGTTGTCCCAGCGGTAGGTACTGCCCCCCGTGGCGGTGAGTTCAACACTGGGCTGGGCACAGGTGAGCTGGGCATTGGCGGGGGTGATGGTGGCGACAGGCACTTGGTTATCGCCCGTTATGGTTACACTCGCTACAGCTTGACAACCGCTTCCGGTTGTTACTGTCACAGAATAGGTGCCAGCTGTTGCAACGGTTGCGGTGTTGCCTCCATCGATTTGTCTCGCTCCATTGCTGAAGGCATACGTTGCATCACTGGTCGGACTTGCCGTCAGAGTCACCGTGGGCCTAGCACAGCTCAGGGTAGTGCTTGAGGGAGTAATGAATGCCGTGGGCGAAGCAACCACATCGATAGCATTGGTAGTGACCGTAAAACCATCAACATCGGTAACCTTCGCCCTGTAGCTACCTGCTTCCGTTGGCGAATATTGTGAACTTAACTCTCCCGAAGCCCATTTTTGGACCCGATTGTTGTTATGATCAGCCACATATACAGCACCCGCACCATCTACTGACACACTATAGGGGAAATTCAGTTGATCGGATGCCGAGCCTGCCTGACTATTTCCGGCCACAGTTTTTCCTGAACTGGCTCCGTTAGTCCACTTCTGGATGCGGTTATTGTTTTGGTCAACCGCATATACAGCGCCTGACCCATCTACATACACACCTTGAGGGGAATTCAGTTGATGGGTGCCGGAGCCGGGTCCATTTCCCCCTGCTACTACTTGGCCTAGGCTTTGTCCGACAGGCCATTTCATGATTCGATGGTTATTCCGGTCTGCTATGTAGGTGGCTCCTGATCCATCTACAAACACCCCGGTTGGAAAATTTAATTGATAGGTACTACTACCTTGCCCATATCCTCCCGCCACTAAAGTGCCCGTAGTGGCGCCAGCAGACCACTTCATGATTCGATGGTTACTGGCATCGGCGACATAAATTGCGCCAGAACCGTCTCCCCAGACGCTGGCAGGGCCATTTAGTTGATGATTGGCAGCGCCGGCATTATTCCCTCCTGCAACCAGCTGACCAAGACTGGCTCCTACGGCCCACTTCATGACCCGATTATTCGAGAAGTCAGCTACATAGACTGCTCCCGACTCATCCACCCAAATACCGTGTGGTTGATTGAGTTGGCTGAATGTTGATCCTGCTCCGTTACCTCCTGCTACGACTACGCCGGTCGTAGCACCTGGGGCCCACTTCATGACCCGTGCATTGTTCTTATCTGTTACATAGATTGCTCCTGCACCATCGACAAAAACGGCAGAAGGATTGTTCACCTGGGCTGCCCCTAAACCTGGTTCACCATTCCCTGCCACTGTCGTTCCAGTCGTAATGTTCTGAGCTTGACTGGTAAAAACAAGTCTTGAGCCGTTATACCATTCTACTTTTTGGATTAGGGATGAATTATTGACCGATAAGCTGGCTATGCCCACACAGGTGCCCGAAGCGTTATTGACCAAACTTGCCGTTGGAAGCACAGTTACAGTCATGGTCGCAACGGTCGAACAGCCGTTGGATGTACCCGTGACAGAGTAAACGGTAGTGGTGGTAGGTGAGACACTAATTCGATCTCCGGTCTGTCCCGTCGACCATGTATATGTATCGGAACCCGACGCCGAAATGGTGACACCCTGACCCGCTGTAATGGTTTGCGAAACGGGACTGATGGTCACTACGTTTGTAGTACCCTGATATTCATAAGCGCCTATGTCGACGGTTCCCCCCACGATGCGGGGGTTACCGGCCAGATCGGTGGTGATACTACTAAGCTCGGCTGCGGAGTTGGTTCCCCCATTGATGGCCGGTGAGCAACTGTTGAGCTGGATCGAGGAGGTGGACACAAAAGGATTGATAGTCGTTTTTCTATTGTTACCTCCATCAGTAAAACCTATCTCGGAGTCTTTTACCAGACAATTGCGCAGGGTCACGCTGCTTTCTAAAGTGCGCCGTATATTGTTAAAACCGATACCGTATAAGACACAGTTAATTAATGTTGTATTACCGCTGCCAATAAATATCTCCTCGTCAGAAGTCGTATTGGCGTTATCTTGAAAGCTACAATTGGTTAGCGTCATGTTACTGTAACTAACTATAGCTCCGCCAAGGGAAGTAGAAGAATTACTTTGGAAGCCACAGTTGATCAGACTTGTGCTACTATTATTGTTGTTGTATAGGGCCCCGCCACTAAATGCCGTATTACCCTGGAAGCTACAATTGATTAGACGGGGACTGCTGTCTTTATTATAGATGCCACCACCAAGTTGACTTTCACCTGAGTTATTGAGGAAGCTACAGTTGATCAGGGTAGGATTGCTGTTGCTTTCATTGTAGAGACCTCCTCCGCCACCGGTCGCCGTATTCCCCTGGAAGCTACAGTTGACCACCGTGGGGCTACTGCCACTATTGTACATCCCCCCGCCGTACTGATTAGAATTAAAAAAGCTGTCAGCCCTTCCATCGCTGATGATAAAGCCATCCAGAACAGCCGTGTTGTCGATCCCTAAATTGAAGATAACATGGTCACATTTCGAGCCGGAAATTGCGCCTGATAAAATGCTACTTGAAGCTTGCCCGCTGCCTGGGTTGACCACCGGCCGTTGAGCCAAATTGCTTTCGATACCTGTAAAGCCCCCATAAATCGCTACCCCATTCTTTAGCCCAAAGCTGATGTTTGCATTTTCGGGAGTATAGGTTCCGGCGGCTACCCATACCTGCTCGACCCCTGGGGCATTGATCATGGCCTGCAGATCCGGGGAGGCATGGGCCCAACTGCTGCCGTTACCCAAACCACTGCCACCCGGCTTGACATACAGAATCGAACCAGCCGTCACCAGCAGGTTGTAGACGCTACTCTGGCTCACACAGCCATCAGCCAGCCGAGCCTGCACCGTCAGCGAGAAACTGCCAAACTGGGTTGGTGTGCCCGACAGGACCCCGTTAGTGGCTAGGCTTAAACCGGCAGGCAAGGTGCCGCTGACTACGCTAAAGCTAAAGGACCCGCTGCCTCCAGCCGCTGTGAAGCGCTGGTTGAAGGCTTGTCCCACCCGGGTGGTGCTCAGGGTGGGGTTGGTGATAGTCACTACCGTGGGGTTCGCCTGATACTCATAGGCACCCATGTCGACGGTTCCGCCCACGATGCGAGGCTTGCCGGCCAGATCGGTGGTGACGCCACTGAGTCCGGTGGCTGAGTTGGTTCCTGCGTTGATGGCCGGTGAGCAGCTGTTGAGCTGGGTTGAGGAGGTGGACGCAAAAGGGGTATTGGTAGTGGTTTGGTTGTTGCCCCCATCGGTAAAGCCTCTGGTGGAGGCCTCTACCAGGCAGTTATTCAGGGTTATATTGCCTATCAGCGTATTATCGCCCCCATTGCCAAACAGCACACAATTAGTCAGGGTGGACATACTGTTACCAAATATGGCCCCACCCGCGGAAGAGGCTATGTTACCCTGAAAGCTACAGTTGGTCAACGCTGGGCTACTGTTACGGTTGTATAGGGCCCCACCGTTAAAAGAAGTATTACCCTGGAAGCTACAGCTGATTAGGGTAGGGGGGCTGTCTGTATTGTAGATGCCACCTCCAGATGATGCCGCTTCGTTACTCAGGAAGTTACAGTTGATCAGGAT
This sequence comes from Larkinella harenae, assembly GCF_054780515.1. Taxonomy (NCBI): domain Bacteria; kingdom Pseudomonadati; phylum Bacteroidota; class Cytophagia; order Cytophagales; family Spirosomataceae; genus Larkinella; species Larkinella harenae. Next base: position 43,077 of record NZ_BAAGWE010000017.1, on the reverse strand, counting down.
AGGGTTGCTATTGTTTTCGTTATAGAGCCCCCCACCACTCTCAATCGCCGTATTCTGCTGAAAGCTGCAGTTGACCACCGTGGGGCTACTGCCACTATTGTACATGCCCCCACCATACCGGTAATGACTATAAAAAGACTCAGCTTTTCCATTAGTGATCACAAAGCCATCCAGTACAGCGGTGCGGTTGATTCCTGAACCGTTATAAACTACATGGTAGCTGTTCGTGCTTCCAATCGCACCCGATAAAACGCTACTGGAACCGTTGCCCGGGTTGACCGCCGGACGTTGTGTTAGGCGGCTCTCGGTCCCCACGAAACCTCCATAGACTGCAACTCCGTTTTTCAACCCAAAGCTGATGGTGCGATCCGAATTATTGGTGGGTTTATAGGTTCCGGCCGCTACCCATACCTGCTCGACCCCCGGGGCATTGATCATGGCCTGCAGATCCGGGGAGGCATGGGCCCAACTGCTGCCGTTACCCAAACCACTGCCACCCGGCTTGACATACAGAATCGAACCAGCCGTCACCAGCAGGTTGTAGACGCTACTCTGGCTCACACAGCCATCAGCCAGCCGAGCCTGCACCGTCAGCGAGAAACTGCCAAACTGGGTTGGTGTGCCCGACAGGACCCCGTTAGTGGCTAGGCTTAAACCGGCAGGCAAGGTGCCGCTGACTACGCTAAAGCTAAAGGACCCGCTGCCTCCAGCCGCTGTGAAGCGCTGGTTGAAGGCTTGTCCCACCCGGGTGGTGCTCAGGGTGGGGTTGGTGATAGTCACTACCGTGGGGTTCGCCTGATACTCATAGGCACCCATGTCGACGGTTCCGCCCACGATGCGAGGCTTGCCGGCCAGATCGGTGGTGACGCCACTGAGTCCGGTGGCTGAGTTGGTTCCTGCGTTGATGGCCGGTGAGCAGCTGTTGAGCTGGGTTGAGGAGGTGGACGCAAAAGGGGTATTGGTAGTGGTTTGGTTGTTGCCCCCATCGGTAAAGCCTCTGGTGGAGGCCTCTACCAGGCAGTTATTCAGGGTTATATTGCCTATCAGCGTATTATCGCCCCCATTGCCAAACAGCACACAATTAGTCAGGGTTGTGTTACCACCAGCCTTAGCTAGCCCCCCGCCGTACCTAGCCGAATTTCCCTGGAAGCTACAGTTAGCCAGGCTGAGATTGCTGTTTTCAATGTATATACCTCCGCCATACGAAAGAGCTGTATTATTGAGGAATGAACAGTTGATTAGCGTAGAGTTGCTGGTAGAATTATAGATACCCCCGCCTGTATTTGCCGAATTGCTCTCGAAGTTACAATTAGTCAGACTGGGGTTACTGTCTCTATTGAACACCCCTCCGCCATTGAAAGAAGTCGAATTATTCAGGAAGTTACAGTTGGTCAGGATAGGGTTGCTATTGGTCTCATTATAAATGCCTCCTCCACTGCTATTTCCTTCGTTATTCAAGAAATTACAGTTAGTAAGAGTCGGGTTGCTGTTATTCGTATTGTACATTCCCCCGCCACTTGTAATGGCTGCATTACTTTGAAAAGTACAGTTGACTACGGTTGGGCTGCTACCATTATTGTACATGCCTCCACCGTTTGAATGTTGATTCGCGAGCTGATAGGCATTGCCTCCCGTGATGACAAATCCATCCAGCACAGCCGTGCCGTTGATTCCCGAGTCATTAAAGATCACATGGTAACTGTTGTCCTGAGCATAACCCAGATTACCAATGTCACCCGAAAGGATACTACCGGAAGGCTGTCCGTTGATTGGGTTGACGGGTGGCCGTTGTGTCAGTCTGATCTCAGTGCCCACAAAGCCCCCATAAACTGCCACCCCGTTTTTCAGCGCAAAGCTGATGGTTACATTTGCATTTTGTGTAGGCTTATAGGTACCTGCAGCCACCCAGACCTGTCCCCCCGTTGCGCTCAATGAGTTGATAGCGCCTTGTAAATTAGACGTAGCATTCGCCCAACTGGTGGCAGTTGCCGGGTTGGTATTTGTGCCGTTAGCCCGCACATACCGGATTTGCGCGGAGGCTAGCATTGAAAAACAAAGCAGACATCCCAGCAGAAAAAGGCGGTCAATACACTTCGGGATTAAATCAATTGATAAGAAGGAAGTAAAATGTTTATTCATAGATTTTAACGAATAGGAAGAGAAACCCGCAGTACTTGAGTGATGATATAAACGAAGGTTTTAAGGATGGTCCGGTAGGATATACCCCAGCAAACTGCCTACGAAAGCCAATAATCGCATGAAACTATGAGGGGGATTGACTGACTTTATTTCTTTTTCGTAGTCTACGAATAGCATCGAAACCCGAATCAGAGCGCCAAAATCCTTTGGGGGTAGTGTCAGCTGACCTGTGGCAATCAGGATGTGCATTCGCCGTAAAAACTGTTCAATACCCAGGGCGGGCTTGTGTACATAGCTCAGGTGAACCGGTTCCGTATGAGCATTTTTTAGCGTATGCGGTACACCTGCCGGAATGGTTACGGTTTCTCCGGATTTGACCAAGCGCCAAAATCCATCCATCCATACATACAGGGTGCCTTCCAGCACCTGAAAACTTTCCTCGGCCTGAGGGTGTACATGCCGTGGAGGCCCTTGAAATCCGGGTTTCAGTACAAGGATGGCTTCAAAGAAAGAACCATTGGTTTCTTTCGTGTCTTTGGTAATTTGCCACCACATTCCGGCGGCTGCAAAGTCCAGAATTCGAAGCGAATCTGGCTTGCGTACGTCTTTCATTCTTGCAGGTCGATTGAAATGTTGACTGCTTGTGGAGGGAAGCAACACTAGAAAATGCGGTTTTCTATCCCCCATGAGGTAAGTCCTCGGCAGCGCTACAAGAATACGGGAAGGCTCAGAAAACGAGGTGGATTCCTGTTCGGAAAGGGTGGACTATTGTTCGGAAAGAGCCGAACGACGGAAATTAAGGGGTGAAATCTTGAATTCTTCCGAAAAAACACGGCTAAAATACTTGGGATCGTCGAAGCCGACGGCGTAGGCAACTTCTGAAATGTTCAGACTCGTAGTGGTCAACAATTCTTTGGCTTTGTCCAACCGCAGCACCCGAATATAGCGGGTGATGGGCATACCCGTCAGGGCAACCAACTTCTGATGAAGTGTAGTACGACTCATGCCCATCTGATGGCAAATCTCTTCAATCGATAAGTTTGCGTTGCTTAGTTGTCCCTCTATCGTGGACCCTAATTTTTGCAGAAAAAGCTCTTCAAGTGAATCGGCTTCGGTAATGGTCGGTGGCCTTGATGCAACGGATTTCAGGGCCAGTTGGCTGTAGTACTGTTGCAGGATACGCCGGGATTGGAGAAGGTTGTGAAGCACGATCAGCAACTCATCCCGTTGAAAGGGTTTGGTAAGGTAGGCATCGGCACCCCAGCGAAGTCCACTGATCCGATCATGGTCAGCCGCCCGGGCGGTTAGCAATACAATGGGAATGTGGCTAGTACGCAGGTCATTTTTCAGTTCATCGCACAGCTGAAAGCCATCTTTCTGTGGCATCATTACGTCACTCAGAACAAGGTCTGGAATGGTTTCAAAGGCTTGGTCAATGCCAGTCTGGCCGGTATCGGCCCGGACAATGTGATACTTTTCCTCAAGACACAAACGAAGGTAGGTCGCTACATCTTCATTGTCCTCCACCAGCAACAGAATCGGTTTTTTTCGGGCCGTTTCGAGCATCGAATCAACCCGTTTTTCCAAAGGCTCTGTGTTCAGAGAAGGGGGTCTATGCAGCGGTACAGCCGCAGGCGGTGCTTGAGTCGTCTGGCGTAACTGAACGATAAATTCAGTTCCCTGGCCCGGTAGGCTGCGGATGGCTAATCCTCCGTCCATCAGGCCTACTAGTTCCCGTACCAGCGCCAACCCAATACCGGTTCCGCCCACTTCAGGAGCCGATGGATTGGAAACCTGAAAAAATCGGTTGAAAATGCGGGGCAGTTGATCCACGTCGATACCCGGCCCCGTATCGCGTATGGTAAAAAATAGACGGGAATCTGCCGAGTGGAATGGGGGTGCAACCGCTTCGTAATATCCCTGCGCATCAGCAGGTGATCGCTCGAGCTGGGCAGACAGCCGGAAATGAATAACTCCACCTACCGGTGTGAATTTGATGGCGTTCGATAACAGATTTGAAAGAACATCCTGCAGTTTATCCGAATCGAAATCCGCTTCCAGTGTTTCTTCGTCGGACTGAAAGTGCAGTTGAATGTTTTTTTGAATGGCCAGTGGGTGAAACGAATCCGCGATGTAATGACAGAAAAGGACTAGATCAGAGCGGGTTAATCGTAATCGCATTTCACCCGCTTCAATTTTTGATAAGTCCAGAATCTGATTGATCAGGCGAAGCAAATTATTGCCGTTGCGCTCGATCAGGTCAACGGCACGTTGGCCGGGACGAGCCGGGTCGTCCGGACGGTGTCGTTTCAGTTCCGAAGTAAGGCCCAGAATAACCGTCAACGGTGTTCTAAACTCGTGGGAAATATTGGCAAAAAACCGGGATTTGCTTTCGTTGAGCCGTTGGAGCATGTGGGCTTGTTGCTCAATGAGTTCTTTGTCTTCCTCGATTTGGGCGATGGCCTGCCGAATTTCCTGTTGTAGTCGTTTTTGTTCTTGATGGTGGTTCCAGGTCCGCCATCTCATCCAAACCCAAATACTGGCTATCAGCAACAGAATCATTGAAACCAGAAACCAGGCTTGTTGGTAAAAAGGTCGCACAACGACAACCTGGATGGTCAAGGTATTGGCCGACCATTGCCCGTTTGCGGCCTGCCCCCTGATGAGTAGCTCATGGGTACCGTAGGGAAGGTTGCTCAGCCGGAGCGACGATTCGACCTGGTGAATCCAGGTATTGTCGAGGTCCTTGAATTGATAGGCATACGCATTTTTTTCCGCATCGGTGTAATTCAACAGGGCAAATTCTAGGACAGCGCTTTGGTCGTCGGGTTGAATCACAATCTGGTGAGTAGTAGTAACTTCTTGCGTTTTGTCAATCAACTGGCGAATCGATTGATCAAACTGGCGAAACGAAACTACCTGTATGGGAAGGGGGGGCGACGGTTTTTCACCCACAAAATCAAGGGGGTCAAAAGCGGTTATGCCGTTGAGTCCTCCGAAATAAATCGTTCCGGTTTTATCCTGAAAATGCGCAATGCGATTGAATTCATTGTGGGTAATACCGTCCTGGACGAAATACGTTCGCGTAGTTACCTTCACCGGGTCAAATTGCATAATTCCGTAGTCACTGCTCATCCAGAGCTTTCCCTGCTGATCAGGGTAAACCGCATAAATGTTATCATTTGATAAACCCTCGGCACGTCGGAATTGACGGAAGCGGCCTTGTTGGCGATCCCAACGGATCAATCCGGAATTGGCCGTTGCAAGCCAGTAAATTCCGTTCGGATCTTGATAAAAATGTTGATAATTGTCAGCAGGCAGGTGAAAACGACTTTTCCCTCCACTCCAGTAGCGTGCCGTGACTCCCTTGACCGGATCAATGGTATACAGCCCGGTTGTCGCGCAAATCCAGAGGGTGCCCTGCTGATCCGGACCGATGTGGAGAACGTGCCCCTGCGCCAGTTCTGGGAAAGAATTGTAGTTTGTAAAGGGAGTTAACTGGCCGGAATGCCTATTGATCATAATAAGACCTGCCTGCGTACCACCCAGCCAGTGCTGAGGACCCAACGGATGCATTGCCCATAGGGTGGAAGTGCCGGGTAATTTTAAAGTCGTATAGGAGCCGGATGAGGGCTTGTAGTGAAGCAACTGATTGCCATTTCCAGCGTAGAGACTTCCCTGGCTATCGGCCGCTAAACCGTATGCGAAGACACTGTTGGCGTAAATTTTTTGGGCCTGCCCGCCCTGCTGAGAAACGGTGTAAAGCCCCAATTTTTCCAGGTTGGCATAGACTCGATCTCCTAAAACCGTAATGCCCCGTATGGCGGTCTGCACGCCCTGGTTGTTTTCCTGATAAACCAAGCGTTGAAAGTTATTCTGCGTTAATTTGACCTGGTAGACACCAAAGCTAGTACCTAGCCAGAATAGGCCACTGCGGTCTCTGAAAAAGCTGCGGTTTTCAATCGATTCCCCGGCGGTTTGGCCCGCGATTGTCACTATCGTTTTGTTTGTTGAATCCCGCAGGGTAATTCCATCCCACAAGAGCCCCGTTCGAGTAACCGGGTAGCAAATTGGACCCGTATACCGCTTCATCGACTCCAGCAGGGCGGTCGGCCAGATCCGACGGTGACCAGCTTCATCGACACTATAAAAGGTGTGATGATTACTTTGGGCAGGATTATAAACTGTGTAAAAAAACTCAATACCGGCATTACGCTGGCCGAAACACCAGCTTATGATGTTTCTGCCATGCTCGTACTGATGCAGAATCCGGCCATCCATGGTCAGCTCAACCAGGCGATTTTCATCCGCAATCCCCCAAACCGTCTGACGGGCTGTAGCTCGGAAAATACCCAGGGTTTTAAACTGTGGAAGGGGTACCCGCCGTAAGCCTGATTTCGGATGATAGGTGATCAGCGCTGCGGGATTGTAATTGGTTAAAAAAATGGTGCCATCATCACTGTTCAGCAGCCCCTGCAGGTCATTGAGCTTTGTGGAGTTTCGCTGGTTTCCTACGACCTGCTCAAAAGGTACCGTTTTACGCGTCAGTGGATTAAAAATGCAAATACGGGACTGTCCGGTGGAGCCACTCAACCATAAGTTACCTTGCGCATCCTCCGCCATGGAGTGGATGTCATCAAAGGGCAATCCGTTACGTTCTTTCGTGAAACTAGTGAAGTTTTTGCCATCGAATCGATTGAGGCCAAATTTAGTTCCAAACCACATGAACCCCTGTCGGTCCTGTAAAATGGCATTGACTTCACGGTGCGACAAGCCGTTTTCCGGTCCATAGTGTTTCACCGAGACGGCGTACTGCTGGGCCATTGAAGAAAAACTCAATACTAGAAAAGGGGCAATGTAAAAGCAAACGTTTATAAGAGGAAATGCTAAGCACAGATTAGCAGCCTTAGCCAGATGATAGAACGGCTGCAATTTCTTGTCTGCTCGTATAGATTGATGCAAAATGGTAATAGTGTCGACAAACATCCGAAACTGGAATTCAACGATGCCCACGGTAACAAAGCAAAAATAAACCCTATGCTAACCGGTAGCCCAATCGGGGTTTCTCTACTTTTTCCTGTCGATTAAAACACCGTCCATTGCAAATTTATGGCAATCTTATCCGATTAACAGCGTCTGGCCATATGAAACTAAATGATTTACCGAATAATGGGAAAAAGGGGCAAATGGTTATGAATGTATTCCGGAAGTTAGCGATTGGACCTAATTCCCTTCAAGTTAGCGATTTCAAGTGGATTTGAATGTCCCACAAAGTTTGCATTGAGTGGCTCCATGGGTTGATAACAATCTTTTCAGAGGTGTACTTATTTTTGTTTGGTCAGTAGTTATCTTATATAAACCCGGCCAGAAAGCTTTTGGCAAATTGCCAGTAAGCCAATTTTAGTCCGTTATTTCGCCAACTTATAGACCCTTCCAACTGGGATGGGAATGTGCCTGTAAATAATCACTCAGTATTTTACAGCAGGTTAGCCATTCCGAAAACGTTTTGGGTTTGATGAGGTAGGAGCGAACCCCTTCCTGATACGCATCAATTACATCTTCCAGGTCGGTGGAGGAGGTCAGAATAATAACCGGGACCTGTTTTGCCTGAGCCATCAATCGTTGAATGGTTTCCAAAATTGCCCAGCCATCCCGACGACGGGGCAAGTATAAATCCATTAAAACTAATTGTGGATAGGAGGAATGATTTTGTTGCTCCGTCTGAAAGAACGAAATCACCTCATTCTGATTTCGGGCAAGAACGGGATTCAATTGGGGGTTAACCTGCTTAAGGGCTTTTTGCAAGATCATCCATTGGTCCCAAGAATCTTCAATAACCAATAGACTGCCTGTATCGACTGGGTGTTGTTGGGCAGATTTTTCCATTGTTTTATACGGGGCTTGCTGCCGACTAGTCAAGTGCTCAAATAGTTAAGGTAAACAAAAAGCGTACCTTTTAAAGACCAGGCCTGAGCTTAAAAAGCTCAGGCTGTCAACAGATGCTGTTTAACTTTCATGCTATAGTACTACCAGGCGGCAAGCACCTTGTCTCTCAACAGGTCTATTTAATGAGGATACGGTCTATCTTGAGTTTTGCCTTCAACTGGTATCTTCTTTTTTCTACTCTTCCCTGGCCGGTTTGAATCCTGACCGAGTGACGGTTGAATAGAAATCGGTTACAGGAAGCCCTAATTTTTCCGTTGATCTGCGCTGGGAAACTCATGCCCCAATCTGTAGGATACTAGGCCAGCTCCTGCAGCCTCGGCCAACAAAGCAACTTCTTCGAGTGCAGCTTGATAAGGTTGTTCATGGAATCGTGCGAGTGTGGGAAAGGGTGTGTCGTTACTAATCCGATCTTTTTCTCATTTTGACTACAAATCCCCTCAATTCGACTACAGGTGCCGAAAGGCATAGCCTGACCTTTGCCGTATCATTAAAATTGAAGAGCTACAGTATGATACATCAGAATGAAAAGGCAGGCATTTCAAGTTTGTCAACGCCGGTTAAATCGGAAAAAGTTTGGTTTGTAACGGGTGCTTCCCGTGGTTTTGGACGCATTTGGGTTGAAGCTGCCCTTAAGCGTGGCGATAAGGTGGCAGCCACCGCACGGAAATTGGAGAGCATTGCCGACCTAAATGAGAAATATGGCGAGAAGGTGCTGACACTCGAGCTTGATGTAACCAAGCCAGCGCAGGCGAAAACCGCCGTTGAACAAGCTTATGCTCACTTTGGCCGGCTTGATATTGTGCTCAATAATGCCGGTTATTCCCTGGTTGGCACGATTGAGGAAGCCAGTGCGGATGATATTCGTGCCCTGTACGAAACCAATGTCATCGGACCCGTTTCCATTATTCAGGCTGCCTTGCCGCTTCTGCGAAAGCAGGGTAGTGGTCATATCCTGGGCACATCAAGCAACCTGGGTCATGTAACGTTACCGGTGATTGGCTACTACGCTTCATCAAAATGGGCATTTGAAGCCATTCACGAAAGCCTGGCTTCGGAGGTGAAACCGTTTGGAATCAACGTAACCATCATTGAACCGGGCGCGTATGCCACCGACTTCGGAAGCCAGGAATCCTTGAAATTCGCGCCAGGTCTTGATACCTACGCCGTTTTTAAGCAGGCATTCTTTCAAGATTTGCAGAAAATGGAACGAGGAAATCCTCATGCAACCCCAGCGGCTCTTTTTCAACTTGTCGATGCCCCTCAACCGCCCCTACGGTTCTTCCTGGGCAGTCAATGTTTGCCTTGGGTGCGGCAGGCCTACCACGAGCGATTAGCCACCTGGGAAGCCTGGCAAGACGTTTCTAATTCGGCGCAAGGTTAATCCAGGAGAGAACCTGCGGACAGCGAAAGTGGTTGATAAAGCGTGCCTGATAACCGATCTAGTAATGGTATCGGTTATCTTTTTTTAAGTCTGATCGATGAGCAAAACAGAAAATAGCCCCAAAAAAATGGAAACGTTAGCCGATGCGCACCGCGCCTTTGGCTTGCTAAAACCGCAGCACCCGTTGGTGAGCTTGATCAACGGTACCTACACCCAGGTAGAAGCGGCTAGCATTCCTCATTTTCACGTGTTGGGTTTTTATAAAATAGCCTATAAACCAAAGCTGGGCGGCAATTTAAAGTATGGACAGAGCTATTATGACTTCGATGAAGGTGGTTTGCTTTTCGCTTCACCGGGCCAGGTTATTGGTAGTCATGACAATGAGATTAGCGTGTGTTCCGAATATACATTGCTGATTCATCCGGATTTCTTTTTAGGGTATTCAATTGCCAAAACCATCAAACAGTATGGTTTCTTTTCGTATTCCACCAAGGAAACGCTACACCTTTCAGAGGATGAACGAATAACGATCTTTGAGATCTTTAAAATGATTGATAAGGAATTAGCCAGCCGGATCGACGATTTCAGCCAGGACGTGGTTATTTCCCAAATTGAATTGTTGCTAAACTACGCGAACCGTTTTTATAAACGTCAGTTTATCACGCGCAAAGCAGTGAATCATAATCTCCTTCAGAAGTTGGAGGAGATTATGGATCAGTATTTTACCGCCCAAACACCGATCAACCAAGGATTGCCGACTGTAGGGTTTTTGGCAGAACAGGTAAACGTGTCACCCAGTTATTTGAGCGATATGCTCCGGTCGTTGATTGGGCAAAATGCTCAGCAATATATACACGATAAATTGATTGAAGCCGCCAAAGAGAAGTTATCAACTACCGATTTAACCGTCAGTGAAGTAGCTTTCGAGCTGGGATTTGAACATTCGCAATCGTTCAGTAAGCTCTTCAAAACGAAAACGAACCTATCGCCATTAGCATTCCGGCGCTCGTTCAACTAAATAGCATAAACCGGTTGGATGCGGTAACTTGTAGCTCCTCCTAAACAAATACGTTTTATCCGAAAGAAAGCTGCGGCCATCCTCGCGTTGAAGTTAGGGTGGCTGCGAATGTTTTAACAAACCCTTATACTACCTGGTACTATCCACGCAGTTCACCTTAAAACGGACGGTTTTCAATCGATGTTTTATCAACCTAACTGGCAAAACGGCGAATCGGGATCATCACGTCGTTAAGAAGGGCAGGAGGGAATCGTTTGAAGGTATGATGCCTCTTTTGAAACCCTTTGGAAACCACCCATTCTAACTCTTTCAGGTGGGATTGTATACGAGTAATAAGAAGAACAGTTTAAATCATCACCTGATCTAAAACGCTGCCTACTAAGCATCCATTTAACGTGAAGCATACAAATTCCGTATCGTTCAGCGCTGCCTTCCTGGATTGTTTTCACTTCGTTAGTCGTACCCTATGCCAGGGGCTATCTGGGTACTGCAGCGGCCTATTTTAGCGGGAAATACACCAGAATGTTGTGTAAAATTTTCAATATCAAATTTTGTGGTTTTTGCCCCTCACTGATGGCGCCTGATGGATAGCAACGGCATTGTGAAGCAGTTTTACAAAAGTTGAGGGCTATCGCAATGGCTAAACTTGACGAAGATTTAAGCCGTTCATAGCATGGGAAAGTCCCGAAGCTATGTTTCGGCAATCCGTGTAGCCAAGGCATCTACTGCTTTGGTTATTCCATGTGAACACTTCTGAGGAGGACGTTACTTTATTCCTGGTTTTTCGTCAAAGGGTTATTTACCTGCAAAATTTACCATGACGAAACATAGCTTCCGAGCTTTACCCCTTATCAAGCAAATGGAAGTAATCTGGCTAAAAGGCCAGTTTGTTGGCTTCCGCTATCACCATCAACGGCTGTTCCGGCTAGTGTGGATTGAGAACTTCTTTATTGAACTTACCTACGCTCAGGATGGGGCAACCATCATCCAGGCGAATCCGGTTTCCAGAACGGCCGACTTTACCCCTTATTCCTGAAACGAATACCAATTGAAGATTAGGACGTCGGGGAAACCCGTGACGTGACCGATAGCAGCACACCACTTATAAAAATAGAGAGAGAGGACAAATGGCTAAGCAAGTAGAAATGGATCACCACAAGGCGACTGATTGGAAGGTTGGGGACCTTATTGTTGGGGGCGGGGATACCTTTTTAATCTTATCCCTAACTGGCGACTATATAGATCAAACCGGAGACGCAGACAATTTTATGTTTGAAAAGTTGAACGACGACAATTTCTATCGACGAGTGCTCTTCAGCGGTTTAGACTATGCCTTTAGTAGTAACGAGCAAGCTAAACAGGATTTTAAAGCAGGCGTATTTAGTCCCTTTTTTGCCATGCTTGACCAAAAACAGAAGGAGTTGTCTGAGCAGTCCGTACAAGAGTTGCTTTTACAACCCACCTATCGATATCTGATGCAGGTTAACAATCAGAGCCATGCCGTAATTGATCGGTGGCATTCAACCGGATGGAAAGTGATTCCTTACGAGAGTTTGGCACAGGCAATAGAGGATGATGCAACAAATTCCCGCTCTATAGCCTCGGTCACCCATGTAGATGAAGTGAGCCTTCACCTCACTCTTGAATTTTTAGAACAAAAAATAGCGATTGCTCTTCCGCTCAATGACTTACGGTTTGTTGCCTTGGTGTAACTTTAGAAAATGCTGAGCCTAGGTTTGTATGGGGTAATGATTGAGTTGCCCACTCCATTTCAGGAACCTGAGACCGCAAAACCAGGTTTCGAACCGAAATCACGGCAAGTTAGAATCACGATGAGGGATGGGATCGTACATCTTTATTGGCTTCATTAGGCGTGTCTTTCCTGTGACAATAGGTAATCTACTTAAGTAAACGGGTATTGTTTTACGTTTGTGTTCGGCCTTCAAAACGTATTTGAATCGGGCCGTAAGACGATGGCCGTGTCGCTCGGCTGAGTGATAATTGACTTTATTTTTTACCGGATTATGGGGGTTTAACCCCCATAAGTACCGGTTCAAGCATGGAAATCACGGATTCAACACCTTTGTGTTTTTATTGATTATTTTTTAAGTAAATTTACTCCTTTAATACAGATAAGAAGGATGTCAGGCCCGGCAATTTTTGCTGGGTTTTGCATTTACAGTTGGAGTGGTTTTCAAGGGATGCTGCGTTGACCCGATCCAGTGATGGGGAAGGGAGTTCGCCGACTGCCTAGGGGATTCTTTGGAGTAATTATTCTGCGGTTAATGGACCAAAGCAGGCCAACCTGCTTTCAAAATAGGCCGGGCAAATTGGACGCAACAGGCCCAGGGAGACGATTCCATCATCAATGTGGACCGGAGGCCAAAAGAAGCAACAGAGCGTTGGCTGATCCTGAAGTTTCCTTTTCGGCAACGGAATCAGCGATATCCCGTTGCATCTGCGGGTAGCCCCGCATCCTGTACTTCGACCACGTAACGCCAGGCATCGGGTTGGGAACCGTCGACATCTGTAAATCCATATTCTTTTGCCAAGGCACCGCTGGACGTGGATTGTCCGTTCCAACGCTGCAAAGCCGTATCGCTCGCCAGAGCGACGACCGCCCGGCCTACATAATAAGGCGTCTCGGAAATCACGAAGTGCGGCTCTTTCGGTAAGGCATCTCGCCAATTCGCTTCGCTTACCCCGAATAGGTCAAGCATGATTTCGGAACGTAACCAGCCTGGTGTCAGGGCAACGGCCGTACCACCAAAGGGGGCCAATTCTTGGGCTTGCGCCCAGGCCAAGCGAATCACCGATGACTTTGCTAAATCATAGAACAGCGAAATGCGGTAGTTGGACCGATTGTATTCGGCGGTGCCATCCGTAAGCTCGAGCACCAGGCCACCTGGTTTACGGATCAGTAGCGGCAACGCATAGTGACTGGTGATAATATGGGTGTCAATCGCAAGACGCAGAAGGCGTAATCCCTTTTCAAGTGAGTGTTCCCATACGGGCTTATGCCACTCTGTGAGAAATTCGCCCCCCCAAATGTCATTGACCAGGATGTCGAGCTGGCCCTGTTCCCGATCAATTTGTTCCACCAGGCGATGGACATCTTCGTGCACTAGATGATCCACCTGTACGGCAATTCCCTGGCCTCCGGCCTGGGTGACCAATTCGGCCGTTTCTTCGATTGTTTGCGGTAACCCGTATTCGGAAAGTTGCGAACGGGTCGTACGGCCAGTCACGTAAACCGTTGCACCGGCTCTTCCTAATTCCACGGCAATACCTCGACCGGCTCCCCGGGTGGCTCCCGCTACTAAAGCTACTTTTCCCGTTAGTGTTTTTTTCATCCGTTATTAGCTAATAAATACGCAGGTAAAAAAAATAGCGTCGGCTTTGCCGAGCTTTGGGACAAAAGTAAAAGTTAACCGGGCCGTATTCTTGGTATAAAACCGACAAAAATGCTGAGCCGTCAACTAAGGTGAGAGGGTGGGTGACCAGCGTACCGCTTAAAGTGCCTGGTCAGATGAGCGTGATCATAATAACCAGCTTGAAAAGCAATATCCAGCAGGCTTTGGCGCTCCCGCTGGCCGACCAGTGCATAGGCATGTTGAAAACGGATCAGATTACAAATTTCTTTTAGCGAGATGCCTAAGTTCCCTCCAAATTTCCGCTCCAGTTGCTTTTCCGTTGTGCAATACTGGTGGGCAACGTCTCTCACCGTAATTCGTCCCTGCACGCTGAGCAAGGTTCCAACCAGCGCGTTGATGGCTGTATTATCTGCCCCATTGCTGTAACGCAACAACCAATTGTTTATTTTTTCAAACCCTGATGAACGCTCCTGTGTAGTGCTTGAGGGTTGGAAGGATCTGCTATCCAGGGAAAAGGGAAGCCCGTCCAGTTCCTCAATCCTATTCACCATTCCTTGTTGCCGAATGCCCAAAAGAGCACTCAATCCAAAGGGTTTAAAGCGGATGCCAACCAGGTTGGTGCCCGGTTCCAATATCAGAGATTGAAATGTGGTCATGGTACCCATCAGGTAAAGCTTTTCTGGCTTAAGCAGATGAGCTTCCCCGTTCCAGACCGGTACCGCTTCTCCTAAATTATAAATTACATCCGTGCATATATCCGGTACGATTCGTCGGATGGAAACAGCTGATGTAGGGGGCGTCTGAAGGGTCCAGAAACAATCTACGAAAGGGATCAGGTTGGTAGCGGGCTGGTGTTCGCGGTAGTCCATGCGCTGGGGTAATAGGTGATTACAAAGGTCAAACAGGGAGGTAACGTGGGACTATACACAGGCGTAAAACACGGTCCTCTAACCTGGATAACCCATATTCTAGTGCGTTTTCGTAGCAACCTTCAAATGGCTGCCTGGGTTTGCCCCAGAATAGGTTGGTTGGACACTGCCATAATCTGAAAGCCCCGGCAAGATAGTTCCAATCAAGCGGATGCCCAACAAAATAATAGGAACGGTGCCGGAGTGATGGAATTGGGTCAACAGGGTTAGTTCTCAAGCCTGGGGCAGGTCAACGGTTTCCAGAATGGCCATTTATACGACAGTAAAGTTGTAGTGTAGGGTTTAGTTATTTTTTAATAACGGCAGGCTATGAAGGTATAATGGACGGTTATCAGACACTACGCCAAAATCCTTCAACTTTGTATCAAGCAAACGGCAGCAATGCCAGGAGCCCCCAGCAGAAGCCGAAAAGCTGTAATAGAGTAGGCAATCCACAAACAATAACGTTATGAAAACGATGAATCTGGCTGACCTCCACGTTGAGGAGCTGACCCATGCAGAAATGACCCAACATGTAGGTGGTGGTTACGGCAATAATTTTAGCTACGAAAGTAATCATAGCAAAACGTCGTTTGGAACGGGCTTGAGCCTGGACTTTGGCCTGTCGTACGAAAAGGAGTCTCATTCCCAGAGTTTCGAGTCCCACCGCGGCAGCCGCGGAGGCTTGTTAGGCCTGGGTATCCTTTAAGGTGTAACGCGGCTCGGCCGTAGTCATAAATAATGTATGAGGGAGGTGAAGAAAGGTGATCGGACAGATGTCCCACCGAATACTTCACCTCCTTGTTGTTTTTGGGAAATTCGGATAATCTGTTCACCTTTATTCACCCGTTGCACGTGCAATGCTGAATGACAAAATGGGTGTCAATTATTCCTGAATCGTCTATTTTATGCACATAGATTACGCTAAACGCGTTCTTCAAGTATCTGTCCTGATGGCAAAATTACCTTTGCGGGTAAGGTGCAATGGTGGGTCATGGATTAAATCCTGCAGTCGTCGGGGAAGGAGGGGCTTCTAAGAACGATTCTTTATTGATTCATCTGGGCGGGCTGGTTTCAAGGTGGAAGGTTGGAGTTTGGAACGAGTCTCAACAGGATAGCAACTAAGTTCGGTCATTGCCCATACATGGTGAAAATTTCCCGTAACAAATGACCCATGTGCTCCATTTTCCAGCTGGCGGATGAGCGTTTCCCGACGTAGGGTCGGCTGGTTTGAAGCACGTGGCCAAGTGTGACTTGCGTTTTGCTTTTCCGTCTAACGGGAATGAAGAAGTTGCTATTTTTAGTATTCCTGAAAGTCACCTCGACCAGCGCGCCGAAAAAAGATCGGTTTTTAATTACTACCGCATACGACCTACAGAAAAGTCGGAGAAAGGCAGAAAAACCGCATTACCACAAAACGAAAGCTGGAAAATGGGTAGGGTATGGCATAGGGGCTTATCTGGTCATCCGGGGCATTCTTAGCGTAACACGCGCACCTTTTTCCGGTTCAAATAGCTTCCCATTACCTTATAAAGCGTAAGGATGAGGGGTGGTTAAATTGAGGGCAATTTATTCTATAACTTGATTCTGCAGCCAGCTTTATGACTGAAACGGGCTTCTCAAATTCGGTGGCATTGAACAAAAGAAGTCAGCTTGCACGGGTCAACTGACAATTGCACTACAGTATGATACCCATTGATAGAAGGGTTTAAATTTTGATTATGTTATGGATAAAATAAGGGGATAAATGGGGCAGTGATATTCTTTTGCCTAATTCAATTTTTCTAGATCACTCATTGAATTAGGTACGTAATTTTAGTGAATAAAATAGGGCAGGAGTGGGTGAGGAAGATGATTGAACTTTACTGACGATTTTTAAACTGTGTTCAAAATTCTTTGCTGAGAGGAAAATGACGGATGCAAAATTGAAAAATACTGCATGAGGCTGAGTTGATCATAGATGAGTAGGAAGCGAGTTTAGTTCTGTTTCAAGAACCGTAATCAGATGCTTCTGGAAAAGGGCATGTTGGGCGTAGAGTGTCAATCGAAGGAGAATTTTTGTAAGTTTTGTCGTCGATCGATAAATATTGTTCTTTGACAGGCTGTGTAAAAAAAGTGGTAATCGGACTTATAAGGCTCAATTCCTTGACTTTCAGGTTGTCGTCGATCGGCAGGGGTTTTCGTACCATTTCCGGTCGACGATAAATGCCATCAGATTCTAATAATAAAAATAGCATTCGGGCTTTAACAAGCCTATTTTTTTGTGCTAAATTCACGGCTTCTAATCGTACCTGTGTGGAATTGAAATACTTTCTTTATTTGGCCTCCGATGAGTTGCCACGGGCTTCTAATCGTACCTGTGTGGAATTGAAATGTTTTATCGTAAGGCTTTGTAAATTAAGGCCTTACGACTTCTAATCGTACCTGTGTGGAATTGAAATGCCTACGTTGGCAGTGATAAAGGCCCAAATGGTTCTCTTCTAATCGTACCTGTGTGGAATTGAAATACTACCATCCTCATCTAACGCTGGCCTACGTCAAACCTTCTAATCGTACCTGTGTGGAATTGAAATAAGAAAAAAATGCACTCTGGAAACTGCAGGGAACATTCTTCTAATCGTACCTGTGTGGAATTGAAATTGCAGCCGCCGTTCCTGCCGCTGGTGCTGGAGTAGACTTCTAATCGTACCTGTGTGGAATTGAAATGCATCACGTTTGTTTGATGGCCACCTACACCACGTTCTTCTAATCGTACCTGTGTGGAATTGAAATTAGCGCTACTGTCTTCAGGTGAACCCTCTAATCCCCTTCTAATCGTACCTGTGTGGAATTGAAATGCATGAGCAAGGCAAATGCAGTCACTCATTGCACTACTTCTAATCGTACCTGTGTGGAATTGAAATTGGCTTCATTGAATTCCAACCGGTTTTGCTGGTCGACTTCTAATCGTACCTGTGTGGAATTGAAAACCAACCGACTGAGCAATGAAACGGGCGCCATCATTGACTTCTAATCGTCTTAATTATTGATCAAAATATGATGCCAGGGGGGCAAATAATCAGATATACCAGGAACGTAGTACTTTGCATGCAATCTATCTCTATCTTTCAGCTGCAGATCATACGTGGATAATCAAATCACAAAGTAAAAAGAAATGGCATCGGGTTTATTTGCAGTTTTAGATGATATAACTGCTTTGATGGATGATGTTGCTTTAGCGACAAAAGTAGCCACCCGCAAGACGGCGGGTATATTGGGGGACGATCTGGCTGTAAATGCGGAAAAGGCTACGGGATTCCTGGCAGAAAGAGAATTACCTGTATTATGGTCAATTACCAAAGGCTCTTTGGTGAATAAACTTATTATAGTTCCTGTTGCCTTGTTACTAAACGCTTTCTTTCCAGTTGCCATTACATTCGTTCTTGTAATAGGCGGTTGTTACCTGGCTTACGAAGGAGCTGAAAAAATTATAGAATTCTTCATCAAAAAAGCCAAAAGAGAGCAGGAACCAACCGCGGATCAAAAGCCAGATTATCCATCTGCTGACCACGAAAAATCAAAGGTAAAATCCGCGGTTACAACTGACTTTATCCTTTCCGTGGAAATTGTCATCATTGCCCTGGGGACGGTGGCAAACGAGAGCTTAACAATCCAGATCGTAACGGTAGCTGCGGTTGCGCTGCTGGCGACGATTGGCGTCTATGGTCTAGTGGCGCTCTTGGTCAGAATGGATGATGCAGGCTATCAATTGATCCGGCGGTCGAACGGAAAAGGTTTCCTCGCCAAACTCGGTCGTATGTTGATCGGGGCTCTGCCCATTGTAATCAGGATTTTAGCCGTGGTAGGAACGCTGGCCCTTTTATTGGTTGCTGGCGGCATCTTCGTGCATAATATTCACTACCTGCATACCCTGTTTCCTGGGTTGCCTGCACCGGTAAAAGAATTTGGAATCGGTTTGGTTGTCGGATTAGTCATTGCCGGACTTCTTGCCATTTTCAAGTCTTTTCGCCGTGCTCCTAAGAAACCTGCCTTGTAAAAGTGCCATTTGTGAGTATAGGCTTGTCAAATGTTTTTCATGTGACGGCTGGCAGTATTACTCGTGGCTCATCTGCCAATTACATCAGATTTACTGAATGGTGGATACCGAAGAATTAGGATCGATATCCACCATTTATATCCGTTAAATGTATTTTTATCCTACAATTTGGGGGGCTATCTGATCATTGTAGAGATCCGTGAAGAATACCTTAATTTTTTTTCTGCTCTGACCCACGCAGTTAATACTAAAAAAGGCAAATCAGCAGTAGGTGTTTCAGGTTCGAAGATATAACACATGCCAGGTTGCCCAAAAATCTCCTAACTGCTCAACCGGAGGTTTGACGCTGTTCATCACAAAGGGTCTTGATGAACAGTGCGCTCTTCTGGAGAGTTGTTTCATCCCGTTGGCTAATCGTTTATAACATTCAAAAATACAAGCTAGTTAGGTAGTCGGTAAGAGAAGCGAACGAGGATGTTGTATTGAGTAAGTTTTTTTGAATAGCCGGACGAGAGTGTACCGTCCGGCTATTTCAATCGATTGTTTAATAGAGGATTCGCTCCATAATTGCGTACTATTTACCAACCCATCCAGGTAAGGTATCTCTTACGGTTTGCTGATTCGATTACTACTCTTTAGGGGATTACGTCCGTCGCAGGGTTTTAATGGCCAGAACCCATTCTTCCTGCTGACAACGTGGACATTTCCAATGTCCCGGATTTAATTGCTCTACCTTCCCGCAGGTTGTGCAGGCATAGTTGCCTTCTTGTGTTATCTGCGTGCTTTTTTGCTGATAGATTTTGGGAAGAATCGGTAGACCTGGCCGTACCTCATTGTCTTCGAAATAGTAAAAACTAACCTGGCCGTTCGTTTCCAGAATTGCCGTCTTCACTTGGCCAACATGCTCTATATTCTGCTGGCGCATTTCGGCAAAAAATTCATCCTTGGCATAGGTCAACTCACTCATTTTCACCAGCGCAAATTGACCATCTTCGATGATATAAACCGGATCGCCTTCCAGCAAGCTTTCAAACCACTCATACCGGGCCGCCAGCCAGGTAATTAGGCGGTAAAAGCCCAGGATGGTTATGACTACAATCAAGGCAGGTAGAATGGCATGATCCTCATTAAACATGGGGTCACCCGCTGCCGAACCCAGTCCGATGATGATCGCGACCTCAAAGAGGGACAACTGCCGGATGCCTTTTTTGCCCGACAAGCGTAAAAAGATGATTACGACTGCGAACATGATCAACGTTCTGAGTACAATTTCGATGGCCAAACTTCCATCCAGTTTGTTTAGGAAGATGGCTTCTAAGTCAAGGTTCATATCGTGTGGATTGTCAAGGCTCTAGGGCCCATCATCAAATCGGTTGGGGTGTAAGCAATTCGACCAATAATCAACAATGGCCTGCAACTGGCGTTTGATATCGGCAGTGCGGGTCTTCTTTTCAAAGAAACCGTGAATTGGCAATTCATAGGCCTCTTCGACTAGCTGCCGGTGAACTGGATGCGTGAAAAATACAAAGGGAATCGATTTAGTGCGCAATTCGGGGTCCTGCTGAATTTGCCGCCGGAGTTCCAACCCAGTCAGCGGGTGCAAAGACACCTCAGAAAGGATCAAAAAAGGGCGTTGATCTGTCGTGCGCAGGTATTCCAGAGCCTTCTCTCCTTGGGTAAACACAATAATCGGGCTATTGGGGGCAATCTGCTTGAGGGCCGGCGCTAAAAGCTTATAGTCGTCTTCATCATCGTCAATTAAAACGATCGGGCCATCTACTTTCATAGGTTCAATTGGGTGTATTCGCTAGCAATCAAACTGAGTTGTTCTTTAAATGTTTACAGAATTCACACCGTCCGATTGTAAGATTTTTGCGAATAAACCTCTTAATTCAAGGGCAACCAGCCAAGCAACAGCAATGGTCTGAAGGATCACATTGGAAGCATCCTGCCTGTGGCGAGGTAGTAGGTCCCTTTTAGATGTTAAGTACGGTTTACTAATGACTTCATCAACAAGGCGAAAGAATACCGTGCCAGAAGGGACCTTTGAAGTGAGGTTCATTTACCGTTTACGAAAAAATAAACAGATGTTTGTATTTGTAAAAATACTTGAGTAATTATACATCCGTTACAAAATTTTACTGGCTGAATGCAATTTCGACTAACCCTACGCCCGGTTGCCCGACAGACGCTCGTACCCTTCAATTACGCATATCGGCTTAGTGCGTTCATCTACGCTGTGCTGGCCGACGCTGATGCGCAGTATGCTACTTTTCTGCACAGTCAGGGATACGAATATTCGAGTACGCGCCGGTTCAAACTGTTCACGTTTTCGGATTTAATTATGCCCAAAGCTAAAGCCGACCCGAAGGCGGGTGGTATGTGGGTGAACTCGCCCTACATCGAGTGGGTGGTCAGTTTCTACATGGACAAGGCAGCCCAGCATTTTATCATCGGCTTGTTTCAGGATCAGCGCTGCGTCATCGCGACACCCAAACACAAAGCGGAGTTTATTATCGAGCGCGTGGAAGCGGTGCCGGTGGAGATAGAGAGCAGTACGGTTCAGTTGCGCACGCTCTCGCCCGTGGTAATTGCTGAGAAGTCGGAACGCCGAACCGGACAACGCGGCATGGACCAGTACCTGCATCCCGCTGACGTACAATTTGGACCGTTATTAATCGACAATCTGCTGGCGAAGTGGAATAGCATCCCCCGAACAGTCTCGGCGGGCGATTCATCCGATTATGACTTTGCGACGTCGGCGGTAACCTACCGACTATTACCCGACCGGGAACCGAAATCAAGGTTGGTCACGATCAAAGAAGATTCGCGAGCGGAGACGAAGGTGCGGGGTTACTATGGATTCACGTTCGAACTGAGCGGCCCTAGGAAGATTCTGGAGCTGGCCGTGCTGGCGGGGGTGGGGCGGTATAACGCGGAAGGATTCGGGGCGGTGGGGGCTACTTAGAAACTACCTTAATATCCAGATTTTTCAGCAAAGCAATGAGCGGCTCATTTTTGGCCTTTGCTGCCTCTTCGGCGGTTGCGTATTTGCCGAGTTGTTCTGATTTCTTTTGACACACCATAATAAATCTTATATGGCAGTTTATAAGTACTACTCGTCTTTTTTTGTTAGCTGGACTTCCTTGATACGCTTCATGGCTTCTTCACGTGATAGACGCTCGGCGGGAAGGTTTAGGATTTCCTCCCATGACATCTCACGAATCGTCTTACCCGTAATGGAGTTTTTAACCGCACCAAAGTCTTTTGATTTCTTGTTCATTGGCCACTTTTACTTGGTGATAGAAGTAGCGACCTCTTTCGGAGTCGTAGTTCAAAACTACAATCAAAAAACGGGAATTGCTACTACATCCGATGACATAGTAGAAGCAATCGGCAGGAGGATAGCCGGGTATCGGTATCCAAACAGCCATTGCACTGTTGCGGATACTTTTGAGTTCAATATGGTTGGTCTTTATCGCCCGAAGCTCATCAATGGTCAAGAGACTAAAGTCATCAACGGGTTCAGGAAGATCATATTTTTCCTCCATACTTGTTTCTTTTAAGGGCTTATTGAAAGAAGTGTTACGCCTAATCTATGACACAATCAAGCGCAACACTCCAGATTCCAGCAACGGTACGATTAAGGTAGCTAAGCTACATCTCTTAGGTATTTTCAATGCCAACACTGGATTTAGCGGTAAAGCTCATAACTCGAAATTAAAATAGCAAGCTTCCTGTGATTTTTATTTTTTAGAATGCATACGCACAATCTCTTAGGTACGGAAACTTTTTTTGAAAATTTCATTATTTTTGTCTAATGACATCAATAAGGTCTGAAAATGAACAATATGCTGTTGACTTTACCAACTGGTGATCCTTTCGCTGATGTGGGTGGCTACGTCATCGAAACACTTTGGGAAGACCCCAAACTGAAAGAGAAGGATATTCTAGGATTGATTGAGTATGTAGCTAATATGTATATCAATCAATGGAATGCGAATCTACATGCATTCTTTCTTAACTCGAAGATTACGCAACCTGCTTTCGATAGCAAGCGCAAATTAGCCGAAACGTTAGCATACTATAGAAGTATACTTAACGAAACGGCTCCGTCTCAGGTTGGGTATTGCCGTATCTCTGGCCGAAAAGCGAATCTGTTTGCTGCCGGGCGCGACAACCACATTCTGTCTGGATCAAGTACGTTTATCAACTTCCATCATGGATTTGAGAGTGGGCTGTACTTGTCCAAAGAGATTATTATTCGGTTCTTTTTTGTACCACTGGGCGTCACGCAGTTGGGTGATAAAATTGGGCTTATTAGCAGTAATAACAGTGTTGTTGCAAAATACTACGTACAACAGTTGCTCAATGGTCCTGACGGACACCTGATGGCTCTCGGGCGTGGCCTAGCCAGCGGAGTAGCTCGCTCTAATTACGGAATCGTAGCTAATGCTCTTTTCGCCTTTGCTGATTCCTGTATCAAAAATATCAAACCCGCTGTATTTGCGCGACTCGATGAAAACGTCGTAGAGATTCGCGATACCACGTTGAGCTTGTTCCACTTTACCAATTTTGGCGCAAAACCGGAGGTGGTCATGTATCAGCTTCCTGCAACGGTGTTTGGCTTCTATGCGCTTTGCCAAATGGTAGATTACGCTGAATACTGGCGTCCATTTGTGGCAGCTCATTATCGCAACTCAAAATACAAGGATGCGAAGTATAATCAAGACTCAGATATGTGGGTATCTGCTAGAGAAGAACTGACCTACGATTCGTACAGCACGTGGCGTAATGTCATTTTAGAGCGATTGCTCAACGGTGAAACCTTACTTCCTTATTTCAAGGAATGGATTCGCAAGTATCCGTTTCCCTTTCAAATTGTTGAAAACTACCTTTTCTACATAAGCAATATGGAAAAACGAACCTTACAAAAGATTAAAGACATTGCAACATTTATAGTTAGTCGCGATGAGGATAGTATCAAGAAATCCATCGTTCGACTTAATCGAGCTAAGTACATTCAAGAAGTTCGATATCACATGTTAAAACTCATTGATGAAAACTATAAAATAAATCCAACAAAACCCTTAATTCTGCTAGACGATGTAGAATATCTATTTCCTGAAACAGTTAGTTGGAGGCAGATTAGAGATTTACTTCTAATCGCAGTATATGAAAAACTTCATGACAATAACAAGATAGTGTCCACAGAATTAGACGATCAAGAAGATTTAGAACCTTTAGAAGAAGAACGACTATGAACCTGAAAACCCAAGGTTTTGTCCTGTTGGACGTTGACGTTGTTGCTTTAAACAACGCAGGAAAAAGTAATAGTAGCAATTTTGAAAATGCCGTAGCTACGAAAAAAATTTACAAGAATGGTCGTGGTTATACTTATGTATCGGGACAAGCCTGGCGGTATTGGTGGCGTGAAGCGCTGCAACGTAACGTAGGCTGGTCGTTGTCGCCGATTACTCGTGATAACAAAATCGCTTTTACCGAAGCCAATCCGTTCTTGTATCCTGACGATGATGTATTTGGGTATATGAAAGCCGTCAAGGAAGAAGTGCTTGACGAAAAAGGAAAAACGAAGAAGGTTGATGCTACAGTAACGCGCGTTTCTCCGCTGAAAAACTCGGCGATCGTTTCGGTTGGGTCGGCGCGGACGGTCGAAAACTGGTCAAGTATGGCTCGTCAGGACGGTGATTCCGTACCGTACAGTAAAGAGGAGTACAGTGCTATCATGAAGGGAATGTTCTCACTGGATTTAGCCCAGCTTGGTACGTTTGCCAGTTACAATAAAACGGGTTTTAAGAATATCACGCAAAAGCTGCGGACCGAAGCACTTAGCCAGGGGGCAGTAGAGATTGACGATCCATACGTCAAAGACGGCAAAGGTAATCCGCAAAAGCTAGTTCAATTAGCTAAAGACGTTCGGTTGGAGCGGGCGAAAGGAACCATCCAGGCGCTAAAAACTATTTCGGGCGGAGCCATGCAAACGAACAACATGGGCGACGTCACGCCAAAGTTCATTGTACTGGCTACAACCAGCAGCGGTAATCATCCCTTCTCGCATATCGTTACGAGTGAAGGCATGAATAACGACCGAGTTGCGCTGAATCTGGAAGGGCTGAAAGAGGTACTGAAAGATTACAAAGAGCAATTTATTGGTACGGTCTTTATCGGTAAACGCAGTGGATTTTTAAACGAATACAATGACGACCTAAAAGAGTTGCTGACACTTGGCGAAGGATACCCGACCATTCAGCTTGGAACAATCAACGAAGCGATTGATGCGTATTGCAATCAACTCGAAAACCAGCTATCCTGATGCAAGTTCATGTTGTGGACATAAGCAGTTGGACGGCCAGCTTTCGATATCCTAACCTGATTAGTGGCGTTCAACCAACGCTGGACGTGCCGCCAGTGAGTACGGTATTGGGGTTGATCAATGCGGCCGCAGGGCAGTATTTGAACCATCAGAAAATTGAATTAGGCTACTATTTTCAGTTTGAAGCGAAAGCTTTCGATCTGGAAACCATCTACCAGATTGACAGTAACAACGGTCGAGCGACGAACAACGCCAAGTCGAATATCATTCGGCGTGAGTTCCTGTATAATGCACATCTCAAAATCTATCTGACCGATGAAAGCCTGGCTGATTTCTTTCGGCAACCTTACTATCCTTTGGTGCTTGGGAGAATGAATGACTTGGCAACTGTCGATCGAATAACGACAATTGACTTGCCCGACGTCGCGTATTCGTCATGCATAGCTGGTCAGGTAATCCCGTTCCGAGAGAACCACTTAGCTGGTCAGATTCAGGCATTACCTAAATATTTTACGGATACTTTTCCTCGTCAGAACGTAGGTACGGAGCCGTATTCGGTTATTAGCTACCTCACGCCAGTGAAGGGTAATCTACCGGCTATTCATGACGAGAAGATAGGCAAAGAAGGAGTTGATATCTATCTGCACCAATTAGATTTCGCTGAATATGACTAAGCCGTATAATGAAATCCTGGCTAAGTCAGAACCAAGGCTCACCCTACAGGAACACGTTGATGACTGCTTGTTGATTTGGGAAAGACTGCAAACTATTTTTCCGCAAGTCAGCAAGCTACAACTCTCCTATGATTTCTGGCGAGTGCTGCGTCTGGCTATCGTTTGTCATGATCTGGGAAAAGGACACGTTGACTTTCAGAAGGTGTTACGTGGCGAACCGAATCAATGGCGTAAGCAACGGCACGAATTGTTTTCTCTACCGTTCATCAATGGGTTAGAAGAAGACAAGCCTGTACGGGATTTGATCCGATTAGTAGTTGCTGGTCACCACAAAGACTATGAACAGCTTTGGCTACGGTATATCTGTGATTTCTATCAATCCGATGACGATGCATTCGGGCTGCCTGGGGCTACTGGTCGCCTTGATTACGAAGGCGAATTTCGCCGAAACGTTCGTGAGAAATTACTGATTCAGTTAGCCGCTGACGAGTATGGTGTCAAGCTTGGGAAGTTTTCCGTTCAGCATCCAGAGCAAGTAATCCTGTCTTATCAGGGGCAGATCAGCAAAATGAATACGTCTAATCCAGCGTATTTTGATTTGCTGCTTTTATTCGGTGGCCTAAAGCATTGCGACCATCTGGGTTCTGCCCGAGTTCAGGAGTTGTTACACATCTCGGATGAGCAGTTTCAGTTTTTAGACCAGAAGCGTACAAGTCTTCAAGACAAAGGGGCTGATTTCTACGATCATCAATTGGCTTGTCGTGATGTGGTTGGCAATCTGATTCTTACATCGCCGACTGGTTCAGGAAAGACGGAAAGTGCCGTTATCTGGCTACGTCAGCAAATGAAGCACTTTGGCCAAGGACGGGTTTTCTACATTCTGCCATTCACAGCTTCCATCAATGCGATGTACGAGCGGCTAGGCAAGGAGATGGGAGAGCCCTACGTTGGAATGCTACATGGCAAACTCAGCGATTATCTGTATGATTATTTCGATGATTTTCAATATTCGCTCAGTCAGAAAAAAGAGAAAATTGATGAGTTAAAGGACAAGTTCAAAACCCTTGTTACGCCCGTTAAAGTAGTAACACCGTTTCAGCTACTGAAACACTTATTTGGCTTAAAAGGCTTCGAGCAGGGGCTGTTTGAGATGGTGGGTAGCTACTTCATCTTCGACGAAATTCATGCCTACAGTCCTGACGTATTTGCCCAGATCAAAGTGTTGCTTCAATACGCCGTGAAGCATCTGCACGTCAAGGTAATGGTCATGACGGCAACCATGCCAACGTTTCTGAAAAAAGAATTGGAGGAAGCCATTGGTGAGTTTACGGAGATCAAAGCATCGGATAGTCTATACAGCCAATTCGTTCGGCATCGGATTCAGTTACAGGATGGACTATTGACCGAAAATCTTAGCCTGATTCGGCAAGCGTTGAATGCCGGTAAAAAAGTGTTAGTCGTCTGTAATACCGTCAAAAATGCGCAGTTAGTTTTTAATGAACTGAGTGAGGATGCCGACAACGCCGTTCTTTTACACAGTGCGTTCAACGGTGTAGATCGAACTCAACATGAATTGGCGTTAAAGCGTGGAGAAGAGGACGGATCGATAAAACTTTTAGTTGGAACGCAAGCTATTGAAGTAAGCTTAGATATTGACTACGATCTAATTTTCACCGAGCCCGCTCCCATTGATGCACTCATTCAACGATTTGGTCGCGTAAATCGAAAGCGAGAAAAGGGGCAAAGCCCAGTGGTTGTTTTTCGGGAATCTAATCCGACAGACCGATACATTTATCCTTCCGAAATTGTAGCACTTACGGTTAATGCCTTTGAGAAAATCATCGCTGAAAATGAAGGCATCATAGAAGAGGGAAAACTACAGCAATACATTGATTTCGTTTATCCAGACTGGCAGGCCAAGCAAAAAGAACAGTTCGATCTAATTTACAATAGGCTGTCTATATCAGCAGAGCGACTCGTTCCGATGTATCGGTCCAAGTTGGGAGAGGATGATTTCTACAAACAATTCGATGGAATTAAAGTACTGCCGGTAATTCTACAAGAAGCTTATATTCAACGCCTAAGCCAGTTCGATTTCATTGGTGCAGAGAGTCTCAAAGTTCAAATACGCAAAAATAAGTTTGCTCAGTTGCTCCGCGAAAATGACCAAAATCTTCAAGCAAAGGTATTCTCTATAGAAAAGAAAGACGGTTCGCTTCTTGAAATAAAGTACTTTATTCTGACAAAAAAATACGACAGCCAGCTTGGATTGATATACGATCAGCAGGAAGAGTGGATTGATACATCAGGCTTTGATTTTGACTCATGACAATCACCGGCACGTACATCAAGTATTACAAAGTCTGTCATCGGAAAACGTGGCTGTTTCATCACAAGATCGAGATGGAACATACCTCTGAGCTGGTGGCAGAAGGCTCGTTTATCGGCGAGAAGTCATACCCGCAACGCGCCGAACGATACCGCGAAATCCTGTTGGACGGCTCTCGAATCGATTTCTACGATCCGTATGATAAAGTCGTGCATGAGATCAAAAAGTCGGATAAGCTGGAGCATTCGCATGTGGCGCAGGTGCAGTTCTACTTGTATCTACTTCGTAGAAACGGCATCGAGGGCGCTACGGGCCTGATCGAGTACCCGAAGCTGCGGCAGACGCAGACTGTCCGACTGGACGAGGAGGACGTGCCGATGGTCGAGGGTTGGGTGCAGGACATCGAACGTATAGTGGAATCCGAACGGTGCCCGGATCGGATCGCCAAGAGCAAATGCCGGTCATGTAGTTATTTTGATTTTTGTTACGCTGCGGAAGAGCCATGAAACAACCCAAATACCTCTTCAATGCCGGTCGCATGAGCCGGAAAGACAATACGCTTAAGTTTACGCCGGTCGATGAAGACGGTAACGAGGGGCAACCGCGCTACCTACCCATCGAGCAGGTGGGCGATCTGTACGTATTCGGTAGTCTGGATGCCAATTCGGCTCTGTATAATTTTCTGGGGCAGGAGGGAATCGCCGTTCATTTCTTCAATTATTACGAACATTACACCGGATCGTTTATGCCTCGTGAATACTTACTGGCGGGTAAGATGCAAGTCGACCAGACGAAGCATTATATGGCCCCCAAAAAGCGGATCGAGATTGCCAGGCGGTTTGTGGAAGGGGCAGCCAACAATATCCTACGGGTTCTGAAATACTACGACAACCGTACCCGTTCGACCCCCGGTTGTGCCGATTCCACACTTTCGGATGCCATCCTGACGGTGGAGCGGTTGCTGGCGGGCGTTCCGGCGGCTACCGACGTACCGATGCTGATGGGGATTGAAGGCAATATCCGGCAAACCTATTACGACACCTTCGATGCCATTGTGGGCGCTACGTTTTGTCTCGACGGACGCAGCAAACGTCCACCGCGTAATGAGCTGAACGCGCTGATTTCGTTTGGTAATATGTTGTGTTACACGGCTTGTCTAAGTACCATTTACCACACACAGCTGAATCCGACGATCAGTTTTCTGCACGAGCCGGGAGCCCGTCGGTATTCGCTGGCGCTGGACATTGCCGAAGTGTTCAAACCGATTCTGGTTGACCGGCTAATTTTCCGGATGATCAACAAACGACAATTGCAACCGTCGGATTTTCAGGTGGAGATTGGAGGCTGTGTGATGAAAGAAGCTGCTCGCAAACGGTTTGTGCAGGGCTTCGACGAGCAACTGAAAGAAACGATTAAACACCGGGTATTGGGTCGCAGCGTTAGCTACCGGCACCTGATCAAACTCGAATGTTACAAACTGCAAAAGCATCTGCTGGGCGTCGAAGAATACCGGCCTTTCAAGGCGTGGTGGTAAGAATTTAATTTTGAATGATAGAATGAGCGAATAACTACGCGAATCCATTCTATCATTCACTCATTCGAAATTGAATTATGTACGTAATTTTGGTGTATGACATGGGGCAGAAGCGAGTTGGGAAGATGCTCAAGCTCTGTCGGCGGTATTTGAACTGGATTCAGAATTCAGTTTTTGAAGGCGAGATGACGGAGGTGCAATTGAAGGAATTGCTGTATGAAGCCCGGCGTATTATGAACGAGGACGAAGACAGTCTGATTCTGTTCAAGAACCGGGATCAGCGGTGGCTGGAGAAGCAGGTTGTCGGGGTGGAGCGGCAGTCGACGGATGATTTTTTATAGGTGTTTTATCGTCGATCGACCAAATTTGTTCTTTGACCAGCTGTGTAAAAAATAGATTGCACAGGATTTTGGTGCTATAAAGAGTTGATTGTCAGGGTGTCGTCGATCGGCGGGGTTTTTCGTGTCATTGCCGGTCGACGATAAATGTCTCCAAATTATAAAAACAAAAACCGCGTTGGGGCTTTAAAAAGCCTATTTTTTGCGCTAAATTCACGGCTTCTAATCGTACCTGTGTGGAATTGAAAGAACTACCGGCCATTCTCCAGGTTCCGAAAATGGCACTTCTAATCGTACCTGTGTGGAATTGAAAGGTTTCCTGCTCCTGGAGCTTTTGCTTTTTGTAGGTAACTTCTAATCGTACCTGTGTGGAATTGAAAGGTGCTGACCATCACCAACACCCGTCCGGAAGCCTTCCTTCTAATCGTACCTGTGTGGAATTGAAAGTTGGTTCTTCATCCAGCAAAGGGGACTTTTGAGCGAACTTCTAATCGTACCTGTGTGGAATTGAAAGGTCTACCCGAGCGTTCACACCCTGTTCGGTTCGACTTCTAATCGTACCTGTGTGGAATTGAAAGCCGAACCACGAACGTCATTGACGCACGGGGGTTTGACTTCTAATCGTACCTGTGTGGAATTGAAAGATGGTTACCACACGTTCGGTGAACTGTATGAGCATCTTCTAATCGTACCTGTGTGGAATTGAAAGGGTGATTGAATCACGCTCCACCAACAGATTACGGGCTTCTAATCGTACCTGTGTGGAATTGAAAGGAATAATGGCCCTGGTCAGCCGAGACGTACGGCGGACTTCTAATCGTACCTGTGTGGAATTGAAAGGATGCTGGGCAATGGCGATGAAAGTGTACACATCAGCTTCTAATCGTACCTGTGTGGAATTGAAAGGTCGACAGATCACGAAGCAATGCTGTACGGCCAGCTCTTCTAATCGTACCTGTGTGGAATTGAAAGGGCATTATCACCAAGTACGAAAAGGCATTGATGGACTTCTAATCGTACCTGTGTGGAATTGAAAGCCGAACTCGCCCGGTATCTGGGCGTGGAATGCGAATCTTCTAATCGTACCTGTGTGGAATTGAAAGTCGTACTTGTGGCTGGGCATCGGCGCGGATCGGCCCTTCTAATCGTACCTGTGTGGAATTGAAAGCAGCACCGGTCCAAAGCGTGAACGGGCAAGCTGGGCTTCTAATCGTACCTGTGTGGAATTGAAAGTGGATCAATTCTAATTTCAATCGGTAACTTGTTGTCCTTCTAATCGTACCTGTTTGGAATTGAAAGGGAATAAGGTCTGTAGCATTAATTGCCTGCTTAGCTTCTAATCGTACCTGTTTGGAATTGAAAGGCGTTTGAGGTCGGCGCGTTCTTCGGCGGTGGTGCCTTCTAATCGTACCTGTTTGGAATTGAAAGGCCCAATAGTCACCTCTCGCTCAAAATCCGCTCTAGCTTCTAATCGTACCTGTTTGGAATTGAAAGAGTCCAAAGGAGCGTGACATGGCCGCTCACGGAACTTCTAATCGTACCTGTTTGGAATTGAAAGTCTGGCATTCGGCAAACGGCGATGGTTACGTTTTCCCTTCTAATCGTACCTGTTTGGAATTGAAAGTGTTGGCGTCGAATTCGGGGATTTCGACAGCCTCGACTTCTAATCGTACCTGTTTGGAATTGAAAGGGTATTCTTGTCGGAATTGCTCGTATTCATCGCCATCTTCTAATCGTACCTGTTTGGAATTGAAAGAGGAAAGGTTGGCGGAGTTGGAAGTAGAGCGTAGCGCTTCTAATCGTACCTGTTTGGAATTGAAAGAACATAAGGGTTAACCCCGCAGGTTGACCGGTTCCGCTTCTAATCGTACCTGTTTGGAATTGAAAGGATCGCCAACGGGTTCTACCACGCCCTGGATACCGACTTCTAATCGTACCTGTTTGGAATTGAAAGCTATTAAGGATGGTCGGGTAGCAGTACCGATCGGTCCTTCTAATCGTACCTGTTTGGAATTGAAAGATACGAAGCCGTCCAAAGCTGAATAAACTCTTTCGACTTCTAATCGTACCTGTTTGGAATTGAAAGACGAATAATTTGCTGGGTACGGCGGCATTTATCGCAGCTTCTAATCGTACCTGTTTGGAATTGAAAGGGTGAATTGATAATCAGCTTAATATCATCGTATTCACCTTCTAATCGTACCTGTTTGGAATTGAAAGCCTGGCGGAAAAACCAATCATTGCCTTGATTGATGGCTTCTAATCGTACCTGTTTGGAATTGAAAGTCTGGAACTGGATATGCTCAATGAATAACCTACCGCTTCTAATCGTACCTGTTTGGAATTGAAAGGTAAAAAGATCGTGTTTAAGGGGATCAACGATCCGGACTTCTAATCGTACCTGTTTGGAATTGAAAGCTAAGGGACGGATGGCGCGGTTTGACGTTAATTTTCTTCTAATCGTACCTGTTTGGAATTGAAAGAAGTACGTTACGGAAAAGCTACAGATTGCAGGGGTTCTTCTAATCGTACCTGTTTGGAATTGAAAGGTAATCATCAGCATGTTGTTTTTGTAACTCAGGGCAACTTCTAATCGTACCTGTTTGGAATTGAAAGGTTGGGAAAGTACAGCCCGCAACTACTGTTACTGGCTTCTAATCGTACCTGTTTGGAATTGAAAGCTACGACTCCAACGGCGAAGATGTGCTTCGGCAAATCTTCTAATCGTACCTGTTTGGAATTGAAAGAGTTGAAAACCAAGGGCGAAGAAGCCGTCAACAGTGTCTTCTAATCGTACCTGTTTGGAATTGAAAGCTAACAATTAAACTTTTATACCCATGTATTTCAAACTTCTAATCGTACCTGTTTGGAATTGAAGGGAGTGTTCAATGAACTGTGTCAGGGTTTCTGCTATGGTTCATTATTAATCAAAACCATCCGGTGGGATTCGGTCTCCGAAATTAATCACCAACTGAGATAAAATAGCCTTCCAGTTGAAAACAGTTTTCTGCCAGACGTTTTCCATGTTCCGGATGGCCAGAAATGCCAGCTTTAACAACGCATTATCGGAAGCGAAGGCGCCTTTTGTTTTGGTGATTTTGCGAATCTGGCGGTGATAGGCCTCAATCGTATTGGTGGTGTAAACGATCTTGCGAATTTCGGCCGGGTAGTCAAAATAAACCGCTAATCGTTCCCATTGCTGCAACCAGGGCTGAACGGCTTTGGGATAAACACCACCCCATTTTTCTTGGAGTAGTAGCAGATTTTCTTCCGCCATCGCCCGATCATCGGCCTGATAAACCAGTTTCAAATCCTGAACGAACGGCTTTAAGTGCTTGTCCGGAATAAAGCGCAGACTGGTCCGGATTTGATGGACGATACAAAGCTGAACCTGGGTGGCCGGGAAGGTGGCCTCGATGGCTTCGGGGAAGCCTTTTAGCCCATCCACACAGGCAATAAAAACATCGGAAACGCCCCGTTGACGAAAATCCGTCAGCACCGATAGCCAGAACTTCGCTCCCTCACTTTCAGTCAGATAGATACCTAATACCTCTTTCTTCCCTTTCAAACTTAGCCCAATAACGCTATAGAGAACTCGGGAAACGACTTTGCCCTCCTGGCGAATCTTGTAATACATCGCATCTAGCCAAAGGACTGCATAGACACTCTCCAAGGGACGTGTTTGCCATTCGCGCAGCAGAGGAATGACCTTGTCGGTGATGCTGGAAATTTCTCCAGCCGACAGACTATAGCCATAGATTTCCTGTAAATGCTCATTAATGGCCGAGTAACTCATTCCCCGCCCGTACATCGAAATAATCTGCTGCTCAAGCTGTTCGGTCAGGACGACTTGGCGTTTAGGAACGGCTAAGGGCTCAAATTCACCGTTGCGGTCGCGCGGAGTATCCAGAGCAAACTCCCCAGCGCTACTTTTTACCCGTTTACTGCTTTTTCCATTGCGCCGATTAGCCAAACCAGTAGCCTGTCCTTCTTGCAAGTGCAAATCCATTTCGCCTTGCAGAGCCGTTTCCAGAAAATGCTTTAACAGGGGAGCGAATACGCCGTTTTCGCCCATTAGAGACTTGCCAGCATACAGACCGTCGATGGCTTGGGCTTTGAAACGTTCAAAATCAAATTGTTCTGCCATGATAACTGGGTTGGAGTTAAGTTACTGCTTTTAGTTAACTTTTACTCCTGACACAGTTTAATGAACAGTCTCGTATTTTTGCCGGGTATTCCAACACGTTCACCAATGTCTTCTAATCGTACCTGTTTGGAATTGAAAGGTAATAGATTTCAAACCGCGTCGGCTCATTAACGCGGCTTCTAATCGTACCTGTTTGGAATTGAAAGTTGGTGCTGCTTTCGTTGCTATGGGACGGTATTAAGTCTTCTAATCGTACCTGTTTGGAATTGAAAGCCCCTGGCCTCGGTGGCTGCGTTCGCTACGGCAGAAGCTTCTAATCGTACCTGTTTGGAATTGAAAGGGAGCTGGACCGCAAGGATCCATTGCAGCAACTCTTCTTCTAATCGTACCTGTTTGGAATTGAAAGTGGAGGAAGGCGGGGGGTTGTTCTTTCGGGGAACGGGCTTCTAATCGTACCTGTTTGGAATTGAAATCTCCTGGTTGGTAAGGGTGTGCTCCGGATCGCTCTACTTCTAATCGTACCTGTGTGGAATTGAAATTTGGTAATTTCGCTGGCGGGTCTTCCGGCTGGCCTGTCTTCTAATCGTACCTGTGTGGAATTGAAATAATCCTGCGCAACACCATTAACAGTAATCGGTTGACAAGGAAATTCGACGAAAATATAGTGGTTCACGTAACAAATATATGATACTGATAGCGAGCTACTGCTTTTCATGACCAAGGCACTACTCTCCTTATCCTTTCGCACGCAGGAATTGAATGATCTCAGCATTCACCCGGGCGGGCTCTTCCAGATGGAGCCAATGGGTCGCTCCACGGACAATAGATAATTGACCCTGGTTGCACAATTCCAGCGCAGCCCGGGCCACATGATGTTCGAGGAAGCTGTCATGCTCACCCCAGATCACGAGGGTTGGTACTAAAATCCGTCTCGGTTGCGTGGGCTTTTTCCGGTAGCGCAATGCCCGATAATAGTTGAGCATCGCTGTCAGTGAACCTGGATGTTTCCAGGCTTCGATGTAATGTTCCACCTCCCCCGGTTTGAAAGCGCCCTCCCGCGCCGATTTCACGACCATCTTGCTGAGTCCCGCGAAGTCGAAGGCACTGAGCGCCACTTCCGGCAGCCAGGGTACCTGAAACAAGGCTACATAGAAACTACGCAATGCCTGCGTGGGTTGCTTTAAGACTTGTTTTGGCCACAGGTCCAGGTTTGGCGCATCCATGATGACCAATCGCTCTAATCGTTCGGCGTGGCAGGCGCCTACACCCCAGGCGATAATGCCGCCCCAGTCATGGCCTACCAGATTGAATCGAAGCGCTCCGTACTGGTCCGCAAGCACCAGCACGTCGGCAACCAGGGTATCCATGGTATAGGCGGAAATCGCTTGGGGGGCATCACTGAGGTTGTAGCCGCGCATGTCGGGAGCCACAACATGATAGCCTTGTTCCGCAAAGGCGGCAATCTGGTGGCGCCATGCCCACCAAAACTCGGGGAAGCCGTGGAGGAGTATCAATAAGGGACCCTCGGTGGGGCCAGCCTCTACCACATGAAGTAACAGGCCATTTACTGACTGCCGACGGCTTATCCAACCTGATTCCATTGTTACTGCTCTCATTCTTATCTTTTTTATACCCTGACGAATAGAATCATTTGATGTTCTGCAATAAATAAACAAACAAGACAATGGACCGATGCTGGAAGTAGCATTGATGCCTTTCCGCAGTAAGCGCTTTGGGACAAAACAACTCCAAGGCATCAGGCAAACCTTTACTGGAAAGCGATTTGTCCAGTGGTTGCAGCAATCAATTCGACTTTGTCAGGTAGCCGTGGCACACTGTTCGATTTCGCTGTCGTATACATGATGCATAACTAGGCGGGCGGGCCTGTTGGGGCCGAATCGAAGGCCTAGGTTGTTGGCAAATTCGACCACCAACTGCCCCCGTGTAAGAAGGGTAGAGCTTTGCACAGGCCTGCTAACGCCATTCAAGCGTCCCTTTCCGGATACTAAAGTACTATGAAGGCGTTTTTTTAATTTCTCATTAGCAAACTTGCTGCGTTTATACAGTAGCGTGTGTCAGATCAAAACCAAAGCCTTTTCCTAATTCCTGAAAGAGGTTACTCCATTCCTGGCCATACCGGGGTTTTGTTAAAAAACCGTTTGCTCCCCAATAGTGCGCTTCCTCGGCATCGCGCTGGTCATGCGAATAGCTCATGACAATTACCGGAATTTTACTGCAACCTGAGTGATTTCGAAAAAAACGTAACAGTTGCCATCCATCTTCCCGTTTAGGTAAATACAAATCCAGTAAAATTACTTTGGGCAACTGAAGGTGTTCCGCCTGGCAATATTTTAGGTAACTTTTTGCTTGTTCGGTCGTGTAAACGCTGACAATGACCATTCGTTGGAACTTTCTTCGCAGGATATATTGCATAATTACCTGCTGATCCTGACTATCGTCAATAATCAATATCGTATCCTTATGATGACTATTTTTAGCCTTATCACTCCAATAGTCCGCCAACTTGTCTCTTACGGTGATCCATCGACGACGTGAAACGAGAAAGGATATATTGGTCTGCAGGTATACCTTGTACCCTTCTTCCACACGCTCTATCCTTTCAATATACTCTGTGTTTACCAGGATATTCCGATTCAATCTGACAAATTTATGCTCTGGTAATCGTGTTTGATGGTATTTCAACGTCCGGGATGTGAGCGTAGGTGCACCTTTTTGCCAATGTAACCAAGTATAGTTTGCATCTGCGGCTAAGTAAATAATATGTTGAAGCGATTTTAAATCCAGGCTATAATTAGGTTGGAGGACAGACCAGTTCATAAGCTTCAGCAAAGAATGCCTGGTAGGTTGCGTAAATTTCATCATACACGTTTCCAAATAGATGCTTTTTAATTATGGATTACAATTATAATCAACTGCTTACTTTAATAGTTACTTACATTTGATAGTTCAAATTCACTGTAATATTCTTTCCCGATAAGTCAATCATTAATGCCAAAATAGAGTAAAAACAGAAAAT
This sequence comes from Larkinella harenae, assembly GCF_054780515.1. Taxonomy (NCBI): domain Bacteria; kingdom Pseudomonadati; phylum Bacteroidota; class Cytophagia; order Cytophagales; family Spirosomataceae; genus Larkinella; species Larkinella harenae. Next base: position 5,882 of record NZ_BAAGWE010000017.1, on the reverse strand, counting down.
AAATAATGCTTTTCTATCCAATGTTTGGTAATTTACTGAGTGGCAAACTGCCCAACTTATAATAATTATTCACTATTATTGACTGAGATTTGTACTAGAAATAGAGGAATTTTGGCTTATTTAAGCTTATGTTATTCGAAATTAACAGACATTGAAAAAGTATAAATACATTTAAAGTAATATTTTTACCTCTTCTTACATACTTTCTTGTACTGATTTTATCCGGGCTATACTAAAAAACATTGAACCCGTATCTAATTAGGTAGATTTAAGGAAAATTACTTAGTTTCTTTGAAAGACTGGATTAATACCAAGGCGATATGAATCAAGTTGATATAGAATTTTTTAGCCATAAAAGAACGGTTTTACCAAATGCTGTAAACTCATTTATTACCGACTCATTGAATCTACCATGCTTTCTATATGGCTAGGCACCGCACTTGCCTCTTCTCATTTTAGTAATGCTATTAACTGAATATGCCGCCCCAAATTGAGCCATAGCCGCCATTCGTTACTGAGCCACCCGCGCCGGGGCAAACTGAGCCACTGTGGATAAGTGAACACTGAAGAGACAACTTCCGGAGTTTCTATCTGGGCAGACCCATCAATCCTGCTCACCGGAAACGATGGCCAACTGTCGAATCAAAATGTTCCAACCGCTTCGGCGGGCCGATCCGCCGACTGATCGAACTCAGAGTCCAGGGTACTTCCAAACGGAACCTGGCCCGCATCCTGGCTGTCTCCCGCAATACGGTTCAGCATTATCTCGCCCAATTGGAAGCGCTGTTTCCTGATTTGAGGCCGCTGCTCACTTGGGACGATGCCCAACTGAACCGCCTGTTGAGTGCTCCGGCGGTTCCGCAGGCCAAACATCCCCTACTGGACACCTTGTTCCCAACCTATGAACACCAACTGGCTAAGCCGGGCGTGACCCGCTACCAGCTCTGGATGGAATACCGGCAACAGCACCCCGATGGCCTACGCTACTCCCAGTTTAACCATTTGTTTCGGCGGTGGCAGGGTCAGCAAAAGGTCGTTATGCATTTAGAGCATAAAGCAGGCGAGCAGCTATTTATCGATTTCGCCGGGGATAAACTCTACCTGACTCAGGAACAGACGGGACAAATTCAGGCCGTTGAGTTTTTTGTGGCCATTCTGCCGTGTTCGCAACTCACCTACGCCCAGGCGGTAGCGAGCCAGCAACAGGAAGATGTTATGGAGGCTCTGCAAGCTTGTTTAAGGTATTTAGGGGGTGTCCCTCAAGCCATTGTGCCGGATAACTTTAAAGCCGCCGTGACCCGGGCTGATCGGTATGAGCCCACCATTAACCAGACCCTACAAGATTTTGCCTCTCACTATCAGACCGTTATTTATCCGGCCCGGAGTGGCAAACCCCGCGATAAAGCCCTGGTTGAGAGTGCCGTGCGCATTCTCTATCAGCGGATCTATGCCCCTTTACGCAATCGGGTCTTCACCAGCCTGGCTCAACTTAACCAGGCTGTCTGGCAACTCCTGGAAGAGCATAACCGTACCGTTCTGCAAGGGAAAGACTACAGTCGGCGGGATCGCTTCGAGCAACTCGAACGGGCGCTATTACACCCGTTGCCCACTCAGCCGTATGTACTCAAACGTTATTGTATAGCCAAAGTGTATCCCAACGGCCATGCCCAACTCCAGCAAGACAAGCACCATTATTCGGTGCCGTACCACCTGGTCGGCCAGACCGTCAAGTTCATCTACACCCAGGACAGCGTCGAGATCTACCATCAATTTGAGCGGGTGGCGGTCCATTCCCGTCAACGGACCAGCGGCCAGTACACCACTTTGCGCGACCACCTGCATCCGAATCACCAGTGGCTCTCGAAATGGTCTCCGCTGTTTTTTGAAGAGCAAGCCGCTAAGATCGGGCCGTATACGATGCAGATCATTCAGGAACTGGTGCGGCAACAGGCTTATGCCCAGCAAGCCTACCGCTCCTGTGCCGGGGTGTTATCCTTAGCCAAAGGGTACGGAACCGAACGATTGGAACGGGCCTGTCAGCGAGCCTTGCACTATCAGGCCACGTCCTATCGATTAGTCAGAAGCATTCTGGAACGGGAGTTAGACCGCCTGGAGTTGGACCCGCTGCCGACGACCGACGTCTTCCACCATCATGAGAACATTCGGGGGGCTTCGGCTTACCAATAACAGGGAAACAAAAACCAAATCCATATGAATAATCAAGCGACCATCGAAGCGATGCGCAAACTATCGCTGTGGGGCATGGCCCAATGCTTTGAGCACCTCATCCGTCTGCCACTGGATCAGCATCCGATGGCCGACCAACTGGTGGCTCAGCTCATCCAGGCTGAACAAGCTCACCGACAACACCGAAAAACCATTACGGCGGTGCGGCAGGCCCGCTTCCGCTACCAGGCGGCTTTCGAAGAGATCGACTATCTGCCGGGTCGCAACCTGGACAAAAACCAACTGCTCCGGTTGGCCGATACCTCCTTCATTAACCGGGCTGAAAACATCCTCATTACCGGTGCTACGGGCTGCGGAAAGAGTTTTATTGCCACGGCCTTGGGCTATCAAGCCTGTCATATGGGGCTGCGCGTGGCCTACTTCTCCTTACCGAAGCTTTTCCAGAAACTACATCTGGCTCAAGCGGATGGCTCGTATGTCAAAGAGTTGGCTCGCCTGGAGCGCCAGCACCTATTGATTCTGGACGATTGGGGGATGCAAACCTTATCCCTGCATGAACGGCTGGCTTTGATGCAACTCATTGAAGACCGGCATGGGCGGGCCAGTACGATCATTACGTCCCAACTACCCGTCAATGGCTGGTATGAGTACATTGCCGATCCTACCTTGGCCGATGCTATGTTGGATCGGTTAGTGCACCACGCTCATCGCATTGAGTTAAAAGGCGAGTCGATGCGAAAACGTAGTAAAGGGGAAGAAAAAACAAGGCAATAGTTATCTTTGCTCACTCTTCACAGCTACTTATCCACAGTGGCTCAGTTTGCCCCGGCGCACCCGGCTCAATATCATCGGTATAGTCAATTAACAAGGATGGCCATCTGATAAGCTCCCTTGATCTGCACTATTGAGCACATCATTCACTCCGCTTCTGGCGATAGTTTGAACTGCCTGTAAAAGCCCAACTCATTCATATGGCGCGTAGTTTAATGAGTTATAAAGTATCTAATGAGTGACTTTATCTATGTAATCATCCTTTTCTAGTTCTTTAGTTATAAAAATCTGATTCGGTTTTCGCCGGAAAAATACTTATTACTCGTTAAGTACGCTGGTTCACTATGCAGGGATTTTTCATCTAATCTAAAAATTGAGAAGAATACTCTATAATTTATACTTAAATGACTCTTAATTTTGAAACAAATAAGCTACTAAAGCTGTGAATTATGGATATAAATATACCTATATCAAAAAAAGATATTCTTACATGTTTTGTGTAATTTTTTATGAGTTTGGTAATTTTATTTACTAAATGATTGTAAATAAGGTGCGTCCTATACCAGTTAAAATGTAAAGATTCTATTTTGTTCTACACGACATTTAAAAAATTGAAATAAGTGTTGATTTGGTAAAAAAATCAGATGGAACAATACGGGGATCTGTAAAGTTCTTTAAGTTTTAAGGTTTATAAAATATTGGTAATCAGGTTATTGTGGGTATATTGTGTAGATGGTGGTTACAGCAAATCAATCTATCACTTCAAAAGATACAGGCCTAAATTCCTACACAGGGCCCTTGAATATTGTAACTATTTTGAAGTATATAAATATAGAATTGAATTTTTGTTATAATAAATTGCTTAAATTTATTGTTCGAGTTTAGTAAAACGGATTTAAAATGCTTGAGTATCTTCTGCTTTTGATGCTAAGTATTTGCACGTTCGTGATTTATATACTAATTATTTTTTTGTTGATATATTAAAATATAACGGCTTTAAGTTAAGATATTTGTTATTGCGATTACGTTATAATGTAAAAATAAATGTTGGGTTTGATTGGATTAACTGATTGGGTTAACAATTTAAAAATTGTTTTATAATTAAGTTTATGTTCATATGAATAAATTGTTTTTAAGGAAAAACCAAGGATCAATCAAAATAATAGTACTTTGCCTATTTGCATGGCTTCTTTTTATTGGGGATGTATTCGGTCAGGGCAAAAGCCTGCAAATTACAAAAGATGGCGTTTATGACTTCAACCAATATCCGGTAGAACCAGGTGGAACGATCTATATCAATGCCGGTACCTACAAATACTTGACTTTTCGCAATTATACGGGTCAGTCGAATGCACCCATTACCATTATCAACGCCGGTGGTTTAGTAGAACTTTCGACTTATTCGAGTTCAGAAACAGGTATTAAATTCCAGAATTGCAGCTATTTTAAACTTAGCGGAGCGGGAGTGAATAACCTGCCTTATGGTATTAAAATCACCAAAACCGGCAAAATGGGGTATGGCCTCCAGGTGACCGATAAAAGTTCGGAGTGCGAAATTGAACGGCTGGAAATAAGCGGGGTTGGCTCCGCTGGTATGCTGATCAAAACCGATCCCAGCTGTGATGGCTCCACTTGGCAGGGTAATTTTACGATGCAAAATGTGAAGGTTCATCACAATTACATCCACGATGTGGGCGGAGAAGGGTTATATGTTGGGCATGCTTTCGGGACATCTGGCGTAGAAATCACTTGCAACGGAAAAAAGCAAACCGTTTATGCACCCACTATTAGAAGACTTGAAATCAATAATAACCTCATTGAAAATACAGGAGGAGAAGGAATTCGTTATAGTAGTGCGCCTGACGCGCAAGTGCACCACAACACCGTCCGGCATGCGGGTGAGTCACCTTCAGCAGGTTTGGCGAAGGATGGAGTCTTGATAGGGGGCGGCTCTGGGGGCAGTTTTTACAACAACACCATCCGGTATGCGGCGGGCAATGGGTTGATCATGGTGGGTCATCTGGGTGAGAACAAGGTCTACAACAATGTGATTGCCGATGCGCAGTCGCACGGGGTGTTCGTTGACGAGCGGGCCAACACGCCGGTCAATGCACCGGTTTGGCTGGTCAACAACACGATCGTCAGCAGTGGGCAGGATGGCATCCGGTTGTACAACGAGACCCAGGTCAACACCTTGATCAACAATGCCATTGTCAAAGCCAGTAACAACCGGTATATCACCACCCTCAATGCGTCGGTAAGGCTCACCCAGCAGAATAATTACACGGCCGAGTCGCTGGACGCTGCCCGTTTCGTCAACGCCAGCGGGGGCGACTTCCGGCCCGTCACGGGTTCTCCGCTCATTGATGCTGGTCAGAATGCCAGCTCGTACGGTGTGACGGTAGACCTGGCCGACCAGCCGCGCTTCAAAGGCAGAGCCTTCGATATCGGTGCCTTCGAAGGAGAGGCTTCCAGTCAACCCACCGAGCCTCCTAAGCCCACCGAACCGACCAAACCCACCGAACCATCGGGGCCAGCCGGGTGCAACTGTTCGTTAACGATCAGCAAGTCGGGTCGCTACGATGGGCAGCAAATGCCCCTGCCCCCCGGCGCAACCATCTGCGTGCAGGCTGGTACCTACCAGTTTCTGAGCTTCCGAAACTTCAAAGGAACCGCCCAACACCCCATCACCATCATCAACTGTGGGGGCCCGGTCACGCTGCGTTCCTCCTCCAACTCCGAAACCAGCCTGAAAGTGTTCAACTCCCAGTTTTTCAAAATCACCGGCTCGGGCGTGGCGGGCCTGGCCTATGGGTTTCGCATCGAGCAGACGGGTGCGGATGCGTCGGGGCTTCAGATTGGGGAGAAAAGCTCGGACTGTGAGGTCGAACGCGTCGAGGTGGCCGGGGCTGGCTTTGCGGGGA
>NZ_BAAGWE010000016.1:62335-68387 GCF_054780515.1 Larkinella harenae | reverse complement strand
GGGCAAAAATGATCTGTGCTTCGGTGAACTTTGACTTTTTCATAAGCGATTCTTTGGTTTGTTTAAGTTACCTAAATCGCCTTGATTTTTCTATCCTCTTACTGTCCAGTTTTTAGGGTCAAGGTCACTTACAATAGGGGTTAATACACTTGGCCGCCCTATAGGAAAACCCACTCTGTTTACTGGTAAGTAAGCTACCAGATTCTTAATTTCTTACCGAACCACGAACCTAAAGGGCCGCCCTGCGACAAATCCGCTGTGTGACTAAATTGAAAGGGGCTTTTGCTTCGGAGAGTGCTCTGATAAAAATTCTGTACCTGACCACGCAACGGATTATCGAAACCTGGACGATGCCCTTTGCGAACGGGTCGTTAACGGTACAACAACTAGCCATTTTGTTTGGCGACAGCGTTAAGCCGTACTTAAAAGGTTGAAAGAATGACACACTGCATTGAACATTCCCAAAGTAAGAAATAAGCCGAACCAAAACTACTCTAAACCAAAAGCTTCAAACTTTCATTGGTCAACTCTCATTGGTATCGAGTGAATTCAATCAATGAATGTAACAGTGTATTTTCACACCAGCAACAGTCCGGACAGGAGGCAACGGATGCTTCCCTGTCCTTTTTGCTGTCAGCTTTTATGTTAAATTAGTAATTCCTTGCCTATTTCAATGCCGCGAAAATCCTAGAGAATTTGTTTCTTTATTTTGCTTTTTTTAGGGGAACCGCGACTTTTACTTGATCCCAAACAAACACGAGTTCTTTCTTTTCCAGTTGAATCTGAAAGGCCTCCTGAACTTCACTTACCTTTTGAACTGGCGCTTTTACCTCTACCACGTTATGACTTGCATCGTAGTTAATCATGCGCTGATTGGCTTTACTGTTTAATATGATAGTCCACTCGTTTGCTTCTGGAATTGTAAAGACGGCGTAGGTTCCCTTTTTTACCGGCTTGCCGGCCAATAAAACATCGGTAGTAAAGGTAATATCCGTGGAAGCATTTGCTCCCGTTCGCCAAACCTTACCGTAAGGCACTAGACTCCCAAAAATTTCCCGGCCTCGTTTAGAGGGTTGGCTATACGAAACCTCGGCGATGTCGTTTTTGGCCCTTGCAGGTGGACTTAAGGGTGCTTCCTGTGCAAAAGCAGAAAGCGCCGTAAAGAAAAACAGAATTAGTACTACTGTGTGTTTTTTCATTGTCATTTTGTTATGTACACACAACAGCAAGCATTTTTAATGCCAATCCCTTTAGGGCAACATCTCATTACTATTCTCCCATACAAAATGGTTATGCGCTCAAGGCTGTAATAAACAAGGGAGAGAATACGGCAACCGGCTTTTTACTAACCAGTTGATTTCTGAGTTGAAATCATTTAATCATGACTTTTATAATATAGTCCAGGATGGAATTGCTGCTCAATAATTACTGGCTCATATGCAATTCCAAGGGTAAATTCAACACCTGTTGGAAGAGGAGTTTGAGCAATTCTGGACAATCACTCATTCTCCAACCTTTTACGAACACTGATAATTAGCGGGACAGGGTGAGCGCCCGGGTAAACTTTTGTCCGTCACTAAGCCGAATGCTGTAAAAGTATGTCCCGGCTGGCAGGTCTTTGTTTCGATCCCGACCGTTCCAATCGTTTTGGTAATCACTGGATTCAAAGACAACGGTACCATTCCGGTCGTAAATGGTTACCTCGGCGCGTAAACCACCTAAATTCCGAATCTCGAACAGGTCATTTTTTCCATCGCCATTGGGCGAAAAGCCTTCTGGAATAGTAAGTTCACCCGCTACATCAGGATTTGCTCCCGAACATAAATTGGCCACCGACGGAATGGTCAAACTTTCAAACACTCCACCAGCCTTTACAATATAGGTGTCGTAATCGAAGTCAGAACCATTTTTCTTCAACACCACCTCACTTAGCCCCGTAACCGGAAACGATTTATCGTCATTCCATTGAATTTGAGTCCCACTTTTTTCCTGCGGGTTGACCACATTAAATTCCAATATAGCAACCTGCATCCAGTTTGGGGTCACCTGGGTTGCCCCCTGCTCCGAACCACTGTAAAAAATATTGAGGGAAACAATCCCCTTGTCTCCTTTTTCGACCGAACCATTCAAACTTAGTTGCCCGTAGTTATTACTGGCCTTTTCTCCCTGACTGGTAAAGTTCTGGTGTTCCGCAATCTCTGGGCCCCTCAACTGCTGCGTATTGTACGAAAACCGAAGGTTCGCATTTCCCATCAGGAAGGAGCTAGTTTGATCATGTGCTTTAATCTCCACCGCAACCCGCAATTTCTGATGGGCGCAATCGGCTTTTTGTACTTGTAACCGCACATCAAACCGCCCATTCTGCGCTTTGGACAGAAAAGATATGCAGATTGCGGCAACCAAAAAGAGAATCCGTTTCATGTTCATTGTTTTTTCGTTCTTTCCCTCCTATCAGATTGGTTGTCGGATCCGATGATCAAGACCATCGGATCCGATGTCAGTATTAATGTGGGACTTTCGAATAGCGACCGTTATTTTTCTTCCAAAGCACACTATCACTAAAGTTAACGTCCCCATTCATATCAAAGTCGCCATACAGGTAGTGATCGAAAATACCGCTTTCGTCTTTCCACAGGCTGCTGTCGAAGAAGTTGATATCGAAATTATCACGATAAACATCCTTCTTACCATCCGCTCCGTACATCATCCACTTGCCATCGATTTGAATTTCACCAAATGACGGCGGATCACTAATGGTATACGAATCCTGGAGCGTGAAGTCGAAGAGTAGTCGGCTATTCACCACCTGCACCTTCGTTGGCGACATAACGCCCATGTGGTTGCGGTGCTCGATAACAACATGGTACGAGCCATCTGGAATGCTGAAACAGGGGTTCACAAACGTGATCCGACCATCGTTGTGCAGCAGACCGGCCACCCTGAAAACGGGGGAAGTCGTCAGTTCGTCAGTCCGCAACGATACCAATACCCAGTCAACTACATCGGCCGCATACGTCGTCACGCTTTCTGTCCCGGTGTAGTTCCAGGGAGCTGTGTTGTACGGTTGACCTGGAGGGGTGGGCACGGCAAACTCTCCGATCGGTGTCTGTCCTGGTAATAAACCGCGCTGGTTCAGATCCGTATTCATCCGTTGCGTCGTCGAGTTGTACGGCCCTTCGAGCATCACCTTCAGCTCCATCGTAACACAAGCCGGACAGGTACCCGGAGTCGCCAGCAGCGGAACCTCCGTGTCTTCAGAAGAAAGGCCATCGCTATCTGTAATCCGCACCACCGCTTTATCATTTCCGGTAAAGCCAGGGGCTGGTGTATAGGTAATTAAAACACGGTGATTGATCTGATCCTGTACGACCGCTGTAATCGTTCCATTCAGCGGTTGCGACACAACCACAATGCTGTGTGTATTGTCGACATTGGCATCCAGAATTGGCATCAGGGCCGAGGTTGTCGAAGAGCAATTCGTAACCAGGGGAACCACAGACAAGGCCGGTGGGTTCGGCACATCGATTACCGTAATTGGCACTTCAATCACCGTACAACGGTTGGTCTGATCACAGATCGTTATACAAACTTTATCTGTTCCAACGTAGTCCGTATTGGGCGTATACTTCACACACAGCGTGTGGGTTTGGTTATTCACCGTTACTTCCACGGTACCATGCTGAGGACCACCGCAGACTGTTGCCGTATGCGTATCCGTCGGTGTATCGACGATGGGTACACAGACCCCTTTGGGTTTATTCTTCGAGGTAATAATCGGTTGGGGAACGACGATTGGTGGTGTTCCTGGACAAGCGCACACACAGCGGATTACCTGAATTGGCACGTATACCTGATCCGTATTTCCGCATTTATCCGTCACCGTCACACAAACCTGATCCACACCCTGGAAGCCCGGAGCAGCTTTGTAGGTAATGAGCAGCTGGCGGGTAGTATTATCAACCCCAACCGTCACCGTGGCACTGCTCATGCCCACTCCGCAAGCCGTTGCCGTGAAGGAATCACCCAGGTCTCCATCCAAAATCTGCATTGAAACCGTTTTCGTGCTATCCCGGCAAACTAACATCGGCTGAGCAACAATTAACGGAGCAGCGGTACAAACGGAACAAGCCGTGCTGCTGTTGACCGAAGCGGAAACCGGTACGGTATTGTAACAGCCTCCGGCGGAAAGAACCGTCAGGCTATACCCACCAGAAGCCAAAGCCGTTACCGACACCTGACCACTTGCATCGGCCACAATCGGGGCGCACTGTCTGCCCGATCCCGTCGAGCTGTAGCAAACCGTATAGCTTTGATTGGCCGTCAGTCCACTGAGTCGAATACTACCGTTAGTACCTGAACAGGTGGTAGGAGCCGTGGTTGCAATAACCGTCGGCGCCGGGACGGCCGTGACGGTAATGGGTACAATGGCCGGTATAGAGGTACAACCATTCACCGTTTGGACGACGGTATAATTTTTAACACCCGTCGTTGTTGGGTTAATGGTAACCGTTCCGCCGGTAATGCCAGCCAAGTCCGGACCAGACCAGGTGAATATACCTTCTGCCGTGCTGGAAGCTACTAGGGTTACGGACTGTCCAATACAGATTGTCGCACTTGGACTAATCGTTACACTCGGCTGGACCGGTGTCTGGCCAACAAGCGTTACCGAAACCGGCTGACTGTTGCACCCTCCATTCGATACAGTTACACTGTAAACCCCAGCGGTCAGCCCATTCATCGAAATGTTACCGATCGCATTTGAAGCCAGTTGTGCACAAACAGGTGACCCTACGCCATTGACCCGGTAACAAACCGTATAATTCTGGCTAGATAGCAATCCTCCTAATGTAATGCTTCCATTGGGGTTCGCGCAAGAATTTGGATCCACTTTATTGATCAGGACGGCAGACGGAACAGGATTAACCGTAATGGTCGTTACCGCATACGATGAGCCGCAACCTGCAATGGTTTGCGTAACCGTGTAACTGAATGTTCCGGTTGCTTGCTGATTCACCGTGACGACGCTGCCCGTCGTTCCCAGCAATCCAAGTCCTCTCCAGGCATACGATGCACCTGGCTGGCCCGTTGCCGTTAAGCTAATCACCTGACCCAAGCAAATAGTCCGGCTCGGTGCCACGGTGATGACTGGATCGGGCAATGCCGGATTGGTCAATTGGATAGCCGCCGGTGTGCTGAGGCAACCAAGCTCGTTGACCGTGATATTTGTGTAAGATCCTGCACTCAATCCAGCAATCGTCAGCAAGCCATTAACATTAGCCAATCGTTCCGCACAAACCGGTACACCAGCATCTTTAGTATAACAAACGGTATACGATTGACCCGGTGTCAGACCACGTAACGTCATGCTACCATCTGTGCTATTGCAAACTGTTGGATTAGTTGCTGTCACGGAGAACGTAGGCGTTGGTTTAACAACAACGGTAACCGTTGCTGGCGGAGACACACAACCATTAGCCGATTGAATGGCCGTATAGGTTATAATACCCGTCACGTTCGGGATTGCCGTGACTGGACTTCCAGATGTAGCCAACAGACCCGGGCCAAACCATTGGATGTTTGTGCCTGTAGCCGTCAGCGTAATGCTCTGGCCCAAACAAATTGCTGTTGCACTGCAAGTAGCTGTTGGAGCCGGCAATCCACCCGATAAGGTCGCAGATACCGCATTACTTTCGCAAGACCCATATTGAACCGTGATGTTTGAGTAAACCCCAACACCCAGCCCTGAGAGAACAATTCGCCCATTTTGGTTTGCCGCTAATGTTTGACACTGACGCGCTGCCATGTTTTTCGAATAACAGACTGTATAGCTCTGACCAGCCGTCAAACCGGTTAAAGTTATAAAGCCGTTGTTGGCCGTACAGGTGGTTGGATCTGTCGAGATTTCAGATATCGTTGGACAGATCGGCAGACAGTTTAATGGCGCCTGGACCGTCACCGTGTGTGTACAGCTGCCCAGGCTCACCGTCACACTCACCGGACTACCCAACGCCAGACCACTGATGCGGCCATTGGCTACTACCCCACTCGAGGC
>NZ_BAAGWE010000016.1:49202-62237 GCF_054780515.1 Larkinella harenae | reverse complement strand
CCACTCGTGGCCGTTACGCTCACCTGATAGCTACTCGTACCCAGGCACACGGCCTGACCCACCGACAACTGCGCCACCGCCGTACACGGCTCCGGGAAGCTGCACGTGGGCGGAGCTACCACCGTGGACGAGGTCACCCCGCAGCTGTTGCTGGCGCTGATCACCACATTGGTGCCGAAGGGAATATTAAGCACCGTAGTGCCCTGCACCGTGCCCGCACTGGCCACTACGGCCGCCACGCTGCTGGTGAAGGTCACACTGTAGGTATTGTTAGTCGTGTTACACTCCGGACCTGAGACCGTCAACACCGGCTTGGGACAGATCGGCAGACAGTTCACGGGGGATGCAATGGTTAACGACTGAGGTGGACAGATACCATTACTCGCCGTCAGACTCAGACTTGTTCCTATTGAAGCCGTCAGACTACCACTACTGGTCAAACGTGCCCCAGTTGAGCTCACAACAGTCACTCCGGTCGGAATGGCTATATTAATTGCGTAAGTAGTATTTCCGTTGCAGCTAGGACCTGATACCGAAGCCAAGGGAGAGCCACTGCAGTCAGTGGTCGAATCTGGGCAATCCGCTGGACTTCCTACAAGTAAACTATAGCTTCCGCAGGCAGTAGTTGAGCCAGTGATACTCATTGTGAAGTTTGTACCAACTGGCGCCGTAACTAGGTTACCATTGATAACTGCCGATGGTGTAGAAGTGCTTACAAATCCATTGTCTGCCGTAAAACTTACCTGATAAGTCTGCCCATCTATACAAATGGGTTGTCCAATTGTCAATTTAGGGACTCCTTGGCACTCGGTCAAAGAGGATGGGCAGCTTGGTGCCGCAATGGTCAAACTGGTGCCAGGGCATCCAGGTAAGCCAGCAGCCGTAATCACCATACCTGCTTCATTGTTGGTTGCAGTGACGGTAGTTCCGTTAATGGTTCCGCCTACTACACTTACAGCCGTTGTGCTGCTAACAAAACTTACTGTATACAATCCACCGGTCACTGTACTACAAATTGGGGTCGATACCGTTAACATCGGCGGTTGACAAGTAGGACAATCTGTGGGCAAAACCAAAGTTGCTGTACCCGTTGCGATACAGCCGTTCCCGTCGGTGATCGTCAGACTATAAACCCCTGCAGCTACGCCCATCAGATTGGCATTCGTCGAACCGTTGTTCCACCGGTAGCTGTAGGTACCTGGACCAGTGCCTCCACGCACGTTGGTAATTGTTATACTGCCTGTGCTGCCACCACATGCAATCGTCGAAGCTGACAACTCTGCTACGATCGCAGTAGGTTGAGTAATTGTTACGATATCACCTGATTTACATCCGTTGCCATCGGTCACTGTTACGCTGTACGTTCCAGCCGTCAACCCACTGATGCTGTTTCCAACAGCACCATTACTCCACAGGTAAGTAACCGAACCAATAGCGTTCGTTATGTTTACGGATGCACTGCCGTTGGCTCCTCCCTGACAATTAATATTGGTTTTATTTATTGTAAACTGGGGTCCCGTTGCATCATTTACACGTACCGATGCCGTTACTGAGCATTGGCTCGCATCGGTTATTGTCACACTGTAAACTCCCGCAACTAAGCCGTTGATCGGATTAGAAGTCCCACCACTATTCCACCGATAGGAATAGTTAGGGCTACCACCGCTTACTATTACAGTAGCTGTCCCGTTTGCTTGATTACATGTTGAAGCCGTACTGCTAATGGTAGCCGTTAAGCTACCCGGTGTGCTGGGTATGGTAATCAATTCAACATCTTTGCAACCGTTTTGATCCGTCGCCGTCACGCTATAGACTCCCGCAATGATGCCATTTAGGCTGTTGGTTACGGCTCCATTATTCCATTGATAGGTGTAGATTGGGCTGCCTCCAGTTACAGTTACACTCACGGCACCTGTTGCCCCGGCACAGGTAGCCGGTGTTAAGTTAGAAATTGCGATTTGAGGGCCGCCTGCATTACCAATCGTAATGAGTGTCGTTGAGAAACAAGCGCTGGATATTGCATCGGTTACTGTAACGGAATAAACTCCTGTTGCTAACCCCGTTATCGTCGGTGTATTTACTCCGTTACTCCACCGATACGAATAGTTTCCACTTCCCCCCACAGCCGTTACTGTCGCCTGGCCATCTGATTGGCTGCAATGAGCATTGCTGGTGATCACATTAATCCCAATTGTACAAGGTGGCTGGCAATCAGTAACAGTAATGGTATTCGCCGTCACCTGCGTGGTTGAACACCCGGTTGATGAGGTGACTACCACCGTATAACTGCCGCTTTGGGCTAAAGTAGCCGGACCCACCGTTACGACAGAGCCGTTGGCCGTAAAATTAGCTGGACCTCGCCAGGTATAAGTATAACTTCCAGCTGGTGTTACGGTTGCATTGAGTGTAAAGCTACTCCCTACACATGTTGTATTACTACTAATGAAAGCTTCCACCGCAGGGCCCGGTTCACTGCTGAGTACAACTGTCCGGTTAGCCGTGCAGCCCCTGAAATCAGTCACCGTAATGCTATAGGTGCCAGCCGGTAATCCCGTGATGTCGATGCCCGCTGCCGAGCTGCCAGAAACCGGTCCCGCATACGTAACGGTATAACCGGATGTCCCGCCACTGATGTTGGTGACGACCAAACTTCCTGGTTGCCCGCACAGTCCAACGGTCGGTTGCACATTAAAGCTGATCGGTGCTGGGGCCACTATTTCAAATGGCAGTGAACTGCTACATCCACTTGGTTCAATCCGGGTCACCACATATTGACCAGCCCCTGCATTAAACGTACGTGGAACATTTCCCGCTGTGGTGCCAATCAGGGGTCCGTTTATATACGAGAGGGTATATTGGGTCGTTGACGATTGTCCACCTGTAAACCGAATAATTCCCATCTGCTCCGCACAAAGGGGCTGTTGCTGAATATCCCAACCCACAACCAAAGGTGCCGGAACCGGATTGATCACCACAACCTTGCTATCTGATACACAGAGTGGGTTTCCACTTGCTATTTGAATGCTATGCGTGCCGGCGGCTACTATCAGCGTTTGAGAAGTGCCGGTAACGGGTGTCGCCACTCCATCAATGGTTAACTGATAGGGTCCACCTACTGAATTCCAGCTAATGACAACCGTACCGGAAGTACCGCAAGTAACCGGCTGACTTACCTCCGTCGTCAAACTTAAGCTGGTGGGCAGCATCGGAATTGTTACATTTTGTATACCCCGGCATGTACTCCCCTGACCGTTTATGGTAAAAATATAGTTACCGGCCGCCAAGCCGTTAATTTGGATCTCAGTCAATGATGTTGTTGTACTGCCACTGCTGGCACCACTCCAGCTAATAGTGTAAGGGGTTGTCCCCCCACTGATAGCTAGGGTAGCACTACCGTTCGATGCGCCACAATTGGCACCGCTTACCTGCGTTATAGCGACATTGGGTCCCGGAGCCTCACTGATGGCGACCGTATTGGTAAAGCTTTGAACACAATTTCCGTTGGTTTCGGTAATCGTAACGGAATAGACTCCAGCGGTCAACCCGCTAACTGAAGCGGCAGTACTAATTAGAGCCTGCGAAGCTACATTGCGCCATTGATAAGTTACCTGAGTTCCTGCCGCAGACGCTGGCAATAAAGTAGCCGTGGCGGAACCGTTACTAGCCCCACAAGCCGGATCCTCGGCCGTTATGGAAATCGTTGCGATCCGCGGTGGGCAACAGTCAACGACGGAAACCGCAACCGGTGTTGTTGCCGTAGCACTACAGCCGTTCATATCCGTTACCGTAAACGTATAGCTACCACTGTTGCTTACCTGAGCGGAAATAATGGATGGATTCTGGCTGGTCGAACCAAAGCCGTCCGGTCCGGTCCAGCTATACTCATAGGGTGGCCTTGTCCCCGTAGTTATATTGCCAAACAAATTCAGCGGACTACCAACACATACTGTATTGGAAAAGAAGGAAGCACTGACTACGGGAGACAAATTGACCGTTACATCTGCCGTGGCGGTTCCTGTACATGAATTGCCGCCAGTCACAACAACCGTGTAGCTACCCGCATCCGAAGCGTCGACACCTGTGAGGGTAATTATCTGGCCCGATGCCGTAAAATTATTGGGGCCGAACCATAGATAATTTGCAGCCCCAGCCGTGGCGGTGAGGGTTACATCATTGCCCGCACATACTTGCTGTGGCTGTACGATCACGCTCGGAGCTACACCCACAGATGTGCTGATCGTTTGGCTCGTCGTACAAAGGTTCGCATCGCTGACAATCGCGGTATAGGTTCCTCCCATGCTAACCTGAGCATTCGCCCTCGTCAGTGGATTCCCTACTAACGCCAGGCCGTCCGGCGTCTGCCAATTCACGATATATTGCCCTGTTCCACCAGAAATCGTAGCCGACAGACTCATCGCTTGGCCAACGCATGTCGGTGGAGCCGTCAGACTGATAATGCTTGGTACCGGGTTAACGACTACTATCAGACTAGCCGGCGACGATGTACAACCCGAGACGGTCTGAGTTACAGAATAAGTGAAGGTTCCGGAAGCAGCTGGTGTAGCCATAACCGGACTTCCAACCATAGGGGTCAGGTTCGTGCCCGTCCATTGTAGATTCGTTCCTGTGGCTGATAGGGTGAGTGAAGTGCCCAGGCAAACCGTAGCAGAAGGTAAAACGGTAATGACCGGTGGGGCTGGTGGCGTCGGGTCGGTAAGAGTAACGGATTGCGGGGCCGACACACAACCATTGAGAGAAACCGTCACTGAGTAGACGCCGGAAGTCAACGGACTCAGCAGCACTTGCCCAGCGGTGGCGGTCTGAGCGATAGATATGGGAGCTCCTCCGTTTCGACTATAGCTGATTGAATACAATTGCCCGCTGATCAAGCTACCAATGGTCAGGCTACCGTCCGTACCAGGGCAGCTAGTCGGATTCGTTGGGGTTAGAGTAAAGACCGGTGAAGGCGTAACCGTTACGGAAGCGGGTATACCAGCGGTTGCCGTGCAACCGTTCTGGTCTGTAATGGTGACGGTGTAATTACCACTGTTGGCCGCGGTGGCATTGGGGATACTGATCGTATTCGTCGTGGTCGTTGTTGCAAAATTGGGACCGACCCAGCTATAGTTGTAAGGGGGTACTGTGCCCGTTGTTACGTTAGCTGTTAATACAATGGGATTACCGGCGCATACCGTGTTGGAGGTGGCCACTATCGAAACAACGGGAGTAGGATTGACATTAACCGTAATCGTAGCTGTTCCACTGCAATTGGCAGCTCCCTGATCCGTGACGACAACAGTATAGGTCGTGGTAGCAGTCGGGTTGACGGAAATACTCTGGCTATTACCCGGCGTCACATTGGGGCTCCATTGGTAGCCCAAGGTACCAATCGCCCCGGAAGTGGTAACCGATAAGGTAACCGGGGTACCCGCACAAGTGACCGTCTGGCTGGGTATGGCGGTTACAGAAAGAGAACAACAATTGGTCACACTGACCGAAACCGCCGTGGTGCTCGTGGCTGAACAGCCATTGGCATCTCTTACCGAAACCGTATACGCACCATTGTTGGACAAGGATGCGCTCGAGACGGTAAGTGGAGAGGTTGTAGTCGTTGTTGAAAAGTTTGGTCCGGTCCACGTATAGGTATAGCTTCCGGTTGGAGTGCCGGTTGCTGAAAGATCGAAACTACCACCGACACAAGCTGTCACAGCTACGGGTGACACCGTGATGGTCGGTGTAGGGTTGACCGTTACCGTAACACTCGCCGGGAGTGAGGTACACCCTCCTACCGTTTGCGTCACGGTATAAACGAATTGGCCTGCTGTCGCGGGGAGGGCCGTAACCACGCTCCCCGTTGTTGAGTTCAGGTTCTCACCGGTCCACGAAAAGGTTGCGCCTGACACCCCGGTTGCGGTGGCAGTTAAGCTGTTACCTAAACAAATCGTAGCCGACGGTCCTACGGAAAGGGTCGGCGGAGCGGGTGGATTCGGGTCGGTGAGCGTAGTTGACAATGGCGTGCTTGCACACACACCATTTGAGGCCGTAAATGAATAAACTCCGGCAGATAGCCCCGTTAAGGAAACCTGCCCAGAACTATTGGAGTTCACCGTCTGCGTACTGGGATTGGCTCCGTTTCGGGTATAGGTTACCGAATAACTCTGACCAGGCACCAGACCGGTCAAGACAACCGATCCATCCGTTCCCGGACAAGTTGTGGGATTCGTTGGAATGATGCCCTCTATTTCGGCTCCATTCAACACCGTTACGGATGTTATGGCGGTAGCGGAACAGGATTGGGCATTCGTGGCAAGGACGGTATAGGAATAAACCCCGGCCGTAGAGACCGTAGCGGTCACTGGATTACCGGTTGCTGTTGCCAAGCCACTTCCGGACCAATTGTAAGTGGTGAATCCGTTGGTGGCACTTAGTGAGAAAGTGGCGGATCCATTCGTAAGACAGACCGTCGGAGCACTTGTAATCGACACTTGGCCGGAACTAAGCCACGAGACGATGACGCACGCCTGGTCGCTTGCGGTATTACAAATATCCCGCAGGGTGTTACAAATGGTTACCGAACCGGGTTGGGTTACCCCACCAACGGTTGGAAAAGTAATGGTATAGGCCCCCGTTGCCGGATCAACGGAAACATTGGATTGCAGCGACGCCGGGGTGACCGTAAAGCTGCCCCACTGCTGGGAGCTGGTCGGAACGACCGACGTTCCATTCGGTAAATTTGCCGGGTTCCAATTTCTGAGTACCTGGGTAAAATAGTTATTACTGTAGGATGTAGAGGTCGCACATAGTGATAATGAATCGTTTTGTATATCGGGTAAAACAAGAACAACCTGGCTTTGTGCATCATTTTTACAATAACGATCTAATGTTGGAGAGCCAGCTTGCCGGGAGATCGTGAAACTCAATTGGTTATTTGTATTGAACCCAAAATTTTGCATCAACTGCTGCTGGATGGGTTCGCCATTGACCAGGATACGAACATCTGAGGCACAACCCCTTCCTGGAAAGGAAAATAGTGGTACGGGCACCCCGGCAGTAACGGGGGAATCACTGTTCAGTGGACCGGATGGGCCATCAGGATCCACATCGTCCCCCGTTGGGGCTTTCCCAACCTGGTGCACAGTATAGCCATCTAGCACGGGCACGGTTGGCTGATTCAAGCTGGCAATGAGCTCATTGTCAAAAGCCTGATCCGCCCACGTTCCGTTAATATTCGTAATGACCAGGGGGGCATCCGCCCCATTCCCCCCCGGCGTTGTAAATCCATTATTCGTCACAATGGTAAATTGGCCAGTCACCAAGCGGTGCGGATTGTTGGCCGTCGGAATATACCAAGCCGTATAGCGATTGGCACCCGGATCATATGTTAAGCGGAAGTCCACCAGGGGCGTCTGGCCCAAAGGATCACAAACCTGGGCCGAAACGAGCGAGCTAAACAGGCTGAATAGCCCCATTAGCAGCATCGTCCACATCTTGTTTTGCATCATGATCCACGTTTTCATTGCAATCGCGTCTTTTAGCTTGTTACTCATTTTTATTCTCGTTGACGGGTACACCCCGCGGCCCTTTTCCGTTTTCATCTTACCGAGGCAATTGTTCTACAATGTTGAATGAGTTCACGTTGAAGATATTGCTCGGGTGCTGAATCATAATGTTGTAGATGATGTCTACATCATTCTGCTGACCCTGGAAGACCGTCACACCATTCAGGTTGACATCCCCACTGTAGTAGCCAGGCCGCACGTACGAATTTGAATTCAGGAAGTTACCCGGTGCTGTGATAACCTGGTTAAATACCTCGTTCACATCGTTCAACTGACCCTGGAAAACAGTCCGGTCCTCCCGGTTGGCATTTCCTCCCCAGAGAGCGTAGTACGTTGTGGTTGTCGGCAAGTTTGCACCCCACGGTAGACTGCGCCGTTCTTTATCCCCATACAGTCCCGCCGGCCCAGGATTGCTAGCATCATGCCAGATTTGCTGGGGTGTTAACGTCCTGAAATCAACGATTACATCGGAGCCCGCCACATTAATCGACCGAGTGGTCTGTGTCATTACACCCAAGTGGTTCCGGTGACGCACCGCCACGTAATAGTCACCCGGTGTGATGTGATCGACCCGCAGACACGTACGGCCATCCACATCGACAATTTTACCATTTCGTAGCACGAGAGCTGAGCGGGTATATCGGACGGTAGCCGGATTGGTCCGATCCCGGAATTCCAGGAACACCCAATCAACCACCGAACTGTCTCCCCGGGCCGCCAGTGTCACCGCCGGATTCGTGATGACCTCATTGTAGGGGTTCGCCACGTGGTTGAACGTCATGTTATAAGGTGCAACCCGGTAAGGATCCGTCAGCGGCAGCAGGTTCAACCTCCGCAGGTCATCCCGCATTAAAGGTTCATTATTAGCTCCATATACCGGGTTTCCTGGCCAGAGACCAAAGTCATCGACCAAACCTCCCTGCAAGTATACCAACGGGGTGAAGCAACTCGCACAAGGGCCTGTCGTTAAGCTAACGACCTGACTGATAAAGCATCCACGCGTGTCGGTTACCGTTACGGTATAACTGCCCGGAGCAAGGGTAGACAGATTCGAAACCACCCCACTGGCACTGGTTACACTTGTTGAATACGGTGCTGTTCCTCCCGAAATTTGAACAACTGCCAGGCTACCACTCGTCGCTGCGCTACACGTTGGCTGACCATATTGGACATTCATCTCCAGACCTGCCGGTTGATTAACGATTAGGGTAATCCTACTGACTGCCGGGCAGGATCCCGAACTTGTGCGAGTGATTTCATAGGTTCCACCCGGAACGCTGAGCGTCAGTGGCACATTACCAGCAGTCTGGCCAATAATCGTATTCGAGCCTGCAATGCGCACTACATACTGGTCGCTGGCCAGACCCGGGGTCGGGGTGTACTGAAGGGTTCCGCCCGTACCCGCACATTGGCTGTCGGCCTTCGTCCAGCCGGATATTGGTGAACTGCCTTGGGTGTTGATTAGAACACTGCTTGACGGGGTTCCCGAGCATCCATTTACATCCGTCACCGTAATTGTATAGGCACCGGCTGGCAGATTGGTAAACGTTTCGGTGCGGCTATTGCTATTGCGGGTGATGTAGCCACTTACCGTATACAGGAAAGGACCGGTTCCACCCGTGACACTTACGGTGATGGCTCCGTTCGAAGCACCACAAGTTGCATCCGTGACGGCTGCCGCTACCTGCATGACCGCCGTAGCATTGTACGGAATCGTTACTTCCTCAAGCGATCGACACGTGCTGGTTCCACCAGTTACCGTGAAGCTATAATTACCCGTCGGCAGACTGCTTATCAACACGGGTCCGGCACTGGAAACTTGTTGTGAGCTCGCTACCGGGCCACTCCAGCTTACCGTGTACGGGGCCGAACCACCTTCCAAGTTGAGGATGGCGCTTCCATTGGCGTTGCATCTCGCAGCCGTCGTCGTTACCAGTTTGGCAACCGGTCCACCGATCTCGCTGACGTGAACAACATCAGTATAGCGGCAACCGTTGAAGAGGTCATTTTGCGTCGTCACCGTTGCCGTCACGCTGTAAACACCGGCCGGTAGGTTGCTAATGCTAGTGCCACTCCGATTACCGGTCCAGACATAAGTCACGAATGCGTCGGTTGGTGCTCCCAGTAAGGTCGCCGTTGCCGTACCATTGGCCAGGCCGCAGGTCGCGTCAAGGACAGTCTTATTAAAGGTGAGGACCGGGCAAACCATTGGGCAAGGAGGTACGGTTATCAGCACACTGCTCACTCCGGTACAACTGTTGACGTCGGATACCCGGACGGTGTACTGTCCAGCTGCCAGTGCATTCAGATCGGTTACGACCTGGTTCTGACTGTTGAGCACCGTTACGCTGTAGGGCGCAGTACCGCCATTGATTTGCAACACCCGAATTTTGCCATCGTGGTTGCTGTTGCCACCCGGAGCGCAGGTTTCGCCCGAATATTGTACGTTAAAGTCGAGACCATCCGGAGAGCTGATTGAGAAAGACTGGAATGAACTGATACAGTTACCATCCAACCGTTCAATGATGTATTTACCCCGTGAGACGGCAAGGGTCGTACTTGTCGTTCCTGGCACTGAGGCAATCAACGTCGTTCCTTCCAGCAATACTCGGTAGCTAACCGTAGCCGCTTGCCCGCCAGCGAACGTCAATGTTCCGGTATTTTCCGGACAGAGCGGGCTCTGAGCGGTCCAGCCAGTAACGGCAGGTCCATCTGATGTGCCGATCAATGCGGAAGTGCTAGTCGTACAGCCATTGGCGGCCGTAACACCAATCGTGTAATAGCCCGCAGGTAGGTTCGAAATCGAAAGCGCACCCGACGCCTGCGTAGCATAAGGCAGCCCGTTCAGGGTAAAGCTGTAATTAGGAGTTCCACCCGCTACATTTACATTAATAGCGCCGTTGCTGGCTCCGCAGCTTCCCGCGGGTGTCGCCTGTGCCGTTAATGTAATGTCGGCCGAGGTCGAAACCGGAACCGTTACATCAAGCACGCTACGGCAGGTCGAGCCCGTGGCTGTAACCACCATGGTATAGCTGCCTGGAGCTA
The DNA here is from genome assembly GCF_054780515.1 of Larkinella harenae. Lineage (NCBI taxonomy): Bacteria > Pseudomonadati > Bacteroidota > Cytophagia > Cytophagales > Spirosomataceae > Larkinella > Larkinella harenae. Next base: position 51,633 of record NZ_BAAGWE010000016.1, on the reverse strand, counting down.
GGTTCGAAATTAGAACCGACGAAGCATTTGGAGCTTGCTGAGTACCACTGACCGGTCCGGTCCAGCTCACCGTGTAAGGTGCAGTACCAGCCGTTCCAGATGTTATGCTCAGTGAGACCATGCCCGTATTGACTGAACAACGGGAAGGTGTAACCGCACGGAGCGTCGCAACCGGGCCTCCGTTATCGTTGACATTCACTGTACGGATGTACTGGCACCCTACAAAACTACCATTTGGTGTACTAGTTACTGTTGCCGTAACCGAATAGATGCCTGCGCTCAACCCCTGCGTGGTTGGACCATTCTCATTAGGCTGGTTGCTCCACGTGTAGTCCACACTGCTGCCGGTTGGTAAACCACCTAGGGAAGCAATGGCAGTACCGTCGTTTGTACCACAGTTAGCGTCGACAACCACTGTATTCAGCGGTAAGACCGGACAAACCACCTGGCAACCCGGAATGGTAATCAGAATCTGTTGGATGCCAGCGCAATTGTTGGCATCCCGAACCTCGATCACGTAGTTGCCCGCTGACAAGGCATCGGCATTGCTAACCACCGTGTTATTATTATCTAAAATACGCACGGTATACGGCGACTGGCCCCCTTCAATTTGTACCACGCGAATGCTACCATTAGCCTGTGGAGCGCCATTCGGAGCACAAGTAGCTGCAGAATACTGGACATTGAAATCCAGCCCTGATGGTGCCTGAATCAATAGCTCATCGATGGCGGTACAATTATCTGCATTGCTTGTTCGAATAACCGCATAGGAACCTTCGCTCACCGTCAAAGTAACCGACTGGTTTCCTGTCACGGATGCCAGCGTACCTCCGTTTTCAGTACTGATTACTTGGTACCGAGTCGTAGCCGGTTGACCACCCGCGAAGACGAGTGAAGCTACATCACCCGGACATAGAGCCTGATTCGCGGTCCAGCCCGTAATCGCCGGCGCTCCCGTATCTTCAATGATTACTGTGACTTCATCTGATGCACAGCCATCCGCGCTCCGGACGCCAATCTGATATGCCCCAGCTACCACATTCGTCAATGTAAACGTGGGTGAGTTCGAGGTTCTGACGACCTGCCCGTTAAACAGGTAAGTAAATGGAGCTAGAACACCTGGTTGCAAATTAACTGTATACTGAATCTGACCCGAAGGTGAACCACAAGCCGTTGCGTTGGTTGGTACACCCGTTACCGCAATCCGACCAGCATCATCCCGTGCGATATGTACGGGTACATACCCCGAGCAGGTAGCTCCATTTACTGTGCTCGAAATCTGGAACGCATAATCACCCGCTGGTAAACCCGTTACCGTCTGCGTTCCCAGATTCGCCACGGTCAGAGAGCCACTGACTGGCCCGGTATAACTGATGACGAAAGGAACCGTTCCCGTTTGGATATTCAGGGTCACCTGACCGTTATTATTTGGACAAGTGGCGGCTAAGGTAGAACCAACTACTGCTACCGGACCGCCAATATTGTTCACGTTGACTGTGTCAACCAAAATACAACCATTCAGGTAGCTAGATCCTGGCACATTGGTGACCGTGGCCGTTACTGAGTATACTCCAGCAATAAGTCCTGTAATTTGCGGTCCACTGGCACCATTGCTCCAGTTATACCCCACGCTCGCGCCAGCAGGCAAGCCACCGACAAGGGCTTGGGCCCGACCGTCGTTAGCGCCACAATTGGCATCAACAACTGCCGTACTGATCGGGAAGTTACAGGGTGGCGGTGAGCAGCTACGGACAACAATCGTAGCCACAGCCGTTGAACTACCACAACCGGTTACCGCCGAAGTATATAGCACCCGGTAGATGCCCGATTGCGATACTATACCGTTGAAGACGGATCCCGTCAAGGCACTACTACTTGTCAATTCGCTAAACATTCCACCTGCTGGGAAACGAGAAGCCAGATCGACCGTTTCATTATTACAAATTGACAATAGAAGATCGCTTACCGGAGACGGTGCTGGAGCAACCGTTACGGAAATTGGCGTAACCGCGGTTGCGCTGCAAACCCCGTTCGTTACAACAACAGTATAATTTCCGCTATAAGCTACTGTTGGATTGGCAATCGTCACCGTCGGTACTGTTGTTGTCGTGCTAAAATTCGGACCGCTCCAGATATAGGTATATGTGCCAGCCTGCGTGATGGTTACTGACAAACTCAATGGGCTGCCAACGCACACCAGAGGGGCACTGGCGACCAATGTTGCCGTCAGGCTACAAGGCGGTGGGCAATCCGTCGGCGAGGCCAGGCTCACCACCTGAGCCGGACACACGCCATTGAGCGCGGTCACACTCACCGGCGTACCCAGCGCGATGCCACTGATCAGCCCATTGCTCACCACACCCGTACTGGCTACCACCGTCACCCCGGCCGGAACCGTGTAACGCACACTGTAGGTGGCCCCATCACAGGT
>NZ_BAAGWE010000016.1:0-49104 GCF_054780515.1 Larkinella harenae | reverse complement strand
CGGTGATGGTCGCACCCACACTGGCTACATACTCAATGCTGTAGGTATTAGTGGCCGTGTTACACACCGGACCCGAGACGGTCAACACCGGCTGCTGGCACGGTGGGCAATCCGTCGGCGAGGCCAGGCTCACCACCTGAGCCGGACACACGCCATTGAGCGCCGTCACACTCACCGGCGTACCCAGCGCGATGCCACTGATCAGCCCATTGCTCACCACACCCGTACTGGCTACCACCGTCACCCCGGCCGGAACCGTGTAACGCACACTGTAGGTGGCCCCATCACAGGTGGGACCCGCCAGGCTGATCAGCGGGCTGGTGCACGGATCACTGCAATCAGCCGGACTGGCCACCAGCGCCGTGGCCGTGCCACAACCCGGTAGTGTTGCCACCACCGTCACGTTGCTGCCCACCACGCCCGTGATCACCCCATTGGCGTAGGTTCCGCCCTGCACCGTGATCACCGAACCACTGCTCGCCGTTACACTCACTACGTAGCTGCCTGTACCCACGCACACAGCCTGACCCACCGTCAGCTCAGCCACCTGCGTACAGCTGGGCGGGATCGTACAATCGGTCGGCGAAACCGCCGTCGTCGAGACCACCCCACAGCCATTCGTCGCCGTCAGCACTACGTTGCTGCCCAGCGGTATATTTAGAACACTCGTGCCAACCACCGTACCGACACTGGCGGTGATGGTCGCACCCACACTGGCTACATACTCAATGCTGTAGGTATTAGTGGCCGTGTTACACACCGGACCCGAGACGGTCAACACCGGCTGCTGGCACGGTGGGCAATCCGTCGGCGAGGCCAGGGTAGCATAACCTATGGCCACACAACCGTTGGCATCGGTCACCACTACCGTATAGCTGCCCACAGCCACATCCGTTAAATTCGCACTAGTTGAACCATTGCTCCACAGGTATGTGTAGGGAGTCGTACCACCGCTTATGCTCACCAGCGTGATTGTTCCCGTACTACTACCACAGGCCACCGTCGAAGCTGACAGCTCAGCTTCGATGCCCGCAGGCTGCGTCAGCGAAACGATACCACTCGCTTGACAACCATTCGCATCAGTCACCACCACATTGTAATCGCCAGCGGCTAATCCATTGATGTTCGCGGTAGTCGCCCCGTTGCTCCATAGGTAAGTGTAGGGAGCAGTTCCACCACTGGCCGTAGCTAGGGCAATGCCCGTGTTACTTCCGTTACAGCTCACAGCTGTACTGCTGGTCACCACCGTCGGACCGGTCAAATCATTGATGATTACCTCATCGCTGGCCAGGCAGCCATTGGCATCGATTACTGTAACACTGTATACACCCGCAACCAACCCATTCACACTGCTGCTGGTCGCTCCATTATTCCACAGGTAATTATACGGGGCCGTACCACCACTTGCTGTCACATTAATACTGCCTATTGCCTGACCACAGGCTGACGCTGTACTTGTTGCAATCGCCGTCAGACTGCCAGGAGTGCTTTCTATTTCAACTGGCAACACGTCCGAACAACCGACCGCATCCGTCACTGTCACACTGTAAACCCCAGCCACTAGCCCACTCACATTAGCGGCCGTTGAACCATTATTCCATAGATAGCTATATGGAGCTGTACCACCAATGGCCGTTACACTAGCTACACCAGTAGCTCCGATACAGGTAGTCGGTGTCGTCGAGTTTACGACCAGCTGTGGCCCTTCCACATTGCCAATCGTCACCAATGCTGTGGTGCTGCAACCGACTGCATCCGTCACTGTCACAGTGAAGCTGCCCGGTGCCACCCCTGTCAGGCTTGCATTCGATGAACCATTACTCCATAGATAGCTGTATGGAGCTGTACCACCATTAGCGGTTATCGTTGCCTGACCGTCATTCTGACCACAGTGGGCATTCGTTGTAACCAAATTGATACCAAAGTCTTGACAGCATACGGTTACCGATACAGGATTAGTAATGACTGCTGATGAGCTACATCCGCTGACTGAGGTAGCCACGACGGTATAGCTTCCGCTGGCTGTAGCCAAAACATTCGTTAAAGATACGGTTGCTCCCGTCCCCGAATAGTTATTGGGTCCAGTCCAGGTAAAGGTGTAACTTCCGGCTGGACTGGCTGTGGCTGATAGTATCAAGTTACCTCCTACGCAGACGGTGTTACTGCTAACCTGGGCAGTAACGACCGGGATTTCATTGACCGTTACCGGAATTTCGGCGTAGGGTCGGCAATTCGGATCGGCAGGAGCTGGTGAAATTCGGGCATAAACGTAGTAGGTGCCCGCTGTGCTGGGGAATAATACATTGGTTAACTGGGCCATATTACTCACCGGGGTAGCAGTGCCCAACAATACCCCCCCCCCATAAACTGCCGAAGCACTGGTTTGGGGCGTGGTGAAGTAAACAAACTCTACTTGGCTGGGCGTAGTTGCAGAAGTATTTACCCGCAGCAGAGCCAGGTTCTGGCCCGCGCACACCTGATAGCTGTTGTCCAGTAGTGTGAAAGTCGGGCAATCACAAATTCCAACAGGCGTCGGTGGTGATAAACGGAAACAGCATCCAGCAATTCCGTTAACATTTTGCCCTACCGTTACTCCCGTCGGCGCTGGACTGGATGTACTATAAACAAGGACTCGGATATAATAGGACCCAACGGGCTGAGGTGGAAAACTAGGCGTATTCGATACAATCAAAATTTCACCTGTGATCGAGGTCAATAAATACAGAGCGGTGAACCCAGCTCCCGGATTGACGGCCTGACCAACAATGGGCTGATTTTGGTTAAAATCACAGCAGTTGGTAGCATTGATTACTACCTGATGCTCTCGGATACAAGTCGGGGCATTGGCATCTCGAATAATGATCGTGTACCCGCCCCGGACCAAGTTCGTCAAGGATGTAGATCCTGTGAAATTGATATAGGTGATTCCTCCATCAAGGCTGTATTGGAAACTGCCCGTACCGCCAGTGGCTGTTAACGAAATCGTTCCGTCAGCGACCGCACAACCTGTGGCCGAGGTGGACATCACACCAGAGGACAAAGCCGATAGTATCGTAATAGGATAGTCTTCCACTTCTCCGTCGGGCAAAGCCCCACCTGGAAGGCTAAATGCCTGAGTACTGATCCGAAGCCGGAAAAAGCTTTGGCCGGCCGTAATACTTAGGCTTTGAATGTTGGACCAGGTTAATGTGGCCGTAGTCGCGCCGTTAGGTACCCCAACGGAAGCAAATTCTCGGGCATCAAAGGTACCGTTCCGGTTAAAATCAATCCAGCCGCCTAATTGGGCAGTGCTGCCCGTGCTGTTACTAACGGGAACGGTTAGTGTATAAGTATCTGTACATTCGACCAGAATGGGGGGTGTGGAAGTAACACCATCCTCATCATCCAAGCCGGTTGTATCGTCACTATTTGCTGAAACGCTGGCTGTACCCGTGACTTCGGCATCAACGGTACTGCCGATATACAGCAATCCGAGTTTGGCGTGCGAAGGACCGTCAGCGGTAGTACTGTAGCTGGCTGGGGCGTCCCCGAAATCACAAACAGTCGTTAAGGTGGTCAACACACTGTCGCGCTGGGTTGCGAAAGTCCAGTTATCAATGTACCGATTATCGCCCCATGTGTTGGTAAAACCAAATCCCCACCCATGGACCCCTCCCGTTACATTACTATTGGTCCCATTGGACTGGCTGGTAAGGACTGGTGTCGTATTGACCCGATTCGTTGCTGATAAATTCTGGTCATTCCAATAAAGGTTGCTATGTGGAGATGGGCCATTCGTAGCGGTAACCTGAAGCCCCCCTAGGCCCTCTACATCTTCCAGGGTAAAATGGATTTCGCCCGGTTTGTCAATCAACACCTTGGCACCAACCGTTAACCCACAACCAATCACAGTGCCTAAACCATTTAATCCATCGAACGAAACCGTATTGAGCCCCGTAACCGTGTGAATTGGGATCGTACGGTCGACGGCATCCGTATAGCTGTTGTTATTGTTAACATCGACTAGTAAACTCGCATTTCCTGCATACCCTTCCACTGTGAAGGTAAAATTACCTGCCGCTGGATTTCCCTGGGTTTTATTAAAAACAAGGTTGGTTACGGAAGGTATTTGCAGAGCCGGATTTAACCACTCTGTTTCAGTCGCGCCCGTCGTAATATTGAAACGGGGCGCTGCCACAGGCAGTGAGGTATCCATCGGTCTGAAAAACTGCTTAAATGATCCGCCACAGTTAAGTCCATCATACGACCAGCTTTGCAACAGAGGTCGAGAGCTGGCACTTATTGTAGGGTCCGTTATTTCAGCACTCCGATAGGCAGGGATACATTCTCCACTCTTTCTAACCCCATACCGATCCGTGGTGATCTTTGACTCTACGCCATTATAATTGGAAAAGGTACTCGTATACTTGTACCCAAAATCGCTAATATGATAGAGATTAAACGTAACACTGGTATTGGTTTGAGTAAGCTCCAATGCCTCCGTATAAACCCGGCCCGCAATTTCGGCATTCGCTGACGTTAGAACGTCAACTTTATAGCCATAATTAACCTGATAATCAGGCGAAGTGGTCATACGTACCGTCCATATACCTGCCGTAGCCGCGGTGGCTTGATACTGCGAAGTTGGGATGGTACCGTTGTTTACAGAAAAACCGTTCGCTGCCAATCCATCGATTGTACCAGTAAATACAAGTCCTGTCGGCGAGTAAATCCTAATAGTCAGATCGGAGGTTGCGGTAGCGGCCGATTTTGCATTTATTCGAATATCAAACCGCAACTTTTCCGTGTTGGCTACATAGGCATAGACATAGTGTTCCGCCCCCTGTCGAAAGGCCCCCTGATCCGTTGAAATTTGCCCTGGGCCCACCGGAAAACCACGCCCTACCCCATCTGCATGGGTAGTCTGAGGGCACACCGCCAGCAGCCCAATTAGAAATAATAGCCAGGCCAGTAAAACGATCCTCCCGGAATTGCCAAGCAAAAAACCGGTTCCTCGATCCACCTCGTTTTGAATAGACGGGAGTTCGCTTAATTTTCCAGCTTTTACCAATAATGGATTACTACTCCAACAACCGTTTACCAGCGTTTCATTGGAATAAGCAGAATGGGTAGAAGTTCGCCACATGGTCCTATGGTTTACTGCGTGGTTCAATCGCGTTACTATCAATCGGCTCATACTTCTATGGTATGGGGCCCTTCCGATTCCGGAAGGACGATTGGCATCTTTTACAAATAGCTGCACAAACAACTGACTTAGTGTAGTGTTCATTGTACCGTTCCCAAATTGTCTATTCACCGCCCGTCAATCTAAATGGTGGAATAATGGGTACCGGGCAATCTTGCGTCGACAATTCGATCAACCGCTGCGTTCTGCAACTGGGTATGGCTTTATCACGAACTACCACCAGATAATTGGACGGTGCCAGGTTAGTCCGTGTGATGGTGCCACTAGGCAAATCGGCCCATGTCAGTCCACCGTCCAGACTATATTCGTAAGTACCGCTACCCCCGCCTGCCGTAATAGTGATCCTGCCCTGATCGGTGGCGCACACATCGAGATTCTGCCCGCTGATTGTTGCTGTCACACTACCCGGCGTTTGTATCTGGAAACTACCTGCGTTAACAAAACAACTTGGCGCCACAGCATTACGTACCAATACCGCATAAGTGCCCGCTGATAAACCCGGGAAGGTATTGGCCGTCTGCCAGGAGCCGCCGTTGTCGATGCTGTACTCATATACCCCTGTGGCACTATTGACCAGCACCACAGCCAACGACCCATTATTGGCCGTACAGTCCGTTGGATTGGTTACCACTACTGTTGAGACGACAGGAGCCGTCGGGGTCACAATTGTACCCGATAAAGTCGTTGAACAGCTGGGATCTGTGGTTGATCGAATGATAACCGTATAGGAGCCCGCAGCCAGACCCGTTACGGAGAATGGACTGCCGCTCAACGGTTGGAATGCTCCACCATTAAGGTTATATTGATACGTTCCCGAACCGCTGTAGACAATTTCCAGGCGGCCATCAGCCACATTTTCGCAGTTCCCGATGGGTAACGCACCCATCGAAGCCACTAGATCACAACAATTGCTGACGGATACCGGCACCGTTGCCGTCGCTGAACAACCTGCCACATCGGTCACCACAACGGTATAATTACCGGATTGCGTTAGGGAGGTCGCCGTTAAACTAATAGCCCCCGTTGTGTTGGTCTGGTTAAAGCTGTCGGGTCCAGCGAACACATAGGTATACGAACCCGTTGGGGTAACTGTTGCCGTTAGGGTAGTCGAGCCCGTCCCAATACAAATCGCCGTGTTGCTGGCAGTAGCCGTCACGGAGAAGCTCGAACCACCCGTCAGGGTGATCACATCACTGAAGGTACAGCCTCGGCTGTCGCCCATCGTTACGGTATAGCTACCCGCCGTTAGTGCCGTTAAGTTAGATACCACACCAGCAGACCCGGTAACTGTATACGAGTACGGTGCCGTTCCGCCCGTGGGTTGTACAACGGCCAGGCTACCCGACGATGGCGAAGCGCAGTTCGGGTTTTGATATTGAATATTAAAGTCTAATCCATCGGGTTGTGTTACCGTAACCGTCGTTACCGATACGCAAGAGGTTGAAATGGTTCGGGTAATCAGATAGGTTCCTCCCGGAACCGTGTATGTAGCCGCCAGATTTCCGGCCGTACGTCCAATTTCAGTAGCTGTCCCCGCAATCGTCACCACGTATTCTTCGGTGGCGATTCCCGTACCCGCAAATTGAATCGTACCATTCTCATCCGCGCAAAGCGCATTGGCCACCGTCCAACCCGCAATTGGGGTTGGACTGGATGGATTGATCAAGACATTTTCACGATTTACGGAACAACCATTAGCATCCATAACTTCGACCGCGTACACACCGGCTGGTAAGCCTTGGACGGAGAAAGTACGAGTTGTACTTACCCCTTGAACATAGCCATTGACACTATACGTAAACGGCGCGGTCCCACCGGAAACGGTAATTGTCAATCGTCCATCGGAGGCATCACATCCACTGGTTGCCGTCGGGTTAACCGCCAGCGTGAAGCCATTCGGCACGCGGTTTGGTATGACCACGTCAATAACCGACTTACAGGTTGAGTTGCTACCGGCAACGGTAAACACATAGTTTCCTGCTCGGAGGCCGGTGATGTTCAATAGGCCCGCATTCGTGGCCGATTGGGTACCCGACATCTCACCCGTCCAACTCACTGTATAGGGTGCTGTTCCACCCTGTATATTCAAGGCAACGGAGCCATTGGCCGCCGTACAGCTAGCACCCGCCGTAGCCGATACGCTGACAATCGGGCCACCGATATCGTTCACCGTGACCGTGTCAACATACATACATCCGGCGTATATCGTATTATCGGCAAAAAGCGACGCTGTTACCGAGTAAACACCCGAGGTCAGACCCGACGCAATCGGACCATTCTGTCCGTTGCTCCAGGCATATGTTGCCGTAGCTCCCGTCGGAATATTCAGTAATTCGGCCGTTGCCCGTCCGCTGGTTTCACCACAAAGGTTATCCAACACGGATGTATTGAAGGCAAGCGGTGGACATTTTAAGTCGCAGGGCGGCACTGTCACCAGTGCATCTTCGTTTCCAGGACAGCCATTTGCATCAACGACCGATATGTAGTAATTACCCGCCATCAAATTGATGTGGCTCGCCCCGGCGAAACTCTGTCCCTGATTATTAATGATTGAAATTGTATAAGGTGCAGTTCCTCCGCTAACCTGGATGACGTTCAGACTACCATCGCCATTCCCCACACCACCGGGCCCGCACGTTTCCGCAACGTATTGTACGTTAAAGTCGATTCCGGTGGGTCCAGTAATGGTCAAGTTCTGGAAGGAAGTACACGTTCCATCTGTTAATTCAACTGTATAGATTCCCTGCGGCAAGTTGTAGACAACCGGGCCCGGCACATTTTGGGGGGTTGTTGCAACCTCGGTTCCGCCGAGTAGTACCCGGTACGAGCCGGTGCCGGTGCCGCCGGCGTAGGTGATGGATCCCGTTCCCGCTGCACAAAGTGCACTCTGTGAACTCCATCCAGAAACGAGCGGTGCACCATTTTCCTGTATAATAACCTGTCGTTCGGTTTGACAACCATTGGCTCCGCTGGTTACCCCTACGGTATAAATACCGGCCGGAAGGTTCGGGATCGTTACCGTGTTGACTGAAACGGAGGTGTAAGCTACCCCATTTAGGGAGAAAATATAGTTTGGACCACTCCCTGATGCAGTTAGGTTAATCGAACCATCCTGGGCGCCACAACCCGACGCCGGCGTCGGCGTTGCCGTCAGATTTATACTGCTGCTCGATGAAACCGGAATGGTTACATCCAAGACCGTCTGGCAATCCGATCCAGCCTCCTTAAAGGTGAAAATATAATCACCCGGCGCCAGCCCCGTCTGGGTAAACTGGAAGGGAACCGTACCATTCACGGTCCGTGAGCTGCTCACCGGACCATTCCAGGTAACCGTAAAAGGAGCAGTACCGCTCGTCAGACTAAACGAAACCGAACCTGTATTACTGGCACAGCTTGATGGATTCACCGCCCGTTGTGTCACAACAGGTCCTCCTATCTGATTGATATTTACCCTTTCCACGTATGCACAACCAACAAATTGACCTGCTAAAATTGTGGCCGTAACTGAATAAACGCCCGTTGCTAATCCGCTGACGTTTTTACCAAAGAAGCCGTTGCTCCACTGGTAATCTACATCATTTTCATCATACGCACCCAATTGGGCGACTGCCCTTCCGTCGGCCGCTGTACAGTTTGCATCGACCACGAATGTATTCATAGGGACAATGGGGCACTCGAGATCGCAATCTGGAACCGTGATAAAGACATTTTCCACACCGGGGCAACCACCCGAATCGACCACCCGAATCGAATAGATACCAGGTGCCACAGCCTGCAGGTTCGAAACCACCTGGTTTTGTGCATTCAATACCGTAGTGCTGTACGGCGGTGTTCCCCCAGTGATCTGCACAATGCTGATACTTCCGTCGTTATTCGGAACGCCACCCGGCGCACAGGTCACTTTCGTATATTGAACATTGAAATCCAATCCTTCCGGCCGGTTGATGGTCACGGTTGTGTAGGATGTACAATTGCTATTGCTTGTAATTTGTTCGATTGTATACGTCCCCGCAGGTAACACCAGTGTCGTTGAGGTCGCTCCGCTAATGCTATTAGCCACAATTGATCCCGAAGCGGCTTCCCGCACTACAAAGGTCGCCGTCGGCTGCCCACCGGCAAATACCAACCGGCCTTGATCGCTCGGGCAATTCGGATCAACCGATGTCCAGCCCGCAATGACCGGAGCACCAACCTCCTGAATGACCACCTGCACATTTGCGGCAGAACAACCACCGACTGAGCTAACCCCCACCGTGTAGGCACCAGCGGTTAATCCATTGATGGTATAAGTCGGCAGGGTTGATGTGCCGATTTCGACCCCGTTCAATGAGTACGAGAAGGGTCCCGTAACCCCGACAGCTGGAGTAGCAACGATCTGAATACTGCCTGTTGCTGATCCGCAGACCGTTGCATTGGTTGGTGTTGCCGTTACCGTGATGCGGTCGCTATCGTCCCGAGGAATTGTAATAGCCAAGAACGATGAACAGGCGGTATTGCTGGAGGCACCAGTTATTTCAAATGTATATTGACCGGTAGCCAGGTTTGGAATTGTTGTCGTTCCCAGGTTAACCCCATTTTGGGTTCCTGTAGCGGCCCCGCTCCAGCTAATGCGGAAAGGCCCCGTCCCACTTGTAATGTCAATGGCAACTGCACCATTGGCTCCCAGACAGTCAGCCGCTGAAATCAGATCGATCTCCGCCACGGGTCCGCCAATTTCGTTCACCTGAATTTGCTCGACCACTGTACAAGTCCCGAGCGGCGTGGAAATCGTGGCAGTAACGGAATATACGCCCGCAGCCAGTCCTGTCACGGTAGGTCCGGTTTTACCATTACTCCAGGCATAGCCTACTGTTGCACCTGTTGTGGGTAAACCGCCCAACGAAACCGTGGCGCGTCCATCGCTGTTGCCACAAGTCGCATCGACTACGGCGGAACTGATCGGATAGTTACAGGGTGGCACCGAACAATCCCGCACGATGATAACCGCAATGGCCTCATCCGTGGGGCAATCACCACCGCCGACGGTATAGGTTACAGTGTACGAACCGACTCCCGATGCGATTCCGTTGAATATGCTTCCCGATAGGATACCGTTTAAGGCAGAATAAGATCCTCCTGCGGCGAAATACGGTGCCAGATCGACGGTTTCGTTATTGCAGATGGAGAGTAAAACATCTTCTCCCGCGGATGGTTGCGGCGTCACCGTGACTGCCACGGAAGCGACTGCGGTACAATTTTGTCCATCCGTTACGGTTACACTGTAGGTTCCCGCTGCGATGGCGGTAGCCGGCAGCAGGGGATTCGCTATGTTAGCGGTAAACCCATTGGGGCCCGCCCAGCTATAAGTCAAAGGTTGGCTGACGGGGGCGGTTGTGCTATTCCCCACCGTAACGGCTAAGTTGATGGTGCCGCCCGTGCAAGCCACAATTGAATTGCCGGCGGTCGCCGTCAATGAACAGCAGTTGTTAACGATTACGGCACCTGTAATTGCCGTTGCCGAACAACCATTGGCATCGGTCACCAGCAGCGAATAGCTACCTGACTGCGTGACCACCGTTGCCGCCAGTCCCGGGTTCTGAGCTGTACTGACAAACCCATCCGGCCCGCTCCATGCATAGGCAAATGGTGAAGTACCTCCACTGACACTGGCCGATAGGCTCAAGGTGCTGCCGATACAAACCGTTCCGCTGGGCGCGGAGGCAATGACCACCGGCTGCGGATTGACGGTCAGACTTGCCACTGCCGTTCCATTACAGCCATTGGAGCCGGTAATGGTAACCGTATAATTACCCGCCGCAGAGGCGGTGGCATTGTTGATTACTACCGACTGACCCGTGGCCGCGAATCCGTTCGGGCCGATCCAGGTAAATACCCCACCGGCGGACCCAGAGGCTGTTAAGGTCGTCGAGCTTCCTTCACAAACGATAGCAGGGGTAGCCACCGCTGTTGGGTTGGAGCCGACCGTCACCGAAACAATCGCCGTCGCGGTACAGTTGGGAGTTCCCGCATCCGTTATCACTACCGTATAGCTGCCGGTATGAGCCGTGGTAGCCGCGGGAATGGTAGGATTCTGAGCCGTGCTGACAAACCCACCAGGGCCACTCCAGGCGTAACTCAACGTTCCAATGGCTCCCGAGGCAGACGAGCTTAGCATTAAGTCCTGACCCGCACACACCACTGGGCTTGGGGCATTCGCCAAGGCCGTTAACGAACAGCAGTTGGCCACCGTAACAGGTACTGTAGCGGTGCCTGAACAACCTGCCGCATCGGTGACCACTACAGTGTAGATACCACTTTGGGTGATAGCAGCAGTGGGTGAAACCGTTGGCGTTGCTCCCACCCCAACGTAGCCGTTGGGGCCAGTCCAAGCATATGTATAGCTACCCGCAGGCACCACATTGGCAGAGAGACTTAGCGGAGTATCCGTACAGACCGTCGCGCTGTTGACAAAAGCCGTAACTTCCAAGCCCGGCGTCACCACAATTTCACAGGTGATGGTAGCCGAAGTACACGAGGATGGAGCTGGCGACTCGGCCCAAACCTTATAGGTATAGGTCAACGAGGAGGGGCCTGTATTGGTCAAACTCTGGCTAATGTTACCCGTTCCACTAGAAGGCGGAGGAGTTGTTGGGGTTCGAAGCCAATGTATCGTTGAACCTGGTATACTCACATCAAACGTAATAATTCCGGTTTGGCCCGAACAGATCGTTTGCGAACAGACAGATGGGGTAATGATGGGCACGGGATTAACTGTAATAACGGTTACCGTAGGGTCACTGGGGCAACCGTATAAGTTCGTATACGTAGCTGTATACGTGTAACTAATCGGTGTAGTGCCCGTGTTACTGAGTACTTCCGATACACTACCACCGAAGGTGACATTTCCCGGCATACGCGTAATTGATACGGAACCATTAGCGGGGATATTCGAATACATAATACTGGCCAGCTCTCCGCTACAGACAGCCGTGTTCGATACCACCGCGATGGGCGTTGGCGGGGTCAAGCTGAAACTCACTGGCGCACAGGCTTCGTTATTGGTGGCAATATCCCCCGGAATGGTCGTGGTATTATCCGTTGTATTGCCTAACGTGCCGTTATTGGCCGTTTGCCCAAAGGCACTAATAATTTCAGCACAGTTCGAGAAGGTCTGATTACAGGATCCTGCTGCTGCCCGTACCGTCAGTCGTAGGGTAATCGCATTGGCAGCCCCTACATTTAAATTGTTAATGGTCAGGGACACCGGGCCGGTAACCCCAACGGCTGGCGTCGACAATTTATAGTCGGTGGTGGCCAGGTTGGCGTCCGTCGCATCGAGAACCGAGGCACTTTGGAAGACCAGCCCGGCTGGCAATACATCCCGGGCGATCAGATCAGCTGCCGGAGCGGGACCCGTATTGGATAAAGTTATGTCAAATGTTGCACTGTTTCCGGTCTGACTTCGAAGCACCTTGGTAATGCTGGGTTCCACTTTGGTAACCGGGCAGGCAGCGGCATCATTTGAACCTACAATAGCCCCGGCATCGTTAACGGTTGACCAGGTATTGGCAACCGTGTTATACCGCCAGATTCTACCTGTTGTGTTCGCATACGCGTACATGTTGTTAAACTGATCAAACCAGATAGCACCAATGGGATTGGTGCCCACATCTGCTATAGCACCATTAGCAGGTATGATGGTTTGTGATACGCCGGTTGTCGGATTAACTTTGACGATCTGGCCACTCCCTCTAAGGACACTATATAGTTGTTGATCTTGAGGATTGAACGCCCAGTCCGAAAGGTCTTGAGCCGGCGTAATAGGACGCGCCGTAGCTGTATAGGGCTTAACATTCAGATCAATTGTATAAAATTGAGCTAGGCTATTATAATAAACATAAAATATTCCAGCGGGCGAAATATCACCGACCACATACGGAGTGCTAGTTGGCAATCCCGTCACATACCCTAGATCCTCAACCACGCCATTGGCACCTAACCGAAGCAATGTACTCGTCCTATTATCTGCATCCTCTCCCTGTGCAACCCTAATGGCGTAGATATGATTATCGACCTGATTATAACCTGCTGCATTATATGTCAGATAACCGGTCGTATCCACATCCATAAAACCACCGGTAGCATAGTTGTACTTTTTCAAGTCAGTACCAGTGGTACCCGTTGGCGTTTGTGTTATATAGACCGACCCATCACAACTGAATTGATTGGTAGCGAATCCATTAACGCAACTCAGATAATTGGTGATGTCCGTTTGTGAAAAGACATTAGGGCCAAGCCCAGGTATATTATTTACATCACCCCCATTGCTATAGACAAAATCATCGATAAACCCGTTGAAAAAGTCACCGCCTTGATCTAATGGAAAATTGCTGGAAAAGACGTTACCCCCTAATGTAGCTCCTATACCACCTCCCTGGGAAGTTGCTCCGATTGTTGTTTGGATTAATGGACCCAGCGCCTGCAACACCCCATCATAATAGAGCTTTACTCGCTGAGCAGCAGGCGCGCCGGTGCCCTGGAAGGTGAAGGCGACATGGTGCCAGTTATTATCCGCGACAACCGGCCCAGTAAGGGTGACGCTGCCTGTTCCTCCTGATGTGGTATTTACCCGCGCCTGTAAGACCCCATTGAACAGTCGAATGCCAATCCCATTATTGGCGTTCCCTTCCTCAAAAAGCATTTGTGTACCGGTTGCCGGCGCATTGGCTTTAAACCAAAACATGATGGAATAATTACTGTATCCCCCAGTCATGAATCCAGAATTTATATTATCATAGCGGATGAATTGACTGGTCCCATTAAAGCTTGCCGAACTCGCCCCCACTTTCGCCGTGGTTGAAAAGGTCGGAAGGAGGCTTGAGTAAGGAGGAGTTAAAGCCCACGGATTTTCTACGGCACTCGGGTAGGTTAAATCATTATAGGCCGAACGATCTTGAAAGGACCGCTCAAAAGAGTAATATGCTCCAGCATCAGGGGCACAATACGTTTGTGCCCTAGCAGGTAGGGTAGTTATAAGACCCACCAGCACCAGGAATACGTACACGAGCCATCGGGTTGTATCTCCTATCCGTTTTCCGGCTCTACCTACTAGGTTAAATTCCGGTCCATTCCACGCAGCGGAGAGTTGATATCGTCTACCAACAACTCCTTTGTTTCCAGTGTTAAGGGTAGAAATTATACGCATGGCAATGGTTTGTTTCGTTGTCAATAACTGGGTATGTTCTGCTTGTCGCGCTGGTGGGACAACTACCTGTCTTGCTTGTCTCATAGCTGCTATTGTTGAACCGTGACGGGTACGATCATGGGTGTTGTGCTACACCCATTTGCGCCAGTCGCCGTAAAGGTGTAGATATAGTTTGCCGCTGGTAAGGTTTCCTGGATAGTCACCGTTCCTACACCGCTACCCGAAGCCGTGCCCGGTGTAGTAGGCGTCCGAGTCCAGTTGATGATAGCCGTTGAGGGCGTTGCCGTCGCAATCAATGTCACCTCCTCAATGTCACAGTAGATTACCTGGCTGGGTTGTACCACGAGCACTGGTTCAGGGAGGATCGTTACCACAACTACTTCCTCATCACTACAGGAGCCAGCCGTAGCGCCGATTACATAAGTAACCGACAGCGGCTGCGTTCCTACGTTTCGGATGCCAGCAAAATTGATACTGGTACCGGTACCACTCTGACCTAAACTATTCGCCCAAACGACTGGTGAGTTATTGTTGCCGTTCACGGCCAGCGTTGTACTTTGGCCTGAACAGATCGTTAGACTAGGCCCTGCCGTCACCGTCAGACTTGGCTGCGTAGCAATGGTCAAACTATGACTCGCGCTGGCCGTACACCCTAGTGCATTGGTCACCACGACCGAGTAGCTTCCCGTGGCCGCTGTTGTCGCATTGGGGATGGTTGGATTCTGTAGGTTGCTGGTAAAGCCATTGGGTCCACTCCAGCTATAGGAATTAAAGCCACCTGTCGCGGAAAGTGATAAGGTGTTGCCCGCACATAGTGGGGCATTGCTGGTAATGACCACCGCTGGCTGCTGGACATCCACTACTACGGAAGCTTGGGCAATACAGCCATTGGCATCGGTCCCCCTTACCGTAAACACGACGGGACCACCTTCCGGATTGGGTTGAATGTTGGTAACGACAGGATTCTGAAGCGAACTGCTGAAGCCATTCGACCCACTCCACACGTAGGTATAGGAACCAGTAGGGGTTACAGCCGAGAAGAGCGTTGTGCTTCCGCCAACACAGAGAGCTGTTTGAGAGGCCGAAGCTGTAACGGTTAAATTACAGGGAATGGTACAATCAGTGACGGTGACCGGGACCGTAGCGGTGCCCGAACAGCCCGCTGCATCCGTAACGACCACGGTATAACTGCCTGACTGACTAGCCGAGGTGGCGGAGAAGCTGGCGGTTCCTGTGGTGTTGGTAACGGCAAACCCGTTGGGTCCGCTAAAGGCATAGGTATAACTACCTGCCGGAGAAACCGTTGCGTTCAGCATTAACCCGCCACTACCGATACAAACAGTAGTACTGCTCGCCGAAGCCGTAACGGAGAAGCTGGAGCCTCCGGTCAGCGAAACTGCCTTGCTGAACGTACAGCCATTGGCATCGCCCAGGGTAACCGTGTAGCTGCCACTGGTTAGGATGCTCAGGTTGGAAACAACGCCCGCAGCCCCCGTAACGGTGACCGAATAAGGAGCCGTCCCCCCGTTTGCCTGCACCACGGCCAAGCTACCGGAGCTCGGCAGATCACAGGTAGGGTTCTTGTATTGAATGTTGAAGTCCAGACCGGAAGGCTGTGTTACGGACACCACTGTGGTCGAGACGCAGGAGGTTGAGGTCGTGCGGGTGATCAGGTACGTTCCGCCCGGCACTGAGTAGCTGGCGGCTACATTCCCGGCAGTTTGGCCAATCTGCGTGGCCGTTCCCGCGATGGTTATGACGTACTGTTCAATGGCTGCCCCTGTGCCGTTGAAACTGATGGTGCCATTTTCGGCCGGACAGAGGGCACTCGTTACGGTAAATCCGGTAATCGGTGGCTGCCCCGCCGTGTTGATCAGCAGGTTCTGACGAACCGTCGTACAACCATTCCGGTCGGTCACCTCAACGTAGTACGTTCCGGCGGGTAAGCCCTGAACCGAGAAGCTTCGGTTGCTAGTCACCCCACGAACAAATCCGTTGATAATATAGGCAAAGGGACCGGTTCCGCCCGTTACGTTCACAAAAATCTGCCCATCACTCGCCCCGCAACCGGTGACGGCGGAGGTCGATGCCGTTGCGTTCAGGTTACCCGAGGTGCCCGGTAGTGTGATGTCGTAAACACCCCGGCAGGAGGTTGTCGCATCGGTCACCGTGAAGGTGTAGTTACCCGCCATCAACCCATTGATGGTAATGCTACCGAGGTTAGGCGCCGTTTGGCTACCACTGCTCTGGCCGGCCCACGAGATGCTAAAAGGTCCCGTGCCGCTTTGCAGGTTGACGACCGCCGACCCATTCGCCGATGTACAACTGGCTGGAGTGACGGGGGTTACTGTAAAGACCGGACCACCAATGTCGTTTACGTTGACAGTCGTTTCGTATTTACAGCCACTGTATAATGGATTGCTGCTGGAGATTTGGGCCGTTACCGAGTAGATGCCAGAGTTCAGTCCAGAAGCTGTCGTTCCGATAAAACCGTTGCTCCACAGGTAGGTTAACGCCGTGCCTCCGCCCGTTGGCGCATTGAGCAGCAGGGCCGTTGCTTCCCCATTCGACTGACTACACAACGCATCGACAACAACGGTATTAAAATCCAGATTCGGACAAACGATGCCGCAAGGTGGTACGGTTACCAGGGTTCCTTCCCCACCGGTACACCCATTCGCATCGGTTACGTTCACGCTGTAATTGCCCGCAGGCAGCGAGGTAAGATTCGCCAAGGGTATCGTCTGTCCCTGGTTGTTGACCACCACAATGGTATAAGGAGCCGTACCGCCGGTGATCTGAACCACCGACAGGCTGCCATCACCGCTTCCGAGGCCCCCGTCGGCGCAGGTTTCGGGCGTATACTGTACGTTAAAGTCGATATCTTGCGGGCGATCTACCACCAGGGTATCCGCCGAAATACAGGTAGTTGAGGTGGTTTGTACAATGTAAGTTCCGGCCGAAACGACTAGACTGGTTGAAGTAGCACCACTGATGTTGTTTCTGATAATCGCTCCGGTAAGCGCTTCCCGAATCCGGAAGGTCGTACCGGCCTGACCACCGGCAAATACCAATTTCCCCTGATCGGTCGGACAGTTCGGTGACTGGGCCGACCAGCCCGCGATGGCTGGGGCATCCGGAGAATTGATGATAACTGACTGGGAGTTGGTCGTACAGCCCGTTGAGGAGCTGGCGGCTACCGTGTATACGCCCGGCGGCAAATTCGCGATGGTGTACGATGGCAAACTGGAAGTGCCCATCAACTGCCCATTCAACGAATAAGAGAACGGCGCTGAAACCCCAACCTGAGGTTGCACATCAATCTGAATGCTACCCGTGGCCGTTGAGCAGCTTGTCGCAGGTGTGGCGGTAGCGGTCAGCGTCAATCTAATATCGTCGTTACGCGGTATCGTTACGCTCAGGTAGCCGTAGCAACCGGGTGTCGCAGCACTGCTGATCCGGAATACGTACGATCCGGCGGGCAAATTGGTAATATTAACGACACCTAGGTTGACCGCGGTTTGCGAACCGGTAGTCGCCCCGGTCCACGAAACCGCGAAAGGACCTGTGCCACTGACAATGCTCAACGACGCCACCCCACCGCTCGTACAGGTTGCGGGAGTAACCAACCGTAGTTCGGCCACCGGGCCTCCGATGTTATTGACTTGCACACTATCAACCACGCTACAGACGTTTGCACCATCGGTAACCGTAGCCGTCAGACTATAAACACCAGCTGCCAGACCAGAGATAGCCGACCCAACTTGTCCGTTGCTCCAGGCAAAGGAGGTGATTGCATTGTTGGGTATCCCCCCTAACGTTACTTCTGCCCTGCCGTCGCTGTTGCCACAACTAGCATCGACCACGATGGAATTGACCGGGTAATTACAAAGCGGTGGGGTACAATTCCGCACCAAAACCGTGATGGTATCCGGAGCACAGTTAGCAGCTAGTCCGGCCGAACGATAGCCAACTTTGAAGAGGCCTGCCCCCGATACAATCCCATTAAACGTACTGCCCGACAGCGAACCCGCAGCCCCGGTCAACAGGGTGAATGAACCGCCCGTTGGAACGTAGGTCTGCAAATTCAGCGTCTCGTTGTTACACAGGGAAACCGTAGCGCGGGCAATTGGCGTGGGGCAGCAGTTGTTAACCACGACCGGTACCGTAGCGGTGCCTGAACAACCTGCCGCATCGGTGACCACGACGGTGTAGGTGCCACTTTGGGTAATAGCCGCCGTGGCCGATACCGTCGGGTTGGCCACGGTACTAGCATAGCCGTTCGGGCCGGTCCAGCTGTAGGTATAGGTGCCAGCCTGGGCAACGCTGGCCAATAGGCTCAGGGGTGAACCCACGCAGACCGTCGCACTGTTGGCCAAAGCGGTTACTGTCAATCCCGGGGTGACGACAATCTCACAGGTGATCGTCGTGGAAGATGGACACGAAGCGGGAGCCGGTGACTCAGCCCACACCCGGTAAGTATACGTTAGCGACGAAGGGCCGGTATTGAATAGTTGCTGGCTGATGTCACCCGTACCGCTGGCGGGTGCCGGTGTCGTTGGCGTGCGTTCCCAGTGAATGGTCGAACCAGGAACGCTGGAAATGAACGTGATGTTGCCAGTTTGTCCCGAACATATCGTCTGCGAACAGACCGAGGGCGTGATAACAGGACGTGGGTTGACTGTAACAACGGTTGTTACGGTATTGCTTTCACAGCCCGAAAGGCTGGGAATATAAGCGGTGTACGAGTAGGAAACCGGCGCAGTACCGGTCGCGGTTGGGTAATCCAGCACATTACCGATACCGGTCTGATTACCCGGCATACGGTTCCAGCGAACCGTTTCGCCAGTGGGGGTTGTCGTGTAATTGATCGCGACTTCTCCGCCCGAGCAGGTGCTCAAACTAGTGGCTGAAGCGGTAATCGAACCAGGCTGTTGCAGGGGTACTTCAATGGTGGCCTGGGCAGACGACGTAGCAAAGGCCCAGTTGTCAATGTAACGACCATCTCCCCATGTGCCCTGACCGTTGGTACACGAAGCTGGCATATTCCAGCCATGTACTCCACCGCTGCTAGTTACCCCCGCCGTAGCACTGATTGGATTAGTAGGTGTGGCAGCCGCACATGCTGGTGCCGACAGTTTGCTATCATCCCAGTACAAGGTTGAATTGGGCGCTCCTGCTCCATTTTCCCGGGTCACGGCGATGGAACCCAGGCCTTCGACATCGTACATGGTAAAGTGGATTTCGGCTTCCCGATCAATTAACGCCCGGGCCTGAACCGGCTGGGAGCAACTTACTAAAGCTCCGGCACCATTTCTACCATCCCAAGCCAGGGTGTTATTACCAGTCACGGCGTTGAAACTAATGGTTCGATCTATTGCATCCGTGTAGCTTCCATTGTGATTGACATCGATTTGAAATGTTGCATTTCCGGAGAAATTGGTCACATTGAACGAGAAATCACCGGCCCGGCTCGATAATGAAGTTGATGTATATGAAAGTCCGGAGACCGTCGGAGTTTGAATTGTCGGATTAACCCAGTCACTTACCGTCGCATTCGTTGCATAATTCCACCGGTTCGAACTGGTAGGCAATGCCGCGTTTGGCGTATTGAAGAAAATTTTATACAACCCCCCGCAAGCATTGCTCGGCGGGGACAATCCGGGAGAGGTCGATGGCATACTTTGATAAGCCGATACGCAGGAACCGTCTCGGCGCACGCCATAGGCATCCGCTGAAATAGTCGAATAAATCCCCTGATAATTGGTATAATTTGCCAAATACCGATACCCGTATTCGCTCAAAAACCGAAGGGAAAAGGTTTGGGGCGCAGAGTCGTACATGAGTAGCCTGTTTAAGTATACCCTTCCCGTAATAGGCGTCGTACCCGTCGCTGGCAACACGTCCACATCCCAGTTGACGCGCGCTTGCTGCCCTGCCAGGTCTGAAGTGGCGATTCGAATCGTATAAATTCCTGTGGCCGTTGCGGTCACCGTATTGGTACAGGATGTGCCGTTTGTTGCATTAGCAGCTATGGTACAAGCTGAGCCTATTTGCCCAGTAGGCGAATAAGCATAAACGGTGAAGGGAGCATCAGTGCCCGCTGTTGCTTTGGTTACTACCCAACGTATTCGTTCACCGGCCTGAACATACGCAAAAACATCCTGACTACCGTGTAATCGGTTGGCGGGTATGTTATCTTGGAGACCTTCGGCCCAGGCTGATACAACCATTCCCCAGTTTAGCAAACCGATCAAAAGCCAGCTTATCCATCGCAGCAGTTGGTTTCGATACCATAACGAATGGGAAGCACTCTCCGACTGCCTGCCGACCTGAATAGTCGGGGTCGCGCCAATGCCAAAGGTAGATGTCAGGCCCATGCTTGTAGCAAATAATTGTTTGTCAAAACAATATAAATTCAAACGCTTCATAGTTCGTGCTCAGTTACTGCTGCACCCTTACAGGCACGCTATACGGTTGACTACTACATCCATTTGCTCCCGTAGCCGTAAACGTATACGTATAATCCGCAGCAGGTAAAATTTGCTGGACAGTGACCGTCCCCGTTCCGCTACCACTGGCAGCGGGGGGGGTTGGCGTAGCTGGACTTCGCGTCCAGTTAATTGTCGCAGAGGGTGAAGAAGCATTTGCCGTTAATAAAACATTTTCGATGTCGCAATAGACAGCCGCTGATGGAACAACCTGAAGTACAGGAGCTGGGTTGATAGTCAAAACAAAAATCATTTGATCGGAACACGTTCCGGCGCTCGCTTCTACAACATACGTAATAGATTGCGGCTGGCTACTTACGTTTTGAATACCGCTCAACACAATATTTGGCCCAATACCAGTTTGCCCGAACGTGTTCGACCAAGTTACCGTTGCCCCACCGCTACCGGCCACACTTAAGGTCGTACTCTGTCCTGAGCAGATGGTTGGACTCGCTCCACTCGTCAGGGTGAGACTGGGCTGATTTGTTACGAGCACATCCGTAGTAGCAGTGGCCGAACAGCCGGTGGCATCCGTAATGGTGACTACATACGTTCCATTGACCAGGGTAGTGGCATTGGGAATACTGATAGGGCTACCCGTTCCGACGAAACCGTTGGGTCCTGACCATTGATAGGTGCCACTGACTCCATCGTTTACCAATGCCTGTAAAGTGACCGTATTGCCCGTACACTGGGGGCTATTGCTGGTGGCAATAAGTCCAATTGCGTTGATTTCTACGGCACCCGTCAAAGTGGTCGTACAGGTGGGATCACCAACGGCCTGGATAACCACGGTGTAACTTCCCGGTGCCAGATTGCTCACCGTAAAAGGACTGGCTCCTAATGCCTGGAATGTACCTCCATTCAGGTTATATTGGTAGGTTTGTGAACCTGTATACGTAATTACCAGTCCACCGGTTGTTGCCGTACAATTGGTTACGGGCGCTGATGCTACACTCGCCAACAGGTCGCAGCAGTTGTTAACCACGACCGGTACCGTAGCGGTGCCTGAACAACCTGCCGCATCGGTGACCACGACGGTGTAGGTGCCACTTTGGGTAATAGCCGCCGTGGCCGATACCGTCGGGTTGGCCACGGTACTAGCATAGCCGTTCGGGCCGGTCCAGCTGTAGGTATAGGTGCCAGCCTGGGCAACGCTGGCCGATAAGCTCAGGGGAGAACCCACACAAACGGTGGCACTGCTGGCTAGGGCCGTTACCGCCAAAGAGGGTGAAACAATTACCCGGCACTCAATGGTGTCGCTGGACGCACAGTTCGAGCCATTCGCAACGCCCCAGATCTCGTAGACCAACGTCATCGAGGTGGGGGTTGATGGGGCTGTAGCCGCAATGTTGCCCGTGCCGCTCTGGGGAGCAGGCGGTGTTGGGCTCACCAGCCGCCAGTTGACCGATGCAGGAATACTGGTAGCAAAGTTAATGGCGTAAGGCTGATCGGCGCAAACGGTCTGCACACATTCGCTAGGTGTGATGACGGGCCGAGGATTCACCGTCACGGTGGTGACGGCGGTGGTGCTGGGGCAGCCGGATACGGTGAACACCGTGGCCGTATAAGTATAGGTCTGCGGACCGGTTGTTGTGTTGGTCAGGTATTCTAATACATTTTCGCCCCCCATGACATTACCAGGCTGGCGTATCCATTGTACCTGTCCACCCGTGGGGGCCGTCGTGTAGTTAATCGCTACGGCATCACCGGAGCAGGTTGTCAGGCTGGTTGCACTGGGTGTTACCGTAAACGTGGGGCAAACATCTGTAATGGTGTACGTGCTAATGGTTTCCCCCAGTCCACAAGCATTGCCTGATGGTAGGACGATTCCTGAAGATGGATTTTGCAACGACATGATGATGATCTCATCCGGTTCGGGGTAAATGGCATCCGGCAAAATCTGGATGTAAGGAGCCAGTGAGATAGCCATAGAATCAGATCCGTTGTAATTTCCCACCGGAATAGTCACGGTGATGGGTCCCGTAGCGGGGCTGGTTGTGTAGTCTGTCCCCCGGGTGGCTGTGCTGGCGGGACTGATGTTGATCTGTACGGTTTGCGGGGT
This sequence comes from Larkinella harenae, assembly GCF_054780515.1. NCBI lineage: Bacteria > Pseudomonadati > Bacteroidota > Cytophagia > Cytophagales > Spirosomataceae > Larkinella > Larkinella harenae. The sequence goes on along the minus strand of NZ_BAAGWE010000016.1, from coordinate 26,179 downwards.
TGTAATGGCACCATTTATCCGCAGCCTGGGTAGGTTAGCCGTAGAGATGTTTTCGGGGCCGGAGGCTGCAACGGGACTAAGCGAAACCGTTGCCTGCAAACCCGTGATGGAAACCGCATCCAGGAAATTTCCAGAACCTATATCACCATTGGATGTGCTGACGGCTCGAAACGCAAACTGAACAATTTTGGAAGCCCCGGTTGTATTGGTCCAGGTGCCACTGTATTGCGTCCAGCCAGCGGCATTGGTAGCTCCTTTGGTAGCCGTTGTGGTAGCTGGTGTCAGTACAGAAACCGTATGAGTCCCCGTCTGGGCATTGTTGTCGATAATTTCAGCTACGTCCACATTATCGATGCGCAGCCGCATCACATCAACGCCATTTCGCCCCCGATGCGCCAGACTCCAGTTAAAACGTTCTCCAGGCAACACACAGATGGGTTCCTGACTCAACTCGCCATTCATAAAGGCATTCAACTCCGCATGCCTACCCCCTTCAAAGGAAGGGACACTGAAATATCCAGAGCCCCACAGTTCAATACGACCGCCATTGGTTCCATCAGGGCTAGGAGAGCGATACTCATAATTTACACTGTTTCTCAAATCGGCAATGCCTTCTGTGGTTGACCAGCCTGGCACAAGTGCTTCTCCGATAAATTGCATAGCAGCGGCCGGTGGTCCGAATGATTCGAATCCGGTATTGACAAACGTCCGAACGGGGCTTAGGCTTGTTCCGTAAACTTCCACTTCTGCCAAGTTGAAGTAATCATCCTGTGTCGATAAAATTAAAACATGTCGGGCCAAGTGAATTCCTACATTCAAATTTAATACCGTATAGTCGGGTCCAAGACTCTGACCAGCGGATTTTACCCCGACTGCCTGCGTTACCGATTCTGGAACGGCAAGTTGAGATAAGTCCCCATAGAATACTCTATTATACCGGGAATCGTTTACATAAGCGATAGGGTTTGAACCCAGGCTAGGAAGGCTATTAGGGAAGGTGACAATCATGAATCGGCGACCACGATCCTTCCCAGTGTCCGTTCGGTTCCTAATAACGATTCGGTCAATGTAATAATCGGCCCCTAAATCAATTTGGAACCATTCTCCCGAGGGTGAGTTAACCGTATTATTGGTATGCGCAAAGGTGGCTGGATTTCCATCTGTTAAGTTGGAGTTAGGATAGAGCGTTGCATTGTACTGAGTTGATGAAAACACTGGTTTACCTGACGCAAGGTTTGTCTGTGCTTGTACAGACGAATTTATTCCTAACAGGAAAACAGCTATCGTGAAGGCCAAACCATGTATAAGCCCTCCCGGTGATGTCCATCGTAGAGATTGGATCGCAGTCCATAGCCTAGCGAAGGATCCGGTGGCCGCCCAGCCCGTAGGGACCTTAGACAGCTCACACTCCATCTGGTATCTGTTCATGGCGTTTCCAACTGGGTTTTGACTTGTATACAGTGTACTCATGGCAATCGTTGGCCTTTGCTGATCATCAATTTTAAGATTCAAGGCAGCCCCGGGCCGCACATTGACAGCGTTTTGTTGCTTCATCATTGTTGCACGGTTACAGGTACTGAGATGGGCTGGCTGGTACATCCGTTGGCACCCGTAGCCGTAAACTGATAGGTATAGCTAGCCGGCGGCAGCACTTCCTGAATCAACACGGAACCCGTGCCCGTGCCCGTAGCGGTGCCGGGGGTGTTCGGGGTTCGTGTCCAGTTGATAGCTGTTGAGCTGGTCGGAGCAATGGCGCGCACCGTTACCTGTTCCAGATTACAAACCACCGACGAGGTAGGAATAATCTGTAATTGCGGTACCGGATTGACCGTCACCAGAACTGTATCCTGATCGGTACAGTCTCCTCCGCCCGCACTTGCCGACAAATAATAAACGATGGTTAGCGGTCCCGTTCCATTGTTGGTGAGTACCCCTGTGTTAATACTGGTTCCCGTTCCGGTTGATCCGTTGCTGCTGCTCCAGATAACCGTGGCTCCGTTTGATCCACCCACCGATAAGGTCGTGGACTGACCCGAACAAATGGTTAGGCTTGGACTACCCGTAACGGCCAGTACGGGCTGGGTGGCGATGGTCACCGCCGTGGTAGCCGTTTGGGAACATGCCGAGGTAACATCCGTCACCACGAGCATATACAGGCCACTGGCGGCCGTAGTCGCGTTCGGAATGGTGGGGTTTGGCTGGTTGCTGTTGAAGTTATTAGGCCCCGTCCAGGCATAGGTAAAGTTTCCACTACCTCCCTGCATAAACGCGTTCAGCTGTAAGGTATTGGTTGCACACACCGGACTGTTGCTGTTGGCAGCCAGATCGAAGCAGCAGTTCTGTACGACTGCCTCAACTACCGCCGTGCCCGAACAACCACTGGCATCGGTGACCACGACAGTATAGGTTCCACTCTGGGTGATGGCCGCCGTAGCCGACACCGTTGGGTTAATTCCCGATCCGATGTAGCCGTTGGGTCCACTCCAGGTGTAAGTGTAGGAACCGGTGGGTGTGGCGGTGGCCGACAAACTGAGCGGAGAACCCACACAAACCGTGGCACTGCTGGCTAGAGCCGTTACGGTCAGTCCCGGTGTGACAACGATCTCACAGGTGATGGTCGTGGAGGAAGGACACGAAGCGGGGGCGGGTGAGTCCGCCCAGATTTTATAAGTATAGGTCACCGAAGTAGGTCCGGTGTTGGTGAGGGTTTGGCTGATGTTCCCCGTACCACTGGCGGGAGCCGGGGTGGCTGGGGTGCGCTCCCAGTGGATGGTTGAGCCGGGAATAGTGACATCGAAGGTGATGGCCCCCGTCTGGCCCGAACAAATCGTTTGCGAGCAGAGCGAGGGTGTAATAACGGGCCGGGGATTGACCGTGACGACGGTTGTCACCTCATTGCTGGCACACACCGTACCGGATGTTTGAGCCGTGTACGTGTACGTGGTGGGACTTGATGGTGACACTGCAGGTGGTACGTCGATGACATCCCCAAAACCGGAAATATTACCGGGCTGACGAACCCAACGAACCTGCGTAGCGGGAGTTGTCGAATAAGTAATGGTGGCCGTTTCGCCCTCACAAAGGGTCAAACTGGAAACGGCGGTCAATGAGGTTGCATTAATCGGGATCTGGTAATCTTCCACCTCACCATCAAAGGCCGGGTTAGTAGGAGTATTGACCGTAATGTTCGGATCGCTGGTAAGTCGGATGCGGGCGATTCGCGTTCCGGCCGTCAGCCCGGTAATCCCCGTCCAGGTGAGCAGGTAATTGCCCGTCTGATCGGCAGCAACGACCGGAGCGGCTTCCGTTGCTTCAAAGATACCGTTCTGATTAAAGTCAATCCAGCCATACAGTTTGGCACCGGTGATATTGATATTATGGACCGCTACGCTAGCGGTGATGGTCGAATTGCCCGCGCAAATGGTGGGAAATGTCACCCCGTCTTCATCGTCCTGATTGGTGTCATCGTCGTTGCTGGCGCTGGCCGAGGCTACCCCATCGGTTTCAGCGTCAACCAGATTTCCCATTCGCAGCAGCACATTTCCGTTAAAATCCGTTTTGATAATGTGCCCGGGTCCCAGTTGGGCTTTGGTCACACCGTAGGTAGAAGGGGCATCTCCAAAATCCAATCCGGCGCAGAAGGCAACGTTCTGGCCTAAAAAACCCGCATAACGGGGACCCGATTTTGTGTGCACCACAATTTCATTCATCCCTAATTGCCAGTTATTGGACAGCACCGTACTGGCCTGATTGGCAATATTAAAGCCTGAATACGTATAGCTTCCCGACGCCTGAGGCAGGTTGGTTTGAGGGGCCTGCCCGACTCCATTGACATACACGTTTTGGACCTGATTGTCGGCCAGAAAATTCAATTGCAACCGGAAGGCAGACAGAATGTACGGATCTGAAATAGTAAACCGGTAGCGAAAGAAATAATCGTTTAGGGCTGCTCCCTGTCCTGATTGCAAAACGTCTTTTGCATAGGCAGTCATTGCAATCCAATCCGCATTCCCAAATGGGCTCGGGCTCCATAGAACCGATCCCGCAATAATTGCTGGCTGGAAAACGGCATTGGCCACACTGGCTAGAGTTGCCCCGGAGTTATTACCCACATGAGCAACATCCCAATTGGCATCAAACGTCCGGACCGTTCCCGTAGCGTTTCCAGAACTGCTGGTTCCCGTATTCAACAAATTGGCATTCTGGCAGAATACATCGGGATAGGTAACGCTGGAATTACATACGATGGGTAAAAGCTCGACTGCGGCCGCAACATTGGCGACATTGTCCCATACCGAAGTAACAAAGATTCGCATGTAGCGAGCCGTTACGGTAGTCGGAAAAAGGATCTGCCTGGGAACCCCGGCCGGTAAGTTATCCGATGGATCCACAATATCATTTGGAATCACGCCACTAATAATGGATGTGAAATTTATCCCGTCCGTACTTACTTGTACACCATAATTTTGGAAGTTCCCTCCGCTTCGCTGATCTGTTCTCGGGTAATACACAAACCCCGCCAACGACAGATTATTCCCGTAATCAAATGTGATCGTTTGGTATTGTCCTGTTGCGAATGAAGTGGGTGTACTGACCCAGGCACCGGCCGGGGAGGTTAAATCCCCATCGATCATTCTACTGGCAGAAGTCCACGCTTGTGAAGGGGCTGTAGCCGTCCAGCCTGGTTGTGGCCGTAAAACCGTCAGGTTGTTGTTGGTACATTGGGCCTGTACGCTATGCAGCGAACCGGACAGCCATACCAAGGCAATCAGGCCTACTCCAAGCATCCTGGAAAGAATTTTTCTTTGCGTAGCAGTCGCTGCAGCAACAACGATCAAGATGCAAACGACACACAGCCGATTTGCCCAACAGGATGGGTGTATAATAAACTGTTTTTTCATGGGGTTTAAATAGCTCTTATCCATCGTGTTCTCGTTTACTGCTGCACCGTTACCGGCACATTCATCGGTTGGCTGGTACAACCATTCGTCCCTGTTGCCGTGAATTGATACGTGTAACTACCCGCCGGTAAGGTTTGCTGGATCAATACCGTACCGGTGCCACTCCCACTAGCGGGGGGCGGATTGGGGGTGTTCGGAGTTCGCGTCCAATTGACAGAAGAAGTAGCGGGGTACACGTTTGCGGTTATTTTCACCTCTTCAATGTCACAGTAGACCACCGACGATGGCGTTACCTGTAACCGTGGTTCGGGATTGACCACCACCTCAACCGTTTTTATGTCCGTACAAACTCCGCCAGCGCTCGCGACAAACGTATAGGTAATCGCACCGGGGACGGTTCCTGCATTTTGTAACACCCCAGTATTGATGCTTGTCCCCGTACCGGTCTGCCCGACCGTGTTCGTCCAGGTTACGGTAGTCCCATTGCTGCCTCCCACACTCAGCGTCGTACTTTGTCCGGAGCACACCGTCAGGCTGGGACCCGCCGTAATGGTTAGACTAGGTTGGGTGGCAATGGTTACTGTGGTCGAAGAACTGGCCGTACAACCAGCCTGATCGGTTGCCTGCACTGTATATAATCCGCTGGCAGCGGTTGTTGCATCTGGCAAGGTCGGATTCTGGTTCGTATTACTGAATCCATTCGGACCTGTCCAGTTGTAAGTGACCGTTCCGTTGGCTCCACCCGGTGTGGCAAACAAACTCAGGGTATTTGTGGCACAAACCGGCGAATTACTGTTTGCGAATACCGTCAACTGAGCCCCCGAAATTATCGCTTCCAGCGTTGTGGTACAGGTTTGGCTCGTAACGTCCGTAATGACTATGGTATAACTGCCCGGTGCCAGATTGCTCAGAACCGCTGGGCTAGCAGCCAAGGCCTGATAAGCTCCGCCATTCAGTCGATATTGATACGTGCCACTGCCGCTATAGGTGATCGTGAAGGAGCCATTGGGTGTGGTACAACTGGTAGAAGGTCCCGCTACCACACTGGCTGTCAGGTCGCAGCAGTTGCTGATCGAAACCGGTACTGTAGCCGTACCCGAACAACCCGAGGCATCGGTGACGGTCACCGTATAGCTGCCATTGTTGGTCAAAGCTGACGAAGCAGCTACCTGGGGATTGGCACCCGTACCCACATACCCGTTAGGGCCCGCCCAGCTATACGTATAAGTTCCTGCCTGGGCAACACTGGCCGACAGGCTCAGGGGTGATCCCACACAAACGGTAGCACTGCTGGCTAGGGCCGTTACGGTCAGATTACACGGCAGTGTACAAGCCGAAACGCTTACGGGAATGGCAACATAAGGTCGGCAGCTCGGATCGGTGGGCGTTGGGCTAATCCGGGCGTAGACATAATAGGTGCCCGGTGTAGTTGGAAAAGCGACATCGGTCAGTGTAGCGACTCCACTGGTGGATGTTGCAGCGCCCAGAACCGCCGTTGGTGTTCCGTAAACGGCGGCAGCGGTGGATTGTTGGGTCGTGAAATAAACAAACTCAACTTCTTCAGGAGCTACCGAGGTCGTATTTACCTGCAACACACTTAACGGATCTCCGGCGCAAACCAGGTAATTTGGATCAATCAGCGTTAAGGTTGGGCAGCCGCATACATGGATTGGGTCCGGTGGATACATCTGGTAGCAACAGCCCGTGATGCCGCTGACATTCTGACCCACCGTCACCCCGGTCGGTGCCGGATTGGCGGTTGAATACGCGAGGGTATAGATGTAGTAATCACCAATGGCCTGCGCCGGGAAAGTTGGTGTTGTTTGTATAGACAGGATTGCACCCGTGGAGGAGGTCAGCAAATAACGCACCGTTATTCCGGCTCCCGGCGTGAAGGCCGTTCCGGTTATGGGTTGATTGTCGTAAAAATCGCAGCAGCCGGGGGCATTTACGGCTAGAAGCGTATCGCCGATACAACTTAGGAAATTCTGATCCCGCACGAAGATTCGATAGCCTCCCCGCCCTAAATCAGGGATTGTATACGGGCTGGCAAAAGGCGTATAAGTTACACCGTCCAGGCTGTATTCGTAACTTCCTGTACTACCCGTGGCGGTCAGGGTAATCGAGCCATCGGCAACGGAGCAACTACTGGCATCGGTCGCTACCGCAGCAAAGGAAATAGGGGGTAAAATAGTAACGGGATAATCTTCTACTTCACCATTGTTTAAAGTACCGGTTGGCGAAACAAAATTTGTCGTACTGACCCGTAAGCGAATATAGCTTTGTCCAGCCAAAACGCCTAGTGTTCCCAGATTCCCCCAGGTCAGCGTAGCTACGGTCGAGGCATTGGTCGAATCATAAGGGATATTGACACTGGTAAATTCGCCTGTATCAAAGGTGCCGTTTCGGTTAAAATCAACCCAGCCACGCAGGTAAGCCGTCTGACCAGTTGTGTTATGAACCGCTACCGTTAGGCTATAAACGTCTGAGCATTGAACCAAAATAGGAGGAGCGCTAGCCAGACCGTCTTCATCATCAACGCCATTGGTGTCGTCGCCATTGGCCTGGGTCCCGGTGGGCTGTCCATCGGCTTCGCCATCGGCGGCAACAGCTCCAATAAACAACGTACTCGTTGGTTTGTGGGCCGGACCATTGCTGCCAATCGTTGTCGCGTAGCTATTAGGCGCATCCCCAAAATCACAGAGAACGGAAAGTGGAATTTCAGCCTGAACGGACGTATTTGGTAAAAAAGTCCAGTTATCAATATAGCGCTCATTTCCCCATGTATTTTGCGTGAAATTAGGGCCAGGTATCAGCTCTCCAATCCAACCATGCGCTCCAACATTAGGCTGAGTGTTCACTGCTGTCCCCGTTCGTGGGTTGGTGACCGATCCTCTACCCGAAGCGGATAAGTTTCTATCGTTCCAGTACAGAGACCAATCGGGTGCACCTGGTCCGTTTAATCGGGCAACCCGAATTCCATTGGTTAATTTTTCGACATCGTAGTACGTAAAATGAATTTCGCCAATTTTATCGATTAAAATCCTGGCTTTCATGTTAGTCGCGCATCCCACAACGTTGCCCGCCCCATCCAATCCATCCCAAATGATTGAATTGGATCCTGCTTGTACGTTAAAAGGAATCGTTCGATCGATTGCATCTGTGTATATTCCGTTGTTATTAACATCTACCTGAAAATTAGCATTACCGGCATAATTGGTAATGGAGGCCGAAAAAAAGCCTGCAGCTGGATTCCCAATGGTTGAGGGAGTAAACGAAAAACCCGAAATGGTCGGTGTAGCAGCTAAAGGAGGTTGTAGCCATTCGGTTACAGTTTGCCCCGTTGCCGAATTAAATCGGGGAGCCGATGCAGGCAGGGTGGCATCGATCTGTGTATAAAATTGCTTATAAAGTCCTCCGCACTCCTCATTAGATGTATATCCGGTGCGTGTATCCTTGCTTTCGTAAACAGAAACGCAAGTTCCACTTTTCCGAATACCGTACCGGGTTGTTAGCAGCGTGGAGCCAACCCCGTTGTAATCCCTCATTTGTACCTGGTATTTATAACCAAACTCGCTTATCATATAGAGCCAGAAGGTAGCTCCTGGATCAGAGCTAAGCTGACGTACATTAAGTATCTCAGTATATACCCTTCCATTGATAGAGGTACTGCCAGAAGCCGGCAATACTCGAATGTCGTAGGGATTTACCTGGACTGATCCATAGTTTATGGAAAAATCAAAATCAAAGGTCCATATACCTTCTGTAGGCGCTGTGACAGTAACTGTGCTTGACCTGTTACCTGTAGTTAAATTGAGGGCCTGCGAATGAAGACCTGTAGGTGAATAGATCCGGAAGTTAAGCGTAGAAGCCGCATTACTTCCGGGAACCGGTGCAATAGTAAAAGTGTATGAAATTCGTTCGCCAGCTTTAGCATAAACGTATATTTTCTGATCGGCTTGAAATCCTATGTTATACGCCGTGGTTAAATTGGTAGATCCGTCTGCCAATGCGGTTGTTACGGGGCCAGCTAACAATAGGCTAACTAGCCACAGCAATTGCCACAGCCCTTTTCTAAGCGTTAGGAGACCAATCACACTCCGTAGAAAACGGGTCTTATGATCAGCTTGCTGACCAGTGAACGGTCTTTGGCCCAAGCCCCGCTGAAAGCGTTCCGTTACGAAATGACGCTTTTCAACTCGGCTGGTTATTTTCTCCTGTCCGCCCATACGTTGAACCAGGTTGTCCAATTTAGCTGAAACAATCGAACTCATAGTTTTTTGATTGTTAAGCGCTTTCCATTGCTAGAAAGCGTTAGGTATGATGGCTTTCGCACCAATTTATATAGCTGCTTATGCTGCTAGGACTAATCTTTAACTAAAGGAATAGAAACGGGACAATCAGATTGCTCCAATTGTACTAATTGCTGATCGACACACCTTGTGTTTACTTTATCCCGAACAACAACAATGTAATTTCCGCCAGATAAGGCGCTGATTGATAACGGGTTTTGGGTTAAGTCGGTGTAAGTCTGTCCTCCATTCAAGCTATATTCATAGACCCCATTACCTCCCGTAGCCGCGATGGAAATCGAGCCGGTATTAGGAAGGCAGGGGTCTCCATTCTGGGAGGTTACCGTTGCCACTACACTGGCCAAGTTGTAACTAAGTACCTTATTGACTACCACGGATGTACAACCCGTCGTAAGGTTTTTCGCCACGGTTTGGTAAGTGCCTACCGTCAGGTTGCTGAACAGGAATTGATTCGCGGGACCAAAATTCTCCCCGCCATCGATACTAAATTGATAATTCGTTAAGGGAGTCGGTGCCGTAAACTGAATTGAGCCTCCCGTCGGGTTACATTCCGACATATTCGCGATTGTGCTTTGCGGAGCTGGCACCGCTGGGAGCGCATTCAGCGTCACCGTGACAACCGGGGATGTACATCCCGAATTCAGGTGCATAGCCTGTAATTCATAGGTACCCGGCAATAATTCGCCGAATAGGGCCTGTCCCTGTACGCCAAAATTTTCTCCCCCATCAATACTAAATACGTGGGTAGCTAGGGCCGGGGCTGTAAACTGAATGCTCCCATTCGGATTATTACAATCTGAGGTGTTAATGATTGTTGACGTAGGCGAAGCTACGTTAACAACCGGGGCTACGGCTCGAAGGGCTGTTGCCGATACGCAACCGGTCGCGATACTTTTGGCCGCCGTAACATAATTTCCCGGGGATAAGCTATCGAAAGTGACCTCAAGAGGGTTGCCGAAGGCATCCACCCCAAAAACACTAAATACGTGATTATTTACATTGGGAGCCGTAAAAGTGATGGTACCTGTATTTGCCGTACAACTTGACGGGGTGGCCGTGCTGGTGGGGGCTGCTGGAATCGCGGTGGCCGTAACACTGATGGTTTTAGTCGCTGTGGCTGTTGTCAATGAAACACAACCGGTCAACACGCTGCGTATTACCGTTTTATACGTTCCTGGGGCTAAATTGTCAAAAATACGGTTTCCTGCCGCACCAAAAGTTACCCCACCATCGATACTCCACTCATAATTACTTGCCGGACTAAAGCCTGTAAACAAGATGCGTCCGTTGGGATTTGTGCAGTTGCTTACCGCCGTTAAGGATGAGGTTGGCTCAGCAGGGGGGGCAACATAGCCAATCGTTTTGTTGGTAATTGTCGATACGCAACCGGTGTTGTTATTTTTGGCCCGTGTAGCATAAGTACCCGCTGCCAGATTAAAAATGCCGGATACGCCCAGTGCGGCATACGTTGCCCCACCATCGACGCTGAACACATGGGAAGCGGGAGCGGGGGCCGAAAACGTTATTGATCCGGTTGGTGCATTACAGTTCGAATTTGCTACTGTACTAGTTGGGGTAGCCGGAGCGCCGGTAATGATTAAGGTTTTGGTGGCTGCTGCCGTCGTTAGCGAGACGCAACCCGTCACGGTGCTTCGTGCCACCGTTTTATAGGTTCCCGGGGCCAAGTTGGTAAAAGAGGTTTGGCCTGCAGCTCCAAAGGTAGCTCCCCCATCAACACTGAATTGATAACTGGCTACGGGGGTAGGAGCTGAAAACGTTAACACTCCGTTCGGGTTGTTACAGTTGGTGATGTTTGTCGAGCTAGAGGTTGGCGCCGAGGGTGCAGCCACATACCCAATCGTCTTGACCGTCACCGTTGATACGCAGCCTGTACTCGCATTCCGGGCAACCGTGTTGTAGTTGCCCTGGGCCAGTCCGGTAAACGACGTGACACCCGTTGCTCCAAATGTTGTTCCCCCATCAATGCTGAACTGATGCGTGGCTGGCGTTGGGGCTGTAAACGTAATGCGCCCCGTTGGGGCATTACAGTTGGTTGCTACTACCGTGCTGGTCGGCGTTGCCGGAGGATTAGTAATAGCGATTACTTTATTGACAATGGATGACTGAATACCTGAGGTAAGATGTCTGGCTCTTGTCTGGTAGGTTCCGGGGGCTAGGTTAAAAAAGCCAAGCTGACCCTGTACCCCGTAGGTGGCTCCTCCATCGATACTGAACACAACGTTAGCGCCTTGGGAAGTAAACTGTAAGCCTCCATTAACCGCATTACAGTTCGTAACATTGGTTACGGTAGACACTGGATTGGCGGGGGTTTGCGCCCAGGATTTACTTACGAACAAGAGTATCGCTAGCCCCAGTACTCGAAAATAATGAGCTGCCGTCCAACGCTTCTTCCCTAAGACGTTTTCGCCTGAGGATGCCAATGGTTGGGGTTGCAACTTGCACAACGGGTAAAGTACACTATGTTTCATACGTACTAAAGGTTTCAAATTCGCTATACATCAAGAGTAGACGTTATTTTATTAGTCATATCTTAATTCCAAAAATGGAGAACTGTCAGAGCGGATAATTTTCACTTTTCTGTTTAAAGCCACTGAGAGATTTACGATTGGTTAACCAAGGATTATTGAAGTGTAACTTACTGTTAACCAATCAGATAACTAGTATCAAAAATATAGCTTCACTCACAACTAAAATCCATTATTTATTTGATTGATCATACATATTACTCTTGATATTGTTTCTCCATTCTGAAATTTTATACTGGGCACACCACCAAATTCCCCCTTAAATCACGTCAGTTTGTCGATGCCATTGCCAGGTGACTTTCTTTCATTCGTGTGGCCTTTATCAGGCGACTTGTCCTTTCTCAAAAGCTTTTCTTCCTGCTCATTTAATATTAGTGCATGCAGGATCTGGGCCACTAATTCTTCCCGGTGTCGGTCAGTTGCATGGTGCAATTGAACCACGGACCGCTGAAACTTTCGATTACGTTGAGATTTGGAACCCATTCCTGCTTAGAATTTCGTCAAAAAAGCTTGGATCTCGAACTATGCGAATCAACTGCTGATTCTTACCGTCCCGTTCTCGTCTTCGTAATTGTAATTGGAATACAAACGGTGGGTTTACAGCAGTCCCCATTCACGAAAATGGCCGGGCAACATCCCTGAATGGGACACTGGGCGTTGGTTGCCGTAAACGAATAACTGCCCGCTACGGTCACTTGTAAGGTGGCACCGTTAGCTCCTTGGATAGGCTGACCGTCTTTGTACCACTGAATGCCTGCGTACCCACTCGGTAACCCAATCTGGTAGACATCGCCGTCGCAGATGTTCACCGGAATTGCAATACACGCAACGCTAATATCATCCTCTGTCAAATTGTCGTTGTTGGGAGTCGAATCGGAATCCTGTTGATCCGCTTTGCTCACCTCCGCCTTGTTAAACCAGGTACCCTGAGTCGTTACCCGGGCGGTAATGATGAGCTGAACCGTAGATCCTGAATTAACGGCTCCAACCGTCCAGATACCGGTATTGGCATTGTAATTTCCATTGCTGCTCTGGAAGGTTAGGCCCGCGGGTAATAAATCTTTTACCTCTACCCCGGTTGCATTCGCTGGACCCGAATTGGTCAGCGTTAAGGTATAAGTAATTACTTCCTGTAAAGCTGGCTGGGGCTTGCTGACGGTTTTAGTTAAGGCCAAATCAATGGTTTGAACCGGAGGAGCCGAAATGGTCAGCCGCAGCCAGGCCGTGGCGCAAACGGTGGGGTCACTTACTTTACACACCCGGTACTGCAAACTGTCTTTACCTATATAGCCATTGGTCGGTGTATATACATAAGAGCCGTCGGGATTGAGCGTAATCGATCCGTGTCTGGGAGCTACCACGGGGGTAGTTGTCACGACAAGGGTTGATGGATCGATTAGGTCATTGATCCGCACGTTACCGGAAACAGAAGTATTCACACTTGTCGTGTTTTGATCATCGATCGCCTGGATAGAGCAATACTCCTGAACACATAACTGGATATTTCCAAAAACGCCCCCCGCAACAACGTCCTTGAGTTCGTACCCTTCGTTTTTGTCCGTTTTAGGAACAACCACATATTCATTCATGCCCGTTACCGGGAACATGCTGTCCGTATGCCAGACTAAGGGGAAACAATTATTTTGAATCTGTTGGGGATTGACAATATCAAACTGAATGCAGGAAACCGTTGTCCAGGTTGTCGGTACCAGGGCGGCTCCCAATTCCAATCCTTTAAACGTAAAGGTGGTATTTAAGGAAACGGTTCCTTTGGTAGCCCCAAAAGTACTACCATTTAAATTTTGTGGGCCATATCGCTGGTCTCCCGCCGGCGTGGCACTGGAGTAGTTTTCCTGGCTGACGATGGTCGGATTATTGATAATGCGGGGGTCGTAATCAAAGCGGTAATTGGCATCCCCCATCCTAAATGTGCTATCGGCCCTACTGGATTTGACCTGCAAGGCAATGACTGCTTTGCCCGTCGCACAGTTGACGGTTTTTACAGCAAACTGAACGTGGAATCTTCCCTTTTGCGCAAAAGAGGTGCTGAGTAACCCCAGAAGAAGACCCATCAGAAGGTAAAGCTTTTTTTTCATATCCAATCCTGCTTGTTAGGCATAGCTACGCGATTCGAATGCACGCGGGCATTACTTCTAATTAGACTGTTGCCCGAGAGGATGGTCACATTTTACCTGAAACAGCTTTTAAATAACTGGATCGGTCAATTGTCACGCTTGAAGCGAACATCAATTCTTAGTTCGTCGCCAAGAACTACCTCGCTCCTACCGGTTCTGCATTAACGTGGTTTGTTTTCACCTCTCTCGGTTAGCTTCTGATTAACAAGACGTACATTTCATTATTTTGTAATTGTTACGACCGTCTTGTCAATAAACATTGACATTCAAGCAACTTTTGTCTTAATTGTAGACAAAATAAAATCCTCCCCTAGCATGCTAACCCACGACGATGTCGTTCGTTTTTTACGGCAGAAGCCCGCCCTATCGCAGGCCGTGATTGAAAAAGAAGCGGGACTACCCGCCAGTACGCTTTCCAAAGCGTTGTCGGGTGACCGGGTACTGAATACCAAACATCTGTCGGCGCTCTTTCCGATTTTGCGCCGATACGGATTTCTGGAATTTTCCCAACCCAAGGCGAAGGTTATTTCCGTTATCAATCACAAAGGGGGGGTGGGTAAAACTACCACGACCCTTAACTTGGGAAAAGCACTGGCCATGGCCGGGTTCCGGGTTTTGCTTGTCGATATGGACTCCCAGGGTAACCTATCCCAGACCCTGGGACACGACGAACCCGAAAAACAGGTTGTCCATGCTCTATTGAAAAACCAACCGTTGCCTATTGTCTCCATTGGTCCCAATTATGATTTAGCACCGAGTGATCTGGAATTGGCCTACGCTGATCTGGAGTTGGTGCAGGCCGTTGGGGGGGTTAATCAGTTGCGAAATGCCCTGGCTCCGTTACGGAGTCAGTACGATTACATTTTTATTGACTGCCCCCCGGCGCTCAATATTTTCACCAATTCATCCCTGGTCGCTTCTACTTCTTGTCTGGTGACCTTACAACCCGAAGCGTCGGCCATGAAAGGGGTGAATAATCTTTTTGACCGCATCTCCCAGGTTAGAGACCGCATCAATTATGAACTGACCGTAGAAGGCATTGTCCTTACAATGGTGGATAAACGGCTAAAAGTACATAAAGATATGATGGCCTACATTCAGCAAGCCTTGGCTAGCTTTCGAATTTTTAAGACGGAAATTCGCCAGAATGTAGCCCTTAAGGAAAGTCAAGTGGCCCAACAGGATATTTTCACTTATGCCCCCCATTCAAGCGGTGCGGCCGATTACCAGAGCCTTAGCCGGGAACTTTGCGCAGACCATCCCGTACGCTGAGCTCCTAATGAATATAGGGACGATGCTAATGGCCACAACCATAAGGGTCAAAATGTCCCTTATGACTTTAAGTTTTATACATTATAAGGGTCAAAATGTCCCTTATGCTTAGCCGGTTGATCATCGGTCACTCGGACATACAAACGAGAACGATTATGAAGAAATACACCACGATGTTGGGCGCTAAAACGATTATCAAAGACCAGAGCCTGATTCGACACGAAGAGATTCGAAAAAAAATCACGATACTACCCGAATTGGAAGCGCTCATTCCCCCGCTGCACCCCACGGAATTTACTCAATTAACCGAAAACATCCGAAAAGACGGATGCCGGGAAGCGCTATTGGTCTGGGAAACTACGGAACTGGAACCCAATGATGCAGAGCCTGCATACATATTAATTGATGGCCACAATAGATATTCCATCTGCCAACAGTATGGGTTACCCTTTAAAATTCATCTGGTTTCTTTTGATTCAATGGCCGACGTTCAGCTGTATATGATTGATAATCAACTGGGACGCAGAAACTTAACACCAGAACAGTCTTCTTATTTGCGGGGCATGCGGTACTTAAGTGAAAAAGGAGAAAAGGGAAAGTACGATCGCCAGGAGCATAAGGGTCAAAATGTTCCTTCTGAATTGTCTACCTCAGAAAACCATAAGGGTCAAAATGACCCTTATGACGATTCTATTAGCGGTTCAACCTCAGAGCGGTTGGCTCAACGCTTTAACGTAAGTGAAAAAACGATCAAGCGTGATGCTGAGTTTGCCCGTGGATTAAGCCGGCTTGGACCGAATCTACGTACTTCTATTCTAAGTGGTCAGGCTAAAGTAACAAAGGGAGTGATCCAGCAGTTGAGCCGACTGGAGCAACCGCACTCCCCGCTGGAAACCTTACCGGAATTAACCAGCTTGTTTCAGGACTTATTGCCCCCCCCTATCGTCTCCGACCCATCAACGGATGAAATGGTAGGGCTAAAAAAACAGCTGGCCCAGCTAATCCGCAAACTAGATCGTAAACCGGCCAAAGGAGCCGCTGTTTGTGATGAGATCATCCGCTGCAGCCAGCAACTCAAACAACTCCTGGAAGCAAAATAAGCCAACTAGTTTAAAAAGCTTAGAATCAATAGGAGCCGTTTTGCCCGATCCTGAGCTTTTTAAACTTTAACAGTTTTGCGGATTCTTTCCTCAAAGAGCGATGGTAATAAATGAAAGGTAGCCGCAAAAATGCAAGCAGTGTGTAGTCAAGTCTGCCTTGATAGTTCTGTGTCACAAGATACGGTTTTACACATTGAATGGCGTAGATTGACACGCTACAGACTTCACCACATCAATAAATGAAAACTATAACCTAGATGACATTTATGAAAAATGTACTTTCTAACCTTCCGATTTAGCTGCCATTATCTATAAAAAATGACCGAAGCTATTACAAACTCGTGTTCATGGGTGCTTAGTAGCCTTTCAAGCTTATGAAGCTATACTATTCTATTTTACACCCTATTTCTAGATGATGGTCACAAGAATATATGAAATAATGAATCTTCAGATTTGCCTTTGAAACCCGCCATATCCCTACATTCATTACTCATGAACGGAGATAATTCCATGGAAAAGTTCCTTAGAACGTGTTCGGGAATTATCTTTGGTAAAACAGTTAGACACGTTGAAGCATCAGTTGAATATTAGCTAAGTACAGCCAACGGACCGAAGATAATACCGTATACTTGTAATCTTTGAGGATTCGGCGGAAGTAATTTGTCCAGGCAATGGTGCGTTCCACGACACAGCGCTTGGTGATAGGCACAAAACCTTGGGCCGATTCGGGCCGCAATGCCTACTCGAAATCAATCGACCAATCAGCTAAGGCTTGGGCAAAGACACCAGTATAGCACGAGTCGCCATCCACTTTTTTTAGCCGTTCGCCCACTCGCCAAAGTAGATCTCCAATTAGTGAAATCGCAGCCGGACCATCCGCCTGATGGGCAGCATGAACACTCGCTATCCAGAGTCGGCCTTGCGTATCGACAACAATCTGTCGCCTATTCACCCGTTTATGAAAAAGGAGCGTAAAACTCCGCTCTTTAGGGCGGGGGTATAAGCGCCGGTTGCACGTAGCGAACCAAGGGTTTGTGGGTTAGCGGTTTTTCTGTTCTTCAATATACCGGGTGATAGCTGCAGCCGAAATGCTTCCGATAGACTCACAATAATACGACCGGGACCACAGAGCCGGCAGTTTCGTTTTGAGCCACGGAAATTCTTTCCTTAACTCAAAAGACGTTTTCCCTTTGAATTGAGACACGATGTGGTTAGGGCTGTCGGTTGGACCACATTTAACAAACACATGAACATGGTCGGGCATCACCTCCAAGGTGGCAATTTCCCATCCGTGCTCTTTGGCTACCCGGTTGACAATTTCCTTGAACCTGATTTCAACATCATCCGTCAGGACCTTACGGCGATATTTAGGGCACCAAATCAGGTGGTAGCCGATGTTGTAAACGCAGCCGCGAGACGAATTTAATTTCTTTTCCATGTTGTAAAGTTAATGTTTTTCATTAACTTTATGTAGTGAAGTTAACAACTCTGCAATACAGAATCAAAGACGAAACGGCGGGTAAGCATCTGGTCAAGATGGGGTACTCGGTCAATTTTGTCTGGAATTACTGTAACCAGAGTAATGCCGAACGGTGGGCTAAATTCCGAAAAACCTTCTCCGCTTTTGACCTCAACAAACTGACCATTGGTTACGCCAACGACTTGGGGGTACACTCTCAGACGGTTCAGGCCATGTGTGAAGAATACGCCAAAGCCTGTAAGCAATTCCGCAAAACCCGGTTGTCATGGCGAAGCCGGAAACGCTCTTTGGGCTGGATTCGCTTCAAGGCAACGGGCGTGAAAGTTCAGGCAGACTCCATCACCTACAACGGCTATACGTTCCGCTTTTGGAAGTCTCGACCTGTTACCGGTACGGTTCGGATCATTTGCTCAGGACTCTCAAGGTCACTGGTACGTCAATTTAGTGATCGAGTCAGCCGAAAAGCCACGAATCAAAACCGGCAAAGAGTGTGGCATTGACTTGGGCTTTAAAACCCTTCTGACGCTATCGGACGGTATGGCTTTTAGTCGGGAAAATCTCACCCGACAGTACGAACATCAAGTAGCAATGGCCCAGCGTGCCCGGAAGAAAAAACGGGTAAGAGCCCTTCACGCCAAGATTAAAAACACGCGAAAAGACTGGACCCACAAGGCTAGTACGGCGATTGTGGGGGAATATGACCGGATTGTAGTAGGCCATGTGAGTTCTTCAAAGTTACTAAAGACCCGGATGGCTAAATCCGTATCGGATGCTGGTTGGTCAGCCTTCAAATTGATGCTTACCTATAAAGCCATTGGGCTTGGTGTCGAGGTGAAAGAGGTCAATGAACGTTTCTCAACGCAAACATGCTCGGACTGTGGCGAACGCTGCGGTCCGCGTGGACTCGGTTCGTTGGGAGTAAGACAGTGGGTTTGTTGTTGGTGTGGAACGCGGCACGATAGGGACGTTAGTGCGGCCCGGAATATCCTGCTGTCCGCTTCGGGCATGAAGCGCCAGTTAAGGGAATCCCCGCGCCTTTAGGCCGGGCAGGATGTCAAAACGAAAAGTTTTGGAAGAAAACCAGCAACAGCATATCCTATGTTTGCCTTTTTTATTTAATTGTAGAAGACCCAGGGATAAAAACTTAGGATGTTTACGTCTTGCTTCAGATACCCTTGCTTATCCGTTCATACCGCTCCGTTGGCCATATTGGCTGATGAGCATATCCTATCGCCAATTATTTTGAATCAATCCGGTTTCAAAGCTGGCCGTCCTACCTTCTACCAATAAGTTATTAAATTGGCTTTCGCTCTGTATTCAAATGCAAAACCGGTAATCGAGCCAGGAAAGAGTAAATCATGTTGAAAACACGCTTATGTTTCCAGGCAATTCACCTTAATTTGGACGGGTTTCCATCCCACCCTTGCTAACACACTGAAAATAATTAAACTTTCCCAAGTAGTATTTGTTCGAACTCACTCTTGTTTTAAATCCGGGCATAATTGTTCCATTATTTCCAAAAAAGGGCCTATTAAAGATGGGTTATGAATGTTTTCGGCCAGATTTCGATCTTTTCGATAAAAATGGCCCAATAATCCTTTTTGCATATGGGCTTCCACCTGTGAAGCCCACTCCGGATGCTGAACAAGGGTTTCTACGGCGCGTTGAAAATGCTGCTGCATTTGCTCAGACGCCCGAAGATCGGTTTCGCTGGTTTCGTCCGGTTTCGCAACCGGGGCTTTATAAACGGGCTTCTGCGTTTTCCAAACTTCAAACTCGCTGCGAAGCTGGTCGGTCGTTAAGGCTTTGTACACAACGCCAGCTAGGGACCGAATCCGGCCTTTCTGCTGTGTTTGATCGAAATAATCCAGCACAAACCGCAAATAATCATCCGGTATTTTCCCTTGGTTATAAATGGATTTAATGTCCTGCAGAGATTGCAGGGACATTCCAATCTCATTGAGTCGCTGTTGAACCCCATCGGGTAATTCGGTATCGTCCTGGGCGACCACGGTCGGCCGGAGTAGGTTAAATTGAATTCCCACGACTTGACGTCCCACTTTCTGGGGCGTGTATTCGAACGCCATATCGGTGAAAGCGATTTCCTGCTGGGCCACATCCAGCACAAAACGCTTGAAATCCGCAAAATTGGCGTAACGGTCCACCAAATTCAGCATCTGTTTCATGGGTGTCAACTCCATTTCAATGATATCCTTGTTGAACGCGGATAGCTTTAACAGCCAATACACCCGAAATGAATAGAAGCTACGGAATCCAATTAACGTCAATTCCTGAGCACGGGTGAAATCGCCTTTCAACTCGAGCAGGTAAGGTTTGACAAAATTGTTGAATTGCGCAATGACAAAGCCAGTTCCTTCTTTGTAGCGGCAGGTTGCCATCAGTGGATTACTGACCACTTCCCGAACGCCTCTGGCATCCTTCGTCTCAACGGTAATAGAGCGGCTGACCAAGCGCATTACCGCTTTTTTTACTTGTGAGTACGTCTTGCCACCTACTTCACTATCCGGATAAAGCTCCGATACCGGGATTCGGCACATCGAAAATTCACTATCTCCCCGATTGATACGAGCTAACATGGCAACAAACAAGCGCATTTCAAGCAATGACATGTCGTATTGCGCTTTAATCAAGTCATTATGCTGGGCAACAACCCGATCGGGCCGCGTTTCTGAAATGACTTCCGTACTGGGAAACAAAGGGGTATCACTCGGACTGGTTGCTTTGCGTGACATGATCAAGATGAAGGGTGTTCTAACAAATATACAATTCTATCGAAATAGTATCTTACCCTAAAAAAGTAATTGCGAGAAAAAACCCGTTAATCCGCCTCTGAAGCCGAATTTTGCCACCTTTTAAGATTAAATTCTATCGAAAGACCCACACCAGACGGTACTTTCCTCGTAGTTTATCCATGCCCCTCAGAACGTGTTATTTACTAGCTCCCAAGAATCGGTAACTTAACCTAATGGACGGTACTTTCCTTGCAATTGACGGTACTTTCCTCGTAGTTGACGGTACTTTCCTCGCAGTGACGGTACTTTCCTCGCAATTGATGGGATTTCCCTCATCGTGACGGTACTTTCCTCGCAATTGACGGTACTTTCCTCGCAGTGACGGTACTTTCCTCGTAGTTGACGGTACTTTCCTCGCAGTGACGGTACTTTCCTCGTAGTTGACGGTACTTTCCTCGCAGTGACGGTACTTTCCTCGTAGTTGACGGTACTTTCCTCGTAGTTGACGGTACTTTCCTCGCAGTGACGGTACTTTCCTCGCAGTTGGACGGTACTTTCCTCGCAGTTGGACGGTACTTTCCTCGCAGTTAACGGTACTTTCCTCGCAGTTGGACGGTACTTTCCTCGCAGTTAACGGTACTTTCCTCGCAATTGACAGTATTAACTTTCTGATAATCAGAAAGTTATCGAGCCATAATAGTTAATAAGGTAAATTTATAATGCCTACCTAATTAGGTAATGGAGGGGCTTAAAATTTTTTCAAAAAAAAAAAGGGGGGCTGGCGCTTTTGGAAAATAGGAAACAAAGACCACCGCGACGGTACTTTCCTCGCAGTTAACGGTACTTTCCTCGCAGTTGAGAACAAACGGCTTGAAGCGGGTAGGAAAGGGATTAGATGCTTCTATTGATCCACGCACGAGTTGTCTTATTCAGCCTGCGGATAAACGTAATTCAGAAGTTCTGGTGACTTTCGGAACAGAACTAAAAGGAAGATTCCTCAAAAGTAACCCGCCGATGAAAAGAGCACCGTCGTAGAATAGGCATTAGGGTTAGGCCTGGAAGAATACTGGGCGCTGGTAGAGGAGAACCGGATGAACGAAAGCGTTGGATCATAAATCACCGGAGATGGCGATACAGAACCGACGATTTTGGCGTGTTTCCGGTGGATGCCGGCGATTCTGGCTTCAACGCTGAAGCGATACAGCCTTTTAGTAATGGAGAAACCCGCGAAAAAGGCAGTTTACGGGGCTATCGGCATCTTAGCTGGCAATTACCTTACTAAGGTAATTGCGTGGAACCAGCGGGCCGTAAAACGTTTTCTATGGTAGGTTGACGACCATCAATAGGAGAGGGGAAAAGCGGCCAAATCCTTTTTCAAGTCATCCGCTGAATTTCCATCTTATTTTTTTGGCTAGAGAGGACGATTGAGAGCGGACTTAGGTGAAATGAAGGCAAAAGGATAGTGTTGGGATCGGGACCGGTTGCGCCCGTCATCGGAGGATTTGTAAGAACGCTCGAGCGTTGTCTACCTTTGTTCTGAACCATGTAAGGCAGAATTCGCGAACTGTATGTCAGGATCGCCTTGTTATAGTTCTAAACCCTTAAAAGAAAGTCTTCACACTCACGCTATTTAGGAAGAGGGTGGTGCAAGAATCCTCATCTTGGGGAAGAAAGCCCATCCACGAATCGAGCCCGATTACGTTAGCCAGCTTTTTCATTCGATTATCATCCTTGGAATGCTTCATGCTCTTACCCAAACGGAGCGGTATGAACCGAACCTTTTTTAGTCATGCAAACAAACTCGTTGATTGTGTTAATGGGGGACCGGGTTCTGGCAAAACAGTGTTGCTAGACACCATAAAGGCTCTGGGGTTCCTGGTCATGCCTGAGGCTGGAAGAGCCATCATCCAATAACAGGTGCGTTCCGGAGGGACCGCTTTGCCCTGTGTCAATCCGACGGGCAAAGGCCGTCGGATGTTTACCTGGAAACTAGACGCTTATCGGACAGCAGAAATCGCAACGGGGCCTGTATTTTTCGATCGGGGTATACCGGACGTACTTGGATACCTGGCGCTGAACACGCTTGCCTTTCCTGAACCGATGCGCAAAGCAGCTGTTAAGTGCCAGTAAAAGTGCACAGGTTAATGGAAAAACATTTAACCTGTCCTGCCTTAAGGCAGGACGCCAATGTACCACATGGATATGTACCTCACGGTTCAGACTTTGCACAAACGGGGTACGAGCCAACAACAGACTGCCAACGAGTTGGGTATCTCCCGACATACCGTTCGCAAGATTCTTCAACGACTTAATCAGGGCATTACACAGCCTCCCCCACAAGTGCGAACCAGGAAGCTCGATGAGAGCATTGAGCTAGTTAAGACGCTCCATGAGAACGGATTGACGGCCCGGCTTATTTATCAGCAACTTTGCCAACAGCAACCACCGATCCAGACCTAGTATCGGAGCGTGGTTCGACTGGTGAAGACTGGGAAAGGGAAAGAAGTGTACGTGCCGCTCCACATTGAGGCCGGTGCCGAAGGTCAGGTTGACTTTGGCTATCTGGGTACCTTTGACTATGAAGTCAAGCCTCGTAAGGTTTGGGTCTTTGCCATGATTTTATACCATAGCCGTTATGCCTACTTTCGGGCGGTACTCGATCAGCGTGTATTAACATTTATCGACCGCCCTCGGCACGCCTTCGACGGGGCCGCCCTTTAGATTAGCAGAACAAAACCTAATTTCTAAAAGTACAATACTGAAGATCCGAGGTATGAGTGGTGAACTATGGCGGGGCGCCCCGTGGCGGCCGCCTAGTAAGTAGACTGGGGTGGTCCTGTTTGGCCGGACACTTTACTTTTGAGAGTTTGACAAAACAGTTTGGTAAAATTGGCTTTCAAAATCAATCGGTGAACAGTATCCTAACGCCGAATGCAATCGGCGCACATTATAATACCCTTCAATATAGTTAAACAACTCGTCACGAGCATCTTGCAGATTCATAAAACAGCCATCCTCCAACAACTCCGCTTTTAATCGGCCCCAGAATGACTCTGCATGAGCGTTTTGGTAAGGATTATCTGCTTCTGCCATACTTTGCTGACACCGCCATTTATCGAGCCGCTGCCGAAAAGAATGACCAAAATACTGACCACCCCGATCCGAGTGGGCTGCCGGCGCAGTGGACGATCAAACCCGGCTTGGGTTGACGCTGTTGGAGGGCCTGATCAAAGGCCTGCACAATCAGGCTTTCTTTCATGTGTTTGTCGACCCACCAGCCCACGATCCGACGGGAAAATAGATCTAACCAACTGGCTAGATAGGCCCATTTACCATCTGCCAAAGGCAAATACGGTAGAGTAGAGCAAGCGCGCCTGAATAGCTTTATAACTACCGGTTTCGCTTGCCCCCTCTCCGAACCGGACGTGCACCTTTCGTTATGCATCCGGCTCTCCAGGAACCATCATGAAGTCAGGCGGCTTCATCCATCCTCGTCGATAATGCATTACCTTCTGCCAGCCCATTTGATAGTGCTCCACCGTATGGCCCCGCCATACCTTCCATCTGGGACGGAGGCGACTGGGTTGGCGGTGTTTTAAAATCAGTTGGACATTGGCTTTTGGATACTTCTTGCGTAACCAGCGCCAAATACGATCCCGTCCGTACCAATCCAGAGTCGACAGGATTTTCTTTGCTCCGGTACAATACTTGTAGAAGTTGCCCCAACCGCGTAGGATAGGGTTCAGTTTTTGTAGCAGCTCATCCAACGACCAGCCGAGCGTAGCCCGCCCTGTCAGTTGTTTGATACGGTAGCGTAGATCCGCAGCTTTCTGTTTAGGTATCTCTAACCGAGGTGTCCAGCCATAGCGATAATCCCAACGCATGCTAACCCGATGACCTAAGAACTGAAAGCCCTCGGTTAGAGGGGTGATCTTAGTCTTTTCAGGCGAGAGCGTTAAACCCATCTTTTCCTGGAGTAGCGTTTGTAGGGCCTCTCGTTCTGACCGTGCATCTTCTTGACTACCACTTACCAGAAGGACAAAATCGTCCGCGTATCGAAACGGGAAGTATACCGTCCGACCGGCCTGACGATCCACACTTCGGGACCACATTGCGGCTTTGATACCGTCGCACTGGCGACGTTCCTGACGCTTTGTCTGATGGTTAACCCACCGTTCATAGCGTTCTTCGATCAGCCCCAAGGCTACATTGGCTAGCAAGGGAGAGACGATACCCCCCTGTGGCGTACCGGCATCGGTTCGCAGAAATTGTTCCTCTGACAGAATGCCTGCTTTTAAAAACTGAACCAGTAACTGGTTAACCCGTCGGTCAGCCGAGTGCTGCCGAATCCGGTCCATCAGCTGGTGGTGATCGATATGATCAAAACAGGCTTGAATATCGCCTTCAATGACCCATTGATAGGGCATCTCATGGCGTTTGTTATCCTGTTTATTCACCTTTCGAGGGCGCATACTCATGCGAATATGCTCCAACGCTCCATGACAGCCTTTTCCCGGCCGAAAGCCGTACGAAACATGCCAGAAGCGCGCTTCCAGAATGGGTTCCAGCACTTGTTTGATGGCACTTTGTACCACCCGATCCGCAATCGTCGGAATGCCCAGTGGACGGAATTTCCCTGGTTTGCCCGTCTTAGGAATCAACTTCCGGCGACAAGGACTGGGTTTGTAGGTTCCCGCCCTTAACTGCTGCTGAAGAGACGCTAAGAATGAGGCTTCGCCTATGCGCTGGCGAATGCTTCCGACGGTCATCCCATCAATTCCTGGTGTGCGTTTGCCCTTATTCTGGGCTACCCGACGCCAGGCTTCTCGTAAGTTACGCAGGTCTGTTAACCAATTCCATAACTCTCGATAGGCTTCGGTGGGATGTTTCTGACTCCATTGATACAGTTTTCGTTGCACGCTGAGTACCCAGGCGTAATCCGCTTGGTGAGCCAAGTCCATGGCTCGCTTCTCCGGCTTTGAAAGTGTATCGATTCCCTGCCCGCCTTCGCCATGTGAACAGCTTTCCCGTTCTCGGACTACTACGCGGACTCCGCCCTGAGAATGACCCTTCCCGAGTCGCTGTCGATAGCCTGTTTTCCTGACAGGCGGATCACTCCCAGTTCCCATGTTCCGATTTCTGACCTGTGAATCCTTAGATGGCATGCTCTACCCCTGGTGGTACGGGATGATGGCTAAGGGGAGGCTCCATCATCGAATAAGTTAAACTCATTCCTGGTTCGGCAACATCAAGGCCGAACCAATCAGCCCACAGATTCCCTCTCAGCCAGTTCTGAAGGTGAGGGTTGGTGAGTAAGTACAGAGGCTTCCAGCGCATGCTTCGTTGTCTCATCATCAATTCGGTGGTAGCCCGGCCGACAGGAAATGGCCTGTCTCCGGTACAGTTCAGGCTGCTCTGCTTATGACACCCGCTTGGCAGCACCCAGCGAGCTTTGCAGCCCCCTTCACCCCAACTTCCCTAGTTGGGGCGGGCAGTATTACAACTGCCGGTCAAAAATCAGCCGACGCAGTCTTAAAAAAAAGACTGCGTCTTTGTCTTAGCCCCCCGAAGAGTTGGACAAAATTGTAAAAACAATTAAGTCCCTTTAACTTCAGGAACAATGAGCAAAACACGACGAACATTCACCCCGGAGGACCGCTACTCCATCGTTCAAGAGTC
>NZ_BAAGWE010000015.1:0-72527 GCF_054780515.1 Larkinella harenae | reverse complement strand
AGCCCCACTTACCACGCTTCCTGCTGGCTCAACATTGAAGCTTGTTACTGTAGGCATTGGTTCATTAGGAGCAGAAGGGCGATAGTTAATCGAAAAGACGACAGAATTTTCACTTTCAACATTTGCTCCTTGAAAAAAACCAGATAACCCATTTCGGGGGCCGTTAATGCACTGCACCCATGCTTCATATAAATTCGTATTCGGTATTGAGCTAAAAGTAGTTTGATAATAATCTGAGGTGATATTTAATTCAGATTGATCTAAAATTTTTTTCCTGAATTCGCTATATTGATCATCACTAGCATTGATGCCGAGAGTCATAGGAACGCCTTTAACTGGAATTGTTAAAGAAGATCCCCATTTTCCGTTCTTCATATCAACTTTAAATTGCTCAGAAAGGTAATAAGTCCTTAAGTCTTTACTGAATGAACCTGTATTTGTCATTTGGGTAAAAGAGTAAAGTCCTCCTTCAATTAGACGGTCACAGTTTTGAGCGGACGCTATCATAGTGACAATAAGAAATAGAAAAAGTAGACAGATTTTCATATTTATTATAAGTTTAAGTATTTATTATTAAATTTAAATAGTAAATATTATAAGCTAAAATTGGGTTATTGAACGGCAAATACAATGCCTCAGATGCACAGTTATATTAATTTGGAGAACAGGCAAACGCAGTTTTCTTGGCTATTTGGCGCGGTTGATTTAGGAACTTGATGTGCCTACCGGTAACAAATATCAGGTTAAAATAACCGGTGCCACCATGGCAAGCGGTTACGTCGGTTGATCATACGCATGATGCGCTCAAAGCCATGCCAGGGGCTTTCACAATACAGTGCGCCAGCATCATGACCCAAGCGCCGCAGCTTACGGATGCGGGCACGCTGATCGCTGGACAATCCACCCCATCGCTTAAGCTTGAGCTCGACCAACAATGTTCGGCCACAGGACAGATAGAACCGCAAGTCTGGCTCGCCCGCTTCCAGGCCAACCAGCGTGGCATTAATCAATTGTTCACTGATCGTCTCCTCGCTGTCACCAGCGCGAATTAGTTCACCAGCCATGTCACCGGCAAACAGCCAATCCCGGTTGTATCCGGGTTCCTTACGGAGTTTTGCGACGATGTAGCGCCGGACCTGCGTCTCGGTCCAGGGATGACTGGTATCCCAAACAGGCGGTGGCATTACAGATCGATCCGACTGATCTCAATGCCACCCTGAGCAGCCCAGCGTTTCTCGATCCAGACCGAGGCAACCGCCTGGTCATTTTTAAGCCAGGCATCCATAAGGCCTTTCAGCAGATTATCCACGTCAGGTTTGTGCCGATGCAATTGGCCCAGGTGCGCTATTTGTTTCTTTTTAGACAAACTTGCAGATATGGGCAAATGAAACACAATTTTCAATGGATCGGCAGTTAGATCCATAGCATAAGGCCGGATTGCGTCTTTATAACGCCGGTATGCTATTACACATGCCCGTTGTTTCCAGGTATCGCGCTGCGTCATGCGCGGTTTTGCGATAGGTGTAATAGGTATTATAAGCAATTTAGCCTCCTTACGGCTGTATGAATTTATTTATTGCCAGGCTGAGTATTTGAAGTATTTTCTTTAGCCTTTTCATTTGAAAAGATTGCATACCCAAAGCCAATGCTAATCCAGGGTTTTCCTTGATAATGCCACCCATACTGACGTTGATTCAAGTTGCTTAGAATGTCGCTTCCTAAGAAAAAACCGGCCTGAACCTTTGAATTTTCGACTAATAAGCCTAGCGAAATTGATAGAGAAGTAAAGTTATTTGCGCTTTCCAATTCTGTAGCATTTCTTCTGGCTGAAGCCGCATCAATATTGATACTTGAAATACTATAGCCATTTATTACAGAAAAGGTAGTTTTTCTATACCCTTTGTGTGGCAATTTGAATCCAATTCCTGCGCCAAAATTAAAAGCGCCGCTAAAATCGTTTCTTCCTGGTTGCGGCCTATATTTGAAAGGAAAGTTAATTACTCCAAAGGCAAAGCTGGTTTTGATATCTTGAGTTGCGTGTTGCAAAAGAACGCTGACAGATACTTTGAAATACTTGGTGGGATATTCACCAGCTGCCTTTTTCAATGCAGATAGGCTGCTATATGCAGACGATCCACCCTGGACATTGTAAAGATAAAAATTTTCAGTTTCCTTATTATATTCCAGTACTTCAATAATAACCACCTCTTTAATTTCATCGATTACTTTAAAATACTGGTCTGGTATAGAAGTTATTTTCTGGTCAGTGATGCCGTTAACAGTGCCATCAATATTACATGGAATTAAAATTACAGAGTTTGTCCAGAGGTAAGTCCCTAATAACGAGCGGTTTGTTTGTTGGGCTTGGTCTTGTCCTAAAGAAATAGATGCCCAAAATAAAAGTAGAATTAGTAGCGTATTTTTCATAGCAGTTTTTTTGAGCAATTTTGTTATTATTTTATATTAATAATATGTAATTCTTCATGTTTTATTTTTCGGCGAATATGCGTGGATGATCCCATTATTTAATTTAATGGGTATAAAAAAAGCAATAAGTCTTAAGGTTTTGATTTGGTAACTATACCTATCTTATCCAAAATTGGGGCCGTTTGTAATTAATTTTTGATAGTCATTTCTCATTTTCTATATGGTATTCGAGTATTTTTCGAATGGTTACTGCCCAGTCCGATGAATTGCCGGTGTTTCTTACGTTAAACACAGCCAAGGCTCGCTGTAAAGCCTCACGACTGACCGGCGGCAGAGCGACGGGTCTTTTCAAAAGAAACTGGCAAAGTGTTTCATCGTCAGGAATACCATCCTTAACTGGAATAGCGAAAGACTGGATAATGGCAATTCTTAACTTCGCAAGTTTCTGGGCATAATCAATTAAACGGGGATCTACCTGCACATCGTGATCCGCAGTACGAACGCCTTTACTATCAATGACTTGTTGCATGTCGGCGACATTAGTGTCGTTGACATCCGCAACATTTTTACACCCCTTATTGCATTCCTGCATATCGTATTCCATCTGATTGTATTCTGATTTACAGTATGGACAATGTTCCCATTTCCCAATCATTTTAGACATCCTTTGGCACGTTGTAAGCAGGCATAAAATTGAAGATCGTCGGAGTATTTTGTCCTTCCCTCAATATGAGCAATTGCCCAAATTAAAGCCTCCCGTACATCCTGATCCGCAACTGGCGGGGGTGATTGAAGCATATCGATAGAATCATGCAAAACTCTGTGTGGCCAAGGAATTAAGGAATGAGGGTGACCATTGCAGTAAACTTTTAGAGACTCAATTAGCTTCTGCCGCTTGTCGTCCGTCGCAATGCTCTGATCCATGTACGAAACGTCGGAACAGTCCGGGCGCGAGTCCTTTGGCGGGTTGTACGGCCCAACTTCCTCATAGACATAAAACCCGCCGTTGTCTTTCAGGATCGTCTTCCGGCGGCAGATAACAAGTGGTTCGTCGGTCATTTTTCACCATCTTTCAGGTAGGGTTGCAGAGCGGCATAAGCTTTAGAAATCATATCGTTTCTGATACCTTCTGCGCATTTGATTTGGTCAGATTTAGAAAGTCTTGAACTTTTAGTGACATGATTATCAATAAAAACCTTAGACCAGTGCAAAGCCGCAGATACCTGTTGCAGGACGGTTTGTGGCACAGATTTTTCACCGGTGACCTGCCATTGAACCAGTTGGCATGTATCGCACCGTAAATCATCTTCGGGGATTGGATCGCCACAACCGCAATACGGCACACCCTGACCGATAATCCCTTTGGCGGCGAGGTGGTCGATGCAAGCGTTCCAGCCGTAAATTTCACCAACTTCACGATCAAGGCATTGAGCATATAGCTCTTGAGCGTTTGACGTGTCTTTCTTCAAAGCCTCCAAATCGACCTGTGCTGCGACGGTCGGTGCGGGTGGGCGTTGGGTGAGTGCTTTGCGGATTGCAAGGCCGGTCAGTCTGCTATCTTCAAGGGATAATTCACAGCCTGTCTCGTCTTCAATGTCCATGTCGATTTTGGAATGAAGAGCGTCTATATCCATCACCTCGCTCGGGGGTGCGGGTGGGCGTTGGGTGAGTGCTTGGCGTGCACGTTGACCGCAATCCTCGTTGATAAGATTATTGGTGAAACTGCCAGTTCCGTCACGCATAGACTTACGAATGTAATTTTCTGTATCTGCATAAAATTCTAGTGCACTAATAATTCCGCCCGCCTGAACATACTGCTCTGGGGTGTCGTTCGATTCCTCACTCATGGTCGCTCCCTTCGGTTCACTCTTCGCTTTCGCCATTGGTTCCACGCACGGAGTGCTTGAACGTAGGGCGAGATAGGCGGCAATTCCCTCGGCAAGCTGACCAGCACCAAGCGTGTTACTGCCATCAATACGGCGGATTTCGTTGGCAAGTGCGTCAATATTAATGGTCATGTCGTCTCCTTTGCGGCTGCTTTTAGCAGGATCATGATGGTTTCGGATGCCGGGCCCCGATTACCATACTTCATCTCGAACCAATGTTTAGCGCGCTGTGCCGCTTCCCGGCTCACAACAGGCGCTGCGACTTGGGCGCGGTTCACTCGTCTATCCCAATCTTCAATACCGACAACGGCAGCACTACAATTTGTACATTCAACGAACGTTTCACCTCGGCAATCGGGCATGAAATCAGCAATCGAGTGTTGATGTGGTTCAACCGTAACAATGACAGGCGTTCCGCCGCAAAATGGGCACTCTCGCAGAAGGGTTTCGGCGTCAGTCATGGCGTGGCTCCTGTTTAAAACAATTTTCAGGCAGTCTTGACCAAACATACTCATAAAAGAAAATAGCAAATTTTCTCATTTCGTTTTCGTCAAAACCTTTATAGCCAGTCGCTTTGTCAATAGCGATGCTAATCGGGTCTTTTGGAATTGAAAAAGTTAAATTATTACCAGTAAGTCTGTTGTACTCATTAACAAACTCTGGAATAGATGCTGCCTCTGCACATGCGGTTGCAAAATCCATCACACATCCCCGTGCTTGGCGTTGAATTCGGCGATTAAGCCGTTGATCCAATCAACGCGACTATCATTCATGTGTTCAGCAGCCCACTTAAGGCCGTTTACCAGTTTCGCAACATCGGCGCGTGGGACCGCCAGGTTTTCGCGGATATAATTTTCTATTCCGGTATCGGAAGCGATTGGCTCATTCAAATTGCCTTTCTTGCGACAGAACCCGCGCCCCTTATTGAACCAGGCAGTAATCCGTTCCGGCATATCATTCTTCATTGCGTTTCTCCATCTTGGCTAGGGCTTGTTTTAATAATCCTGACTGGATTGCAAGAAACTTAGACAAATCTGTTTCAATACCTGCTGTTGTGAGCGCCATCGTGTAAAGGGAATTTGATACACTCTCGGTTATCTTAACCAATTCATCGACAACGGCGCGAGATTCAGCTATCGGCACCAAATCATGCTCCGGGGCACGATTAATGTATGCAGCACTAACCGCAATCTCTTTTAATCCATGGTTTTTGTCTATGCACAAAGCATCCCATCTAAGATTGCTGCCGGTTTCACTTTGTCTGTATGGATAGAATACGTCACCATCATTGAATTTATAAGCCATCCCAAAGCGGTGTATCGTCTGGTCAAAGTGGGTCATTCCTCTACATCCTTTTTGATAGTCAACCGATTGCAAGTGACTCTTTTCTCAATTTGATCAGGACTTTGTTTAATAGTGCATTCATACCCATGAAATGCGGCATTAGGTCTAATCTCCAATCCCGTTCTAAAACCGGCTAAAAACAAAAATAAACCGGCTAATACTAATCCCATGCCATACAACATTATGAATTCTCCATATTATCTGGTTTTAACACTACCCCATTGACCATATGGGCGCCGATCTTCTCCCGCAGCTTGGCCAGGTTCGGAAACCAGTCGCTCTGGTCATTTTCGATCATATCGAACACCGCCAGAGCCAGAGCATATTCCGGGAACCCGTACAACAGCTCGGAATAATCCTTGAACAGCATTTCCTGTTTGCCCCGGTCCTGTTCCATACGCTTGTGGACGGCCAGGCGGGCCAGCAGGGTGATGATCAGCTGCCTGGAGGCCGGCAGCAGCGCATTAGCGACCAGCGTCCGTTCATTGTCGGTCAGATCCGGGTAGGACAGACCGGGTTCGGCGTTGCGGGGGCGTCCGTTGAGGTCCAGGTCAAGCGGTTCCGAATTCCTGGTGACCCAGATCTTCGATGGCTTTGCCCGCTGCATCAAAGACTGAATCCACATAGCCTGTCCCCTGGCCTTTTGCAGCCCCTCGCTGTAGCGGATCATCGGCTTGGCGCTGGATGGTGTAGTCGTCTTCCCAACCGTTGGCGTTGATCCAGGTGGCGAGGTGCTTGCAGGGCTGTCCGGAGAATTTAAGGAACTGGGCGTAACCGTGGCAAGCGTTGAGGATATTTCGGAAAAGGTCTTCACGGTCGGCCTCCTTGGTTTTGCTGACCAGTTTGAAAAAAGCGGTTTGGGCGTGTTTCTTGCTGCCCTTGAGGCCGGCGCTGATCAGGCCTCCTTTGCCGATTGCGGGATAGACGTGCCAGATCTGCTGAAAAGGCATGTCCCAAAGCACGGTTTCCGGCGTATCAGGGGGGTGATCCCCATCCTCTGTATGTATAGGTACTTTAGTACCTATATGGTTCTGGTTGTGGTTCTGGTTGCTAGAGCTTTGCTCTGGCATTGCTTTAGCATTGCTAGACCGTGCTGCTTTGGCTTTTCCTCCTTGTTTTCCGGCATTTACACGCTTTTGGTGCTTCTCTTCGGCTTCCGCCATCGTGACATCACACTTCTGGTTATACCAGAAATCACCATCGCGCTTGTAGTGGGCAGCTAACACATAGTCGGCATTGGCCTGCTCTTGCTCTGTCATTGCTCTAGCAATGCTATAGCGTTGCTCATGCGGAATTTGCTTGCCAGTGGTGTAAATATGCCGCATGAAAAGCAGGTGAGCACCATGCTGTCCTTGAGTCAAATTGAAGGTCGATCCGGAATAGTCATCCCACCAGAATGGATACCAGGGCTGGGTCATTCGCCCACCCGCCAGTGGCGCGCCCACAGATATTCCTTGACGGCGCCATTATCGCCATGCCGGACAATTCTGCATTTCCAGCGCCAGGATTTAAGGATATTGATCAGCTGGGGTGTTGGATTAACCACGACCGCTCTGTGGCCATCAAAGCTGATGCTGTCCATCATCCGGCTGAAACTACCGACACGCTGGTAGATGGCCAAAATAGCCACGATACGGACGTTGTTTCCGTCCTGGGTGATCACACCCTCAATCCATTCAGCGGGATGATACCAGCGGCGTTCTCCGCACTTAATCAGGGTGTATCCCCGGTCGAGCTCGGATTGCAGGGTGCGACCGACCCGTTCATTGTGCACTTCGATCGCCTTGGCCAGCTTGTAGAAGGAGGTGACAGCGATCATGGCTGACCTGCTTTAACTAAATCATATTGCTGAATACCCCAGACAATGGCGTACAGATTCCAGAGGAACGACCCTTTGAATTTGCGCAGATGGCTTTCCCAAAAGTCATAAAATTCAAACCCATCGTGCTCGAAATCAAGGGCCTTTTGGTAGGCTTCGAACTCGAATTCGGCGCACAATACCTCGTCTTCAATAGCCTGCCAGAGTTCGGCCTTTTTGTTTTCAAATTTAGCCAGGCTCTTTTTGTAATCATCATCGTCGGGATCTGGCCCTCGGAACTCAAAATAACTATCAAAGTGATGTTTAACAGCCTTTTGAAACAATTCGGGACAGTACTTCATGCAACCGCTGTCCTGGTTGCGGCCACTGTGTTCAACCGCTAATAGCTTTTCCGACCAGTATTCGGGATTGATCGGTAGGTCGTCAGGTCCGTATTTTTCCCCTTTACGGAAAAAGCGGAACATGTCTTCCACCCGTGAAAACACCCAGGTGCCGCAATCGCCGGTGATCGTCAAATGTCCTGGCCAGGTGATCAGCTCAAAAAAGTAAAAACTGTCGTCAGGCTGTTTGAAACGGATATGGCGGTATAGCCCATCGTCGCGCAAAATGGTCATTTGATGGCCGGCAACGTCGCGTAAGAATTCCTGTTTCATTGGTCACCTACCTGCTTGAATTCGATCACCCAGACCCAAGGATTATCTTTCAAACAATTAGACCATCCGCAATCCAAGAAAGCCTGCTTTGCACTTCTCCAGTACTGGCCAAAATATTGGTCTCCCTGGCATTGAACAACACGACCGGTCGCTGGCAGTTTGATAAATCCCTGAGCAAGTGCGTCATTTTCACTTATGTCCTGCAAACGCTCAACCCGGACATTGACAATTTCCAGCAGGATACGGCTGGCCCAGCGGGGCATCTTGCTGGCCGGCGTCCATCTTTTGGGTAAAATACTTTCGAGAGAGGACCCAGGCACGTAACCGGCCTTGTATTGAACGATATTGGTCCCCTCTGGATCACCGGTAAATCGACAGGTTTCATGCACCCAGATCCGGTCGCCGATTGCTCCGTATGGGCAGCGATTAGAAAGACTATGGTAAGGCCAAACAATAGGGTTTTGATTTTCCCCCCAGTAGGCACCAGCCCATGACCAGAAGGGTTTTTTAAAAACGGGCTGCGGTTTCATTACATGCCGCGTCTGCGTTTTACGTTCATCCAGAATCGCGCGCACCATACGCGCGCTGAATGACATGGGGCGTTCTTTTATCACGATTGACCTCCTACAGTCATCCTACAGTAAAAAAGGTGGGCGGCCTTGCCCTGTAGGAACAGCAAGCGAGGGGTTGCCCCACCGCCACAGATCAGGTTATGCAGATATTTTCTGGCCTGTCAACCAAAATATTCTTTATGGCCGATTTCGCGGTGCTCATAACAGTACCACTTGGTTACCTCCCCTTTTTTACCAAACCCCCAGGCGGCGCGGGGATTTCCACAGACCTGGCAATTCTTGTTAAAAACCGGCGTGCGCTTGGGTTCCGGCGCCGCTTGCTGCTGTGATTCGGATGGTTTTTTTGTCCAGCGGGATTTAGACATATCATACCCGGAAAGAAAGGGACGTTTAAAGGAAAACAACCAGCGAGGAGGCGCTTAGGAGCGTAAGGCAAACGTCCAAATCCTTACCCTTACAGTGTAGCAAATCGTTAATGCGCTGTCAATTGCCGCAATTCCGGGCGGACTGAATATTATCTGGGAATTTTCACAGATAATGCTTGACAGGGCGAATCAGCCTTGATACAATGAGGACAGGAAAACAATCAGGAGCCCTTGATATGAAGCATTACGCTAACGATAATTGCCGTCATTTTGTCGGAAAAGTCAACCATCAGCTGCGCTATTATCTGCTCAAGAAGACCCACCTGCGGCTTTTCCCGATTTCTTTCTAAACCACATACAGGAGATACGAATGAATATCCTTCAGCTTTTGGCTGGTCTTAATCAAGGTTTAGTTGTCGAGAAGGCAACCAATGAACTGAAAAAGCTCACCAAAGAATGTGATCGCACAAACCGTAGCGGTGAGCTGAAAATTGTCATCAAGCTGAAGCCTAATGCAAACAGCAATATGGTGGGCATTTCAGCAAAAGTCAAAGCTACGTTGCCAGATCCTGAGCCATTTGAAAGTGGCCTATTCGCAGATGTCGATGGCAATCTGAGCAAGGAAGATCCAAACGATCTGTTTTCAAAAGGGGATGCCAAAGTTACGAGCATAGGTATGGGCGTTCCAAAACGTATAGACTTCACCGAACCAACCCCTTCACAAGCACAAGGAGAATAAACAGTGGGAACTTCATTGAAAATGAAATTGACAGATGCGAAAGACCTTTTTCATCTGATCAATTGGACTGATCCTCACGTTGCTATTGTTGCCCCTGATGGCTTTAGCGTTCATAATCTGGAAAAATTTCTACCGACACCCATGAGCATTGAAGCAAAGATTCAGACATCCGAAATCGATACTTTCGCTGATTATGTGCAGGAATTCAAGAAAGACAATACTCGTATCATTGCCGATCCAAAGGACAGCACTTTCAGTTGCAGCCTGAATTATCACAAACCAGACCAACCGGAATGGGCCGATCGCCATCGCGCAATCCTGATCCTTGAAAAAGATCCAGACTTTGTGCGCTGGATGCAAAAGGAAGGCAAGTTGATGGGCCAGAAGGAGTTTTCGGACTTCATGGCTGATTATTCGAAAGACTTCCACAACATCGGGAAAACAGAGCTTCTGCAACTTGCAAAGAACATCAAGGTGGTCGAAGAAAGCCAGTTAAACACGGATTATCAGAACGGGGGATTGGATGTTATGTTTAACGCCAGCAGCCGGGCAACCTTTAACGGCCTATCTATCCCTGAACAATTTGAAGTCGCCTTGCCGGTTTACAAAGGTTTAAGTGCTTATGTTATGCCGCTACGGGTTTTCTGGATAAAGGAAGGCAAGGGAGTGCAGCTTAAATATGAATTTATCCGTCTACATAAAATTACGGAAGTTGCATTCAAAGATGTAGCCAAAGCTGTGATCGAAAAAACTGGCGCCAAGGTTTATGGATATTTCAGAGATCATGAGTAAGGGCGGGAGGGCCGCCCAGCGCGGCCACCTTTCTCTATCTGACGCACCGGCCATGTGCTCGTTCCGGTGCGTCAGATATGGACAGGGACGCACATAATTAGCTGGCTGTGCAACGTTTAGATTCGACGTGGTGGGAAATAATGCAGGTTGACCGAATACCCACACCAAGCCACAGTTAAGCGCGTGGCGCTTGTCCAACCCTTTCTTTATGTACCGTTCTGGATGCGTCCAGGCAGGTGGAACGGTACTTATGGACAGGTAAAATGTGCAGATGGCTGTTGATAAGCGAGGTCGTCAACTTGCTGAACACCGAGAATGACTATCTCTGGTCAATCAACACCTGTCCAACCCTTTCTTTCGAGGGTGTGTTCTTACGATATCCCGTCCCGGATGGTGGGAACATTCAGCGGGATAATGCGGTAGGTAACGACGCATGGCACATCCTCGATGGACAGGGATCATGGAGCAGCCATGTAAGTCTTAGACGGGAGAAGTAGGTAGCGTTGCTGAAAGATGGTTGGTTTCCAGTCCAGATCAACGTATTGACTGCGAGCGACCGAAAGTCCGTCAGCCAGAGTAGCGCCTGGCCCCTGTCCAGCAAATGCCCCACCGGGAGACTGACCGGCATGCCGCCTGTCGGAGTAAACCAAGGATCGCTCGGGACCGGAACGGGGCTGAAGTCACGGGCAAGCGGTCCACGGCGGCACACTAACTTTTGGAGATTCAATATGCTCAAGATCATTGGTGAACACGAACCCAACACAATCGCCCAGGCCCAGAATGTCCTGGCCAAAGGCGCCGACAAATTCGTCTTATGCGCGGACGGCCATTTGGGATATGGCCACCCGATCGGTGGTGTAGCCGCCTACAAGGACCGGATTTCCATCTCTGGGGTCGGTTTTGACATCGCCTGTGGCAATATGGCGGTAAAGTTGCCGGTCAAGGCCTCGGAGATCGCCGACTGGAAAGAGATTGGCCGCAAGATC
Source organism: Larkinella harenae (assembly GCF_054780515.1). Classification (NCBI taxonomy): domain Bacteria; kingdom Pseudomonadati; phylum Bacteroidota; class Cytophagia; order Cytophagales; family Spirosomataceae; genus Larkinella; species Larkinella harenae. Next base: position 60,944 of record NZ_BAAGWE010000015.1, on the reverse strand, counting down.
AACCGTGCCATCAGCTTTGGGGTCGGACGCATCAACGAAACACCGGTGGAAGCCGAATTCCTGGATACGGCCAACTGGCAGAATGAAGCGCTGATTGGGTTGAAAGACATGGCCGCTGCCCAATTGGGAACCGTCGGATCTGGCAACCATTACGTTGACGTGTTCAAAGACGAAGACGACTTTGTCTGGGTCGGCGTCCATTTTGGTTCGCGGGGCCTCGGCCACAAGGCCACGACGCACTTCCTGAAAAAGATCGGCGCCAGCGATGGCATGAATGCTGACCCGGCCATCGTCGATATGAAATCAGACATCGGCCAGGCCTATCTGGAGGCCATGACCCTGGGCGGTCAGTATGCCTATGCCGGCCGCGAATGGGTGTGCGATACCGTAAGTCGGATCATCCAGGGCACCCCTGAGCGCCTGGACATGGTTCACAACCACCATAATTTCGCCTGGATCGAGGAGCACGACGGCGAGACGTATTTCGTCGTTCGCAAGGGCTCAACCCCGGCCTTTCCCGGCCAGCGCAGCTTTATTGGCTCGAATATGCTGGACCAGAGCGTGATCGTGCGCGGCAAGGATACCCCGGAGGCGAAACAGAACCTGTATTCGACCGTCCATGGCGCCGGCCGGATCATGTCCCGGACCCAGGCCGCCGGTAAATTCAAGGGGTGGGGTCCTAATCGCGTGAAGATCGCACCCGGTTTGATCGACGAAGACGCCATGCGCGCCACCCAGAAAGCCCAGGGCATCCATCTGTTCGGGGGTGGTGCTGACGAAGCCCCGGCCTGTTACAAGAAACTGGAGGATGTTTTAAGCTATCACCAGGACAGCGTCGAGATCGAACACCGCCTGACCCCCATCATTGTCTGCATGGCGGGTTCGGATGTCAGAGATCCGTACAAGGACTAAAAAGCATCGATAACCGCTGTTTCGCCAATTTTTCCAAATAACCATTCATTTACAGGAGATTATGAATGCCAAAATGCCTTAATCAAGTTCAAATTATCGGTTACCTCGGCCGCGATCCGGAAATCCGTCGTAACCAGGCGGATATGCGTATTGCCGGCTTTACCGTCGCCACGTCCGAAAGCTACAAGGACAAAAACACCGGCGAGCGTCGGGATTATACTCAGTGGCACCGCATTGTGATTTTCAATGATGGATTGTCCGGCATTGCCGAAAGCTACCTGAAAAAAGGCAGCCGGGTGTTTATCCGTGGCCAACTGGAAAACCGCAAATGGACGGACGAGAACGGCAAGGATCACTTTGTTACGGAAATCGTTTTGCGGCCTAAAAGTGGCGAAATGATCATTCTGGATCGCCTTGAAAAGCAGGGCGAGCATTCCGGTGCCGATTATCCGGAAGACGATATTTCGACCATTCTTGATGATGAAATCCCCTATTGAGGTGTCTGATGCCTAAGGAAAAGGAACGCCTTAAGAAACGTCCCAAGGGTAAGCCGCCGGTTTACCCTTTTTCGGCCATCCGCCTGGGCGGTGAGGTCTTTATTCCGACCGATCAGCCCCGGAAAGTGGGTAATGCCGCCCGCGAATACGCGAAATACCACGATCTACGGTTCAAGACCGAAACCGATCCGGAGCGGGGCGGGATCTGGGTGATCAGACCCCGGCCACGCCGCTAATTATTTTCTGGTATTTGTGACAGATAATGCTTGACAGGGCGAATCAGGCTTGATACAATGGGGACAGGAAAACAACTTAAGGAGCTATCATGCAAGGCCTGGCCCTGTATATCCGACACCATTTGCCGTTGATCGGCCAGATGGCCAAGAACACCCTTCGTCTGCCGGTTTCCCGCAAAAAGTACGAAGACCTGTCTCTGTTCTGTCTAGCTGAACAGAACCGTGTCCAGCAACTGTTGCAGGATTTGCAACAGTTGAAACACGATTATACTTTCTCTGAGCAGCTGCGTGAATATTACCACAAAGGCTATCTCCGCCTGGATAGCGCCCAGCGTTATCAGCGAGAAAGAAACGGTCAGTTTGCCAAACGACCCAGGCTCATGACCACCCGTGGCAGTGATATTGGCCAACAGATCCGCCAATACAGCAAGGCCATCCATCAGGTGTCGGTTAACCTTAACGAATTGGAAGGGATGCTGAAATGAAAAACCTTTTCATCAACAAAATCATGGCTATGGAAAACTCCATGGAATCCGAGATTATGGCTCTTGTCGGCCTTTTGACGATCCTGATGGGTCTGCCGGTCCTGTTGTCCATCCTGAAATTTGGCTGGGGAGGTTAATGTGGCTCGACAGAAACACACACCATTGCCTTGGAGATTGGCGCGCATTACGAATTCAGCCGTTGTGGCTAGTACTGAGAAAACAGGGGAGCGATTGATTTGCTCTTCTGGTGGTTACAGCGATAATAGAATTAATGGCGAGGTTCTTTTGCAAGAAAATGAGGCCAACGCCGAATTTATCGTCCACGCCTGTAATAGCTATTATGATCTGATCGAGACTTTGGAGAAAGCTCACGTTCGAATGAAAAATGCGGCTATCGTTTACAAAGATCGTATTCCAGATCGCTACCAGTGGGAGGAGTGGGCCGACGAATGCGCAAAAGCTATTGCCAAAGCAAAAGGAAACACACAATGATCAAGACTAAACGCAATTTTGAAAAGCTTGAGGTTGGGAAGCGGTATCGTAGCCGGGGTGGTGAGATCGTGGCGATCGTTGAAAATAGACCCAGTTACTTTTTTCCGTTTTATACAGATACGAATGAAATTTACACCGCTGCTGGTTATTATCACCATGATCTTTATTATGGATACGAAAGGCAGCCATGCGACAAAGACCTGATCGAACTGCTACCCGACGAACCGAAACCCCCGCTGGAAAAAGCCCTTGAAGCCGTCTCCGGACCGACGCCAGCGGCCAATGACGATGGATGGATCAACTGGAGGTATGGAAAATGTCCGGTCGATCCTGATGATATTGTGGTGGTTGAGCTGGGTTGCGGAGAGACTGTGTGCGGAAGTGCCAAAAGCTTTTTGTGGGATTTGCGTCATCCAAAAGAGCGCATTGTGAAATATCGCAATGCTGTGAAGCTTGCTTTTACCCCACCCGACCCGGTAAAGCCGCTGAGCTTGCGCTCTCTCGATTGGAGTAAGCCATCTGAGTTGGTCGTGATTGATAAAAATCCAGCCAAAACGCTGTGGGACGAATATGCGATAGCGATCATGGGTGGGGTCATTGCCGCTGTCGGTCTGGAAAATCCCGATGTGGTTGTGATGCACACGCTCAAATACGCCGACGCTATGATGGCGGCGCGGGAGGGACGAGAATGATAGCCGTTTACTTGAAAATCCTGAAATACGTCGTGGCCTATCCCGTGGTTATCGTGTATGTCTGGCACAGTTTCCCGATCACGTATAAACACGACCGTCAGGTCTTTCTGGCCCAAATGAACCGGGTTTATGAGAAAGACCAGGCAGAGAAAGACGATGCGGCGTTTGCCCTGTTGTCTGAGCGCAAAATCCCCAAAATGCCAGCAAAGGGTTTCTGAAATGGCTTATTTTTTCATGGGTGCGGCTGCCGTTATTCTGATTGCTCTGGCATGGGTATGCTATGCAGCCTTTAGAGACTGGCGGGAGGATGAAATCTATTACAAGCAGGATGGAAGGTTCTGGTAATGGGTGGAAATCGTTGGTCGCAGATCGAGATCGAAAGCCTGATCTCGCTGTTTGAAAGCGGACATACGGCGCAGGAAATCGCCGAGGAATTGGGCCGGTCAGTCAGCACCGTGCACTACAAACTGCGTGAATTACGAAAAATGGGAGAAATATCTTGAACGAACCCTTTACCCTCTACCCCATCACCCCGCTGACCGAGATCGAAAACATCGAAATCCACGGTTGCGTCGATGATGGCGAAAACACCGAACAGGTGCCAGATGATCAGGCGCAGTTCTGGTCCGTTTATCTGCGATACAAACAGAATGCGGAAGGCTTTGGCGGTCTGGACTGTGTGGCCGATTGTCCGAGCCGGGAAAAGGCGCAGGAATTGGGCACATTTTTATCTGCTATTATGAAGCTGGAGGCTTAAATGAACGACGCACAGACCATTTTACGGATGATCGAAACTGTTGATCCGGCCCACACTGGGATTCTGGATGTGATTGATGCAAAAGTCACATTTTATCTCAAAGGATTGAGTCTAAGACGTCGAAATCTTGGAGATGAAACACCCGCCATCGCAGCCATTACATTCGAATCTTCTGAATTCCGGAATTACACGCGCAGCCGTGACGTTCTGAAAGCGATACGGCCACAGGGGTGCTATATCCGAGTTGGCCACGATGGAGAGGGACCCGATCCCGATCTTTTCATATGCGAAATGCTATATAATCTGGCAGAACCTGCTATCAAAACACCTCCATTTCCCACAGAAGAACTGGCCGAGCTACACGCCATCATCCAGGCCATTGCCTATGAGCGCAGTCAGGCTGGTGGCCAATGACCACCGCCGCCGAAATCCTGAAACTGATCGAGACCGTTGATCCAGATGACACCGCGAAGCTCGATGAGATTGATGCTGCTGTGGCAAAATATCTTGGATCGACCGTTATGTACTTTGGTGATTCCGCTGGAAATCAAGAATGGGTAACTGTCGAATATAATATATACGGGGTTGTTACTGATTATGAGGCTGTAAAACGCTACACCCGCAGCCGTGACATGCTGAAAGCGATTCGGCCGGAGGGTTGGCTAGTAACAATAGGTCAGTATCCAACGTGGGGTAAGGATCAATGGTATTCTAAGTTAGAGCATATCACTGATAAGTTTATAGATGTTCCCAATAAAGCAATGAACGGACAATCGCTTTACAAAACCGGATACGCTGGCACCGAAGAACTGGCCGAGCTTCACGCCCTCATCCAGGCCATTGCCTATGAGAGAGGTCAAGAATGAAACACCCTTTACCAGAATCCGCCCTGGACAATCATGTTGCCATTTTGGGGAAAACCGGCAGCGGAAAGACTTACACCGCCAAGGGTGTTGTCGAACAGCTTTTGCGCCAGAATAAGCGGGTCTGTATCATTGATCCAACCTCAGCCTACTGGGGACTGCGCGCCGGCGCCGATGGCAAGAGCGACGGTTTCCCGGTTGTCGTATTTGGTGGGCCCAAGGCCGATGTTCCCCTGGACAAATCCCACGGTGAGCTGTTGGCGGAAATCGTCGGAACCAGCCATACCCCGGCTATCATTGACACCCGCCTGTTATCAGTGAGTGACCGAACCCGGTTTTTTGCCGATTTTGCCGAAGCGCTGCTTCGCAAGAACAAGGGATCGCTGCACCTGATCATTGACGAAGCCCATTTATTTGCCCCTCAGGGCCGGGTTTCTGATCCACAGAGCGGCAAAATGCTCCATGCAGCCAACAACCTGGTCAGTCTGGGCCGGGGTATTGGCCTGAAAATCATGTTGATCACCCAGCGGCCGGCTAAACTGCACAAGGACAGCCTGACCCAGGTCGAAACGTTGATTGCCATGCGGCTGGTCGCTCCACAGGACCGGGCCGCCGTCAATGAATGGATCGGCGAATGGGCCGATCCGAAGCAAGGTAAAGCCATGCTGGCTGAACTGCCCTCTCTGCCATCGGGAACAGGCTGGATCTGGTCACCATTGGCCGATGTACTGAAACGGGCCCAATTCCCACGGATTTCAACGTATGATAGCAGCAAGGCACCCCAGGGTGAGGGCAAAGAGCCGGTGATGGCCGCTATCGACATCGAAACCCTACAGACCCGCTTGAAGTCGGTTTCCAACCAGGTGGAGGAAAACGATCCGAAAACCCTGAAAAAACAGATTGTCGAATTGGAGAGACAGCTTAAAGCCACTGGTCCCACTGTTGACGAAATGGAAACGGTTCGAAGCGAGGCCTATTCCACCGGTTACCGTGCCGCTATGGCGGCCGTCGAGCGGTTTGTCCAACAACCGGCGAACGCCAATACGCATGCACCGGAACCCCTTCTGCGTAAGCTGGAGGTGGTGAAAATCCCCAAGGCCAAGACGGCTGATCTGGCTAAGAAAGCGGCTGATTCGTCCTTGGGGGGTGGTGAAAAGAAAATCCTGGCTGTCCTGGCACAATATCTGTCTGGATGCACCCGTGAGCAGTTGACGGTCTTGACCGGCTATAAACGTTCCAGCCGAGATGCGTACATCCAACGCCTGAAATCCAAAGGCTGGGCTACAGGTGCTGCCGATGGTCTGATGGCTACCCCCGCCGGCATCGAGGCGCTGGGGGATGATTACGAGCCCTTACCGACCGGCGATGCCCTGCGCCAATACTGGCTGGATACGCTTCCGGAGGGCGAAAAGCGCATTCTGAGCATTTTAATTAATAATTATCCTTCAGCTGTCGATCGGGATTTTATCAGTGAATCGACCGGTTATAAGCGATCCAGCCGCGATGCCTATCTGCAACGTTTATCGGTGCGCCAATTGGTTAAGAGGGTCGATGGTGGCGCCAGAGCTTCAGAACACCTGTTTGAAGGTGGCCGCTGATGACCGAAACCCTGACGGAACTCTGCAAACGCTTGGAACACTTTGAAACCCCGGAATGGGCGGCAGAAGCAATCCTGCGAAAAGAAATCCTGACTCAGTGCGTCGTTGATCCATGTTGCGGAACCGGCATCCTGAGCGATGTTGCTATGCGGTCTGGTTACACCATCAACGCCATCGACATCAACCATTGGGGGTATCCATTTACAAACGTCAAAGACTTCCTTCAATATGATAAACGGCTCGATGGTTGCACCGTGTTCATGAATCCACCATTCTCCAAGGCCGTGCAATTCGTGGAACAGGCTTTCGATCTCGGCGCCCGCAAGATCGTCTGTTTCCAGCGTTTTGCTTGGTACGAGAGCAAGGCGCGCCGGGAGTTCTGGGAAAAATACCCCCCAAACCGGATTTACATCTGTTCCGACCGGGCCGACTGCTGGCGCCATGATATTCCACAAGCTCAACGGACCTCATCCAGTCCAACAGCTCATGCCTGGTTCGTCTGGGAGCGCGGGCAGCCATCGGGAACCTTGCTTGGCCATATTAGCAAGGCAGGCGTATAATGCCCTCCCCTATGGCAAAAACCATCCAGCAGCTTTCCCGTCGTCACGGCACGTACAACGTGTTCGCTGATACCTGGGCCATGTCGTCCTATGCCCTGAGCAACGCTGTGGATCTGCGCAACCAGGAGGCACGCGAAGCCGAATACATGCGCACGGTCAAGAAATACGACAAATCCGAGGCCAACGAAATCGCCCACCTGTTCGCCATGCTGGCTATGGAACTGACCGAACACCCCCGTGACGTCCTAGGCGAGCTGTTTCACGAACTGGAAATCCACAACGAGCACGCCGGGCAGTTTTTCACCCCCTGGAACCTCTGCCAGATGATGGCCAAGATGAACACCGCCGGCCAGGCTGTGCAGGAGATCATCGACCGGAAAGGCTTTGTCAGCGTCCATGAACCGGCTTGCGGGTCGGGCGCTATGGTGATCGCCATGGCCGGGGCACTGGCTGACGAGGAAATCAATTACCAGAAACGGATGCACGTAACGGCCATCGACATTGACATCCGGTGCGTCCACATGGCTTACACGCAGTTTTCGCTGTTGCATATACCAGCCACCGTTATCCACGGCAACGCCCTGTCGCTGGAGCAATGGAGCGTCTGGCACACCCCGGCGCACATCCTGGACGGCTGGGACCGGAAACTGCGCCGACAGGACCAGATCGAGGTGGCGCGTCAGGCCATTGAGATGGTCGAGGAAGTGACGAAACCGGAGCCAAAAATAGATCGAAAACCCGATCTGAAACCAGAACCGAAAAAGCCGAATGTTCGCCCTGTCGGACAACAACTTACACTGTTTTAAGGAGATTATATGAAATTCATTCTTATCATCCTGGCCTTCTCTACTCGCGGCGTCGCCGTTGAAAGCGCAGAGTTTGACGACAGGGCGGCGTGCGTTGAAGCGCAGAAAGCCGTTGAGCGTGAGAGATCTTTTGCATCGCCTGGGATCGAAGCGCATTGCATTGCCAAGGGGATCAACTGATGCCCTACCCCTGCACATGCTGTAAAGAACCGCCGCAATCGTATCAGCGCCACAGTGGCCCGCGTCAGATTTATTGCACCGAGCAATGCGCGTTCAGCCAGTTGCATCCGCTTCTGCCCGAGACGCCCAAACCTGCCAACACGAATGATATGAAGGAAACGAGCAGGGTTTGCAAAAATGTTTGAAGCCAGTAATCAGTAATTGATAAAATACTCTATTTTTCACTTTAAAGAACTTCAGATAAAAATTAATAATATGGCAACTGCTTCAAGTTCCGGATCAAATACAAACCGGAACACAACAGAGGAAGAAAAACACTATAAAAGCTTAATTGAGTTATTTAAATGGATATTAGGGTGTGTAACTGGATTTGTAGCGATTCTCACCGGTTTGGGGAGTTGGTTTTTCTTTTCAAATGGTCAGGAAATGCGGGCGGCTTTACAAGCGGAACGACAAGAAATGAAATCCGCCATAAAGGAGATGAAGGACGATGTTAAAGACCAACAAAAGGAGTTGATGGCCAAAGAAGCGGCAATGGATCAGCGAGTATCTATAATGCAGGATAAAGTGATGCGTGAAATTGGCGGTGCAAAAACTGATGCTCTTGTAGCTGTCGAAAACGTTAAAAGAGAAGCTGGTGCAGCGGCTAGAAACGAAGCAGCTAATCGTGTTTCACAAGTATTCCGAGAAAGAAATATTGAAAGCTTTATCGAGGCTGTAGCGAAGGAAAAACTTACTCCAGAGATTACAAAAATTGTTGATGGTCAACTTGCAAATGTAAGGTCTTACGCTGATGATTTAGGCTTACTCAACAAGGCGGCCATTAATCCATTTCCCCTTAGTTATCAGTGGTTAGATAGCCTCCAAAGATTCTCGCAACATTCTAGAATTAGAGAGCAGGCCAAATCATCTATAGATAAAATAACAAGAGAATTAAGGGCTTCAGCCGCAAATATTCTAATCACATACAAGGCATTGGATATTTCAAAACAAATCGATCAATTCCGTGAAAGCTATGGTTCTGCGTTGAATACTGAGAATGAACCAAAGTTTTTGAGTATAGTTCATGACAGAATTGTTGCCCCTTCAATTGAAAATATCAATATAGAAGATCAAGTACTTGCATGGACATTATTCAATAGCTTAACAGGAAAAAATATTGATTTATACGATTACAAAAGCCTTGAGGCTGCCTATAACGAGTATAAGCGCCGGCCTTATAAATTGAAGTTGCAGTAATGACGTACATCACCCTATTTCGGTTTAAGCAAATATTTCGCAGCTAAATTGGATAGACCCGTTAGCACAGTACCAACTGTCGCTTTATCTATTTCAAAATAAGAAAAACAGAAGATGACAATTATAGGATAGATAATCCAAGACCAACCCTCTTTAAAGGCAAGCCCCAATTGCTTGATTTTTTGTGATTTTGATTTGCGTGCGGCCATGATACACCAATTTTTAAAATTTGGTGCCATTACCTGAGACGTGCGAGTGCTGTACTGTTTCCTGTGATTAGCTCGGACCTGTCTTGGTAAAGGCGGATTTATCGCATTAGCGATAGAAGCCTGTTACGATAGACAGTCCGGTAGTCGAAGTAGCAGTATTTAAAGATGCAAATAATTTTTGGTCACAAGCATCAAATCAACAAAAAAATGATGGCATCTTTTATAAATAACTGATATTTAATGCTTTGTATCAATTTATTTTCATGGTTCAAATCTTCCCACCGGATCGAATGTCAGTAATTATCCATTATAAACTGTTCAGCCGCATCTGAATCTTTAAAGGTCTTACTGAAAGAATTACCACTGCTTGTCACAAAATCGACCATTATCTTTTTTCGAGGCGCATCAGTTATTGTTAAATAAATATAATCTGGTTTGATTCTACTGTTAGAAGAAGTAAGTGTAATTCGACAAGAGCCTGATTGTAGATTGAGATCCGAGAAGAAATAGCCGCGCGTTGTAAAGGTTTCTTTCGTTAAGTGGTCTTCTAAAATAGAAACTAGTTTAAACATAATTGCGGATAGTTTGAATTTGAGATTGTATATCTAAAATACGCTATTCTGGCAATTTATCCGCTTTTCCATCTAAGTATCCGATCAATAATTATTCCCAATATTGAAGATGAAAAGAACTTTATAGTTCGTTCTGCCCCAAAGTACATGAAGCTCAGAAGCGCGACTACAAAAAGCGTGAAAGCGAAGAATAGGCGGATCAGCCACTCATACTTCTTTAGCATGTCTGCATAAAGACCTCCTACGTGGGTAATTTCTTCGTGCCTTTTTACCCAATCATTATTTTTGATGACGAGGTTCTTCGCTTGTTTAGAGCGTACAGGCTTTTCGTTATAAACTGCTGGAGCTTTTTGTGAGGCAGCCATAGCAATGACGGATTTATTCTTTTGAAAAATCGTCATCAGGCTACCCCTTAGCAGATGAATGAAGGATATTTTAAAGCTGCAAGAAAAATCTTAAATTTCAAAAAAACAGCCGGGAATATTTGTGTTATAAGTGATTAAATTGCTGAAAATGAGGTATATAGTATCATCTTGAATCTGCTTTATCATTAACCCTGCAACCTTGATTCTGTTTTTATTAATTATGGATAGATGAACCAAGCTAATTCAATTAGGATCACTATATTACAGATATGGAAAAGAAGAAATTCGGTTTTTGGAAAATGATCTTGATAGCAATTCCTGTAGGGATTGTTGGTGGTGGAATAATTGGCCGGCTCGTTGGCCGTGCAGAGGGAGAGAAAGAAGGTCAAGCGCTGTTCATGAAATCCATGCCCCATCTGTTGAAAATGAAATTGGACAGCATGGGTATTGATACGACCCGTATGGATGACGACTCTATCCGAGCGGCCTATGTGAAAAATAATGGCGAGGTGTTATTTGATGGGCAGGAACTTCCCGGTAAAAAGAAAAACGTTCAAAGTGCATCTGCTGACACTTTTAAAGTGCGCCTACCGACACCGTGAAGCCGTAAATTTTACAAATAAGGCCGCAATCCATTCCTGACCACCCAATCCGGCAACGGATTGGTGTCCGCCGTGACCTCCGCGGTCGCTTCATACGTCACATCCACCAGTCGGACGCGGTGAAACAGCGTCTTGTTCTGCTCGAATAGCGGGAACGTGGCGCCGTACATTTCTTCAATTACCTCAGGCTTCACCTCATGTCCACCGCTCTCATGCCGCACGCGGGCACGGTTCAGGCACAAATCCAGATCATCGGTGTAGAACATTAACAGTTCCACACGGTTCGACCGGTCAAAATTGGCAATCGTTCGGAAATATTGATAGTGAGAGGGAAAGCCCAGATTCAGTTCCAGCGCGAAATCCTGCTTGTTGAACAGGAATTCCCGAATCCGCTGGTTGATGGCCATCGAGGCGATGTCCTGATAATCGGCAAACCCCTGCTTTTTGTACTGGTAGGCGGCCAGGTCCTGATCGACGATGGGCACGCCGGCTGGGATCAGTTCCTCGCCGTTGGTACTCTTGCCGACGCCGGGCGGCCCAGCAATCACGTAAATGGTCATTGGATCACCAATACGCGGCCGTCTTTGTGTTCGGCCACCACACGGCCATCGGCGCGTTTATAGACCAGCGGTTGCCCGATGGAAAACAGGTAATCGCGGGCATTTTCGGCCATTTGCTGTTGCCAGGTCGCGCGCTCGGCTGGTGTCATGTCGCGCGGCTCTTTGGTCATCCGGCCTGTTTTGAATTGAACGTCGGTCGTCATGCTGAAATCCTTTATGCAATAATAACGAAAAATGAGGGGTTTTGGTCCCACACTTTTCCGGTTGACATCCTATTTAGTGTACGATAATATACGATGGTCACGAAAAAGGAAAGTGAAAATGCAATCCAAGAACAAACCCGGCCGCCCCAAAGGAAGCGGACGTTACGGGGTTGAAACCAAGCCGATGCGTGTGCCGGTGATCCTTTGGGATAAAGTCCGGAAGTACATCGCCCGCGAGGTCAAGAAGGCAAAACAGACTAGTTAATCCCACACTACAACAACCTGAAGGAGAATATGAATGTCGCATTTTACCGTAATGGTCGTCACCGATAGCCCGGACGATGTTAAATCCGCCTTGCAGCCTTTCCATGAATATGAATGCACAGGAAAAAAGGACAAATATGTTATCTGGTTCGATATGTCCGAAGAGCTGACTAAGCAATTCAAAGAAGGCAAAACAACTATGCGTTTAATGCCAGATGGAAGCTATCTCCAGCCTTATAATGACAAAGATTTTCAGATTGAAATTTCCGAACAGGAATACAAAGCCATTCAACTTTTGAAGCCGAATGACGCTGGTTATTTTCCGACGAGCATGTCCAAAAGTGGCAACGAGCCGGCTGTTTATACCAAAACCGTATGGCCGGAAGGTGCCAGCATTGTCGAAATGACCTATGAAGAGGAGGCCCAAATCGAAGGCGTGACATTTGAAGAATGGGCCAAAGACTGGGGTGGTGCTGAACGTGAAGATGGCCAGCCAGGAATCGGGCGATGGACAAACCCTAATAAAAAATGGGATTGGTGGACCATCGGCGGCCGGTGGCAGGGGATGCTGAAATTAAAAGATTCGTCCAAAGGCGTGCAGGGCGAGAAAAGCTGGACAAATATGGGCGAACCCATGACCGGCTACGATCAGGCTCAAATATCAAATCTTGATTATGAAGCCATGCGCAAAGAATACCGTAAATCCGCGAAAGAAACGTGGGACAAAGCTCAGCTTTGCGAAGATGTTCAAATTCGGGAGTGGCGCTATGGCATTAAGCCAGGCATGACCGAGGAGCAGTTTATCGCCAATAAATCCCACTTTTGGACTTTTGCTGTTTTGATGGACGGCAAATGGTATGAGAGCGGCGAAATGGGCTGGTGGGGAACCGTAACTAATGAGAAAGACGATTGGCAGGAACAGTTTACCAAGATTCTTGAGACAATCCCTTCTGAAAAGTGGATAACGATTGTTGATTGCCATATTTGATAGGCAGTAGCATGAAAACGGTCTACCCGTCATCGGGAAGAAACTGCTGCGTAACTATAAACCACAACAACCTGTAGGAGATATGCTTGACCAACAAAACCATTATCCTTAAGTCCTTGGTAGGAAGTCGGGCCCATAACCTGCATACCGAACAGAGTGATTACGATTATCGCGGCGTGCACATTACCCCGACCCGTGAAATCGTGGCCATCGGCTTCAAATACAGCGGCACCAGTTGGCTGGAAGGCGATATCGACGAAACCAGTTATGAAATCGGCCATTTCCTGCAATTGTGCACCAAAGCGAACCCGTCCGTGCTGGAAGTGCTGGTCTCAACAGACGTGCAGATAGATACCCCCTACGCCCAGGAAATGCGCCGCCTGCTCCCGTACATGTACGATCCAAAGAATGCCTTCAATGCGTTCGCGGGCTATTCCAAGAACCAGCAGAAAAAGCTTCTGGAAAATCACCTGAACCGTCGGGAAAAGTTTGGCGTTGCCTACGTCCGTACGGCATATAACCTGTTAGACCTGTTTGAAAAGGGCTGTTTTTCCCTGCGTGTGGAGGATGAAGCGCGCCGACAGATCCTAATGAACATTCGGACCGGTCTTTATCGGGATGGTGAGATCATTGATCTGGCCGAGCAGATTATCAACCAAGCCCGGTTATTATTGCCGCAAGTGGAGAACCGGCAGGATCTGGATCGCGTCAATGACTTCCTGTTGAAAGTTCGAAAGGAAAACTGGTAATGGCCAAGACAATTCGACGGTTTGTAATCAGTGACCTACACTTTGGACACCAAAACATCCTGAGCTTTATTGACGGGGATAGCCGACCTATCCGCCCCTTCTCTAACCTTGAGGAAATGCACAACCGCATCATTTCACAGTGGAACGAGACGGTAACGGATCACGATAAGGTATATGTCCTGGGCGATATAGCCATGCCCCGCCAGGCCATCAAGCTTTTTGCACAGCTGCGTGGGCGTAAAGTGCTAGTTAAGGGAAATCATGATCTGTTTAAGCTGTCGGACTACACACCATATTTTGAGGATATCCGGTCACTGGCACTGGTCGATAACCGGGCTATTATGACCCATATCCCCATTCATCCGGAGTGTGTTGACCGCTTTGGCTTTAACATCCATGGCCATACGCACGCCATGAAGATCAATGACCCCCGGTATATCAATGTCTGCGTGGAGCAGATTGGATTCCGGCCCGTTTTGATTGAAGACTTACTGAAAAATACGGAGGCGAAGAATATTAAGTAAAGGACTGATACTAAGTTATTCTTAAATTGACTGAAACAGACGCCGCCACATAGGTACATTATGTAACGGCTCTTCTTTAACTGGATTTCTATATTTCTCTAAAATCGGAGTATGCTTTTTCAGATCTTGCAAGTGTTCGGCAAGTTCACTTCGGTATGATTTAAAATACGAAACAACCTTCTGATTGTTATAAATTAAAGCCTCGTAATTAAACTTCGCCTGAACGGCTTTTGAGTATAACAAATAGAAATCCGGTTCACCTCGGAAATCTTTAATCAAACCGATAAGTGGTAGGATAAGTTGTGTATGTTCAGTAGTTAAATTAGCAGGGTCTTTTTCATAGACTGCGGTATACAGTATAGACAATTGCGCTAATTCCCTAGCAATCCCCTTTTGCCTATCGTCATTTATTAATTTCTTTATCAAATCATCATAGGCGTTTTTAACAGCCATAATGCTATCCCGATAATTAGTTCTTCGGTCGTACTCTTGTTTCATTGCCAGTTTCCAGTGATCATTCATGACCTTGATTTGAGCATCGAAGTAATCAATCTTCGAGTAGATAATTGAAAAGCTTTTCAGGGAATCGGGACCAGATCCATCCCTGTTGGAAAACGCATGATAAAATTCTGCGTGGTCACTTCTGCTCGATAACCTCTCAATATCGTGTGTTGGGAAGGTGTTTAGCATGGCTAATTCGAACGGCTTTTCATCAATTTCATTGGTGAAAATATCTAGCTGCTCGATTTGTTTTCCAATTATGTCCATAATCTTGTCCAACACTGCCGTGAAATAAACCAGCCGGTCAGTCTCAAATCGCTGCTTTTTCTGGTCTTCGTTTAGTTTGTTCTGATCAAGACCATTGAAGTATACCCAAACAGTGACAATACCTGCCAGCGTCGTTCCTGTAATGGTTACAAATAAATCGCCCCACATGCTATCATCGGATATAAACTCTCCTGACTGAAAAATAATATCCATTGTTAACTACGGCTGTTTAGTAATACCCTGCTGCAAAGATGATAAAAGGCCAAAAAGGCGACACCATGAAATTTGATTGTAGGTCAAAGAGATGTACGAACCTGAAAAATCGAAGGATGAGGATGTCATCTACTACTTTGTCACACTATAAACGGACGTTTATAATGTGACAAATATGAAAAAAATGCCGATCTTTGTCAGAAACTAACGACCATTAAAAATGGCAATGACTGAACAAGAAGCACAGGAAACGTTGCGCGGCTCGGTGGTATTCGTCGCCTACTTACTCGACCTGCCGGAACTAGGACCTACCCCGGACCTGATCAATCAAATCACCCAAAAAGACCCTGCCATTGGCAGTCTACTGATAGATGCCTATACGGCCTATGAGGAATGGTGGAGCGTGTCCAAGCGTCCGGAGTTATCCGAAGCGGAAAGAGAACAACTGAGGCAACTGATAATTAAAAGAAACGATACCCGGCAAGCCTTAGCCAACGCATTCAGCAACCGCACTCCGGCATGAAACCAGCTCTGGCGTATTACCGCGTCTCCACCGATCGCCAGGGCAAAAGTGGCCTAGGTCTGGAAGCTCAGCAGGAGGCCGTTCGCCTGTTCGCTGAACGCGAGGGATTCCAGATCACGGCCCACTTTACCGAAATCGAAAGCGGCAAGAAAAATAACCGGCCCCAGCTAATGGTCGCCCTGGCCAAATGCCGGAAGGAGAAAGCCACGCTGATCATTGCCAAGCTGGACCGGCTTGGACGCAACGTGGCGTTCATCTCCAACCTGATGGAAAGCCGGGTTGATTTTAAGGCGGTGGATAACCCCTACGCTAATAAATTAATGGTGCACCTGCTGGCGGCTTTTGCCGAGCACGAACGGGAGCAGATCAGCATCCGCACGAAAGACGCCCTCCAGGCTGCCAAACGACGGGGGGTGAAGCTGGGCAAGAACGGTTCGGTTCTAGGAGAGAAAAATAGTAGCGACTCCGACCGGTTTGCCGAAGAACTCAGGCCTACCATAGAGGAAATCCGCCGGCAGGGAATAACCACGATCCGGGCTATACGCGATGAATTGAACCGGCGCCAGGTGCCGACGCTGCGGTATGGTACGGCCTGGCATCATACAACAGTTCACGCACTTTTAAAGCGGATCGGTTGAGGGTTTTCTGGCCATAACATTTTGAACATAATACAGGCTTGATTATGTGCGCGATCACATGGAGACGCATACGGAGATCGCCGAGGATTTAGACCGGTCGGTGATTTCGGTCTGGTCTTTATCGACGGTGAAAAAATGAGATGTTAACCATTTTTTCTGTTGACAGCCTATTTATTGTACGATAAAGTGATCTTATCCAAGGTGAAGAAGACGGTTACTTCTCTGGCTTGAAAAAGACCGCTTTCGCTTGTTCCTGGATGCTTATGGATTAGGTAGTGTAGATAACAGTTACTTCTTTGCTCAAGACGTGGTCGGAGGTTCGAGTCCTTCACAATCGAAAGATTGTTAGCTCAGTTGGCAGAGCACGTATGTTACTGTTATCGCTTGTTCTCCTGTCCGCCAGCATCCGCGCCTTGTAACCGCTTAGGAGGCAAAAATGCGGCTGAATGTTAAGACCAATAATACCAACAAAACACACGAAGGCGGGAAAGCCGCCACTATCAACCCTGAACAACAATTGCGCCGTTCGGTTCTTTCCTGCTTGTTGTGGGAAAACGGATTCTACGAAGACGGCCAGACCATTGCGGATCGCATCGTTTCAGAGGCCCAAAATGTTCCAGAAGCTAAAGTCCATGCTTTGGCTACCGAGGCCCGCACCAAATACAACTTGCGGCATGTCCCTTTACTGTTGCTGGCCACTAAGCCAAACGCTCAGGCGATCTATAATACGATCAACCGGGCGGATGAACTGGCTGAATTGCTGGCGGTTTACTGGCGTAATGGCCGCAAGTCCATCCCGGCCCAGATGAAAAAGGGCCTAGCCAAAGCCTTTACCAAGTTTTCCGAATATCAACTGGCTAAATACAACCGCGATGGCGCTATCAAACTGCGCGACGTGTTGTTCATGGTGCACGCCAAACCGAAGGATGCCGAACAGGATCAGGTTTGGAAAAAACTGGTCGATGGCACCCTGGTCGCACCTGATACATGGGAAGTTGCTCTGTCTGGTGGTGCCGATAAGAGGGAAACCTTTGAACGCCTGTTGCGTGAGGAAAAGCTTGGTTACCTGGCTTTGCTGCGAAATCTGCGCAACATGATCCAGTCGAATGTGAATAGCGATCTGGTCCGATCTGCCTTGCTGGCCCGTAAGGGCGCTGACAAAGTGCTGCCATTCCGTTTCATTGCGGCTGACCGCCATGCGCCCCAGTACGAGCCGGAAATTGATACGGCCATGATGGATGCCATCAAGGCGCTGCCGACGCTGAAAGGTAAGACGGCTGTCCTGATCGACGTATCGGGTTCGATGGATGCGCAACTATCAGCCAAATCCGATATGACGCGGTTAGATGCCGCTGCTGGTTTAGGCGCCATCGTTCAATCGGACACCTTGCGTGTGTTCAGCTTTTCGGAAAGTGTGGTCGAAGTGCCGCCACGTCGCGGTATGGCTGGGGTTGATGCGATTATTAAGAGCCAATCTCATCTCGGAACCTATCTGAAAAAAGCCATTCAGGTTTTGGGAGAAGTCATGCCTGATTATGACCGCCTAATCGTCATCACCGACGAGCAGAGCCATGATGGAGCCTGTGACCCGCTACCAACGGCCAAGGGCTATCTGATTAATGTCGCTTCCAATAAAAACGGCATTGGTTATGGCCGATGGGTTCATATCGACGGCTTTTCTGAAAACGTGATCCGCTTTATTCATGAATACGAAAACCAAGACTAAACGCGGACGACCAAAAGGGACAGGCCGGTATGGGGTTGAAACAAAGCCCATGCGTGTGCCTAGATAAGGTGCTGCGGTCATTGCCCGTGAGATGAGGAAGGGCGAAAAGCCATAACATTTTTACAAGGAACGTTGTGAAAACGTTACAAAATGCGGATCAGGTAAAGTGGCCGGCTTTTCGTATTATTGGGCTTTAATATATTCTTATAGAATTGATGACACCAGGCCGTCCGAAAAATCCACTCGCAGAAGTATTTGGTTTCCCTATCAGCAATGATACCCCAGAGGTCAGACGCCACCGTGACAATAATCTTTGCCCATTTCACAACATCACGCCCAACTGCACAAAGGTTAGCGTGACGCATCCCATCGGAGTTTGTAGTGTTTTTCATAGGTCTGCACCCGTTATCACCTGCCCGGTTCGTTTCCGGGAAGGTTGGAAAATGATTGCCGATGCGGCCGAGTTCTTTTTCGGTAGAGGTGTCCGCTACACAGCGCTGCCAGAGGTCCGGTTAAAAGACAGGCAGGGTCGAAAGGCTGGCAATATCGATTATGTTTTGGTCAGCCACGATGATAGAGGCCGCATCCTAGACTTTGGGTCATTGGAAGTGCAGGCCGTTTATATCTCCGGGACCATTAGCGGTGCTTTTGACACCTACATGGAGGATCAAAATCCAAATTTCGACTGGTCTGGCGCCAAGAATTATCCGAACCCCGATTATCTGTCATCCTCCACTAAACGCCTCATCCCACAGATGCTTGTAAAGGGAGGTATCTTCAAGCAGTGGGGTAAAAAGCAGGCGGTCGCCGTTCAGAAAGCCTTCTTTGACACATTACCAAACCTGAAAACTGTTGCGCCTGATGGGGCGGATCTGACTTGGTTTATTTATGATTTATCGTTATCTTCTGATGGATTACGATACGAATTGAATCTTGTTCAAACTGCCTATACCAGTTACCAGCAATCGCTTGAGAAATTCATTTTTCCAGAAGCGGATGATCTAAACAAATTTACAACCGAGCTGCAAAAGGCGCTGGATGCCAAGTTAAAGGGAAAAAGCATAGCTGAAATTCCACTTTTGGCCGAAGACACAGAAGCAGAGGATAGTGAAGACGATGATACAGTATAACATGTTCGATGATGAAGTTTCGGTTGTAAAACCAAAAAAAGACCCTAAAAAGCCGAAAAGCCATTTGGTCAATGTGGCCAGCGTGCCGCAACGCAGCCCATTTCGTTATCCAGGCGGTAAGACCTGGCTGATCCCTACTGTGCGCCAATGGCTTAAACAGGATGGCAAAGCTGTGCCGTTATTGATCGAACCGTTCGCAGGTGGTGGAATTGTCAGCCTCACGGCTGCTTTTGAAGACCTGGCGCAACAGGTATTGATGACGGAACTTGATCCTGAAATTGCGGCAGTTTGGCAAACGATTTTCAGCGATGAGAATCAATGGCTGGCGGACCAGATTCTGAATTATGATTTAACACTGGATAACGCTAAGGCAGATATTGAGAAACTGGACAAGCGGGTCCGTGACATTGCCTTCAGCACCATCTTAAAAAATCGGATTTATCACGGCGGTATTATTGCTAAGGGATCAGGTCCATTGAAAAAAGGGGAAAATGGCAGGGGCATTGCATCCCGCTGGTATCCTCAAACATTGTATGACCGGATTACGGCTATTCAGCAAATCCGTGACAAGATGACATTTAGGACGGATGACGCCTTTCGAATTTTGGAAGAGTACCGCGATCGGACGGACTGTTATTTCTTTATTGATCCACCTTACACGGTCGCCGGCAAGCGGTTATACAGTTTTTTTGAGTTAGATCACGCCAAACTGTTTGAATACACCTCTCAATTAAAGGGCAAATTTATGTTGACCTATGATGATACGCCAGAGGTGCGCGGGCTGGCTGATAAATTCGGCTTGCTGTTTAAGACAATTCCTATGAAGACAACACATCACCTTGAAAAACAGGAGATTTTAGTTACTGATAATTTGAAATGGTAAGAAACTCGAAAGCCCCGCTAAGGGGCTTTTTTTATTAATAATCTTGCATTAAATCGTATAACTTAATAATGTCCTCGTCAAACAGTGATCTTAATTGATCGTATTTGTAACCGGCATTATCAACGCTATCTTGATCCAGGCGGTTCCGGGTTTCTGGTTCACCGTCATCCTCGATGAGAGTGTCCTCGATTTCTTCCTGGACCATGTCGCTTTGCGATGCGTTCAGAAAATTATCTATGTTCGAGCCGGCTTGGATGAGCAGTTCGATTTGAGACAATTTTTCGTTGGTTTCATCATCACTTTTTCCGCTGGCTTCATCGACCTGGAACCGGAGATCTTCCAGATCATCTAGTGCTTGTGATCTGATTTTTTCAGGATCAAAACTCTCCGTTACAATGTCGCCCTCCTTTGCAGTGGCGTATGAATTGATAAAGTGGCCTAGGAATTTATCGGCAGATTTTTTCAGGTTTCCGCCATTTTGATCTTCCATGATGTGTAATGGTTTGTTTTTGGGTAACGATTTTCTCAACCAGAAAGTTGGTGAGTATTAGATCGGCTGAAAAAACATCACGTCGCCTAGCGTTGCAGCCTGATCCTTCGCCCACTCTGGAAAGCTTTTAGTGATTTGTTGGATTGTGCCCACATTAACGTCATACGAATAAAAGCCTTGCTGATCATATCCGACAGTAACGGAGTGAACCCCTCGTCTCTTGTCATTATAATTCAAGCAAATATTAGCAACGTTATCACTATTATCCTTCAAGCTTTGCTCGAACTCGCTTTCACGACCGACAATGTGGCCCAAAAAATCGATCGTTACTTTTTGTTTTGCCATAGCAAAAAGTCTAGTTAGGCTGTTATCATGGAGAAATTGAATTCCTTTATAACCGCTCATTTTATTTAGGTTATAGAAGTACACGCCCATATAAGCAATATATGCCCATTCCGGCAGTTGAACCGGATCAAAGGGTACGGGAGATTGCCGTTTCGTGTTTAAATAATCGTTATATTCTTTCGCTTCCCGTTCTAAATAAGAGAACAGATTACAATAGTCCTTAAAATAAAGGATGATCTGATCGATACCTGTAAAAGGACTAACCGCGACGCCATAACTCGCCAGGATACAGAAATCCCCGGTCTGTTGATAATTGACCTGTTGGAACCGGGAGCGATCTAACATATATGATTAAAGTTTGATATTTAGGACGAGAGGACGAAGATACAAAAATTTCCCCGCAAATGAGAAAAGTGCAACTCCACCAACTAAGAGGGGCTGCACTCTGCAAATATGTGTTTGATAACGCATGTTATGTTATTCGTATTTTCCAAGAATAAGACATTCTGTCAGCGTCGGAAAATCCAACGAACTTACTTACACAAACGCCGGTTGCTGAAATTCCATGAGCGCCAGCATCCCCTCGCTGATCTGAGGCATCAAGGCACCCGGCACCGTGTCCAGGACATTACCCCGGAACGCCGACAACTCCCGCTGATAGAAGGGATCGCCCAACAGATCGTACTTGCGCGCCAGGTATTCGACCTCGCCCATTTCCTCGGCACGGTGCAGATCGCGGTGATGGCGCGGGCAGAGCGGCATGACCTTCATCGTCTCGATGGCAAAGCTGATGGCCGTCACCGGCTGGCGGTTCATTTCCAGCCAGTCCCAGGTGGGCTTATACGCCATGTTGCTCAGACAGTCGCGTTTGCTGGTTGCGTCGATGTGGTGAAATTCGACCTTGCCGGGCTGCGGCACCAATCCCTCGTGTTTACAGGTCGCGCATTCGGCGTTTTCCTTGAAGGCTTTGTACCACTGTTTAATCAGCTGGGCATCGGTTCTCACTTCGCCTCCGCGCATTCAGCGCCACAGGCCGCATATCCGGCTAAATCTACATACGTATCCAGTTTTGACGGACACGCTTTCTGCCGGGCGATTTTCAGCAGGGCCATCATCATGGCGACCTGATCTGTTGTGATCGTCACGCCCAGATAAACCGACCAGAAACCAGCAATCAGACCGAACGTATCTTCCGGCTCACCGTAATGGCCGGTGCGTTCGGTGGTGACGGTTTGCTTGGCGAGGTCAAGGAGGTCGGCGCGGTTCATGCCCCTATCCTACCCCGGCATTATGGCTTGTCAACGCCGATCCGTCCGGTTATCCTTCCGGCATGTCCGAACTGACGCCCCGCCAGACCCAACAGCTGATCCAGAACGGCCGCCACCATGGCCAGGACCACATCCCGGTATACATGTTCGACATCTTTGCGGAAAACGGCTGTGACCTCTGCTGGATGCTCACCGAGCTAGACCCGTCCGATCCCGATTTGGGCTACGGCCTGTGCGACCTGGCGGACGGCCAGCCGCGCATGGGGCACGTTTCGCTTTCGACCATGGAAGCCGTGGCGCGTGCCCTGGGCAAGCCCGTAGTGACCGACCCGCTGTTTGATCCCTCCTACCCGATCAGCGTGTACGCCGAAGCGGCGCGCGTGGCCGGATTTATCACCACCAACCCCGACGACCTGGACAAGGCCGCGCGCCGGCTGAAAGGCCCCCAATGAAAAAGCGACCCCCACACCCCCTGCTGACACCGGACGATATTGCCCGCCTGACCGAAAACGGCCAGAACCGCACGATCATCCACACGCCGGTCTGTCGGCTTTTCACCACCCTTGGCTACAACCACCGGGGCAAGGAAATGCACAACGGCCAGTGGCTTTTAACCGAGATCAACCCGAATAAGCCGCACATGGCCTACGGCCTGTACGACGACGGCAAAGGCAATGTTTACATGGACGACATCAACCTGGACGAATTGGCTTTGCTGCGTTTCCTGAAAGACCGGTGCCCACTGGTCGAGCGCGATCCTGAATTCATCGGGCAGTATCCCATCACCATTTACGAAGAAGCCGCTTTGCGCGCCGGAAAGATCGTTACGGACGCCGACCGGCTGGTTCGGGCCGCCTATTCGCGGGATGAACGGCTGATTCTGAACAGTTTGCGTGGGATGCAGTTCGTATAAATACACCTATTTTTAGATCGGTTTTTCATTCTATTTGTGGTGCATTTTTGCATCACTTTTCGATGTAAAAACCGATCGATAAATAAATGAGCAAACGGTTCCATTTATCAATTGGCTTTTCATACCTTTAGCCGATTAAAAACCAGATCGAAATGATCATCTCTTTTAATTCGATTAAAGGCGGCGTCGGGAAATCGACGGTGGCCGCCAACCTGGCGTGCTGGCTGCACAGCAAAGGGTTCGACACGCTGCTGATCGACGGCGACGATCAGGAGACGCTATCGGACTTCACGGCCTGGCGCGAACAGACGCGCGGCGAGACCGGTTACACGCTGGTCAACCTCACAGGGATCAATCTGCGGAAACAGGTCGAAGCCATGCGGCCCAAATACGACCACATCATCATCGACGTAGGAGGGAGGGACACCACCAGCCAGCGCGCGGCCCTGACGGTCGCCGACGTGGCCATGATCCCGTTCGTGCCGCGCAGCTTTGATCTGTGGACGATCAACAAGGTCATTCCGCTGATCGAGGAAATCCAGGCGATCCGGGCGAACCCGCTGGCCGTGTACACGTTCCTGAGCCGGGCCGACATCCGCAGCGCCGACAACCGCGACGTGGCCGAGGCCCTGGCGGGCATGGATGCGGTAACCTATCTGCCGTATCCAATCAGCAACCGCAAGGCGTTCAGCAACGCGGCAGGGGTGGGTCTGGCTGTCTTTGAAGCCGAAGAACCCGACAAAAAGGCCGTGGCCGAAATCGAAGCATTATTTAACCATATCATTGGAAATGGCGACAACACTCCCGCCGCAGCGCAAGCGGCAACCGACCGAAGCGGAAATTGAAAGTGTGATCCTGAAAGGAGGGAGCACGATCCAGGAAGCGGCGCCCGATACGGACGACGCTGTAAAGCATTTTAACGTGCGTCTGACGGCCGGAACGCTCAAAACCATTGAAGGGTTACGAACGAAGCGTCCGCGTCGCCTGGGGAGCCGGAAACCGGGTATTTCGACCCATGAATGGATGATAGAGGCCGTGCTGGAAAAGATCGAGCGGGAAAAGCGGAAATATAAGGAATAGCTATTTTTAATATCCAATGATTTACCAAAAAATAAGTCTGATTGAATGGTCAGGGCAATTAGGATCATATTTTTATTAGATTTGAGGGAAACCAAAACCCTCTAATTTTTAAAAAAATGGAAGAAAATGAATTGGATTTAAACTCGATTCCTGTAAAAGAAGCTCCGGAAAATGTTGAACCGTATTTGTATAAAAATTATTGTAGACAAGATTTTTTATACGCAGACGGAGACTTCCTTTACGCAAATTGGGCTGCAACTCCTGATTACGCATGTCAGTTTATGCACTATCGGCGTATTAGAAGAAGTAGTGTAAGAAGAAGCAGATTTGTAAAACATTGTGACGGCACCTCAATTTTTGAATTTACACACGGTGATTAATAAAAATTAAAGAAGCTAAGCCCAGGTCTATCTGGGCTTAGCTTCAATATTGCCATCTATAATTATGGCCAAAAAGCAAGAACTTTCTCCAATCGCCAAGCGGCGCGGCAAACTAGTCTACGAAGCTTTTCAGGAGGAGCCGGACGACCGGGACATCCTGTTCCAATCATCGGTTATGGCACATTGCTATCTGCCCCGGCGTGAACCAGACCTAAAACCCAACGAAATCTGGCAGGCGGAAAGTGGTAAATTCTCGCTATATGTTATGCCAATGCCGGTACGCAATCCGGTAACCCATGAGCTGCAATATCTGGGCCTGCCGTATGGTGTAAAGGCCCGAATCATTCTGTCCACGCTGAACACGATTGCACTTAAAACCAAGAATCGTGTCATCGATATGCCGGCCAGCAGTGTGACGGATTTTAATAATTACATGGGCTTTAGTGAAAGTGGGAGCCAGGTCGCTGCCGTCCGCGATCAAATCAGCCGCCTGGCGTCTTGTGTCGTTCGGATGACCTATGATGGCGCAGAGGGCCAGCATAACATTAACTTACCGCTGGTTAGCGGTTTTACGCTATTTCCGGAGCGCCACCCGGATCAACTGCTTTTATGGCCCAGCCAGATCGAACTATCGGAGGCCTATTTCCACAATCTGATGGAACATGCCGTGCCGCTGGCTAAAAGCCACCTGACAGCCCTTTCCAACAACGCCACGGCTATCGACTGGTACACATTCCTTGCGCACCGTCTGCACCGCATTCAGCCCAACAAACCGCAATTTCTTGCCTGGCAAACTATTAAAGACCAATTTGGCGGTGATTATAGCCGTATGGTTGATTTTCGGGCCAATTTTAAAAAGGTGCACCGTTTAGTCAAAAGCTTGTACACGGATGCACGCATTGAGGAAAAGGGAACGCGCGGTTTATTATTGCATTTTAGTCAAACCCCTATACCTAAACGTCTAATAACCAGCGGTCTAGATAATAAAGTGTGACAAACTCGCAGTTTAGGTGGTTTTTCCTGAAAATGACTCCATAAGTAATTGATTATCAGATGTATTAAAATTGAAACTGTGACAAAATCGCAGCTACATACACGCAGTTATCCACAAACTTCCTAGTAAAAAGCTGGATTTCAAGGGTTATCCACTGCGATTTTGTCACCTCTATGAACTGCGATTTTGTCGTAAATGGGGCTGCGATTTTGTCACATAAACCAGTTAGTGTTAATAACTATTAATTAAAAAAAGAACCGATAAAAATAAGCGGTTTTTGTGCATAAGTGATTCTAATTTCAATAGTAATAAGCGGGGGATTTTAGCAAAACGACGGAAATGCTTAATATGAAATTATGATCCTATAAATATAACTAAATTTATTTTCATCATCTGGAATTTTTTAGCAAAAGAAAATTTGCGCGGCGAACTATTTTTCTAGTTGACCATTGGTCACATTCCTGATATGATTAGGGCATAGGGCAATGATGCCCGCCTATGATGGAGATAAAAATGTTGAGATTAGCTTACTTGAACGGTCACAAAACAACAGCTCGTAAAGCTGGCCGTCACTGGATGGTTGGTGGCGATTTTGTTAGTAAGGGTGCTAATGTTCAGATCGCAGCTTTGCACAAAGATTGGGCTAATGGCGGTGAGCGTTGGGCTTGGCATAAACTGAAAGGATGCTTTTTAGTTTTTGATGATTTCATGTCAAATGATCAAGTAGCAGAACAAGAGGCACTTTCATGACCCCTGCCCAATTCATTAAAATCCGAAAACAGGCTGGCCTTTCATTAGGCCAGCTTTCTCAGATCATCCGTGTCGATCCGCGCAGCATCCGCCGATACGAGGATGGCACCCGCGAAATATCCGGGCCGGTGTCAAAACTGATTGAGCTGATCCGGGACGGCATTCTTCGCGAAGATTGACCAAGCCTAAAGAATTTCCCTCTCGCGGAAATTCGCAGCCGACCGGGTCTGTGGCCGACCCGGAACCCCGGCTCAGCGGCTGGCCGCCGGGCCTGTTCAAGCAACCCGGACGCGGCTATTATCAGACATGGCCGACACTTTCCCCCTTCACAGTTATGACGACATCCGGGTGTATCAGCGCCGGAATGGCATTCTGGAATTTACCGAGGAAGCTCGCTATCTGGATTGGCGGGGCCTGAATATTGACCGGTGCATCCCATACGTTCGGACGGTGCGCTATATCCATGGGAAAGCAAAGCCGAGCGCCCTGGGCTTTCGCAACGAAGCCGGTGGCTGGGAGCTGCGCCGCAAAGCCGGTGACGACGAATGGCAGGGCGTGGCAGGCGCGCGTGACGTGTCGTTGCTGCCAGCCAAAGACCCCAGCGGCCAGCTATTGATTTTTGCACATTTTCCAGAATTACTAACGTACTTATCATGCCTGCCCGAGGCCGACCCGACGCGCCAACATTACCTGGTCCTGAACCATGACCACTTGACCGGCCGCGCCATTGAGGTGGCTCAGCGGCACGATGTGCGAAGCGTACAGGTCTGGACGCCGGGCTATGCCGCCAGCATGGACCTGATCGACGCGTTGGCCGACCAGTTGCCGGGGGCGGAGGTCGGAACGATGGAACACGCTTATCACGGGTATGGCAGCCTGATCGAATGGCGGGCGGCGCAGTTAAGACAACCGGGCGCGGCGCTGGGGCAGATGGCCAAGCCGGTTCCCGGATATAAACCATAATTCTGTTTGCAGGTTTTGTAGCTACATTGTATTTTGCAGAACCGCGATGCAAGATATATTTTGTAGCTACAAAACAGAACCATGGCCCGACCCACCAACCACCGATCTCTCACCGAACGCTTTCGGGTTAACCCGGATGAGCAGGCGCGCCTGGATGCAGACGCCGCCGAGGCGGGTCTCGACAAAAGCACATATTACCGCCACAGGCTGCTCTCTGATGCCCCGCTGACCACCGGCAAGGGTATGAGCCGCCCGGATCTGCGGCAATGCCTGGCGCTCAACACAGCCGCCCAGGTGATGGTCAGGAAGGCGCAGAAAGGCGAATACACTAAACAGACGCCCACCCAAATCCTGGAGGCTCTGACGGCCCAGGCTGAGATTTTATGGCAGGCCCTGTATCCCGCGAACCCGGAACCGGTAAATGACCAGCACCATGAACGTTAAAGGCCGATCTATCCGGGCGACGCCGGACACCCCCGGTGCGGTCACGCGCTATTTATTGCATAATACCAAGAACGAAAAAGCCATTTATCTAGGGGCGCAGGGTACTGCTTTCCCGGATGATCTGGAGCGTTCGGTGGCCCAGATGATGCTGGCCGGCGAGGACAGCAAAAGCGAAAAGCCGCTTTATTTCGGCATACTTAGTCCCGATCTGACGGTTGATAAAACACTCACCGCCGACGAGTGGGAACAGATGCGTTTAATCCAGGCCCGGCATCTTGGCTTGGAAAATCAGCCCTTCACCTGGGTGGAGCATCACAAACGAGCGCGCACCGGCGACATGCGCGTTCATCGTCATGTCATCTATCAACGGTTCGACCCGGATACTGGAAAAATGATAGGCGATGAATTTGACAGACGCCGAAACGCTGATGCGCGGGCCGAGATCGAGATTACCCTGGGCCACCAGCGGACGTTTCAGCGCTGGACCCTGGAGGAGATCAAAGAACGGGAGTTAAAGCAGCAGCGGCAGATCGAACAACAGAAAGCTTTGGAAAAACAGCAGCAAGAACGTGCCGCCTTGGAATTTTTATTAAATTCCAAGGATGTAACCACGAGCGAATCCTATGAGCGTTTAAAGCAGAAATATGCGCAGGAAAAAGATCGCGGTATCAGCTATTAAATTTCAGGGGATATGGATGACTTTGAGCGTTTAATTCATGATTTAGAGTCTCGAAAGGCCCGCGATCAGGCTAAGCGAAATGCCTGGTATGTTAAGGCCGTCGATGATCTAAAGAGTGAAATCGAGCGCGACAAACATGATTTAATGTCGCGCGGGATCGGTTATCAGGAGCTTTATCGGCAGAAACTGTCAGACATCGAAAGGCAGCGCGAGGAAAAAAAGATAGCCGATGAAGCGCGTCACCGGCAGATCGACCAAGACATTATTGACGAAAAAACAACGAAAGTCTGGATTGAGGCCGATCAGGAAAAACGATACGTGAAGGCCAAGAAGGTTTGGGATCATGTGGTGCAAGATGCCCTTGAGAGGACCGGTGAACCCCCGAGTAAGGGCATTCTCGCTGAGATGAAGAAAGAATACGGCCCCGAGATTTATCAGCAGCTTGTCGAGGATACCAGGAAGGGCATCGAAGATCGCGAAAAAAGGGAGCAGCAACTAGATCAGGAACGATCAGTAAGATATGCGGATTATCAAAAAAAACAGGCCGAACTAAAGATTCAAAAAGAACGTGAAGAAGCCGAACGACTGGAGCGGCAAAAAAAGGAAAAAACCCAGTCCCGAAAACGCCGGTTTGGATGGAACGCCGAGCAGATTGAAAATACCGACTGGCAAGACCGGCACAAATCGCATGAGCAGCGTTACGACGACGTGCGGCGAAAGATGGAACGCGACGAGATTGAGCGCCTTAAGCAAAAGAAGATCAATCCCGTCGATCAGTCCTATGAGAAGATGCAGCAACAAATTCTCGATGAGCAGGAGCGGCAACGTATCCTGCATAAACAGAAGTATGATCGCATCTTCGAGGAGGGGCAGCGGCGTAAACAGCAGCGGGAAAAAGAGGCCGCTGAGCGTGAGCAACAGCGGCAATTCCTTGAGCAGCTTCTGGGCCGCAACCCTTCCCCGGTTGAAACGACCGAGGATCGCTATAATCAGCTTATCCAGAAATACAAAGACCGCAACAATGGTCACGAATGGTGAGCCGGGTTCCGGTCGTAACGGCCCTTGAAAAACTGGTTATTGAAATAATAAACTTTTTTCATTTTCATCACGTTAGGCACACCCCGGACAAATAGGTAATGATGGTCGTAATTGTTCTGGAACTCATTCGGCGCGACCACTGGCTTGTTGAAAACCTGCTCGTTTTTGTTTTTGCCGACCTCCACCACCTTGTATTCGGTGCCGGTCATATCCGATAACATCTTGGCCGCTTCGGGGTCTTTTACTTCCAGCGCGTTGATAATGGCCGCCGATCCGAAAAAGCTTTTATTGGAGCCGGGATATATTTTCTTGAGCTGTTGCAATCCCTGAATGGAGATGTGATAGGTGATACCGAATGAGCGCATGGTGACGATCCCGTTTTCCACCTCTTTCACATATCCCAACTGGACAAATTCATCAAGCATAACCAGAATGCGCCGGTCCCGGTTTTTCCGGGCCTCCACCATGCGGTACATGACCGAATTGATCGCCCGTATCCATCCGGCATAATCTTCCAGTTCAGTAAACGGAACGTTCAAGAATATAGCTGTGGGTTTTTCCAGCAAATCATGCAGGCTGAAATCGGAATCCTGGACGATGGCCCGCATTTGCGGGTTGACAAACGCCTGGAGGGCTTTCTCGGCCTCGGCATAGACGCCAGACAATTCCTTTTCACCGCCCATATCAAAGGCCGTCCGGAAAGCCGCCGCTTCGGATGCCACAATTCCATTGTAAGCATTGGATTTCATCATCTGATCGAGCAATTCTGTCCGCTTGCTTCCTTCCAGCATGATCGAATCGTACAGCTTTACGAAATTCATATCCGAATCGTACACGTATAGATTATACAGCATGTACAGGTTTAAAAGCCGCTGGGATCGCTTGGAAAAGTGAGCACCCACATCACTCCGATCAGTAGAGGGAGACAGGGCGCGCGCCACGGTCTGGCAGAACGCAAACACGTCCGGACTGTCCCACCGCGTCATGTCGAACAGGTTGAAATGAAACGTACCGACCCCGTGCATGTTGGTGGGGTTGAGTAAATAGGTCTGATACCCGGCTTGCTCCATGGCGCGGTTGCAGACGGCAAAGTTCTCTCCCTTCGGGTCCAGGCAAAAAACGCTGGTTCCGGTGGCCAGAAAGCGTGGGGAGATGAAATTCGGAATAATCAGGGCAGCGTTTTTTCCCGAACCAGATTCGCCGACCGTCAGGATATGGCCATCGCCCCACCAGTGACAATCCATGGCAGCGATATAGAAACCGTTCTGGCTGGATACTTTGTTTAAATCGTCTATTGTGGACCGTTGCTTTCCGCCCAATTGCCGCGAGATTTGTTCCGATCTTCGCGCTGTATCGTCAAATGCTCCGCTTATATGGTGGCCTTTGCCAATGCGAACGATGAAATACCAAAAAATATAAATTGTTGCCAGGACCGCAATAGTAGAGAACCACGGGCTTTTAAACAGATAAACACTGGGGTCTATGTGGCGATAATAGCCTGTGGAATTGGGATCGTAGGCTTTTTCCGCTTCCTGGGCATTTCTGTAATGACCGTAAAAATACGCGGCGAAATAAAATAAGGTGAAGATACCACCCGCCAGACCTAAAAAGAATAAATAAACTTTCCCTTTTGCGCCAAATAAGTCAAAAAACGATTCCTTGCCCGGCTCGACAGAATCATCATCATTCCGGGCCTTAATGATTAAGGTGCTTAACCATTCAGGAACCATGTTTTTTCTATCGGCTTCAAATACATAAAGCAGTATAAAGAGAAGCGGCACGCACAGTAGAAATATCCCAAGCATACTCTTATTTTTTAGACTGGTTTGACGATATAAACACATCCCCTTCTGGCGAGGGTTTTTTCGGGATGTTCTTCGTGGGTATGTTCATGGCTTTGATTCTGGACGTGCCCATGGAGCGATACACCTTGTAGAAAAACCATATGCCTGTGATGGTGGCCGCCCATCCGAAAGCAACGGGGTCTGATTTATGTTCACGTCCAGGAAGAAAATAGCTTTCATAAACAAGCGATGTGACAAAAAACGACACGCAGTAGATCAGAGCACCGGTTGACATGAATTTGAAGAAAACGCGCATCTTTCCCTTTAGTGTTTCTTCGTTTTTATCCTTTTTCCCGATGCTGTTCAGCAAGTTCGCCGACGACATAAATAAGACGATGAAAATGGCAATAGCCCATTTCCAATCCGGTCCGTTTGGACCTTTATTAAGCCCCAATATCACCAGAAAAAATAGTGCAGCAAACCAACAGACAGGGATTAGAACGATGCAAATAATCACATACCGAGCGATAGATAGCTCTTTTTTTGGGACAGGTTTCATAAGAAAAAGGGCAAATTGGAGCTAACAATTGTTTATTGGAAAAAGGGGCGCCAGCTTGACTGGCACTCCCTTTTTACCGGTTTTTCATTGAGGTTACTTATCGTGCTCGTCCTTGTCGTAGCGCTTCCAATCGCCGCCACCCACCGGTTTGACGAAATTTGGATCCTCCTTATGGACCAAGAGGTCCTGCGTGTCGTCTTTCTTGTAGACGTCCTTGTCGTTGTAGGATGGTTTGCGGCCGTCTTCTAACATTTTTTCGTACTCACTCATGGCTTTGGAGTTTTGGGATGTTTAGCTTTAGATATGATGAGATGAAGGTGCGGGAGGGGAAGGCACGCCTTTTGACAGGATTCGCTTGCGGAAAATCTGATCAAATAGGGTCCAACATCGTGCGGGAAAACGCAGATAAAAATCTACGAATGACACCCTAGGCTATCGCTAGAAAAAAAGGAAATTATTTTTGCAGGATCGCGGGAAAGAAAGACCTCAGGAGAATGCGAGGCATGGAGCGCCAACAAGGAGACCGGCGGTGCTTACACCGTCAATTTCAAGCCCTTGTCTCATATGTCCTTTGAATAGAAGCATATTTGCGCTGAGTGAATTGAGACCGAAAGGAAATAAAAATTTTAAATATCAGTCAAGTTTTTCGTGAAATTTTTTTGGTAAGTCACAGCTTAAGAATGAGCATTAATACCGCATGAAGTGGAAGTTCATGCCACGGCTCAGTACTTTTGAGTTTTTTGAAGCTTTGCGATGTTTTTTAAAACGGGTTGGACGTGAGCATCTTAGCTTGTATAAAACCAGAAAAATATCCCTCCTGCGCCGCAAAAAATATCTATTATTTGAAAAAAAGGTGCATCTTTGTAAAAAAGAAGTGAGCCACCTAACTGGCATTAGATGACTCACTATCAGTTACATAGCCGCTTATAGGCTATACCTGGCTGTTCCAGTGAAGCGGATAATGTCCCATCCAAAACGGATGGCATTGACGAACGAACTGATGAGCTGCACTTTAGCAGCATCGGGCAGACGACCTAGTCGCCGAAGCCATTTTTTGATTTTCTTTGACATTTTTTTTACACAATTAATTTTAAACGGCTTCCGGAATCCTGGGGCCGTTTTTCGTTTTACCCCGGAAATCCTGGGGCTGAAACAAAAGTATGATTTTTTCCGTAGCTTTATATCAGTTTAGCCAAAAATTATCGCCGAAAATAAATTGAGAGGATGGCAGGAAGCAAAATACTATCGTTGGTATCAAAACGAAATATCTGTCAAGTATCCGGTTTCCGTTTTGTCAAAATGTTTAAATTGAAAAAGTTTCAATTTAAATTCAAAGTTTATATTTAAATTGAAGCGTGTAAATTGTTGATTTGCAAAGTATTGTAAAAATTGATGTGTAATTATTAATAATGTTTGCAAGCATTTAGGCTGTGTGTCAACCGTGTTGAAATCGTGTTGAAATCGTGATGAAATCTTTGTGAATCAGGTTATACTGGATAATTCCTGTTTTGATTTCTTCTTTGTTATTCAAATAAATTGCAATAATAATTATTATTAAATGCAAAATAAATGCAGTATTTATGCACAATTAATACATAATTACCACATTATTTTATCTTCATAACTATCTAATTTACAGGCTGTTCAAGGAACCAGCGGCTTTGAGTTCGAGGGGACCACAGATACCCATGGTAAGCGCTTGGAACCCAGAATGATACCCTGATCACTGACCGGTTTTGTCCAGGTATTCGATCGCTGCATCCTGCGATTTTAAGCAAATCGTCAGATTGACGCCGTTGTGCGTGGCGGCCTCATGCAGATCGGCCATTTTCTGCCCCTCGTACAGCGGCATAGCCGGCTCAGCGCGCATCCGCACGATTGGGGGAGCTTTTGCTGGCGCTCGCTGCACCACGGATGGCTTCATTGTAGAGCTGCACCCCGTCAGCAGGAATGACAGCAGCATAAGCAGCTTTAGCCCGTTCATCGCGTAACCTCTTTTTAAAATCAGCATCCATGTTTCGTCGGATTATTTCTTCCCGTTCGGCCATTTTTCGGGTGTGGATTTCATCCGAGGCAGCCTGTTCGGCAAGGCGCTGGGTTTCAGCTGCCTTATCTTTCGCAGCATCCGCCAACGCCCATTCTATACGCACCGCTTTTTCCCGTCGATCGCCGCCGATGTCGTAGATGCGGTAGAGGAGAAAAATCGTAATCCCTATAGCCAGGGCTATTATCAATTTAATTCGAACAGACATAGATCCCTCTCGGCAACGCGTCGTTTAACGATACCATAGCAACTGCTGGAACGGATACGGCAGTCTTTACCCCCCACGTAGACCCAGCGCATAAATTCGTTGCAGGCGCCGCGCCGGTCTCCCGCGTTGATTTTACGGAGCATCGTCGAACTGCGAAACTTGCCAATCCCAACATTGAAAACAAAAGAAGTGTAAGCCGCCAGCTCAGCATCGGAGACCGGTACCGTTATTGCCCCTGCTGCCTGGCGCACCGCTTGTCCGACATCGCTTTTAAAAAAATCTTCGCATTGTTGTGGGGTAGCCAGCATGCCGGGCTTTACTCCGTTTGTATGCCCGCGACAGATCGTCCAGACCTTCGCCCCATCCTGGTAGGCCTTTGCCGAATATCCCTCCCAGGGTGCGATAAATGCCATGGACAGCGCGATGACGCCCAACACGCCACCGCCCATCACTACCTTACGGGTCGGGTGGGGAGATGGATTGTTCATAGCGTTTCTCTTCCTTGCCGATCACAAACTTGTAGAATTCGATAATGGTGTTAAAATTGAGAACCAGGGCCATGATACCGGAAAAAATAAACGACCAGGTCATAATACTGCCCTTGAAAAAGCTGGTTCGCTCTGTGTCTTTCTTC
This sequence comes from Larkinella harenae, assembly GCF_054780515.1. NCBI lineage: Bacteria > Pseudomonadati > Bacteroidota > Cytophagia > Cytophagales > Spirosomataceae > Larkinella > Larkinella harenae. Next base: position 26,137 of record NZ_BAAGWE010000015.1, on the reverse strand, counting down.
TCAATGGCCGCAATTCGTGCTACGGCTGCTGAATGATCCGATTTGAGGTTGCTTACATCTTTGCTCAGATCGTCAATCTTAAATTCAACGTTTGCCAGCGCTCTTTCTGCGGTCTTTTGGTGGGCCCGGATTTCCTTCACATCGTTGCTGGTATCAGCGGCCAGTTGAAGAACGCCACCCATGGTGCGATTCATCTCGAAGAGTTGCTGACCTACATTGATTTCCGCTGAATTTGCTTTTTCCGGTGCCACAACTTAATTCCTATCCTTATTCGATAGAAGCATCTTGCCCAGTTCCTCGTGATCCTGCAAGCCGCGTTGACTGATTTCCAGAAGCTGCTGCCTGTACAAGCGGTTTTCTTCGCGTTTTTTGTCGATCCATGGCATCAGGTAATGCAACGCAATAGCCCCGAACAGATTCAGAAAGCTCGTCAGCCAAATGGTTTGAATGATCGTCATGCGACTGCCGTAATCTCGCGGGCTTCAAGCGCTGGCGCGACTTTGGTGTTGATGTAGGTGATGATCTCCGATACACGATCAATCAACCCGCTGCCAGCCACCGACAATCCGAGCACGGTTAACGAAAGGCCTGTCATGGAACCTGTCAGACGCCCCATGTAAGGGCGCTTGTTGGCGCGCCAGGATTCAAGCTCGGTCAATCGTCCCTCTGTTCCGGTGATGCGGTTTTCCGTATTCGTGATCCGGTTTGCCAGGGAAGACGTCACCGACAGGTTGGCTTTTTGCGCCAGGCTGGCGGTCATGGTGGCAGCAAAGTTGGCGTCATTGCCCAGGGCATCAGAAAGCTCTTTCAACGTATCAAGCGTGGCCGGCGCCGCATTCAACAGATCCGTGAAACGCTGGTCCACATACGTCTTATCCGCTTTTCCGTTGACTTGCGCTTGCAGGGCTGCGGGCGCAGCAGGATTGGTCTCCAGATTAATAATCCGATCTTCCAGCGAAGCGAAATACGATCCTGGCATGTTTTGAACAGTCATTTCCAATCTCCTTACAAGCTGTTGAGGTACGTATCGAAATCGTCAAAAGCGTCAGCAATACTTTCATACGGGCTGGAAGCATGCAGTTGCAAGACATAACTTTCACTCGAAAAAACCTTCTGGGTTTCAATCCCTCCCAGATTCACCAACCCCTGAAAATCGGCCAGTTTTGCTTTGGCAAAGGTGCCATCGGGCTGCTTCCAGTCCAGCTCGATGTCTTGATTATGTGATTGCAGGAAGCTGATCAGGGAAACGATCAATGCGTGTTCGTGGGTGGTATTGTTGGCTTGAATGCCGTTGTACGACACTGTGCTGGCAATTTTGGTGTTTCTGTATTGGACCAGCTGGTCTTTCAAAAACGCGGTAAATGATAGCTGATTCACTTCCCATTGATTCGATGTTGCGTTCCAGATCGTATGAAATTCTGATTGACGCATCGGTCTAACGGTAATGCCACTGGTAGCGATGTCGCCCCAGTCCGGGCTATCCTCAAACATGGTGTATGACTGTGAATCAGTCGTATAAAGCTCAATTAAGGTCTGGTTTTCATTCAGCCACACCGCCCATTCCACATCCAGATCACCAATCGCATAACCCGTCATTATTCACTCCTTTTGCCTATCTGTTATTCCAACCCGTACACGCGGACGACACCAGAGATATTACCGCTGGACGCATAAATCTGCAATGCGTTTACATTGCCGGTAAAGTTGTAACCCGCCAAATGCACCGAGGCTGATACGGTTCCATTGGCCATTTTGAACCCCCTGCCGAAGAACGTGCAAAGGTTGTTGTAAGCTGAAAAATAAATCCGGCCATGGAAACCACTGTTGTTAGCCATGGCCCCCAGCAGGAAAAAGTTTGCGGCGGCATCGGCGCCGCCCTGGGTGGAAGCCGTTGGCGACGAAGAACCCTGGGCACTGTAATAGCCCGTTCCCGCCAGCCAATTCGTCCCGTTGTTAATGGATATTTTGGCAAGCAGGTTAACATTATTGGTGATAGGAACAACCGAGACAAACTCCAGCATGTACTTGGTGTATGCGTTAGTAATGACCCCGGTAATATTAAGCACCGACTGGTTCGTTGCAGAGAAAGAACCCAGAAACTTGCCCAGCGGGTTTTGGTTCACATCGGCATAAGCGCCCGCTTCATTGAGGAATTTGGCGGCACTTCCACCCGACTGAAGGTTTACCCCATTGACGGTGGTGGAAGTCAACCCACCGCCACTCAAAGGGGCTTTTTCGCTCCCCACTTCGGCGATTGCGGCCTGAACAGTCGTGGCCGAAATCGTTCCGCCGGGTGTAAAGCCAATATCGCCGGCATCCAGGACAACGTTCCCCGTCTCACCATTGACGCTGTTAACCGCGCCGGTCCCCGGTGGTCCCTGATCCCCTTGATCGCCCTTATCCCCTTTTTCGCCTTTATCCCCCGCAACCCGGATAATCCAGTCGGTGAATGTGCCCGAACCGGTAATCCCCTGGATCGTAATATCCAGATCCCCCGTCTCCGTATCGTAATCGGTTACGATCCCCGTCATACGTCGGCCGGTGGGGTTGGCATCTGACACGATCAACAGCGACCGGCCGGTTTCAAACGATTTTCCGGCCTGGGTCACGAAAGACTTGGCGCCCAGTCCAATCGTGTTGCTGGTTGCGGATGTGCCCTGCAAGGTGTTGGCAATGGTCGATGGCACCATCGTATTGGTGGGGATGTCATCGGGCCCCAGCCCCACATCAAGTGCAGCGGCCGATCCCACAAAAACAATGGTATTATTTCCCGCCCGGTTGGCAGCAAGCTGGTCCGTGGTTTGAACCGCGCCACCCGGCGTAAACTGAGAGATTTTTAAATCACCAGCCATGATCAGCTCCGGTATTCCGTAAGAATGATGATTCCGTTTGAACCCACGCCATTTTGGAAAGTTTGGGAATTCGACGCCCCACCGCCCCCGTATCCAGTGGCATTGATGTTGATGGCGTTATCCCCCGACCAACCCATGAATGAATTTCCGCCCCGAGCGGGGATATTTATATCCCCTCCCGTCGCAGTGCCATCATTTTTGCAAGATATTCCCTTAAAGGATGCGGTAACAGATGTCCAATTCGGAAGAGGCAACACAACATTTTCACTTGCCGATAAATCGGAAGCCTGATAGGTCTTTTTTGCATACCCTCCACCACTGCCTTGATTGACAAGTTGCACACGATTTGCATTTTGTCCTGGAGCCTGAACCTCAACGACCAGACTGACCAGGTTTGCCGGTTTAGTCCAGGTGCCGTTGCTGGTGAAGACCGTCGTGACCACGCCACTGGCGCCGCCGCCGACACCGCCCTGCATCACCCAGACCGAGCCATTGAAAATCAGCGTATAATAATTGCCGGTAACGATCTCCCCGCCGCTGAGGTTGGCCAGGCTGGTACCGGTGAATTTTTGGATGGTTTCCGCTCCCAATCCATTCACATCGAGGCTGGCTGACCCGGTGTTATCCGCAGAGGCTTTAATGCGGACCGTCGTTCCATCGTTCAGTTCGGATAAGGCCGGACTTAAGGTAAGCGTTAAGGCATTGGCGGCACCGACTGCGACCCCGGTGTTCAAGCGGCCATGCTGAATATCGGTGGCGGACGCCTGATGCCAGCCCCCCTGTTTGACGCCATCGCCCACCCGCAGCCGGTCATTGGTCTGGTCGTAGACCACCTCGCCATCGGCGGGCGTCATGCTGTCGATTTGGGCGGCCGTGCCGCGGCGGATTTTCGTTTGTGTCGCTACCATGATAACTCCCTATACCACATATCCCCAGTCCTCGAAAGCAGAAACCGTATCATCGACCGATCCCCGGTCTACAAAAACGGATGCTGTTTCGCTCACCAGACCGTAATCCAGCGTTTCCGTTACCCCGCCCGACGATCCCACAACGGCGCCATAGAGGTAATTCCAGGCCGATCGAACGCCCAGGTTATTCATGGCCCGCACCCGAATGTCGTAGGGCACGTTGACGGTCGATGTAAAGGCGTCCGTCGAGGTCAGGCGCCCCTGCACCAAAAACGAAGGAAGCCAGTCGGTGTCAGCCGATTTCTTGAACTGGATTTCGATACTCCCATGCTCCCGAACAAAGGCATCGGGATGCTGATTCCAGCTGATGACCATCGAATAAACTATATCCCCCTCGACGGTACCCGCCTGGCGGCTGGAATAGCTGAGACCGGTGACGCCCCCGACCAAAAAGGGATTGGGCAGGTTGCTGTTGGGTGCCGGGTCATACGTGATGGCCTCGCCGCTTTCCCAGTTATAAATGGCTTCGGCCGTCTCCCGCAGCGATAAGCGGCAAATCAAGCCGCCATTGTTGGTATCAAAGCCGAACTGCGTGATCTCAAATTCCTTCCCCGCCCATCCCAGCCGGGCAATGTCCAGTTCGACCGTATCCCCCGGCTGGAGCTGGATGGCTTTCATGGAAAAGTCGGCACTGAACACAATGTCCTGCCGGCCCCGAAACAGCTCAATCTTGGCAATGCGCTGGGCCGTGGTCGGACGGTTGGTAAACGGCAGGTTAATGTCTTTGGGGGCTTCCAGGCCATTATCCTGCGTGACAAATTCCCCATACACCGTCGCCGGATAGTCGGACGGCTGGAAATTGTTCAGCGAGCTGATAAACAGCCCTTTCACCACGTTAAAGGACTCCGACATGCTCAGGGCATTCTTGAAAGCCATGCCCGATCCCCGGATGTCGCCGATGCCCAGGCTCATGAACGGCGCCCGGTAAGCCCCCGCCAGCAGCGTCCAGAACCCGCCGACATTGACCGCGCGGCCGGCCATCGAATTGACCAGGTTGTTGGTGTTTTCGGCCAGGACGGTTTCCGTGTCGATCACCCCGGAACCGTGGTAACGCGGTTCACCGGTCTTGCGGATCGTGAGCGTCCCGCTGCCGGCTGAGGTGATGTCAATGGCGGTTTTGTCCAGGGCGTTTTCCAGTGACGTGGCCAGCAAAATCCGGGGCGTATCCTTGATCTGATACGGGATCACGTAATAGGAAACACCGGTTGCCAGGCCGCCGGGCGCCGTTCCGCCGCTGACCAGTAATTCGACGCGGTCCCCGAACTGAAAACGCAGCAAATCGCCGTTCAACGTGATGCGGTTCGTGACGGCATCAATGCTTTTGATCGGCGCATCTTCGGCCTGGGTGGTGACAATTTCGTCACAGATGCTGGCCTGGGCGGCGACATTGACCATATCAATATCATCGTCGAGCACCCCGTAGCCATACTCCCCGTCCCGCAGGTAATCGGTCGCCATCAGGGCCACGTTGGTGGTAAACCGGTTGCCGCCAATCCGGGGATCGTACAGCTCCTGCCCTTCGACTAGGGCCGTGACGTTGGGCACGCCATTGGGGTACACGTCCTGGCTTTTTTTCAGGATCAGATACAGATAGGCAATCCCCTGCAAACGGTGATCGCTGGTCCAGCCCGGAATATTGGTCACGGCCAGCGCATCCGCCGTCTGGGACACGCTGCCGGTGTGCTTGCGAATGGTCAGAAAGTCCTTGTAGCGCCCTTGCGTCACTTTGCCGTCCGCATCCAGCCAGTCGGACGGAATGGCGTAATCATCCATCCAGATCTCATTGATCGACCGGATCGGGCCATCGCACAGGATCAGGATCTGGTGCAGGTTGCCGTTGACATCGGTGGCTTCCATGTGCGCAAAACCGCGCGCCACGCGCATGTGGCCATACACCCGGATGCGGGTCAGGTCGGACTGGCGGACCGCGACGTTCTGGGTTTGCACCCCGTAGGAGACGTTTTGCTTCTTGGGCTTGGGCGTCAGTGCGTAGGACAGGCCACCCAGCACCATCGAGCCGGCAAAGGTCGCCAAACTGAATCCAACCGATAAAACACCCCCGACCAGGGTCGTGCCGGCAACAACAGCAGATAAGGCGGCGCCAGCGATGACAGGTGGCATCTCAATAACTCCATATGCGCCAGGCGGCGCTCAATGGAACCCGGATCAGGCCATTTTTGGTGACCAGGGCAATCCGGTTTCCGCTGTCGTCCACCAACCCCCCGGTGATGTCCGGCATCTTGACAATGACTACATCGCCCCGGCGCGCCTGCATGGATTGCCGGTGGCCCGGTCCCAGCACCGCGCTGATGATGCCAATAACGCCACCGTGGACATCCAGTTTCTCCTGGGCGGTTTCTTCCGTGTCGTAACCGATGAAGGGGGTGAAAAAATCTTCGCCGGTGATGGCTTCCACGCCTTTGGCGACAAAGTTCATGCAATCGTTCACGCCCCACTGGAACGGCATTTTCATCCGTTCCCTGAGGTATTGGCTGTAGAGCATCGGCCAGTTATCGCGTCTCACCATACGATTGATTTGTCCTGCAACTGGTTAATGAAATCAAGTCCTTTATCACCGGGAAAACGCTTTTTCTGATCTTCGGGCGTGTAACGGCCCACTTTGGCGCGCTGGCCGATGATCAGGGCATTTTCAACCGACATCCGGATATCAGCGGTTTGGCCGTTGTCGGTGAACTCAATGACATCCATTAAACCGGAGAAGATGCGGTACGGCGAGTCAATCAACTGGTTTTCCAACAGCACCACGCCGCCATCCTCGGTCAGCACCACCCCAGGTTCCTGTTCGGTGGCCACGCGCCGTGTGCTGGAAACAGAAGCCAGGAACAGCCGAAATGGCCGGCCCCGGCTGCGCTCGTTCAGCGACAGCGAAATCAGGCTGGAGGGAATGCCGTTGAGCGACAGGGTAATGCCTTTGGCCTGTAGATCCTGGGTTTCGTTGACGGGGGAAATGCCGATGAAGTTGCCGCCGCCCAGAAATTGCCTGTCACCCCAGGTGAGCGTTCCGATCCCGGTCCACATGCCGATAAAACCGGAATCAAAGTAAAACTCACCCAACAGGGCCGGCGCGACGGTCGGCCCCGAAAACTCATCAATCATGTCCTGGGTGATGTTACGCATTGGAACCGACGACCTCCACGGCAGTGAACCCCAGGCGGTATACCTTTCCGGTATCGACGGCCCAGGAAAAGGAATTATCGGTCTTCATAAAGAGGCCTACGGGGTTGTGAAAGATCACGGCGCTGTTGTCCGCCGGGGCATACCGCAGTTCCGGTGCAATGATCAAAGAGGTGCGGCCCGCGCTGTCGGTGTCGGCATCTTCGAGCACCATGTGCAGGCGGGCCGTAAAACCGGCGCCCACTTGCAGGTAATCGCCTTTTTTGAGAATCCCCGAGACGTTGGGCGTCAGGTTTTTGACGTTCAAAACGCGGCCCTGCTGGTAATTGCCATCCACGGCGCCGGGGCCGGAAACAGACCCCTGGGGCAGCTTGGCCGACGGATCACCCATCAGAAAGCGGCCAAAGCTGCCCCGCAACGCCAGGTTGAACGCGATCCACTCGGAGGCGAGTGCCCGGCTCATGATTGAAGGCAACCGAAACTCGATCGACCACATCTCCCCCGGCCACAGAAAATCCTGGGTTTCGAACGTAAACGGGCTTTGCGTGCTTGATACGGCCGTTGTCATCGTCATCACCACGCTGGCGGCGCAGCCATCGGGCAGGGTCACTAGCGGCGGTGTGGTCACAGTTCACCTCTCATCTGGGCCTCGGATACGCGCTGTTCGACTCTACCCGGCCCCGCCGAAAGCAGCAAGGCCTGCTCAATCCGGCGCACCGCCCCCTGATCGGCGCCGCGTGCATCAATGTAATACGTGTTACCGCCCGATCCCTGCATTTTTCCGGGGGGCACGATGGTCATGCCGTTGCGACCTCCATAAATCAGTTCGGCTTCGCGCTCGCCGGCAATGCCCCACTGGCCCGGCTGTAAAAACCCACCCTCGGCGAATTTTGGTAGCGAAAGGCTACCCAGGCTCAGGCTAGGCAAGCTGCTCGACACTTTTCCGAAAAGGTTGCCCAGCGGATTCTCCGCTTTCCCGAATAATGTGCTCAGGATTTTGGAAGCGGCGGCTTCGGCGGCCATCCGGCGCAGGACGTTAACAAAGCCCAGCACCATCCCATCCAGTCCTTTTTCGAACGGCTCAAACAGGAAATCGGCCAGCGTATCCTGAGCGTTTTCGGCCGCCCGTTTGGTGGCCGCTTCGACATCGAACGCCCAGATGTTCGCTTTTTCGGTCGCTTTATCGTATTCCGCATCCAGGTTGGACAAAGCGGTGTAATACTGTTCCTGTGAAATACGCCCTTTATCGACCAGGGTGGCCAGTTCGCCCATCGCTTCGTTGTAACGAAGTGTTTCCTGCGTCAGACCTGTGATATACGTCTCATTGCGCTGATAAAGGCCATCGAGTTCTTTCTGTGCCTTAAGTGCCGCTTTTACGGCTTTGTCATCCACTGCCGGAGGGAGGTCGGGACGTTTAGGTCTTGGCGTCGGCTTGGGTGCATTTTGCGCCTTATTCAGTTGCTGTTCTTCGTCCAGCAACATTCCAATCCGGTCAATCTGATCCTGGATGTCCTTCGCGCGCTCTTTGTATTTCGACGTATCAAAGCCCAGCAATTCAAAACCACTGGCATATTTGGAAACGGCATTCTGGTAAAATTCTAAAAGTGCTACCGTTAAACCGACAACGGTAGTTTTGAGCGATAAGCCGTTCTCATTCGCCCGGTCGATGGCCTCCGACATACCTTCCAGTCCGGAAGCGATCAAGCCGGTAGCCCGTGTAATATCTTCACTGTTTCCAATGAACGACAACAGGGAGTTGTTTAATTGCGTAAACGATTTTCCGACCGTGGTGCTGACCCGGCTTGCATCGGCTTCAATGGAATCAGATGCCTTAAAAATAGCGTCGGATACAAATTGGAAAGAAAGCTCTCCATCTTTCGCCATTTGCCTCAGGCTTTTTCCGTAGCGTGCGGCTTCGTCTCGTAAAATTTCATAGAACCTGGGGTTCTGATCAGAGAATGTCTGTAGTTCCTGCCCAATCGCTTTAAAATCACTGGATGCTGCTTGACCGAACTGTTGCAAAAACGTTGCCGCGCCAGCCGCATTGGTTTTAGATATTAACAGGGTTTTCGAAAGCAGATCCGTAAATCGAATCAGGTCTGTATGCGCTTTTTGACTATCTGTGAGACTGGTGTTTAAGCGTGCATAGGCATCAATCGTGTCTTCCAACGGCTGCCGGTTTTGCTGGGAAATTGCAAACAGCTCACGCTGGCTTTGCTCCAATTGAGCCGAGGAATCGACCACTAGGCTGAGCCGGCTTTCGAGCTGCCGATAACTGTCAGAGTATTGAATGATTTTTTGCGTGGAGAACGCGGCCGCAGCCAAACCGGCCAGACGCTGAAAGCTTTGGTTTAAGGAGTTGGTGGCGACACTATTTAGTGACCTGTTCCAGCTTCCAGTGGCATTCTGAACGGAACGCGAGGCGCCGCGCAAACCCGCATCAAATTTGCTGGTGCCGACAAGCAGATCAACAAAAATGCTACCCAGACTGCTTGCCAATGTTCACTCCACCAAATTCCGCGATCAGGTCTTCGATCGTCGCTTCTTTTTCCTCTTGGCCCCAGGGCATATAATCCTTCATGGTTGCCTTTCCGCCATGCACCCGGTTAAGGATCATCGCGATCAAAGCAGCCGGACGGTCAAATTTCCGAACATCGTGCATGGGGCCGTATTTGTCACGATAGGCACACCATACCGCATATTCAGTCATCGGCATACGCGCCTGGAGTTCCGAAATTGTTCCGCCGAGCGATAGCGCCAGTTCGCACCAGAATTCGTCGGCGGCCGTTAGTTTTTTCGCTCACCGCCCAGCGATTGGACCTCAATCACCGCTTCAAAAATCGGCTCAGCAACTTCTTTTTTCAGCCGCAGCACTTCCGGGTAGGTAAAGCGATTGCCATCTTTGTCGGTAACAGACTGCACGACCATATGAACCAGGGGTTCTTCGTTTTTAGCCCTCGCAGCGGCATAGATGCTGTGAACCTGCATAAAGCCAAGCTCGTTGACATATAACGTCAACTCTTTTTCGCCGGATTTTACCACCACCTGTTTTTGGCCGGATACGTAAGAATCTTTTGCCAGTTCTTTGATCGACATGTTTAGGCTTTCTTAAACAAATCAGGGAAACCAGACAGCTGAACCGCTACGTTCGCCGTCACCAGGGCATTCAGCGCCAGATCCTGCGGCACGTTGGCAATGTAGGTATCGTGAAACACCAGGTAGCTGCGCGTCGGTGGTAGATCGAACATCCCGTTGGTATCAACGGTTGGAACCGCCGTACCGTCGCTGTACCCCAGGGCCATCTCGAATTTCGTGCCGGCTTTCCACAGTTCATAAATCCGGACGTGGCTTTCGTCAGCGGGGTCAAAATTGATCGTGAAGGTCATCTGACCCGGCGTTGCCAGACCGGCTTCATACGTGCGGGCGGGGCTATCCAGACAGGTCGTTTCCAACTGTTCGCGGGTGGCTTCAATTCCATTGACGGCCGTTACACAACCGATGGTCAGCACGTCGGGGCCGCCAACGGCATCCGGGTCAATAAGATAGAGATGGGTTCCCTGTGTTTTCAGTGCCATGTAGCCGCCCTTTCCTTTCAAGGTCAAATGCGGCTACAGCATACCGCCAACCGAAATCACTGTCAACGCGTTGTGTAAAAATCGAACTCCAAACGAAGCCGGTACGACTTGGTTTGCGGGTCTCTTTCCATATTGGAAATGGATGTCATGTGACCGATCGGTTCGAGGGCATTGCGGATCGCAACGGCCGATTGCTGGCAGCTTTCCGAGGTTTTAGCCCACACATCGACCTGCGTGCCCAGGCGATCCAGGTCCGGCACCTGGTCCATGTAATTTTCAGGAACGCCATTGAAAACGCCATAGGTAGCGTAGGGATAGGCGACGTTTTGCGGCGCTTCGCCCCAGGGAAAAACGCGCAGCGGATTTAACCCCAACAAGGCCGTGACCGGCGGGCTGGCCAGCAGAACGGGAAATAATTTAGGGATCATCATGTACCTCTCTTGGCATCTTCCACCGCATCATCCAGGTAACGCGACGATTCCTGGACCAAAACCGACAAGACCTGCGAGGCGCTTTGATCGGCCGCCGGGCGCAGCCAGGGCCGGGGTGGCTGGTTTTCTTTTCCAAATTCCAGCACCGATCCATATAAGCCGATCCGGGCACCGTTTTTAGCCGTCCCCCGGCCAATGGCCACGCGCACGCCCAAAGCGGTTCGGGTTTGTTTTCGGGCGCGAATGACCAGTTTCGAGGCCAGCAAACCGGTGGCTTCGTCCGAGGTCACCGACCGGACATTGTCCGACGCCCGTTTTTTGACCACTTCGGCACCGGCGCGTAAGCCCTTGCGCAAGGCCCGGTTTCGGATCGTGCGGGGCAGCTTTTGCATCGCCTTTAAAAGGGCTTTGTTATTGGCATCGGATGCTTTAAATTCCATACCCGATCATACCATACTCAGCAGGCCCGACAAAGCCTTTCCGCTGCGAATTTCGTCGATGTCCCATTGTTTCCAAGCCAGCGCGTGCGCCCATGGCCGGCGATCCGGACAAAACTCCTCCCCAATCGCGTGACCGGTTACCGGCCAGGCCATGGCGCCCTCGTCAAACGTCAGCGTCGGAATGCCGTGCAGCACCGCATCGACCGCCGAATTGCTGTTGTAAGCAATCACCAGGGCGGCACCGGCCAAATCCTCTTCCATGCTTCGGTGCGAGGTCTGAACATGCAACGGTTGTTGGTTCAGGCCCTTTTTCGTTAGATCCGGGTGTTGCCGAAAAACAACAGGTAACTGATAAAATTCGGCGGCTCGCTGGGCTGTTTCCACGTACCACGGCATCAGATCGCGGCCAGCCAGGCTTTGGTCATGGGGAACCTGTCCCATCAACAGGATGTATTTGCCATGCCCCGGTGGCGCCCATTCCTTCATCTCTGCCATGGACCGAAAACGTTCGCCGCCATCGTCTGCATACAGAGGGAACACCGCACGGCCGTTTAGCCCATTCCAGCCCAGGGAGGTGTACCGAAACCGGTCGCCCAGGTAGCCGCGTTCCATGACCAGCACATGATGGCCCTTTTCCCGCAGGATCTTCCCGGTGCGCCAGCCCCAGCACGCCACATGCTCGGTCTTGACGTGGGTTTCGCTGTACGATCCCACAGCCGCAATTCCGAGCGTTTTCAAGCCGTCCAGCATCGCTTGCTGATGGATCAGCTGGTGTGTTGCACGGGGCGAGGAAATTACCGTGAACATACGCCAATCCCCATTTTGCTGTCCTTATCCACAAATTCGAGGGTTTTGTGATTCCGCTTGATCGTCTCCCAGAGAATGGGCACCTCGACCGGATTGTGGTGCACTTTCTCATACTGGCCCGTGCCGACGATGTCATGGAAAGCCACAATCGGCGCCAGGCCGCCGTAATTCTTCCAGTCGGCGGTAACGCCCGCCAGGGTGTGGTCACCGTCAATCAACAGGGCGTCAAACCCCGTTCCACCCGGTAACGAAGCGGCGATCTCGCGGATTTTTTCGACGGTATCCAGCTGCTGGCTGTCGGCAAACAGGTAATGGCAATCATACCCTTTGTCCCGCAAGTCTTTGACGGCGGCGCGCAGCGATTCGCGGGACTTGAAATTACCCCACAGATAGCCGGGCATATCCACCGCCAGGCCATAACTGCCCACCGGCAACCGGCTCATGACCTCGTGGAACGTATCACCGTGTCTGGCGCCGATTTCCAGGTAGGATTTCACGTTGGCGCGCTGCAAATAGCCGATAAAGCTGTTTAGCTCCGCTTCGTTCTGGGAAGCGCGCCGGCCGGAAAACGTTTTCATAGGACCTCTCGTAAGGGTTGGTAAGGGAATTGCGTCAGTGCACTGTTGGGGGTGCAGTTGATTACCTCCGGCCCGCGCCAGTACCGGAATTGCCGAATGAAATGAGCAAACCGCTCTTTCGACGTGTTATTCAGCGGGGCTGGGTGCGGCCCAAAGAAATGCGTGCCGTGCAGGTCAAAGCCCAACAGAATGATCTTCGATGCGCCCAGGTCGCGGGCAATGAACATGGCATACAGACCGCTGTTGCAGCTTACCGGCGCGCCGATGGGCCGGATCTGTTCAATGTCCCGATGATCGTCGTGGTAGCTGATTTTACGACCCTTGAAAGCCTTTGCCTCGGGATGTTGCGTCCACCAGGCCGTATCCCTGGACACCAGCATGTCGGCCCAGGGGGCTAACCGGTACGCATCCGATACGGCAATCACGGTGGACTTTCCTCGCACATGCTCGACATCCGCCTCCGTCAGCGATTGGCCGGTAGCCAAAATCACATACGTGGTCATTTACAGCCACACGCTGAAAGGAGTCTCGGGAGCCGGTTCCAGCACAAAGGGGACCAGCTGCGGGGGCAATTCCGGCGAACGGACATTGACGTGAAAACCCGTTTTGCCCGGAATTTTGCCGATCAGGACGATGTTGGGCAGCTCTAAACTGCCATAAACTGCCATAAACTCGCTTTGATCGCTGAATTTCAGGTAAAAGTCTCTCATTGCATAGCCGCCTTTGCGATGGAATACATCAATGCGTGGCCCTTATTAATCGGATGAACGCCGTCCGTGCGCAGATACGTCGCAATGCTCGGTGTCACGGCCATTGGGTTATACATATTGATGCTCTTTACGCTGTACTCGGATGCCACATTCAGCGTCGCCTGGGTGAACAGCTGGATATTGGCGCGCGTCGGCGTGTTGCCCCCGTTGATGCCGGCATAGAACGCAAATGCCGCGTCGGCCGGATAGGATGGCGTAACCAGGTAGATGCTGGACCGTGGCCAGCCTTTGACGGTGATGGCATGGTTGAGGACGGTGCGATAATCCTGGACAAACGCGGTGGGCGTGTAAGCCGCTGCGGCCACACCCCAATCATTCATGCCAAACGCCATAACCAGCTTGTCGCCCTTGTTTGTGAAAGCCGGGATTTCCGAAATCCGGTCCACCATGTTGGTTGTGCCCAGCGGGTTAACGGGAGTGCGTTTCGATAGCGTTGAGCCGCCCAAGCCCTTGTTGTTTTCCACCCAGCCCATCGCATCGCAAAGCAGGCGCGTCCAGCGGCAGACCGTGGCGGGTGCGGCGCCCGTACCGGCCACGATAGAATCCCCGAAAAACGTCGCCACAGGGATGTTGGTCATCTCAGCGATCTGTGCGTCGGAAAGACGCGTGGGGTAGTATGCGAATTCTCTGATCCAGCCGAACAGCGCCTGCGTTGTGCTGAGATTATCAACGTTGCCCAGCTGAAACAGGGAGATATTGGTGGGTATCTGCGCGGGCGCCGCCTTGGCCACTACGCCATTGGCCGCACGCGCCGTATCGCCAGCCTTGAATGCAAGGGCCACCTTTGCCAGCATACCTTCGGTCAGGGTAGTGGTTGCCGGGGCCGACTGACCCGCGCCACCAACCGTGATGAACGTTTGTGCGTCGATCGACCGGACATCGACCCGGTTGTTGGCTGTGCCGTCACTGAAAGAAAAAATGCCACGGTTGAACAGTCTGGAGCGCGGGACAAACGATACGTAAGCCGTTCCCTCTCCCTGATTGTACCACAGTGGATTGATCGCTGTGTAAAGACGATCAATGGCGCGCGTGACCGTCGATCCCGCCGTTGGGATGTAGGAGGTGGGCCACTGGTGCGCTTCCATCTGCGCGCAAAGCACATACAGGCCGGACACGCCATCGCCGGTATAGGAAATAGTGGTGCCATCTTGAACGTTCCCGACGTTCACGCCCGATACGGTGACCGATCCGGGCGTGGTGGCCGTGATCGCACACAGATACCAGTCATCACCGATCGGCTCCATGCGTGCAATAACCGACGCGCCCACCGTATTGACGATGGCTCCTGTGCTCAGATCGAAGATGGCGGATTTAGAATCACCGCCCCAGGATGCGCCCACACTCGAAAATTGCAGAAACATCCGGCTGCGTTCGGCGGCCTTAGCAATAACCCACCCTGTGTATGTCGTATTGGCGGTGATTGCTGCAACGCCATAACTGAACTGATGTTGCGCGCTGGCCGTGGTCTCCACCTGTTTCGTCACAGTCGGCAAGTCGAGCGGATTGGCGATGGCAACCTGTGACGGCGTGATATTGATGCGACCCCAGACGGACTGGTTTGTCAGGTCCTGCGACCACAGCAGGATGTTCGTCGATTGCGGCTCGATCAGAACGCCACGAGGCGTTTTTGTAAGCGGATGGGTGTCCCAGCGGGGACCAAAGTACGGCCCGGAGGTCGTCGGATTGTACGCGCGCGCAACAGTGCCTCTCTCGAACTGAATGCGGGCAATCTCAAATACGATGCCGGGTGTGGTGTTCGACCCGAAGAACAGCGAATGCGTGGCCAGCGTCGGCGTGATCTGAAAAGATACGCGCTGTTTGGTCGTCGAAGTCAGGTTGATGCTTTGCGAAAGACCAGCCATCAGCAAGATAATCGAACCCGAGACGCTGCCTGGTGCCAGGCTGATGTCAAACGAAATCGTATGCCTTATGCCAGCCAGCAGGTTCGTGAAACCATACCGCGTATCGTTTGTCGAGCCGACGCTGCCCGGTGCCGCCACCGTAATGCGATCAACGAATCCACCGGAACCATCCGGCGTCTTAACGCTCGACGTTGAACCCCGGTCGATCCATCCCGTTGGAGTGGCACCGGTTACGCCTTCTGTAAAACCCGAGTTGGCAATCAGGTTCTCCGGACCGAAAATGATCTTGCTGTTCGCATCGAATATCGTCGCCCCGCTGGCGCGGCTGAACAATAGGGTAATTCCCTGTGGACTGGTCAGCGAGGTAGTCGTTGACCAATCAAAGGAAAGCGAAGGCAGCGAAGCGGGCGAATACACCACCTCGGCATGGGTCCCATCGCCCATATCGCGCAGGCGTCGAAACGAACCCCGCTCCGAGGGAATGAGCACATCCCCGGCTGGGCTGGCCGAGGAATTGGACACACCAAACAGGACCTCGGCGCTAAAACCGGTGCCCGTATCTTTCAGCTTCTTGAACGTTTTCCGTGCCGTCGGCAGTAACACCGTATCGCCGCCAGGCGGGTTGGCATCGATGTCGCTCAAAACACGGGCATGGGTTCCGCCAGCCATGCTCTCAAGACGGCGATAGGTGCCCCGCTCGGATGGCAACAGAATATCGGCGCCCTCGTCGCGCCCGGTGGACAGGAAAACGACTTCGGCGTGCGTGCCATCCCCCATATCACGCAGCCGTTTATACGTGCCATGGGGACCCGGCAGAATCACATCGCCGGAAGCGTTGGCGGTCGATACGGTTTCAATGTAAAAAACGGGGGCATGGGTGCTGTCACCCATGTCCTGGAGCTTCTTTTTCTTTTTGCGCGGAGCTGGCAACAACACATTAGACATCCCGAACTCCTTCGCTCACTGGTATGGTCAAATACTCCAGACCACTGTCTTTATCGGCCAGGGGAGCCGAAAAAACGTAGATTTTTCCGTTATGCAGCGCGCGCATATCGGCGGTAATGCCTTCCCGGTATCGAATGATGATCCGGGCAATAATTTTCGACTGTTCGGCCTGGGCCGCGATAAAATCACGCGTCGATAAGGGCTCAATCGCCGCATACACTTTGGCCACCTCCTGCCAGATCACCGGGTTCATGGCGCCGGTGTTCAAATCCTGTTCATAAACAGGTCTTTGAATGGTGATGCGGTGTCTGAGTCGGCCGGCTGCTAACATGGGCTTAACTCATGGCGGGATCGCGTAACGGATATAAAAGCGCCATCACCGGGCGCGGCAAATAGCCCAGTTCCCACTGGCTCATCTCCTGGCCATCCCGGTCACGGTACAGCACCCCCAGCATCAACAACACCGCCGCCTGGACTTCATAGGGCACGCCCACAGGGTTCCCGCTCGTATCCAACGGAACGCCGCCGCTGGTGTCCAGAAAGGTGGCTCCCGCTTTCAGGTAATTGATCACCGCCGCCGATGCGGCATGGATTTTCAATTCCAAATCGCTGTCATCATCGGTCGTATCACGCCGTAAATGATCCGAAGCCTGTTGAAGGGAAACCAGCATGACCATTAGACAATCCCCAAGGCCATTTTGCTTTGATCACGGTAGCTTTCGCCTTTTTCACCCTTTTCACCTCGATCGCCTTTCTCACCATGGCGCCCATCCCGGCCCTTTTTAACGACCAGGCGCCAGTCATCGCTGCCCATTTGGGGTTTTCCGGCCGTTTCTTTTTGGGCAATCCAGAAGGAGCCCCCAAAGGTCACCCCGTCGCCACGAACATAGGATTGGCTTTCTTTATAGATGCCCCGGTCAATGACAACAGGCAGCGACACGGCAAACGATTTGGTCTGTTCTCCGCGGGAGAATTTAAAGGTGATGGTCCGCTCGCCGTCGAAATCCAGGGATAGATCATCAAATCCCAGCCCATCTTTTCCGTCCACGCCGTCGCGGCCATTTTGACCGTCCTTGCCATCAGCGCCTTTTTCGCCCGGCAACCCATCCCGACCCGGTTGCCCCGGAACACCATCCCGACCATCTTTCCCGTCACGGGGGGGCGGCAGCGCTCCAACCACATCAGAAACGAGTTTTTTGATATGATCTAGATCGGCGTCTTTGCCATCCCGGCCATCGCGCCCATCTTGACCGTCTTTCCCATCCTGTCCGTCTTTCGGTAAGGGAATATTGGCAACAGCTTCACTAACCAATTGCTTAATCAGCTCGGGGTTGGCATCTTTCCCATCCACACCGTCGCGGCCATCCTGACCATCCTTGCCGTCCACCCCATCGCGGCCGTCTTTGGCGGGAGGCATCGCCGCTACCGCTTCGCTAACCATCGTTTTGATTAGTTCCGGATCGGCGTCCTTGCCATCTACCCCATCGCGGCCATCCCGACCGCTCTGGGCCGGCGGAATGTCAGCAACAGCTTCACTAACCAATTGCTTAATCAACTCGGGGTCAGCATCCTTGCCATCCACGCCGTCGCGGCCATCTTGACCATCCTTGCCATCCACCCCATCACGGCCATCTTGAGCCACGGGCAAAGCTGTTACCGCTTCGTGGACCATCTGTTTAAGCAGCTCGGGATCGGCATCTTTTCCATCTATACCATCCCGGCCATCCTTGCCATTTTCGGGCTTCGGAATTTGTTCAACAGCATCGGAAACCATTTTAACCACGGTATCCATGTCTACGGATTGGCCTGGATCGCCCTTTTCCCCTTTTTCGGGGTGCGGAAAATTATCCAAACGGGTCACAATGTCTGCGATTCGCTCATCGACATAGGTTTTTACCGACGTCACGATCGCCTTGGCAACACTAGGAAGATCCATACCGAACCCCTTCAAATTCTTTATTGATTAAATCGGCAAGCCGGGTCAAATCGCGCTCCTGGATCGTATCTGGATCGGATGCAGGCGCCCGGCTGTTCGACTTGGAAAAAGGATCGTCTTTGGCATCGCGCTTGGATAAGGCTTCCAGGCTATACATCTGCTGTTGCAGGTAAACGGTATCCCCGCCTGTAACCGGCTTCTGGTTAAGCTTGCGCATGGCCGCATTGGGCGTATAAATACCGCTTTTAACCGCCGTTGAAAGCGCTTCAATCTGCGTTTTGGTGTCCATTCGGATCAGCCCGTCCAGATCAAATTCAATACCGATATGAGCTGGCATGTCCAGACCCTCGTCCAGACACAACTCCACCGCTTCGATAAGCACTTGCAGGCACTGGCTGTAGTATTGCTGGTCCAACGCTTCGATGTTGTTGTAGGAGGGTGGATCGCCAATAACTTTGTGCTTGGGCACGTGAAAGGTGGAGCAGACGATTTCAGAGGTTATTTTCAACTGTTCAACCAGTTGCGCCTCAGCCGCCGACACGGACATGTGCTCGTATTTCAGGTTATCCCCAAGAACCGCAACCCGGCCAATATTATCACCGCTAAAATTTTCCTCCCAGTGTTCTTTGAGCCGGCGCGCCGTGTCATCTCCAATAGCGCCTGGTGCGGTCAAGACGCCGCTGGGGCGGCTCATATTCTGGAAGAACTTGGTGCTGTTTGCCTGAATTTTCAGGCCATGCACAGCTGCCAAACCACAGGCAAAAATGGCACTCAGGCCAACCAGCGGGTGAAAAAGACAATTCCAACGATCATGAATAATTTCGCTGGCGGGGACCGTCACCTGATCTTCGATCCCGGTAAGGTTATCGGCCGACACCTGATAATAAACATCGCCACTGGGCGTAACCAACGGCATAACCCGGTCTGGCGAAAGAATGTAAAGAGAGGTAACTTTCCCGGTTCGGTCACGGCCTTTGAGCGCATACGTGTTGCCGCGCGACAGTTTGGAAATTAACCAACTTTCAAAAAACTGCATGCGGTTCTGATAGCCATTAGGCCGGTCCAGGACCTGATAATTCGTTTTGGGAATTTCCTGCCAGATACCGTTGGCTTCCTGGACCAACTTAAGCCGCATTTTGGCGATGTCGGACGAAATCAGGGTTATACACGCAAAAACGGAATGAAAGGCCAGCACACTGTCCCGGCGCACCTCGATGTTATGTTGCCAGGCGCCGGGAAAGGATTCCCGAATAAGCGAAGACCACCCGCGATTATCGACGTAAGCAGGGGATTTCCCGTGCGGGGATGCCAGAGAACGCTCAATGACACTCAGCAACCCTTTTTCAGCCATTGATTAATCCCCGAGAAAGCAATTGGCTACCCTTCAAACAGAAAAGACCGAGTGACCCCAAAGCGGCCGGCAGACCCAGCAAGAGATAGGCGGCCAACGTAATGCTAATAACACCCGTCAGCGCCAACGCAATGCAGATCAACAACGGTTTCATTCATTGCCTTTAGCGGATTCACTGGTCAGCATACGATTTTTGTATTTTTTGCCCGATTCCGTCTTTTCAGCTTTCTCTGCCGGCGGCCGGCCGCGTTTTTTAGGCGTCTGCTCAGTCACTGGTGCCGTATCTTCAACAGGGGAATCCGCTGCGCTTTCTTCCTTTTGATCCAATTCAGCGGGGGCCTCCGGTGGGGTTTCCGCCAGCACTGGGGCCGTCTCAATAGCCGGTGGCATCTTTTCAACGGTGATCGGTTCCGGTTTAGTAAATGCACTATCGCCTTTCACCGAGGTCAGTTTTGCTGCGCCCAGAGCGATAATCACTTTGGCGGTGTTGTCATCGACGACGGCGGTGGAATCTTTGCGATAAGAGCGGAAATTTCGGGTAAAGGTGATCTTTTTACTCATAGAAAACTCCCATCTAATAAAAATCAGGGCTGGCCAAAGGGGTAAGCCAGCCCTGAAACACTTTACATGATCGAACGATTAAGCGCAAGCGCCCCAGTTGACGCCTTCCAGAACGGCAACGGCCGATTGACGGCGTTTGGCCCAGCTGATGGTGCGTTCCGCGCGGAAACCAACGCTATTGGTCTGCCACAGGCTGACAACGGTCGTAGGCGTCACGGTCGCCACCGAGCTTTGCGTTGGGGCGTTATCCATTTGCAGGGACGCTTCGCGGCTCATATCGACCTGGAATCCACCCTCATCACCCAGGTAAATATCCTGAGCATTGACCATGACCACAATGGAGCCGGTCGTGTCGGAAGGCACGTATTCGGAGACAATCACCGGAATACCGTCCAGATCGCCACCCATCATGGTGATACCGCCAAATTCTTTCTGACCCAGCGGATTGCGCAGCAGCGACAACGCCAGGGCCGTGGTGGAGTTCATGATCAACACGCCGGTGGTCGGTGTGTTGTTAGCCGCGATGTAACTGGCCATCAGCGCGGCGATATCGCAACGGATGTCGTCGGCAGTCGTGCCAGTCGATGGAATGGCGGTGACACCGTTGGTGATCGAAGCTGGGGAAACACCCGCGACAGCCGCTTTCGCCGGATTGATAAAATCGATGTCCAGGCGTTCACGCAGGGCGGCAACCAGCGAGTCACGGATCAGGATGTCGGCCGAAGGGCTGCTGTCACGCAGCAATTCTTCGGTTACCACCGCGATATTAGCGACTTTGGTCGGCTCAAGCGTGGTGCGGGCAAAGTCAAAGCTGGTGACCGGCTTGCCTTTGCCTTCACCCACCCAGTAGCCCTGACCACCGGACGTTTGGCCCAGCAGCGGCACGCGGAACGGGACACGGCGCAGTGGCGGAATACTACCCGCACCGAATTTGCCCAGAATGGTTTGTGGACGCAGGAATTCGACGAAATCAGCGTAAACGCCGCCTTCCTCACTCACCAGGTTGCCGGCCCAGGTCGCATTGGTCGTGCTACCGGCCGCAACAGCCGCTTTCAGGACGTTTTGAATGCGGTTGTCTTCCTTGTAATTGGCAGCGGCGATCTCGGCGGCGGCCATCAGGTTGCCTTTGGCAATACCGATGGATTTGACGACGCGGGCCATGGCCACACCGGGTTCCAGCTTCGATTTCAGCGTGACCTGAGCGTGGGGCAGACGAGCCAGGTTGGCTTTGTCCGTGCTGTCGATTTCATCGGCATTGACGGGCACCGCTTTCGCCATTTGCGTTTTTTCGAGGGTGGCCAGGCGATTCAGGTGCTTGTCAATGGCTTCGATTTCTTTTTCCAGGCCATCGTATTCTTCTTCCTGGGCAACATCCAGCGTCTCACCGCTTTCGGCGGATTTTTTCATGATCTCTTCCATGCGGGCGGCTTTGGCGGCACGCTCGTTCTGGTAGGACTTGATCTGATCTTTAATATTCATTCGGCCCTCCTTGGGCGTTAGGGTAATTTTGACGGTTTTTTTCTCCGGGGCGCCGGACGAGGGTGCAACGATGTGATCCAAAGCCGTCTGACCGGACGCGGTCCTGGCTTTGGTATCTATGCTCTTGATCATCTGGATAGTCGCTTCGCTATTGGCGGGCACGGTTACCAGAGAAAGCTCTAAAATTTCAGTGCTGGAGAACAAAAATCCCCCAGTTTCCTGAATATACTGGGGATCGGTTAATGCGCGAAAGCCGATAGAAACCGCGCGCACCAGACCTGATTTGACCGAGGCCCAGGCCTCATCAATGCGGGCTTTCAACCCGCTGGGCTCTTCTACCTTCGGAATACGGGCTTCAAAGGGAATGCCGTCTTTGGTGGGCTGGCCGAAATTGACCGTTCCCACCGGCAGATCATGCCGGTGCATCCACAACAGCGGGGAGGGATTTTTAAATTCAGCGCCCAACGGATCGACAACATCACCAACGCGATCGGTCTGGGGTGTCGTAGCTATACCGCGAATAATCCGCAGTTCTTCGTCAACTTTTTTGACCGTCAATAGACTGTAGGCCCGGTTTTGCATCCAATGCTCCGTGGTGATACCTGGGGGTCCTACATCCCTGACGACCGGATTCTAGCAACAATTGGAAAATAAATCAACCGACAAAAAACATACTGAATTGCTTTTCCGGTTCGTCCTCGGTGATCCAGCGACCGATCGACATGATGGCCACGGCCACCCCATCAATTTTGCATCGCGGGTCATTGGGACGCGCTTTATTAGGGAAAATGTTGCCCCGCACATCCAGCTTGGCGGCCACGTTGCTCATCATCCAGTTCATCATCTTATTGCCGTCGTGCCAGTATTTACCGTCGATCACCAGGGCTTCCAGATTTTTCATCGGCTCCGAAACATGCCGGGTATTGAACGGGTATTTGACCACCTCGAATTTCTTGCTCATCAAACGGGTCATCATGTAATCCGCCTGCCACTCGTCAAAGGCAAAATCCTTGACCTTGAAATTTTTACGTAAGTATTCCAGATAGTCTTCGATCGCTTCCTGGTCGATCATGGCGCCATCGGTCAGCTCCAGGCAGCCATCGGAGACAAATTCCATATATTTCTCGTTTTCTTCCGCCGCCTGCTCCGGAGCGAAGAACTTTTTAAACGAATAATAGTGGCCGCTCTTCTCAAAGGTCACATCGACGGCCGCCACGTCCTTCTTGGAGGCCAAATCGACCGAAACATGGCAAAAACAGTCCTTAAAATCCTCCATGACCATGTCTTTGCGCTGGTTCTGCCAGGCCACCATGTTCATCCAGGCCGTCTTGGCACCCACCCATTCGTTGAGGTGCTTAGTCCGGAACGCGTTCTGTTTGCTGGCGGAGCGGCGGGCCTGTTCGAGCTGCGCCAGCAGGAAGTCGCCAAATACCGAGATGTTGTAGTTCGGATTGGCCTTGATTAGGCTGGCTGGATCGTCCCAGGAGTCGGTCTCATCAATACCATACATGATGGCAAACACCGTCTCATCCTCGCTAACGCCCTGTAGTATACGCTGCATGTCCTGCTCCATTTCGTAGCAGGGGCCGCCCAGGTTGCTGCCGGCCGTGGTAACGATGCAAAGCAGGGGCTGTTCGCGGGCGCCCATACCAGTCTGCATCGTATCGACCATGTGATCGGTGTCGTGTTCATGGTATTCGTCGATCAGGGCGGCATGGGGACTAGAACCGTCACCGGGCTTACCGATCAGGGTTTCAAACTTGGACATGTCGTCCATGACGAACATGGTGCCGGGGTTTTTGCTGTTGCCGGCCTGGCTGATTCCAAACCGCTGTTGCAGCTTTTCGAGCTTATTGACCATCATCCATGCAGGACGAAACACTTCATGGGCCTGTTTCTCGCTGGTCGCCCCGGAAAACACCTCGGACCCAGCCTCCCCATCGGCGCAGAACAGGTAAATACCCCGTGCGGCGATTTTGGCGGATTTCCCGTTCTTTCGTGGGATTTTTTCATAAACAACCCGGAACCGTCGCTTGCCCGTTTTCTTGCTGACCCAGCCGAAAATGTTGCATTCAATGAAGCATTGCCAGGGTTCCAAGACCAGGTTTTGCCGCGCCGCGCTCCATTTGCCCTTGGTATGGGGCATTCTCTCCATGAAATTGACCGCACGGTCGGCCAGCACCGCATCATAGTGATACGGCCAGTCTTTCTTTTTCTGCTTTTTAAGGTCATCCAGAAACCGTTGACAGGCAAGCTTGACCCACTTGCAGTTCGGGATCTTCCCGGACACAACATCCTTAGCGTACTGGAGGGCTCGTTCGGATGGGGTCATTAAAAGTCATCAAAGTCATTATCTTTTTTGGGTTTTTCCGTTCCCAACTTCTGACGGTCGGCCGGCGACATACCCAAACGGGCCAGACATCCGATCAAATGCGTGTATTTTCCGACCGGAAATGCTTCGGGATCGGCCCGGTATTCGGCCAGTAGATTGGCGGTGATCTCGAAGATAGGGCCATCCGAGGCCGTCAGCACGCCCGGCAGCGCCATGGACTTGAGTTCCGCAAAAACGGCGCGGGCTTTTTCTGACAAATGAGCGGGAACGCCAATCGGCTCAGGGTTGACGGGCACATCCTTTTTATACCGCTGCGGATTCTTCCGATCGGCGCCTTTGAATTTGGCCAGTTCTCTGGTCTGCGGATGGCGGGCCATTATTTATCCTTAACACACAGATACATCAAGTACGGCCACAGGAATATAATTACACCGAATTCCATAAAGCGAATTTTCTTCTCGTTATCCAGCCAACTGGTATAGAGGGCCAAGACCAGGCCAACCATCAAGTACAATATTGCGCCGTTCATTACCCACCTCTTGCTGTTTTGGCACTGTGACAGGGCTTGCAAAGGGCCTGAAACGGCCCGGCCCAGAATTTAATCGGATCGCCCCGGTGCGGTACCACATGGTCCACATCGGTGGCTGCGGTTACTATACCCTTTTTTTGGCACGCTATGCAAAGCGGATGTTTGCGCAGGAAAGCCAGCCGGAATTTCTGCCAGCGGTAGGTGTATCCCATTTCATTACTGTTGCGGACTTGTTTGGGATCGACATGGCGCCGGGCCGAATGGGCTAATTTCCCGTGGGTCTTGGGTAAGTCAGGCATCAGCCCCTCAACGCAATGTTGTAGAGGATGTCAGGCAGTTCCGCGTAGGAAATGACATTGTTTTTCGGTGGAATGTGCCAGGCCCGGTAAATTTCGCCCCGCTGCTCGCCAAAAACGCACAGGAAATAAGCCACAGGCTTTTTATCCGTCTCATTGAGCAACGCATCCAAGTCCTTTTTCGCGTCGGAAAAAACCTGGTTATGATCAAACTTGCGGGGGCGGACGACCTGCTTGTATTTGACATTAACGATTTTAACGCGCGCGCTTTTCATGAGATCCTGTTCCCCGCCATATCGTACTGCGGATTTTCCGCTGGGCCATCCAGGGAATCACCCTGTTGGGTCAATGCTAACTCTCGGATGGCGCCGGCGAGGTCGAGGATGCAGCTCCCGATATAGGCTGCGTCGGCGCTGATTCCGCAATCGTCTCCAATTGGGCTTTCTGGAGCCGTTTTTGTTTGATTTTTTCGATCCATTGTCTGATTTTCTCTCTTCGTTGCTGGCATCCACTACAGGGCATTGGTTTTCAATCTCCATTTTCAGCCAGGCGTTAAATCGCTCCAGCAGTCTTTCCGGCAGACGAACCCGTCTACAGGGCTCGTCAAACGATTTCTTACGGCCGGCCCCTTTCCTGGGGCCACCCATTTTTTTATCAATTAATTGATCTGACATTGTCGGTCACGGACCAGATCAGGCAGATCAGCCACCCCAATATCGTCCACCCAAACAGGATATTGGACAATAAAATGGCGTTTTGGTTACGGTGTTTACGTTGCCAGGCGTTCAGCGCGGGCAAAAAGTAAAAAAACATAACCAGGACGAGGATGATAAACGATTCCATGTGGTGAATAATGACCCAAATTCACCTTGATTTCAAGCCTTATTTCAAGGGTGCCATGAAATTTTATAACAACGGAATTCTGTGGAAATGAAAGAAAGGCTAGGGGCGCGTTCTAGAAAGGGGTACAGTAATTTTATTACCCATACCCCCCCATATCTTGTAATAATATTACTCTTTAACCTTTTCAGCCCCAATCATTTACATAGTAAGCCGTTAGGTTCATTCAACAATGCCATCTCGCCTCCCTTTCCGAACTTCATGAGCCACGCCAAAGCGGAGCGCAGGGAGACTTGGTTTGCCCGGTCGGATGGCGCGGCCGCTGTAGGAACTTGGCGTGATGACCATGCAAGCCGAATCATCTTACAACAAACGACGCCACCATGGCAAGCGGTTATGTCGGTTGTAGTGTACCAGTTAGAATTTGAGTTTTATTCGTGTAAGAAAAGC
>NZ_BAAGWE010000014.1:0-74416 GCF_054780515.1 Larkinella harenae | reverse complement strand
TCTAAGATCCCCTCGGGTAACAGAAAACGGACTAAGGCTTGATAAGACTCTTGCAAGGAACTCAAAATTGATTCTGCGCAAAAAAACTACTTTTTTCCACGCCCCCCAAATTCCCCGACTGATCCTATATAATCCGAATCTAAAGAAAGCGCCTACCATTGCTGCCAAATCGGATACTCCTTTGCTTCTAAACGACCTAACAACTTATTTGACAAATAAACGGCAGACTTTAGAAGAGAACTCCTACAAAGTGTACCGGAACTTTGGGGACAAACTGAAAGCGTTTCTGAAAAAAAATAAGCTAGAGGCAATAGCTACCCAAGACTTTACACCCGAATTGTGTGAAAAATACAGGGAATACATTCTATCAATTCATTCGCACCCGACGACCAGAAACAAGGAAATTGCCCAATTAAAAACCTTCTTTTTCTACTTCACCCGGAAAGGGCGTAAAAGGTTTGACATCAGCCCGGCGGTGGATGTGGAGCTAGTTCCTAAACAGGAGTCAGAAATGCATGAGCCTTACTCCGATGAACAGGCTAGCCAGATATTTGCACTCATAGAGGAAAAGGAGGATTGGCAGTTGTTGCTGTTCATTTACTTCATTCACTACTGCTTTGCCCGACCAGGTAAAGAAGTCCGCCTAATGAAAGTGCAGGACTTGCGGGAAAAGTCTGTGATGATAAAGCCAGGCCGATCTAAAACAGGTATTACCAAATCTCCCACATTACCTAAGCCTTTAGCTGAATTAATTGATTTTCTGAAACTACGAAGCTATAACGGTGACTACTATATTTTCGGTAATAAGGGTGAGCCTGGACTAATCCCAGTAGGGAAAAACCAATTTTACTACCGGCACAAAAAGATATTGGAAGACCTTGGATTCAAAGGAAAGTATACTGTGTATGGTTGGAAACATACCGGGAACATAAAAGCTATTCGACTAGGTATTAACCCCAAGAAATTACAACTACAGAACGGTTTTACTGAATACCGTACAATGGAGATTTATACCCGTCGTCTCGCTGCCTTTGCTGATGATGAAATTTATGAAAAATTTGTTTGATCGTACATCTATAACCAATCCCTTATAAAATGAAAACTCTGTCTATTTCTCTGGCTCTATTAGCATTATTTGCACTAGGATGTAAAAAAAATAATAAAGTAAATCCTAAAGTGGATATATCATCATTAGCAGGGGTATATGATTGTCAAACAACATTAACTTATGGGCGTAATGGAGAATTAACTACAACGCGGCCAACAAGTTCGACATTGACAGTTAGTATTGCTTCAAATAATGATCCTAAATTGCTCATGTTTCACGAACAGTATTATGGTAACGGAAGAGATTATACTGTCTATTTCGATAATGAAAATGGGGAATTTGTAGTTAATAAATTTGAAGAAAAAGTATCAGTAGATGGGGTTCTTTTCAGTGGAGTAGCAAACGGTTCAGGTAAGTTTACTTCTGATGGGAAAAAAGTTAGCCTTTCTACTTCAACAGATGTTATT
The DNA here is from genome assembly GCF_054780515.1 of Larkinella harenae. Classification (NCBI taxonomy): domain Bacteria; kingdom Pseudomonadati; phylum Bacteroidota; class Cytophagia; order Cytophagales; family Spirosomataceae; genus Larkinella; species Larkinella harenae. The sequence continues at coordinate 72,901 of NZ_BAAGWE010000014.1, read as the reverse complement.
GCCGTTGGACCCTTCAATCGCTCTATAAAAATAGAGGGTACGAAACGATAAGCGAATTTTATGGTAATAGAAAACGCCCGACCATTGGCCGGGCGTTTTCTATTATAAGTTAATTACTTTTTGCCTTGCTGCTTAGATAAAGCATCGAAATCAACAGGTAGAGTAATTGCGGTAATTCCTACGGCTGAACCGGCAGCAATTACGTAACCGGCAATTGTTGTAACCACTGCCGGAACGGAAACGGGAGCCGTAACAAGTATAGTTGCTACCGTAACTAGCCCTCCCATAATCTTACCCACTGTTTTCCAGAATTTTGGCGTAGGAGCGGTTAACCGTTCTGCAACGGTGATGTTTTGTTGGGTGATCATAAATAAAATGGTTTATGGTTAAAAGAGGAATTGAATTATGCGGTAAGTAGTTGGAGTTGTGAAATAGTAAGTCTGCGTGGCCAATACTGGATTTTTTGAATCCAACCATTCAGAAAATTAGTATTACCTCTACTACCAATATAAAAAGTGCCAGTTACTTCTAAATTATTAAATATTGCCCCTGTAACGGGCGAACCATTATTTAGCCATAATGATATATTTCCTGATGAAACATAACTCATAAATCCCTTATTAATACTATTAATAGTGATTGTATTAGCAGTTGCATAATCACTTGATGTATATGTTCGTAATACACTGTTGTGATAAAAAGGAATACGTAAAGGACTTGGTAAGGCAATTAATTCCCTATTGCCTGTTGTTAGTGTAGGAATAAATTGAATAAACCAGCTACCTGCGGTTCCGTTATACCAACTTCCAATAGGTAAACTTGGCACATCTCCATTTCTTAATACACTTCCTGCACCCGTAGGAATAATAGAAGTAGCAAATGCACCCACTTCAACTTGCGCTTCATACTGTAAATGGTTAGCTGATGCAACTCTTGCTAATGATAAATCATTATCTGCTGATACCATACAGAATCTAACAGAAGTAAAAGAAGATAGGGTAGCTGTTATTTCTATTCTATACCAACTATCACCATAAGGTATAATCTTAGGTGTACCTATTATTGCCGCACCACCCGAAACGGAATTACTTCCTATAGCTCCTGTAGCTAAATTAATCCAAACTCTTGCTTGTGCTGTTGCTGTATCATCGGTTAACATTACTCTTAACCAATCGTGGTTGCCGCGTTTTACCCAAACACTTCCTGTTATTGTTTGACCATTTGCGATTGTAAGTAGATCAAATAGTAAAGAAGTGGTGGAGTTAGTTTCTGCTACAGTCCAAGCACTATTTAATACCCCAAAAATTGTAGCGTTTTTAGTGGTAGTAATAGCAGTTTTGATCCAAGATGGTCCATTTAAATCATTGCTATTTGGAGCAAGATTTGTCCTTGGTTCCTCAATTAAAATGCCTTTTGGTTGTTTTGTTATTGGGTCATAATCCAACTTGGGAACACCTGCTGCTGCCGTTTGAATATTACCATTCCCATCAAAATACGTCCCTATTGAATTGCGTGAAAAATTGAGTGCTGGATTTAATATACCCTGCGTAAAATCAAGGTTCAACGATGGGCCAACGTTTTGAGTAATAAACCCTAAAGCGTTACTAATCATAGTTCTACATTTTTAGGGACGTTGTAATAATATAGGATGCATTAACTACCAGTAGGTTTAGTGCAGTAACGGAGCCAACAGCCAAGTTCCAATCAATAGTTACCCCGTTTGGTAGCTTACATTCAGAGGGAAGATTAAAAGAATAACTGCCTGCACCGCCTTGGGTAATGACGATCACTAGTGATTTGCCAGGTGCCGCATTGACAAGACTTAAAGTTGTATTGCCGGTTAGGGTAATGGGTACTAATTGATTGTCACTAGGAGCAAGGTCTATGCTAATTATCCCGGATGCAGGTTGTTCGGCAACAGGGATATTTATTCCTTTTGCCTTGTGTATTGTCACACCATCAACATCAGTCCTGATCCCTTTAATATCCTGCTTAATTTGCTGAAAAGCCAGTACTGTACTTAGTTGTTCGGGAGTCATAGGAGTAGGGTTAGGCGTTGTTGTAAACCGATAGATAGTCAACCGGCGTTTCATTCTGAGTGCTGGTAGTTTCCGTGCCTGGTTGAATGGCTATAAGTGGGTTATCAGCTTGAATAGCTGCCTGAGTAGCTACAAGCTGACGTTTCGTCTTGACGATCAGGTAGACGATTAACCCAAGAAGGAGAAAGAAAAATAGGTTGCTTTTCATGGGGTTAAGGAATTGATATAATTAAATCACCGTCCGCATTCTTTAAACCGGAAGGCCGTTTTTCTGCAATGAATACGATTACACTAAGAATGGCTGCTAGACCAAATATGATTAGCGACCGCCGTAACCCACCAAATAGGTATGCCAGGAATACGACTAAAATCGCAAAGTAGATGTATACCTTTTCGGAGGTAAACAATGCTTTTAGGCTATCAGGAGTAACTAAACCCCCATATAGATAAAACCGAATATCTTGCCCTTGCCGGTCATTGGCTGATAGTAAGCCGTCCGGCAACACCACGGTTTTGCCTTCGATGGTAAACGGTAAATAGGAGTTGTGCCGATCTGCGTTACTGGTTTTCTGAAAGAATGTAAGCGGTTGCCGGTCATAAGGGTTTTCATAAATGGAAACCGGGTGAGAATGGAACCGGATTGGTAAAGCACCTGAAGCCAGCACCATTGCCCGCTCTTGAAAGTATCCGGCTGGCTGGTAAGCTGTTTTCCGCTGCCCTATGGGTAGTTGGTTAGGCAATTCGGTAAAACCCGTAACAACCAGAGAACCACCAGAAGGGTAAGCATAGAGGATTCCTCCTGTTTCTTCATGCAATGGATAAATACGCTGTAACTCTTTCAATACCGACGATTTTACTACCACCTGAATAGGTGTTTTTAAAATCAGCGTTTTACGGCCTTCTGTAGTAACTTCCTTGAAATACCCGGATTGGACTAATTCGGCAATCATGCGAAATATTATTTTGAGATCTGAGCTGGCCAGGCTTGATAAAACAGAATATCCTTTGGAACAAGATTGTGCCGAGTCAATACGCCCGGCACAATTGCTACAACATCAAGGTAAAACTTTAGCGAGTCTGCTTAGTGAAAGAAGAGCCAACAGGAGAAACGCCCACATCAGGGACTTTTTCTGTTTTATAAACACCAGAACACAAACAACGGCTGTAGCAAACAGCAATACCCAATCCAGCGTATTTAACCGGAACGTTGGAGCATTGTACAGCACGGCGGGGAATATATCAGGTGTAACCGTTCCGACGTAAGGCGTACTGTTCCTTAGGAAATCGTCAGACAGAGAAGCGGCCCAATCATTTGCAAATTGGTCAACACCAACGCCGTACAGATGGTCATAGCGTGTATTGATGTGATAACCTATCCAAAAGGAGTTATTGAAGTCTGGGCCTTTCCAGGTGTTAGGGTAGGACTGTAAAAGTTCTTGCTGACCTTTGGCCGTATCAATATCCGCCAAGGAATTAGGAACCTTTGTTAACTCTTCCTGAACCAGAACCAGGGCTAAATTAGGTTTTTGATAGGTGTTGCGTACATAGTCAAATACGTACTTAAATCGCTCTACGAATGTAGATGTAGGGGTACCCCGGTCATTATAACCGTGTTCTACCAGAATAGCCCGTATACCTGTTTTAGAGACATAATTTTGCATTACGTGCTCTAAAGGTAAAAACGGCTGACGGCTGCTTTTATCGGTGATACCTGGGGGCATTTGAGTGCGTACCTGACCAGAAAGAAGTTGCCAGTTTTGCAGGATGTTAGAACCGCCATAAGCGCAACCATAGAACATTACAGGTACGTTTAGCCGCCTTACGAGTTTATCCCCCAATTGCCCCCAACTATCGGGATAATCATGGAAAGGGCCAATTTTGCCAGTTAAGCGGCCAAACTGATAATTTCGCGTAGCTAAGTTATCCTGCAACGCAATAACCCGTTCATCGGTGGCCGCTGCCTGATTGTTCTGATCGTGACCGCCCTGCATGAAGCTGTGTCCAAAAATCACAAATACTTCACCAGCTCCAACCCGATCAACCCGTTTAATGCTGTCACCTGCCGAAACCGCTAGACTATACCACCCGCCCGGCAATTGTACCGTTCCCCCAAAATTGCCGTCTTTATCAACCGGGAGTGTCTGTTCAATGGGTAGGGCGTACTCCATTGTTTGAATTTCACCCACTTTAACCCGTGAGAAAACCGCTTTTACGTTCTCAATTCCGGCTCCAACTGTCCCGGCCACCGGAATAAAGGAGTTGCCGGAACTGTCGCGTTGATACACGCAATTTAGGAATGGCTCCTGTAGTGTTAGATTAGATGCCATCGGGAATAATGGAGGCTAAAAAGTGAAGGATAGCCGCAAGCAATGCGGCAAGAAAAAATAGCTTTTGAACAGAGGAAAGGTTTCTAAAATCACCTGTAATGTCCGTAAAAGCGTAGGTCGATACGAAGCCGAATAACAACGTACCAACAAGCCAGCAACCGCCATAAACAACGGCTATGCAATAGCATATTTGAGCTATTGAATTGAGCGCGTAGCAGATAAACCCCAATTCAAGCTGTGAAGATGAGTAGTCTGAAATCAGGTACGCCAAAAAGGAAATAGCAGCTTTAATGAGTAGGCCGTTTATTTTCCGACGTACTTTATTCTTTTCTTCCTGTTGTAGCTCTTCAGTTGTAGCCTGAAATTGTTCTTCGCTAATCAAACCAAGCTCTACCCTGAGTTCATTAGCGTTACGGTCAGCACGTTCGGCAAAACCGTATAAGCGTTGCTTATCGGTATCGGATTCGGCTTTTACCGCTTGATTTCTATATCCCTGCGCTTCGTTTTGGTAGGCAGTTATCAAGCCTAGTTTCTCCTCTCTTTCAGCTTGAGCGGCCTTGTTTTTGTCATTTTCAAGCTGCTTAAGTTGTTCCTCTAACTGTTGCTGCTTTATCGAGATTTCGTTTAGTGTTGCCATAATGAAAAGGTTAGGGAACGAACCGTTTGATTTGCCGCTTTACGTCACGGATTGTGATAAGGCCGTCCCGGTTGTCGTCTAGGACTTTATTGAAGTGGTAGCGATTCCGGCCCAATTGGTCAGGAGCATCGGCGCGGTAAAGGATGGTGCCAGACTTACGGCCTAGAAAAGCGGGAGCAAAAACGACCAGGTACACATCATACACGTCGGTCATGCGTCCGGCATAGGGTGCAAAGTATTTTTCAACGTACACCAATTGTTGAACCAGCGTCATTGCGGCCAACTTGTTCGGGGTAGTACCTAATCGTTTGGCCGTAGAAGGAATGAACTGAATTAGGCCCACAGCCCCCGAATATTTATTGCGCACATTGGCCCGAAACGTTCCTGCGGTTTCAAACCGCATCACGATCATTAACCAATCTGGTTCGACATGGAGCCGGTCGGCTGTTTCAATAACAGCTTGCTCAAACTTTGCTCGGTCAGGTGATGGTACTAGATTCAGATAAATAAGCGAGCCTTTGGGATTTTCGGCACAAACGATTTGTGATACTGCCAGGAGCAGTACAAGTAAAAAGCGTTTCATCGGTAGAAGGAGGAAGGTTGTACTATGAAAAAGGCCGGGAACAGTTGCCCCGGCCTTAGAGCGTATTACGCTCCTGCTTGGGTGCTATACCCCGATTTCGCCAGCCGGAATATAATGAACCTGCTCAACGATAATGTAGGCAGTTCCTGCGGCTGACGCTTTGAACTCTAATAACTCTTTCACACCTACGGCTAAGTGTCCAGCGCGTTCGGGTTGCGTCAGATCGTTAGCGGCTGTAGTTACCGGACGGTTCATAAACTTGCCATCCGACGTTAGCGGGTGATCCAGATTTACGCGACCATAGGTTACATCCATCAGCCCCCAAACATGGGTAGCCCCGGTTGTAATCGTCGGATTTGCGGCTAGAAAATTGGCAAAGTCCCGTTCACGCTGACGGCGAACGTGTGCACCAACGGTTGAAGGGCCAACTTGAGTCAGGTAAACTTCATCTGCTTCAACCATCAAGGCCACGGCTACTGTTGTAGAATTGACCGTAATGAGTTGAAAATTAGAGCGTCGGGTTAAGGTCTTATTCATTGTTGTATGGTAAGAAGAAGGTTAGACAATCAGTTAATTTCCCGTCTGCTCGGTGTCTGGGTTTGATTCCGGGTTGATCGGTGGAGTTTCGGGATTGGTTTCCGGGTTACTCGGTGGCGTTTCTGGCTTTGGAGTCGGATTCTTTGGAGCCGTTGTTTCGATGCACAAGACCGCCGATGCCTGTAGAGATAGGCCAAAACTGAGCACGTAGGTGCCAGCCCGAAGCGGTAACGCTTTACCCGGTTCGATGCTGTATAAAGCCTTTAAAACCGATTGTTTCGCGCTTTCATCCAGCATAGCCATTGCGGAACTGGCCTCTGTATCGGCAATAAAAATCGGTGATGCACCTGCGTTGATCAGGGTTTGTTTGGAGCCAACTGGCACAACAACGGGACCAGCACTAATAATAAGAAAGGATTTAGCCATTTTAGGAACGGTTTAAAAAGAGAAAGATGAGTATCAGAACCACTACCATCGCCACAAGAGGGACGGTATTAGTGGAGTCGGTAAGAGTGTTTGAACCCGCATCATAACCGGCAGGGATATAGCGAGCAATGACGCTCTTAATCTCGCCTACGGTTATTACACCGTCATTATTGGTATCTAGCGGCTTATTAGCATTATAGGCATTAGAAGGGCTAGCATAAACCTTTTGAGCGTCAGGACGGCCAATGTATGCAGGTGCAAAAACAGCCAGGTAAACATTGTACAGATCAGTCATTCGCCCTTTGTACGGGGTTAGGTACTTTTCGACATAATCAAGCTGTTGTACGGCTGTCATTGCAGCTAATTGATTAAGAGTAACCCCCCAATCCTTTATCGCAACCTGCGTAAATTGGATCAATCCGACGGCCCCCGAATTAGGGTTTTTGACGTAAGGCAAAAAGGTGTTTGCCGACTCAAACCGCATCACAATCATTAACCAGTTAGGGTTAATTCCCAGTCGATTAGAGATTGCAACAACTTTGTTGATAAACTCTGTACGGTATGCTGCCGGAACGGAATTTTCGTATGCAAGTGCCATAATATTAGCCGATGGTAACAGCCGATTTGAGGACGTAAAATTTATTAGTTACTAAGCCAAGCCAGCTAGACGATTCGACAATGACAAACACGCCTTTAGTGCCGTTAATCGTCAGCGTGGTTTCGCCCAAATACGTACCAATCAGATTACCAGCCACGGCCTGATGATCGACCGTTGTAGGTGACTCAAAACGGCGGACGTTGACTTTCTCTTTGGCTTTGACATTTTTACCAATCAGATTCGGTGCAGATGTAGTAGGAGTGCCGCTTGTCCGTTTGTATACCAGATCGTAGAACTTTTGCAGGTCAGTACGGCTTAACTCGCTTTGCAGGTCAATGGTCAATTCTGACCCGTAAATAGTCCGGTATGAGTTAGAAACTGCTTGATAGTCAGTTATTTTAGCGGCTGTCTGCATGATCAAGTCTACATCGGTGCCGTCCATACTCATTGCCCAATCAATGCCGGAACGGTTCATTGCATCCCTTAGAGCTTGAGCCTGTTGGGTGTTTACGTCCGTTCCGGCAGCGTCTAAGTAGGTCTGCTTCTTGGATTTGTTAAAGCCGTTTACGAACAGATACAGGCCAACGACCAGCACGATTACCAGTAACAGGTTGTTATATCCGCCATCGTTGAGAGTCTTTAATTTATCCACGGTATTAAGCAGTTAAGGGTTTAGAAGATTTCCAGCCAGGTTAAAACTTGAAGGTTTTAAGCAGTGACCAGAACGGGATTTTTTGGGTAATTGAAGGAAATGCCTGTTCAACATCTTTCAGCGAGATTGTACCAGCATCGGATTTTGCTTTTAGCTCATACGCTTTGGCAATGTTCTCAGGAGTCAGGATAGACTTAGAAAATTCGGGATCAGCTTCAATGCCATCGGCTATTTTTTCAATTACATCGGCAGCTATTGCCGGGTCGCCGGTTGCATCAGCCAGGGCGTTAAAAAGCCGGGCAAGCTGAGTTGTGACATACTCTTTGGTAATAACTACCGCTTCGGTAGCAGGGGTAAGGTCTTGGGCCATGATGTTGTTTGATTTGGAAATTGAGAATACCTAAGGCTAGAGCCGAAAGCCGGAACCACCTTCAAATACTTTTTTGACTTCACGTACACTATTTACAGTGTCACTCGCTGTTTTAGCCACCTGCATAAAGTCGGGTGTGCCGTCTCCGTCTTCGTCCTTTAAGTAGCTTTCGATTTTGTCAATCTTCTTTTTGTACTCCGGCCACTCTTTCATAAACTGCCTGAAATCGTCGGCCATGCCTTCTACCAGCATTTTAAACCGGGTTTCTTCCTGAACTTTCTTTAAAATATGGTCAGGAATCCCGTACTCGTTCGTAGAAACAGCATTTGTCATTGTAGGTGCCGCTTGGGTGTTAGTCTGGCTTTTGGTGAAGCTAAATGTTAAGCCCCCACGGTTATCATTCGGATTTTTAGCGCAAACCAGCTTATAGGAGCCGGGCGCGAGCAAATCCATACATTCCCGAAACCGTGAAATGCTATCCGGTAAATTGTCCGTTCCGTTAGATTGTCCAACCTTAGAGTTTCCGGAATGAATTGACCAGTAGGGCATTTCATTCTGTTCCAGATACTTTACTGCGTTGTCTATCGTAGCCATGTTCGCGGGAGAAACAGCCCCGGCTAACGCCCAACGTGGGGGATTCAGTTAGCCGGGAGGCTGTTATTTCTTTTTCATATCAGCCAGCTTTTTACGGGCGGCTGCTTTGGTTGCTTTTTCCTTTTTAATCGCATCGTTGTGTTTTTTAACTTCTGCGAACCGCTTTTCAGCGTTTTTGATGGTGTCGAGACTAGCCCGCGCACTGGGCAGTTTTGGAAACTTTTTGAGCTTTGCCATTGAGTTGAAAGATGGTTTAAGCGGCCCGGCCTATCATGCCTTAAGAATACAGTAGTACCGGGCCTATCGGGGGTTGTTGTCTTTAAAGAATAGCCGTGTTAACGATACGACCGCTTCTTTTTACTCAGTCCGAGTGCCGGACCAATGAAGGGTTTCCAGAGAAGAGCAACCAGGACGATTGCTACCAGCCACCAATAATTTGACAGGAACGTAGAGACTTGCTCCATAATGGTAGGAGCCGAGAACGTAGTATCAGTAGTCGTTACACCACCGCCCGTAGTAGTTCCACCAGTAGTTGTAGTGGTTCCGCCCGTAGTTGTTGTACCACCTCCGGTAGTTGTGGTAGTTTGGTTGCCGGATGAAATAGCACCTGTAACCCAGTCGGATTTTTTGTTGATGTAGTAATCAAATGCAACACCGGTAGGAGGTTGGATGTACGCTCCAGCGTTGCCTACCTGTTGATTGATACTATACGGCCCTAAAGCACACTGAGAAGACGAATACGGAAAAACGTAGTCTGCACCGGCTGTACTGTTTCGCAAATTGTCGGCGTACTCCGGTTGCTTCGCTTCCAGAATCATTACACCATTGACGACCCGCCCTTGCAATACGATGAACTTACCGCTTACTGTCGAGTCATCTACAAAAACTGGGCCTGTACGTCCCAAATAGCCCTGTTGAACGATTGCCATTTTAAAAGGAGATTATTAGTGAAAAAAGAGAAAGGGTTTACAGGCTGTAGGTTGCGCTTCCGCTGGGGAACACCTTTGTCCAACCGTTGAAGACACTGTATTCGGGTACCCATGAGAAGCCTGTGCCGAAAGTTTGAGAGGCAAACTTGTCACGGGTTGTGGACTGCTCCGAGTCCAAAAGTATGGCCGCTGCATCGCCTGGCGATATTGAATCCTGGAAGGTATTGCACACGACGGAGGAAATACCTAGAGAGAACAACCAGGCACGGGGCTTGAACTGTACGCGTCCATTTGGCATTACTGCAAAACAGTACCGGCGTATGTCAAACATTACTTCAAAGATTGGCCTGTTCGCGGCAGTTTGGCCGATTTGCGCAATTCTAACGTTTGCCATTTTTGGAAGGGTTGAAAAAGAGGAAATAGAATAAAATCATAACCAGAAGGAACGTAATTATCAGAACCTTAGGGTCAGTAAAGTCAATGTTGAAAACGCGGTTTCCTGTTGCCGGAGCGTTATTGGTTGTTGTGTCTGTTCCTGTTGTCGTGCCTGTGCCTAACAAGCTGGCATAGGAAGGGTAAGCCGTCACAAGGTTTTTATTCTTGATTATCCCATTTTTTGATAGGATAGTCAGAAACTTGTCTCCATACGTCAGAATGTCGTTTATCAGTTTCAAGGCTTTAGAATCCCCCTTTGCTGCGGCTTGATCTTTAGCATTTTTCAGGTCTGCCGTTAGTTTTGGGTCTGACGGTGTAGCCGTAGTTAATCCCGAAACTTCGTAATTCGGTGAATCGGCAACATAGGCATATACATCGTAGTAGTCCGATAGCTGGTCGTACAACATAGTGGTAGTTAAAATTTAGGTACGTCCATGTCAAAGGATTGTCTCACAGGCACTTGAAAGCCTTCGGCATACACAAGGCCATCTAACGAGAGATTCACTTTTCCGGCTTTGAACCAGTTGAATATTGAACCTGCTGCCGTAAGCAAATCAAAGTAGGAGATCGAAACCGAAACGGGTAAAATGGTATCACCATTAGGAGTTACAGTAGTAGCAGTTCCCATAATTGCCTTACCGAGAAACTTACCGGCTGACAGTACATCAAAATCAAGTGATTTAATACGTACTGATCCCGAACTAACATTCCGCGCTTTGATCGGCAGGTCAAAGGAGATATTGCCACCTTTCAAGCTGAAGTTTTTAGGCACTCCTATTGTGAATTCAAGCTGCTTGGCCGTGTTTACCTTGTTCATAATGAACAGGATGAGAATTACCACGATAGCCAAGATGATAAAGCCTTTTTTCATCGTTTACGGCGTTTTTTGTTACGTCTGCGTAACCAGACAAAAAAGAGTAGAAGTAAGCCTATGCCAACGATGTAGTACCAAGTCTGAACCTTTGGAGCTTCGTTAGGCAGTACAGTTGTTGAGCCTGTTTGAGCTACTTCCGCTAATAGCTGATTACGGATGGTTGCAAGCTGTTGTAGGTCGGATGCGTAATCCTGAATCAGTGATTGAACTTTATACTGTTCAAGAGTTTGCGCGGTGTTGGCTTGATTACTTATCAACGTAATAGCCGTTCCAACGACCGGGATAAAAGATAAAGCCTTGGCAATTGTCTTTGAGACACTGTTGTATGTGTCTGTAGACATGCTCTGCAATTGTGACAGTAATTCGTCTGTCCGACCTTTTATAAATTTTACCCGTTCATTGATTGCATTCAGACGTTCATTTATCCATATTGACCGTTCATCTGGGGTTAAGCCAGAATATGACACTTTAACCGCATTGATCGTTGATTCGACGTTTGCGTTATTCTGCCTAATCTTTTCACGGATTGGGTCTGGTAAGTAGTGGTTTTTCTTTTCACCAATACAAGCTCCGAACAGGTTAAAGTTGCAGGAGCGAAACACGACTATATCAGGGTCTTGCCGGTCTACTGTTCCAGAATAGGAGGTGTTTAGGTCTGCCATTACATACGCTTGCTCGTTTAAGATTTGAACTGTTATTTCTGATTAGGAAATAATGTTTCGCTTTGAACGATACAAGAATAGTATGGATTTGAGTATAGAAAATAGTTTGTGTAACTTAGGCCGAGTTTCCTCCCGCAAACCTTAGTTAATCCGAGTATGAGCGAGTTAAGCCGAGTTTCCACTCAAGCTAAATTCTGTAAGAAGGACTTTTTAATGATGTATGATAATGTCAGTATAGAGGTATTTGAGGAGTGGATTGAAGAAATAAAGGAAGAGATTGGCTGGAAATCTAAGGGCAAGCAGATTTTTGGCCCTCGAATTGCCAAACGAATTATTGAGCACGTAGGCCAACCGTTGCAATTGAAGCTCCTAAACGTGTAGGATTTGATAGCCCGGCACCCAGTCGGGCTTTATTGTGTCCAGACCGTTGTACAACCGAATGCAGAACCGTTGTACAACCGATGCAGAACCGGCGTATTCCCCATAAGCACACCGGCTAACTTTCCACTTATAAGCATATCTCCCAAACTGCACTTTTAGAAAATTTGGACAATGGACAAGACAGACAGACAGGCCGTCTCTCTATATAGGCTGTCCGTTGTCTTGTCTGTCCGATTTATATTTTGTTTTAAGGGGCATTTTAAGGGTGTAAGCAAAATATTATTCTGTTTTGAGTGGTTTTTTGGGGTCGTTAGGGGCAAAATCACAGACAAATTCAATTTTAAAAGTTGTCTATAGTTATGGACAGACAAGACAAAAATCCCTATATATATAAATTGTCTTGTCTGTCTATATATATGGGGGTGGCCGTCTATCTGTCTATACCCAAAAAATACAACTCAAAAAAAAGCCCGGCGCATGGCCAGGCTACATTTTCAAAATCAGAAATTCAGTTTGTTAAACGGACGTTTGTTATAGTTGATTCTGCCAGTCATCTGGCAACTCTTCGTTCTCGTATTCGTCATCGCTACACCATCCACAACCGGGACAGTACATAGAAATATCAAGCGTCAACATATAGGCGTCTTCGTCATTGTCTTCAAGGAGCAGGCCACCACATTCAGGACATTCGTTCATAAAATCAGTAGGTTTTCAATAACAAGTCTTCTTAATATGAAGGCTAGTGCCTTCGTTAGAGATGGTAGTTATTACAGTCCCGGCACTTGCCGGGTTCTGTTTTTGGGACCATTGCCTTATTTTAAAAAGGCAGATTGGGTGTGATCGGTTGATTTCTTAGCCATGGAAACGTTCACATAAACTCATTTACCATGTTACTTTATTTTTCGATTATCTCCCCTAAAGGTGAGTCGAGGTGTCATTTATTGTATGATTCTCCAATTGAGACTCACTGTAGACTGCTCAATCATTTGGTTAATGTGGGCTACCAACTTCAGTTTGCTTCGCTGCTTTCGCGTAATAGAAAGCCATTTATCCTTCCTGTAGAAGCCTTTGACGGCGAAGAAATTGCGACAAAGTTCAAAGAGTTAGAAAGGCAATACAATCAAGTTTTGAGTGCATAGTCACGACATTTATTAGATGGTAGATTGTTAATTTGACTTTTCGCCTATTTTTGCGGTGCCTTGCAAGGCACAGGTCAGGGGAGTCTGACCGCAAAGGGTCAGCCGAAATGCTGGCTTTTTTGTTTTCGGAGGTTTATTTTACGCGTAAATAAGTGCCAAAAACTCATTTTTTAATTCGTTAGTAAGCCCTATATGTAAAAGTAGGGTATATCAGATGAACCAACTTCCCTCTTTTTATGAACCAATTATTGATTCAAGGCCATCTGATGGAATTGGAATGGGTTGTTTCAAAAGGATTCGCATTACGACACAATCCTTGGAAACGTTTTGATCCATCCATTATTCACGATGCGGTCATACTGATCCGGGTCTATCGAAGTTTAATTTGTCCACAAAACGTGGAATTATGAGTGAAAGAGGTATTAGTATTTATACTGTGCGAAGGTGGTAAATTAACCCGGTCTAAAAATCAACGTCCCACAAACGGGGATTTGTGGGACGTTGACAATTGAAAATATATCGTACTATTTTTCCGAGGGTTTGTAAGTGTATACTCGATGCTGGCGTTCACCTGCTACCGTAATAACACCTAAATCAACAGCCTTGCTGATATGACTGTCAGCATTCTTGTCTGAATTGGTAGAAGGGTTGAAGTGGATAATTTTAGCACGTAGCTCTTTAAGAGGCAATTCCGTCAAGTCTCCAAAACAGAGGTGCATTAAACCTTTCGTTTTTTCTTCTTTCTTAGCTGTGGCTGATTGTTTAGCTTCTTCATTTAGCAGGGCCGTTGTACCGGCATCGCAAAGAACCATCCGGCCCTGTTCAACTGAGTAATGGAAGTAGACATTCTCAAAGTCGTCGCCAATCCGAATTAGGCGGCTTTCGATGCTGTGTAGCTTCCGATCTCGATCTTTCTTAATGGAGATCAACCCGGCGCATTTGCGCTCAATCTGGCTACCTAAATGGCCGCGTACTGAACCGCCACCCTTGTTTTCGTGAATTACTACTACAACACAGGTGTTATGCCGGGATGCTAGCAACGACAATTCTTCAATCAGGGCGTTTGCCTTTTCTTCGTCGTTCACACTCGATAGAATATCTGCCAGGCCGTCAATAACCATTAGGTGCATTTTGTGCTCTGCAAACATCAATCCTATCGCTTCTCTGCGGTCATCTAAAGTAAGTTCCAATAGGTTATAAATGTGTAGGTTTTCGGGGGTTTTCGATAGTCCCGCATACTTCAATACTTTGTCCTGCAAATCCTGTGTGCTAGATATATGCTGTTCAAAATCAAGGTAAACCACGTCCCGACCTTTTGCATATTCGCTTTGGATAGTAAGAGACTGTGCAGGAGACGAAAAATGAGTAAAGCAGGTTGCCAGAATGAAGCCGATAACCGTCGTTTTACCTGATTTCGGTGGCCCGGTTAAAGCGGAAATCATTCCAGCCATTCCATAATTTGTATCTGAAATACGGACAACCGGCGTAGGTGCCGGGTGCCGGGTTGTGTTGGTGACACGCTTAGCAAGTAAATCTTTAAGGCATAGTTTGGAAGGGAGCGGTTGAATGGGTAGGGGAACCACGGGAGTAGCCGTATTATTTCGCTCAATAAGAGCTTCAAGGTTCAATTCCTTCTTAGACATTAGCTAATAGGTTTAGGGGATTTCAGAATGTGATCGTGAAGGTCAAAGGCAAGGGTACTCCATTCTGTAGCTCGTTCCGTTTCTGCGTCGATTAATTGCAGGAGTGTATTATTCTTTCGTTTTGCAATATGGTATTCATCGACGGCTACGGCTGTTTCATTTCTCAAGTATTCAGCCAATCGGTCAAAAGCCATTACGAAAGAAAGCAGGGTATTTATTTCGGTTTCAATAGTAGTTATGGACTTGTGTAACTGTTCATTTAGCTCTTCATCTTGCCGCTTAATAAGATGCTCTTTATAAGAAATTTTCCGGTTGATTAATTGCAGTAAGTTTTCGCGGCTCTCTTTGTAGAGCGTCAAGGTGGTATGCTCCGCGAGAAGATTTTTAAAGTCGTTCATCAAAATAGAGATGTTTGCTGCTTGGTCGCTATTCTTTTCTGTTGCTTAGAATGTCTGCCGATTTGGGCTAGTATATCTTGAGCGGCTTTTTTGTCGTCGTGCTTACCTGTTGCCAGTAGCCTGCGCATTTCGCGTTCGAGTGCTTTCAAGTTCATGCCGCTTGCATTTGGAGGGTTTCTAACATGGTTGTAGTTGATAGTGGTTGATCGTCTACATATCCCAAATGCTTACGTGCAGAGTCTAAATAGATGGAAAGCACATCAACAGCGTTTTCGCAGTATTGGTAGTGGTCTCTGAATAGTTTGGGGTAATTCTTTCCATAGAGGGCTTGGGCCTTAAGCAATTCAGCCCGAAACATTTGTTTTTCGTAGGGTTTTGCAGAATCGTAAATACGACCGATTAAACCTTTGGCTTTGGAATTTTTCTTACACATAATAAAAAATAGGACAGTTAATTATGATTTAACTTGTTTTATGCCGTCACAACGGTATAAATTGCCGCTGTAGCGGCAGCAACGTTACTAAGGCTTGTGGGTAAAATCAAATGTAAAATCATATTTATTTTCAAGATGGAACATCATGGTAAAAGGCTACGTCAGATGGCTAAAGAGCAAGGTTATGATATTCAGAGGCTTGCTGAAAGATTAGAGGTAAATCGTATAACTGTAGAGAGCGACTTTAAAGCAGAGCAATTAACCAGAAGAATCTTAAAAAAGTACGTACCTGTCTTAGGATTTGACGTAGACAAGTTCTACAAAGGAGATGTTGAGATAGCAACTACACCAGATTCAAGCAAGATTGAAAAGTTACAGGCTGAGATTATCTATTGGCAGCGTAAGTACATTGACTTACAGGAACGTTTTTTTCCGAACGCAGCGCAACTGGTAATAAAGAATAACATCTAATTCAGTTAACAATTTAAACACGAGCAAGAAAGCAGTGTTTGGGCTTGTTTTGGCCGTTTAAGGCCAGTGCTGCATGTATAGCAAGGTGTCCGGTAGAATCTCCGACTATCTCCACTTAGTTTCTTACGAAAAGCTCCGCATTCTTTGCGGAGCTTTTTTTATGCCTATCGGACCATTCGTTCGTTTTTTTCAATTCATGCAACGGTTATGTCGGGTTTTAGGTCTATATGATTATACGTCCACATAACCTTTCTTTTCCATGAACAAAGAGTACTTTCTTCCTTACCGGCCTGGCTAGGTAAAAAGTTGCCTGGGTTGGCAGCTAATCTTCATTAACCACTACGGTTATTATGGCCAGATTAATCGCGGGCAGCATCAAGCCAAGATTCCTTTTGAAAATCACCTGAAATGTTAAGCAAGCAGAACCGTAATCGGATTACGTCCGTATGCGGTTATAATTGAAAAAATGAACATTTAATTATGTTTAACTGCTTTTTGGCGTTAACTTCGTTTTCCATGGTGACAAAAAGAACGATCAATACCGATTATCTAGGCTTATTACCATCTGTTGGGCGGGTGTTCAGAATTTTATTCTGCACTGCTTTCTTGCTGGTTTGTATGAGTTTGGTAGGTATATATGTCCGGTTCACAATCAGTGATTTACATCCCTATGTCTATAGCTTGATGGACCGGGTTAGTGTGGATGGTGAGCTCAACGTGGCGGCTTTTTTCAGTACATTTCTATTATTGGTTTCGAGTGCATTATTGTGGCTCGAACGAAGTATTGAAAAAGGCGATATCCGGCAGCGACAGCGGTGGTTTGGGTTGGCATTGATCTTTTTGGTCCTGGCCCTAGACGAAGCCATCAGCCTGCACGAATTGCTGAATTTGTTCAAAATGCAATCCTTCTTACCCAGCAGTAAGTTTCTGCACTGGACCTGGGTCGTTCCGGGTATGGTGTTTGTAACGCTGGTTTTTATTTTCTACGTACCTTTTTTGCAGCGATTGCCTCGGCGTACAGCCGGTTTCATGGTACTGGCGGGGGGATTATATGTTGGCGGGGCCATTGGTGTGGAAATGGTGGGTGCCTCTTTTGCCGCTGAGGAAGGGGTTTTCAGCCTGACTTACAACCTAATTGCGCACCTGGAAGAGCTTTTGGAAATGTGCGGTCTGATTACCTTCATCTATGCCCTTCTAAATCACCTTAGCAGCCGGATCGATCAAATCATTTTGGTCTTTAAACCCAGTGCCTAAAAAAATATTTCGTACCCTTGGGTGATAGTTGTCCGTTATTCCGATAAACCGGTAAAAAACGTATGAATGTAACCCCACTTCGGGCAATGGATGAGGACCTGATAGCAGATCGGGAACAGGCATTGGAACGAATTTACGTCAGAACGTATCCGATGGTACGGCATTATGTCAGGGAGAATGGCGGGTCGGAAGAGGATGCGAAGGATACTTTCCATGAGGCCCTGATGCGCTATTACGAGAAAACTGTTCATGACCAGCTTGTCTTAACCTCGTCGGTCAGTACGTACCTGATGGGCATTTGCAAGAACCTATGGCGCCAACAACTCAACAAGCGAGCCGGGAAGATCGAACTGACGGATGCGCAAATAGAAACTTACTGGGAGGAGCCGGAAACTGGCGACCAGCAGGCTTCGCTAAAGCTCATAGCGTTTGTGGAACAACTGGGTGAAACCTGTAAATCCATCCTAGTCAGCTTTTATTACTTTGGCCATCGGCTGGAACAGATTGCCGCGCAACACGGATACCAGAACATTCGGACGGCTACTGTGCAAAAGTACAAATGCCTGGAGCGGCTGCGGAAAGCGGTTAGTCATCTTTCCATTGAAAATTTTAAATCCTGATCGGTATGCGTCCGGAGCTGGAAGAAGTTCAATTGCTGGAAGCTTACCTGCAGGGGAGCTTGCCTGAAGACCAACGGATCGATGTGTCCGTTCGACTCCTGTGGAATCGGGATTGGCAGCAGAACGTAGCAGCCCAGAAACTGGCGTATCAGGCCCTGCGGCTGGCCGGTCGACAGCAGCTTCGGCAGGAACTAGACGCTATCTATATACGGCACTTCGGGTAAACCGAAATTCCTTACCATCGTCGGATCATTCTAATGGCTTTTTGGAGCCAGTGGCTTGGTCGTGCCTTCGCAAAAACAATTTTCTTAAAAATCCTTATTTGGTATGTATTATCCAGAACTTAGCCAGCGTGAGTTCCGCAAATTCGCTGTGCACGGACAAAATCTGAACGGACTTACGGTAGACCGTTATTTGCGCCAGGTTGAAAACATGACGCGGGCGGTTATCGAGGAGCGCCCCATGAATTTCCGGGAAGTGGACGTATTTTCCCGGCTGATGGCCGACCGCATCGTATTTCTGGGAACGGCCGTTGACGATAGCATCGCCAATATCATTATTGCGCAGTTGTTGTTTTTGGAATCGGCGGATGCAAAAAAAGACATTCTGCTGTATATCAACAGCCCCGGCGGTTCGGTGTATGCGGGGCTCGGTATTTATGATACCATGCAATACGTACGGCCGGACGTGGCAACCATTTGTACCAGTGTGGCGTTGTCATTCGGGGCGGTTTTGCTGTGCGCCGGTGCAGCGGGCAAACGTTCGGCGTTACCACATGCCCGCGTCATGATTCACCAGCCGCACGGCGGAGCCCAGGGGCAATCCGTTGACATTGAGATTACGGCCCGGCAAATCGTCATTCTGCGGCAGGAATTGTATGAGATTATGGCGCGCCATACCGGTCGGTCAGTAGAGGAGCTAGAGCGCAATGCCGACCGTGATTACTGGATGAAAGCCGAAGAGGCACAGGCCTACGGTTTTATCGACGAAGTGCTGCAACGGCATTAAAGAGCGCACTTTTTGGAAGGATGGTGGGCACTTCTGCCTAAAAACGATCATCTTTGCATTACTGCGTAGAGAACTGATAAAGAACCCAACAGCCGCAGCAGTGCGGCTTTTTTTATGGATTTGCTCGAAATTTTTGATGCCGACAACCAGCCGTTAGGCTTTACAAAACCTAAAGTACAGGCTCATCGCGACGGCGACTGGCACCGTACGTCCGAAATCGTAGTTATCAATGATCAACAGGAGGTGTTATTAAGTCTGCGTCATCCGGATAAGGTGGTGTTGCCCAACTTTTGGGATGTATGTGTGGGCGGACACGTTGACCCGGGGGAAACCTACGAGCAATGCGCCATGCGGGAAGTAGAGGAAGAAATTGGGGTGCGGCCCCGGCCCAGCCAACTGCATTACCTGGGCATTGTGGATGTGGTTGCCATTGACGAATCAATCGCACTGTTTGACCGTGAACACGCGGCTGTTTATCTTTTTCTGACGGATCGTACACGGGATCAGTTTGTGATGCAGGCCGACGAAGTAGCCGACCTGCGATTTGTACCCCTCGCTACCCTGCTGGAAGAATACCGGACGGGCAACAATTCGATTCCGTACACGCCACCGCAGTATTCGTACCTGAAGACGCTTGAAATGGCCGCTGCATTTCTGAATAGTCGGGCTTAAAACGGTCGGACGGCTTTTACAAATCGGCCTTTGAAGTAGTTTGAAAACAGGTTGTCTTCCCGAACCCCGCGCGATGATGATGCGTGAATGAAACGAATATCGCTTGGGCTGTGGACTTCCGTCACGATACCTGTGTGGGAAACATACCCGGATTTCCCGTCGTCGGGTACAAAAAACAATAAATCACCCGCCTGAATTTGAGGTACTTCAACTTCATAGCCTACCTCGGATTGTTGCCAGGAAACGCGGGGCATTTGCAGGCCAACGGAGCTGAATGAAGCAAAGATCAGACCGGAGCAATCGATGCCATCCGAGGTATTACCACCCAGACGGTAGGGCGTGCCGGTGTACGTGCGGGCAATCTTAACCACTTCCGGGACGTAGCCTTTCTGATAGGTTCGCGTGTCAACGGTTTTTAGGGGCTTGGTGACGGGTGCTTTCCGGTTGGCAACCGGCGTACGGGTGGCGGTGCGTTGAGCGGGCGGGACGTAATGGGATGTTTTTAAAAAAGAGCAGGAAGACAACGTCAAAATTAGAAAGGCAGTTGGCCACAGAGGGCGGAATAAAGTCCTTGTCATGTTGTATTGTCGTTAAACGGTAGGGGTTGATGAGTTAACAACGCAGTAAACCGAAATTTTCTGCTGTGATAGACGGCTATGATGAGCGATTTCGCTAGGGAAACTATCAAATTTTCATGGTTAAGGCAATACGTTTCCGTTGCAAATCCACTTCCAATACCTTAACCCGCACTTTCTGGTGTACACTGACCACCTGACGCGGATCGGAGACGAACTGATTGGATAATTGCGAAATATGCACCAGACCGTCTTGTTTGACACCAATATCGACAAAGGCCCCAAAAGCCGTCACATTGGTCACCACGCCGGGCAATAGCATGCCTTCGTACAGGTCTTCGGGTTTGCGTACTCGCTCATCGTATTCAAAAACGGCCAGAGTTTCGCGCGGATCGCGGCCCGGTTTTTCGAGTTCGGCCAGAATATCGCGCAGCGTCGGCAACCCTACTGTTTCGGTAACGTACAATTCGGGCTTAATCTGTTTCCGAAGCTCTGTTTTTTTGATCAGATCGCTAACCGTACAGTTCAGATCCCGCGCCATTCGTTCGACAACAGCGTAACTTTCGGGGTGAACCGCACTGTTATCGAGCGGGTTTTTTGCCTGGTCGATGCGTAAAAAACCGGCGCACTGCTCATACGCTTTGGCACCCAGCCGGGCTACTTTTTTCAGCTGATCCCGGGATTGAAAGGGGCCGTTCTGCGTACGGTATTCAACAATATTCTGGGCCAGTTGCGGGCCCAGTCCGGAAATGTACCGCAGCAGGTGACTACTGGCGGTGTTCAGCGAAACCCCGACCTGATTCACGCAGCTTTCGACTACGCGGTCCAGGCTGTTTTTCAGTTCCGTCTGATCCACATCGTGCTGATATTGACCCACGCCAATGGATTTGGGGTCAATCTTGACCAATTCAGCCAGCGGGTCCATCAGGCGCCGACCGATCGAAACTGCCCCGCGCACAGTAACATCCTGATCCGGAAACTCCTGACGCGCTACTTCCGAGGCCGAATAAATCGAAGCGCCCTGTTCGCTCACCATAAATACCGGTACGGTTTTCCCAAAATTCAGCCCTTTGACAAAATCCTCGGTTTCCCGTCCGGCGGTTCCGTTGCCAATCGTGATGGCTTCAATCTGATACTGCGTCACTAGCTTCAGCAAGGTCTGCTGCGCCTGTTCCCGCCGGTTGTCAGGATAAATAACATCGTTCTTCAACAGGTTGCCCTGCGCATCCAGGCAAACCACCTTGCAGCCCGTTCGAAAACCGGGGTCAATGGCCAGCACCCGTTTCTGCCCCAACGGAGGGGCCAGCAGCAACTGGCGCAGGTTATCGGCAAAAATCTTGATGGCTTCCTGGTCGGCTTTCTCTTTGGAAGCATTATCAAACTCGGTTTCAATCGACGGTTTGATCAGACGTTTGTAACTATCTTTGATTGCAATGGCGACTTGGTCGATGCTCTCCGACGAACCATAGCGCAGAAACTGCCGGTCCAGCCGATCAAGAGCGGCTTCTTCGTCCGGTGAAATACTGACGGCCAGAATACCTTCGGCTTCTCCGCGCCGGATGGCCAGCAAACGGTGGGAGGGGATTCGCCGGAGCGGTTCGGCAAAACTGAAATAATCTTTGTATTTGACGCCTTCGGTATCTTTTCCCTTCTTGACGGTCGATTTGAGGAT
The DNA here is from genome assembly GCF_054780515.1 of Larkinella harenae. NCBI lineage: Bacteria > Pseudomonadati > Bacteroidota > Cytophagia > Cytophagales > Spirosomataceae > Larkinella > Larkinella harenae. The sequence goes on along the minus strand of NZ_BAAGWE010000014.1, from coordinate 50,972 downwards.
GGCCTCCCGTTCAAACAGATTCCGGATACGCTGGCGGGCATCGACGTTCTCGCTGATCCACTCGGCCATAATATCGCGGGCACCTTGCAGGGCCTCTTCGACGGTTGCCACCTGGTCGTTGAGGTACGCACTGGCTTTCCGCTCAATGGTATTTTCCCGCTGGCCGAAAATCAGCTTAGCCAACGGTTCGAGCCCTTTCTCAATCGCCAGCGTAGCGCGGGTTTTTCGTTTGGGTTTGTAAGGCAAATACAAGTCCTCCAGATCGGTCAGCGAGTCGGATGCTTCAATTTTCTGGCGGAGCTCGGCGGTCAGTTTGCCCTGATCACCGATGGATTTCAGGATGACGTCCCGCCGTTTATCGAGTTCCTGTAACTTTTGATACGTATCTTTTATGGCACCAATCTGAACTTCGTCCAGTTGGCCGGTAGCTTCTTTTCGGTAACGGGCAATGAAAGGAACCGTTGCGCCCTCGTCGAGTAGCTGAACGGTGTTGGTTACCTGACGCAGGGGCAGGTTGAGTAAACGGGCAATGCGGGATACAACAGTAACGGATTCAAGCGATGTGCTCATGTATTCGGTTGACGGAATGAAGCCGCAAAAAACACATGAATGGCGGGTTTGTCAATAAAAAGTAGGATGAATTGACCATTCTTCGAGGTAACGGATTTGTAGTCAACGAACAAAAAAACAGGCCAAAGCCTGTTTTACGTATACGATCCAGCGGTATGGATGGATGAGTGGCTTCAAATCCGACAATCCAGACAGCTTTCGTAGTCCTCGTGCCCCGGCGCATAGACCCCGTTCACATTGACTAGCCGCTTCAACGGAATGGATTCGCCCGAAGCCAGTGTAATCGAATCCCCTTCGGGACCCGTGGTAACAGCTGTAATAATAGCTGTTACTGATAACAGCTCATTCAGATCAGTTGTGTAAAAGACCTTGACATACTTGCGCAACGCAGCTAGCGATCGAAGCATGTCGGTGTAGGTTTCGGTGAGCGCAGTCATAACAATGCAGATTGTTTACACTGAGATAACACTATTCTCACCAGAATCGGCTTCTTTTTTGATTAAAATCTTTCCGTTTGGACTTTGTGAAGATTGAAAAGATGATAATTATTTGTGTTTTTAATGCCTATTTAATCCCAATTTATCATTTGACCTGTTTTTTAAGCCCGCTTTAATTCGGATTACACGCAATTTTAATGAGTTGTCGCCTATTTTGTTTTACAAATTATCCTATCCTCATGCGATACGACTCATTCTTTTACCTGTCCTGCATTCTTGGTGATGAATTGTATAAATTGAACTACGCCAAGAGCAAGCAAACCGAATATAAAACGCTTACCGAGCGTTTCAACCAAGTCTGGGACCAGCCCATCGACGATTTCTACTTGAGTGGTTTACCCGCGGTGATTCGACGAAATGCCCGGCGCGAACTTTTTTATTGATGCCCGATTCCGTTTTCCCCGTACACTTGTAGAACGTGCTCCAGCCTCCGTGAGTTAGGGAGAGAGGTTGGGAGGTTGGAGCCAAATTTAAATTTTATGCTGCCGCTATGGTTGATTTGATCAACCTGTTAAAACGGTTCGGGAAGAGAGTAAGTGACGCTTTCTTTGGTTGCTGTAATGATTCTGTTTCCGACAGAACTAGGCCGCCTGACACTGCTGGATATACAGATATTGCAAGAGCATAATCGTCTTTCCGTCAGCAATTTCTCCTTGGCGTATCATTTGCATTGCCTGCGCTAGCGGTAACTCCAACACATCAATTTCTTCTTCCTCAATACCGCCACCGCTGCGCTTTTCGGTGGTGTCGGAATATTCTGCCATGAAGAAATAAAGCTTTTCGGTGACCGAACCGGGGCTCATGTACGCTTCAAACACTTTCCGGACGTTGGTTACTACAAAACCAGTTTCCTCTTCCGTTTCGCGCCGGATCGCATCTTCAGGATTGTCGTTGTCGAGCAAACCGGCACAGGTTTCGATCAACATGCCACTGGTATTTCCATTCACATACGTTGGCATGCGAAACTGGCGGGTAAGGATAACCGTATTCTTCTCCGGATTGTGCAGTAAAATGGTTGCTCCGTTACCGCGGTCGTAAGCTTCTCGCGACTGTGTTTCCCAACTACCGTTTTTTCGTAGATAGTTGAACGTTACCTTGCGCAGAATGTACCAATTATCCGATAAAACTTCCTCTTTGACCAGTTGAATGCGTGAATTGTCCATTAATATTTGATTGTTTTTGATTGAAATTGATTATTTTTGAGCAAATAAACGCGGTAGCTATGAATTATCAAAATCGGAAGCGACTAATCTTGCAAATGGTCGAAGAACGCGGCTCTGTGGAGGTGAAAGAATTGGCCGAACGGGTTCAGACGTCGGAGATTACCATTCGCCGGGACTTGGCTCTGCTGGCGGCCGATGGACTGATCTATCGCACTCACGGGGGCGCAATGACCGTGGCGCTTGCGACCAATCCGGTAACGTTTGCGAATAAAACGGCGGCCAATTCGGAGCACAAAGATTACATCTGTCGACTGGCGGCCGCTGAAATTCAAGAAGGTGACGTTATTTTTATGGATTGTGGCAGTACGGTTTTTCGCCTGTGTCAGTTTATTCGCAACAAACGCATTCAGGTCATAACCAATTCGTTGCCTGTGGTTCAGGAATTGCTGTCGTCGGCGGTTACGATTAATCTGATTGGGGGAGAAGTGGATTCAAAACGGCAGGCGGTGCATGGGTTCATGGCGCACGAGCATGTAGCGCGTTACCGGGCCCGGCGGGCCTTCCTGGGCGTCGACGGTATCTCGGCCCGGCACGGTTTATCAGCACACAGCGAAACCGAAGCGGGAATGACACTGGCGATGGCCGCTCAGACCGAAACCGTGTACCTGTTGTGTGATTCGTCGAAACTGGAAAAAGACAAATATGTGCAGTTCGCTCCGCTGAGTTTGGTTCAGGTGCTGATTACGGATGAGAAAGCTGGTTCGGAGGTCTTGGCGTTATACCGCGAACGGGGCGTCCGGGTACTGCATTAGTTGATGGGCGAATTACCGCTGGATTGTTTTCGATCGGACAGGTCTTCGTAGTTTCCGAGGATGATGGCGGCCTGGTGCAACAGTTCAACGGCCTGAATTTCGTCGTATAAAATTTCGAGTTTTCGCTCAATGCGTCCAATTTCTGCAATGGCGTTCTGGTAAGCGAAAAAATCTTCATCCGGGCCCCGATTCTGCATGGATTCGGTCAGAAGGTATTTGCCAGCCTGGAGCACCCCCCACGATGCCCGCAATTCGTGCAAAATGGGGCTGTATTTGGTTACTTTTAGAACTCGCATTCTCGACGGCGGTTTTCGGGCGTAAAGATAAGCAAATTTGTAACCGAGAACTAAAATAGTTGATTTGTTTGCGGTTTTCCGCCGGTGTTTGCCCGGCAACCTTCGCTATTTCACCAGGATCATAAGCTAACAATCTGGGGGTATTCCGGTTACAAAAGAAAACAAAACCAAACGAGGGGTATGGAAAGTCAGACAAGTGTTAACCCGGAAACGGGCCTGGAGTTGGGGCCGTACGACGTTGCGGAAGATGTCCGGGGTATAAAGAATGTTTTTGTCAATGTGTTTTTTATCGGGGAGGCCCAACCCGGTTGTAAATGGGTGCTGGTGGATGCGGGCACGTCGAGTGGAGCCGAGCCGATCCGTAAAAAAGCCGCTGAGTGGTTTGGCGAGAACAACCCTCCCCAGGCCATTTTGCTGACACACGGCCATTTTGATCACGTGGGATCGCTGGAAACGCTGTTGAAAGAATGGACGGAAGTACCCGTGTATGCGCATCCACTGGAACTGCCGTTTTTGCAGGGCAAGGCCAATTATCCACCACCCGACCCGGCGGTGGGCGGTGGGGCCATGGCGTATCTGTCGTGGATGTTCCCGGCCAGTGGCATCGATCTGGGGGATCGGGTTAAACCGTTGCCGGAAGATGGGTCGATAACGGAACTACCCGAGTGGCGCTGGATTCATACGCCCGGCCATGCGCCCGGCCACGTATCCTTTTTCCGGGAATCGGATCGGACTTTGATTGCGGGCGATGCTTTTACCAACACCAATCAAAATTCGGCCATTTCGGTCATGACTCAAAAAGAAGAGCTGCATGGCCCTCCGGCTTATTTCACGATTGATTGGGAAGCCTCCAAGCGCTCCATTCAAACGCTGGCAGGGCTAAACCCAACGGCTGCCGGGACGGGGCACGGAAAGGCAATTCTGGGTATTCAATTGCCCCAACTGCTGGAAGACCTGATCCATCATTTCGAAAAGCGCGAGGTTCCCAAGGATGGGCGGTACGTCAAACAGCCGGCCCACACGGATGAGCAGGGAGTGGTCGATATGCCCCCACCGGTTTCGTACCACGTGGCCCGCATCATTGGTATCGGGCTGATTGTCGGGACGGTTATGGCGCTGGTCGGCAGCCGGCGCAAATAAGCGGTTTGGTTCGCTGATAATCATGTGCAAAACCCCGAAGGTAAAATCTTCGGGGTTTTTGATTGAACGAAATTGATAACCAAAAACCGGATTTTGCAAACACCGCCCCATGAATCGGAGTTTTATAGGTGAATACAATCTAGTATACTATTGTAAGCCTAGCTATGGAACGTCGTAATTTAATTATAGTCATTGCAAGTGCGGTGGTTGTGCTGGTGGTTGGCTGGTTTGCCCTGAAACATTTTGGGGTGCTGGACAAGAATGATGTGCCAGCCGAGGGCTGGAACCGCGACCAGGCCGAGCTCGTGATGCGGCAGTTGTGCCGGGCCGCCGACTCGGTTGGTATTGACACGGCCCGCTATTCGTTTGTGGAGACAGATACCAAAAAAGAATTTGGGGAGAAGTTCACGGGGTTGTTGCTGGAACTGCGGTTTGGTCTAAAACCGTCGCGGATTACCTACACCAAGCTGCCGGAAAAAGTAGATACCGTCTGGGCCATCGGAATGCTGAAAAAAGACGAGGGGCGGTCGGCGCTGGATTCGCTGAAGAAAACGCCGGTTTTCGGGCATTATACGGCTTTGGTGAATCATTATACCCGGTTACGCAAGGCGGCAGCGTATGATTCGGCCAAATACATTCGGCAAACCCTGAATTTTTATCGCTACCTGAATCGATTTGAATTTGATCGGTTTCTGGTTGTAAACGTTCCTGCAGCGCAGTTGAATATCTACGACCGCAGCGGAAAATGCCTGTTGCCGATGGACGTTATTGCTGGTAAAAAAGATGCCAAGACGCCATTTTTTACTACTTACCTTACGGATATTATAACGTATCCGTACTGGAATGTCCCGCGCGGGATTGGAATCAAAGAGATTTTGCCAAAGGTGCAGGCGAATGAGCAGTACCTGGAAAACCAGAACATGGAAGTGTTGAACGAAAAAGAGCAAATCGTTGATCCTTCCGAGATCGAATGGGCCGATCTATCGGCGGAAAACTTTCCGTATCGGTTTCGTCAGGCTTCCGGATGCAGCAATTCGCTGGGGTTGATCAAATTCAACCTGACCGGCCCCGGAGCCATCTATTTGCACGATACCAATGCCCGGGATCTGTTCAACCAGACCTCTGATCGCTGGCGGAGCCACGGGTGTATGCGGGTGCAAAAGCCGGTCGAACTGGCCAATTACCTGATGGGAACGCAGGTGCTGGATGAAGGATTCATGAACCGCTGCATGGTTGATCAGAAACCGCAAACCCTGAAACTGCCCAAACCGTTCCCGGTTTTTGTGGTCTACAACCGAGCAGATGTTGACGAAAAAGGGCAGCTTCGCTTTTACAGAGACGTTTACGGGCTAGACGGTAACCCGATTTGATGACAGAACCCCATTTGCCTAAGAATGATCTTGATGATTTTTTAGGCAAATGGGGTTGACTGGTTACAGCAAAAAGGTTGATTTGGTCAGATAGTTGTTATTGGGCGAATACACGAATAGACAGGAACCACCCTTAATCGCCTGAATAATGTCTTTGCTGACGGCATTATCGACAGCGGGGCAACCCTGACTGCGCCCTAATCGACCCGTTCGCCGGATAAAATCTTCACAGACGTAATCCGCACCGTGCATAACAATGGCGCGGCTGAAGGCATTATCGTTAAAACCCTGCTCCAACCCTTTCAATTGCAGGGACAAACCGTGCTTTCCCTGGTAAGTACCGAGCGTCTGGTAAAAACCCAGGCTGGATTGGTAGGAGGAAGACGTGTTGGAAAACGTAGCAGCCATCAGTTCTCCGGAATTTCGGCCGTGGGCCACATACGTCTGAAATAGCAGCTTATGGGTATTTAAATCAATAACGTATAGCCTTTTCTTGCTGGAGGGCTGGCTTAAGTCAACAATGCTAAGGACAGATTTAGGAAAATTCGTTTTTTGTAGCCCACGCAGGGCATAGTCAAAAACTTCACGGCTAAGACCGCTGTTGGCGAGGTTTAGTTCGTCAAAAATGCCAGCCCAGTGACTGGAGCGATCAAGGATCGAATGACGGGTGTGTTTTACCGTTGTACCGATACTAGCCAGACTGAGGGGCAAGATAACAAGAAGTAGCAGCAGCGCTTTTTTCATAAAACGTTGATTAAGGGGTTGTATGTAAAAAAGTGGTGTAAATAAATAACGGTAGTAAGGCGAAAATAATTCGGTTCACTCGATATTTGTAATATGAACATACTAGGTATAGTTCAATTATAGAGTGAGAACTGAATGATTTTGCGTCAAAACTAGTACCGTTGTGAATAAAAAAGAGATTATTAAAGAAATACAGCAGGAGTATTCAAATCATGGGTATACGTTGTACCACGCTCATCGTTACGCGACGTTAATTGAGCTAATAGGGCGGTTTTCGAAGGATGATTCTAAAATTCTGGATATTGGCCGATCTCAGTTTACGACTATTCTTCAAAAACGGTTGGGTAAGTTTATTGACACACTTGGTTTTGATGCGGAAGGAGAGTACTCGACAGGGTTTCATTACTTTTTCAATTTGAACGATTGCCAGTTTTCCGAAAAATGCCGAACTGACCTGCCAAAATACGATATTATTATAATGGCCGAAGTGATTGAGCATTTATATGTTTCGCCATTACTGGTTTTAAATTTTCTGAAATCAATTCTGACGAAAGACGGAATTTTAATTGTTCAAACACCTAATGCGGTGGCAATTCACAAACGTATTAAAATGATGTTTGGCAGAAATCCGTTCGAACAAATTCGGAAGGAATACACCAACCCTGGACACTTTAGAGAATACACTGTAGCAGAGTTAAGAGAAATTGGGAACGCTTTAGGATTGTCGACCAAAATGCTGACTACCGGTAATTATTTTGATTATCAGTATCGTCCGGTGCATGGCGAACATCCGGTTAAACCGCAACCAAAGTTAGGTTACCTTAATACTTTTTTTAATTTGCTTCCTAGCAGTTTAAAGCCAGGTATCACAATAGTGTTTCAAAATCAGTGATGTATTGATCCGCAAATTGAAAAGTGATGAAAAGGACGGTAGGATTTTGGGTGATTAGTTGTTTCATAATGCACTCGCTGTGTGCAGCGTTGCCTGTAGTGTCTATTCAGACGTATAAAAAAGCCGGTGATCCTGATTTTACGCAAGCCGCCGTTCGCGCCTTTGTTTACCTGAAAAGCAAAGGTGGAGGAACACTGACTTATCCGGCGGGGAAATTTGTGCAGGGACCCGTTGAAATTCCGGGGTCAACTATCACGGTTCAGGGCGCTGGAATGAATAAAACACTCATTGTTAGAACGGAAGAGCGAGGATTTGCTTTTTACGCAAACAGCAAAAAAAATGTAGTAATTAAGAATTTAACAATCGACTGTGACAAAAGTCTGATTCAGGGCGGTATCTACTTTGGCGGAGGTACCAATTGTTGGGCAGATCGGGTATCGATTAAAAATGCGGATGCGGCTTCGTTTGTTGTCGAAACCTTGTTATATAACGGGGGAGGGGCTTCGGCACCTGCGGACCGCAACGGTTTTCGGTATTGTCAGGTTAGTGGGCAAAAACGATACCATGATGTGGGTGGAAAGTCACCGTTCATTGCGGGAGGGTATGCCAAGAACACGCGTTTCGAGTACTGCACGGCTACGGACTGCATCGGCGATTATTTTGACAGCGACAATGCCCCCGGAAGTGTGTTTTTGCACTGTACGGCGCGTAGTACAAAAGGAATCAGTCCATACGCAGGGTTCTGGTCCGAAGGGGAGCAAACCGACTCCGACCATCGCGTTACCTGGATAAACTGTAAGGCAACCGGATTTCGGGTTGGGTTTGGTATTTCGGAACGGGCCAAAGGAACTATTCGAAACAGTGAGGCCGAAAATTGTGTCAACGCGATTAAAGGACTGCATCATAATTTTCGGATAACCGTCGATAACTTTGTAAGCCGAAACTGTGGGAAAGGGCTGGAAGCCATTGACACCGATGGCGCACTGACGTTCAGCGGGCCGGTCACCCTGACCAACGTACGAACCGTCAACACCGTTGCTCGCAATTCCTTTTCCAATTACGGCGGAGGCAGTTCAACCGAAGAAGAAACCGTTATTGGGCCCGGTTGTGTGTTTGACAGAGATGCCCACATTAGCTATGAAAATTCGGGCTCGCGCCGGATTACGGTCAATGGAGCTACATTTCGGGGCGGTAATATCAGGTATTACAACGGCCAGCTGACGGAACTGCTGGTCAAAAACAGCCAGTTTATCAACAGCGGTATTGTGGGAGCGCGCATCAAACAAAGCCGGGTTACGGCCGGAAGCCGGTTTGTTACAACAGACAGCACCCGAACGGCCATTCAACTGAGTCTAGGGGCCTATAATACTACCGTCGACAATTCGACGTTTGAAGGCTATAAACGCGTATCCGACAATGCCAAGCTCGGTACGGGCGTTCGACAAAACTACCGACGGCAACCCCGCTGATCTGAACCTGTTAACCGACATGTCACCTTACGAAGACGCCGTTGTGCGCGAATTGACTACCTGGCGTCTGAAGATGATGCGCAAACCGTCAGTGGTCAATCGGCTTTCGAGAAATCTGCAAACCCGCCTGAACCGGATTATTCCGGAAAAAGTGCACCAGGTCATTACGGCCACCATTAAACAAATGACGCGAGCGGTGTTGTTCGGAGCCGAATTCCTGACACGGCAACCGGTTTTGCATCATTTATCCTTGGAAGAACGCGAGCAGAAGGTGCGGGAACGAATTGCGTTTTATAAAACCGCGGGAGCCGCTGAAGGGGGCGTAACGGGGGCCGGGGGTATTTTGCTGGCGTTGGCGGATTTTCCGGTTCTTCTGGCGTTGAAAATGAAGCTCTTGTTTGAGATTGCCGCTATTTATGGCTACCCGATTAAAGAGTATAAGGAGCGGTTGTACATTATGCACATCTTTCAGCTGGCCTTTTCGAGCCAGGAACGTCGGCAGGCGGTTTACCTGCAGATGACCAATTGGCGGGAAAAGAGTCAGCAGTTTCCCGATGATATTCATCAGTTCGACTGGCGGACCTTTCAGCAGGAATACCGGGATTATATTGATCTGGCTAAAATGGCTCAGCTCGTACCGGGGATCGGCGCTGCAGTTGGGCTAGTGGTCAACTACCGATTGATCGACGCGCTCGGAAAAATCGCCATGAATTCCTACCGGATGCGCTGGGCGGAAGAGCGAAGAATGGAAAGTGGGCCAAGGACCGAGGGTAACTTACCTGCAACGCGTCAGTCGCCCTCGTCCCTTCCCCCGTTGCCCGGCGCTATTTTGCCGCCGGAGGGTTGATCATGATGTGGGCGCGGTGTGTGCCAGGATCCATGATCCAGGGCATTCCAGGTGCTTCAGGTTTGAGGGGAAGCCCCGTGCTTTCGGCCGTTGCGTACGGAATGTAAACGACATACCGCAGATACCCCTTCTTAACGTCGCCGGTTGTAGCGTTGTAACTGGAGTCGGGAGCCGAATAGACAAACAGGGAAGAGGGCTGCTTTGGCATTTTCCATTTACCGGCTTTTTCTTCTTCTTCCCGGATTTTCATGATCTCGGGAGCACTCTTGCCCGCTTTTTTTAGTTCTCGTCCGCGCGCCATGAACGGTTCCAGATCTTTATGATAACAGGAAACGTTGAGTCCTTTCTGCGAGGGATCGTCGGCCAGGCAAACGTATTCATTGGTTCCCTTGCGCAGCAGGATGAATTCATTTTTGCCCGAATAACCGTAAACCGTAGCCCCATCGCGTTTATCGGCCGGAGCGGCCAGAACGGCGGTTTTAACCTGAATTTCGGGGCTAGGTGCGGTGGTTTGTGCGGCTAATGAGGAAGCCCAACAACCGGCCAGTAAGAGGAGGATAGCGTTTTTCATTGTCAAGGGGTTATAAAAAAGTAGCCTGTCGATTGCCAATTTACCCATAATGGGAAAATAACGGCAGTCGACAGGCTATTTATTTGTGAATGGCTTAGTGGTGATGGCCACCGGGACCGTGCACGTGTTTGTGCACAACCTCTTCGCTGGTCGCATCCCGCACATCAACCACTTCAACATCGAAGTTCAACTCCTGGCCCGCCAGGGGGTGGTTGGCATCAATCGTTACCTGATCATCACCAACTTCGGTAACGGTAACTACTTGCCCTTGATTGGTTTGGAACTGCATTCCAACCTGCACCGGCTGACCACCGAAAGCGCTCTTGGGAACCGCCTGAATCATCTGCGGATCGCGGAGACCGTAGCCTTCTTCGGCCGAAACCTTGATCTGAAATTTTTCGCCGGGGGATTTTCCCACCAGACCGTTCTCCATACCCGGAATCAGGTTGCCTTCACCGTGCAGGTAATAAAGCGGATCCCGACCTTCACTGGAATCGAGAATATTGCCGTCGTTGTCGCGCAGTGTATAGTGAATGCCGGCAACTTTGTGTTTGGAAATTTGCATGTGAATCGAATTGAATAAAAAACAAAGGTTATACTTTTTTTGACAAACGAAGCAATCATTTGCTTTTCTACGCTAAGATTACCGGTTTCCGAAGGCTCCCAATGAAATATTCACGGAGCCCGGCCCGTTAGTCCCTCTACAACATAACTAACAATTCACAGAAGGAATGGTTAAAAGATGTTAGTTTCTCAACGTATTGTTTCACAAATCCGTTTTATCATGCAAAAAAAAGCAATTTTCGCCGTCGCTCTGTCAATGGGCCTAATGCTGGGCGCTACCAAAGCCGTTGTTGCTCAGACGACTCAGGATTCGACCTCGCGGAGCAGTACGGCCCCGCAAACGGACGTTGTAGGCAGTAGCACGTCGGTTTCAACCCAGAGCAGTGCCAATGCATACGGCCCAATGGGAGCAGGGCGTGAATCGCGGAATGCGATGAAACCCGGTGGTGCAACAAACCGGGATTTAGCGATCAGTGCGGCCAAATCCGCCGACCATACGGTTCTTTTCCGGGCCTTGCGGGTATCGGGCTTATCGGAGCAGGCTGGCGGAAAAGGCCCCTACACGGTTTTTGCACCTACCAACGAGGCTTTTGACAAACTGCCCGACGGTACCCTCAACGGTTTACTGGAACCGGCAGCCAAGAAAAAGCTGGTGAAATTGCTGTCGTATCACGTAGTGAAAGGCAATTACTCATCCGATCAGTTGCAGGATGGGCAGAAGTTAAAAACCGTAACGGGCGGTACACTCACCGTCGGCAAACAGGGCGAAACCATTACGATTACCGATGAGCAGGGCAATGCCGCTACGGTAAATCGGGCGGACTTGGAAGCGACCAACGGCACCATTCACTCCATCGATACGGTGTTAATGCCGAAAACAAAGTGATGTAAATGGAATGAAAATGAGGAGCGATAAATGATGGACTAAAACCGCCCGCATTCATCGCTCCTCATTTTTTATTCTTCAGGTTTATCCCTTCCGGTTGGCCCGGCCCCGTTCGGGGTATTTTTCCAGGATTCGGTCAATATCTTTGGGTAACTGGCTGGCAATTCGGGTGGGTTCGTTGATGGCATTTTCGACAGCGCCCCGCCAGACTAGTTTGCGGGTTTTGGCATCGACCATGTCCACCACAACGGTTCCTTCATTGTACTGTTCCTGGCGAGTTGAGTTTCCGCCCCAGCCCCACCAGGCCGGTCCCCAGCCGCGCCAGCCCCAGCGCCCCCAGCCGTAAAAGGGGCCGTACAATGGGTTAGGATCGTTAACGGTCCGGGTTTTCTTCTCCACAAAGAAATGGTAGCCAATGAGCAAATCCGGCTTGGATTCATTCCGGGTCAGGCCTTTTTCCGTTAATTTATCGTCTACGGTATTTTCAACATTCTGGGTGGCGAGGTCATTGTAGTAAGCCGGGTTTTTACCGGCCTGTACGTCGGAATCCATCCAGGCGTAGGTTTTGTATTTGTTAAAATTAACTTTTGAATTATAGTCTACCGTAACCGGCGAACAACTCCAGATGATCAGCACCAATCCAGACAGCAACATTATCTTTTTCATAACAGGGAGCTTGTTGATTACTTATTTATCAACTGTCTGTACAAGCTATTGTTTCTGGAAAACAGGAGGGTTGAACGGCAACGAGCTTTCGGTCCGTGGGAATCGCGCTTCTTTCCTGATTCTAAAAATCGTTTTAGTGGCTCTTTGGTAATTGCGCAAAAAGAAGGAGAATCTGCCGCACCGGCGTTCCATGTAACCGCCCAGACTGCTACCTTTGGCCTGAACTTATTCCTACTGCCTCTACCATGCTGTTTTTGTGCCTGAGCATCGTGCTTTCGGTTGTGTTGCTGCTCAACTTTCGTATCTTTCCGCGTTATCAGGTCAATACGTTCCAGGCTATTGTTTTCAACTATCCGGTATGCTTTCTGACCGGTTTTTTGCTGCTTCCACGTAATCAGCCGTTTTCCATCGATTTGGCCCAAACCTGGACCTGGCTGGCCCTGGGGCTGGGTGTCGGGTTTATCATAACATTTATTCTGTCCGGCATTTCAACGCAGCGCATGGGTATCACAACAACATCGCTGGCCAATAACATGTCGCTGGTGGTGCCGGTTTGTTTTAGCCTGTTTGTGTTTCAATCCGGTGGTAAAACCTTTGATGCCTTCAATTACATAGGGCTGGTGCTGGCGGTAGTGGCCGTTGGGCTGAGTACATTTAAAAAAGAAGAAGGACAAACCGTCAAAACGTTCGGTTGGGCTACCTTGCTGCCGGTTGCGGTTTTTCTGTTGTACGGAACCACCAACACCATGATCAATTACATGAATATCCGGTACATTTCGTCAGCCGACAACACCTTACAGGTCACGTTGACGATGGTGCTGGGGGCGGTGCTGGCCGGGTTGGTCATGCTGACTTTTCGGGCTGTTCAGGGAAAAGAGAAATTCGAGTTTCGAAATGTGTTGGGAGCGGTTACGCTAGGAGTCCCCAACTTCTTGAGTTTTTACACGCTGCTTCTGGCGCTATCCCAATTTGGCGGCAATGGGGCCTTTGTATACCCGCTTTACAACATTGGTGTTATTCTGGTGGCGGCTGTTACAGCTGCGCTTTTTTTTAACGAAAAATTGCTCGTTGTCAACCAGATCGGACTGGCGCTGGCTATACTGGCCATCGGCCTGATATCATGGCAAGAACTGGCGCAAGCGGTGTATCAGTAGCCAAAAGACGGGAGATAAAAGGCCACAGCGCAAGACCATTTTAGCGCATTACTCTGGTCGTAGATTGCATTTCCTTTGTCGGATTTTCAGATAATTCTGTATTTTTCGCTCTCAAACGTCTATTCTAACATCCTTTCATGAACCGTCGTCAGACTCTTGCTGCCTTAGCCGCCACGACTGGTGGAGCCGTTCTGGCACCAACTACTATGTCCGCTAATCCTGCCCCTCAAGTTGTTAAAGATCCTCCGCCGTTTGCGTATGCATTGAACGTAAGTACCATTCGCGGCCAGAATCTCGGTTTTGTAAAGGAACTCGAAGTGGCTTCCAAAGCCGGGTTTCGGCACGTCGAAATCTGGATGAATTCCTTTCAGGATTACCTGAAATCGCATACTACCGCCGATGTTCGCAAGTTGCTGGGCGACCTGGGGCTGAAGGTGGAAAACGCCATCGGTTTTGCCCAATGGATTGTTGATGACGATGCAACCCGGACCAAAGGTGTGGATCAGCTCAAAAAAGAAATGGAGTTATTGGCCGAAATTGGTTGTAAACGCACAGCAGCTCCGCCGATGGGCGCCACGCAACAGCCCGGGCTGGATCTCCGAAAAGCCGCCGAACGCTACCGGACCATCCTGGAAATGGGTGACAAAATTGGGGTAGTTCCCCAACTCGAACTCTGGGGGGGATCAAAGAACCTGAATAAACTGAGTGAGGTAATGTTTGTTGCCATTGAAAGCGGACATCCGTCGGCGCGGGTTCTGCTGGATATCTACCACCTTTACAAAGGCGGTTCCAGTCCGGCGAGTTTACCGCTGGTTGGCAAACCCGGGATTGAAATTTTCCACCTGAATGACTACCCGACTAACCCGCCCCGCGAAACGATTGGCGATGCCGACCGCGTGTATCCCGGCGATGGGGTGGGGCCGGTTCGTGAGACGCTCAAGCAGATCAAAACCCCCGGCAAAACCATTGTGCTGTCGCTGGAGCTCTTCAACAAAAGTTACTACGCGCAGGATGCACTGGCCGTAACCAAAACAGGGTTGGAGAAAATGAAGAAAGTAGCCGAAGGAGTGTAAATGTACCCGCGGACTTTAGTCCATGAGATGCTGAATCATCCAGGTATCCAGATCTATCACAGACTAAAGTCCGCGGGTACGTTTAATGCGAATCCCGCTTCACCACCGGCCCTGAGCAGCCTTGCAGAAAATCAAAATCGGCTCCTTCGTGGGCTTGTAGGACGTGACGAATGTACATTCGCGTATACCCACGGTCGTACCCCAGATCAATCGGTTTGAAGTGCGCCAGTCGGCGAGCCAGTTCTTCCTCGTCGACGTGCAGGTGCAAAAGCCGTTTGTCAACATCCAATGTAATCATATCGCCATCCTGCACCAGCGCCAGGTTGCCGCCAACGGCGGCTTCCGGCGAAACGTGGAGCACCACTGTGCCGAACCCCGTGCCACTCATGCGGCCGTCCGAAATCCGGACCATGTCATGAACGCCCTGCGCCAGCACTTTGGCCGGGAGCTGCATATTGCCTACTTCCGGCATCCCCGGATAGCCTTTGGGCCCCACGTTCTTCAGTACCAGCACGCAGGAGGGGTCTACATCCAGATCCGGATCATCGACGCGCTTTTTGTAATCGTCGATGTTCTCAAAAACCACCGCGCGACCCGTATGCTGCATGAGTTCCGGGCTGGCCGCCGACGGTTTTAACACGGCCCCGTTCGGGCAGAGGTTTCCGCGTAAAACCGCTACGCCCGATTCGGGCTTGAACGGTTCGGCCACCGACGCAATAACATCGCGGTTGTAGCATTCGGCGTTGGCGCAATTTTCGCCCAGCGTCCGGCCGTTGATGGTCATGGCATCGTTGTGCAAAAACGATTGCAGCTCTCTGATGATGGCGGGCAGGCCACCGGCGTAGAACAAATCTTCCACAAAATGTTCGCCCGACGGCTGTAAGTTGGCCAGCAACGGTATTTGAGCTGACAACTGATCGAAATCATCGATTGACAATTCTACGCCCATACGGCCTGCGATGGCGGTGAGGTGAAGAATGAAGTTGGTAGAACCGCCCAAAGCGGCATTGACCATAATCGCATTTTCAAATGCCTGGCGGGTTAGAATCTGGGATGGGCGGATATCTTGCCGGGCCAGCTCAACCGCCCGCATTCCGGCCAGGTGGGCCAGCACTTTTCGGCGCGAATCAGCCGCCGGAATGGTTGCGTTATCGGGCAACGCCAGACCTAGAGACTCCACCATTGCGGCCATGGTGGAAGCCGTACCCATGACGGCGCAGTGGCCCTGGCTGCGGGCCATGCAAGCTTCGGCGGCTACAAATTCTTCCTGCGACATTTCGCCTTTTTTGTTTGCTTCGGCAAAACGCCAAAGGTCGGAGGTGCCGATGTTTCGGCCTTTGTATTTGCCCGCGAGCATTGGTCCACCCGATACCACCAGCGTCGGCAGATCAACACTGCAAGCGCCCATCACCAGCGACGGGGTGGTTTTATCGCAACCGCACAGCAACACGACCGCATCCATCGAATTGCCCCGAATTGATTCTTCCACATCCATGCTGGCCAGGTTTCGAAACAGCATGGTGGTCGGTTTCATTTGGCACTCGCCCAGTGACATTACCGGAAATTCCAGCGGAAAACCGCCCGCTTCCCAAACACCCCGTTTGACGGCTTCGGCCAGATCACGGAAATGAGCATTGCAGGGAGTAAGTTCCGAAAATGTATTGCAAATGCCGATAACCGGCTTACTTTCAAATAGATGGTGTGGGAATCCCTGGTTTTTCATCCAGGCCCGATAAATAAAACCGTCTTTGCCGGTGCGGCCAAACCATTCTTGTGATCGAAGGTGCATTTGTAAAAAATAAAGTTAGTGAGTAAAGGAACTAGTGGTTACCTAACGAAAAAATCCCCGCATCGACGCGTTGGGTCGGTAAGTTAGAAAGTTTTCGGTAAATGAGTGATGCCGCGCATTTCATCAATACTATTTAATACCTTCGTAAGCATTACCCTATCCCATCTTACCATCTACTTGCATGAACGCATCGGTGACTTGTTTTTTGATTGACGACGATGAAGACGATCAGGAACTGTTTACCCTGGCTTTAAAAAAAGTGGACCCGACGCTGACCTGTGTCGTGGCCGATGATTGCCGGGAAGCGCTACAAAAACTGAAACAGGATGACAATTTTTGGCCGCAATACATTTTTCTGGACCTGAACATGCCCCGGATGCATGGGAAGCAGTGTTTGGTCGAGCTGAAGAAGATTGCCCGGATTGAACACATTCCGATTATTATTTATTCGACTTCTTCGGAGCTAAAAGATATTGTAGAAACCAGAGAGCTGGGCGCTACGGACTTTTTGACCAAACCTCCGCTGCTTTCGACCCTGACAGCTCATTTGTCGAAGTTGCTGCTGGATCGGCCGATGGCTTGAGTTTGCATTTCATGAAAACGAATTCCCTGCAATCTACCTACCGATTCCTGGCCGACGGGGGCGAAATGGGGCAGTTGATCCGCACCACTGACTGGTCCGAAAGTCCGTTGGGCACCATTGAAAACTGGCCCCAGAGCCTGCGCACTACGCTCAGTATTGTGCTGCATTCAAGATTTCCCATGTTTTTGTTCTGGGGACCGGATCTGCTCTGTTTTTACAACGACGCCTACCGGCCAAGTCTGGGCGTCAGTGGCAAACACCCGATGGCGCTGGGGCAACGAGGTGATTTGATCTGGCCCGAAATCTGGGCGGATATAAAACCGTTGATTGACCAGGTCATGGCGGGCGGTGAAGCCAGTTGGAGCGAAGACCAGTTATTGCCGATTTACCGCAATGGCCAGGTCGAAGATGTTTACTGGACGTTCAGCTACAGCCCGGTACACGACGAGTCAGGAGAAGTTGGTGGGGTGTTCGTTACCTGTACGGAAACCACCGAAAAGGTAATCAACTTGAAGAGCCTGGAAGAAAGCAAGGATCAGTTGATGTTTGCCATCGAAGCGGCTGAGCTCGGCACCTGGGACCTTGATCCGGCAACGAATCGCTTTACGGGCAACAACCGGCTCAAGTCGTGGTTTGGACTCGGCCCCGAACAGGAAATTTACCTGCCCCTGGCGCTGGCTTCCATTGCCGAAAAAGACCGGCAACGGGTGACGGAGGCCATTCAAACCGCTCTGCAGCCTTCTTCCGGTGGTTACTATGATATAGAATACACCATTATTAATCCGGTGGACCAGCGAGCGCGACCGGTTCGGGCGAAAGGGCGCGCCTTTTTTGACGAGTCGGGGGTTGCCTATCGGTTTAATGGTACTTTGCAGGATTGCACGGAGGAGATTCACGCCCGCGAAGAGCAACAAAAACTGATGACCCTGGTGGAGAACAGCGTTGATCTGATGTCGGTGCTGGGGCTGGACGGAAAAAATACGTATATCAACAAAGCCGGAAAACGGTTGCTGGGCGTTGATGATGACCAGGACGTGTCGCTGATTCCCATAACGGATTTACACACACCCGAGCAGTTTGATTTTGTCAGCTCGGAAATCATTCCCTCGGTGATGGAAACCGGTCGTTGGTCCGGGCAGTTTGCGGCCCGTAATAGGAACACCGGCGAAACCATTCCCCTCTACAACAATTGCTTACGGATTGACGACCGAACCACGGGCTTGCCGCTGGCAGTGGGTGCCGTCATGCGGGATTTGCGGCCTGAAATGGCCGCGCAGAAAGCGCTGGAAGAAAGCCGGGAGCAATTTCGGCTGCTGGCTGATTTTATGCCGCAATTTGTCTGGGCAGCCCAGCCATCGGGCGAGTTGACGTATTTCAACCAGTCGGTTTACAATTTTTCCGGTTTGTCTACGGAAGAAGTGCAGCAAAATGGCTGGCGCCGACTGGTGCACCCCGACGAACGGCAGACCACCGCCGAGGCCTGGATGAACAGCATAAAAAAGGGCGAACGGTTTGTGTTTCAGCACCGTTTTCGGCGTCATGATGGAGAATACCGCTGGCAGCTGAGTCGGGCTGTACCAATGAAGAATAACAACGATGCGATTCAATGGTGGATTGGCACGAGCACTGATATCGACGACCAGAAGAAGATGGCGGACGAGCTGGAGCAGATGGTTCAGCTGCGTACGCACGAATTACACAACAGCAATCAGGAGCTGATTAAGACCAACCGTGAACTGGAGCAGTTTGCTTACATTGCCAGCCACGATTTGCAGGAGCCGTTGCGCAAAATTCAGTCGTTTTCCGAACTACTTTCTTTGAACTTGACGGATCGGCAGCTGTCGGAGCAGTACCTGGCCAAAATCAGCACTTCTGCCCAGCGCATGGGTGACCTGATCAAATCGGTGCTTAATTATTCCCGCTTATCCCAAACGGCTGATCGCTTTATCGCAACGGATCTGAACCAGATTCTGACGGGCGTTGAGTCGGATTATGAACTGCTGATTGAGCAAAAACGGGCAATCATTCGTCGCCCGGAGTTGCCGGTCATTGAAGGCATTCCGATGCACCTGAACCAGCTTTTTTCCAACCTGGTCGGGAATTCCCTGAAGTTTTCCAGTCAGGAACCCGTGATCGAAATCACGGCTCAAACCGTGCGGCCTGATGACCTGACGCAGCTACCGGGATTGAAGCCGGAACTGCCGTACGTTCATATTCAGGTGAAAGATAATGGGATCGGTTTTGAACAGGAATATGCCGAGCGGGTTTTTACCATTTTTCAGCGCCTGAATCACGCCCGATCCTACAGCGGAACCGGCATTGGGCTGGCGCTCTGCCGAAAGATTGTGGAAAACCATTCGGGCAAAATCACCGCCGAAAGTGAATTAAACAAAGGCGCCACGTTTCATATTTACCTGCCGGTAAAGCGGTAAAAGGGAGCTGGCGTGGGTGGTCATTTACGGAATCAGCTCTCTGATGGTCTTGCTTAGATCGTCACCCCGCAGGTTTCGGGCGATGATTTTGCCGGTTGGGTCAATCAGTAAATTTGCCGGAACACTGTTGATGCCGTATTGCTGGGCCACTTCATTTTTCCAGCCTTTCAGATCACTCACATGCGACCAGTCTAATTTGTCTTTCTGAATGGCATTCAGCCAGTTCTGCCGGCTGTTATCGAGTGAGACCGAGAAAATGGTGAAGTTTTTGTTCTTAAACGTATGGAAGGTTTTAACCAGATTCGGGTTTTCCTCACGGCAGGGGCCACACCAGCTTGCCCAGAAGTCAATCAGAACGTATTTGCCTTTGAACGACGACAGTTTTATAATGTTGCCCACGGTGTCGGCCTGGGCAAATTCGGGTGCCATCTTACCGATGTTCAACCGACTCATCATGTCGATCTGCTGACGGAAGTATTTGGCTTGCAATGATTTGCCGATTTGTGCCGTTTCCAGCTTGGTCAGCATACTGTCGGCTCCCGCCAGGTCGTTCAGGCTCAGCAAAACCCCCAGGACATTGACGCTGGCGGCCTGATTGGGATGGGCGGAAATAAAATTTTTGAAGCGAACCAGGTCTTGTTTGACGGCTTCTTCCCGGTCTTTAGTTGCCGATTGCATGGCATTGACATCGTTAGCGGCTTTGGCGCTTCCATAGCGGGCTTCGGCGCGTTTGTACCGATTCACAACAGCCGTATCCATCATCATTTTTTCCAGCTGTTTCCGCAGGTTTTCCTCCTTTGATCCGGTCACGGTAACGGCGAAAAGCGAATCCGCGTTGCCCCGAATGGTAATGGGCGAATTTTCGAGGTAGAAAAACTGCTTGCCCGGCTTTCCATCGACGCTAATACCAAAAAAGGCAACTTCGTCTAACTTGCCTTTGAACGTAAATTGACCTTTGGCATTGGCAACAGTGGTATCCGATTGCTGCCTGCTTTTGTAGAACGAGTTTTCCGTTAAAATGATCTTGCGATTGGCCGCGTTTTTCAGTGAGCCCGTAATCGTATAACCGCCCGCAGCGGGTTGAGCAGCGGTTTTCTTTACGGTTTTTGACTGTGAATAGACTTCAACGGACAGAAACAGAGAAAGGGTGTACAGGAAAATGAATTTCATGACTCAGGTGTTAATAGCAATTGTGTACTAAACGAAACGGGCAGGTACTGTTTAAATCTTAGCAAATTTATTGCCTAATTTGCTTTCTCCCGGTCATATGAGAAAATGACCGTACTTATAATCCCCAAACAAAAGGGGGGATGTTGTTAGTTCATACGAAAAAACGTATACCATCTCACACTATGTGTACCAATTCTGCCTTGTTTCGTACGTTTGTTTTGGCTACCCTTTTCGGGCTGTCGGCTTGTTCCCGTAATCCAGTAACGGGAAAGCGCGAACTATCGCTGATGTCAACCGAACAGGAAATTGCCTTGGGCAAAGAATCCCATCCGTCGGTAGTAGCCACGATGGGGCTGTATGAAGACAAAAAACTGAATGATTTTATCAACGAAAAAGGCAAGGCGATGGCCCGAATATCGCACCGCCCGGATCTGCCTTACCAGTTCTATATTGTTGACTCGCCAGTCGTAAACGCGTTTGCGGTGCCGGGTGGGTACGTGTACTTCACGCGCGGAATCATGGCTCACTTCAACAACGAAGCGGAGTTTGCCGGGGTGCTTGGGCACGAAATTGGACACATTACAGCCCGGCACTCGGCCCGCCAGCAAACCAGCCAGTTGCTGGGCACGATCGGCGTCATCGGTGGCGCTATTCTGGTGCCACAACTCGGGCAAAGCATCGAAGCACTGCAACAGGGATTAGGGCTTTTTTTGCTAAAATACAGCCGGGATCACGAGTCTGAATCGGACAAAATTGGGGTGGAATATTCGAGTAAAATCGGGTATGATGCTCGTCAGATGGCTAATTTTTTCTCGACTATCAAACGCATTTCGGATAATGCCGGCCAGCAGGTACCCGACTTCCTTTCTACGCACCCGGATCCGGCCAATCGGAATGCAAAGGTCAAGGAAATGGCAACGGCCTACCAACAGCAGAACAAAGGCACTTATCAGATCGAGCGGGATCGGTACCTGCGCATGATCGACGGTATTTTGTACGGCGACGATCCCCGGCAGGGATTTGTCGAAAATGATATGTTTTATCACCCGGAGCTGCGGTTTCAGTTTCCGGTTCCGAAAGGCTGGCAGCATCAGAACTCTCCCTCGCAATTTCAGATGGCGGCCAAGGATGGCAAGTCGGCCATGATTCTGATGCTGGCCAAAGGGAACACCCTCGAAGAGGCTTCGCAAACGCTGGTGCAGCAACTGGGGCTGAAAGTACTCGAAAGTGGTCGCACCACGATCAATGGCAATCCGGCGCTGGTTATGATTTCACAGCAGCAGCCGCAACAACAACAGGAGCAAACGCAGCAGCAGGATCCCAAGTCCGTACTTCAGCTGGGAACCTGGCTGATTCAGTACAACAAGGCCATTTACGCCCTGCACGGATTGTCAGCCGCTGGTGATTTTCAGGGAGCCTACCGCACGTTCGAGCCCGTAGCCAACAATTTTCGGGCACTGACGGATCAGGAAAAAATTAACCGCAAACCAGAACGGGTTCAGGTTCGGACGGTTTCGCGCGACGGCTCATTTAAAGAAGTAATGCAAAGCCTGGGAATGCCATCCAATCGGATCGAAGAACTGGGCGTACTGAATAGCATGAAAACCGACGATAAAGTTACACGTGGGTCGTTGATCAAGATTATCGGTCGGTAGTGAAGGTTTGGGGAGTGGGCAAATGACTAAAAAAAGGTAATTTGCCCACTCCCCAAACCCTCATTCCCATGACTTTCCGAGTCTGCCTGCTGTTTTGCTTGCTGACCACTTCTGGTCGCGCCCAATTGTCTTCCCTGCCGGTTTATCGTCCTGCCGTTTTCTCGGGCGACTGGCTCGTAACGCCGGTTGCACAGAAAGCGGGTGTTTATCGCACCAATCAGGACAAAGAGTTAGTCTTGTCGAATGGCTTGCTGCTCCGACGGTTTCGAATTTCTCCCAATCTGGCAACGATTGATTACCGGAATCTGACTACCAACGAACAATTTATCCGGTCGGTCAAGCCGGAAGCGGTGGTTGTTCTGAACGGAAAACGGTATCGGGTGGGGGGGCTGGATGGGCAGAAAGAACACGCCTATCTGAAGGAAGAATGGATCGACGGTTTTACTACAAACGCTTCCGATTTTCGGTACCAACGCTTTCATCTTTCGTCCCTCAATCCGATTCTCAACTGGCAAGCTCGCAACTGGGCAATGAATCAGAACCAGCCGACGGGGCAGGAGTTGAGACTGGTTTTTTCCTCCCCATTACCCGAGCTGAAAGGGGTTGAGGTGGTGGTGCACTACGCGCTTTACGACCGCATCCCGACCTTGTCTAAATGGATAACAATCGACAATAAAAGCGGGAAGCCCTTGCACATCGATCAGGTTATCAACGAAATTCTGGCAACCCCTGAGGAAGAATCGGCGGTGGTCGGTAAGCCCGACCAGATGAAAAAACCGCAGCGGATTTACATCGAAAACAACTTCGCCTTCAATAACGCCATGCGGTATGAGCTGTCCGATCAGGCATCGCACTGGAAAACCGATTCCCTATATACCTCACAGGTAAATTACGATTTTCAAACCCCCTGTCTGCTGGAAGTATATCCAACCCTGGGCGTGGGTATTGAGCTGGAACCGAACCAATCGTTCACCTCGATTCGAACGTATGAACTGTTGCTGGATTCGTACGACCGCGAGCGGAATGGGCTGGCCCGGCGCCAATTTTACCGAACCGTGGCACCCTGGACCACGCAGAACCCGATCTTCATGCACCTCGTCAGTACCGATCCGGCGGTGGTTCGAAACGTTATCGATCAATGTGCCGAAACGGGTTACGAAATGGTGATTCTGAGTTTTGGCAGTGGCCTGAATATGGAGGACGACAGCCCGGACAATATCCGGAAGTTCAAAGAACTGGCCGATTATGCCCACAGCAAAAAAATAAAACTGGGCGGCTATTCGCTGTTCAGTAGCCGCCGAATCGACGACGAAACCGATGTGATCGATCCTAAAACCGGATTGCCAAATAAAGGCGCTTTTTTCGGTCACGCCCCCTGTCTGGCCAGTGCCTGGGGCATTGCGTACGTGAATAAACTCCGGAAATTCATGACCGAAACGGGTTTTGACCTGCTCGAACACGATGGGCCGTATCCGGGCGATGTTTGCGCTTCGGTAAAACACCCCGGCCACAAAGGACTGAATGATTCGCAGTGGGTCCAGATGGAAATGCAAAAAGGATTGTATCGGTTTTTGAGTGAAAAAGGGGTTTATATCAACGCGCCGGACTGGTATTTTATGGATGGTACACATAAAATTGGCCTGGGCTACCGCGAAGTAAACTTTTCGCTGTCGCGGGAGCAGCAGAAAATTCTGAACCGGCAGAATATTTACGATGGAACCTGGGAAAAAACGCCGTCGATGGGCTGGGGTTTTGTGCCGCTGACGAAGTACCAGGGTGGAGGGCCCGAAGCGGTGCTCGAGCCACTCAGCGAACACCGGAATGACTATGAGCAGCTGATGATGCAATACTACGGCGCGGGCATTCAGGCGTGTTACCGGGGGCCGCGGTTGTACGATACGGAAGAAACGAAGCAAACCGTTAAGCAGGTTGTTGGCTGGTACAAAAAATACCGGTCGATTCTTAATTCCGACATCGTTCACCTCCGACGACCCGACGGGCGCGATTGGGACGGTATCATGCACGTGAATCCGTTGTTGCCCGAAAAAGCCCTGGTCATGCTGTACAATCCGTTAAAAACACCTGTTCGGCGAACCATCAAACTGCCGCTTTATTACACGGGTCTTCAAAAAACGGCTTCGATTCGCGTGGGGGAGGGCCAGTCGCAAGCCTATCCCATGAACCAGCAACAGGAGGTAACGCTAACCGTTGATTTGGAGCCCGACAGTTATCAATGGCTGGTTGTCGGAAGTAAGTAATTTGTACTTAATTAAACGGTTTGTATGACGAGAAATAGTTACATTTTTTCAATTTAAATATTGTAAGCGGTTTTTGTAAGTTTTCAATAATGTGCTGTTAGTCTGAACGTTGTTTTAATGTATTTGTTCTTTAAGCTACATGTAGAGGCAAGGTTGTCTTATTTTAATTCAAAAACACTTGTCTCTTTTAGCCTCCCGGGATAAACCGCGGCTGACATGATTCCGGAAAAACAGTGCGTCTCTTTTTGGCATTGATGAGTTGATTCTATATCAAGTCTGAAAGCTAATCCGGTGTCTGCACTCTATTTTTTCACGAAACTTCATCACGATGAGCCGATTTTCTGTGATTTATCAGTCTAAAAAACAGTATTACCATATTCTTTGTGATACTCATTCTCAGGCTACTCTTATTTTGCGGCAGTTATACAGTAAGAAAAAGAAAACACCCGTTGGGATTTACGACGCCAAAACCGAGCTGTTTTATTGGGATGCAACCCGTCAGCAGCAATTTGACCAGCTATCGCTTCAAGAACAGGGCAAATATGGCAATGAGATGATTGCAACCGCCCAGCGCTTACGAACCCACACCGAGCATGACTTGCTGGCGGATGATCACATCCAATCCGATGTTTTACAGCGCCCTCTTTCTCTGTTGTAATTTCTATGATTTAAATCGGGCGGCTTTCAACCGGGTTATAGCCTTCCGAAAAGTCGCCGATTTTTCGAACTCCTTTGGATGACTGGTGGTTACCAAAGCACATCCCTTTTGCAATTATATGCCTGACTTATTCAGTCCACTGACCATACGAAGTGTCCGTTTCAAGAACCGAATCGCCGTTTCGCCCATGTGCCAATATTCTAGTGAAGACGGTTTTGCCAATGATTGGCACCTGGTTCATCTGGGAAGCCGGGCCGTTGGCGGGGCGGGTTTAGTGATTACCGAGGCCACGGCGGTTTCGCCGGAAGGACGTATTTCGCCCCACGATCTGGGTATCTGGAAGGACGAACACCTGCCGTTTCTGAAACGCATTACGGCTTTTCTGGAAGCCCACGGAACGGTTCCCGGCATTCAGCTGGCCCACGCAGGCCGGAAAGCGAGCCATCAGCGGCCCTGGGACGGCGGAAAATTTATTGCGTCTGACACCGACCGGGGCTGGCAGACCGTTGCGCCTAGTTCTATTCCATTTACACCGTCGGAACCGGAGCCGGAAGAATTGACGCTCGATGGCATCGAAAAGGTACTGGTGGATTTTGTCGCTGCCACCCGGCGGGCGCTGGAGGCCGGTTTTAAAGTTCTGGAATTGCATGCCGCCCATGGCTATTTGATCCACGAATTTCTGTCGCCCCTGAGCAATCAGCGGACGGATCAGTACGGCGGGTCATTTGAAAACCGCATTCGAATTTTACTCGAGCTGATTGAACGGGTTCAAGCCGTCTGGCCACCGGAGAATCCGCTGTTTGTTCGCATCTCGGCAACCGACTGGACAGAAGGCGGCTGGACCGAGGAGGATTCTGTAGCGCTGTCAACCATCTTAAAAGACAAAGGCGTGGATTTGATCGACTGTTCGACGGGTGGCAATGTGGCAGGGGCCAAAATTCCGCTCGGACCGGGCTATCAGGTGCAGTTTGCCGAAAAAGTAAAAAAAGAAAGTGGCATTATGACCGGCGCGGTTGGCCTGATCACCACGGCTGAACACGCCAACGAAATCATAACCAGCGGGCAGGCTGACCTGGTGTTGATGGCCCGCGAACTCCTGCGCGATCCCTACTTTCCGTTGCATGCCGCTAAGCAGTTGGGCGCCGAGACCGACTGGCCGGCGCAGTATGTGCGGGCGAAATAAACACATAGGCAGAATCCCTATCTTGAACCCCTGCCAGGTCTAACATAGCCTTGACAGATGGAAAAACCGGAATGAGAATCAGTCCAGAACGTCATAGTTCTGGACTTTTTTTGATTCCCAGCCGGTTAAAAAACCGTTGAGGACATTATGTTCATAAAATTAGGAACGAGAAGTAGCCCGATCCGCCCCCTAATACCGTACTATAGCTGTCTAGTTTAGCTAACCCAAATCCACGTTGACCGGGAAGTTGAGGGTGATGAGCCGTTTGACTTCCCGGATTCAGCGAGCTTCTTAACGCATTTATTCGATGGTTTTGAGTCGTTTACAAGTTCTGTTTTTGTCTGTTTTGGGCAAAGAAGCCCTGCTTACGGTTTTGATATTGGCCCGTATCGTTTCGGTGGCGCAGACGCCCGATAATCCGTACTTGCCGTCATCGATGCCAGACCGGATTATTCTCAACGTAACGGTTGATCCCGCTACGTCGGTGGCGGCCAACTGGCGAACGGCCGAAACCGTCACGGAAAGCTACGCCGAAATTGCCGTGGCCGAGGCCGATCCGCGGTTTGTGGCCAAAGCCAAACGGCTGACCGCCCGGACCGAACGATTAGCCTGGGAAGGTACGCCAACGGCCAATTACCACTCCGTGATTTTTGAAAACCTGCAACCGGCCACCAAATACGCCTACCGCGTCGGGCAGGGAACGCAGTGGAGCGAATGGTTTCACTTCACGACGGCCGGAAAACCGGGCGAAAAAATGTCATTCATTTATTTCGGTGACGTGCAGGTCAACATCCGCTCCATGTGGTCGCGGGTGATTCGGGAAGCGTTTGCCAAAGCGCCGGATGCGCGGCTCATGATGTATGCAGGTGATTTGATCAACAAAGCCAACCGGGATGTGGAGTGGGGCGACTGGTTTGCCGCCGGATCGTTTATGCACAGCATGATTCCGGCTTTCCCGACGCCCGGTAACCACGATCATTTCGATGGCCCCGATGGAAAAAATACCACGTCTGTTTTCTGGCGTCCGCAGTTTACGTTGCCCGAAAACGGTCCGGCGGGTTTGGAAGAAACCTGCTACTACACCGACATTCAGGGCGTGCGGTTTATTTCGCTCAATTCCGACCAGATCGAAGAGTCGGACGAATACCTGACGAAACAAACGGTCTGGCTGGAAAAAGTCTTGCAAAACAACCCATCGCGCTGGACCTGTATCACGTTCCACCACCCGGTGTATTCCCCCAAAAGCACGCGCGACAACAAGCGCTTGCGGGAAGCGTTCAAGCCTCTTTTTGATAAATACAAAGTGGACCTGGTTTTGCAGGGGCATGACCACACCTATGCCCGCGGAATGGCTAAAATTCCGATGCAGCAGGCCGGAGCCGTTTCAGGGACGATGTACGTCGTCTCGGTAAGTGGCCCTAAAATGACGGATTCTAATGTGGCCAAGTTGCCCTGGATGGATCGGTCGGCCATTTATACGCAATTGTACCACGTGGTGACCATTGAGGGGGATAAACTGAATTTTGAATCGTACACGGCCACTGGTGAGTTGTACGATTCCTTCGACCTGATTAAACAAAAAGGCAAAATCAATAAACTGGTAAACAAAATACCGCAGGAGGTAGCTGAACGAAACTAAGTGGCCTACCAGTTTGCGCAAAAACCGTCTCTCTAAAAATGGGTACGTTTGACCGTTCATCAAACCGTTCAAAAAAACGAATCTGGCTGGGTTCGTTTTTTTTGTGTAGAATTGGGTATAGAAACCTTTAAAATCCTGCAAAACGTACCGTCTACGGGCGGGCGAAAACAAGAACATGGGACTTTTTGATTTCATCCGGAATGAGTTTATTGAAGTTATCGACTGGGTCGATACCTCGAATGATACCGTTATCTGGAAATTTCCGGACAATGGCAACAACATCAAATACGGAGCGCAACTGACGGTGCGTGAATCGCAGGTGGCGGTTTTTATGAACGAAGGGCGGATTGCGGATGTCTACCAACCGGGCCGTTACGAACTGACCACGCAGAACATGCCGATCATGACCACCCTGCGTTCCTGGAAAATGGGGTTTGAGTCGCCGTTCAAAGTCGATATTTATTTTGTTTCGACCAAGCAGTTTACCAACCTGAAATGGGGGACCCCAAACCCGTTCATCGTCCGCGATCCGGAACTGAAGCAGGTGCGTGTCCGGGCATTTGGGGTGTTTGCACTCCGGGTAACAGACGGCGGCAAATTCATCAAAGAGTTTGCGGGAACTACGCCCATTGTCCGCATCAGCGATGTGGAAGATCAACTCCGGTCGGCCATTGTGACCAACTTCACGGATACGATTGGCGAAGCTGGAATTTCGGTGTACGACCTGTCGCGTAATTACAAAGAGATTGGCGACAAACTGTTGCCTTTGCTCCAGAATGATTTCACAGGTTATGGATTGGAACTGACGAAGTTTTACGTCGAAAACACCAGCCTGCCGCCCGAAGTGGAAGCCTTCCTGGACAAAACGACTCAGATGAATATGGTAGGCGACATGGCCCGTTTTCAGCAGTTTCAGGCGGGGATAGCGCTCGAAGATGCCGCCCAAAGTGGGGGCGCCGGTGGGGCTGCCGTATTGCTGGGTGGATTGGGTAATTTCATGCAGAACACCAATGCCGCCAACGCTCCTCAGCAAGCACCAAAAGAAGACAAAGCGGAAGTGATGAATCTGCTTAAGCAACTCGGTGAATTAAAAGCCGCCGGAATTCTGACCGACGAAGAGTTTAATGCCAAAAAAGCCGAATTGTTAGCCAGATTATAAAAGTGGGGAAAAAGAAGGAAGGGAACTAAGAAGGACATTTCTGCCCATCCGTTTGCCGCTTCTTCCTTTTTCCCCTCCTCCTTTTTCCTGCTCAATGCAATCCCCATCAGAACTTTCAGACCTGGTACGGGCTCCGTGCAAAACCTGCGGAGCGCAGTTGAAGTTTTCGGCCGAGAAACAGAAACTGAGTTGTGACTATTGTGGTAATACCGAAGACATTACGTTTACGAAAAATAATCTGCACGAGAGTCCGCTCGCTTTTCGGGTGGAAGACCGTCAGCTACTAAATGCGCCAACGGAAGAAAAACGCCTGTTTACCTGCCAGAGCTGCGGAGCCAAGACCACCGTCAATTTCGATACTCCGACCATTACCTGTGCCTTCTGCGGTTCCAAAAACGTTAACCCCGATGCCCAGAAAACCCGTCTGATCGAACCGGCGGGCGTGCTGCCGTTCCGGATTGCGAAGGAGCAGGCGTTGCAACGGTTCAAGCATTGGGTGGGCGACAGCTGGCTGGCACCCTCGGATCTGGCTGCTGGAGCGAGGCTCGACAACCTGCACGGTATTTACATTCCGTTCTGGACATTTGATGCGCAGGCCTATTCGACCTACTCGGGCGAAGCCGGTTTCTACTACTACGTGCCGGTGCAGGTGCGCGATGCCAACGGAAAACTGGTAACGCAGCAACAACAACGGGTTCGGTGGGAATACCGCAGTGGCTCCCACGAAGCGTTTTATGACGATCTGCTCGAAATGGCGTCCCGAAAGTTGTCGGCGCAGGAAAGCCAGGTGCAGGAAGCCAGCCGGTTTAATTTGCAGGAAGTGGTCGATTATGATCCTCGCATCATGCTGGGCTGGGAGGCTGAAGTGTACAGCATCGATTTGCAGGAAAGTGCGCGTAAGGCCGAAGAGCAAATTCGAAATCGGGAAGAAAATGCCTGCGCATCGAAGATGGGGGGCGATACGCAACGAAACCTAAATGTCGATACCAGGCTGACAAACCAGACATTCAAGCATATCTTGCTGCCGCTCTGGATTTGTATGTACGTTTACAACGGCAAACAATTCCGTTTTCTGGTCAATGGGCAAACCGGTCAGATTGCGGGCCAACGGCCCGCGTCAGCCTGGAAAGTGGCGCTGCTGGTGTTTGGTTTCCTCCTGCTTGTCCTGTTCTTCTACTGGTTGGGGAAACGCTGAAACCCTTCGACCAGTTACGCATGAACGGACGAAAATGGGGACGTTAATATTGAAATAGGATAAAAATTTCATCTGAACAATTTCGCTCCTACTCTGAAATTATTTTTAATAAAAGTGGAAATTTCATCAGCGGGATCTTCCGGTAAATAACTAATTTTACACCTTGTAAAAGGAGAGTTTAGGTTATAATGTTGTGTAATCTATTGCTTTTCAGTAGGTTGTATCTATAGAAAAAGCTCGTTGTCAATTGCTTGAGTCAATCCATCTTGTAAAATCATTTGGGGATGTAACGGCTGTCCAGGACGTTTCATTGGTCGTAAAACCGGGTGAGGTAGTGGGATTGATTGGCGCCAGTGGTTCGGGGAAAAGCACCCTGTTAAATTTGTTGGCCGGTTTGACTGATGCCACCGACGGGGTGGTGAAACTCAAAAACGAACGGGTAAAGGGCCCGGCGGAGCAGCTGGTTCCGGGGCATCCACACATCAAGCTGGTTCATCAGGAGTACCAGTTGATGCCTAATGTGTCGATTCGCGAAAATATTTCGTACGCGTTACGGTTTTACGAAAAACGGTATCAGGAATACCGCGTCGAACAGTTACTGCGTCTGTGCCGGCTCGAATCGGCGCAGCACCGGCTTCCGCGCCAGGCTTCCGGGGGCGAAAAGCAGCGAACGGCCATCGCCCGGGCCATTGCTGAAAAACCGGTTGCATTGCTGCTGGACGAACCGTTCAGTCACCTTGATTTACCCAATCGGGAATTGATTCGTGGCCTGTTGCTGGATCTGGTACGGAACGAAAAAATTGCCTGTCTGTTTGTTACCCATGATGCGACGGATGCCCTGTCCATTTCCAATCGCGTTGGAATTTTACAGGATGGGCAGTTGGTGCAGATGGGAACACCCATGGAGGTATACCGCCGTCCTTACAACGCTTACGTTGCTCAAATGACCGGACCTGCCAACCTGATCCGGGCCAAGCACCTGCCCTTGATGGGCATTATCCACGCTTACCAACCGAACGCACTGGCTTGTATCCGGCCGGAAAATATTCGACTGAGTGACCGTGGCCGGTTTGGCGGAACCGTTCGGAATGTATTCTTCAAAGGTGCTTTTATTGAAGTGGAAGTTGAAATGAACCGGTTTGTGAACCTGACGTTTCTGGCCCCCTCCAATGAAAAAGTTAAAGTGGGGCAATTGATTGGCCTGGAAATGCCGAACGAAGCCGTCCACTGGATGCGCGGATCGGCTTAATCATCTGATTTTTTCTTGTTGGAAATAACGGTTTGCGGGTTGCCCCGGTGTGAAACGTCAGCTCCTCCGCGGGTGGTTTTCTCCAGTCGCCGGGTTACGGTTACAGAAGCATCGCTGGCTCCGGATGCCAAAATCGTGGCCTCTTCCGCCGTCAAATCATAGGCCGATAGGTCTGACGCGCCCGAAATATCCACATCCAGGACCCGGACCCTGCCGCGTAGTTTGGTGTCCGAGGCTCCCGAAGCCTTCAGCCGGATGCGGTTGGCCGAAATGTCCTTCACGGTTAAATCAGCGGCTCCCGATAACGTAATATCCAGTTCGTCACTGTCAAATGCATCATTGACATCACCGTCCGATGCGCCGGAGAGCGTGATGCCGCGCAGTTTGGGCAGGGTGATCATCAGCCGGGGAGAGCGACGGTTTTTGCCCGGAATCCAGTGACCGGCGGGACGATTGAAGCGCACGACTAAAACGCCATTTTCGCTTTTAATGGATAAATAGTCGGTTTCGCCCGGAGACAGGTCGGCCACAATATCAAACGCGCCTTTGTGCACGTCCACATCAATCGCATTAGAGACATCGATCCGGTCGAATGATTTGATATTGAATTGCTTCGTAACCGATTGAGCTTCCGTTTTTCCGAAAATAGCCCCCAAAACGATTAGCAGTAAGGACAGCTGGAAATTTTTAGTCAGCATGGTTGATGGTTAGTAAGTGGAATGAATCTGATACCAAGATGCGGGAAGTTGCCAGGAAGTTGCACCCATGGCTATTTTCTTTTCTGCCACGGAACCGCTCCGCCCTGCTGGATGTGGTTCATCAATAAACGAGTCAATTCCGTCGTTTTGGCTTTTTCCTGCCCCGTCAGATTCGTGGTTTCTTTTGGATCATGGGCCAGGTTGTACAACTCGAAAGGCGAGAATGGGGTGGGTTGTAACAATTTCCAGTCGCCCAGCCGTACGGCTTGGATGGTCAGTCCTTTGAATGCATCGTTGCCTTCGCGCCGAATGAAGAACAGCGGTCGCTGGCGAACACGTTCCAGAACCGTTTTTTTGGGTGGGTCGTTGGTCAACAGCCCCAGGAACGACAGACCATCAACGGGCGCGGTTGGTGGCTGGCCGGTTAACTCCAGAAAGGTTGGCAGCCAGTCGATCAGTTGAAATCGTTCGGCGGACACTTGGCCCGGCTGAATTTTGCCGGGCCAGGCAATGCCCGCCGGAATGCGAATGCCGCCTTCGTACAACGTGCCCTTAAAAGCCCGAACCGGGCCGTTATTGGCTTTGGCTGGTCCCCAGCCGCCGTTGTCGCTTGTGAAAACGATCAGTGTATTGTCGAGTTGGCCGTTGGCTTTCAGCGTCGCCAGCAGTCGCCCGATGTTGGCATCCATGTGCTCGATCAGCGCCACCAGCTTGGCCCGGGTGGAGTCGATGTTCGGTTCGCGTTTGCGAACGCGCTCAAGCCATTCGGAAGGTGGTTGCAACGGATTGTGGGGGGCGTTGTAGGGTAGATACAGGAAGAACGGTTTTGAGCGTCCCTTCCGGGTGTTGACGTACTGAATAGCGCCGTCGGTGAAAACGTCCGTTGCATGACCCGGCGGATCAATCGTCTGTCGGTTGTGGCGCATGAAATTGTGGTTGTTCCGGCGTTTGGTGTAATAATCGTCCATCATGTCGCCCAGAAAACCGTTGAATTCTAGAAAACCGTGCTCATTGGGTGTATTGGGCGATTCCAGCCCCAAATGCCATTTTCCAATCAGCGCGGTATGATACCCCGCCTTTTGCAGATAATCGGGCAGTAGCGGACCCG
The DNA here is from genome assembly GCF_054780515.1 of Larkinella harenae. Taxonomy (NCBI): domain Bacteria; kingdom Pseudomonadati; phylum Bacteroidota; class Cytophagia; order Cytophagales; family Spirosomataceae; genus Larkinella; species Larkinella harenae. The sequence goes on along the minus strand of NZ_BAAGWE010000014.1, from coordinate 17,482 downwards.
GTGCTAGATAGCCCCAGCTATCGGTTGTGTCGTCGCGGATGACACCCGGAACCCCCATTTGTTCGGGCCAACGCCCCGATAAAAGGGAAGCCCGGCTGGGTGAGCAGACGGGGCTGCTGGCGTAGAAACTGGTAAACCGGATACCGGCCCGCATCAGGCTGTCGATGTGGGGCGTTTTCAGGTCAGAAGCACCGTAGCAGGAGAGGTCTCCCCAGCCGAGGTCGTCGGCCAGAATGAAAACAATGTTGGGTTTGGAGCGTGGTCCCGGGAGCGTTGGACGGACAAAGGAAACGCTGGTTCCGGCCATCAGCAGCGGGATCAGGACGGCAAGCAGGGAACGGTATTTCAGCATGGCTACGGAAAGCCGTGGGTTCTGTGTAGGCATCGCCCGCAAATTCCGTAACTTTATGGCATGAATCAAGTGCTGGATCAACAAACTGAAACGATCAAACGGCTGCCGGTCATGGAGTCGTTTTATACGCTGCAGGGCGAAGGGGCGCATACGGGCAAAGCTGCTTACTTCATCCGCCTGGGTGGGTGTGACGTGGGCTGCCACTGGTGCGATGTAAAAGAATCCTGGGATGTGGCAGCTCATCCCACTTATCACGTTCCTGAAATTGTGGAACAAGCTTTGCTCTATCCTGGCCGAATGGCGGTCATTACGGGCGGAGAACCGCTCATGCACGATCTGACAGACCTGACGCGGGCGTTGAAAAATGCCGGTTTTCAGACGAACATCGAAACGTCCGGCGTTTATCCGGTGAGTGGCGTTTGGGACTGGATTTGTTTTTCGCCCAAGAAATTCAAAGAGCCACATCCGGGAATCTATGGGCTGGCCAACGAATTGAAGGTGATCGTGTATAACAAAAGCGATTTTGCGTTCGCGGAATCCTTTGTCGAGTTGCTGCAACCACATTGCAAAATGTTTTTACAACCGGAGTGGAGTCGTTCAAATGAAATGCTACCTCTTATCGTTGAGTATGTAAAACAGCATCCGCAATGGCAGGTTTCGTTGCAAACACACAAGTATATGGACATCCCATAGGGAAGAAGGAGGGAAAAAAAGTGCGATTGGTCGGCAGCCGTTTCCTGGTGATTGGCTGGCTCCTTTTTTTCTTTCCTCCCTTTTTTCTTTCTTCCTTCTCCCAGAGCAAAAAAGCCGCTGATCTGTACAAAAAGGGCAATGAAGCTCTGATGCAACGGCAGATGCCGCAGGCACTGGAGTTTTTTCATCAGGTGGTGGAGCGCGATACGGGTTTTACCGAAGCGTATCTGAAAATCGGTCAGGTTTACGAATTCATGCGCCAGCCCGAGCAGGCGTTTCAGGTGTATCAACGCGTCATCCACCAGCAACCTGATAAACCGGTAGCGGGGTTGGCCTATCACTTTGTCAACAGCTACCTGCTCAAGAAAGGCAATTACCAGTCGGCCATTCCGTATATCGAGCGGTATCAGAAGCTATTTCCGCCCAATTCCCTGCAATGGAAGAAGGTAGACCGATTGCTACAAACCGCGCGTTTTGGTGCCCAGGCTATTCAAAATCCGCTAGCGGTTAAACCTCAGCCGCTTTCGGCTACGGTCCAGGCGTTTCCTTCCCAGTATTTTCCGGTGCTGACCGCCGACGAGCAGACGCTGGTTTATACGGTTTTGAAGCCCGAAGGTGATGAAGATCTGATGGTTTCGACCCACAAAGGTGAGACCTGGAGCCCGCCCGAATCCATTTCTTCCCGCATCAATACGATGAACAATGAAGGCACGCCCTCGCTGTCGGCCGACGGACGGACGCTGGTTTTTACCGCCTGCCAGGGCCGGACGGGATACGGAAGCTGCGATTTGTACATTAGTCACAAAACCGGCCATACCTGGTCCGAACCACAGAATATTGGTCCCACGATCAATACCCAGTCCTGGGAGTCTCAACCGGCTCTGTCGGCTGATGGACGGCGGCTCTATTTTGTTTCGGACCGCAAAGGGGGCGTTGGCCGACGCGACATCTGGTGCAGCGAGCTGGGTGATGATGGCGAATGGAAGACGCCTTATAACCTGAAAAACATCAATACTCCGTTCGACGAAGCTTCTCCGTTTATTCACGCCAACGGACTGAGTTTGTTTTTTGCGTCGGAGGGGCATATGGGCATGGGCGGTTACGATCTGTTTGTGGCAGACAGCACGGCTTCGGGTTGGTCGAACCCGCAAAACCTGGGCTATCCCATCAATACCTCGGATGATCAGGCGGCTTTGTTTGTTTCGGCCAACGGTGCGCGGGCCTATTATTCGCAGGAACAATCCGCCAGTGACGGAAAGCAGCGGTCGAAACTATACGTGTTCGATTTGCCGGAACCGTTGCGCCAGAAAGTTCGCCCGGTGAGCTACTTAAAAGGAATGGTATCCGATGCCCGCACGAAAAAGCCGCTCAAGGCCACCATCGAATTGATTGATCTGGCCACCAGTCAACTGGTGACACGGGTGCAGTCCGATTCGCAGACGGGGCAATATACGGCCATTCTGCCAACGGGGGGTGAATACGCCTTGTACGTTGTCGGACCTGGTTATTTGTTTAAAAGCCTGTCGTTCGATTTTACGCAAAAGCACGAAGGCGAGGGACTGGCCCTGAGTGTTCCGCTGGAACCGATCAAACCGTCGGATGGTGGCACCGCTTCCAAGGAAACGCTAAACAACATTTTTTTTGAAACGGGGCGCTACGATCTGGCAGAAAAGTCGCGGACGGAGCTGGATCGGCTGGTGAAGTTTCTGGAAGTCAATGAGTCGGTAAAGATTGAGGTTTCTGGCCATACCGACAACCAAGGTGGAACAGCCAACAACCTTGAATTGTCTAAAAAACGAGCGCAGTCGGTGGTGGAGTATCTCACCAAAGCCGGGATCAACACAAACCGGATCAAATCGGCGGGATACGGCGAAAGCCGTCCCGTGGCATCTAATACGACGGAGGAAAACCGGAAGCAGAACCGGCGGATTGAGTGGCGAATTCTTTAAAAAGAGATAAATCGATGGTGCGAAATACCCGGCAGGCAAGCGTTACACAGGCAATCTTTTAAGGGGTTGTTAAATGGATTTATGTTCATTATTCATTGTTGAGTATGCATTAACGGTGAACTTGGTTTCGCCGGGAATTTTTTGCACCTTTGCGCTTGTTTTTTCCGTGTCTGGCTTATCTTTTGAATAGAGGTCAACCGGTTTAAACACTCAATTCTTTGTCATCCAATGACCACCGAACACGTCAATTGCCTTATTATTGGTTCCGGCCCGGCCGGATATACTGCCGCCATTTATGCTTCCCGTGCGGGCATGAAACCCGTTTTATACCAGGGAATGCAGCCGGGCGGTCAATTGACCATTACGAACGAAGTCGATAATTTTCCGGGTTATCCCGAAGGCGTGAATGGCCCCCAACTGATGATGGACCTCGAACAGCAGGCTCGCCGGTTTGGTACGGACATTCGTTACGGAATGGTGACAGCCGTGGACTTTACCGGTCCGATCCACAAAGCCATCGTTGATGACCAGCTGGAAGTTAGCGCCAACGTTGTTATTATTTCGACCGGAGCGTCGGCCAAATGGCTGGGTCTGCCGTCGGAAATGCGTTTGAACGGGCTGGGCGTTTCGGCCTGTGCGGTTTGTGACGGTTTCTTCTTCCGGGGTAAAGATGTGGTTATTGTGGGAGCCGGCGATACAGCCGCCGAAGAAGCCAGCTATCTGGCTAATTTGTGCCGGAAAGTATACATGATTGTGCGCCGGGATGAAATGCGGGCGTCGAAATTCATGCAGAATCGCGTAAAGTCGTTGCCGAATATTGAAATTTTGTGGAATACTGAAACACAGGAGGTGCTGGGTGAGGAAGGTGTGACGGGTGCACTGGTTAAAAATATAGTGACGGGCGAAGAGCGGGTTCTGGATATCTCGGGATTTTTTGTCGCGATCGGCCACAAACCGAATACCGATATTTTCAAGAACTACATCGAGCTTGACGAAACGGGGTATATCATTACGGAAAAAGGCAGTACCCGCACCAGCGTGCCGGGCGTATTTGCCTGCGGTGATGCCCAGGACAATGTATACCGCCAGGCTATAACGGCCGCCGGTACGGGTTGTATGGCCGCTCTGGATGCCGAGCGGTACTTAGCCATGAAAGAAGTTGAAATGCACGCTGAAGTGTAATCGAAATTAGTAACCACCACAAATAGAATGATGAATTATAAATGATGTACGATGAATGGGTTTGACCAGTAATCCATCGCTCATCATTTATAATTCATCATTCTATTTGTCAAAAGTTATCCCCAAGGATGAGAAAACTGGCAGTCTGGTGGCTGTTGGCCAGCGTTTGCTGTTTGGTAAGCGTAACGACCGTGGAGGCTCAGGAGCGAGGAAAATTTAAAAAGAACCTGAGTATCAAGCCAAAGAGATCAGAGAACGAAACCCCCAATTATCCAACTCAACAATCGGCCCAACCACCGGAAGAGGAGTTTGAACAGGAGCCTTCCAATCTGCGATTCAATAATCAGTTTGAGCCTAAAAAAGAATTCAATCCCGTTGTGGCCGAAGATACCTCAACGATAGACGAAGGAGAACCGGCTGTGGTGGAATACATTGATTCCGTGCAAGTGGGGGATGACTGGGTGAAGATTGCTGATTATTATGCTATTTGGGACCCCCATAATATTGATCCCTACGGTATTGACCCGCTTCAGTTTAATGAAGTCATCGATCTGAAATTATACGACCCGACACTGAACCGGTTTTGGTCGGCCCCGACGGTCGACGGAAAAGTAACCTCCATGTTTGGCCCACGCTGGGGGCGGTGGCACAAGGGAATGGACCTCGATCTGGAAACCGGTGATCCGGTTTACGCGGCTTTCGACGGGCTGGTGCGGGTTGTCGGCTGGGATGGTGGCGGTTTTGGCCGTTATCTGCTGGTGCGGCATTACAACGGGCTGGAAACCATTTATGGCCACTTATCAAAAACGCTGGTGGAATCGGGGCAACTGGTGAAAGCCGGTGATCAGATCGGACTGGGAGGAAGCACGGGGCGTAGCTCAGGCTCTCACCTTCATTTCGAAACCCGCTACGAGGGAAACCCATTCAGTCCTACTTTCCTGTACGATTTTCCGACCAACTCGCTTCTGTCCGACCATTTTATTCTGACGGCTTCTGTGTGGGATTACCTGCGTGGAAAGAACGTCAACACCGCCGGATTCAAGCCCCGGTATAAACGCACGGTTCTGCACCGGGTTCGTTCCGGCGAAACGTTGACCAGCATCGCCCGGCGGTACGGTCTGTCGGCATCGACTTTAGCGAAGAAAAACCATATGTCGACCCGGTCGCGCATTCGCCCGGGGCAGAAATTGAGAGTTCATTGATTCGGGTCTGAATCGGTTCGCTGTAGCAACGATTACGAAGGTCAGGAACTCGCTAAACGCACTTACTATTGCATGAAACTGGATTTGCTTGTCATCGCTGTCCACCCCGATGATGCCGAACTGGGCTGTGCCGGAACGATTCTGTCACTGGTGGCTCAAGGAAAGAAGGTTGGGATTGTAGATCTCACACGGGGGGAGCTGGGCACGCGCGGAACTCCCGAATTGCGGTTACAGGAAGCCGCTGCGGCCGCCCGGATTCTGGGGTTGTCGGCGCGGGAGAATATGAATTTTCGCGACGGTTTTTTTCGAAACGATGAAGAACATCAACTAGCGCTGATTGCCGCTATTCGTAAATACCAGCCGGAGATTGTCATCGCCAACGCCATCACTGACCGCCATCCCGATCACGGCCGGGCGTCGAATCTGATCGTTGATGCCTGCTTTTATTCCGGATTGCGGCAAATTAAAACCGTTGATAATCTGGGCACCGATGCCACTGGCGAAGACCAGGAAGCGTGGCGCCCAAAGGTGGTTTACCACCTGATTCAGGACCGTTACATCAAGCCGGATTTTATCGTTGACATCACCGACTTTTACGAGAAAAAGCAGGAATCACTGCTGGCCTACAAGAGTCAGTTCTACGATCCTACCAGCAACGAACCCATGAGCTACATTGCCAGCAAAGAATTCATGGAATTTCTCCGGGCCCGGGCTGAAGAGTTTGGCCACGTCATTGGCGTCAAGTACGGAGAAGGTTTCACGGTGGACCGGACGATGGGCGTGAAAAATATCTTCGATCTGATTTAAAATCGGCTCATCTCGTTTTGATCAAACCAGCTTAGGCTGGTTTTTTGTTTTAGAAGCCCCTGGTAAGCCAGGGGCTTTTTTAGCTTATTTCGTTTATTGCCAGCCGCCCCCCAGTGCCCGGTACACATTGACCACCGCACTCAGGCGTTGTTGCCGAACCTCGGCCAGGGTGAGTTCGGCCTGCAGTACGTTGCTTTGGGCGGTGATTACTTCCAGGTAATTGGCCAGACCGCTCGCAAAAAGTAAGCGGGCGTTGGCAATGGCCTTCTGCAAAGTCGCCACCCGTGCGGCCGCCACCTGCTCCTGTTCTTTCAGCTTCTCAACCTGCACCAGCCCATCGGCCACCTCGCGGACCCCATTGGTGACGGCCTGCCGAAATTGAATGACAGCCTGATCATGCTGAATCCGGGCTACTTCGACCTGGGTTTTGAGCTGGCGACGCTGAAAAACCGGCTGGGTTAATCCCCCTGCCACACTATAGAACAGGGATGCCGGAAACATAAACCAGTTGCTGGCCTGATAAGCGTTAAAACCGCCAGTTGCCGAGATTACCAGTGCCGGATATAGACTCGCATCAGCTACCCCGACGCGCGCGTTGGCGGCCACCAGATTCAGTTCGCTGGCACGAACATCCGGCCGGTTTGCCAGCAGTTGAGCCGGAACGCCAACCTGAAGTGTATCCGCCACGGGAATCGTTTCCAGCCGATTGGAGCGGGTAATGGGACCCGGCATCTCGCCCAGCAACTGCCGCAAACCGTTTTCTTCAATGACGATGGCCTGTTCCAGCCGGGAGCGGAGCAGGGCCGCCGTCTGTTGTTGTCCGCGAGCCTGATCGACGGCCAGTTCGGTAACATCACCACTTTGTTTTTGCAGGCTGATCATGCGCACGATGGAATCACTGAGGGCAAGGTTGCGCCGGGCAATGTTGAGCTGGGCATCCAGAAACAGCAGGTTGAAATATCCGTTGGCAACATTGGATACCAGCGCGGTTCGCACGGCTTTGGCGGCTTCGAAGGATTGCAGGTAATTGGCCTGCGTTACTTCATTTTGCCGACGGATTTTCCCCCAGATGTCCAGTTCCCAGGAAAGCCCGAGGTTGGCGGAGTAATCTTCCAGGTGCCTGCTGCCGATAAAATTTTCCAGGCTCAACCCGTTCAGGCTGTTCTTGGATGGCGTAATTGTTGAAGCCGCAACCTGCGCACTCACCGCAGGAAGCAGGGCATAACGGGTTTGCCGAAAATAGGCGCTGTTTTCTTCAATTCGTTTGACGGCGATCTGCAAATCAAAGTTGTTGGTTAACGCCGTGCTGATGAGTTCCTGCAGCTCCTTAGTCTGGAAAAACGTGCGCCAGGGCAACCGGGCAACAGAATTGGTGTCGGTGGTGGGGGCAGAGCGAAACTGCTCCGGTACCGCAAGGGTCGGCCGCTGGTAGTTGCGGCCAACTTTGCAGGCAGCCAAACTCAGGACGAGGAAGACAAAACTCAACACGGTTTGTCCGCCTGAAAAACGTATGGGATGCATGAACTTACTGATTCGATTAATGATTGGTATACAGTTCTTCGCTGGCCACTTCTGCTGGCGCAGGTTGCTTGCGCCCGCTGATTTTTTCATGTAACTTCTGGAAGATGACGTACAGCACCGGAACAATAAAAATGCCCAGCACAACGCCCGTCAGCATACCGCCAGCGGTACCGATGCTGATGGAATGATTGCCTTTTGCCGACGAACCAGTCGCTCTCATGAGCGGAATTAAGCCCACGATGAAGGCAAAAGAGGTCATCAGGATCGGGCGTAAGCGCAGTTGGGCTGCTTCCAGGGCTGATGCCACCAGCGACATGCCCGTTCGGCGTCGTTGCACGGCATACTCAACAATCAAAATCGCGTTTTTGGCTAGCAAGCCAATCAGCATGATCAAACCGACCTGCACGTAAATGTTGTTGTCGATGTCTACCAGGTTGATGGCCCAGAATACGCCCAGCACACCCGTTGGAACGGAGAGGATGACGGCCAGCGGCAGCAGGTAACTTTCGTATTGGGCCGCCAGCAGGAAGTAGATGAACACCAGACTGAGCAAAAAGATCAGACCCGATTGGTTGCCAGCCGCTATTTCCTCCCGAGTCATGCCCGTCCATTCGTACGTATAGCCGGTTGGAAGGTGCTTCTGCGCCACTTCTTCCACGGCTTTGATGGCATCACCGGAGCTGTACCCCCGTCCGGCCTGACCGTTGATGATCACGGCATTGAACAGGTTGTTTCGGGTGACAGCTTCGGGGCCGTACACCCGCTTGAGCGAAGCCACGGTTGTGATGGGTACCATCTGGCCCGTCGTGTTTTTGACGTAAATACCGTTAAGCGACGCCGGATCAGCCCGGTACGGACTGTCGGCCTGCGCAATGACGCGGTAGAATTTGCCAAACCGGTTGAAGTCCGACGCAAACGTACTGCCATAATACACCTGCATGGTTTGCAAAATATCGCTGGTCGATAAGCCGAGCTGCTTGGCTTTTTTGGTGTCCAGTTCGAGTGAAAACTGCGGTGTTTCCGTGTCGAAGGTGGTGAAAGCGGCTCCGATTTCGGGGCGCTTGCCCAGTTCCTCGACAAACTTGGTGGCCGTTGCACTGAGCTTATTGAGCGGGCCACCCGTTCGATCCTGCAAAACCATCTCAAAACCGTCGACGTTTCCAAAACCGGGCACCGTAGGCAGCGTAAAAACGTCGATCCGCCCTTCGTTAAACCGGCCCAGTTCGTGATTAACGGAGTCGACAATCTGCGTCAGGTCCTGAATGGCGCCCCGTTCGGCGTACGGTTTCATGTTGATGAAACCGGCTGCATAGGAGGGGCTGGCCGAGTTGGAAATGATGTTGAAACCATTGATGGCAAAATGACTCTTGATCGCTGGAATCTGGTGGAGGGCCGCGTCTACTTTAGCCGTCACTTTCTGCGTACGCTGCAACGAAGCCCCCGACGGTAATTTCAGGGAATAAGCAATAAAGCCCTGATCTTCAGATGGAATAAAGCCGGTCGGCGTGGTGCGAATGAGCCATACGGTGATGGCAACAACCAGCGCCAAGCCGCTTAAACCAACCCATTTATGCCGAATCAGCATCTGAATCACACCCACATAGCGCTGTGTCACGGCGTTGAAACCCGCGTTGAAAGCCGCGAAAAAGCGGGCTACAAATCCTTTTTTGCCGGATTTTTCTTCATCGTTAGCGTGGGGGTTGGTCAGCAGTAAGGCGCACAGGGCTGGGCTGAGCGTCAGGGCGTTGACCGCCGAAATCAGGATGGCAATGGCCATCGTAAACGCAAATTGCTGGTAGAACACCCCCGCCGGTCCATCCATGAAACCGACCGGAACAAACACGGCGGCCATGATGAGCGTAATCGATACGATGGCTCCCGAGATTTCCTGCATCGATCGGAGCGTAGCTGCCCGGGCCGAAAGCCGTCCGCCGTGTTCCATCCGGGTGTGCACGGCTTCGACCACCAGAATGGCGTCATCGACCACAATACCAATAGCCAGCACCAGGGCAAACAGCGTGAGCAGGTTGATGGTGAAGCCAAATAACTGCATAAAGAAGAATGTGCCAACAATGGCAACCGGCACGGCAATGGCCGGAATCAGCGTCGAACGGAAATCCTGCAAAAAAAGGTACACCACAATGAATACCAGAATAAAGGCTTCGATGAGCGTGTGGGTTACCTGGTCGATGGACTCGTCGAGGTAAGTTTTCGTGCTGTACTCGATGGAGTAATGAACACCCTTGGGAAACGCTTTGACTGCTTTATCCATGATGCTCAGCATGGCAATCTGAATGTCGTTGGCGTTGGAGCCCGCAGCCTGGTAAATGGCGATGCCAATCCCCGGTTTTCCGTTGATTTTGGTGTCTCCGCTGTACGTAAACGAGCCAAATTCCAGCCGGGCAACGTCTTTCAGCAGAATAGTAGAACCGTCGGTATTGGCTTTTAAGACAATCTCGTCAAACTCTTCGGGTTTTGAAAACTTGCCCTTGTATTTGATCACGTATTCGAAGGCTTCGCGGCTGCTTTCGCCGATCCGGCCGGGGGCGGCTTCCAGGTTTTGCTCCCGGATGGCAGTCAATACTTCCTGCGCCGACAAACCGTAAGCCACCAGCCGGTCCGGTTTTAGCCAGACGCGCATGGCATAATCCTTCACTCCAAACACCATCACCTGACCCACGCCGTTGACCCGTTGTAGTTCCGGAATGATGTTGATTTTGGCGTAATTCTGCAAAAACGTTTCGTCATAAACCGCCACATCACTGGTCAGATCAAAAATCATGATCATGCTGTTCTGCTGCTTCTGGGTCGCAATACCGGCCTGCACCACTTCGGTAGGTAATAAGCTGGTGGCCTTGGCAACCCGGTTCTGGACGTTTACAGCCGCCAGATCGGGATTGGTGCCTAGCTTAAAGAAAACGTTGATTGCAACGGAGCCGTCGTTGCCGGCCGACGAGGTCATGTACGTCATGTTTTCTACCCCATTGATGGATTCTTCCAGGGGCGTTGCCACCGAGCGGGCCACCACTTCGGCACTCGCACCGGGGTAGGAGGCTGTGACCTGCACACTTGGCGGGGCAATGTCGGGAAACTGCGTCACGGGCATGGTCAGCAGGGAGATCACGCCCAGAATGACCAACAGGATCGAAATGACCGTTGCCAGCACCGGTCGTTCAATAAATATCTTAAGCATGGTGAAAATAGATCAATAACGGAGCTGATGCGCTTGAAACTTCGGGATGGAAGTTGGTCACATCGCCTTCGTCAGTTCATTTGTTGTTTCTTGTTTCGGAACAATGGAGTCACCGTCCTGAAGCCGGTCCAGACCATCGCGCACGATGCGCTCACCGGGCCGGACGCCTTCACGGATCAGGTAAAAATTGCCGCTTTTGCCGAGCAACTGGATCGGGCGGCTTTGCACTTTGTTGCTATCGGCCAGGGCAAACACAAAAACTTTATCCTGCCGTTCGAAAGTGGCTTCCTGCGGAATGGCCACCGCCGATTCATGTACCTGCGGAATCCGGATGCGCCCCGTAATGCCCGACCGCAGTAGACCGAGTTCGTTCGGAAAAACCGCCCGGAAACTAATCGCGCCCATGGCTTTGTCGAACTGACCGGATACCAGTTCGATCCGCCCTTTCTGGCTGTACGGCTGGTTATCGGCCAGCAATAGGTCCACCGGCGGAAGCTGGCGGATTTTGTCGTTCAGGCTGCGCCCCGCCGACTGCTGGGTGAATTGCAGGAAATCCACTTCACTCATCGAGAAGTACGCAAATACTTGCCGAACGTCCGACAGCGTGGTCAACGGTTGGGGTTCGGCCCGGCCCACCAGGCTCCCTGGTTTGTAGGGCAGTCGGCCAATGTAGCCGTTGACAGGTGCTTTAATAACCGTACGACTTAGGTTGGTTTTGGCTGTGCTCACCATCGCCCGCGCCTGGCCCACGGCGGCTTTGGCGGCTTCAAAAGCAGACTGGGCGGTTTTAAGCTGAACCTCCGAGATGACTTTATTCTCGACCAGTGGGGCCAGCCGGGCCACCTCCAGGGCGGCTTTATCCTGATTAGCAATGGCCATCAACACATTCGCTTCGGCGTTGCTGAGTTGTTCGCGGTAGCTGCGTTCGTCGATGCGAAACAGCGGCTGCCCCTGCCGAACGGCGGCCCCTTCGTCCACGTAAATCTGCTCCAGGTAGCCTTCCACCTGCGGCCGGATTTCAACATTGACTTTTCCTTCCAGGGTAGCCGGAAACTCCTGATAGGTGGTCAGGGTGGCGGTTTTTACCTCAATAACGGGTAAGGTCGGAACGGTGGTCGTTGTAGCCGTTTGGTCCGTAGACGAACCGCAGCTCGCCAGCCCGATAAGCGTTAAAAAATAAAATAAGGTGCGGCTCACGGTATGGCGGCTTGGTGAATAAAAAGGGACGTGGTGGGACAAATACGCGAAAGTAAACGTTTTCATGGCGTTGCCAGAGAGGATTGGTTTTTCTCAGCGACGCAAAAGAGCCAAGAATGGTTCGGAGCGTAGAGGGATAGATGACGTAAACGATCAGAAGCAGGACGAATGCAATTGGTCATTTAATCTTGTCAATCCCAGCGGGGCACGCTTAATTTTGTTCATCGATCGGTTACTACTAGTTTATCATGCTACAGAAGCTCCAGACTTATGCTCGTCAACGATGGCTGCGGGAGGTGTTGTTGTTTTTTGGGTTCTTTACCCTTAATTCGCTGACCTCTTGGGAGTTGATCAACGCTCGTGCCTTATTGGTCTGGGAGCTTTTATACTTCTGTCTGTTGTACGGGCACGCCCAGTTCCAGCGGTTTTTTCTGCTCCCCAAAGTGCTGGACGGTCAGCAAACCCGTCGGTACGGTTTTTATTCGGTGACAACCCTGCTGCTGTTTTCAGTCCTGTTGATGTTTTTCAATGACTGGATGTGCGCCGAACAGTTAAAACCGACTTCCATTCCCGGATTGATTTATCTGTACACGGTAGCCTGTGCAACGGTAAGTCTGTTGTTGTTCAATGTACCGCTGCTGGTCCATCGGTTTTACCAGCAGCGTCGGCAGCAGGAAGAATTCAAAATGTGTATGCAGGAAATGGAACTGAGTGTGTTGCGCTCCCAGTTGAATCCGCATTTTCTGTTCAACACGCTTAACAATCTTTACGGGATAAGCCTGCACGAGCCCGCGCGTACGCCCGATATGATCATGCAATTGTCGCAACTGCTGCGGTACCAACTCAACAGTACCCGCCGGGCCTGGGTGCCGCTAACCGATGAACTGGAGTTTCTGGGAAGCTATATTGCTTTGGAAACCGAGCGGGTGGGAAGCCGCTGCCGGGTGCATTTCAGTGGGTTGAACGACCAGGAAACGACGGGCTATACGGTGGCACCCATGGTGTTGATGCCCTTTGTCGAAAATGCATTTAAGCACGGTACGGCGGGCATACGGGCCTGTGAGGTGAGGGTCGATGTTAAAATCGAAAACGCCCGGCTGCACCTGCACGTCGAAAATACCGTGCCAGCCCGTGCTAAAGCCTCGGTCTCGACGGGGGTGGGGTTGGAAAATACACGCCAGCGGCTCGATATGCTGTATCCGGGGACGCACCAGTTAGCCATCGAGGCCAACACTCAACAGTTTGTTGTTGATTTGACAATTCCGCTGCAACCGTATTTGGTCAGTTACCCGCAGCATCCGGAAATGGCCGTGGCTTAATGACGAGACTCCTATGCTTGAACCCACTCGCTGCCTGATTGTGGACGATGAAATAGCCGCCCACTACGTACTGGAAAATTACATCGGGCGTGTTGAACGGCTGGTGCTGGTTGGGCAGTGCTACAATGCGCTGGATGCCCTCAATTTCCTGCACCGTGAACCCGTTGACCTGCTGTTTCTGGACATCAACATGCCCGAGTTGAGCGGGCTGGAATTGTTGGATGCGCTGAGTTATACCCCCAAAACCATCCTGACAACGGCTTACACCGAGTTTGCACTCCAAAGTTATGAGTACGGGGTGACGGATTATCTGGTCAAACCGATCCCGTTTCCCCGGTTTCTGAAAGCCGTTGATAAAGTATTGACATTGTCTACCCCGTCCGTTGGCTCACTTCATTCCGGTGTAGCCGAAGGAAAAAATACCACGGACTCCATCGTGATCAAGGTGGATGCCGACTGGGTACGGGTTCGGTTTGATGAATTGTTGTATGCCCAGAGCTGGGGAAATTACGTCAAACTCTTTCTGCCGGGCCGGATGCTGTTAACGCCATTGACAACGTCCGAACTAGAAAGCCGGCTTCCCGCCGACCAGTTTGTCCGGACGCATAAATCCTATATTGTAGCGCTCCATAAAATTGAACGGCTGAGTGGCAACACCCTGCACATTGGCGAAACCGAATTGCCGGTCGGAATTACGTTCCGGCGCGAACTGGCCGATCGGTTGCACAATCGATAAGGCTTATTCCTTACGGTGAAAGCCGTTCAATTACCCAGGCTTCGTTTTCTTTTCGGTACAAAATGCGGTCGTGCAAACGGCTGGGGCGTCCCTGCCAGAATTCGATGCGGTCGGGAATAAGCCGGTAACCTCCCCAGTGTGGGGGTCGTGGAACCAGCTGATTTTCAAACCGCTGTTCGAGCTCTTTCTGCCGTTGTTCCAACACCGACCGGCTTTCGACAACTTCGCTTTGGTGTGAAACCCAGGCACCGATCTGACTCCCCCGCGGGCGACTTTGAAAATAAGCGTCGGATTCGTCAGCAGCTACTTTTTCAATCGTTCCTTCAATGCGAATCTGCCGTTCCAGCTCCGGATAAAAAAAGGTGAGTGACGCAACCGGGTGAGCCGCTAGTGCGGTTCCTTTCCGGCTCTGGTAGTTGGTAAAAAACGTAAAACCGTTTTCGTCGGCCCCTTTTACCAAAACAATTCGTCCGGAAGGGCGGCCATCGGTTCCGACCGTGGTCAGGTGCATGGCGTTGGGTTCCGGGACGCCCGCCATGAGCGCTTCGTTGAACCAGCGTTGAAATTGCGCGAACGGGTCTATCGAAACATCCGACGGGTCTAGACCGTTTAAGGTATACTCTTTTCGTAGTTCAGCCAGTGTTGGTAGCATAAGTAAATGGGTTGGAAGCGATGGGTAGTTGCAAAGAAATAAATTTCGTACTTTTGCAAAAGTAACGATTCCCAAAAATCGTATGGCGAGCGAAGAGCAAGAATTAACTGAACGCAAGGACCAGAATCCGAATCCGTCTCAAGATGTGAAACCGGATACTGAGCCGACTGATGCGGTACCATCCACGGAGGAACCGACAAGCCAGGCTGAAGGAGTCTCTACAGACCAATCGGCAGAAACCACTGAACCCGCTGCGGAAACCCGCCAGCCGGACGAACCTGTGCCCTCCACCGAAGCCGAAAGCGAACCGGTTGCTGCAGTGGAGACGGCAGAGCCCGCCAGGATTGGTGATGCCGAATCGCCTGCGGAGGTGGAATCAGCGGCTGTTGAAACCCCGGTAACGGAACCAGCAGCAGCCACTTCTCAGGAACCGGCCGAACCGTCGGTGGCACTGGAAATGCATGACGAATCTGCAGATGAAACGGATTCCGACCTGGATGAAAACGCGGCTGCGGTAGATTACAGCCAACTTTCCAGAGCAGAGCTGGTGGGCGTGCTGGAAAAGCAACTGAACTCGCTCAAAAATGCGACGGTTTCGGCCTCGGATTACCGGCGGGCTGATGAGGTTCTGAAAGAAGTTCGTCCGCTGTTCGATCAGTCGAAAACCGCCGAACGGGCTGAGGCTCTGCAACGCTACGTTCAGGAAACGGGCTCGGAAGAAGGGTTCGAATACCGTCAGGATGAAGTGGTTGGTCGCTTTGAAAGCCTGTATAAACAGATCAAAGACCAGAAAAACCAGTATTTCCAGCAGCTGGAAAAGGCGAAAGACAATAACTTCAACGTCAAAACGGAGTTGTTGCGCCGGTTGCGGGAGCTGGTGGAAGCTGATGAAAACAATGCCGGAGATCCCAAAACCAGCTGGAACGGTTTTAAGCAGATTCAGGAGGAATGGAAGGCTGCCGGTAATGTCTCATCACCCCATAATGCAACCCTCTGGGCAACGTACCATGCCCTGGTAGACCGGTACTACAGCAACCGGAACATTTATTTTGAATTAAAAGAACTCGATCGGAAAAAGAACCAGACACTGAAAACGGAGCTTTGCGAAAAAGTAGAAGCTCTGGTGCAGGCGAATGAAGGCAATCCGGTAACCAAAGCCGTTATCGATGAAGCCAATGCTCTTTTCGAAGAATATAAACACATTGGCCCCGCGCCCAAAGCGGAGCAGGAAGTGTTGTGGCAGCGGTTTAAAAAATCGCTTGATACCTTATACGACCGTCGCCGGGGACAGAACGAGGAAATTCGGAAAGAAGGAGCTCAGTTGTACGAAGAAAAGTCAAAGCTCTACGAAGAACTGGTGCCCTTTACTTCGTTTACGTCGAACAGCATCAACGACTGGAACGAAAAGACCCGGGAGGTCATGACGATTCAGGATCGCTGGAACGGTATTCGTGGTCCTATGCCCCGGGAAGAAGGCAAAGAGTTGAGTAAAAAGTTTTGGGCGGCTCTGAAGCAGTTTTTTCACCACAAAGGCGAATTTTTCAAGCAGCTGGAAAGCAAACGGGAGCAGAATCTCAAGGCTAAAACTCAATTGTGTGAAGCCGTTGAAGCGATTCTGGAATCCGGTGAAGAGTCAGCCGAAACGACGCAGCGTGTGATAGAACTGCAACGGCAGTGGAAAACCATTGGTCAGGTTCCCGAGAAATTTAAGGATTCGCTTTTTGAGCGCTTCAAAGCCGCCTGCGATGCCTTTTTCAACAAAAAGCGGTCGCGGAATCAGGAAGTCGAACGGGAGTTTGAAGAGAACCTGGCGAAGAAAACCCAGCTCTGCGAGCGTATTGAAGCCGCTGCTGCCAGCGAAAACGCGGATTTGTCGCAACTGAATGCGTTCAAAAAAGAATGGGCGCAAATCGGTTACGTACCGAAAAAAGACATGCAATCGATTCAGAAACGCTATATCAACGCCGTCAATACCTTTGTGGGTGCCAATGGCAAAATCTCGTCGAAGGAAAAAGAGCGCCTGACGCTGGAAAACGAAGCCGAGATGATTCGTGAAAGCGGTTCGTCGCGGGATTTGTACAAGAAAGAGGGCGATATTCGCCGTAAGATGACCACCCTGGAGAACGATATTGCGGTCTATAACAATAACATTGAGTTCTTTGGTCGTTCGAAAGGGGCTGAAAAACTGCGGGCTGACATCGATAAGAAAATACAGGTGGCCCAGAAACAATTGGAGGATCTTAAGCACCAACTAAAGGTCATCCGGGAAGCGCAATAACTGAATAAATGGGCTTTTTTATGAAATAAAAGCTCATTTATTTGACCGAGAAACTAAAATTACTATCTTTGCACCAGATTTAGAAAATACTAAATCGATTGCCTCCATAGCTCAGCTGGTAGAGCAACTGACTTGTAATCAGTAGGTCGTTGGTTCGATCCCGACTGGGGGCTCTCAAAAACGCTTCATAGCGATAACGTATCAAGCACCTATCTGTCAGAGATAGGTGCTTTTTGTTTTATTCGTTTGACTGGGCGAGTTCGGAAGTTTTTGGGGATCAGTCGGGGAATTTGGGGGGCGTGGAAAAAAGTAGTTTTTTTGCGCAGAATCAATTTTGAGTTCCTTGCAAGAGTCTTATCAAGCCTTAGTCCGTTTTCTGTTACCCGAGGGGATCTTAGATT
>NZ_BAAGWE010000013.1:0-80087 GCF_054780515.1 Larkinella harenae | reverse complement strand
TGATGGCGGCTTCATTGGCAAAGCCAGCGGCCTGGAAGGCCGCGTTGGTGGGGGCAAACACGGTGAGTGTCCCCGACCGGAGGGCATCGGCTAAGCCCGCCCGAACGACGGCGGCTTCCAGGAGGCTGAAGTCATTGTTACTAACGACGATATCGGTGATGGTTTGCGGGGCTGGTGGATCGGTCGTGTCGTCTTTGTTACAGCTTGCGAGGGTAACCAGCATCGAGCTGGCCACCAGCAGGACCGCCAGGTTGCGGTGGTAGAAGGATCGGATCAAAGATCGAACGGATGTCATAAACATGGTTATAAGATGTGGTATGAAACAATGGCCCCGAGGGGTCTTTCATCTCATAGTGCGGGGCCTTGACCCGATCTCACAAATTTTTTTTTACTTTTTTTAAAGTAATTTTGGCGGGACCCGATTGCATCATCTTTCAATCGTTGAAGCCGAATTATCCCGATGAAGGATGAGCCGGGTAAACGTGGCTTATCGGAAACCAGATGGATTTCTGGCTACCTACACGTATTCTGATGGATGAAAACATTTTAATTGACCAAGGGGTTACCCACTTTGTCACCGATGAACCCTAACCCACAAGTATGCCCCAATCCATGCCTGAAATCCCCCAGTCGTTATGGCATGGCCTGCAACAGCAAGATTCAGCCAGTTTGAGCGCCTTATACCGATTGACCTACCATGACCTTCTCAATTTTGGGATGTACTTTGGTTTTACGGCGACGGTCACCAAAGACGCTATTAATCAGATTTATGCTGACCTGTGGGAACGGGGTAAAAACTTGCCTGAGGTAGCCAATATCCGCTCCTACCTGATTACGGCTCTCCGTCGCAAGCTGATCAAAGAGTTTAGCCGTGGGGAACGGTATACGGAACTGACCGATCTAGAAGTCGATATCGAGCCGTCCTACGAGGAAATCATTGTGCAGGGACAGGAGCAGGAGGACCTTCGCAACCGGCTCCGTCAGGCCATCGGGCAACTTACTCCGCGCCAGCGCGAACTGATCGAAATGCGCTTCTTTCGCAATAAGCGCAATGAAGAAATTGCCGAGGAGACCGGGATGAACATCAATACTGTCTACAACACCCTCTCATCGGCCCTCAAAGTGCTGCGACAGACACTAACCATTGGTTCGAAAGAAAAAATTGGGATCATTCACATCTGGTGGCTGATTTTTCTTCTATTCGGTTTGTGAGATTTTGTATTCTACCCGTACTATTAATCAGAACCAAAAATCCGGCCCTCTTTCCGGTTACCCACGGCATTCATGGAGTTTAATAAATATACGACTGACGATTTTCTACTGGACGACAGTTTCGTTGCCTACCGAAGGGGCAGCGATCCAGCCGCCATTGCTTTTTGGACGAACTGGCAGCGCAGCCACCCCCCTAATCTGTCAGCCTTCCAAGAAGCGGAGCAGATTTACGATATGCTGAATGGCCAAAAGCCAGATATGGAGCAATCGCTGGCTGAGCTAAAAGGCTTGATCAGCGATCGCGAAAAAAGCCCGTCTGTCGATTGGTCGCCCAAACGCTCCGTATTTCGGTCCCGGGCTGGAGTGCCCCGGACTAGATTGTCCCGGACTTGGTGGCTTCTGGCCGCTTCGCTGGTACTGGTCAGTGGCTTTTTGGGCTACTACATGTGGAAAAGCCAGCCGATTATTTACCAGACTGCTTACGGGGAGCAGAAAGCGGTTGAGCTACCCGATGGATCACGGATTACGCTAAACAGCCATTCACGCGTTGAATACCGGCAGACCTGGAATCAGGACCGGGAGGTTAAGCTGGATGGAGAAGCGTTTTTTGCGGTGCAGCATCTGAGCACAAATGCCCCCTTCCGAATCGCAACCAATGGACCGTTTCGGGTGGAAGTCGTGGGAACCGAATTCACTATGACCAGCCGTGCGAACCGCAAACGGGTGGTCTTGAACCAGGGAAAAGTACGGGTCAGCGGCAATTCCGGTGGACAGACGCTGACATTAGCGCCGGGACAAATGGCCGAGCTGGACAGTGTTAGCGGAATGATCAGTCGTCGAAATGTGCAACCGGACCGGTATGACGCCTGGCTACGGCATCAACTGGTTTTTGATAACGTGACGCTGACCGAAGCCATCCAATTGATTGAGGATCAATTCGGGATGAAAATCCAGGTCAAGTCACCTGCCGATCAGGATCGCCGGTTTGTCGGTATTTTGCCCCTAAAAGACCCCGAAAATGTGCTGAATATCGTAGCCCGATACAACGGTTTGCGGGTTGAACGTGCTGGTGTTACGTATGTCCTGACTCGGTAAACCACGCGATGGATACATCAGTACGCAATCGTACACGCGCTTACCTCTGGAAGTACTGCACGTTAATGGGCTTTCTGTTGATTGGTCTATTCGCCCGTGCGCAAACACCTGTGGCGCTGGAAAGTTTGCTGCAAACGTTAAACCAAAAGCGGGGAATTTATTTTCTGTACGATAAAGGGTTGCTGAATGGCCTGACGGTGGGCGGGCCGGTCAACTGGAAAGACGCCACCGAAACGATTTTATCAACGGCCCTGACCGGAACCGGGCTGCACTTCCGAAAACTGGATGGATGCTATTTGATCGAGGCCGATCGGGCGAAGCCGAAGGAACCCTTACCATCGTCTCGTGCCGTAAGAAAGGTTCTCGTCAGCGGTTTTGTGCGCGAAATGGGCAGCCGGGAGCGGGTCAACGGCGCGACGGTGTACGCAGGAAATTCTTCCACGACCACAAATCGGTATGGCTACTACGCGCTTTCCGTTCCTACCAGCGATTCCGTCGAACTGGTAGTTTCCATGGTTGGCTATCAGCGATTTTATCAGCGACTAAGCCCCAAAGCCCCCATTTCGCTGGATATTGAAATGACTTCCAACAATGTATTGGACGAAGTGGTGCTGACAAATGCCACTGGCCAAAATGCCTTTGGCTCAGCTAAAACCGGTCAGTTGATACTCCCGGCGGCACAAATTGCCCAAACGCCCGCGCTGCTGGGCGAAAAAGATGTACTGCGTACCTTGCAGTTTGTTGCGGGCATTCAGCCGGGGCTAAACGGCCAGGTGGGTCTGCACGTCCGGGGAGGTGGGGCGGACCAAAACCTGTTGCTGCTCGACGAAGCGCCGGTTTATAATGCCAATCACCTGTTTGGTTTTTTCTCGGCGTTCAATGTCGATGCGCTAAAGGATGTAAAACTCGAAAAAGGCGGTTTTTCTTCCCGCTACGGGGGCCGTTTGTCGTCGGTGGTGGACATGACCATGCGGGACGGAAATAAACAGGAATTCAAAGGTTCGGTCGGGACCGGTCTTGTTGCGTCCCGCCTGCTGGTAGAGGGGCCGCTGGTGCGCGATAAAGCGTCGTTTCTGCTGGCCGCCCGGCACTCCAACCTGAGCCCGGTACTCGGTAAGTTCGTTGCATCCGTGATTGAAAATTTTACCGGTACGGCCTGGAAGGCTAATTTCTACGACATTAATGCCAAACTAAACGCTACTATTGATCGTCGGAATACGGTCTTTCTGAGCGGGTATTTTGGCCGGAATTACTTTGGGGGAGGAGACAGCATAACCCGGGTGCAACGGTGGGACAACGTCCTGACCTGGCAGAACCAGACGGGTAACCTTCGCTGGAACCACTTGTTCTCAGAAAAACTTTTCAGCAATACATCGCTAGTTTTCAGTAATTATGATTTCGAAACCCATCGAAAATTCATCCGGACGGTGGAGCCGAACGCGGGTCAGATAAACAATCTCTGGCGGTATTTCGACGGCATTACGGACCTGACCTTCAAGGCGGACTTCGACTACTTTCCGGCGACGAACCACCACCTGCAATTCGGCGTAAACAGTACCTACCGTGCCTACCGGCTCAATGGCTTTCAGATTACGACCGTTTCGGCTTTGGGCAACCGAAGTGGGCAGGAACGGACGCAATCACTGGAAACCTCCGCGTATGCGGAAGATCATTGGGATCTGGGCGGCCGAATCAAACTGGACCTCGGCGGACGACTGACGATGTACCGCGTCCACCAGTCAACCTACGTGCGGGCCGAGCCCCGCCTTTCGGTGGCCGTCAAACTCACCGACAAACAGGCGCTTCGGGGTTCGTTGTCCGACATGAATCAGTTTATTCACCTGTTGTCAAACACGGGTTTGGGGTTACCAACTGACCTTTGGGTTCCGGCGACCGATCAGATCAAACCGCAGCGGGCTCGACAGGTGGTTTTGGGGTATGTACATGATTTCAACCCCCGTTGGCAACTAACTGTCGAAGCGTACCAAAAACGGATGAGCCATGTGATCAGCTACCGGGATGCCGCTTCCTTTATCGGAATTACCAGCGCCGAACGCGCGGCTGACTTCAACTGGGAACGGAATGTAACCTCCGGGAACGGCAATGCTTCTGGACTCGAAACGACCCTGCAATCCCGGACAGGTCGCCTGACCGGGTCGCTGAATTACACCTGGGCCGTGACACAGTGGCAGTTTCCCGATCTCAACAGAGGCCGTGAATTTTACCCATTACACGACCGGCGGCACAGCGTTTCGGTGAGTGGTCTGTACCGCTTCACGCCCCGTTTGCACCTGTCGGCGGCCTGGACGTATAGTTCAGGCAACCCCTTCTCGGTACCTGTTTCCGGGGTACCGAGCTTTGGCCATCTGGGACTCGGCAAGGCAGATTTACCCATCACCCCGTCGGAGCTGTTATTTGGTACGGAAACACCCCTGCTTCAAGTACGAACGGCCTTTAGTAATTTTCGGGCCGAAGCCAACCACCGGCTCGATGTGATGCTGGCGGCTGATCTGGGTCGAAAACGCCTGCGGCACCGGATCGAACTGGGGGCCGTCAATGTATACGGTCGTCGGAATCCCTTTTTTTACGATCTGAGGCTGAACAGGGACGGTGCACTTTCGCTCCGTCGGGTGTCGTTGTTCACCTTTGTGCCATCGCTAAACTACCTTTTTTCCTTTTGAGCCATGCGATACCTGCTATTCTTTCTGGGCACGTTGCTGGCGGGGGGCTGTATCCGCTCGGTCGATGAGCTTTCAGTCGATGTGTTGCCAATTGATCGGGTGACAAAACCGTATGTTATCTGCTTCATTTCTCCGCAGGACACGGTGATAGCGGCCAAAGTCGCCATGTCGGAACCGAGGATTGTTTCGTCCTTTGCGGAATCGCTGGTTGTCAAAGATGCGGTTGTCCTGCTAAGTGACAGCAGTCAGAGCATTCAACTCGTTTACAACGACAAGCTGATGTATTACCGCGCGGTTCCCGGCAACGGGTTTCGAATCCGCTCTGGAGGAACCTACCGCCTGACGGTCAGCATGAGCGGCAACCGCAGCGTGACGGCGGAAGCCACAGTACCGGAAGTTATTCCACTCGAAGGAATTGCGATTGACTCCACGGTTTCCCGCAACAGTGCCGATGCTGCCTTGACAACCTACACCACAACACTTTCCTGGAGCGCACCGGCGAAGCCAAAACCCGGACAACCCGCGAGTTACTACCGGGGGTGGGCTGAGGTGAATCAAACTGTTGTTGACGCAGCGACCGGGCTTCTGATAAGTCGCCAGACGAGCCGCCCTGCGTTCTACCTGGACCGGGAAACCGGTCAGATAGGTGAGCGACGCTTCATAAACGGTACGCACACGCTGCTATCGGGTCCTCAAACCGGTACGCAGACAAAGCAAATTGTGGGGGCACTTTTCACCACCGACGAAAACTATTACCGCTACCACATCGCCCTGCGGGAACAGTTTGTGAGTCAGGGGCAATATTTCGCGGAACCGACCGTGCTCTTTTCGAATATTGTGGGGGGATACGGCGTATTTGCGGCCTACAACGGCTCGTACCTAATCTTGGGCGAAACCAAACGCTCACCGCGGTGAAAATAAGCTATAATCGATGGATTGATTGGCACCAAGCCATACAACAAATCCTGATCAATAACTTGTCAACACATCCGGCCTCATTGGCTACCGTTGCCCTTATTTTCTATAATTTTGGTTGAACCAGCGTAACGTCGTGCAGGAAAAGCGATTTATTCAAACCGGACATTCGTTCAGTGAAAATGAACTTGGTGGATTAACCTAAACCAGGAGTTTATTCGCTACTTTTTCGACTAGTTTTTTGCCTGTATCCCTTTGATATAGAGTCTGTTAAGTGCCTATTTATATAGCTAAGCTTAAGAAGTCTATCGGCTCATTGAGAAAGGTTTTGGCCGAAATCTGAAGTATATCAACGTAACGCTTACTCTTTTTTGGGACAGATCATTGTTTGTGCCCCCAGCGTAAAGGATAAATTCGTCACTTGGCCCGAGGCATTGCGATTAAACGTAACACCCAGATGCTCCTTCCCGTCGTCCAATAAAAAATAGTCCTTTTTCTGGGCGTACAGTTCCTGTTTCCGGTTCGTGGTTGCCTTCAGGTGGTTCTGCTCGACGGTTACCTTGATCCATTCCCCCGGCCGCAGTTCATACGCACCCACGTATTCCCGCAGTTCCGACGGGCTGAGCTGAACCATATTGCGGGCGGGTAGCTGATAAGGCTGGTGGTAGAGAATGGCCAGGATTTTATGGGTGATGCTATGCAGATCCACCTCTTCGATGTTGTTGAGTATAACGATGCAGATATCATCGGCTGGAACACGGGCTAACTCCGACTTAAATCCCCAGATATCACCACTGTGCCAGACCACTTTGGCCCCGGCCACCGAATCAATGATCCAGCCATAGCCGTAGTTGCTCTTGACCGGCTGATAGGCCTGATGGAGTAACGGCAGACCAACGATCTTTCCCGCCTGTAACCCCTGGTGCCATTTAAAAAGATCCCCAATGGTTGAATATATGGCTCCGGCGGCACGAGGCCCCTCGTAATTGATGAGCGTTGCCGCCTGCACCGTATCGCTTTCCGGGTATTCCCAGTAGCCCGTTGCCTTGTGTTTACTGGCCAGGCTTTTAAAATCAAAGCCGCTGTGGTTCATCCGAAGCGGATTGAAGAGGTAAGCCCTAACGGCCTCGTAATAACTCATGCCCGTTACCCGCTCGATGATATAACCCAGCAGAATGTAGCCCGCATTGCTGTATTTCCAGTCCGTTCCCGGGCTAAAATCAAACGGTTGGTCTTTGAAAGACGCCAGAAACCGGTCTTCATCGGAACCCACCGCCGTCTTCACCTCCGATTCTTGGTTAGTTATGCCGGAGGTGTGGGCGAGCAACTGTTCGATTGTGATGCTGTCGCCTTTGGGAAAGTAGGGATAAAACCGGGCTACTTTATCGGCCAGTGAGAGTTGATTTAATTCGACCAGCTTTAGGACCAGCGTTGCGGTAAACGTCTTGGTGACCGAAGCAATCTGGTAGACGGTGGCGGTGTCATTGAGCGTCTTCTTCCGCACATCCTGGTAGCCATAGCCTTTCTGGAATAAGACTTTTCCCTGCGTGGCCACGAGGATGCTGCCGTTTAATTTCCCTAAGTGGGCGTAAGCCTCTACCAACTCGCCAATTTGCTGTTCGACGCGCTGTGCATGAGTCCTAAAAGCCCAGCCGCTCATCACCAGTAAAAAAAAGATAGCTCTGTTCATCAGTTGGGTGGAATGCTCCGTTTGGATTGAGGTTGCAAATTTCCACGCCTTAGCTTTTTTGCCCCTGAAAACAGAACGACATTTTCCCGACAATTACATGACAGGGTTGATTTACAGAAACTTAGGAACCTTGTCTAGAAAAGGAGCCGGATCGGGCAAGTGCAAGGCGATCCGAAACAGGAAGAATACGTTAACGATCAGGCAAATGAAATACACCGGGATAAATACGGGTAAAGGCCCGCCTACTGGCACCGACAATCCGGCTAACAGCAAGGGAATAGCCAGCATCATACCCAGGGTAACGAGCGTCCAAAGAATCTGGAAACTGATCATCTGCCGACCGCGCTCCTGAACCAGTTGATCGTGTCGCCGTCGCCAGAGCAGGATGGCCGGTACGATAATATTGGACAGCGGTATCACGATCCCGGCCAGCGCGCTCCAATTCAGGATCAGCAGGTAACTTAAGGTGGCTGAAGGCAGGGGCGGGTCGGATGTCGGCGGTGGCGAAGCAATTAACGCATCGGGGCTTACCTGCAAAGCCGTAGCCAATGTACGCAGGGTATAGGCACTCCCGATGGATTCGCCTTTTTCAAGCCGCTGGATGGTCCGGACCGAAAGACTAGCTAGCTCGGCCAGTTCTTCCTGGGAGAGATTACGCAATCGTCGGTACTTTTTTACCCGGTCGCCCACCTGCTCGCTTTCACCACGTACCGGTACGATCGGAGGCTGTTTACGTTCCATCAGCGCAACAAAATTTTAACTCAAAGCTATTGAATAATGCTCAGACTGTCTCAATTTCAGGCCATAACCGCTACCTTGATAAAATAAGGAGAGTTGATTAAGTGGATTGAATCTCCGTCAAAGGCGGTTTCAATAAACGCCCAACCATAGAGGTATTCAATGAAGTTTTATCCGTCTTCATGGCGGAGCCTTCCCTGAAAGAAAGCTTTGCTAAAGTTAGCTTATTCAGTAAGTGTAATTCATGCCAGTCGATTCATGGAAACGGTAGTTGAAAAATTATGATATCTTCTCGTCGATAACTACCCCTGTAAGGTAAGTGATTTTGATGCGCTCAACCAACTCTTGCCCGAAGGTTGCAGTCCTATTCATCAGTCAGTTTTTAGTGTTTGACGGTTCCTATCTTTTTTGAAAAGCAAATAAATCATAGAGATCATGAGCGAGTCGCCCTAATACTACTCCCACAGCTTGCGTTTCGTACAATTTTGTTGTTTCACAACGCACAAGCCAACCTGATGATAATGCCTTCCAAAAAATTGTACCGGAAAAGCGAAAAATAGTATAAGGCTGTCCCGGAAGCGATATATAAATTTGTTTTTGATTAAGATCGTTATTTATTATTTGGTTCTTCATAGTTATTACAGCGTAAATGCATCCCACTTTGTATAATAATCCTTATTTTTTTTGGAAGCCTGTGAGTTTCTTCCAGCTGCTAAAAGTATTTCTTTCGACACTTGTAGTCGTCTGTCTGTTAGGAGCTGCTGTGCGAGTTCAGGCCCAGTCAGCCTACAAAGTCACCAGGCTGAAAAAACCGATGAAGATTGATGGCGCGTGGGATAAAAAGGAGTGGAAGCGCGCCAATTCCGTGAAAATTACCCAATACATGGGTGCTATTCCAAAATTTACACCCGAAACGGAAGCCAAGCTTTTATACGACGACAATAATATTTATTTGATTTTCAAGGTAAAAGATCAGTTTGTAAAAAGCACGGTGACGGAATACAACGGCAATGTCTCCGGTGATTCCTGCGTCGAATTCTTCTTTGCGCCGGATAGCGACACCCCCCTGCACTATTTTAATCTGGAGGTAAACGCCGGAGGAACACCCCTGATCTTTTACGTCACCAAACCGTGGACGACGTTTACCAAACTGGACGCCAAAAGCATCGACCAAATCGAAATTGCGCATTCCTTACCAAAGGTGATTGATCCCGAACTCACCGAACCCGTTACCTGGACGATCGAATGCCGCATTCCCTTCTCACTATTAAAACAGTTTTCAAACCTGACAATTCCTAAGCCTGGTGCTGTCTGGAAGGCAAATTTCTATAAAACCGGGAGCCGAACCAGTAACCCGCATTGGCTGACCTGGTCGTTCGTCGATCATCCCAAACCCAACTTTCATTTACCCGAATTCTTCGGTAAAATTCTGTTTGAATAATCCGATGGGGTGGACTTATTCACGGACGTGATCGCGCGGAAATGGCTGTGAAGGGCCACCGGCAGGAACCGGATTGAAATCGTTAGGATTGGTTTGCGGGGTCGCCAACGACCCATGACAAAGACGCAAGTAGATGCGTTTAAAAAGATTGACTTCTAAACCCATACACTTTTGAATAAACGGCTGATTTACGGGGGTATTCTAACGGTGGCCCTGGGCTGCCTGATGTACACCGGGTACCAGATGTCTGTTGGATACTTGGCCGAAGCCGGGCCGGCTTTTGTGTTGGGCATGGTTTTATTATCCATTGCTTTCCGGGGTTTTGCGCCAGTAAAAGGATTGGCTTTCACGGTTTTTATCTTGGGGGTAACCGTTATGGCCCTGTATTATCCCGGTTATTTTCTCCAAGTAAACGGGTTCGAGTTGGCCACACTGATTACCCCGCTGATTCAATTGATCATGTTTGGTACCGGCTGCTCGATGGGCGTAAAAGATTTTATCGCGTTGTCGAAGTCGCCCAAATCGGTTATAGTCGGCGTCATTGCCCAGTACACCGTTATGCCCGTGATGAGCTATATCCTTGCCAATGTCATGGGTTTTCCTGCCGAGATCGCGGCCGGTTTGATTTTGCTCGGATGTGCCTCTACGTCCGTAACGGCCAGTTTATTCAGCTTGCTGGCCAAAGCCAATGTGGCGCTGGCGATTACCATCACCTCGATTACGACCCTCATGGCTCCGCTGTTGATTCCGCTGCTGATGAAATTATTCGCGGGCGGCTACATTGAGATTGATGTACTGGGCATGTTGTGGAGCATGATGAAAATGGTGTTGCTACCCATCGGGGCTGGATTGCTCTTTAACAAAGTAACCAGCGGCAATGCCCGATGGTTACAGGAGGCCATGCCGTATGTTTCGATGGGGGGTATCATTCTGATCAATGCCATTATTATCGCATCGGGCCGGGAAAGCATTCTAACCATCGGACTGCGGTTGCTGCTGGCGGTTTTGTTGCTGCTGGTTTCCGGCTTCACGTTAGGGTATTGGATAGGACGGCTTTTGCGGTTGGACGAAAAAGATTGCCGCACCATCGCCATAACGACCGGGATGCAAAATGCGGGAATGGTTTCCGGCATTGCCAAGGTCATGGGCAAGGTGGGAACCCTCGGACTCGCTTCCGCCATCTGCGGACCGTTGATGGGACTGCCCGCTTCCATGCTGGCTTCCTACTGGGGCAGTTCAACGCAGGAAAAGACTCAAAAGGAACCGTAAACCCGTCGGGCTTTGCGGAAAAAAGCATCGGTTTAGGATTCGGCGACTTTATTAACACTTGAAAATGATGGCGTTACGCGTTGCACTGGTCGGTATTTATCATGAATCAAATACGTTCGTAGAGGGCTTGACCACCCTGGACGATTTTAAAAAAGGACATTACCTGAAAGGGGAAGCCATCCGGCAAGAGTACGAGGGCGCGCACCACGAAATCAGCGGTATGATCGAGGTTCTGGATCGCGCCGGAATTGAACTTATACCGGTCCTGTTTGCTGAGGCCACGCCGGGCGGGCCGGTAGAAGCCCAGACCCTGAACTTTCTGTTGACTGAACTGCTGGAAGGGCTGAAGCAGGCGGGTCCCGTTGATGCGTGTCTGGTGGTTCCGCACGGAGCCGGGGTGAGCCAGACCCAGGCCGATATGGACGGTTATTGGCTGGCGCAGGTCCGGCAACGGGTCGGCCCTGGCATTCCCATTGTCGGTACGCTGGATCTCCACGCCAATGTTAGCCCCCGGATGGTGGAAATGACCGATTGCCTGGTGTCTTATAAGAAAAACCCGCACGTGGATATGCGGCAGACCGGCGAGGAAGCGGCTCGGATTCTGGTGCGGATGCTGAAAGGGGAGGTGCAGCCCCGTCAGGTGTTGATCCAGGCGCCCCTTTCGATCAGCATCGAACAGCAGTTTACCAGCCAGGAGCCTTGCCTGAGTCTGTATAACTTGGCCGCAGCGCTTTCCGGACGGCCGGGCATACTTTCGCTGAGCATTTTACTCGGTTTTCCGTATGCCGATGTGCCGGAGATGGGAACATCGCTGCTGGTGGTTAGCGACGACCGGATTGATCTGGCCACGGAGGTTGGGCACGCGCTTGAGTCGTATCTGATTAAAAACCGGAAGGATTTTGTGGGCGTCAGGAATGATGTCCATCAGGCACTGGATATCGCTGAACGCAGCCCGAAGCCGGTTTTGCTCCTCGATATGGGGGATAACATTGGCGGGGGAAGCCCAGGAAACAATATTTGTATCCTGGAGGGATTACTGGCCACCCCAAAACTCCGGTATTTCGTATGCCTGTACGATCCGGAAGCGGTTCAGACGGCCTTGTCCTATGAACTCAGTGATTCGTTTGAACTGACCATTACGGGAACGGTTCGAGTAGGCGTTAAAAAGCTTTCGTTAGGGGTCCGGCTCGTCACGATTTCCGACGGAAATTTTACGGAAGCTGCGGCCCGGCATGGCGGACAAGTCAATTACGCCATGGGAAAAACGGTGGTCGTCGAGACCAGCGAGGGCAGCCTGATCATGGTAACCACCCGCCGGGTACCTCCCTTTAGCCTGAATCAATTGCTTTCGTGCGGCATTGAACCCGCTGAATTTGACGTCCTGGTTGCCAAAGGAGTGATTGCTCCGCTGGCTGCGTATGCCCCGGTTTGTCAAACGGTGGTGCAGGTCAACACGCCGGGGGTGACTCAGGCTGATATGACCCAACTGGTTCATAAAAATCGTCGTGTTCCTTTATTCCCCTTCGAAGAGGTGTAAAACCGAATTCGGAGAACGTAAACGTAGTTGTTCACCCAAATTGATGTCAGTAATGAAAACCGTTATGAAATTTTTCTTTTCGCTGTTGCTACTGCTAACCCTCACGATACCGGCTAGTCTTGCCCAAAATAGACCGATTGATCCCGAAAAACGAATCAAGGAGCTGGGAATCACGCTGAAAGCGCCGGGTAAGCCGATCGCGAACTTCGTTACGGCCGTGACGGTGGGCAAGCTGGTGTTTGTATCAGGACATGGTCCGGTACAGGCGGACGGCGAATACGTAAAAGGAAAAGTGGGAAAGGAGCTAACCGTCGATCAGGGCAAGGAAGCGGCCCGATTAACCGGCATTTCGCTGCTGGGTGCCCTGAAATCCCATGTCGGTGATCTGAATAAAGTCAAGCGAATTGTGAAAGTATTGGGCATGGTGAATGCGACGCCGGAGTTTGACAAACACCCCCAGGTCATCAACGGCTTCTCGGATCTTATGGTGGATGTTTTCGGCGAAAATGGCCGTCATGCCCGTTCGGCGGTCGGGATGGGTTCGCTGCCAATGGGTATTCCGGTTGAAATTGAGATGATTGTGGAATTAAAATAAAGCGATACGATGATGCGAAAAGGATTGTTGTGGAGTCTACTCATTGCGCTGTTTTCGACAGGCACCGTATGGGCTCAGGCGGCTAAACAAAACCTACGACCACCGGCTATGGGGCGGGAAGGGATGGTTACGGCCGCTCATCCGCTGGCGAGTCTGGCCGGTCAGAAAATGCTGGCAAAGGGCGGCAACGCCATTGATGCCGTGGTGGCCGCTGCGGCTGCGCTCAATGCCGTCGAGCCGTTTATGTCGGGCACGGGTGGCGTGGGGTATATGCTTTTTTATTCAGCCAAGGATAAAAAAGTCCGTTCGCTCGTTTTTGGCGGCTGGGTTCCCAAAAACTTTGATGTTCAGAAAGTGAAGGACATCATCCGCTTTGACGACGGCGCGGGGCACGGTGGCCGGATGGAGGGCATCGGGCCGCGCACGGTGGCGGTACCCGGCAACCTGGCGGGCTGGAACCGGGCCCTGAAAGATTTCGGCACCAAATCCCTCCAGGATGTTTTTGAACCCACGATTCAATACCTCGAACAGGGCGTGACGGTGACGGAATACGATCAGGCCATGTGGGACGGCATCACGCAGCGCGTTGCTCCCCATCCTGAAGCGGCTGCCATCTTCCTCAAACCGGATCAATCGGGCTATAAAGTCGGCGACCAGTTTAGCAACAAGCCGCTGGCGAAAACGATGCGACGGATTGCCAAAGACGGTATTGATGTGTTCTACAAGGGCGAAATTGCCCGGGAAATTGCTGCGGCTTTTCAGAAAGATGGTGGATTTATCACCCTGGAAGACCTGGCCTCCGTACCCGATAAAGTGCAGTGGACCGCCCCGCTTTCGGTGCAATACCGTGGGTATACGGTCTACAACAACCCGCCACCGGGCATGGGCCTGCAACAGCTTCAGACGTTGAAAATCATGGAAGGGTTCGACGTGAAAAAGATGGGCCACAACAGCGCCGAATACCTGGCCCATCTGATGGAAGCCATTGCCCTGAGTCGTCTGGATTCGGATAAATACATCGGCGATCCGGCGTTTGTGAAGGTTCCGGTTAACGAGCTAGTGTCGGAGGAATACATCCAGAAACAGCGCGAAAAGGTGGTGGCCAATGTGAAAAAACGGTTTGCCGATCAGAAAAAACAGTCGTATCGGCTGCGTCCGGAGCCGGTCATTGAGGTTGCCAACAACGACAAATACCGGTATGCGACGACCAGTCTCTCGGCGGTGGATAAGTGGGGCAACGTCGTGGTGATTACCCAGACCCACGGGGGCGGTTTTGGCTCTGGGTATGTGGCCGGTAAAACGGGCGTGGTGTTCAACAATGCGCTGGAGTGGATGAGCCTTCAGCCAGGGCTCGCCAGTAGCTTTGAGCCGGGCAAAGGCGTTAGCTGGTGCATTGGCGGGATGATGCAGTTCCACAAAGCCGGAAAACCGTACCTGGTTGTCGGGTCGCCGGGTAGCTTCGGAATTTTACAATCGGTGCCCCAGGTCGCCATGAACGTCATTGATTTTGGCATGAACATTCAGGATGCCATCAGCGCCCCCCGTTTTCGCTGGAAAGACGAACTGGGCAGCGTACCCGCCAAAGAAGTAATCATCGAAACGCGCATCCCACCCAAAACGCTCCAGACCCTGAAAGAACTCGGCTTCAAGCTGGATACGAGCCTAGGCGACTGGACGATGACGGTGGGCGGGGCGCAGGGCGTCACCATCGATCCTACATCCGGCTGGCTCATGGGCGGGGCCGACCCCCGACGCAATGGATACGCCATTGGATTCTAACTGCTGAACGACTAACCTCTTTACTAACCCAAAACCGTGGAAAAAACGAATACGAATCAGCGCCGGGATTTTCTGAAAAAATCAATCGGTTTCGCGGGCCTGAGCCTGGTGCCGCTATGGGACAAGGACCCTGAAAGCGGTACGAAGCTGGAGGAGTTTTTGACCAGTGGCCCGAAAACTGGCGCGGGACCTAAGAAAAAAATTGCTTTTTTGACCAATATTTACCGCAACAGCGCCCACGCCGACGTCATTGGTACCAAGTTGTTTGCCGGCATTCCGACCGATGATGGCCTGGTGGAACCCGACGTGGAGATTGTTTCGGTCTGGATTGACCAGATTGGTGACAACGATACGGGCGTGCGCATTGCCAAAATGAATAATGCCAAAGTCTATCCCACCATTGCGGAAGCCCTGACCCTGGGGACGGACAAACTAGCCGTTGATGCCGTCATTTACGTGGGCGAACATGGCGAATACCCCAAAAGCCGGTACGGTATCAAGATGTACCCGCGCATGAATTATCTGGAGCAGATTTTCCGGGTATTTGATGCGTCAAACCGGTCGGTTCCGGTCTTTACGGACAAACACCTGGCGTATAGCTGGCTCGACAGCAAGTGGGTGTACGACCGGGCCCAGGAACTGAAGGTGCCGATGATGGCCGGGTCTTCGCTGCCCTACTGCTGGCGCGACCCCCTGCTGGTGCACCCGCTGGGGGTAAAAATCAAAGAGGCCGTTGCCATCGGATATGCTTCGCTCGACGCCTACGGTTTTCACGTCTGCGAAATTCTGCAATGCATGGTGGAACGCCGGGCGGGGGGCGAAACGGGCGTGGCCAGTGTGCAGGGGCTGATTGGCGATTCGGTCTGGAAAGCCATTGATGCCGGTAAAATTTCGGGTGAACTGGTCATGGCAGCCTCCAACCGGATTAAAGGCCACGCATCCGGCAACATGCGGGAGCTGGTCAAAGAGCCGCGAGCGGTTATTATCAACTACAATGACGGTACGAAAGGCGCCATTGTCATGCTGGATGAGTACGTCAAGGAAGGGTGGGCGTACGCGGCTCATGCCGACGGAAAAGTGGTTTCCACGGAGTTTGTGCTGGACCACAGCATGAGCTACTCCCACTTTAGCTACCTGACCCTGAACATTCAGAAGTTCCTCGTCACCGAAAAACCGCAGGGACCCGTTGAACGCACCCTGCTGACGAGTGGAATGATTGATATGGGGATTCGCTCATCGGTGGACGGTCAGAAAGAAATCAAAACGCCCTTCCTGAACATTGCCTACCATGTCAAAGGGATAACCCCCATTTTACCGCCCAACCCCCGGCCAACGGGCCAGAGCCTCGGGCCGTGGCCCCCCAAAGGATATGAGTTTATTGTACCGGATAAATTTAAGAAATAGCCAGATTTTCAGCAGATTAGTGGGTGTTTTAAGGAGTTCAATCAAAAAGAAATAGACCATGCGTAGAAGAGAGGTTTTGAAAAGCATCTCGGCGCTGCCGGTGATCGGTGGAGCGGCCGAATCCCTGACGGGCGCAGGCATAAAGCCCGACGTGGCCCCCGACTATTTCAAAGAACTGGGCCTGCGGACCTTTATCAATGCCGCCGGTAACTACACGACCATGACGGCTTCGCTGATGCCGCCCGAAGTGTTGCAGGCCATCCACAGCAGTGCGCAGCAGTACGCCATGCTCGACGATGTGCAGGACAAAGTAGGTGAGCGCATTGCGAAATTATGCCGCGCCGAAGCCGCGATGGTGACGGCGGGTTGTTGGTCGGCGCTGGTGATCGGGATGGCGGGTGTTCTGACAGGCCTGGACGCGAAAAAGGCGGGCATGTTGCCTTTCCTGGAAGATTCCGGGATGAAGTCGGAGGTAATTATCCAGAAAACACACGCCAACGGGTACCATAAAGCGCTGACCAATACCGGGGTGAAAATCATCCTGATTGAAACCGTTGAGGAATTAAGAAAAGCCGTCAATGAAAAAACGGCCCTGCTCTGGTTTCTGAACCGGGAAGCGCCGGAAGGCAAAATCAAGCAGGAAGAATGGGTAAAACTCGGAAAAGAGCTCAACACCCCCACCATGATTGACATTGCCGCCGATGTGCCGCCGGTCGAAAATCTGTGGAAATTCAATGAAATGGGGTTTGATCTGGCCTGTATTTCGGGTGGAAAGGCCATGATGGGGCCGCAAAGTGCCGGAATTCTGATGGGACGGAAAGACCTGATCGCGGCCGCCCGGCTAAACGCTCCTCCACGTTCGGGAATCGCACGGGGGCATAAAGTCAATAAGGAAGAGATCATCGGGATGTGGGTTGCTCTGGATCAATACATCAAGCGCGATCATCAGAAAGACTGGGAAACCTGGGAGAAAAGTATTGCGCTGGTTGAGAAAGAGGTGAAGTCGGTCAGGGGCATATATACCGAAACGATTATTCCGCCGGTTGCCAATCACAACCCTTCGCTGAAAATTGGCTGGGATACTAAGGTGATTAAACTGTCGCGGGATGAGCTCGGCAAGCGGCTTCGGGAAGGTTCGCCGTCGATCGAAGTGATTTCCTGGGAAGACCCCGACAGCATCCGGATAACGGTGTTTATGTTAAAGCCCGGTCAGGACCGTATTGTTGCCAACCGAATCAGGGAAGAACTGAAACGGGCAGTCGTTTAAACAGGCCATCCGGTATGCTGGCAAACCGGATGGTGTAACCTTCTAGTGTCATGATGAAATTTATTGTTTTTATAAGTGCGCTGTTTATGAGTGGCTTTGCCACCGCACAGGAGTATGATTTGCTGTTGCAGGGCGGGCACGTGATTGATCCCAAAAACAAGATCAACCGGGTGGTGGATGTCGCCATCAAAGCGGGGCGCATTGCCGCCGTGGAAGCTAAAATTGACAGGAAGAAAGCCGCTGAAGTTGTCGATGTATCCGGGTTGTATGTGATGCCGGGCTTGATTGATATTCACGGGCACGTTTTTGCCGGTACAGCCGCTTTCGGCGCGTTGAGCAACGGTTTCAGCTCCCTGAGTCCGGACGGTTTTACCTTTCGGGTGGGCGTAACCACCATTGTTGATGCCGGAGGACCGGGCGGGAAAGAGTTTCTCGTATTCAAGAGAAATATCATTGATCGGTCGCGGACGCGGGTGTTATCCCTGCTGAATATATCCCGGGCGGGTATGTATGGCGATGAGTATTCGGATGAACAGCAGAATGTCAACTACATGGACCCGAAAGTAGCGGCCGAAATGGCTTTACAGCACAAGGAATACATTGTCGGGTTTAAAGTGGCGCATTTTCATAAGCCGGATTTTGTCGCGGTGGACCGGGTTGTCGAAGCCGGAAAGCTGGCCGGGTTGCCCGTCATGATCGATTTCGGTGGCAGCAAGCCCCGGTTATCGCTGGAAGAATTACTGATGCGCAAATTAAGACCGGGCGATATTTTTACGCATACCTACGGCGAACTGCTGGAAACGAAGGAAGCCATTGTGGATGTCGAAACCAAGACCCTGAAACCGTATGTATTAGCCGCCCGCGAACGGGGAATCATTTTTGACGTGGGCCACGGTGGCGGCAGTTTTCGGTATACGCAGGCCCTTCCAGCCACCAAAGCCGGTCTTTTTCCCCACACCATCAGTACGGACCTGCATACGGGCAGCATGAACGGGGCCATGAAAGATATGCTGAATGTCATGTCGAAGTTTCTGGCGTTGGGAATGCCGCTGGAAGACGTCATCCAAGCCAGCACCTGGAAACCCGCTCAGGTGATTAACCGGACGGAATTAGGGCATTTATCCGTCGGAGCCATTGCTGATGTTACGGTGTTGAATCTGCGGAAGGGCAAGTTCGGTTTTTTTGATGTCAACCGGGACAAAATGATGGGGACGCAGAAGCTGGAATGCGAACTCACCCTGAAGGATGGTATACCTGTTTACGACACCAACGGGATTATGATACCAACAACACTCAGTAAGTAACTAACCAAGTAACGCCTGACCCTGACCAACCCACTACTCATTATTACTTTCAATCCATGCACAACGTTCATGCGCGTAAAAGCCTGAAGGGTAGATCTTTATTTTCAGCGACTATCCTGGCGGGGGTGAGTGCCTTTTTCTGGGCTTTTTCAAGTTCTTTGGATCGGTTGCCCGCCGGTGATGCTGATAACGGAAAGCTATTTTTGCCCGACGGTTTTCAGGCTGTGGTTGTCGTGGATAGCGTTGGTAAAGGCCGTCACATTGCTGTCAACGACAACGGCGATATTTACATGAAGCTCCGGGCCGTCACACCCGAAGGAGGCAGCGTAGCCCTGCGGGATACTAATGGTGACGGAAAAGCGGATATTATCCGACATTTCGGCGACTACCAAGACCCGCAAAGCTACGGTACGGCCATGCGGATTTACAACGGCTACCTTTATTATTCGACGGCGACAACGGTTTACCGGAACAAACTGGTGAAGGGACAGCTGGTTCCCAACAGCAAAACGGAAGTGGTTTTAACGGATGATTACCCCGCCAAACCGTACCGGGTCGAACACGTTGCTAAGCCCGTTACCTTCGATGATAAAGGGTTCATGTATGTGCCTTTTGGTGCACCAGGCGACGTGTGTCAGGTTGTAAGTCGGAAACCGGGATCGCCCGGAAAGATGCCCTGCGAGGAGCTGGAATGGCATGGCGGGGTCTGGAAGTTTGACGCCAATAAACTGAATCAGGTGCAGAAAGACGGGGTTCGGTATGCGACCGGGATTCGGAGTATTGTGGCGATGGATTGGAATAAGCAGGACGGAAACCTGTTCGCCCTACAACACGGTCGAGACAGTTTCACCCGCATCTGGCCCGATTTGTATTCGGCCTGGCAAAGTGCGGTTTTGCCTTCCGAAGAATTTTTCAAAGTGGCCGAAGGGATGGACGGCGGCTGGCCCTACTATTACTATGACCAGATTCAGGGGAAAAAAGTCCTGAATCCGGAGTA
Source organism: Larkinella harenae (assembly GCF_054780515.1). Taxonomy (NCBI): domain Bacteria; kingdom Pseudomonadati; phylum Bacteroidota; class Cytophagia; order Cytophagales; family Spirosomataceae; genus Larkinella; species Larkinella harenae. The sequence goes on along the minus strand of NZ_BAAGWE010000013.1, from coordinate 60,163 downwards.
TGGGGGCGATGGCAAAAAAGAAGGGAAAGCAAGTGAAGTGACCAAACCGATCATCGGTTTTCCCGGTCACTGGGCTCCCAACGACCTGGTATTCTATACCGGCGATCAATTCCCGGAGCGGTATAAAAACGGAGCGTTCATAGCTTTTCACGGTTCCACAATTCGCGCCCCGTATCCGCAATCGGGCTATTTCGTGTGTTTTGTTCCCTTTAAAAATGGCCTTCCGAGCGGCCCCTGGGAAGTATTTGCCGACGGTTTTGCCCAACTGGAAACCATTGTCAGTACGGCGGATGCCCATGCCCGTCCGGTCGGTTTATCCATTGGTCCGGATGGCTCCCTGTACATTAGCGATAGCGTGCGCGGCAAAATCTGGCGCATTCTGTATAAAGGCGACAAAAAGAAATTCGGTGCAAAACAACTGGCGGCTATGGAAAAACGAAAGCTGACCAGTAACAACATCCGAATGCCGGATGAAAGTAAGGACAATTTGGAGAAAGGCAACCTACAGGCCGGTGCCAAGTTGTATAATACCTATTGTGGTCCTTGCCATCTGAATGACGGGAATGGAGACGGGAACCGGTTTCCGCCGTTGGTGGCCTCGGAGTGGGTGAGCGGGAGTAGCCGAAAACTCATTGAAGTCGTTTTAAAGGGGCTATCGGGTCCGATAACGGTTAAAGGCAAACCGTATAGTGGGGTCATGCCCGCCCATGATTTCCTGAGTGATGAGGATGCCGCCCAGATTCTGACGTATATCCGGATGGGTTTTGACAATAACGCATCGGCAATTTCGGTGGCTGACGTGAAAAAAGTCAGAAGCAACTTGACGGGAAAATAGCCGTTTCACAAGCAAGCCAGTGTCGTTCGGGGAGCCGGTTTGGTGGATGATCTGCCAAACCAGCTCCCCGCACTGTTGATCGACAGTCTGTGCAGTTTCGACGCTGGCCAATGAAACGGTTTTCGCAGCTAAAATGAAAAATGGCGTACCGGATAAACCGTCGCTGGCCATTGTGGCCTTGTAAAAATTACATCTTCCACCTGATGGATTATATGCTTTCGGAACAGCGCTGACGATTCTGATTATAAATCCAGGTTGCTGAAAAATAGTAGGAGAAATATAAAAAAAAGTATCAGTTAGGGATGGGTGGTGATACTATATTTGGTCACTTTCTCGGAATTAAATTCTATAACCACTAACTGATGCAAAACAATGGATAGAAAAAATCCTGAAAAGCCAAATTTTAATAGAATCTGGTTTTCTTTCATTGCCAACGCCGGTAGCAGAAGCGCTCGCCCCTGGAGCGTCATGAGATGCATGGTGTTCATGGCCTTGTTCATGGGGGCGTTGGCGCCGTCGGTATCGGCGCAGAACCATCGGGTGAGCGGCAAGGTGGTCGGCAAGGATGGGTCAGCTTTACCGGGCGTTAATGTCATTGTAAAAGGGACCACAACCGGAGCCTCGACGGATGCGGAAGGAAAATATTCGCTGAACGCACCCTCAGGCAATGCCACCCTGACCTTCTCCTTTATTGGTTATGTTTCGCAGGATGTCGGCTTGGCGGGCAAGACAGTTATTGATGTGACCTTGCTGGAAGACGTAACCCAACTGAATGAAGTGGTGGTAACCGCCCTGGGTATCGAGCGAAGCGCCAAGACCCTGACGTACTCGACGCAGCAAATTTCCGGAAAGCAACTGGTGGACGTCCGCGATGCCAACTTTGTCAACACCCTTTCCGGTAAGGTAGCGGGGATGGTGGTGAGTCAGGGGTCGTCGGGGCCGGGTTCAGCGGCCCGGGTTACCTTACGGGGAAACCGCTCCATTGCCGGAAATAACAACGCCTTGTTTGTGGTTGACGGTGTGCCGATCGACAACTCGGTGCGCAATCAGGTCAATTCGGATTTTGGCGGCACCAACCGCAGCGACGGCGCGGCCAACATCAACCCGGACGATATTGAGTCGATGAACGTCCTGAAAGGGGCTGCAGCCGCCGCCCTGTACGGCAGCCGGGCCGCCAATGGGGTCATCATGATTACCACCAAAAAAGGGAAAGCTGGTAAAATTACCACCGATATCAACTCCGGCGTCGTGGTTGAAACGCCTTTTCTGTTGCCTAAATTTCAGAATACCTACGGGCAGGGAGCCGGTGGCGTATCCAGCGAAAATGCCAGCGGGAGCTGGGGCGCCCCCGCAACAACCTACCCCAACAACATTCGTGATTTTTACCGGAATGGGGTTTCGACCAACAACTCGATCGGGATTTCCGGAGGAACCGAAAAGGTGCAGACCTATCTTTCCTATACCCACAACATGAATCAGGGAATTATTCCGAACAATGAGCTGCTGCGGCATACCATCAACCTCCGCATCAATGCCCAACCGGTGAAAGGGTTGTCGGTCGATGGAAAAATAACCTATATCAACCAGGATATTAAGAATAAACCGTATTCCGGGGAGAACAGCGGCCCCATCATGAACCTGCTGAAGGTGCCCCGTAGCGTTGATCTGAACGAATACAAAACTTACCAGACCGATAAAGGAACCCCAACGTACTGGACAAGTTCGGGAATCTACATGAATCCCTACTGGACCATCAATAAAACCTTTGCCAACGAGAAGCGTGACCGGGCCATCATATTAGGCTCCGCCAAGTATGACCTGACCAACTGGCTGAATGTACAGGGCCGGATTAGCTACGATACCTATGTTGACGATTACGATCGCGGCTGGGCCAATGGTACCTTGCTGTACGCTGCCGCGGGTGGTAATTACGAGGCTTTTGTTGGGAAGACGCTCGAACGGAACCTGGACCTGATTTTTTCGGGGAACAATAAGCTTGGCAAGGATTTAGGCATCACCTATAACTTTGGCGCGGGTTCCACGTACAACAAATACTCGGAAGTTGGCGCTATGGCCACCGGTTTGTCCGTGGTTGACAAATTTGACCTGACCTTTGCGACCAACCTCACCAAGGTTTCTACCTTCTCGGAAAAAGAATTACAATACGTGTTTGGGGCCGCTTCTTTTTCATTCCGGGATTACCTGACGGTTGACGCATCCCTGCGGAATGACTGGTCGTCTACGCTGCCGAGTCCGCACTCGTACATGTATGCTTCGTTTGGGGGTAATTTTATTCTATCGGATGCTGTTAAGCTGCCCAATTGGCTCAATTTTGCGAAAGTTCGTGGCTCCTGGGCGCAAGTTGGTAACGATACCAGCCCCTACCAGCTGGACCCAACGTATGGTTTCACCACCGGGGGAACCACGGGGTATATTTCCAGAACGACTACCCTGCCGAACGTTAACCTAAAACCGGAAATTTCTTCATCCACCGAATTCGGGCTTGATTTACGGACCCTCAACGGGCGCCTGGGGCTGGACTTTACTTATTACAACAGCAACACGGTGAACCAGATTCTGACGCTGGCATTAGCCAATGCTTCGGGGTATAACTCCCAGCTAATCAACGCCGGTAAAATCAACAACCGGGGTTTTGAAATTGTGCTGACGGGGCAGCCGCTGCGAGAAGGAACGTTAAACTGGCAGACCACCGTAAACGTTGCCCGCAACGTCAATACAGTTGTTTCTCTGCACGAAAGCATCAAAAAAGCAACCCTGGGAAGCGGCATCCGGAGTGCCGGACCGGTGGTGGCCGAGGGCGGTTCGTACGGGGATATGGAAGGGTATACCTGGCTGCGGGATGCTCAGGGTCGCTACGTGGTGAACAACGCAGGCTTACCCCTGGTTGGCCCCATCGCAAAAATCGGCAATTTCAATCCCCGATTTACCGTGGGCTGGAACAACACGTTCAATTACAAGAACTTCCTGCTGTCGTTCCTGGTGGATGGCCGCGTGGGCGGCACGATGACCTCGGGCACGGAAGCAAACCTCGCTTTCGATGGCAATGCCGATTACACCACGGCTTACCGGGACGGCGGCTGGGTGCTGGATGCGGTCAAAGCTGATGGAACGCCCAACACCACGGCTATCAAGGCGGAGCAATTCTGGCAAACCGTATCCCAGGGACGGTATTCCTGGGGCGAATTCTTTACGTATGATGCAACGAACATCCGGTTAAGAGAGGTCTCGCTGGGTTACAATATTCCGTTATCTTCTAAATTTTTCACCAATGCACGGGTTTCCCTGACCGCGCGCAACCTGTTCTTCCTCTACCGCGGGTATACGACCTTGGATATTCCCGGACTCGAAAAACGCAAGATGGAGTTTGATCCGGACATGAACCTGGGAGCCGGAAACTTCCAGGGACTGGATTACGGTAACTTGCCTTCAACCCGGACACTTGGTCTGAACCTGAAACTGAGTTTTTAATCTGGAAAACAAGCGCAGCTATTAAGCCAAGAACAATCATGAATACGCTTATAAATCAAACCCTTCTAAAAGCGACCCGTATGGTCAGTCTGGGCGTACTCGGTGTCATCGCGGCATCCTGTACGGATGATTTTATCCAGATGAACAAGAGCAAAACGGCGGTGGTGGTGCTAAGCCCGAACGAATACCCTAAATTATTTTCGCAGGCGCTATCCCAGGGTTCTCACCACCCATCTTACCAGACCGGGCAAAATCTGTTCTCGGATTTGTACGCCCAGTATTTTGCCACCACGACTCCTAACTTCCTGTCGGATCGTTATTTCATCAATATGTCATGGATTAACTCCCACTGGAACCCGGTTTATACGCAGGTTGTGCCCCAGCTAAAAACCCTGTTTGAGAATTACCAGCCCAACACCGCTGAATACGCTCTTTCGAACATCTGGTGGGTGTTTTCGTTTCACCGCATGACGGATCACTACGGACCCATCCCGTATTTCGATGCAGGTGTGCCGGCCCAAAGTGTCAAATACGATGCGCAGGACAAAATTTACGATGACTTCTTCAAACGGCTGGATGCGGCCGTTACGGTTTTAAAAGGTAAAACCGCTGAAAAGCCGTTCGGGGTCGCGGATATCATCTACGCGGGCGATGTCAACAAGTGGATCAAGTTTGCCAATACGCTGCGGCTGCGGTTGGCGTTGCGGATTTCGAAAGTGGATCCGGCACGGGCGAAAACAGAAGCGGAGGCAGCGGTGGCGGGGGGCGTTTTAACCAGCGCGACGGAAGATGCCATGATGGTTCGGACGGCCGTCAGCAGTGCGGACGCCAACGGGTTGTCCCGGATTGCGGCCTGGGGCGAATTCCGGATGAGTGCAACGATGGAATCGTTTCTGAAAGGGTACGGCGATCCGCGAATGACGGAATTTTTTCAGCCGGCCTTTGCCACCAAAACGTACGAAGGCCTGCGCAACGGGCTGAGTCCTGCTCAATTGATCGAGCCATCCAATACCAATGATAACAACTCGAATATTGGGGCACGCTGGGTCCGAAACACCGGTACGGGATCAGGATGGGAGAATATTTTTGCCGTCAAGGCCGACATCATGCACGCGGCTGAGGCCTATTTCCTGCGGGCTGAAGGTGCCCTGAACGGCTGGAACATGGGCGGAGGTACGGCCAAATCATTTTATGAAGACGGTATTCGGGCTTCGATGGCGACCTGGGGATTCAGTGGCGCGGCTGTTGACACCTACATCAACGGAACAACCCCGCCCGTGGCCCCCGGTGATTCGCAAAAATCCCCCGCCATCAGCACCATTCCCGTCAGATGGGGAGCGACCGAAGCGGTACAGCGGGAGCAGATCGGCACGCAGAAATGGCTGGCGCTTTATCCGGATGGGATGGAAGCCTGGGCGGAGGTCCGGCGGTCGGGGTACCCCAAGTTGTATCATGTCATAAACTCTGTGAACACAGATGTGCCCACAACCGAATTCATTAAACGAATTCCATTTATTGATGCCGAGAAACAAAACAATAAAGCAGCTGTTGAAGCCGCGGTTTCCCTGCTGGGTGGTCCTGATAAGGCCAGTACACCCCTTTGGTGGGATAAGGACTAGCTTACCCCGTTAGCAGCGTTTAATGTAAAAAGTACATCCTGGGATACTGATTAGGTAGGCTCACGGATGTACTTTTTGGCTCTCACGTGTAACCAACACAGACGGTTTTTCGGCACAGCGCTTTCGCGCTTGTTTATGACAAGCCAGTCCAGGCATTTCGTAAATCTAAATAATAATGGTGAAGGAGAAATCTACGCTATATCCAATGCTCATCATTGGAATCCTTTTTTTTGTCTTTGGCTTTATTACCTGGGTAAATGGTGTCCTGATCCCGTACTTCCAGATTTGCTTGGAATTGAGCAATTTTCAATCTTTTTGGGTAGCCTTTGCCGCTTACATCGCCTACTTTTTCATGGCCATTCCTTCGGCCTATATTCTGAAAGCGACGGGTTATAAAAAGGGCATGGTGATTGGGTTGCTGATCATGAGCGTTGGAACGTTATCGTTTCTGCCCGCTGCGTATGTGCGGAATTATGCTTTTTTTCTCATCGGGTTATTTATTACGGGCACTGGGCTCGCTCTATTGCAAACAGCCGCAAATCCCTACGTAGCCGTCATTGGTCCAGCCGAAAGTACAGCCCAACGGATTGGCTTTATGGGCGTGGCGAACAAAACTGCCGGTATTTTGAGCCAGCAGATTCTGGGGGCCATCTTTTTAGTAAATGCCGATTCGATTATCGCTGCGTTAAAACAGGCCAGTTCTGCCGAAAAAATAGCCATTCTGGATGCTTACGTTCTTAAAGTCGTCAATCCGTATTTGATTATTACGCTGCTACTTGGGGCCTTAGCGGTTCTGGTCCATTTTTCCAGATTGCCCGAGGTGAAGGAGTCGGTTGATGCGGGCGAAGATAAGGGTGGCGGATTACCTAAAACGTCAGTCTGGCAATTTCCCTACCTTGTTTTAGGCGTGGTCGCGTTGTTTATGGCATCGGCCTGTGAGGTCATTCCCATTGATTGCATCATCGTTTACAGCCGTTCGCTGGGCATTCCGCTGAATGAAGCCCGGCACTTTACCGAATATACGCTTTATGCCATGCTTGGCGGGTATGTATTGAGTACGATTATCATTCCCAAGTATCTTTCCCAGCAGGCGGCCCTGCTCACCGTTTCAGTTCTGGGATTAGTGCTCACCGCCGGGACTTATTTTTCTTCGGGTTTGGTTTCCGTCTATTTCCTGGCTTCCCTGGGGTTTGGGGCTGCCTTGCTGTGGGGAACAATTTGGGGGCTGGCCGTTCGTGGGCTTGGCTTATTTACCAAGCTTGGAGCGGCCTTGTTGTTGATGTCGGTCGTTGGTGGGGGGATTTTTCCACTTATTTTCGGCAAACTAATGGATCGTTTCCCAGAAAACCCTCAGACGGCGGTGTTGGTATTAATTCCGTGTTACCTCTATTTAGTCTTTTACAGCACGAAAGGGTATAAACGGCTCAACTGGATTTGATCGAATTGGAGCTGCTGCGACTGCTGTATAGGTTTGAAATCCTTGTAGAAGTTAGGGCCTATCAACGTTTTTATGCCGACAGGAAGAGACGGCTATCAGCCAGTTGGAAGAAAACATTCTCGTACAAACAATTACGAAAAACGCTTCGATCACTCGGGCCATCGCTCTAAGCCAGCCGCAATCCGTAAGGCTCGTTGAACATCCTCCCAATAGTAGCCAGTATCATAGTCGTTCGAAATGGAATCGCATATATTCAGAAAATTACTGGCAGCCTCCACGCGCTGTTTCTGAACCAGGATTGGATCGGGCGGAGGAGGGAGTTGATCTGTATCCATGGACAGTAGGTTAAGCAACAAAAGCCATAAAAAAGCCCCGTCACGAAACCTGATGGGGCTTGAAAGAAAACATAATACCTTAACAACGCCTGCTTCAGAGAATTATTGTGCAGCCTGAAACGGAAAGGGAATTATTTTGCACTTTTTTTCAGCATTACTTTAGCTATTCCGATAATTGCTTCTAAAAAATTTAATCAGAATTTTTAGGGTAGGCAGGCGTCCGGTCGAATTTAGCAGCGAAGAATAGCTATATTACCCCCTCATACTCTAAATCCTGCATTTCATGGACCGCAAAATATTGATCGTCACCGGTGACGGGGGCGAAAGTTACGAAACCCTTTATGCCGTTCACCGTTTTCAGGAAGAAGGTGACATGGCTGTAATTGCTGCCCCCAATAAACGCCGACTTAACCTGGTGATGCACGATTTTGAACCCGGTTGGGATACGTATATTGAGCGGCCCGGCTATTGTCTGGCTGCTGACCTGACGATAGAGGAGGTACTTGTAGACGACTATGATGCGATTCTACTGCTGGGCGGCCGCGCCCCTGAGTACCTACGCAATCATGCTTCCCTGTTAGAGGTAGTCCGCGAGTTTAACCGGCAGGGCAAATGGATTTTTGCCATCTGTCATGGTATCCAGATTTTAGTCACAGCCGGATTGGCGAAAAATCGAAACGTAACCGCTTACGAGCATGTGCGAACCGAAATTGAGGCAGGGGGTGGTACCTATGCTACCCAACAGGCCGTTCGCGACAAAAACATAGTAACAGGACAGACTTGGCAATCACACCCCGAGTTTTATCGCGAAGTCTTTGCCTGTCTCAAAAATACGGAACTTGTGAAATAATAGAGGCCGAATCCGTAAGCCTGCTATTGCTGTTTTGTGAGCCCCTCGGTACGGGGGGCACAAACAAATGCGCAAAACAGATACCGAACGGAACGGCGGAAAACCGGAGACCATCAAACCATTCAGGTCAGCTTTGAAAAGCAAACGTTCATCAATTCACCCGACATACGACGTGATAAATCCGTTGATTTGAATGCCAAGTGCGGGAAGTCAGCTCATTCATGGCTCTGATCGTACTTCTGTCTGTCAACTTCCACTACGAAACATCCCGTTTCCGTGCTTTGGGAAATACTAACTTTTTAGTGAAGGCAATGCGTTTGTCGGTTAAATCCCAATGAAGAATTTCGTTCTCTACCAATGATTGATGCTTCTTGCTTATGTCACGAAGCGCATTGCCTACCGATTTACGAACATAGTCACTTTCGCTCGCTTTAAGGGTTGCAATAAGCGCAATGGCAACTTGGGGATGCTGTTCAAAATAGGGGCGCGAAGTCCAGATGCGCAATCCTTCCACGGCCGCCCGGTTTAAATAAGGATTTTCATCCTGAAGCCAATTTTTGATTTCGTTCAATGACTTTTCATAGCCAAGGCGACTGCAATAAAAATCAAAAGCTTTCGCCAGCATTTCCTGCACCCGCCAGTTGGGGTCAGCCGCTACGGTAAACTTTAATTCGTCCAAGGCCCTTTCATTTTGCGGAGCGATCTGGCCTAGTAGAAATGTACCGAGCATGCGTGCCTGGTAAGTTTCATCCTTCAGTAGCTTGGAGGCTATTTCAAGTACATCCATTGGATTCTCTTTCAGCAAGTTTTTGCCAGCTTCTTCAATGTGCTTAAAACCGTGCTCGGTTTTTTGGAGTTGGGTAATTAATTCGTTTAGCATACGCCTGAGTCGAAACGTTTTTTAAAGTCCGGTGAGCGCTTTTTCAACATCGGTTTATCCGAAGAACGTAGCATCGATTACTTGCCGTTCTTCAAATCGCCCTTGACAAGCCCCATTCGTTGGACTTTTCCATGGTGATGGTACGATGGTGGGTCAAATGGGAATTTAGCTATTGTTTTCTGCCAGAAAAGCGGCCCTAAAGTTCGACGGGGACTCTCCCGTTTTTGCCTGAAAGAGTCTGCTAAAATACGCCGGATCATGATAGCCAAGGTCATAGGCAATCTCCTTTGCGGTAAGGGAAGTATGGACCAACAGCCGTTTGGCCTCCAGGATTATTCGGTCTTTGATTACCTCATTTGGCTGAGGCAGCCGTAGGCGGTTAAACTTGTGGGTGATGGTTTTTGGGGACATGCACAACAAATCCGCATAATCCGCGACGGTATGTTTGGATTTATAATGCGCATCCACCAGACGGGTGAATAGCCGGAAAAATTCCAGGTCACTTTGCTGTTCGGTCACTGCCGTGCTCAAATGCTGTTTCTTCCAGGAGCGGGTCGCTCTGATCAGCAGTTGTTTGAGGTAGGTCCGGACCATTTCTTCCAGGGAACTGTCGTTGAGCTGGAATTCCAGGAGCATTTCCTTGAATAAGGTCCTGATAGACGTCATCTCCTCTTCGGATGCTTCTACTTTGGGCATGTTCCGGATGTTGTTGAACAACAGGCCGTCACAGGCCACCTCCTGATCATGGATTTGAATGCAGTAGAAGTCGCGGTTGTAGAAAATGAAGTAGCCGCCTTCAGCCCCCGATTCTTCAATTTTCAGGTATTGGTTCGGGCTAATAAAGAAAAGGGCCGGGCGCCGGGTTTCATAAACCGAAAAATCTACGCGGAGCTTGTAGCCCGCAGTCAGAAACAGAACTTTGATATACGGCTTGTAATCCGGGCCGTTAATCGGTTCGACCTGATCTTGACTGACAGGGAGTAACCCAAACGTTTTTAATTTGCTCTCAAACAGATTCTTACGCATGACTTTATACGTTTAGGAAGCGTTCGTACGGAGAACAGAAAGCACGGAACTTCATTTCGCGTAGAAGACGGTCAGTTGGTTCAATCGCTGTTGCACAAGCCCGTTACGCATGGGTTCGAATTTGGCCTGTTCCACGCCGTCTTTCGTAACAACCACATAGAAGGGCTGCTTCAACCGGTTGGTTAGGTGATAAATAGTGGCAAGCTCAGCGATATCCTCAAACCAGGCTGCCGTGGCATATAACGAGGGGTACGGCGTCTGGGCGAGCTTTCGATAAACGTCCGGGGCCAGGCTGATTGGCATAGCCTGACCGCTTCGAAAACGAGTTTTTTCCAGCAGGGAATCCAGGTATTTATCGTCGGGCACGTTCATCGTACGCCAAATATCTTTTGTAAATGGAGTCGGTTCAACGATGGAATGTTTGTCAGAAGCGTGGGGAGTGATCGCCATCACGGCGTCGACAATGTGCGTAGCCTCGTGCAACAGCACGTAAATGACGGCATCCAGGTTTCCCCCTTCAACCCGGAGGGAATACGCAGCCTCATCGGACGGTTTGAAGCACGTATTTTCCTTCTTCGATGCCCATTCAGAGATGGTCTCGTCCAATAAGCCCGCCCGAAAAGTAATATTAAAGAGCTTCGGTACATCGGCTGAATCGACAGGAGACGTTAATGCCGTGTTCGGCATATTATCCATAAAGCTGATGCTGTGCAAATGCTGTTTCAAAATTCGCTGATGGACAGGGGGCAACAGGGTAAATGCCCGTTGTACTTTTTCTTTTTGAGCCGTTGTCAGCTTGTGATTAACGGGCTTCATTCCAGCTTCGCGGAACATTTTAAAAACATTTTCAGGGGCCACGCGTACCCGTTGAGACGGGTCAACAGTGTCCGAAGAATTTAACGGTTGCGCCGAAGTAGCCACTGAAAAAAGCAGCAGCAGCAACGCTGAGAGGGTTAGTATACACCCTGATTTTCCAATCATACGTGCGGTCATTATGGAAGTGTGTTATGGTTTCGCAGGATGTTTCGTCAAGAAATACTCATTTTACCGGAACAATTCCTGCGAAAGTAAGCGCTCAATATTTATCCTGAATAGGATGATCCTTCATCGGAAACAAAGGCTTCTTCGGTGAAGTACGCTGCAAATTCCGAACTGTCCAAATGATTCTGCGCCTTTATGAAGCCTACCGCCAACCCGTAGGCACCGGGATTTTTCCATAACGGCTTCGGATTTAAGCCATTTTACCCCACGAAGGAGGACGGCACGCTTTTGTCCTCGGTACCCCGGGAACCTCAGCATTTCCCGGCAACTTTCATACTTTTTCCATCTCCCACTGCACGCCCGGCGGAGCCGTATCGCCTGGGTTGATCAGCCAGCGTCCAATTTTTTTGGCTATGGTTCTGTTGGGGGCACGGTGCCACCACCCTTTCATTGGCTGCAAAAATTGGAAGTTCGGAATCGGACAAGCATTGCCACCGCCAAGCCGTAGACCGGCCAGGGAAAAATGTACATGGGGCTTTGCCTTTTATCCATTCTTTCCTGCGGCTTCTGAGGCCAACTTTGCATTATCAAATTCAAGCACACGTAGCTAACTAAACATCGTTTAAACTAAACTTGCTATTCACATGAAAACGATTGCACTGACCATCGGATTTATCCTGACCTTCTTCCAAAGTCAAGTTGGACACGCCCAGACCCGCAAACCGGCATCGGCTGGACGAGAGGAGTACATTGAAGTAGAAAAAAACGTTAAACTGCACGTCGTCGACCTGGGAGAAGGACAGCCGATTGTACTCATCCACGGTTGGCCCTTAAACAATGCCATGTATGAATACCAATACCAGTACCTGGTTGAAAAAGGATTCCGGGTAATTGGAATATCCCTTCGCGGTTTTGGTAAATCCGACAGGCCTTACGGAAAATACGATTTCGACACCTTCTCCGACGATATCAAGGTGGTGTTGGAAAAACTGAAAATCGAGAAGGCCGTACTGGGGGGCTTTTCCATGGGAAGTGCCGTAACGATCCACTATGTGACAAAGTATAACGGTGCGCACATTAGCAAGCTGGCGTTGTTTGGCGCATCGGGTCCATCGTGGAAAAAACGGGACGGCTATCCGTATGGTGTATCTGACCAGGATGCGGCCTCGCTGATTCAACAGACAAAAACGAACCGGCAAGCCTTGGTGGCCGGTTTCGGAAAAGGATTTGCTGGCCGGGAAGGGGGATTATCTCAGGAGTCTATCAAATGGCTTGAAAGCATCAACCTTGACGCATCACCGTACGCGACGACGCAATCCATTGCTGCGTTGCGCGACCTTGACCTGCGTCCCCAACTGGGTAAGATCAACATGCCCGTCGCGATTTTCCACGGTGTAAACGACAAATTATGTGATTTCGCTCAGGCACAACAACTGCATCAGAGCATCAAGGGCTCTTACCTGGTTAAATTTGAAAACAGCGGGCACGCGCTGTTTTTGGAGGAAATGGATAAATTCAACGCCGAGCTAGAAAAATTTGCAAGGAGCTAAGCGGAAGGTGGTCCCGGTGAAACAGCTAATCGCTTCACCGGGGCCACTTTGCCATATTCCATTGTTAAACACCATCCTGGTAGCGGCATTCGAAAAGATCATGACCCTAGTTCAGGGTTTTCTGCGTTGTTAGAGCTCCAACCTGCTGTATACCCCTAACCTGCGTAAGCTCCAACCCATACCGAAAAGGCAATGAGCAACAAGCAGTCATAACCAGTAAAAAATACAGTACGTCATTCCCAAATTAAAGGCCGAATGACAGCAGATGGCCCCGGCAATCGAACCTGAATACGTTTTACAAAAAAAGAACAGCCTGCTTACCAGAAACATGCTCAGTACCCAGGCGAAAGCGGGTAGGGGAAAGAAACGCCATTGGTTATCGACAAACACAAGGCCAAAGTGGGATAGATGGGTGATGGCAAATGCGGAACTATCGACAAGGGATGCTTTTTTATCCCCTATTGAGTTGGCAAAGCTTGCGTGGACAATTCCTCTAAAAAACAACTCTTCACCGACCGGACTAAACAGCATACTGGTTCCTGCCACAACGGCAAACAGGATTGTCTTAGCGGGCGGTTCGATTCGTTCTGGTATTTTGTAGGACCTTCCAATGTACGTATACCAATTTTCATCGGTATTCCCATATAGGATATGGCCTGCATAGTACAGGAGTATACTGAAAATAAGGCCTGCCAGAAACGCTACTAAAAGTCCGCCATACCGCCTGGGTTTCGCGAGTCCCGCTTTTTGACGTCCAGACCGGGACAGGAATACAAACGGGCAAATGGCGGAAAAAACCATGATCACCCCGATTAAACTGTAATTACCCGTTGAATTTGCCTTCAAGACAAGTATAAACCGGGGGACACAAATGATAAGAAGTAAAAAAAGACCGAGTTGCCAGTTGAGTGAAAAGTATCTATTCCAAAACGGCCTTAATTCGTTCGTCATCGTGGTCAGCTTAATGGGATTGTGTCTTTCTTCAGCCTGGTAAACCAATGATTCTGCGGGCTTCCCGGCTTCAGGTGAAGGGGGCGCTAATCAGTATAGGCGTGTTGGGGCTGTTATAAAAGTCCGAAGGTACAAAAAGTGCAATCCGTTCCTTAACTTACAAGCGCATCGCTGCGACCCATCCACTAAAAAGCAACCGGATTGCGAGGAAGATAGGGTCGGCGTACTAAGGCGGAGGTCCTGCCAGCTGTAGTTAAAAAGAGGCCATTGGTAACAAAAGACCCTGAGGGCCATCTTGGCACTCGGTTATTGCTATTTTTGGAATTGGATCCGAAGCAACGGTGCACGTAGGGATGCACCTGCTGAACAAGGACTCAGAGAAGGGGCCAGGCGGGCGGTACGAATGGTTGGTGTTCGGATTATAGCTAACCGCCTGGGCAACCCTTTCCAGGCGAGCTCCAGCACTCGATTTTGTAACTTTACTGTCAATGTCAAAAAACAACACCTCTGCCGCCTTTGCAGATACAAAACCGCATTACCTCATCCTGGATGGATTACGGGGCGTGGCGGCATTAACCGTTGTATGTTTTCACGTATTTGAAGCCTTTGCAACCAGTCATTTAGACCAAAAAATCAATCACGGTTATTTGGCAGTTGATTTCTTTTTTATCCTGTCTGGGTTCGTGGTCGGCTACGCGTACGATGATCGGTGGGATACGATGACCATCAACGATTTTGTCAAACGTCGATTGATTCGCCTCCATCCTATGGTAGTGATTGGAGCTCTTATCGGAGCGGCCGTGTTTTACTTTCAAGGGTGCGCTGCTTGGGATGTTTCAACCGTATCGGTGACGAGGCTATGGGTAGCTACCCTGATAAATGCCTGTCTGATTCCGGCTACGCCTGGTTTTGAAATTCGGGGCGTGGGTGAAATGTTCCCGCTCAATGGCCCTACCTGGTCTTTATTTTTTGAATACATTGGTACTTTCCTCTATGCTTTCTTTATCCGAAAGCTTCCAACCACCGCTCTTTCGGTATTCGTGTTCCTAACCGGCTGTGGACTTGCTGCCTTTGCGATTTGGGGACCCTACGGCGATCTATGCGTTGGATTTTCGCTGACGGGAGACAATATACTCGGCGGTGCTTTGCGGCTGTTATTTTCATTTTCGGCCGGATTGCTGCTGTCTCGCGCGTTCAAACCCGTCTCTGTAAAGGGGTCTTTTTGGATCGGTAGCCTGGCTATCGTTACGGTATCCGCCATACCCCGAATCGGTGGTAGCGACCAGCTATGGCTGAACGGTATATACGACACGTTCTGTGTGGCTGTTATCTTTCCGCTGCTTGTGTTTTTGGGCGCATCCGGAAAAGAAAGGGACCAAACCACGACCCGGATTTGCAAATTTTTAGGGGACATTTCTTATCCCTTGTATATGGTCCATTACCCCTTTATTTATCTTTATTATGCCTGGGTTAAAAATGAAAACCTCACCTTCGAACAATCTTTGCCCGGTGCTTTGGCGCTTGTGATTGGTTCAGTCATTCTGGCTTATGGATGCTTAAAACAATATGATGAACCTGTCCGTAAGTTTTTCACGAAACGCCTTTTACGTGTGCCAAAATGATCACTACGGAAGCCAGCTTGTTAACTGATTCGGTGTGCCGAATCAGTAGTATTAGCGCGATGTGAACAAAGGAAGATGGGTACAACCCTGCCCGGGCCGAACCATTAGTGCGGTGCTTGGACGAAGCTTTTGGCTTCAAGAGGTAAACTCAATGTATATCAGGATCAGGCCCTTGTCGAACTCGCTCAAACGGAACACTAACCCTTATCAGATTGATTGCTTGGGCTGGATTATCTTAAATCGATTTATAGAAATTAAATTCTGATGGCTGTTTGTTTACATGAATCCTTCAAAATTCGTTCTCCCCAAACTCACTGGCGGGTAGTTTTGTGGCCTTGGTACGTTGGCGGAATGAATAACTGATCGTGAGCAGTACCACGTCCCGTTCCTGGATGTAATTAGTGGTCGTGTAAAAATCGGCTCCCCGGGTGGTGATTCGCTGCTCGTTACTGGGGAGCCAGCCCAGCCCAATCTGTTGCCATTGCACCATGGCTGTAAGGCGGTTCTGAATGAAACTCTTCCGGATGGACAAATTCGGTACGAAAAAGCGGGAGTCTTCTCCCTGCGCAGTAATTCGTTGGGAGAGGTAGTTCAGGTTAGCTTGAATGACCCAGGTGGGCCAGGGTTGCAGGCTGGTATTGGCATTGATGGAGTACGTCCAGGCCTGGTTGCTAAACACCACGGACTGCCCAAACAACTGCCCGCCGATCGTCGACCGGTAAACGGTTCCGCCTACGTACAGTTTCCAGCCTTTTGTGATGGCCAGGTTCGCGCTTAGTTCCAGCCCCAGCCGTTGGGCCCGGCCCGCGTTCGTATAAATTCGATTCAGAATCGTATCGGCATAAACCTTGTTAACCCGGTTGATCACATGCTGGGTGTTTTGGTGATAAAGCGTAGCCTGCCAGGTACTGCCGCCCAGAGTCCGTGTGGCGCTCAACTCACTCAGGTCGACGAATTCGGGTCGCAAAGCCGGGTCGCCCTGTTCGAGCGTTTCCGAGTGTTCCCGCTCGGGCAGCGGATTGAGCGCCAGGTTGCTCGTCCGTTGTACACGGCGGCTGTAGCTCAGCCGAAATTGCCAAGCATCCTTGGGCCGGTAGACGAGGTTCAGCGAAGGGAACAGGTTGGTAAGCAGCAAGGTATAGGACTGCTCCTGGGGGCGGATAGTGACCTGCCGACGGGATGGTTCAAACCGCAGCCCCGCCGTATATTCCCAAGTACGGGATTTGCGGCTAAACTGACTATACAGGCTGTGAATTTGATTCGTGATACGGGCCTGACCGGTAAAGTCACCAATCACCAGCTGCGGGGCACCCGGGCCATCCTGATTGATATACCGATAAGCGCCCTGGTCGTGTTGCAGGCGGTACTGGTAGCCGGCTTCGAGCCGACCACCGGCCAGGGGCCAGGAGGCATCAACTGTTGCCCGCAGGTTCTTGATCGGTCGATCCGTGGTGGTAAAAGTATATTGCAGGGTATCGCGGCTGTCGGTTTGTCGGGCATTGAGGTTGCGGGTGAAACCGTCCAGGTAATCATACTCGTATAGGACCCCAGCGCTGAGGGTTGCTTTGTTGACGAAGGTATGGGAGTGATCCAGATAGGCCGTAAAAAACTGCCCGCGCTTGCGGACCAAGTTCGCGTTGAAGTAATCAATCTGTCCAATCAATGCACCGGTTTGCCGGTCAGTCGTCCGGTTATGATACACCAGATCCGCGATCCGGTCTTCCGTCCGACGCCCATAATACAAACCGGCCGACCAGGTATTGGCTTTGTCAGGCGTAAAGCTCACCGCCAGCCGGTTGGTCACGGTATACCGGTCGAAGCTTCGCTCGCCAACGCTGGGAAAACGGGTCATTCGATTGCCGCGAACCGTATAGACGTCGCCTTCCCGTCGGCCGGCTAGGTCGCTGCGCAGGTAGGCCGTGCTGAAGGTCCAGTCCCAGCGAGCAGTGCGGTAACCGAGCGAAGCATCCGCGCTGTAGCGAATTGGGGGCCGGGCATTGGTAAAGTCATTCAAACTGGGCAGGCCGCCCTGGGCATTGACCAGTGCGGACCAGCCCAGATCGGCCCCGGGTTGGGTGGTAATGGCGATGATGCCGGCCTTGCCGTCCGGATCATACCGGGCCGAGGGCGTAGTAATCACATCGATCGACTCCACCGTGTTGGCGGGTAGTTGATTCAATAAGGTGCCTAAATTGGCCTGGACGGGTTTTCCATTTAGAAGCACCAGAAAACCGTTGGCTCCCCGCTGGGTCACTTCCCCCTCGGCATTGACGCTAATACCCGGCAAGTTTCGCAACAAATCAGTTGCCGTTCCGCCCACCGCCGAGCCGAATTGGGCTGCCCGGTAAGTCTGCCGGTCGGCTTTGACGCGTACGTCGGCCTTTTGCCCCGTCACCACCACCTCGGTTAACTGGTTTTTAGTGGGCTCCACAAGCAATGTTCCCAGGTTGAGCGACTGGTTACGGCTGAGGGTGACCGGAACGAGAGTCGGTTTGTAGCCGATGAAAAAGGTTTTGAGCTGATAGGAGCCAGGTGGCACCTGGATCAGATGAAAAACGCCCATTGAATCCGTTAGACTGCCCGTTACGGCGACTGAATCCGAGGGCCGGTAAAGGACCACGCTGGCAAAGGGAATGGGTTTGGTTGTTGCTCCATCGACCAGTAGTCCCCGGAGTTCTGTCTGTCCAAAAGTTCCACGGCCCAGGCCGAAAAGTATGATCAGGAAGGCAAATCGGATCGTCATTACAAGTAGGTAGCCGCGAAAACGGGTAGGCCACAAAAGTATTTTGTCCAACCCAGATCCCGGTGGTCAGATTTTGCCTATTTTGGTATTTTTGAAACAACGCTAGACCTGATAATCACTTTTTATCAATTCATGACTACAACAGCGTCAAATGGCTTCGGGGTAAAGAATAAGCTGGAAAACGAACATATATTCAAATTATCGCGCTTCAAAGAGGTCATCAAGCGAACCCATCCCCACAAGCACGATGGTTATTTTGAATTAATTATCTTGCTGGATGGGGCAGGATTTCATTGGGTAGATACCAAATTGCTGCCGATCAAACCGCCCATGGCTTTTTTTCTCTCGCCCGGGCAAGTGCACTGCTGGCAATTAACGGCGGTTCCGAAAGGATTTGTAATCATGTTTCGAAGGGACTTTATCGATCCCATGCACAGCACCGATTTGTATTTATTGGTCCAGCAACTCGAGCAAAAACGGGAAATTTACTTGCCCGATCCCTCCCCGGTTACCGAACAGCTTCTGGCCTTGGACAAAGCGTATCAAGCTTCCTCTCCGCATCAAATGGTCGTTTTGCGGGCATTGATGCAACTACTACTGGCTCGTCTGCTGGAGATCGATCAACAGGCCTTCGAAGCCCCTAAAACCGGGGAACTACTATTTCGACGGTTTATCCAGCTCCTGCGGCAACCTAGTCCTCTGGAACACCGCGTTTTTCATTACGCGAACACATTGGGCGTGACGCCCCAGCACTTAAACACAATTTGTCGGCGGGTCCACGGAAAATCAGCCAGCGATCTCATTGGTGAACAGATTCTACTGGAAAGCAAGCGCTATCTGCTGCATACGGATCTGAATGTTACAGAAGTGGCGGAGCAGCTCGGCTTTTCCGATGCTTCGCATTTTGTGAAATATTTTAAAAAAATGGCAGGCCACACGCCGTCTTCCTTTCGAAGACTGAATGGGTTCTAGACGGCTCTTGCCCCCATTTTCCAGATTGAGCAAAATAACGGGTACTGATCTCAATCACCGTTTCGGCGGGGAGGCTGCGGTCAAAATCACAACGGTTTGGGAAGGTATAGAAAATTACCAATTAGGGTAACGTTTCGAGTTGGGCGATTAGCCGTTGCGCATGCTCTCTTGCTTTTCGCTCCACATCCTGCTGGGTATAGCCAGCTGCTAAAGAGGTGCCGTGAAAATAGATGGGCTCCAGGTAATTCATCTGCGCATAATAGGCGGTTTGCTCCAGGTTTTTACAAAACTCCTGTATTCGGAAATGATGGGCCCCGAGCGTTTTGTATTCGTCTGCTGGAGCGCCTACCGTGAAACTCGGTACAAAGTTCTTGTTCTTCAGTTTGTCGCCTTTAGAGCCATACGCAAATTGGTACTCAAAAACCACATCAAACCAATGCTTAAGGATTGCGGGCATGTTATACCAGTAAAAAGGATATTGAAAAACAATCGTTTCGTGGTCCAGTAAGGCCGCTTGTTCGGCTTTGCTATCAATGGCGTAAGATGGGTACAAGCTAGTTAGGTTCCGTACGACGATACTAAGCTTACTTTTTATGACCTCGTCAATAATGGTTTTATTGGCTAGTGATTGATCAAAGGATGGGTGAGCTAAAATGAGAAGGGCCATATGGGTTCTATCGCTTTAGTGGTGACTATAATAATTATAGTTGCAAAACTATTGATAGTTATTAGCTTTGTAAATACCTATCGATTGCGATAGGTATTTACAAAGCGACTGAAATGAAAAAAGAATGCATAGGTGACGCGGTAAGGCTAAATGGGAAATCGTATCCCTGCACGGTAAGTCTCGCCATGGATTTGGTCGGCGGCAAGTGGAAAGCGGTTATCCTTTACCACCTGAAAGATGGGCAAAAGCGGTATAACGAACTTCGGAAGGAAATGCCGGACATTACGGAAATGACCCTGAGTTTGCAGTTAAAGCAATTGGAGAAGGACGGTTTGGTAGCCAGGCAGGTAGTCGGCGAAAAGCCACCCATTAAAGTGATTTACTCGTTAACGAGCTTGGGAAAAACGTTTGTTCCCGTTCTGGAAGCCCTCACCCAATGGGGGAATGATCTGGCTACCACAAAAGGAGAGTTTAGCTAACAGGTAAGGCCAGACACAATTTCCCCTGGAATTGGCCTACTGTCTACTTCCGGGCTCGTTTTCTTCGTATTGGTCCATGATCGGGAGGAGGATGACGAGAACCTTCGTTTCGACTGATCCTGCGACTACCTTTTTCGGCTCATTGGTGGGCCAAAGCCTTCATTCATCAACGGGTCCTCGTCAATCGCAAGAAACACCCCCCCTAACTGCATCAATCTTTGCGGCAGAAGTGTGTAGAAAGTCGGTACAAGTTGGGGTAAGAAATCACCAATACGCACTTTCTATCTTTCAGTGCACTTCATGTAATACTTTGATTATTAGTGGTTTAATTATAAATGACGTTTTTGGCATTATTTAGGTATATTATAATACCGACGGTTAATCAAACTCCAGTAATTCGCTGCTCAGGCGGCCTAACGATAGATCTTACACACTTCACTCAACGTTATTGAAAACGACGAAAAGCTCGGCCACAACCGAGCTTTTCGTTTGTATAGCACAAGTCGGCTAGTCGGTGGCGCAAGTTTCGTAACCGTATCGTGACGATGAATGTATCGCTTTTGTCAGCTCATCACGCATCCATGGTTAATGAGTGTCTCAGCCAGGTAGCGACGTTGGTCGTTAGGATTCCAAAAACTTTTGGCGTAGCAAGATCATCAACTGGCTATATTCCTGCAGCAGAAAGGGCTTGGTTACAAATCCATTGGCACCCAGTTGGTGAGCCCGTTGCCGATCGTCGGGCTGGCTGGAGGTAGTCAGGATCACGACCGGCAGTGAATCGTACGCTGGAATGTCGCGAATCTGGGCTAAGGCTTCGAACCCTCCCATAAAGGGCATGTTCAAATCCAATAGCACCAGGGCTGGTAACTGGGTAGAGTCCTCCAATGCATCCAGCAACTGCTGGCCGTTGCTGAGCATTTTCAACTCACAACCTGGACTATGTTGCCCGAAAGCTTGTTGAAGTAAGAATTGATCATCTTCGTCATCATCGACCACATACACACAGGAGTTTTTCAGCACAGCAATTCTAGCGATATTGTTGAGAAGGTTGCAGTCGGTATAACCTTTGGAGTGGGAAGAAAATTCCCCACAATCGACAAAATGAAATTAGAATTCGGTTAAACTTAACACGCCCTAAAAGTGAAAAACCGATAAAACATTTGGGTAAACACCCAGTTAGATGTAAAAAACGAAAACCTACCCGAAAGTCAGTATGGAAATAAATGGTCCGATTGTTTTTATCGATGATGACGAAGACGATTATGAATTATTAGCTCCAATCCTTCAGGAGATTGCTCCCCACAGTCCGGTCATCGTTTTTACACAGGGTGAAAAAGCAATTGAGTATTTACGTACCACCGAAGATCGTCCCTTTTTAATCATCTCGGAAGTATCCCTGCACACAACCAGCGGTCTGGATATCCGTCGTCAGATCGAGCAAGATTCGGTCCTGCGCAAGCGTTCCATTCCGTTTATCTTCTTTACCCACCCGGTTCACCGAAAATTGGTGGAAGAAGCTTATGATTTAACCATTCAGGGCTTTTTTGAGAAAAAGAGTACCATTCAGGAAATCAGGAGCCAACTTGAGGCTATTGTTGCCTACTGGTCCAACTGCCTGCATCCCAATCGCTTTGATGCACAGGAATAATAAAGATTCAAACCAACGCCAATGGGAAAAGCAAAACCCCGGTATCACCGGGGTTTTGTCTTTTTGCTGTGTATGTATTCTTTCTAACTTTCTCTGCTTTCCAAAAGTATCGGTTTTTTGACGGTAACCTAGCCCATTCAGGCAAACTTTTGACCGAACTCTCACTTTATTGCCAAATTGGGAGTAGGTTGTCTGGATTCGTTTGACTGAATCGTTCAAAACACTAGTTTTAATCCGGGTATTCATTCGCTCAAATACACCTTAGTTTCGTTCATCCCGGACCTGCTAAGTTGGTGACAGGATGGCCATTCGAACGTAAACGTGTATTAAACTACCTGGCTGTCCCTGTGGCAGCATTCTCCATGAACCGCAAGCCGCGCATTCTCATTGCCGATGATAAAGCCATCTGGCGTATGCTTATTACGCTTCAACTAACCAAAGCGGGTTACCACGTATTCACGGCCAATGATGGGGTCGATGCGCTGAAATGGATTAACTCCCCAGACCTGCGCCCGGACCTGGTGCTGCTGGATTTACTCATGCCCCGCCTGAGTGGTATGGATGTACTGCGCTTATTGGCTTCATCCCCCCAACGCCCCCCAATTATTCTGATGTCAGCCGCTGAGCAGCTCATTACCCGGCAGGGCGTCCGCGAAGCCTTACCCGATCTTTTCATCGGGAAGCCGTTCACCGAACAAGTCCTGTTGGCGGGAATTCAACGGTTTTTGCCGGAACAAATAACCGTTAGTTCTTCGGTTAATTAATAAGCCCGAATCAGGGCTGTTTTCAACGGCCTATTGCTTGGATTCGTTTGACCTGCCGAAACCAGGCGAGGGTCCAAGTTGTAGTCGCTCGATGTGGACGCCGGTGATTGTGACGGCTGGACCTTCCTGCTTACAGGCCGGTTTAAGTAGGATTGTATAAAAGTGGTTCTGCCTGATCGGTTTTGAAGCAGGGCTTTAAGCGGGCAAATAGACTGTGAAGGTGGCGCCCTGCCCCGGTTTACTGCGGGCTGTGATTGCCCCCCCGTGATTGGCCACTACTTTCTCACAAATGGATAAGCCAATACCTGAACCGGCAAATTCATTCCGTCCGTGCAGGCGTTGAAATACCTGAAAAATACGGTCGGCATACTTTTCGTCGAAACCAATGCCATTATCCACCACCTCAATGCAATGATAGGTGTGGGCCGTGCGGCTGGGCTTCACTGAGTCGGGTAAGGAGGTGAAAGGTAGAGTCGTCGACTGGATAAGAAGGTGGGGCGTTACGGCCGGCCGGCGAAACTTCAAGGCATTCGACAATAGATTTTGAAACAACTGCCCTAATTGCAACGTATCACCCATAACTGTTGGCAAGGACTTAACGATTACCTGAGCCCCTGTTTCCTGAATGGTTAGCTCCAGAGTGCCCAAAACCTGATCGACAATCGACTCCAGCGAAATGAGTCCACTCGTGTTTTGCTGCGTGGAAATACGCGAAAAACTGAGCAGGTCTTTGATCAGGACAGACATACGGTTGGCGGCAGCCTGCATCCGCTCCAAAAGATCGGCACCCGCACCCAGCTCGGATCCATATTGGTCCTTGAGTACATCACCAAAGGACTGAATTTTGCGCAGGGGCTCTTGCAGATCATGGGAGGCTACATAGGCAAACGTTTGAAGGTTGTTGTTCGAACGCAGGAGCAAGCCATTGGCTTCTTCTAGTTTTTCATTGACAGCTGCGTACTCTTCGTTGCTGCTGCTCAAATGGTCATTCATGGTTGTCAGTTCGTCCGATAAAGCCCGGAGGTTTATTTCGTTCTCTTCCGTTTGCTGTTGAGCCAGGGCTAGCTCCGTCACATCTGAAGCGACGACGACAATGTCAATGGTTCCGTCAGGAGTGTAAATAGGGGCATAAATGAAATTAATGTAAGCAGTCTGTAAACCGCCATCCCGTTCGAACTGAGCGGGAACTTTATGGCCTTTAATGGGTTGGCCCGTTTGGCGTACTTCGGCTAATAGTTCCTCCAGGCCTAAATTGGCAATACCGGGAAAGGCCTTAAAAACCGGTTGCCCCAGCACGGATGGATGTGATTTCGGAAGTTGCCAGATTTCATACATGCCCGTATTGGCCATTTTGAGCCGGTAATCTTCCCCCTGCAGCAGTGCAATCGCGACGGGAGCCTGTTCAAATATTGTGGTTAACCAATCCGGGTCGGCCTGAGGAATTCGTTGAAATGGAGGGGATGGTGAAACGTTAAGAAGACTTTCTTCCAGCGGATCAACCTGTTGACTGGTAAGATCCTGCGCTATGCCTGCGAAGCGGTCCAGCTTCCCGGTGGCAGAAAAGTAGGCCTTCCCCTGAAAACGCACCGTTCGCAGTTGGCCATCATGGGCACCGATGGTTCGGTAGGTCTGATCGTAATGGCCATCTGAGGTGGCATTTACCGCCCGCTGAACGGCTTGATCAACCCGGTCTACATCGTCGGGATGAATGTATTGAATCGCTTGATCATACGACAGGAAGGTATCATTCTCAATTCCAAAAAGCTGCCGACAGCGGTCATCCCAAATCACACGGTGGGTCTCCGGGTCTAGTTCCCAAAGGCCCAGGCCTGAGGCCTGAAGCGCAAAATCAACGTCGAGCCGTTGGTTAAGGGTATTTGAAAAAATAGGGGGGCGTTGATCACCAGTCATAATTATATCCTTCACCTATCAAAAACAGCCGGTCGCGCACTTTGTTTCAGCGTATAAAAGTACCAAACGAAATGAAACGATCAACCAACCAGCCTGAGCCTGAACAAGGCTACGACAGCGCAAAACGAAACCCGGTGCGCGTTTTTGATTTTTTGCCCTTTGCGCCCAGCATTTTCTCAAATGGTTTTTCTGTGCCGCTCGTGCACCACTTTCCTGGCTTGGCCCGTTGGGAAATCTTAGCCTAAAAAATGGCTTTCCTGCCTGTTCATACCCTGGCCTTGCCAACCGTTCGAACAACCTACCCTCCGGGCGGGTTGTAAGCAATATTTCTCTTGATCTGCTTGCCCGCCCACGCCGGGATGGGTGGCGGGTGGGAGCCGTACCGAGCGAGCAACACCGGCAGGCCATTTAGAAAAGAAAGTAGAAGAGAGCGTTTGAACCACATCCACAGCCATGAACCCACTCAGTGCCCAACAACGCGTCGATCAGCTGTTAGCGCAGTCTGATCTGAAAGGCGCCGATAACCAGTTTATTCTTTTTACGGCCGAAGAAGACCGCCCTAGCTCCAGTGTGGTAGCGGCCAAGATTGTGGCCAATGGTCAGGTGATCAGTCGGTTCGATGTGGCAGCAGTGGGTCCGCTGACGCTAGAGTATGCTCGGGAACGGGCCTTCAAACTGCTACTGGACAACCTAACCCGTCTGGGTGGCCTGCTGGCCCTGTGCCGGTTCCACGATAGTCTAGCGACCGATCCTGATCTGAGCCGGCGTCGGGGGTATCCTCTTCATGCCTATTCGGCGCGGTTAGCGGCTTAGGATCAATGAGTTAAGCATTAGCCTGGGTGCTTTACACCATAGCCGCTTTCTCGCCAGGTCCAAAATGCTTTTCTCCATCCTTGAATTAAGGACGAGTTACCCTACCATTCCGGGCCGAAAGAATCCATGCCTGAGCCGCCGATGCTCGACGTGTTGATTCGAATCAATCAAGACCCACCGTTACCGGCAGCACGTAGCCATCCCCCGGAAGGCGGTGCTTCCCCAACAGAATGCTCAAAAGGATTTCTAGGCTAACTAATGGGCGAGATGCGACACCGGAATGCCCCTAAACCAGTTCCTTCTTCATCAATACGTCGGTTTGGGCGTCATCGCCGAATTGGAAGATGTGTTTGTCGAAGGGGATAAATCCATTCTTCTCGTAGAAACGAATTGCCTTTGGGTTCTTTTCCCAGACGCCGAGCCAGATGTATGTTTTGTGCTGCTGGCGGGCAACAGCCAGAGCCTGCTCATAAAGTAGTTGCCCTACTTTTTTACCGTGGTAGGCTTTCTTGACATAAATGCGCTCAATCTCAAGGGCATCCTCGCCCTGCGGCTCCGTCTGAGCCCGTCCTGTGTTAACTTTTAGATAACCGATGGGCGTTTGACCTTCCCAGGCAATGAAGAGTTGCGAATCGGGCTGGTTAAGCGCTGCCGAGACTTTCGCATCACTGAAGTTTTTCTCCAGGTATATTTGCATGTTCGCTTCGGTATTCGCTTCGGCAAACGTCTCAACGAACGTTTCTCGCCCGATCTGCTGCACCGTGGACGGATCACGCCGGTCTGCCTTTCGAATCGTTATTGGGTAGATCATGGGTCCTTTTATTTTGAGGAAAATTTCATCAGCAAAAGCCCCGCTATGATGAGCAAAGCTGCAATTAGACGAGCCGCATTAATCGGTTCGCTAAAAATAAATACCCCCACCAAAAAGGCTCCTACAGCACCAATGCCGGTCCAGACCGTATAAGCCGTGCCTAAAGGAAGGGTACGCATGGATAGGGCCAGCAGGGCAAAGCTGGCGATCATCGCAACAACAGTAATGAGAGAGGGAATTAACCTGGTGAAACCCGCCGATTGCTTCATGAAGGAGGCCCAAACAATTTCCAGCAGGCCCGCTACTACCAAATAGATCCAAGACATGACATTGACCGTCTATAGGTCGGGCCGTCCCGGATTGGTTCCCACTATGGGGGAGGTCGTCCTCCTGAAAGTAGGCGGCCCAAGGGGCTACCCATCAAAACAAAGGTACGGTTTTTACCCCCTCCGATCAAATGCCTTTTCTTCAAGAAGGATAGAGAAGTGTACTTTATCGTTACCGAGCGCCCGCTAATTCCATCTTTTTCAGGGTTTAAAAGACAATGCCAAATTGAAAACCCAGGGTCACAGATGCGGCATGCTCGTTGCCAAAACGAACCGGCAGCGGAATGGCCACAAAATAGCTGTTGGTGGGTCCTTTGCGGACGATTTTGTTGAGTACGGGCGTAAAGCCATACCGGCCTGATGTTTCAAAGGCCAATCGGGTGGCCAGTGTAAAGTCATGCCCCAAATTGACTAATACGCCGGGATGAAATAGCACATTAGCGACCCGGCTGGTTCCCTTTTCGGCGCGGACTGTCGGGACGACTTCCACGCTAAAACCAAGTTGTTTGGTTTTCCATAGATTCAAGCCAATGGGAAATCCCACTGCATAATAGCGGTCAAAATTGGTTTCCCGGCCCGTTTCATTCCAGGTAATCAGTGGGTGTAAGACGCCCAGGTAACCAGCCATTCGTGGATATACCGGTGCAACAGGCGTTGCTGGGGCGGGTGTTTGCGCCACAAGCCGCATCGGCGTTGATCCCGTTATCAGCGCAATCGAGAAAAGGAAAACGACCGCTTTCAGCTTTAGGTATTTTTGAGCCGATGCGGCAGGTCTTACTGTGTACAGTTGGTTCATCGAAAGTGAATTCTTTTTGCAAGAATCCGACTTTGAGCGGACCGGAAATAGAACAAATTCTACCTGTTTGTATCCGTTTTACGTTTCAGCTTTTATTTTTCAGAAATCCGGGGACCGCGGTCGAGGAAGGGTTTCCTGTGGAAGGATTCGGAAAAACCGTATCTGAAGGTAAGGCAACCTGGCAACCGGATAAAGCTCATTTCACGCGCCGAATCAGCCCTTATTTTTCGAGATCGGATGAATCGGTGTTGAGCTAGCGCTAATTCTTCCCATCTTAGGTAGGGGTAGTATAAGCCCGCTTTCTTAACTTTGTTAGGTAAGAAAGAATTATCCTCAGTAGCCCCATTATGGCTAACAATCGTACATCAGTCAGCGATTTTTCTCCTCGGGATGCCAGTACTGGTGGTGTTAAACAGTCTGAGCTACCCGCGGACGAACCCACCAGCGCGTTGGAAGCCCTGCGTCAACGGGAGCAGCGGAACGCGTTTCTGCTCCTGATGAGCGACACCTTGCGGTCTTTGGTTGATCCAGATATCATTCTCAATGAAGCGGCCAGCGTGCTGGGTCACTTTCTGGGAGCGAACCGGGTGGGTTATGCCGAGGCCCAGGCTGATACCGAGTTGGTGGCTGTAACGCGCAACTTTACCCAGGGAGTGCCGGCCATTGAAGGAATTTATCGTTACCAGGACTACGGGCCGGCCCTGTTGCGGAGTATGCAACAGGGCCAAACCGTGATTCGCCCCGACATTGCGAATGATTCCACGCTGACGGAGGCCGAAAAACGGGCGCATGCCCAACTCCAGCTCGGGGCTAGCCTTAACGTGCCGTTGGTCAAGCAAGGCCATTTAGTGGCCATCCTGTTTGTGCATTACCAGCAGGCTCATCCCTTTACCGCTGATGAAGTGGCTTTGGCTCAGGATACCGCCGAGCGTACCTGGGCCTATGTAGAACAAGCTCGTTCGGAAGCTGCCCTGCGTGAATCGCAAGGACAACTCAGCGCAATCATTAACCAGACCACCGCGGGGATTGTCCGAACAGACCCTGACGGGACCTTTACTTTTGTCAATAAGCAATATTGCCAGTTATTAGGGTACGAACCCGGCGATTTGTTGGGCCACAGGATGCATGAATTTACCCATCCTGATGACCTGGCCCGTAACCTGAAGCTATTTCACCGGCTGGTTGAACAGGGGGAACCCTTCGAAATCGAAAAGCGCTACGTTCGCAAAGACGGTTCGCTCGTTTGGGTACACAATAGCGTTTCTGCGGTACGCAACCCCGCCGGGGACGTTACGCAGCTACTGGCCGTCTCGGTGGATATTACCGACCGCAAGCAAGCCGAAATGGCCTTAGCGGCCAGTGAAGCTCGCTACCGGACCTTGGCCAGTGAATTAGAAGAACGCGTTAATGTTCGTACCCGGGAACTACTTCAGGCCAATCACGATCTGAAGCGCTCCAATGACAATTTACAGCAGTTTGCTTACGTGGCCAGCCATGACTTACAGGAGCCATTGCGCAAAATACATTCGTTTAGCGCTTTGGTCCGTCAGCATCTGGGCGACCAACTCGATCCGATCACCAGCGATTATCTGGACCGAATCCAAAAATCCAGTGCCCGCATGTCCACCCTAATTCAGGACCTGCTGAGCTACTCCCGCATTTCGATTCAGCAGCAACGATTCGAGCTGCTGTCGCTCGATGCGCTGGTGGGAAGTGTGCTGGAGACCCTTTCGCTAGAGATCGAGCAGCGTAAAGCCCGCATTCAGGTTGATTCCATCCCGGCTGTGACGGGCGATGCCCGGCAGTTGAGCCAACTGTTTCAGAACTTGCTGAGCAATGCCATCAAGTTCACCCCAGCCGGTCAAGTGCCCCAAGTGCAGGTCACCTATTGCCAAAGGCCGGGCGACGAATTACCCGTTCACCTTCGTATGACTGCTTCGGTTTATCACCAGATAAACGTGAGCGATCAGGGAATTGGCTTTGACCCCAAGTACCTGGATCGTATTTTCCAGGTCTTTCAACGACTCCATGGTAAAAATGAATTTCCGGGAACAGGCGTAGGCCTGGCCATTTGCCAACGGGTCGTTGAGGATCATGGCGGAGGCATCACGGCGCATAGTAGGCCGGGAGAAGGAGCTACCTTCAGCGTGTATTTGCCCGCCTAGCGATCGGCTTTCGTCGGTTCGGCATGGCGGACCCTGGCCCTCCCGTTTGAGTCATTCAGCATACGATCTGCGTATCGGTAGAACAACCACCTACTAGTGGTGTTTACAACAGGATGGAAACTTTCTAGGGCACTGCCGGGCCGCGCGAGCCGCGGAAAGCGGAGCGGTTTTCTACATCCAGAACGCCTGTCCGCAAACGCGAAAGAACGATGGTGAAGGCAACGGGTATGCTTTTTCGAAACCTTTATGGCAAAAACCGTACACATTGGAACCTGCGGCTTTGGTCGCCCCAAACAGAAATACGCGCAATTCCTTTCCAGTGTAGAGGTGCAACAAACCTTTTACCAGCCGCCCCGGATTGCAACCCTGGCGAGTTGGCGGGATCAGGTACCGGCTCACTTCGAATTTACAGTCAAAGCCTGGCAATTGATTACCCACGAAGCCCGAAGCCCTACCTACAAACGATTGAAACGGGAACTATCCGAGTCGGAACGCCAGCTGGTGGGTTCGTTCAAACCGACGGATTTGGTGGAGCAGGCCTGGCAGATGACCTTAGCCTGTGCGCAGGCATTGAAAGCCAAAACCATTCTTTTTCAATGTCCGGCCAGTTTTCGTCCAACCCGGGAAAATATTGCCAATCTAGTCCATTTCTTTACCCGAATCGAACGGTCGCACTTGAATCTTTGCTGGGAACCCCGTGGTAGCTGGGCACCCCAATTGGTGAAAGAGCTTTGTGACGATCTTCACTTATGGCATGTCGTCGATCCTTTCGTAATGCGTACCATGACCCCGGAAAACTGTTATTTTCGGTTACACGGCCGTCATAGCTGGCGCTACCAGTATGAAGTTCAGGAACTGACGGAATTAGCGGAGTTGATTCCTGATGAAACCCTCTCGTATGTATTTTTTAACAATGTGCATATGTGGCAGGACGCTCAGGTTTTTCAAACTATACTGCAGGGTGCAGAAACCTGACCCAACTGATCTTTCCATCGTTTGACTATGGGTAACATTGTCACCTGACTACGTTTTGGTTATTTCACTCATTTGGGGCACCTTGGATGACTCACTCAACTAATCACTGGTAATAGTGATGTTGGACTAAAAGCCAAACGAGCTCTCTAAACGGTGTATGGGTACGACATTCTGGCAGGCCCGGTCTGATGCCCGGTTGATTCCGTGGCCCCGGTAGATCGAAAGACCACTTCCTTACATTAGACGATTGCAGCACTCCATCCGATTAGTCAGCGTTCAAAGCGTATTTGGCGTATATTGCCCAGGTGAAAAAAGCAGGCAGGACCTGGCCTGCGCCGACTGGGAATACTCGGCCGTAGGTGGAGAATGGATATTCACTAAATGTTGATAGATTTACGCTGTATACTCTTTACGGTCAAGCCGCTGAACATCCTTGGGAACGTCGGGCGGCACGGTCAATAAAAACCGGCATTGGTTGGTGATAAATCGACCTTTGGGGTCTTTATCGAGCGAATCGGTACGGCGGTTGCAATACCCCCATTTATTCGTAGCTATACCGGTTCTGGTTGTTGGGCTGATGGATGGCGTTCTTTTCAGGCCTGAAGAGAAACCGTTGTGGTGGAACGAAACAAGTGAAGAGCCAGGCGATGGTCGCACCCATTGCATCTGTAATACGTTTAAAACCAACTGAGCAGGGCTTTCAGGCCCGTTCATGTACTTGTATGTTTCTGGAAAAAATTAAATCTGGAGAATCAGGCGTGCTGCTGTACGGCATCACGCCACCCAAAGCCGAGACTCCGCCTGAGCGCGTTGCCGAAATTGCCCAAAAAACCATGGAGCGTTTATCGACCCTGGATATCGACGCCCTGGTCGTGTATGATGTCCAGGATGAATCCGCCCGGACTCCGGAAGAAAGGCCATTTCCATTTATCAACGCGCTGGACCCCCTGGATTTTGCCGCTGGCTACCTGCGTCCGTTAACCATTCCGAAAATAATTTACCGGCCGGCCGGAAAGTTTTCGGCGGTAGAACTGTCCAATTGGCTGGAGGAGTTGCATCAGCAACGTTTTTATCCCGTTTTCGTCGGTGTACCGGCCCCGGATTTCCCCGTCAAAACAAGCTTGCCGGAAGCCTACCGGCTATGGCGCAAACACCAGGACACCTCCGTGATTGGGGCCGTAACCATCCCCGAAAGACATCATGTGCTGAGCGATGAAGATGGACGGATCGTGGATAAGATGACCTGTGGAGTCTCGTATTTTATTTCACAATGCGTGTTTAATCTGGACTACGCCAAGCAGGTCATTGACGACCTGGCCCGCCGTTGCCGTCAGCAGCAGATCAACCCACCGACGCTCATTTTTACGATTACAGCCTGCGGATCGACGAAAACCCTGCATTTTATGGAGTGGTTAGGAATTCACGTACCGGAGGAATTAAAAGATGAGTTGAAAAAGTCGGAGGATATTCTCCAAAAATCGGTGCAGATATGCTTTGGCATTGCTTCCGAGTTGACTAGTTACTGCGTCGAACGCGCCATTCCTTTTGGATTTAATATTGAGAGTGTGGCCATCCGAAAAGCCGAAATAGAAGCATCGATTCACCTGGCTCGGCAGATTGGTCAAATGCTGATTGAAAAAGGAGTGAGAAGGGCACCAGCAGAAAGCGATGAGGAGGTGATGAAAGCCCAATCAACGGAAAGAGTCGAACTATAAGGTGAATTTACCTCATCGTTGGATTCCTGCGTTACCGAATGCCCCGTCAGTAACAAAAATGCTACCGCTGCTACCGACTTTAAACCGCGTGACGGTTTGCGTAAAGATAGCCCTCTTGATAAAGGGCTATCTCAGCCTAGCGGGTTTTATGATGCGTTAACCAGGTGTTGAATAGGTAAGCAGTGCCGGGCTAGCCAAGCAAAGTAAACTCCTGAGCGGGGCGTCGCGGTGGTGAAAAGTAAAACGCAACACCGATTAAAACCAAACCTCAATTCAAATTCCCTCAAACCTGTTTAGGCCCCGGTAAAGCCCCCGTGATCAATAATTTAATAAGGGGGAAACCTTTTTGGCTGGTAATCGTATATAGCTAGTGACAATAGACGCAAGTAAGTAGAGTACATGAACCATCCCATCTTCCTGGCCATTACTAGCCTGGACAATCAACAGCAATCGCGCGATTTTTTGGGTCAGGTCAACGATCTGGAAATGGCTTTTGAGTTCCTCAACAAGCTGGTTCGACAGGGCAATCTACCCATCCGGGCGCTGGTCATTGAACAAGGCATTTGCACGCAACTTCCCGTAGAAGTATTTGATGGACAAAGCTGGTCGGCTAACCTTCAACAACTGCAATCGGAATGGGAGACCCTTTTGAAGCATTCCCTGCCTCGTCCCCAACTCCAGTCCGAAGCCTCGTTTGACTGGTTTATACGCTTACTGACCTTGCGACTGCAGCAAGTGGAACACTTTCGGGCGTTAATCCAGCAGATGCAGCAATTAATAAAAACCACCCAAAAAGGGTTGGCAGCAAGTCCGTCTAAAAAAAGGCTGCTTCAGCACCACCAGCGTTCGCTGGATCGCTACTGTACCTCCCTGGCTCGTGCCCAGGCGGCTTATTCGAATCTCCTTCATCCGGTAGAATAAGATCGAGGAGACATTCCGCCGATTTTAAACTTGACCCATTACCGCTCCTTAACTTCCGTATGAGCCAGTTTATGCAAGACCGTACAGGAATACCTGAGAACAATTCATTCCATACGAAACAATTAAAAACAACGGTTGATGGTGCTGCATCGTCACTTGACATTCGACCTGGTCAACGCCGGAGCTTTTGGCTACCTCTCCTTGTACTGGCGGTCAAAACAGGACAAAATACAATGCGCTGAACCATTACTTTGTAATCAGCATTTCATAGAATTTTTTCACGGCTTTCTTCTCATAGGCATCCCGGAGTGAAATAATCATAATCGTTCGTCTCATGTTTTTTCCTTCAATGGGAATAGCCACCACACCAGGGTCGTTTATACTGGTATTACTCAAGATGGTATGCCAATGGCCCGTTTTTACAATTTCAAATAAAGTCGGTATGTCATTTATTTCCATACAAATGTTCGGGTCCAGCTTTTTTTGACTGAATACTTCCTCAAAAAACTGGATTCTGCTGTGTCCACTGAAAGGTAAGGCCAATGGTAGTTTGGCTACTTCATCAAGTGATATGTGGCTTCTTTTTGCCAACGATGATTTTTTAGCCGTTACCAATACCATGTTTGAGTTTAAAAGAGGCTGGTATTTCAGGTGTGATTCTTTTGGTTTCTCATGAAACGTTAATACAAAGTCAAATTGATGCAAATTAAGTTTTTCGAGCAGGTCTTTGGTGGTGCCAAATACAACTTGGATTTTAATAGCTGGATACTGTGTTGCAAACTGAATCAATGTTTTGGCAAAAGGAATTCGCATGGAGTAAATCACACCGATGGTAATTTTTCCCGTATTTAGATTTTTCAAATCCTGCAATAGCAACAATCCTTCATTCGCTCTGTTTAAGCTCTGCAAAGCGTACTCACCGAACAAGTCACCCGCTTCAGTAAGTGTAATTCGTTTTCCGATACGGTTAAACAAAGGAATACTTAACTCCTCTTCCAATTGCTTAATTTGCTGGGATAGCGTGCTTTGGCTAATATTCAGCACCCTGGCAGCTTCCGTAAAATTTAATAGCTCTTTAGCTTTTAGAAAATACTTGAGTTGTCTTAATTCCATCTTTCCAAATCGGTTTTTTCGATTGATTTCATCGAAAAATAGCGTTTTGCAAATATAGACCCTCGTGAGATATTTGCGGAGCAAGGTTTCAACTTGACTCGTAGTTTATCACTTAATTAAATCAATTATGAAATGTAAACTGATTGCATCGCTACTCCTTTTAATCACCAGTGTTGCTGCGTTTAGTCAGGAAAAGCAATCTCGTAAAGCAACAGAGAACAACACGACTGGTGTTGGAAAAGGCCTCATTAAAGTATCCATCATGTATCCTTATGCCGATGGTAAAACGTTTAATATGGAGTACTATGAAACCAAGCATATGCCAATGGTAGCCGGGTTCTTAGGATCGAATTTGGTTAAATATACCATTGAAAAAGGGCTGGCCAGTGGAATCCCTAATCAACCGCTGCCTTTTATGGCTATTGGTACCTTTTATGTAAAAAGCTTAAGCGACTATCAGGCGGCTATCGGACCAAACCGAGATGCTATTCGGGCCGATTTCCCGAATTACACCACGATCACTCCGGTCATTTTGGTGAGTGAGGTTGTCAAGTAAAAGAGCCATCAGAACCTGCACGGACGGGCTTTTGCACCAGCTTGGGGAGAAGCAGATTCAGGGTACCCATTCACGTAAAAAAGAGGCCCAAAGACTCCTAAGGAGATGCGGTAATGGTTTCCTTGCTGATGGGTCTGAAGCCTTTGGATAGCGATCCGCCTTCCCTCAGTCCAGTACAATTACTGATTTGCCAAGCCGGGTGCTCCGACGGGCTTCGCGGTAAGCTTCCCGGACGTTCATGAAGGAGTAGGTCTTATCCAGCACAATCTTCAGGTCGTCCTGAGCGAGCTTCGACAACGTAGCAAGCCCTTCAACAGTCGGTTTTAGAATCAGGATCTTCCGTTTTTGCCCGGAAAAGAGATTGTTCAGAAAGGCGGAAATAAGCGCCAATGGGGAAGGTAGTGTACTGACAAAGACGGCTTTCTCTTTCATCAGGCTCTTTGCCTCGCTAAAAGAAAGTTGGGTGGAGAGGTCGATAACCGCGTCAAACCGTTGATTGAGTCGCTTGATCGATTGGCTGGTGTAATCGATTACGGTATCCGCCCCCCATTTTGTGGCCTCCGCCACCCCTTTTGTACTGACAACCGCCGTTACCCGGGCACCGCGTTTTTTAGCAATTTGCACGGCAAAGATGCCAATTCCGCCGGTCGCTCCGTTAATCAATACGTCCTGATTTTCGTCGACAGCGGCCAGTTGATGTATGATCAGAAGGGCCGACAGGCCGGTTACAGGCAAGGCTGCGGCCTGCTCGAATGAGATCGTGGCTGGTTTTGGGGCAATGTCGGTCTCCTTAACGACCACATAATCGGCCAGCGCTCCGCCTTTAAATACGTCTAGTAACCCAATGACCGCATCACCGGTAGTAAAGCGGGTAATGGCACTGCCGATTTGTTCGACAACCCCTGAAAAGTCAATGCCCACCGATTTAGGAAACGTAGCACCCGCCATCAATTTCATGTCTCCCCCGTACACCTTCCAATCCAGGGGGTTCATAGAAACCGCTTTTACCCGGATCAGCAGTTGATCGTTTTGAATAGGGGGT
Source organism: Larkinella harenae (assembly GCF_054780515.1). Taxonomy (NCBI): domain Bacteria; kingdom Pseudomonadati; phylum Bacteroidota; class Cytophagia; order Cytophagales; family Spirosomataceae; genus Larkinella; species Larkinella harenae. Next base: position 24,170 of record NZ_BAAGWE010000013.1, on the reverse strand, counting down.
ACCGCTTGCTCAACTATTTCCAGCACGCTTTCATCGCCGTATTGGGTATACATTACTTTTTTCATGACCGTGTGTTTTGATTGGTACACTGCAAAGTTGGGCCTTCTAATGAACTGTAAATAGCGCAAAAAGCCGGAAAAATAGTCGAATCCGACAGCTTCGATCCAGCCAGGTCATGACCTGGCCAGTTTGCTGAACTTACTTGAAGGATAGTTTGTCGGATCGGACTGATTTATGGTCCTATCGGCGTATTTTTTATCCCGGATCCGGCCGAGCTTTGTGGTATCCTTACATCAATCATCATGGAAAATCACAAAAAACAACCGATCACAGTGGATGCCGAAGCGGGAAAAAGCGTTTCCGTTGGGGGGAGTACCTACCGAATCCTGGTCAGCGGAAAAGAAACTGGAGGAGCTTTTGCTACCATTGATATGCTCATTCCGCCGGGCGGTGGACCTGGACCACACGCCCACGCGGATTTTGACGAAACCTTTTATGTAATCGAAGGGGAAATCGAGGTGAAATCTGAATTTGGCACTTATGTAGCGGCCAAAGGAGCCTATATTACCATTCCAAAAGGGGGCGTGGTACACGGTTTCAAGAATAAGACCGGGCAAACAGCCCAATTGCTTTGCACCGTGGTACCAGCCGGTCTGGAAGCCTTGTTTGAGGAAATCGGCCAACCCGTTGCCGCCGGCCAGTTTCTTCCTACACCGGTATTGGATGAAGCCACCCTGAAAAGATTACAGGCCATTGCCGAAAAGCACGGTCAGCACGTATTCCCACCCAATTACCTGGGGTAAACAGGGGCTTACGAATACGAATAGCGTTTTGGGTTCAGGCCATAGTGTTTTTCAAATAACCGGCTGAAGTGGCTCAGATTGGAAAAGCCCAGCCGATAACCCACCTCGCCAACGGAATGCTTTCCTTGCTTCAATAGAAAGGCCGCTTCTTCCAGTCGGACTTGTTGGTAATACGTGTAGATCGAGTTCCCAAACGTTTGTTTGAAAAGTTGTTTTAGTTTGGTTTCGCTCATCGCTGCCAGTTGCGCCAGTTCCCGGATAACCGGCGGCACGCTCAGGTCGCTGATGATCTGGTTGCGTATAAACAATAATTTTTCCGCATCGGCGCTGTTGATGGGCTGATGGGCCGCGCTTTCCCGTAACGACAGTTTGTGGAAGACCAGATAGAGCAGTTCCTGAACCTTGATCTGCATGTAAAAGTGACTCAGGGGATCAGCCATGTCCACGGCGGCCAGATTTTTGAGCAGTAACTTGGTCTGGGCTTCCATGCGTTCGAAAAAAAGAAAGGAATTTCCGCTGCCGGTGATGGTGTGAAGCACCGAATTAGGCTGGCTGACGGCCAGCAATTCCGTTAAACGGGGCGGTGTTATGGCCACCACCACATAGTGAATCGTTTGATGGGCGGGAAAACGGATGGTTGAACTGAGGTCGTTGGACGTAACCTGGATTGCCGACTCGTCGCGCTGCGAAAACAGAACCTGGGGGGCGTCATTATACGCAATTTCAAGCGCCTGCTCGTTGCTGTAGAAGAAGACCGTAATTAGGTCATTTCCTTGCCCCGATGTATGGCGTTTGATAATCAGATCTTCCTTCAGCAAATACTGGTGGAGGGTGATCTTGAAGTCCGGCCCGAAACCCAATTTGCGAATGTACCCTTGCCCCAGGTGATCAGGAATTACCAGCAGGCCATTCTGTATCGTTGCCTGAATGTGACGGGCAAAATACGTCATAAAGTCAAAATCGGGTGTCGCAGAAAAACGAAAGATCATGACAAAAGGCCCTTGTTAATTAACCTTTGGCAATATGGCGAAAACGGAGGGTTAATCCATCTACCGGTAATCTCGGGTGTTCTAACTTTATTTATCCATATGAGAAGGTTTCCTACGGGGGACCACCGTGAACCCTTCAACTGATTCGTTACCGTAGTTGACGTTCCAGACCATCAGCTGGGCACTCCGAATAGGGCTAAGTGTGGGGGTCGGATGTTAATCCGACCCCCGATTCATGGCCACTTGCGTTGCCTCGGTGGACATGTCCACCCTAGGTATTGAATTCTTTCTCGAGGAAAGGCAAATTCCGCCCAGGGATAAGCAGATTACCTACACCGCAAGTCGTTTTTGTTATTGGATGTGCTTATAGTTAGTTCGTGGGCGCGTAGGCGGTTCGGCGAAGCCACTGCGGTCCAGAGCCGGTTGATGAGCCGTTGCCTTTTCAATTTCCTCGTCCACGGCCAATTGTTTAGGGGGGTGACCTAGCGCTTTCAACAGCCGAAAATGGGAATGAAGCGCCGAAAGGAAGCTGGTGTTTTCCTGGTAAGGAAGATCAAAATCCTGCGCGGTTTGTTTGACAATTGCCGTGATGGCCGGATAATGAATGTGGCAAATTTTAGGAAACAAGTGATGTTCGATCTGGCGATTAAGGCCGCCACAAAGAAAGGCCGCCACCGCCGATCGTGGCGCAAAATTAGCCGTAGTACGCAGTTGGTGAATTGCCCAGGCCTCCTGAATTCCCTCGCCCTGGGTGGGTGCCGGAAACGACGTGCCTTCGACCACGTGGGCTAGCTGAAAAACCAGGCCCAGAATCAATCCTTCCACCCCGTGCATCAATAAGAAGCCAATGGCCAATTGCCACACCGTAATATCCAGCAACATGTAGGGTAGCACCAGAAAAAAGAAATAATAAGCGGCTTTGGTCGTAAACAGCAGGATGTATTGCCGTCGGGGATGGACGGGGTTCTCATACTGCCCGATTTTTTGTTGGAAGAATTTGAGGAAATCCTTCTGAAACACCCAGGAAAGCGAGGCCAGTGCGTAGATCGGAAAGGCGTACCAATGCTGAAAGCGCTGCCAGGGGCGCAGGGGCTCTTGGGTGTCGACCCGAATTAATCCCGCGGCAATATCAATGTCTTCATCGTGGCCCGGAATATTCGTATAGGTGTGGTGCACCACGTTATGGCTGATTTTCCAGACATAGGGGTTGGCTCCCAGTAAATAAAAGGTGTCACCCATCAAGCGGTTTACCCAGGCTTTGGAGGAAAAAGCGCCGTGCAGGGCATCGTGCGAAACGTTAAAGCCGATAAAAGCGGCAAAAGCGCCCAAGCCAACGCACATAGCCAGCATGGTCCAGTTGCTGAACTGGTTCGACAACAGCAGTCCGTACAGCAGTCCGTAGCCCCCCAAAAAGAAGACCGTTTTGAGCCACATGGCTCCATTGGCGTGGGTGGGTAAGTCATTCTCCTTGAAATAGGCGTCGACCCGCTTTCGGACTGTAGCATAAAACGGAGAACGGCTGTTATTAATGAACTTCAGTGACATCGTAAAAATAAGTTGAATGATTGACTGTAGCCGCTGGCTACAAATTAGGGTATAGCAAATGGCGAATCGGCCATAAATTTCGGTGTAAACCTTTCGACGTAACAGGTCTGGTATAACGCATGCTTGTAACGGGGCAGCCCAGCTTTTCTGCCTTTTGGGATTTGCAAAGGCGCGCTGTTGGTTCGTTAGCAAGTGGATGCTCAACAATCATCAAATCGATGGTGCTACTACACATTTTTTGCTAGAATGGGTGGTGCCCACCGCTAGCCGGATTTGTGTATTGGTTCAGCTGAAACACTGTTTTGTAGTAAGCCATGAACCAATTGAAAAGGGGAGTCGCCGGTTTAAGGAAACCAGAAATGAAAAGCAATACGGGAAGTACATTACAGGTGATACAAGCAAAGTGGATTAGTAAATAAAAGTAAAGTTAGCCGTTGGACGGTTTTTGTCAACATTATTCAAACAGGGGCCATTGTAACCTTACAAGTTGAAGCGTCTGTGAAGAGGCTATCCATTTGAATGACAGGGTTACAACAAGGCCATTGATTTTTTGTTTCATACGCTTTTTAATCATCAGGATGAATCCATGTACGGAAGGCACTACCACACGGGATCATTACTCAACAAAAACCGCTACTAGTCTCATCACGTGCTGTTTAGTTGCCTTTTATGGATTCGTTGGGTTACTAGTGGGGCAACTCCATTAAAGCCCTGAAAGCGTCTAGCTTAATGGGGTTCTGTCAGCAATAACGCATTCTGGGCGTTAAAAATATATTGAATCTGTAAGATAGTCGCAGGATTAGCGATAAAAATCGTACCGATTTCTATCGCTAATCCTGCGAATCACACGACAGACGGACCTGACTTCGATGATTGAGACGGAAATCGTGCGTCATGAACCCGCTAAACGGATGCGGTTCATCAATCGGCCGAAAAGGTGAATGAATAAAAGGGAGGGTTCCTTGGGTACCTTAAGAAATCTTAATTTTATTCTAAGCCTGTGTTTATATCCCTAAACGTATTTGGCTCGCCTAAACTGTGGTGGCTAAATGGGTTTGCTATGAAACGAATGATTTACCTGATTTTTTTATCAACGGGAATCAACACGCAGGTTATTGCGCAGCAGCTTGATTGCAACAACATCGGCTTCGAACAGGGTACCACCGATGGCTGGACGCTCACCAATGGCCAGGTAGCGAACCAGGATCAGCAAGTGGTTTTTCAGAATGAGACCGACGGAATCTTCGAAAATGGCCACCGGATCACGCGCTTAAGCGACGGCAACGACCCCAAGATAACTACCGAAGCGATCCCGATGGTGGCCCCCGGCAGCACATACTCCATCCGCATTGGCAACCTCACCCGGGGCAGTCGGTTTGATCGCATCAAAGGGTCGTTTGTCGTTACAGCGGACAATACCCTCTTTCAGTATAAGTTGGCTGTTGTGTTACAAAATGCCAATCACGAAGCCTACGAAAAACCGGGCTTTACCATCCGGATTACTGATAACGATGGCCAGGATCTGCCCTGCAGTTTTTACGATGTTCAGATGTCAGCGGGCGGCACGGTCGATGGTTTTAAAACACAGGGCGACATTCAGTACCGTAACTGGACCGTCGGGGCCATTGATCTGCGCAATTACGTGGGGAAACGCATTACAGTGGAAGTGACCGCCCACGGCTGTACGCACAATGGGCACTTCGGTTACGCGTATTTCGACGCGCAGTGCCTCAAATCGGAAACAAAACCGGGGTCGGCCTGCCCCGATGCCGAAGGATACACCGTTTTGAACGCGCCCGTCGGGTTTGAGAAATATACCTGGAATACGGGGCAAACAACCCGCTCGATTCGGGTGAAAGCGGCCGTTGGGCAGAAATATTGGGTGAAAATTACGCCGTTTTCCAGCCTGAGTGCGAGTTGCGAATTTCAGCTCGATCATCAAGTGAGCTTTGAGCCCGTTGAAACGACACTGGTAAAGACCATCTGCGCCGGTGACGGGTTGGTGGTAGGCGATACGACATACCGCAGCAGCGGTCAGTTTACCAGGACGATCACCCGTCATACTTTGTGCGACAGCACCGTCAAACTGACGCTAAACGTTAAGCCGCTGGCTCTGTTCACGCAGCAGAGGACCATTTGCGCGGGCGGCAGCCTGACCGTTGGTGACTCCACGTACCGGCAGGCGGGCACGTATGTCAACCACTTTACGGGAGCGTCGGGTTGCGACAGCCTGGTTACTACGTTTCTGACCGTCCACCAACTGGATGTCCAGACCAGCCAGGATGTAACGATCACGCAGGGAGACAGCACGCAGCTGGGAGTGGTGGCAATTCCGTCGGGGACGTATACCTACCGGTGGGATTCCACCGAGCGGTTGAGTTGCCCGACCTGCGCCCAGACTTGGGTGAATCCATCGACGACTACGCAGTACAGGGTGCAGGTTTCGGATAAAAGCGGAGTATGCCGACTCGACAAAAAAGTAACGGTGACGGTTATTCCGTGCGGTCTGTATCCGCCGACTGCTTTTTCCCCCAATGCCGATCAGATGAATGATTTCTGGGAAATTAAAGGAAACACCTGCATTCGTCAAATCCGAAAAATGACCATTTACAACCGGTGGGGAGAAGTCATCTATCATCAGGAAAACATCGCGTTGTCGGATCATACCCGTTGCTGGGATGGGCGGTATCTTGGGCAACAGGCCTTGGCCGGTGTTTATCCGTACAAGATTCAAGCTGAACTAACCAACGGCGATTTGTCGAATTACCAGGGCGTGGTCCATCTGATCCGATGAGGTGAGTCCTGTTTAGCGAGCAGTTCTGATTTCAGCGGCCTGATCCGTTTTGGGGTACTATGCTTCAAAAAGCGATCTTCAACGCTTACCGTTTCAAGGATTGCTTTACGACCGTTCAGCCCAATCCAATCGCCGAACGGTCGTAACCACTTTCTCAATTTTCAGGGGTAGTTCTCTTACGTTCTTGCTTCGGCCATCAACCATTCCCCGGACGCTGAGAACCGCAGCCGATACAATTGCTGTCCAACCGCCAAAGCCCGCCTTCGGACCTGATCCCGCTGGCGCACTTGCTCCACCCGGCTCCATCGGGGCGATCTGCGCACCCGCTGTATCAAAGTGCAGAACGATGGGCTGATTGTTGCTGAACAATTTCACATCGTAGGTAGTCGTTCCGTCGTGAATGTGCTCTTCGGCCCAGCCGTACGTATACGAAGCGTAGGTGCTGCTCAGCGCCGTTTTAATGGCATCCGACAACTTGTCTTTCGGAATGTAGCTGACTGAGTGCGCCGTGGTCCCAAGGCCGGGGGCGGTATGGGCATCGCGGAACCTTCCTGAACCATCAAAATGAACGTCAACCCGCTGGTCGTTGGTTAGAATCTGCACCCGGTACTCCTGGATGGTTCCGCTGTTTTGCATGGATTCCGCCACTACGAGCTGCTCATCGCAGTGGGGAGCTGCCCCGCATTCAGTCGGGTCACCACTTCTCCGCGCGGACCGGTGGGTCGGGTGGTGGGGGATCCGTCTGTATTGAAGTAATTAGCGACGGGCAGGCCATTCTGCAATTACCTCCTAATGGCTTGGTTTCCTTCTTGGTGAATGGAATCTACAATCCTTTGATTAGTGGTAGGAGATACACGGATCCATAAATTCATGCGTTTCCGCGCCTGGAGAAGCTGAATACAGATAAGGCTTTGGTGGCTGATGATTCGGTTCAGATAATAATTATTCGTCGCAAACTCCCCTTCATTTTGACGCATAGGCACCTGATGTTCAAAATACTTCTGCCGTAACTTTGCTCGACATTAATCCAAAAGCAACCATGAGCGGTTCCACTAAGAATTTGCTTTTCATACAGGGCGGAGGAAGTAAGGAGGACTATCAGGCTGATCAAAAACTGGTAGATTCTTTGAAAGAGCTTTTATCGGAAGCTTACCGTCTGCATTATCCTTGTTTACCTACTGAGCCCAGCGCCGATCTAGGTAGATTGAAGCAAATTGGCCAGGAAATGGCGCGGATGGAAGAACAACTTATCGTGGTCGGGCATTCGTTAGGCGCTTCCATGCTGTTGAGATACTTCTCCGAAAACCAGGTCACGAAGAAACCACTTGGCCTTTTTCTACTGGCTACTCCATTTTGGAGCGGGGATGAAGAGTGGAAAGAAGGGTTTAAACTAAATGATAATTTTGCTGATCAATGGCCCCGGGACATCCCCCTTTTTTTTTACCATTGCCAGGATGATCAGGAGGTGCCGTTTGCCCACTTTACCATTTATCGGCAAAAGCTCCCCTGGGCGAATTTCCGCGAACTCGCCAGCGGTGGTCATCAACTGAATAATGATCTCACGATTGTCGCCAATGACATTCGATCATTATAGGAAGAGTCAAGGGGCAGTTGCCGCAGCACCTGGGTACGATACAATCTTTGGCGCGTTCGGATTGATCCGGATCGGCGGCTGGGTTGCCGCAGCACTTGGGTACGTTACAATCGAATCACTTTTCATGCCCTGAAGTATACAGGAAGGGCGGTGCCAATAGTTGGCTGAGACTAGCCCGAATGAACGTGCGTTTCAGCTCTTAGTGTAATGATATAATCCGCAAGCAAAGCGTTTTACGATGAGAACGGTAACATTTGAAATAAATGTGAGCATCGATGGCTATTGTGATCACACTATTTTCAATCCCAGTGAAGAAGTGCATGATTATTTTACCAACCTCATGACCGAAGTTGATCTGGTTTTTTACGGGCGGATCATGTATCAGCTTATGTTTCCTTTCTGGGCAGATGTGGCGAAGCACCAATCCGGTACCACCGATGAAATTCGGTTTGCCCAAAGGCTTACGTCGATTGATAAAGTGGTCATCTCACGATCCCTGATCGACGTGGAGGATCATACGCGAATCGTCCGGAGCAATCCCGTCGAAGAACTCCTGAATCTCAAGCGCCAACCGGGAAAAAAGATTTCCTTGGGCAGTGTCAGCTTGCTGCCGGAATTGATCGCAGCAGGCCTGATTGATGAGTTTCATATTGTGGTCCATCCCGTGATTGCTGGGAAAGGCAGGCGATTGATCGAGGGCGGTACCTGGCAGGAAAAGCTTTCGTTGAAGCTGGTTGATACGATTGTTTTCAAATCCGGTTGTGTAGCGCTTCACTACTTGACACCCTGACATCCTGTGGCTGCCCTTAGTCAGACGCACTAGTTCAACCCCAGGCTCTGTTTCTCAAAGCGTGATCAGTTGACCGACGGGGGATGAACAACTTCCGGGCAATCAGACCAAAAAACGGGGCATCCGCCACACCCACCTGGTAGGCCAACTGACCTGTTCTCTACAAAGGGTGGTACCACTTTACCTTGTTTTACGTGTCGATAAGTTTTTCTACTGACCAGTAAGAAAAGATTTTTAGTACCCGCCATTGAAAGCCATTCGTTTGACCGGCCCAGCCATGCATTGATCACTAATTCGGTCTGATGCCCCAGGGAGGCTAGGAAAGAGGGCATCCGGTGGATAAAGGCAGCAAGATCAGTCTGGCAAAATCCGTTCCTTTCATCTTTTTACGAACGGGTGAGGCCTTCAGGCAGAAGAGTGGTATAATTTCTTATCGGTTTATTATTTGGACTATTTCTAAATAATGACGTACATTTGTGCCAACCAATCGTATCTTCATTGTCAGTACCTGCGTCATCGTTACCCGATTCTACTGTCTTCGCCCAGATTTACGACCGCTATTGGAAGCGGATGTACAACCTGGCATACCACTACACGCAGGATAACGAGCTGTCGAAGGAGATCGTTCAGGCTGTGTTTGAGTCGCTTTGGAAGCGTCGGGAGACAGTCACCGTCGAAGAATGGCTCGAAGCCTATTTACTCAAAGCGACCCGGCTACAAGTGGCGGCACATTATCGAAAACAGGCCGCCCGTCAACAGCACCTTGAACAAATAAGACTAACCGGTACACCGTCTGACCAGACGACCGAAAATCAAATTGTTTTTGGTGAATTGGCGCAGCGAATCACTCAATTGGTCGAGCAACTGCCGGGGCAGCGCCGACGGGTGTTTGAACTAAGTCGGTGGCAGGGACTGACCAACCGCGAGATAGCCGCCGAACTGACGTTGGCCGAAAAAACGGTGGAAAATCACCTGACCTATGCGCTTCATTTTCTTCGTAAGCGACTGACTGACTACCTCTAACCACCGCTTTCTATCGGTCAGTGACAGAGGAGCGAAAAAAAGTTTGCCAATCGATTGGGGGGAACAGCCGACTTACGCAATTAAAGGGTAGATCCAGCGACAAATGATGATTACGCCCGACTTACTGATGCGCTACTTCCAGGATACGGTTACATCCGCGGAACGGCAGGCCGTGGCCGATTGGCTGGCGCAATCCGGCTCGGACGAAAGTATTCCCGATGCCTGGTTTAGCTCAGTCCATTGCCCATCTCAATCCGAGCAGGCGGTCCGGGACGAAATCTGGCGGACGATTGATCGGTCGAAACCGGTTACGCCGGGAAAATTTCCGGTGGGTCGGGTAAGCTGGTTAGGCACGTTTGGTGGCCTGGCGACTACGCTAACAGCGGCCTGTTTGACGCTCTGGTTGGGCTACGGCTGGCTGGGCGGACTATCCCAGACCAGTGTAGTGGATACGAGTCACCAGGCTACGGCGCAGATTCTTCGGGTAAATCACCTGCGACTCATCGTGCAACCGGGCAGCCGCTGTACGGTTACAACTTCATTCTTTGATTCGGAAACAAACGTGCAGTTTCAGGGAGCAGTCGCCATCACGCCGGAACGGGATGACTACAACCCGAAGAAGTTGACGGTCGAATGCACCGATTCGCATAAAAAAGACGGATTGCGGCTATTGCCGGGACAGACGTTCCTGGCGATGACCGACGATGTATACCAGCTGATTACGGCGACTACCGATGAACTGAACGACGAAATACCGCGACCGTTCAGTGCCCGGCTGGTCGATCGGTTTCGGTTATAATAAAAGGGCCGCATAGTTAGCGCTACACGACCCCGGATTACCCCTGCTGGAAACAGGGCGCTTTTACCGTTTGGCAACAAGTAAATGCAATGCAAGGTAGACAATTCTTGCTGGTGGGGATGCTTTATGTCCTATCTTATTTCGGATGGGCCCAATCCCCGCTGACCGGCACAATCACCGGAACCGTCCGGGCAACCTCAGGTGAGACGCTGCCCGGCATTCACATCCGGCTCGACTCCCTGACTAACGTAACCGTCACGGACGCTGATGGCCGATTCCGGTTTTTGAATCTGGCGCCTGGTACGTATGGGCTGACCGGATCGGGCGTCAGCTTCACAACGAATCGGCAGACCGTGCCGGTACGGGCGGGTGAAACGAGTACCTGCGTGCTGGTACTAACCGAAGCCGTGCAGACGGTGGATGAAGTAGCCGTTGTGGGGCAGGCCACGACACAGGACATTCGGAAGCGGGCGTTCGCCGTGGAAGCCATCGATGCTTTGGCGCTTCAAAACCGCAACGTGGACATGAACCGGCTGCTCGACCGGACGATGGGCGTGCAGGTACGCGAAACGGGCGGCATGGGGTCCGATTTTACCTATTCCATTCAGGGACTGTCGGGGAAAGCCGTCAAATTTTTCATTGACGGGGTGCCGATGGAAAGCTTCGGCAGTTCGTATCGCATCAATAACGTCCCCATCAATCTGGTTGACCGGATTGAAGTCTACAAAGGTGTTGTACCGGTCGAACTGGCGGGCGACGCCCTGGGCGGAGCCGTGAACCTGATCACCCGGCGCGACGTGGGCAGCTACCTGGATGCTTCCTACAGCATTGGCTCGTTCGGCACGCACCGGGCGGCTCTCAGCGGACGCTGGCGGCAGGCTAAAACGGGATTTACGACCAACGCACACCTATTCTACAATTCGTCGAAAAATAATTACCCGGTCTGGGGGCGAACCATTGAAATAGCCGGCCCCGATGGGCGACCCCTTCCAGACGTGGGGCGGCTCCGGCGCTTCAATGACGATTATCAATCGGCCAACGCCCGCCTGGAAGCCGGATTCACCAATGTGCGCTGGGCTGATCGCCTGTTGCTGGCCCTGACGGTGACCGACCTGGAACGGGGTATCCAGACGGGCCGGACCATGGCCTTTGTCTACGGTGAAGTACGGTACCGCGAGCGGCTGGTGATGCCGAGCCTGACGTTTGCCAAAAAGAATCTGTTTATTCGTGGGCTAAACGTCGATGCGTTTGCGTCATTGAACAGCCTTCAGGGTACGACCATCGATACCAGTTCACGTAAGTACAACTGGCGGGGTGAGGTGATTGCCAGCAACGTACGGGGCGAATTGGGCGGTATCCGGGCGCAGCGGTCGCTGTACACCTTCGACGATCAAACGGCGTTGGCCGGAGTCAATTTCGCTTACCAGCCTGCCGATGGTCACCGCTTTACACTGAACGCACTCCACAACCAGACCCGCCGGACGGGTAGCGACGCGCTGGCCATCGCCGACTGGACGATTCCATTTCGGCTGCCACAGCAGCTCAGCAAACAGATCGTGGGGGTGTCGTACGAACAGGAGTTGCTCGACGCCCGCCTGACCAATACAGTTTTCGTGAAGTACTACCGCTACGCTGCACAAGCCAACGCTTATGACTACAATGGGGGCGCACAGCGTGAACTGCTGGTTAATCGGCAGCAGCAGGGTGTGTGGGGATTCGGCCTGGCGTCGACCTATCAACTGCATCCCCGCACGCGGCTCAAGCTGTCGGCTGAATCGGCCACGCGCCTGCCTGATGCCCTGGAATTGCTGGGTGACGGCAACACGATTCTGAACGCCCCCGGCCTGCAACCCGAACAAAGCGTGAACGCCAACGCCAGTGTGCAGTACCGCCTGAGCCGGACCAACAGCAGTTGGAATATAGCCTCCGGTTTGTTTTTTCGCCATACGGACAACCTGATCTGGCTGGGTGAAGCCGACCTGTTCGGTACAGCCCGGTACGAGAACCTAAACCGCATTCAGACGCTGGGTGTGGAAACCGAAGTGCAGTACCGCTACCGAAACTGGCTACGGGTGACGGCCAACGCGACCTACCAGGACATCCGCAACAAATTGCGCTACACCGCTGCCGGAGCTCCCAACCACGTGTTCAACGACCGGCTGCGAAACACGCCCTATCTGCTGGCCAATGCCGAGATCAGCCTGACCAAAGCCGACCTGTTCTGGAAAGGGTCTCTGGCGTCGTGCTACGTCGGTACGCACTACGTACCTGAGTATTTCCTGGGCTGGCCGAGTTTGGGCGCAAAGGCCACCAAGCGGGTTATTCCGACCCAGTTCGTGCAGGACATTGGGGCCGAGTTTACAGCACCCAACCGGCGCTACGTGTTCGGTGTCGACTGCCGCAACCTGCTCGATCAACAAGTATACGACAACTACCTGCTCCAGAAACCGGGGCGGTTCATCAGCCTTAAAGTGCGTTATTTTTTATCTCAATCCAGTTCGTCAAATGTCAACTAGTCCCTTTTTTGTATCCCGACTAAAGTCGCTCTCTGCTCTTGCCTTGCTGTCGGCAGGGCTGTTAAGCAGTGTCACATCCTGTAACAATGACTCCGACAATACCGTACCGGCTGGCCCGCAAAACTTTACGATCGCCAGCTGGACCCAGGACCTGCAATACGTAGCGGCCACCCCCTCACTGACGGAAGGCTCGCTTACGTTCAAAGGCAAAGGGCTGGAAGCCAATGGGTCGCGCTACATCTGGCATAAAGACTACGTGTACCTGATGAACCTGCCCGAGAAGCGGTTTGTGCAGTACAAAATGGGTGCCGACGGGTCGCTGGTGCAGAGCTCTTATATCCTGACCGACGGTGTCGTGCCCAACTATTTCCAGTCGATCAACGTCGTCGACGACAATACGCTGTTGGTATTGGGGGCCAATGATTCGGGTAACAACGGTTCCATCGGCTGGGCGCGGCTGAGCGTACCCGATCTGAAAGTAGTCGCGAAAGGAACGTTGACGGTGCCCTATAATGCGGCAAAACCCGGCCTGGAGTTTTACCCCGGCAAAGGATACGTCGACAATGGCAAATTTATCCTGGGCGGTTATTTCTACAACACCGCCACCCGCGCTTACGAAGTCGATGGCGTAAAAGCGCTGGTGTACGACTACCCGGCCATGACGAACCTGAAAGTAGCGCAGAGCAACGCGACGGCCGGCGGTATTGGCTACGATTACCTGTCGAGCCTGACCACTGACGAGGAGGGTAACCATTATTTCGTTGCCAGTGCGGGAAAATACTGGACTGGTCTGGGTGGTAAGTCGGGGGTACTGCGCATCAAGAAAGGCGCGACCGAGTTCGACAAAGACTATTTCTTCGACGTCACGAGCCAGGTTGGTCGGCAGGGTTGCCTGATGGGGATGAACTACGTAAGCAACGGCATCGCGTTTGGCACGGTGCAATACGAAGAGCTGATGACCTCGGTGCGCGACCGGCTGAAAAACGTGGGTCAGGTGGTGAAACTGGACCTGCGGAACCAGAAAGCAACGCTGATGAACGTACCCCTAAGCCCAGTGTCGATGGTACGCTCTCCGCTAGTGTTCAACGGCAAATACTACACCGGTATCGCCCCGGTCGATCAGCCTGCGTTCATCTACGAGTTCGATCCGGCGGGTGATGCGAACGGGTTCAAAAAAGGCCTTAGCCTCGACGGGGGCGGTTCGGTGCAGGTGCAGCTCATTGCCCCGCACCCGACCAAATAACTAGCATATCCTATCGCCTGACAGGCTACCGAATGAGTGTCTTTCACGGACACCTTGGTCAGAACATGACTGAGGTGTCCGCTTTTGTCGATTGGCTAGCCACAGGTTGCTAGCCTTATCAGGTACAGAAAATCTAAATGAACTAAGTTTAACGCATGAGCGCTGGCATTGAATCAGTCGAAGAAGTATCGACTCGGCGTCGGAAAAAGTCGCCTTTTCAAAGAGTGAACAACTGGCTTCATTTATGGCTGGGACTTGCTTCGGGCGTCATCGTCTTTGTCGTCTGCATTACCGCAGCTATCTGGGTGTTTAGTGAAGAAATCACCTACCTGACCGAGCCGTCGATTCGCGCCCAGATTCGCCAGGAGCCAGTGGTCGTTCCGTCCAAAGTGCTTGCGATCATGCAGCAGCATTATCCCGGAAAGTCCGCTTCTTATGCTTATTACCAACAGGGAACGGCTATCCGGGTAGGAGTGGGCACGGAACGCGACCCCGAACGGCACCTGCTGTTTCTAAATCCCTATACCGGGCAAATTCAGGGCAGTAAAACTTACGGGCAAAACGAAAAAGGTTTTTTCGAATGGGTCCTGCTGGGGCACCAACACCTGTGGCTTCCGAAAGAAATCGGTCAGCCATTGGTCAACTACGGAACACTGGTCTTTACCATCTTGCTGATTACCGGACTGATCTGGTGGTATCCCGCCAAATGGACGCGCGCTTCCCGCCAAAAGAGTTTTAGAATAAAGTGGAAGGCTGGCTGGAAGCGAATCAACCTCGATCTGCACAATGTGCTGGGCTTCTATGCGCTGTTGGTACTGCTGGCGCTGGCCTTGTCGGGCATGGTCTACGGGCTTCCGTGGTACAGCAAAGGATTGTATTGGCTAACTTCCGGTGGGGAGATCGAACCCGAATGGAAGCGTGTGAGTTCTGATCCCTCTCAGCAGCATAAACAGTACACCTATAATCAGGCCCTCGATGGGGCCTGGGCTCGGATGATAACCGAGTATCCTTCGGCAGGCGGTTTTTTTTACGCGTTCCCCGATTCTACCCAGGCGAAGTCGACCATCAGCATCCGTACGTACCCCGCCCCTGGCCGATTCTACGATGTAGCGAGACACACCTTCGACCGGCACACCCTGCAACGGCTGGACTTTTTTGAGGTGTTCGACAAAAGCTATAACGCGTCATCAACCGGCGCGAAGCTGCGCCGAATGAATTATGATATTCACATCGGCACGATACTAGGCATGCCGGGTAAGATTCTGGCGTTTTTGGGTTCACTCATTGGTGCTTCGCTACCGGTGACCGGATTTATAGTCTGGTGGAACCGGAAGGGATTCGGCAAAAAGAAACGCTAGTCAGCCTGTTTCGGACGGCCAGCCGCAGCCATGCATCCGCCCTGTTGCCCAATTGGGATTTGCGCTGTATCTGGACAGCTCGGTTGGTGCCATGAATTCCCTCAAGGATTAATGTGCCCCTCCTTAGTGCTTAGTGAAGTTTTCAAAACGAAGACGGTTTTGAAGAGTAAAACAAGGTGGCGATTTCCTACCTGATAAAGGGAGGGTAATACCTTCAGGCGCACTACCCAGATGGAAACCACACCCATGAACTTAGTCAGGGACATTCAATTCGGGGCGGTGAAAGTCTGATGTCCAACCGCTCTGACTTAAAGCATCAACGAGCTCGGGGCATCAGGTCGGTTCAAAAAGAGGGACTATTGGTAATTCCTGTCAGTTGCAGCAGTGTAGTAAAAACCGAATCTGTCATAAATCTTCAATTGATGATTGGATGCCGGTGAAACGGCTTGCTACGATCAAAAATATAGCGGTAAGTGATCAGCACTCGACTCTGTTCGGCTCCCAGATTTCGAGAAATATTCAACATCTTTGGGTTGAAATCACCCTGCCACTGCAGCTCCACGGCCCGGTAGCGGGTCGATGCTTTGATGACTTTCTCGGCCTCCACAATCATATAATAGTCAATGCCACTGCCCTGAAATTGGGGCACAATGCCATAGGCTAAGCCCACAAACCGGCGGCAGACGCCCCAATACCGCAGGATCATAAACTTAAGCTTGGCCCACAGGTTGAACTGGCCATTCAGGTGGGTGATAATCTGATTCAGATCAGGAATATTGATCCACATGGCCACGGGCTGGTTTTGATAGTAGGTAAACCAGATTAATTTTTCATCCAGAATAGCTGCCATGGATTGGAACAACTTCAAGGCCTGCTGGAGACTGATTTCTTTGTTGCCTTCGTGGCCTGCCCAGGCCTGGTTATAAACTGTACTAAAGTCTTTTGCGTACGTTGCCAGTTGATCTTTGGTTAAATGCCTCACTTGAAAGTCTGGGTTGGCCGCAAAGGTTTGGTGAGCAGTATAAAACTTGGGTTGCAATTGGGCCGCCTGGGAAGCCACGCTCAGCCGCCAGCAGATTTGCTTATAAAACGTCAGAAACCCGTATGTTTCAAACAGGACCTGGTAGTAGGGAGGGTTGTAGTTCATCGTGTACAGTGGAGCATCAAAGCCCTCCACCAGCAATCCCCACCACTTATCGCGCTCGCCGAAGTTGATGGGGCCATCCATGGCCTCCATGTTCCGGTGTTGTAACCATTTTTTGGCCACATCAAAGAGGCAGTTGGCCGCCGACTGATCATCAATGCACTCAAAAAAACCAATTCCACCCACCTTCATATCATCGCCTTTGTTTTTATAACGCTTATTGACAAACGAAGCAATTCTGCCAATGAGGTCACCGTGTTGGTTTTTCAGAATCCACCGAATGACTTCACCCGTTTGATAGGACTTATTTTGCTTGGGGTCAAAAACCGCCTTCAAATCTTTGTCGAGGGGCCGGATCCAATTAGGATCCTGGCGGTTAATCAGGCGGTGGACTTCCAAAAAGTCCCGTTCGTGTTGGGGGGTTAGAACCTCAATGAGCTGCATAGTCTTTCGTAGGTTTCTTCAATAAGAAGAACGAACCAGCGCCGGAATAAGTCAGAATTGGATGGATAAAAAAGAGATGACCCAACGAATGTCAGCGTTTATAGCTACACTCAACAGGGAAAGCATCGCCGGATGATGGCAGGAGGGCTTTCTATAAAATTCGAATAGGTTTAAGGCGGGGTAGCTTAATACGGTACCCAACTCGGCCTCCTTCAATGCTTTTTCTCCTACTTTCTCCAAACAGGCTGATAAGCGTATATCGGTGAACAAACCACGGCTCCGTCCTGAATGACTCTGTCCGTCTACTATTTTGAGGGAGATGGGTATTGAAATGGTGCGCTTAAAGTGGTAATCTGGACGCCTACGATAGTGGCCGTTCAGGGCGTAGCTGGCTTATCTATGAATATTCTTCGAAATAGGCAGGCAAAATAGTAAAATAGGGACCCCCACGCTTCTAATCACGCACTTCGTGCAAACGCTTCAAGCAACTGTAATATAAGCAGCACGGCACAGGACAACGCCCTGACGCTGTAAGTGAATATTGAAAGTAACTAGTTGATAGTTTATAAAAAAGTTGATTTAAGTAAAGTATCAAACTGAAAACGCTATGTTTTAAAGGGGAAAAGTATTTAACGCCCATTCTGCAACGAGAAATAGAATGAAGTTCTAAACGTAAACAAGAAGCCGCGCCTGGAAATGGACTCCGGTTTCTCCTGACTTAGCCCACTTGTTATGAATTCTACATTTCAGCCCGTCTTTCTGGCCGTCTTCCTTATTGTTTCATTTCCATTTACAAGATGGTCCAACGCTCAAACGCCCAATCCCGGCTTCGCGCCGAAGCAAGGGGATCGTATCATTCTGCTGGGCAACACATTTGCCGACCGGATGCGTCACTATGGCTATTTTGAAACCTTGCTTCAAAAGAATTTTCCCGATAGGCACCTGACTCTGCGAAATATGGGGTGGAGCGCCGACGAAGTGGGTTTACAGCCCAGACCGCTCAATTTTCCGGGTTTTGGCGAAAAAACAAATCGGCTCACCGAAGGCCAGAAAGAAGTGAAATTTCAGGGATTTACGCACGAAGGTGAGCGCATTGTCATGCCAGTTGCGCTGAATTTCGAAGGACTAAACCAGGATTTACATGACCAAAAGGCCGACCTGATATTCCTTTGCTTTGGGATGAATGAAGCGTTCAAGGGACCCGCCGGACTGCCGCAGTTTGAAAAGGACCTCCAGAGGTTTATCCAGAACTTACAAGGCAATCAATACAACGGCCGCTCGGCTCCGGTTCTGGTACTGGTATCGCCCATTGCGCAGGAAGACCTGGGCGGGAATTACCCCAACCCAGACGAGCACAACAAAAATCTGGAATTGTATACCAGAACCATGCAGAAAGCCGCTTCAGCCAAAGGGTTGTATTTCATCGATTTATTTACGCCTTCACGGGTACAAATGAAGCAGAAAGGGACGGAAAGGTTGACTATCAACGGGATACATCTCACCGATGCGGGGTATAAGCTGGCGGCAGCCTGGATGGGGCAGTCGCTGGGATTAGAGAAAATGCCGGACCTGAACACCGAGAACAGCAAAAAACTCCTAGCGGTGATCAAGATGAAGGACGATCATTTTTTTTACCGCTGGCGGGCCGTCAACGGCGAATACATTTATGGCCGCCGACGGGAGCCATTTGGCGTTATCGCCTTCCCGCCCGAGCTACGCAAGCTGAATCAGATGACGGCTGCCCTTGACTC
The DNA here is from genome assembly GCF_054780515.1 of Larkinella harenae. Classification (NCBI taxonomy): domain Bacteria; kingdom Pseudomonadati; phylum Bacteroidota; class Cytophagia; order Cytophagales; family Spirosomataceae; genus Larkinella; species Larkinella harenae. The sequence goes on along the minus strand of NZ_BAAGWE010000013.1, from coordinate 5,377 downwards.
GGTTATTTGGGAGATGGGGAAAAGCAATACGGCGGCTGCCTACCAGAAAGCCCTTGAAATTGTGGATCGTAGAGGTAAACCGGTTGATCCGGCGCTGCTGCCTGCTATTCCCATGACGGGTCGTCAGGGGGAGGCCGCCAAAGCTGCTGCGCACGCCCATCACGAGAAGCTGGGATTGGCTACCACCGAACAATTCAAGCTCCCGGAAGGCTATGAAATCAATCTGTTTGCCTCCGAAAAGGGTTTCCCGATTGAAAAGCCCGTTGCCATGAACTTCGACGCGCGCGGTCGGCTTTGGGTGGCTACGATGCCAACCTATCCGCAGTATTTTCCCGGCATCCCCGTGCATGATAAAATTGTAATCCTGGAGGATACCGACGCCGATGGGAAGGCCGACAAGCACACGGTTTTTGCCGACAATCTCTACCTTCCGCTGGGCTTTGAATTTGGCGACGGCGGTGTGTATGTTTCGCAGGAACCAGACATCCTGTTTCTGAAAGACACGGATGGCGACGACAAAGCCGATTTTCGTGAAATTGTGCTGACCGGTTTTGGTTCGGAAGACAGCCACCATGCCACGCACGCATTCAGCTTTGGGCAGGATGGCGCCCTGTATTTCAATGAAGGTACCTTTCTGAATTCACAGGTGGAAACACCGTATGGACCCGTCCGGTCCTATGCGGGCGCGACCTACCGGTATGAACCGCGCACCGCGAAGCTCACTCACTACATTTCCTATCCGTATTATAATCCCTGGGGGAATGTTTTTGATAAATGGGGTATGCACCTGATCGGCGATGCGTCCGACGGCTCCAATTATTTTGCTCCGCCCATGACCGGCAACATCACTTACCCCGACAAACACCCACGCATTGATATGTTTACCGAAACGCGCGTCAGGCCGACGGCGGGCATCGAGATCGTTTCCAGCCAACAGTTCCCGGAGGAAGTTCAGGGCGATTTTCTGGTCAACAACAACATTGGTTTTCAGGGAACGAAACAGCATCGGATCCTACCACGCGGTTCCGGCATTGGCAGTCGGGAAGTAGAGCCAATCCTGCAATCGTCCGACCCCAACTTCCGCCCGATCGACATTAAATTCGGTCCGGATGGCGCATTATATATCGTGGATTGGTATAATCCCCTGATTTCACACGGGGAGAACCCACCGCGCGATCCGGCCCGGGATAAGTCCCATGGTCGGGTCTGGCGCATCACCTACAAGAATAAACCGGTTCTGCCCGTCACCGATGTCTCCAGCCAAACTATTCCCGGACTGCTGGACAACCTGAAAGCCCACGAAGACCGGTTTCGTTACCGGTCACGGGCGCAGATCCGGGAAAAGAAGGCCATCGATGTTCTGCCTGAGCTGAAAAAATGGGTGGCTTCGTTGGACAAAAAGGATTCGCAGTACGAACACAACCTGCTGGAAGGGCTGTGGCTTTATCAGGATTTTAATGTGGTGGAACCAACCCTTCTGAAAACCGTACTCCAGGCCAAAGAACCGCAGGCCCGGGCCGCAGCCACGAAAGTGCTGCTGTATTGGCGTGACCGCATTCCTGGCTCCCTGGAAATGATGCGTGCCCGGGTTAATGACGAATCCCCCCGAGTACGGCTTGAAGCGGTGGTGGCCCTGAGCTTTTTCAACTCCGAGCCGGCAGTGACGGCAGCGATGGATGTGTTCAACTACCCCACAGATTACTACCTGGATTACGCCATCCGTGAAACGTTTCGGTTCCTGAAACCCGTCTGGTTGGCTGGGCTGCAACAAGGCAAACGCTTTTTAGGTCCTCAAAAACAGGCAAACCGCTTTCTGCTCAGTCTGGCCACCGGCCAGGAACTGGCGACGCTGCCACCAACCTCCGATGTGCTGACGGCCCTGCTGACCAGGCCCGATATCAATCCAGTCAGTAAACAGGAAGCGGTGAAACGGCTCGCAAAAGAACAGAAAATCGGGCCAACCAAGGTGTTACTGGCGGCAATCCAGGCCGAAGAGAAAACGAGGAAGACGGCCATGCCCACTGCTGCGCAAACTGAGTTGATTCGTCTTTTGCTGGAAGCTGACCCAACGGAATTGAAACAAAACGGTCCCGCGTTTAAGCAACTGGTTCGTCAGGATACAAGCCGGATCGTGCAGGCAGCCGCCCTGGCTGCCGTCATCACCGCAAACCCCTCAGATCCATCGTTGCAACGGATAAAGCAAGAGAAACCCGATCTTTACCTAACGGGCATTTCCTGGTTGGCCAACGGCGGGCTTAAAGCTTCCTTTTATAAAACCGTAAAAGAACTGGCTGCCCAACTCCCGGCTATGGCGTATCCGCTTCTGATGCAAATGACCCTCGAAAATGCATCGCAGACCGAATCGATCACTGATCTGGTAGCCTCGCTCACCCGCACGCCCGGATCGATGCAAAATTCGGAGGGTTTTGCCAACGCCATTCAGACGATGAAAAACATGGTCCATGCCGTTCCGCAGCAGAACCGGCAGGCCGTGCTTTCCATGCTGGAAGCGGTGGGAACCCTTGAACTGAGACTTGTGGCGGTGGAAGCCAAAATGGCTTTCGACAAAAAGGAGTTAACCGTGCCAGCCGGAAAGGCCGTTATCCTGGTTTTTGAAAACCCGGATTTGATGCCGCATAACGTCGTTATCGTCAAACCCGGCTCGGCCGAAAAAGTAGGGGAGGCTGCCGATGCTATGGCCAGGTTGAAAGACGGTTTTGAAAATACTTTGTTCCTTCCACGTCGGATGTACTGTTTGCTACCCCGCTAGTCAATTCCGGAAAGAACTTTCGGCTGGAATTCAAGGCCCCGACGCAGCCTGGCGATTACCCATTTCTCTGCTCATTTCCAGGGCACTGGCGGGTTATGCAGGGCATACTCAGAGTAACTGATAATAAGATGCCCTAACCTGAAAACACAGCTACGGCGCCTTGCAGCTTACATGTTAACTTTTAAGCTTGGATGCCCAGTTTCGGGGCCGGAACGGCGGTTGGCCAAAGGGAGTAGCGGCTAGTCTCAGAAAATTAACCCGGCAGTAAAGCACCTCTACGAATCGGGTGGCTAGTCTGTAGTTTAGATTATGAGTTACTTACTGGTTGGAAGCCGACGTGCGTTTTACAAGTTGCTGCGTTTGTTTAAGTTCAGTCATTGTATGCGCCAAATAGCTTTGGTCGCTTCTTATTTAAAACTCTAATGAACTACAGTCTTCCGTTCTCTCTAAATACCTTCGTTTAATAAATAAGTGACCGTTTGAATCATAGATGAGGATAAACAAAGTGTCAAATTCACAAAGAAAAATTGTTTCACCCTTTAAGCCCGAAAATGTTTTTTGCAAATTTTGATAGAACTGATAGATCTGCCTGTTGAGGGTCATATGTTGTCTTCGAAAGAAAAGCCGCCACGGCGAAGAGAGCGTTGGCTGATGGTTTCATAGCCTCCAAGATGGCTCGTCTGATTGGTGTACCCAAAGATTTTTGTGATCTCGACTTTAATATATCCGTTATGCCCCTTGATTGAAAAATTCATTATAAACACAGTTTAATTAGGTGAAAACTGATTTGCTTAAAGTGTAGTAATCTTTTAATAAATCGGAGCTTTGTTAGATTAGATGACAAAGCTCAAAACGTTAAAAAAACTTAATCAATACCACCTGATTTACTCTGTACCATATCTTCGCATACATATAACTTCTTTGTGCATGAACAACTATTCTCTTTTGAAAAAGTTGGCCCGTATCCTGCCAGTGATTATGGGCCTTTTCTTCTTCTGGGTGGCTCTTATGTCTTTTGTTGAGCGGGCTGAAATCGAATTTGATCTACTTGGAATAGGCGGAGTCTTTTTAGTTTTGTATAATATCCAATCCTTGCTTTTGACTAATAAGCAAACGAGTGAATAATACGGCCGCCTGACAGTTCCCGCTTGAAATAGCCGGGTTTTAAATTCACTTTATTGGCAATTTCCCAGAGCGTCATTTGCTCCTTCGTAGAATCGGATCATTTCGGATGCCTGTTTGTTGGCGGGGTTGGAACGTGCGTTTTCCCGAATTACTTCTACTCCTTTCGTCCGCGCCTGCTCCGTCAGGTGATCGGGATTACCGAGTTGTAACCTATGCGCTTTTTTGAGCCAGCGCATGGCGGGTTCGCTCGGAAACCTTTCTTATCTCTTCTTCGGCAAAGGTGGCTTTGATGGGAATGATCATATCACCCTCGTTCAAACAATCCAGTGCCGTAAACTTGCCTTTGTGCTGACGGAGCATACTAAGAATGGACATTCTTGATTTGTGAAAAATCCGTATCTTGGCCGTGGAACATATCCGTTTGATTTTTCATTTTCATAGAATTAAGCCCATTGTTAATGCGCACCGTTGCTATTCTTCTTTTCAATGAAATCGAAGTGCTCGACTTTGCCGGACCTTTTGAAGTTTTTGGTGTAGCTGGGCGTTACGTTGATCCTAAACCTTTCCGCGTCATCACCGTCGCCGAGCGCGGGCCGGTTTATGCCCGTAATGGTTTATGCATTCATCCCTCTTATTTACTTAACGATCATCCAAAAGCTGACATCATCGTTGTGCCGGGCGGTGGTGGAATTCATAAGGATGGAACGCCTTACGGATCCCGGCGCGAGATGAATAATCCGGAAGTTCTCAACTGGGTTCGTCGAACCGCCGAAACCGCCGAACGGGTTCTGTCTGTTTGCACCGGTTCGTTCATTCTGGGTAAAGCAGGTCTATTGGATGGCTTGGCGGCTACCACGCACTACTTAGCCCTTGACGGTATGAAACAGGCTGCGCCTTTGACGGAGTTGCGTCCTGACGAACGGTATGTAGACAATGGCAAATTCATTACTTCAGCAGGGATCTCGGCTGGTATTGATATGTCGCTGTATGTCGTCGGGCTGCTGCTGGGAAAAGAGGTAGCTACCGAAACCGCACGGTATATGCAGTATGACTACTGGCAATGAAAAGCCGCTTCAATTTGGGTCCCCATGAATGAAATAGAAGAGCAGTACGTCACCTATTGACTATACCGATGAGATTGGGTCTGATTCAATCTCGGTGAGGGTATGGTATTTCCCCAAGTTTGGGGTATGAATTTATCTGCAATTCTTCCTGACCACTGACCATTACGTCTGTGAAACCAATATCCAGATTGGACTAGTTGCTACTCAGACCGTACCGGCCTACTTCGCTCCCTGTTCTGGGGTAGCTAGCACATTTGGGGTAAAATCGCCAGATAGCTGGACATATATCTCTGTCTTAGCCCCCTAAATGGTTGGACAAAATTGTAAAAACAGTCGGTTCGCCGATGCGATTAGTCCATTAATTTAGGAAATCATGAGTAAATCACGACGAACGTTCACCCCAGAAGACCGGTATTCC
>NZ_BAAGWE010000012.1:0-97172 GCF_054780515.1 Larkinella harenae | reverse complement strand
GGGCAAAAATGATCTGTGCTTCGGTGAACTTTGACTTTTTCATAAGCGATTCTTTGGTTTGTTTAAGTTACCTAAATCGCCTTGATTTTTCTATCCTCTTACTGTCCAGTTTTTAGGGTCAAGGTCAATTTTTGGCAATGCCTGGCCCGCTCTGGGTCTTTTTTTGTTAAATGCACATGAACACCCACAAAAAAGACTCAGCAACACGACCCGATCCTATTTTGCTGATCGGCGGTTCCGGCATCGTTGGTCGTTGGACAGCACGGCTTCTGCGGGCCGCGCACCCGGATGTGCCACTTTTGATTGGTGGCCGCAATCTTGCGAAGGCCGAAGAAACGGCCCTGGAGATTGGTCATGCGCAAGCCGTATCGATCGACCTGGCGGCCGAGGACCTCTGCCTGGGCAAACGTCCGGTTGGTGCCGTGGCTATTTTTTTTACCGACGATCGGGTCGCCAGCCTCCGGTTCGCCCAGTCCCGTGGCGTACCCTACATCAGTATTTCTCCGGCCATCAACGAGGTCGGTCCCGAAATCGCGGCTTACATCCACAACCCGGGCGCTGCGCCAGTCGTGCTCGGCACGGAGTGGCTGGTGGGGGCCACGACGGTTCCTACGCTGGAATTTGCGAAGGAGTTCGGGCGTGTCGATGCCATCTCCATCGGTGCGCTGCTTGATGAGCAAGATGCTGGCGGTCCCGCAGCCGACGCCGATCTGGAGCGGCAAACAAAGACCTTGCCTTCGACATTAACCCGTCGCGACGGCGTCTACTTCTGGCGCGTTGGCGCTGATGCCAAGACTACATTTCGCGCTGTTGACGGCACCGAAATGGACGCTTCCGCCTTGTCGCCCAACGACGTAATTGGCCTGGCAACCGCGACCGGTGCGCCTAATGTTCAGTTCAATTTTGCCCTTGGGATTAGCTCCACCCGTCGACGAGGTGAGCCGATGTCAACCGAGATTGTCATTGACCTCACCGGCGTAGATCCTGCGGGCCGACCGCTTCAGACCCGCCATGCCGTGGTTCATCCGGAAGGCCAGATGCCACTAACCGGCCTGGGGGTGGCTATGCTGCTTGAACGGCTTACGGGCCTGGGTAGCCAACCAACGCCCCCGTCTGGTCTGTATTTCCCGTACCAGTTGCTCGAACCCAGCACCTACCTTTCCCGCTTGAAACAGACGGGCGGCATAATCCTGAAGCTGGACGTGCTGTGACGCGATTCCTCACGCAACCGTGCCGTAGAAAGTTATAAGCATTGAAATGGTAGGCTTGCGGGGGCTTCCGCTGCCTAACTTTCCTCTGGAGAGCGCTCAACCCCTGTGAGAAACGGAGAACCGCTGTGAGCGGAATCCTACTTCCCTGGTTTCCCTACCAGGGAAGTGGCTATGGTAAACGGCGACCGGCATTGTTAGCATCACCGGATTTTAAACAAATTAGTAGGGGATGGCTTTATAGAAAAGCGCCGTAGGTTGAGACGTACGGCGCTTTAACGTAAACAAGCATGTTATGCAACAAGATCCAGATTTAGATAACGTTCGACTTGATATTGAGGCTGTCGGATTTACATTGGATGATGACCTGCGGGCTTCCGTACTGGATGCACTGACAAAGCTTCGGCGCTATTACAAAGGGGATGTCATTACGGCCGATGTGTATTTAAAAATAGAACCTAGCCAGCGGAGTAATGACAAGCACGTAGGCATTAAATACGGTGTGCCCGGGAACGATGTATTTGCCGATGACTCGGGTGAAAACTGGTATACCTTGCTCGACAGCGTCGCGACCAAGTTACAACGTCAATTAGAAAAACGCTTTGGTAACCACACCAACGCCAATCGGGCTGACATGGATGAAATCGATCCGGCCAGTTTAGCTTGAATTCACCGGGATACCCTCATCACCTGCTGGTTGATGAGGGTGCTCAAGTAGGGTAAGTAGCCTTTTATCGGGCCGATGCAACCCTGAATGAAAGGGACTGATGTTGGAATTCGTGCCGGGCTTCTTCCACGTATTTTGATTCACGGATGCGGGCTATAAATCTTGTGCTTAATCACTGCAATTTGCCCTTCTTTGTGCAATTTAGAAACGGTTCGGATGACGGTTTCAACCCGAAGTCCAGTCATGTCGGCTAGTTGCTGGCGGGTGAAAGGAACCAGAAAGGGTTGGTCAGAAGGACCGCCTGATTTGTCACGGAAATAATCGATGAGGGTCAGAATTCGGTGTTCTGGGGCATACGACGATAATTCCCGCAGCATCATCGACTTATACCGCAGCCGCTTGGCAAATACCTCACTGAACCGAAGGTGAACCGTGTAGTGTTCCCGCAATAAGTCGAAAAACCGTTCTTTGCGCAGTTTCCATACCAGCGAGGGGGTCGTCGCGATGGCACTGCTCGGATACGGGAAACTATCGAAGAGGGGCGGTTCTCCAAAGCTTTCGCCGGGCCCAAATAGCCCCTGGATAAATTCCTGACCGTCCTCACTGTAATTCACCATTTTAACGGCCCCTGTCTGCACCTGGAAATAGTGCAGACAAGTAGCCCCTTCACCAAAGAGCGTTTCATCCTTACTCAACGGCACTTCCACCGCTCCGTAGTGAAGAATAATTTCACGAGAAATCATACTTTCCTTCGTTTAATGCTGGTGTAAACTTAGTCAATTAGACTGTCTAGGCAGAAATGTTTCGGTTTGCCGGCCTTACTGTTGGTACTGGGTATCGGTCAGGTCGGCTGGATTCGGTGACGACCTGCTCCGGTATGGGCGGGGCCTGGCGGTAAATTTCCGAGCCGTAATACCCCAGCACCGCGAATGATCCGATAAGGACAGCCGCGAAGCCAAGCCACAATTTTCTGTATTTCATGAGCTATATGGAATTAAGTAAAGGCCGGCTGCAGGGATTGCTCCAACTGGATCGCCTTGGGAAAGAGGATGTTATTTTCCAAATGAACGTGCTGATGCAGGTCGGTTTCGAACGCTTCGAGTTGCTGGTAAAGGAGCTGAAAAGAATAGCAGCTGTCAGCAGGTATCGCAAAATTGTGTGTAGCCTGCCGAATCGTTTCCAGCGTATCGCCCGCGTCGGTGTGTTCGTGTTCCATCATCCGGATAGGGTTTGCAATTGAGCCAAATGGAAACGAACAGGTACCCCCTCGTTTTTGCACTTGGACCAGTTGCCGAATAGCCGGGAACAGGATGCGTTCTTCCTTTAGCATGTGCGAGCCAAGTTCCTCGGCCACCAGGTCAAAAGCCGTCCGAACGGTTTCCAATTCGGGATGCTGTTTGCCGTGAACCGCTATTACTTTGTTCAACAGGGTCGTTAGCGCTGGAATGGCTTCCGTGACGTAGTGATGATGATTCTGCACAATGTAATCGGCGAGGAAATCCAGCGGCCAGACATTGGCTTTATCCGGAATACCCGATGATCCCGTAGCGGCTTGCAGTTCCTTTTTTACGGCCGCCGAATCCAGTCCAGCTTCGGCGCAAACCTCGGCAAACGGTCGATTCCCCTTGCAGCAAAAATCAATATTGAGTTTCTTCAATACGGGGGCTGCAGCCGGGTATTGACGGATTAGATCTGCAACGGTTTCCGCGTTGGCCGGAACTTTGGTTAGTTGCACCTGCCAGATTTCCGGCCCTTTCGCCACGTATTCCCAGTGGAACGTACCGGGGCGCTCGGCTTTGAATTGGTAGAACAGCGGTAAGGGGTCATGGTCATTGACGAGTAAAAGGCAATGCCCTTCCGTGAGTGAATCGAAAGTAGTGAATATCGTCGGATGTTTCAGGCGGGGTTCCAGCTCCCGTACATCCAGTACAACAGGCGTTTCCATGTAGTTAGTTATTGATTGATGCGACAAAACTACCGTTGCCTTCGCCCGTCATTTTATGATCCAAATCAGGGTCGTGAAAAAAGAAGGGAATCTATCATGGGGGTAGGAACGAAAAGGGTAGGAAGCACTGAAGTCAGGTCGCGAAGAAATTCAACCGGAGGAGACGAGGGGTGATTGCTTCTGCAACGGTCTGTCCTTGCAAAAAAAGGATCGCTCAATTCCTGATTAAAATAACCAGGGGATATGATTCAGATCATTTTCAGGAGCAACGAATCGGGTTTTCTTTGCAAGAAATAAAAGACAAAATCATCTTTTATTTTTCGCTTGGGTTTTCCCCGAGCGGGCATGCCTGAAATTTAACTGATTGACTATCATGACTAAACGCACACTTTTACCGCTTTTCTGGCTAGCCTGGGTGAGCTTAAGCTGCTCCAATGGGGCCAAACAACGTGCCGACGAAGCAACTACGGACCCGGTTTCGGCCACCACACAAACTGAAGAACACGGTACCGAAATCAAGGAGGTAAAACTCACAACACCACTCGACCAGAGCAGAGTCAAGGAAGGGACAGAAATCTACGATGTCAAATGCGCAGGCTGCCACAAACTCGATGAAACCAAACTAGTGGGGCCTGGCTGGAAAGACGTTACGAAACGCCGGAAGCCCGAGTGGATCATGAACATGATTACCAACGTCGATATGATGCTCGAAAAAGATCCCGAAGCCCAGAAGATGCTGGAGCAATGCCTGGTTCGAATGCCGAATCAGAATCTGACGGAAGCGCAGGCCCGCTCCGTACTGGAATACATGCGAAGCAACGACGGCGAAAAATAAACCTGTACGCACCGATTTAACGACGACTTTTTACATCATGAACAATCAAATCATTACCTGGCTGGTGGCTGCCGCCGTGGTTAGCGCCACCGTAACGGGGTGCAAACCCAAAGACGCAGGCTCAGCCGTAGCGGGAGATGCCGCCCAGAAAGTGTATGTTGCCCCGGGTAAACACGACGAATTTTACAGCGTCACCTCGGGTGGTTTCAACGGCCAGATGGCCATCTATGGCCTGCCTTCCGGTCGGTTGCTAAAGATCATCCCGGTTTTTTCGTCCTTTGCCGAAAATGGCTGGGGCTACAGCGAAGAAACCAAACCGATGCTCAACACCTCGCACGGTCCCGTTCCCTGGGATGACCTCCACCATATCTCGCTGTCGCAAACCAACGGGGAACACGACGGGCGTTGGGCATTTGGCAATGGTAACAATACGCCCCGGCTGGCCCGGGTTGATCTAAAAACCTTCCGCACCGTTGAAATTCTGGAAATTCCGAACAGTGCCGGGAATCACTCGTCCCCCTTTATTACCCAAAATACGGAGTACGTCGTGGCCAGCACGCGCTTTTCGGTGCCGCCCGACAACGGTGCCGACGTTCCCATTAGTTCGTTCAAGAAAAACTTTAAGGGCTATATCTCCTTTGTTAGCGTCGATAAAGAGTCGGGGACAATGAAGGTGGCGTTTCAATTGAAAACCCCTGGTGTCAGCTTCGACCTGGCGCGGGCGGGCAAAGCCAAGTCGCACGGTTGGTTCTTTTTCTCGACCTACAACACCGAACAGGCTAATACCTTGCTCGAGGTGAACGCGTCGCAGAAAGACAAGGATTTTATTCTGGCCGTCAACTGGAAAAAAGCGGAGGAATACCTCAAACAGGGGAAAGGGAAAACTGAGCCAGCCAAATACGCGCACAACGTGTATGACGACCGTACCCACTCGGCTACGTCGACCATCGAAAAGCAGGTCGTTACGCTCGATCCGAAAGAATGCCCCGGCATGCTCTATTTTATTCCCTGCCCCAAATCCCCTCACGGTTGCGATATCGACCCAACGGGCGAATACATTGTCGGATCGGGGAAACTGGCCGCCGTGATTCCGGTCTTTTCGTACGATAAAATGCAGAAAGCCATCGCCAGCCAATCCTTCGACGGCGATTTTGACGGGATTCCGGTATTGAAATACGAATCTGTGTTGTACGGCGAAGTGCAAAAACCGGGTCTGGGACCCTTACACACCGAATTCGACGGACAGGGCAACGCCATCACCTCCTTCTTTGTGTCGTCGGAACTGGTGAAGTGGAACATCAAAGACCTGAAAGTACTCGACCGGGTGCCGACGTATTATTCGGTGGGTCACCTGAGCATTCCGGGCGGGCCTACCACCAAACCCTGGGGCAAATACGTGGTTGCCTACAACAAAATTACCAAAGACCGGTACCTGCCAACCGGGCCGGAACTGGCGCAATCGGCGCAGCTGTACGACATTTCGGGGGACAAGATGAAGCTGCTACTTGATTTCCCGACCGTGGGCGAACCGCACTACGCCGAAGCCATTCCGGCTGAAAAACTGGCCCCGAACTCCCAGAAAATTTTCAAGATTGAAGAAAATGCCCACAAGTATGTGGCCAGAGGGGAGAAGGAAGCGAAGGTGGTACGGGAGGGTAATCAGGTGCACGTGTACATGACCTCCATCAGGTCGCACTTTGTTCCCGACAACATTGAAGGAGTCCGGGTCGGCGATGAGGTGTATTTCCACGTGACCAACCTGGAGCAGGACTGGGACATTCCGCACGGTTTTGCCGTGAAAGGAGGGGATAATGCCGAAATCCTGATTATGCCGGGCGAAACCCAAACGCTCAAATGGAAGCCCAACCGGGTCGGAATTTCACCCATTTACTGCACCGATTTCTGTTCGGCACTCCACCAGGAAATGCAGGGGTATGTGCGCGTATCACCGGCGGGGAGCAATGTGCCGCTCACATTTAGCACCGGCAAAACGGCCGAGACGAATAAACCAGTAGCTGCCAAGTAATGAAGCCATTACACAACTATTCACGGGTTGTCGTCGCGCTGGCTTCGCTGGCGCTGACGGCCACCTTGTTCCTGCCCATCTGGCGCATTGACCTCTGGGCTCCGCAATACCCTGAAGGACTCGTTATGAAAATCTGGTTATCGAAGCTAACCGGCGATGTCGATGTCATCAATGGGTTAAATCACTACATCGGTATGCGACACATCAAAGCGGACATGTTCCCGGAATTTACGTACCTGCCATATGTTGTGGTTGGATTCATCCTGCTGGGTTCACTGACCGCCCTGCTGAAGAGTCCTCGGCTGTTGGTAGGACTCGTATCCTTGCTGGTGCTGGGGGCGGGGGCCGCTTTGTATGATTTCTGGCAATGGGCCTACGACTACGGCCACAACTTGGACCCCACAGCGCCCATTCAGGTGCCGGGGATGGCGTACCAGCCTCCGCTCATTGGTTACAAAGCCCTGCTCAACTTTGGGGCTTATTCAATGCCCGACACGGGGGGCTGGCTCTTTTTCCTGGTAGGGTTAAGCCTGGGGGGCGTAACGATCTACGAATGGTTTTATCGACAAAAAAGCCGAACGATAACGGGCACCCGTAACGTGACGGTCGTGGCGCTGGCGGCCATCACCGTGCTGGGCTGCACGACCGAAGCCGATCCCATTCACTATGGTCAGGATGCCTGTCAGCATTGCAAAATGACCATCGTGGACCAGAAATTTTCGGCGGCATACGTCACCCCCAAAGGGAAAACTTTCAAGTTCGACGACCTAGCCTGCTTGATTAACTACCAGCGGGAAAACAACGTAGCCGATTCGGAGATGGCGCAGGTACTTGTCGCTGATTTTGGGAAACCGGGTTCATTAATTGACGCTCGTTCGGCCACGTACCGGCAAAGTGACGCGTGGCATAGTCCCATGGGAGGAAATACCGCAGCCTTCGCCACCTCGGACGAAGCGGGCAGGATGGCGGGAAAAGCGTTAATCTGGTCTGATCTATCCCATCTATCCCATGCGCATGAGTAACCTACGCTGGGTGCTTTTTCTTTCGGTTTGCCTGCCTGTGCTCGCAAACGCCCGAATCTGGTCGGTCAATCCAAAAACGGGCATCGGACGGTTGCTGGCGCAAGCGGCCCCCGGCGATACGCTACGCATTGGACCCGGCCTTTACCGCGAACACAATTTGCTTGTGGACAAACCGTTGGTCATCATCGGTGAGCAGTTTCCGGTGATCGACGCCCAGCGGAAAGGTGAGATCTTTACGGTTCGGGCCGACAACGTATTGATTCAGGGTTTTGATCTTCGCAATGTTGGGGTAACCAGCACGATTGACTGGGCCGCCGTGAAGGTGCTGGAAGCCCGTCAGGTGCGGGTTATAGGCAATCGAATAGCCCGTTGCTATTTCGGCGTTTATGTATCCGGTTCCCGGGATTGCCTGGTTCGTGGCAACACCATCGAGGGCAAACCGGGGGCCGAACAAACCACCGGCAATGGCGTCCATGCCTGGAAATGTGACCGCATTCGCGTTGAGCAAAATCGCGTCAGCGGCCACCGCGACGGAGTTTACTTCGAGTTTGTCACCAATTCAACCATTCAGCGCAACCTCAGTTTCGGTAACATTCGCTACGGGTTACACTTCATGTTTTCGCACCAGAACGCCTACATTGGCAACATGTTCCGCGACAACGGGGCAGGGGTCGCCGTGATGTATACGCGAGGGGTAACCATGCGCCAAAATGTATTTATACACAACTGGGGAAGTGCCGCTTACGGGTTGCTGCTGAAAGATATTTCGGACAGCCGGATTGAGCAGAATACGTTTGAGAAAAACACCATTGGCATTTACATGGAAGGGTCGAGCCGGATTACGATGCAGCAAAACCGCTTTGTCGAAAACGGCTGGGGGCTGCGGGTGCAGGCGAGTTGCAACGAAAATCAGTTTCAGAGCAATCAGTTTCTGGGCAATACGTTCGATGTAGCCACCAACGGCAATACCGTCCTGAATACGTTTTCGCAAAACTATTGGGATAAATACGAAGGCTACGACCTGAACCGCGATGGTATTGGCGACGTGCCCTATCACCCGGTTAGTCTATACTCGGTTATTATCGAGCAAATGCCGCACGGCGTTATGTTATTGCGCAGCTTCATGGTCAGCCTGCTGGACCGGGCCGAGAAGGTGTTGCCCAGCCTGACGCCGGATGCCCTCGTCGATAAACAACCCCAGATGAAACCCCGTACGTTATGATTACCGTTCGAAACCTCCAGAAAACCTTTGGCCGACTGACGGTGCTCAACGACCTTTCGGTTGATTTGCACGCGAAGCAGGCGGTGTCGCTCATTGGACCCAACGGGTCGGGCAAGACGACGTTTATCAAATGCCTCCTGGGCCTGGTTATTCCCGAACGGGGCGAAATTCGCGTGAACAATCAATCCATTCGTGATGCCTGGACGTACCGGGATCAGATTGGCTATATGCCCCAGATCAGCCGCTATCCCGAAAACTTGACGATCCGGCAGTTAATTCGCATGATGACCGACATTCGGCGAAGCCAATCCGCCGGGCTCGACACGGAACTTATTGAAGCCTTCGGCTTACCGGCTTTGTACGATAAAACCATGCGGTCGCTGTCGGGCGGCACCCGGCAGAAAGTAGGGGCTTGTCTGGCCTGTCTGTTCAACCCGCCCATCCTGATTTTGGACGAGCCCACCGCCGGATTAGATCCGTTGGCGTCGGAAATACTGAAGGCGAAGATTCTGCGGGAAAAGCAAAACGGCAAGTTGATCTTAATTACCTCACACATCCTGAGTGACTTAGATGAATTAACGACCGACGTGATGTACATGCAGGATGGGCGTTTACAGTTCCTGAAATCGGTAGACTGGCTGAAGCAGCAAACCGGCGAGACTACGTTGAACCGGGCCATTGCGCGCTTGATGGAAAATTCGTCGCCCTTCGGTGCATCAACATCCAATCAATCGGCACCTTCCCTCTTTTGAATCATGGTACGAATTACTAAATACGTTTGGGCGGACATTCTGCAAAATCGGGTGGTGCTGGCCTATACGGTCTTTTTACTGGCGGTTTCACTGGCACTTTTTGGCATGGATGCGAGTCCCGCTAAAGGACTCATGAGTTTGCTGAACATCGTGCTGATGGTCGTTCCCCTCATCAGCATCATCTTTACCACCATTCATTTTTACAATTCCTACGAGTTCATTGAGCTGCTGCTGGCGCAGCCGATTCGGCGCAGCCAGTTGCTGTTGAGCGAATACATCGGTATAGCCAGTTCGCTGATCACCGCCTTTCTGATCGGTGTCGGTGTTCCGGTCGCCTTCTTTGCCGGAACAACGACGGGGTTGGTGCTGGTCGGTTCCGGCCTGGCCCTGACGCTGATTTTTGTGTCCCTGGCGTTCTGGGCATCGGTTTTTACCCGCGATAAAGCCAAAGGAATTGGTGTTACGCTGCTGCTGTGGTTTTACTTTGCCCTACTCTACGACGGGCTGGTGCTCACGGTTTTGTTTTCGTTCAGTGACTATCCACTCGAAAAAGCCATGCTGCTGTTGACAACGCTCAACCCGGTAGATCTGGCGCGTATTGTGGTGTTGTTACAGATGGATATTTCGGCTCTGATGGGGTACACCGGTGCGCTGTACGAAGCGTTCTTTGGAAGTAGCTGGGGGCTGGTCTACGCTATTGGCATTCTGGTGATCTGGGTGGTCGTTCCATTGGGGTTGGCTGTGCGTATGTTTCGCCGAAAAGATTTGTAAACGATGCAGAAGCCGCAACGCTTTATTGTTCCGCTGGCTGTGCTGAGTTTGCTGCTGGGCATTCTGACTGGTTGGCTCCGGCTGGGCTGGAACCTGCCGCTTTCGGTCGCTGCCGGTGAGCACGGGCTAATGATGGTCGGCGGGTTTCTGGGTACCTTAATTTCGCTGGAGCGGGCTGTGGTCGTCAAATACTGTTGGGCATTATTGGTGCCCCTGGCGCAGGCGTTGGGCGTCCCGGCCTTGCTGCTAGGACAGTTTACGCTGGCGCTCGGGTTGTTTATGGCTGGGGCGCTGGGCATGGCGCTGTTGGTATACTCCTTCCTGATTCGCTTTAAAGAGTCATTCTATTATTTACTCTTTGGCGGCAGCCTCTGCCTGTTGATCGGGCATATTTTTCTGCTACGTACCCACTTTTACCCAACGGCTGTACCCTGGTGGATGGCCTTTTTGCTGTTGACCATCACCGCCGAACGCCTGGAACTGAGCCGGTTTGTGCCGCTAAAACCGCAGCACCGCTGGCTACTTTGGGGAGCGCTCAGCGTGTTTCTAATCGGAGTGGCGCAGCCCTTTCACGGCTTTGGGCAAGTCATTACGGGCGTAGGTATGGTTCTGGTGGGTACTTGGTTACTTCGTTTTGACATGGCCCGTCGGTTGTTTTTCCGAACGGGACAACACCGGTATATGGGAAGTCTGCTGGTAGTCGGCTATGGCTGGTTGCTGCTGAATGGCTTCCTTTTGGCGCTGCCCATTCCGTTTCCTTTTGTGTACGATGCGACCGTGCATACCTTCTTTACCGGCTTCGTCTTCTCCATGATTTTTGCCCACGGTCCGGTTATTTTGCCGGGCGTTTTGGGGCTGCGAGGCAATTTTTACCGGCCCATTTTGTACGCAGGTAGTCTGCTGCAATCCGTTGGGTTGCTAATTCGAGTCGGAGCCGATGTAATCGGTCATCCAACCTGGCGGTTAATAGGGGGCATCGTGCAGGGTTTCGCTATTCTTCTTTTTATGGGGAGTTTACTGGGCATTATCCTTCGATCGGTTTGGCACAAAGATCCCCAGGGATGAAGGCTGGACTTACCAGAAACCGTCGTTGATTGGCCCGCTTTTGGTGGAAGGGGCTACGGTGTTGCGATAGGGGAGGAGCAGTTAAGTTGGCCGAAGAAGATACACGACCGTCTAGCCAAACGGGGACACGGATATTTATCAAACTGGGCCAACTAGCGAATTGAAGCGACTAACGTATTGAAATTTGATTGTACATCCTGTACTTTTACGAAACAATAGTAAGCATTAACGCTCACAGAATACTGAGCATTAATACGGGTGGGCAATTGTAGCTGAAATGAAGCGACACTCATTTTCTACGATTGCCCTTTTTCCTTTCTTACTGTTCCAGAGCAGGATTCCGCTCGGCTGCTGCAGTCTCCTCCTTTGTCTGCGGGGAGTCTTCGATTTGCTCACCGAAATTTCTCCCGTATATCCGCACGATAAAGCCGAAGGCATGGCCTTGCTGGGTGGCAACCGGTTGGCCATCGCCAATGACGATGATTTCGGGGTGGTGGATAATTGCCTCAACAGCTTTACGGGCATGGTGTGTTTGGTGTGATCAACATCAGTTGTGAGCGCTACCGGTAAAACGTCTTAGTTTAGATGGACATCCGTGTTTTTAATCCAGAGTAAACATTGGCGAACCGGGCCGATTCCGGCATTCCGTTCTGTTGTAAACCGACTTATTTTCCGTGAGTGACAGGGCAAACCGGCTTTCAACCATACCGATGCTGTATCTATTTTTGTTTCCCTGACCCATGCGGGATGTCGGCCTTTCAACGTGTATGTTTTTAGGAGTCCACCGGAATTGCCGGTGTAAGAAAGGGAGGTTTCCTCGTTGCGTAATCGGCCACGTTTTATTAAATCAGGCAAGAAACAGGATGGCACAATAGCCATGTGTTTTCATACGGTTTTCTTTTAGCATTAAAAGAAAACCGTATGAAAAACTAATTATGTAGTTGAGTTTTCCTTAGTGCTTTTCGGCCGGCCGGAAGGAGCCTTTTAGGTTAGTTTCACAAAAAGGATTGATTTCGACCTGCTGGATACCGGCTGCCCTACCTGGCGGGTGCTGACCTGCCGCAGACCAAGAAATACAGGGATTCAAAAGGAACACTTGGCACCGAATTCTATCACAGATTCATACCACCCGTTACTTCGATGCGCTGGCCGTTGACCCATTTGGCTTCATCGCTGCACAGAAAAGCAACCACACCACCCACGTCGTCGGGTAAACCAACGCGTCCCAGGGCCGTTAACCCCGCTACAAACGTTCGAATGGCGGGGGTATCTTCCATAGCTCCACCCCCGAAAATGGCACCGGGTGCCACGACATTAGCCGAAATCCCCCGGCTTCCTAATTCCAGGGCCAGATACCGGGTGAAGACATCAACCGCGCCTTTCATAATCCCGTACGCAGAAGCGCCAGGAAAGGAGTAACGCGAAACGCCGGAAGAAATGTTGACAATCCGACCGCCATCCCGAAGATGCTGCAGGGCCCTTTGGGTTAGGAAGTAAACCCCTTTCAAATGAATATTCATCATTTCGTCGAACTGAGCTTCGGTGGTTTCTGTGAACGGTGCCGTAAGGCCAGTTCCCGCATTATTGATGAGGAAATCAAACTGGTTGGTGTCGAACGTAGCGGCCAATGCCGCATTAACTTGCTCGAAAAAGGCTGCAAAGCTGCTGCTGTCGGCCGTGTTGAGGGGGAAGGCAATGGCTTTACGTCCAAGTGATTCGATAGCCGCTACGGTTGCCTGGGCTTCGGTATGGTTTCTGCGATAAGTAAGCAGAATGTCTACGCCTTTTGCGGCCAGACTTAAGGCAATGTTTTTGCCGATCCCCCGGCTTCCGCCGGTTATTAATGCGATTTTTTGCGTCGTCATGAGGCTTATTGGATGAATAACAGAACACCACAAAAGTCCGCCAAATGACGTAGTTCAGGTTTGTTTCGACCAATCAATTTTATGTATAATTCAAACTTTTTGTCTGGCCGCGATAAGCCCCTGGTGAAAAGGTCGTTTCGTTTTTAAAAAATTTGGCAAAATGCGCAAAGTCCGAGAAGCCAAGGCTGTCGGCAATTTCGGCTATGGTCCAGGTGGTATGGCGTAACAGGGTCTTGGCTTCCTGTAGGATGCGGCCGGCAATGAGCTCAGTCGTCGTTAGGCCGGTGGTTTCTTTCAGAACTTTGTTTAAATGATTGATGTGGACGGCGAGGTGATCGGCGTATTGTTTGGCGGTTCGGAGTTCTATTTTTTGCTGAGGATTTTCAAGCGGGAATTGGCGTTCGAGTAACTCGACAAACAACGATGTCGTTCGCGCAAAGGCACTGTGATTGGGGTGAAGCAGGGTCGTGGCCTGTTGCTTTTGCCCGAGGTGGATCAGCTCCAGCGTGTAAGCACGCAACAAATCGTACTTATAGGCATAATTGGAGGTGAGTTCGGCCTGCATATGGTCAAAAATAGCGCGTACTCTGGCTACATCGGGCTCAGACAGCGGATAAACCGGGTGTTCCGGCGATTTAAAAATAGGCAGTTCGTCGATGATCACGCCACTTTTGCTGGGATGGAGAAAATCCGCTGTAAACACACAAAATGGCCCGGTCTGCCGATCGAGCGGTAGCCAGTGGAACGGTTTTTTGGGGGTTGAAAAGAGCAGCGTTGGTTGCGAGATTTCGACGGTGCGATCCGGATACTGGACCAGAGAGCGACCGATTAGGAAACTAATTTTATAAAAAGCGCGGCAAGGATAAGGCACGGCTGGTTTTTCGCGGGTTGGCTGGGTGATCTGGGCCAGGTTAAAGGTGTTAAAATGCCCTACCTCGTGTTGAATACCATCCGGTAGGAGGGCGCTCAGATCCGTCGAGGACCCGCTGGAAAGCCGCAGGCATAAGTCTTCAAACGAAGTTGTCGTATTCATAAGAATGTATGTAAAAATCAAAGGTATTGAAAATTAAATGCAGATCCTTTGATGTTTCTAGAAAAGGAGCGTCCTCAAAAAACCGTTTGCTGCCATCAACCGCGCAACCTTCCCATTCCGAGCATAAAAGGCTTTTATCAACTGTAAGTAGGGTAACTCCTTCTACGCGCTAATCAGATCAGTTTTGGCAAAGATTTTGGGTGTAATACGCCAGATAGGCGCTATTCCGTACATGGTAGTTAAAACGCTCAACCAGATCAAATAATTCTTCGTCCGACTTAATGACATACCCTTCATACAACCCAGCCTCCTTGGCAAACGAGCGCGAAAAACAGATTTGGGTATTCAGGTACGTAACGCGTACTTCATAGTCCATCGTTAAGCCGCCTGTTGAAACTCCTTGGTGTGATCATGAACGTCTGCATCAACGATCGCCAGACGGATCAGCATGAGGGCCTCGTCCCGTTCCTGCGCCATTTTGTATTTCACCGCGCCGATTAACTGGCCGTCGCCGTAGTACAAGTTAAAACGGTGACTGTCAATATCCCAGATTACGAAATTATCAACGTGCAGGGCGGCCCGCTTGACTCGGCGGATACAGGTTAGGGCATCCACTTTGCTGCTGAACACTTCGCTGATCATAATGATCTTGGTGTCGTCCATCAGACGCACCTGGTAGCGGTTTTGTTCGTTGGGGTGTTGTTCGAGTCGGAAATACATAGACATAGTTGATTAAGATGCGGTTGTAAGATCATTTCAGTAGGTGTCACATGGGCTTGACTCGCTTCGTGGAGCCTGTTAGGTGTTGCTCTTTTGCCGGGTATCCGGTAGTCAAAGACTTTCACCTCCCGTTTCATCCGGAATCAACTGCGGCCGGGGCTTTCTCCTGATCAAGCCGCTGCGAAGCAGAACGATTCGGGTTAACGGGGCTAGGTAGAGAGGTGTCTGCAAGACGAGTCATACAAGAAATGTAGTTTATGTTGCAACTATAGCATGTTTTTTGCCAAATTGTCAAATTTGTGCGGATAAATATATTTTAGATGTATGGTATTGGATTCAGGAAAAGCGGCTATGGCATTTAGTTTATTGAACAACGCGCTAGAGCAGAGCGTGATGAAACCACATGGGTTTTCATGCAAACAAAGCGTTCGACAACGAGATAGAGCGACGCCAATTCTCCCACACCGTCAACCCGAATGCGCAGGCCAGTTTCCGGCAGGAGCCACGGGTTCATTTGAAACAGGGTTTTATGAAAATCGCGCGCTATTTCTTCGTGCTTGATTTATAATCGATTGAATAAAACAGGTCAGGCCCTTTTATACCGTTTCAATCCGCGGCAGAAGTGGTGCACTTGATCTTCAAAAGGACGGTCTTCAAACAAAGGGCTGGTTTGGCTTGTTTCCTAGTTGCCCCTGTGAAAATGGCTTGGGTATACCAGGGTACTGCCTTGATCCAGTTCACCGGAAACACCAGAAATAGTACCCATAGTCAACGTGGGCTTATAAGGTTTAATGGCCACAACTGTTCCAATTGTGGCAGGAAGCGAAAGAACGTATTTTGATTTGAATTTCTTAACTTAGGGCATGGGAGTTCAAAAAATACGTTCGGTCTCGGAATTCAATACTGAACTCAAGCTAAAAGGCTTCAACGTTTTTCAGATAGACAGTGACAGCAACGCGACCCGTCTGTACAGCCGGAAGGATTTCTATAAAATTTGCCTAACCACTGGTAAAAGCATCATCCATTACGCAGACCGGAGTTTTGAGGCTAACGATACGGTTTTGTTTTTTGGTAACCCCCATATCCCTTATTCCTGGGAAACTGTTTCAACCACGTATGTGGGCTATACCTGCTTATTTTCAGAGGATTTTTTAACGGTGTCGGATCGGTCAGAGAGCTTGCAAAATTCCCCTTTGTTCAAACTCAGCGGCACGCCGATCTTACCAATAAGTGTGCAGCAACGGGCGTTTTTAAATACGATCTTCCAAAAAATGATGGAGGAACAACAGACCAGTTATTCCTATAAAGACGATCTGATACGCAATTACATCCACCTGATCATTCATGAAGCGCTCAAATTAGAGCCTTCTCAAAACGTCGACCATCATAAAAGTGCCGCTTCCCGGATTACGGCTGTGTTTTTTGAACTATTGGAGCGTCAATTTCCCATTGAGACCGTTGATCGTCCGTTACAACTAACTACGGCTCAAGCGTATGCCAACATCCTCAATGTACATGTTAACTACCTTAACCGGGCGATTAATGAGGTAACTGGCAAATCTACCACCACCCACATTGCTGACCGAGTTCTGAGCGAAGCAAAGGCCCTGCTGCAGCATACGGATTGGAACATTTCAGATGTTGCTTATTCCTTAGGCTTTGAATATCCTTCGTATTTCAACAACTTTTTCAAAAAGCTAACGGGTACTAACCCCCGTAGCTTTCGTAGGATGGAGGTTTGAAAAGTATAAGTATCGGTTTGAATTCTTTTACCCGATCAGCCTTGCTGGCCGTAGCTTTGCATCTGAAAATTATTAGAAGGGAAAACAACAGAACGTTATGATTGCAGCGAAAGGATATGCGGCCCAAACGAAGAATTCGGACCTGGCCCCCTGGAATTTTGATCGCCGGGAAGTGGGTCCTCACGATGTACAATTTGATATTCTTTACTGTGGTGTTTGTCATTCCGACCTGCACCAGATCAAGGACGAGTGGGGAGGAAGTATTTTCCCTATGGTGCCGGGTCATGAGATCGTGGGCCGGGTAGTAGCCGTGGGCAGCAATGTGACCAAATTCAGCGTCGGCGATTTGGCGGGCACGGGTTGCATGGTTGATTCGTGCCGCGCGTGCGAATCCTGTCAGCATGGTCTGGAGCAATATTGTTTAAACGGCAATAGTCAAACCTATAATGGCTTGGAGCAGGATAAGAAAACCCCCACCTATGGAGGTTATTCCAATACCATCGTTGTCAATGAAGACTTCGTGCTTCACATACCGGAAAGCTTGGATTTGGCGGCTGCCGCCCCTCTGCTGTGCGCCGGTATTACGACCTACTCTCCTTTGCGCCACTGGAAGGTGGGGCCGGGGCATTCCGTAGCCGTGCTGGGATTAGGTGGATTGGGACATATGGGGGTGAAATTTGGGGTTGCCTTAGGGGCGGAAGTAACCGTCCTGAGCACATCTCCAACGAAAGAAGCCGATGCTAAAAAACTGGGAGCCCACCATTTTGTGGTGACAAGTGATCCGGATCAGCTTAAATCGGTGCGCGGGCACTTTGATTTTATCCTGGACACCGTTTCAGCAGAGCATGACTATGGGCAGTACCTGTCGTTGTTAAAAGTGAATGGGGTCCATATCTGTGTAGGCGCTCCGCCAACTCCCTCTGCTGTTCAGGCACTGAGCCTGATTATCGGTCGCAAAAGCATTGCAGGATCAAACATTGGTGGGATCGCCGAAACGCAGGAAATGCTGGACTTCTGTGCTGAGCATGACATTGTTTCGGACATCGAAATGATTGACATCAACGCGATACAACAGGCCTATGACCGAATGGTAAAGGGAGATGTTCGTTACCGATTTGTTATCGACATGGCCACGCTGTAGCGTAAAAAACGGATAATCTACGCGAAGGCGCTTCAGGGGCGCTACCCCGGCCTGCTCTGTACAACATTTCTAACCTTGCGGCTCCATGCGGGCTGGGTAAAAGCGACTTGTGGAACCTGGTCCAGGGCCTGGTGCTGGAAGAGTCACCGACGAGATGGCGTGATCAACCTGCCTGTGTTTATTCCAACAAGGATTTCCAATCTCAAAAAAATGGCGTTATGAATGGCAATGAGCATTCCGGGGATGAGATGGAGGCCCCGAACGCGTCCCGGCGCGTTTTTCTAAAACAATCATCCGCACTGGCTGCCCTGGCACTTACGCCCCCAGCTGCCCTGACCACCGTTGAAGCGGGTCAACCTGAAAAGGCGGCCCCTGTGTTCTTGATGCCGCTTCAGGTCGAAATCAACGGAACCATGCACCGGCTATCGATTGAGCCGCGTGTTACCTTACTTGACTTATTGCGTGAACAACTCCATCTAACTGGGACCAAAAAAGGGTGTGACCACGGCCAATGCGGGGCTTGTACGGTGCACATTGATGGCCAGCGTGTCAATGCCTGCCTGACACTGGGTCTGACCACCGAAGGTTGCCAGGTAACGACCATTGAAGGCTTGGCGAATGGGGATCAATTACATCCTATGCAGGAAGCGTTTATTAAACACGACGGCTTTCAATGCGGGTATTGTACCCCCGGACAGATCATGTCAGCCGTGGCCTGTATTCGGGAAGGCCATGCCGATAACCCTGATCAGATCCGGGAGTATATGAGCGGTAATATCTGCCGTTGCGGTGCTTACGCCAACATCGTTGCGGCCATTAGCGACGTTAAACAGGGAGGAGCCAAAGTATGAATCCATTTCAATATACGCGGGTAACAACCCCTAAAGCCGCGATAGCGGCCCTGACGCAGGAAAGTGGTACCTACTTTCTGGCGGGTGGAACCAATCTTGTTGACCTCATGAAACGGGGGGTTATTACGCCCCAACGGCTCATTGACATCAATAAGCTGCCGCTGGCCTCCATTGTGAAAACGGCCACGGGGCTGCGCATTGGAGCCCTGGCTAAAAACTCAACGGTGGCCGAACATGCCTTGGTGAAGAAACATTTTCCGCTTCTTTCGATGGCCCTTAACGCCGGAGCCTCGGCCCAGCTGCGCAACATGGCGACGGTCGGTGGCAACATCATGCAGCGCACCCGGTGTTCGTATTTTTATGATCCAACGATGCCCTGCAACAAACGCAGTCCCGTTCAGGATGGTCCCGACAAAGGACGAGCCAATGGACCGGTAGGCTGCGGAGCCATTGGAGGGTATAACCGGATGCACGCCATTTTTGGTGCGGAATCAGCCGAGGGGGCACCTACTGACCGTTCTGCGGCCTGTATTGCGGTGCACCCCAGCGACATGTGCATCGCGCTGGCCGCCTTGGAAGCAACGGTAAACGTTGTGGGACCGAAGGGCGAACGGGCTATTCGGTTTAGCGAATTCCACCGGCTGCCGGGTACGACGCCCCAGAAAGACAATACGCTCCAGGCTGATGAGTTGATCTTGTCGGTGGATGTGCCGATGAATGATTTCGCCGATAATTCCTTCTACCTGAAAGTGCGCGACCGGGCTTCCTATGCCTTTGCGCTGGTGTCGGTGGGCGTTGGGGTACACCTAAAAAAGGATACCATTCAGGACATACGGCTGGCGATGGGCGGGGTGGCTCATAAGCCCTGGCGATTAACGGAAGTGGAAGCGTTTTTACGGGGTAAAACAGCCACGGAAGCCAATTTCAAACAGGCCGCCAATCTGGCCATGAAAGGGGCCAAAGGGTATGGTGAGAATGACTTCAAATTGACGCTGGCGCCCAACTCCCTTATGGAAGCGTTGAAAACCGCCACTAAAACCGCCTGATCATGACCAACGATACTTATAAACAATCGTTAGACCGGGTCGCGTTAGACCGGGTCGCGTTAGACCGGGTAGACGGACGGCAAAAAGTAACCGGGGGCGCCAAGTATTTCGCTGATTTTGAATTGCCCAACATGGCTTATTGTGTTCTGGTCGGTAGCGCGATTGGGCGGGGTACTCTTACCAACCTGGATACCCAAAAAGCCAGGCGTGCTCCGGGTGTGCTGGGCGTATTTACGCACCAGAATATGCCACCCATTCCGGGCTGGGATGCGCCCGTAGGGGGCGAGGCTGACGGCCCACCGCCCAAGCCACAAACGGAAGAAACCTACCGGATTCTAAACAGTCCTAAAATCCTCTTCGATGGCCAGCCCATCGCCATTGTGGTGGCCGACAGTTACGAGCGGGCTACTTATGCAGCTTCGCTGGTAAAGGCTACCTATACCAAACAGGCTCCCCGTACGGATTTGAACAAACACGTGACCGAAGGGATCAAACCCGGTCAGTCGGGCGACTATGTACGGGGAAAAGCTGACGGCTATCAAACCGCACCCGTTACGCTGGAAGCTCATTATACAATTCCCATTGAAGTGCATAACCCGATGGAGTTGCACGGAATTCTAGCCCATTGGACAGCAGGCAATAAGCTGATGATTTACGCCAAAACGCAGGGCGTCAATGCAACTCAGCAGGCGATGGCCAAGGCGTTTAAGCTTGATCCGGAAAATATTCAGGTCCATACCGAATTCATGGGGGGCGGTTTTGGGATGGGACTGCGCACGTGGCCGCAGGAAACGGCGGTGGTGGCGATTGCCCGAAAAATTGGCCGGCCGCTGAAGCTGGTGGTCACTCGCCAGCAAATGTTTACGCTGGTAGGGCATCGGCCTTATACGGTGCAAACCATTCAGATGGGGGCCGATACGAACGGCAAGCTAATTGGGATTGCCCACGCGGCCACGGCGGAAACGGCCAGCTACGAAGACTTTACGGAAGCGACGGTCAACATGACGAAGTTCATGTACGAATGCCCGAATGTAAGCACCCGCTACCGCCTTGTGCGACTCCATCGGAGTGTACCGATCTGGATGCGTGGTCCGGGGGAAGCCACGGGTGCGTTTGCCCTGGAATCGGCGATGGACGAAATGGCCCACAAACTGGGGCTTGACCCCATCCAATTTCGCCTGCAAAACTATACCGAAACCGACCCCGAACATAACCGGCCTTATTCCAGTAAACACCTGAAAGAAGCCTACCAGAAAGGGGCTGCTGCGATTGGCTGGCGCAATCGCAGCCCTCAACCGGGGAACCTGCGCGAAGGAGACTGGCTGGTGGGGTACGGGATGAGCACGGGCGTCTTCAATGCTTTTCGTTGGGAGGCCAGTGCCCGAGCGCTCTTGAAAGCAGATGGTTCACTGACCGTACAGAGTGCCGTTACCGACATTGGACCAGGCACGGGCACCGCCCTGACGGTCATTGCTCACCAGGTGCTGGGCGTGCCCCTGAACCGCATCAAGGTCGAGTATGGAGATACGTCGCTGCCCAAAGCCCCCACGCAAGGGGGCTCGGCCATCGTCTCAGCGGTGGGCTCGGCTGTGTTCGATGTCTGCACCACAATCAAGAATGAGTTGATTGCGCTGGCTACCAAAGACGGTGGTCCCTTGGCGGGTTGGACAGCAACGGAGCTAACGCTGGCCGATGGGGTGTTGTTTGTTCAGAAACAACCGGGTAAAAAGGTAGCCGTAACCGACCTGATGCAAGCCAGCAACAGAATGGTAATTGATAAAAGTGGAGCGTCGAAAGGCGGGCCGGACTTGCAGAACTATTCCATGTACTCGTTTTCCGTGCATTTCGTTCAGGTACGGGTCAATCCGCTGACTGGGGTCGTGCGTGTCGCGAATGCGGTAAGTGTGGCGGATTCAGGCCGGATTGTTAGTCCCAAGACAGCGGCTAGCCAGATGATCGGAGGGGTAACGGGCGGGATCGGGATGGCATTGACCGAAGAGGCCGTTATCGACCACCGGTATGGCCGGTTTGTCAACAATAATCTAGGCGATTATCACGTGCCGGTTCACGCGGACGTGCCGTCTATTGAAACCATTTTCATTGATAAGCCCGATCCGTACATCAATCCGATGGGGGCAAAAGGCATGGGTGAAATCGCTTTGATTGGATTTGCCGGGGCGTTGGCCAATGCCGTGTTTAACGCGACGGGAAAGCGCATCCGCGAACTGCCTATTACGCCCGATAAACTGCTGCGCGCTGGATAAGACCGCTGCCGCCAACCCATTGACAACGCCAACCTACTTGACGAATCATGAGCCCGTCGCCCCTCCATACCGACATTTTTCAACGGCTTCAGGCGGGCGAACCGCTCCGCCCGGATGATCCCGAAATCGCCCGGTTTTGGGCGGTTGTAGCACGCACCATTCAGCGCTGTACGGAAATGAATTCGACGGTTACCGATGTTAATCAATTGCGTAGTCGGTTGAGTGAGGTCATCGGCGCACCGATAGACGAGTCAACAACTATCTTTCCGCCGTTCTATACAAACTTTGGTCAGTTTATCCGGTTGGGTAAACGGGTGTTTATCAACCATGCCTGTTCGTTCCTGGATATTGGCGGTATCACCATTGAAGACGATGTACAGATCGGCCCTCGGGTAAATCTCACTTCCGAAAACCATCCACTGGACCCTGGTGATCGCAAAACAGTTCTTCCCGGGGCCATTGTCATTCAGCGAAACGCCTGGATTGGTGCGGGCGCTACCCTCTTACCCGGTGTTACGATTGGCGAAAATTCCATTGTTGCCGCTGGGGCTGTAGTGAGTCGGGATGTACCTCCCAATACTGTCGTCGCCGGAATTCCGGCGAAGGTCGTTAAGTCCCTGGAAGGGGAGATCCGTTGACTACCACTCTATAGCCACGCAATGACCACTATACCGCAGAAAAGAACTCCAAATCATAGGGCACTATCCGGTCAGCGGATTGTTAATTTACTTTTCACTGCCTTCGTAGTCATCCCCCTGAAAAATTCGCTCGGACTGGTTCGGGTCGCTGGAAAGGGGTATAAAGAACTTCATACAGATGCAGCTTAAAAAACGGCCAAGTTCGAGAACCAGGCCGTTTAAGATACCATCGTCATTTGGCATTTAAATAGACTTTAAACCCCGTTGCAGCCGATTTGGGCTATACGTCATCGCCAGGAATGAGGCAATGGCCGGGCCTAACGCGTGAATGAGGGTAAAAGAATAGCCAAGTGGTTGATGAGAACATTGTCACAAAACAGGAAGTATTATAAATCGGGGTGTTCGTGCGGTAGGACAACAGATTCCTTCTATAAAAGCGATGGCAGTTCACGCTCGTTTCTGCAACGCTGTCAGCTATCCAGATGAACCAGGCGGCTTTCGGCCGCAGTTAATGCCTCCTTAACCCGCCTGAGTTGTTGCTGGTACCTCGCAAGGAGCGAGTGATGGCGGTGAACAAGCACATTTCGTCGGTAAATATCACGGATGGATTTACTTTGCCGAAGGATGGTTTCCAGGCGTTGTATCGTTTTGGTCAGCCGGGTGATTTGAGACTCGTACACCTTAATTCGCCTTCGGGTTAGCTCGCTCAGCCAGCTGAGGTCTAGGTTGTTTGCAGGACGGCGTTGTTCTAAAAGGGTACGCCATTGTTTCTGTAAACGTTTAATGGGTTTAGAAAAACAATCCCCATTGAACACCTCCGTAGGCAATTTGAGGACTTGCGCGGGCATTTCCCGGTCAATTAGATAAGCGGCCTGTAGCTGATCCGTCCCCATGGCCAGGTAGCTGACCACGTCAAAAGCATCCTCTTCTGTGGGCACCGTACAAGTAACTTCCTGGGGTTGGTTGTGAGCGTCAAGTAAATTAACCAGTAGTAAAATTCTATCCATCGATTGCAGTATGATGATCCGTCTAGACTACAGTTTTTTCGGCAAGCGGTGAAAAATAATACATATTTTGGAATAAAAATATACTTTTTCCAAGTGGCGATACCAATCTTTTTGGATCATCGAAAATGTCGGCTTACCGAGCGCGGTTCCTCGCCAGGTCTATCGGTGGAGGTGATTCAAAATAATCCCGCAGAATACTACCTCTGTCTAAGCGGGATAAACGATAAGCCTTGCCAAATCAAAATTAGGTGGTAAGGGCTTGAATAAGCTCGGTCAGTAAAGCGGGAATCTAAAGACCTTCCATTGCCATTACCTGCTCCTTTGGACCGATTGATTATTATTTGGAAATAAACGTATACCAACAAGATGGACAGTAGCCGATGCCGTTAGAAATTTCTATTTTTGTAAAACTGACCGTTAATTACCGTAACTGGCTTGCATAAAAATGACTGCTCATTTTGTAATTCTGGTGGCCGAAGATGACGAGGATGACCGTTATCTGTTGACTCAAACCTTTGGCTGTCATCAGCCAGAATGTGAAGTCCGTTTCTTCTATCACGGGCAGGATTTGCTCGACGAATTGAGCTCGGTGAGCGATAAAGACCTGCCCTCGTTGATTTTGCTGGATTTAAACATGCCCATTCTGGATGGTTTAGCGACGCTTCAGCAAATTAAAAGCAATCGACGACTGCGCAGTATTCCGGTGCTGATGCTAACGACCTCGGATCACCCGGATGACATTCAGCGTTGTTATGATGCTGGCGCCAACGCCTACATGCTTAAACCGGCCGGTATCAATGCCTTAAAGGATCTTGCCGACAGAATTATTGCTTATTGGGTTCAAAGCGTTAAGCTTCCCTCCAAAGCGTAGCGGGTTCATGGATCCCGGTTTTCTGGAAACTTACTGCTTCAGTTTCTGTCGTTCCAACCGATTGGCTGTTTCTACGAAGTATGACCTTGCAATAGGTTAAGTTGGCTGGAAGGGAGCCTTTGTGTTTTCTGTACCGATTTCGCCAACCCTATGAAATGTAAGGAAGTTAGCGGCACACGCTATCCGCTATCCATACGGTTTTCTAAGCAACGTTCTGCCGTCAGCCAAGTACCATGGTCGAATTGTAAGAAGGCAAATTCTCGTTACTGATGGCGTTTCTAAAAACATTATCAGACAAAATGCGTTAGATAGTCAGTGATTTAACTGAACCTTTATGGAAACGCCGAAAGAAGCCATCATCCGAACCATCCGCCAAATACAGTCAGGAAAGGATATTGATGCGAGTCGGAACGCGATTGATCATTATCTGGCATCCTGCCCTTCTGCAACAGAACGGGAACAGATCAGACGAGAGATTCGGCAGAAAGCGCAACAAATGCGGCAGACCTGTCAACAGATCCGGCAGCGTTTGAACCGTTGTTTCAATCAGCCGACGCCCGGTTATCCTACCTCAGCCCTGCACCACAACCCATCTTTCCTCTAAAATCCGGCAAGGAACTCGTGATTGCAATTCGATATAAAGCGTAGCCCTTGAGCGGGTTCATGACTCGCCATGCACGCCCGGTATGAACCAAGTTTCTACGGTAAGTTGCCCCACATATAGGAAGGCGGCAAGCGATGTGTTATCACGTGTAAAGCGTCTACCCATAAATCGGCCTAGAATTCACGGCAAGGCCCGAACCACGGACGACGAAGTGAACTTCTTAACCCGATGGTGCCGTAAGGGGTATGCTGTTTGGGTCTACCAAGCGCTTGAGTTCCCTAAGTTCTTCGTTGGGACGTTTTTTCTGTACACCTGACGAATACACCAGGAATTCTTGGTAGAAATTTTATTCAAATTGATATATTTGAATAAAATTCAGACTAATGGGAATTTAAAAGCGCTGCAAGCGTTATTTAAATACCTGCTTCTGCTTGATCGGTTTCGGAATGGTTGGTCATTTGCTCCCCTCATTGCCGCATCTTTTTTAGTTAAGCACTTCTTTCTGTTAAATTTTTCGGAAAAACGAGCTGCTGAACGGTGGTTCGTTTTGATCTATTACGCTTAACCAATACAACATGTTAGTATGTACTGAAAGAGGCCCTATCCGGCTACACCCATTTGGCTGGTTTCTGACCTCTCACAAATTGATAAAAAGAGTTGACATTTCTGAAAAGCGGGCTGATCGATTGCCGGGTTTGGTAGTTCTGAAGAGGGTCTCAAGAATGATCCGGATACCGTTTATGCCCATGCGTTCATCCTTGCTAGGTGGTGCGATGTGATTCGAGTTTATTTATCCTGAAGGATGAATGCTTTAGACCGTTGCACGTTCATTTTAAAACTTGATATACTATGGATTTTTTAGCGCAAAAGCTTCGGAAAATACAGGAGTATTCTATTCCGACTACGGGAGGATATTTCCTCTCGAACTTTCACCGTTCTACGAGCTATGACGGTTTAACGCTCTTTCGCCTTCATTTTAGAAGGAGCGGTTTTGCCAAGCCAACGGCTTTTGACGTTTCCATCCATTATTCCAAAGAATTTGTTGTTGACTACAAGGACCGGGATCAGGATACGATTCGAATGCATTTTCCGGATTTTGAATCCGTGATCACCTATTTAACTTCTAAATAAAAGTAAATTGCTTCCTGGGTAGGAAGCAATAATTCAACCCCATTCAGGTACTATGGCTAAATCACAAGAAACGTTTACAAAAAAAGAGAAAGAAAAAGCGCGGTTAAAAAAGCGGAAAGAAAAAGAAGAGAAGAGGGAGGAGCGGAAAGCTAGTGCGCAAAAAGGCCAGAATTTTGATGATATGATTGCCTACGTGGATGAGAACGGGAATCTCTCCACCACCCCGCCCGATATCCATAAAAAGAAAACCATTAACCAGGATGACATCCAGATCGGCGTTCCTCGGCAAGAAGCCATCAATGCTGCTGACGAAGTTCGACAAGGCGTGGTTTCTTTCTTCAACGAGTCGAAAGGATACGGATTTATCAAGGACCTCAAAAGCCAGGAAAGTATCTTTGTCCACGTTAGTGGCCTTATTGACCCCATTCTGGATGGTATGAAGGTTTCGTTTGAAGTGGAAATGACCTCAAGGGGAATGAATGCCGTTAAAGTACGGAAAGCTATCTAGGTTTTTACAACCGTTTATTTTGGGCAAAATAACGGTTTTGGAAGCGAAGCTACCGGCTTGCCAAGCTTTTTAAGTTGCGAAACATGGGACGACAGCGCCTGCCATAGGGACGCCTTTTGGTGGTATGGCAACCCGTATTCTTTCGCCGTTGCCTGGATAATTGGCGCAATGGAAGGATAGTGTACATGACTGATGGAAGGAAACAGGTGATGTTCTATCTGGAAATTCAGGCCGCCAATAAACCAGGATATTAGTCGAAAACTTGAAAAATTAGCCGTCGACTCAAGTTGATGGATGGCCCAGGCATTTTCGATGTTTCCATCTTCATTCAGGATGGGAGCATCGACTTCTTCGATCACATGGGCCAACTGGAAGATAATGCTCAACACAAAACCGGCTACAAAATTCATAACCAAATAACCGGCAAGCCATTGAAGGACAGTGAGATCGGTCAAGAGGAGCGGTAGCAGGCCGATAAACAGAAGGTACAGGATTTTGCTGGCAATTAAAATCAGAATTTGGTTGACCGGAAAAGGCTTCGTCAGGCGCTGACGGGCTTTCTGGTTGAAATCCCAGACTTGCCGGATATCCTTAACCAGAAAGGAAAAGGTCATCAACCCGTATAGCAAAAAGGCATACAGATGCTGGTATCGATGCATTTTGTAAAGCCGTTGCTGGTCTGAGAGCCGTAAAAAGGGCTTTCCTGTGATGTCACTGTCCAACTGGTCGATATTCGTGTACGTATGATGAAGCGTATTGTGTTGGATTTTCCAATTATACACGTTCCCTCCCAGTAAGTAAAGGCTGCCGCTGAAACAGTGATTGATCCAGGGGCGAGACGAAAAGCTACCATGATTGGCATCATGCATCACCGACATGCCGACACCCGCGATGCCTAACCCCATTAAAGCGGCAAATCCGAGCATAGCCGGGCCAGAAAACTGGTTGGTTAGGATCAAACAGTAAGGAACCAGGTACAAGCCAAGCATAACAAGGCTTTTGTACAGGATCGGGCGCTCTCCGGCCTTGGAAACGCCGTTTTTGAGAAAATGCTGTTCAATACGCGATCGTAAAACAGAAAAGAAAAGGGATTTATCCCGGTTGAGAAATTTCAAGTGAGTTGCCGTCATCATCAGAAGGGTTTCAGGGGTCTGTCAACCTATTATTTCCTGACGGCTGGAAGCTGTTGGGGATTAATCGTTGCATATTCCGTACGTAAAGAACGAACGAGCATGGGGAATAGTCTATTAATCTACTGATTAATTTATTCTTGCCAGCTTGGGTCGCATCAAGATACAAAGGGCAGATATGCGCTGGGCCGGCATTCCGCTGGGCCGGCATTCCGGACGCATCGATCAAACCGTGCAAAATAGGTTTGGACTGCCTGCCAGGCTAATCGTGCATTTCCAATAATGGCACCCGAACGTATTGGGTGCCCTGGGCAAGCCCCAGTTGATGCTGAAACCTGTTCCTTTCTTTAGTTGATTGCTTTATTTTCGCCCGTGAAAAAGGATCGGTCACTTGTGCCTTCAGCCAGTATTTAGCTATGTCAAACGAAGAGAAAAATGCTCCTGTTCATCCCGCTGCGTCAAACAATCCCTTTGCTGATCCAGCAGCTGTAGCTAATTATGCCCAAAATCCGCCCCGGGTGGTGCCTGGCTTTGCCGATCTGCAACAGATGGCCATGTTACTGTTAGCCGAACGTGCGTTAGATTCTGCTCGGGTGCTGGTGCTGGGCGCGGGTGGGGGCTTGGAGCTTAAAGTTTTTGCCGAAGCAAACCCCGGCTGGCAATTCGATGGGGTTGATCCGGCTGCGGAAATGCTGGAGCTGGCAAAAGCAACGCTCGGCCCATTGACGAGTCGGGTCCAATTTCATGAAGGTTACATCGATACCGCGCCCGAAGGACCTTTTGATGCCGCAAGCTGTATTTTAACGTTACACTTTCTTTCCCGCGAAGAACGCCTTCACACCTTGCTTGAAGTTCGTCGCCGTTTAAAGCCAGGTGCCCCGTTCGTGGTGGCGCACCTCAGTTTTCCCCAAAGCGAGCCTGATCGAACACGCTGGTTGGGGCGGTATGCGGCCTTTGCTTCCAGCCGTGGTATCAACTCAGAAGCGGCTCAGAAAGCAAGTGCGGCTATCCGCGTGCGGCTTCCTGTTTTATCTCCGGAGCAGGATGAAGCCGTGTTACAGGATGCGGGTTTTTCGGGAGTTACTTTATTTTACATGGGGTTTGGCTTCCGGGGCTGGGTGGCTTATGGGTAATACCTTTCTTTTCAACATCCCTTATTTCGCTTCAGTGCTTTTGAACTAACGTAGCGAGAAAATCGCTCAGCCGTTTTTGAGCCAACTCAATTTCTTTCATTATTTGGGCGTATTCATCATCGTTGTAGTCAACGGACCACAAACGGCCAATCGCTCGTCGCATATCCCCATTCCCCTTTTCAATATACAATATGTCTCGTGCTGAAAATTGCTTTGCCATATGCAACCTGTTTTTATAAAAATATATGAAACAATTATCTTGTAATGGCGTGCTAGTATTTATCTGATTTGTAGTTAGTCTATTTCTATTTGCTGGAATTATTTGTACGGCTAGTACCCCGCAACCTCATCAAAAACAAAGCCCAGCCAAATGACTGGGTTGTAAACAATACTCTCTGTCATTCAGTGCACATATGTGCACATTTTAAAATCTACCTATGTAATAAGTATACAAACATACTATGTATAACGATCTACCCACCTTTTTGAGTAAAAAGAAAACAGAAAGCGCGTATCGCGTTTCAATAATGATGTGTAGTTTGGTCGTCGAACAAACTGAGAAAGAAGCAACATGGCTTTCGACGGAATGCTAAAAAAGCATACGAATCGGTAAAAATTTTTCAAATATTTCGCGCGCTACCATTTACAGGTATTATTCCAATGTCGATATGCTTTACGCGGAAGCAACCTTATCGTTACGGGTTAAGCAACCGGATGATTTTCTGGAGGATGTAAAAAAGATGAATTTAACCGACTCGCTCCTGTATGTTCAAAGCTACTTTAATCGACTGGCACAGGATCACGAGACCGCTTTTCGGAAATACCTGAGTGTCGTGTTGGATGAGTCCGTAAAAAAAGGCCAGTCGAATTCATTGCGGGGAGCCCGGCGACCGGCTGCGTTGGCAGCCGTGCTGCAGCCTTATGCCAAACAAATCGGGGCCCAGAACATTGACAAGCTCAAACAGATTATCACCGTGTTATCGGGCATTGAGCCGATGATTGCCAATAAAGATGTAAATGGGTTAGCGAGCGACGAATCCAATGCGCTGCTACAGTGGGCGCTGGAAATGATTTTAAAGGGGATGGGGTTAGCAAAGGTGTAATGCCCTGCATGAATAGTACGATCCACCTTGGGGGGTAGGGGTAGCATAAATTGGTACTGACGAATCACTTACTGGATAGTTACCAATCGGGTTGGCTGGCTGGGTTGCTGGGTTTCCAGCGTTATTTCCTTGGTGGTTATTTCCACGCCGTTGCTTACGGCGAGGTGGTACACCCCGTCGGGCAGGTTACTCATATCCAACCGGTAACGCACCGCCCCTTGATTCTTGCCGATGCGCTGGGCAAAGACGGGCTCACCTTTCGCATTGCGCAACTGTACCAGGACTGGGCTGGTGGTTTGTTTTTGAACGGCTACCTGCAACTTGCCCTCGGTGGTGGTGTAGATGCCGGTCTGGAAAGCGGCCGCTTTTTTGGGTTCTTTCGGGTTGGCGTTAACGGCGTTGAAGGAAGCAGCTGTTAAGGCAACGGCAACGAGCAAGGTGTTGATCAGGGCTTTCATGGCGTCTATTGTTTCAAGGATTGTTGTTCTGTTTGATGAATCAAAGGTCGGCAGCTTGGAAAGGAAAGCCTGTCACAAATGAGTCAACTCCTGGTACTTTTGAGAAAAGCGTTTTTTTCAGTGGGCGAGCGCTAAGCGAGAATAAAACCACGTTTATAAGATTGGTCTATGCTGAGAAGCAACCTGCAATTCTATAAAGGTCGAAGAGAAGCAGGGTAAGTCTGCGTTTCTTAAAGCTTCCTTTCGATCAATAGGGTGGGATGAAGCGTATCAGTAACGTGTGTCAAGCAGGAATGGACTCACTGTAGGATTCGATTGGGAATGCAAAAAAGAAAAGTAGGACTAGGGTATTTACCGCCGTCGAGATATAGCTACAAAACTTGCTGAAGCAAGGGAATATCGAACCCCTATTCATTTAGGGTAAAAAATAAGCTTGGATTTGAGGAAAGCCCAATCAATGGGCAGGATCAATTGGAAAGTGACCTGTATTCATACTGAGTAATCAGCTTTACCTCTTGACGCTACAAAATAATCACTATAACGTATGAAACCGATCCATTATGCTCTCTTTGCTTTAGTCGCCTTGTTAGGCGTTGTCGGCTTTGGCCCATTCTTTACTGTTTATCAACTTCGGAGTGGGGTCAGGAGTGGAGATACGGAGAAAATTGCCGAGAATGTTGATTTTCCACAGCTTCGGGAAGGAATCAAAGATCAGCTCAATGCCAAAACCATGGAATCGATTCAAGGTGGGAAAGTGGACGGATGGGGTATGCTAGGTTCACTGTTTGCCGGGGTAATGGTGGATAAAATGATTACCCCAACCGGGCTTTCCATGATATTGAAAGGAGAGAGGACGCCTTTAGGGAAAAATGTATCAACGCAACCGGCAACGAAAGATCCGCTTTCAAATATCCATTATTCGTACGACTCCTTTAGTAAATTTTCGGCTTATGTACCGGATAAAAGAGGGAAAGAGATGCGTATTGTCCTTTCACGTGATTGGTTGAGTTGGAAGGTAACCAACGTAATTATTCCAATGGATTAAAATCAGGTACAAGGGGCGCCAGTACGGGAATGGAGGTGATGCGTGGCGGTACATTAGACCGAATTGCTCGCTTCCAGGTAACGGTCCTGCCGGGTCGCAGCAAGAAGGACTTTACCTGTCTGGTTAACGTGCCTAGCCCATCACAATTATACAGCACATACCCGGTGCGATCCAGTTCCACGACGCGCCAGAAATGGCACCCCAGGAAAGCAGGATCGTGATAGATAATATCACCAACTTTCAGGTTAGAATGTATGGGCAAAAGATGGAGGTACGACATACACGGCATTAACAGACTATGAAGTTACTAAAAATGCCAATTCGGTTGCAAAAAAATATATCGACTGGGCTATTCAGCGCTACAATGCTGCTTGCCTGCAATGATGAAAAACCGTACGATTAATTACTACCATCTTAGCGTTGCATGGAAGTACCTTTTCTATGGGTATTTGTGACTTGTTTAGTATATTATCCACGGCAAAGCCCGTCAAAACAACCTCGGAGAAATGGCCGCAACAATGACTACATATAAATCCAAAATAGGACTTGAACTGATCATCCCCTTGGCCGGGCTTTTATTCGGCATAGGTAGTTTACTGGTTTACAAAGGCAGTTGGGCGGGAACAGGTATCGTAACGGTTGTTTCCCTTTTGATCGCTCATTTGTTTATGACAACCCGCTATCAAATAGATGCGGGCATCCTGCGAATTCAGTCGGGCTTTTTTTTCCACAAAGCCTTGCCCATTGAAACCATCAAAAAAATCATCGAAACCCGGAATCCGATCAGTTCTCCGGCTCTCTCACTTGACCGAATTGAACTGATCTACAATCGGTTCGACAGTGTGCTTATCTCGCCCAATGATAAGATGGGCTTTATTGCTGAACTGCTACGAGCTAAGCCAGACATTGACGTGCAACTAAAAAGTGAACCGGAAAGGGGAAGAAAAGAAGCCGTTTGATAACGGATTACCCCCTCAAACAATCTGATTAGGCCAGAGAATCCTCTAGCTACACCGATCATTTGTCGATTTCCCCAGAAACTGACCTGGTATCGATACGGCAGCCAGGCGCTTTGGACATAGGCTTGACTACGTCATAGAGGTGGCCTCGAATGACGATTCTGATTGTATCGAGGTACCTCTGGTCACTATGTAGAAGTGACTGCCGCCCATACTGTTTATCTCAGAAACTCCTCCCCATATTTGCCGATGTACTTCCAGGGCTTACGGGAAATAACGCAAGGTTCAGGCAATAACAATAGCTAGCTCGCACGATTGATGTACTTTTGCTGCTCACTGATCAGAGCCAACCTAGGGGTGCAATCAATCTACGCAGGGATGTAAATCAGATTTTGTTTAACTTTGCTTCAACAAAATCTGTGTGTTTGCCGTTATTTCTACTAGGATAAGGTAGACAACAACGTAGCCTGTAGGATTGAATGGCAAGTATAGCACAGCGAGTTACTGATTTACAGAAACGGATTCAGAAAATGGATTTGACCATTCGGCAGCTTGAATGCACCACCGTTTTTGCGGCTGATCTCTGCATCCTGGATACGTTGCAAGCTAAAAGGTACCAGTTGGAACAAGTGAAGAGTCATCGGGCTATTTATTTTCATCAGCTTCATACATTAGGCTGTTCTGAAGGATAGAGCTCAACGCTAACCTGAAAATAGTCCACTTTTTTCAGCTCTCCTGTGTGGATAGGGGTGCTGGTGGCCAGAATCAGGTATTTGTATAATGCAAAATTCTGTTTTACCTTTCATAAAAATGGCCTTGTTTCGGGGCCATTCCGTACTTTCACCGACCGGATGAGCAAAACATTTAATGTGCTGATTGTGGATGATGATGAGGATGATCAGTTTTTAATCCAGTTGGCGTTTCAACAAACTTCCGAGAAATTTCGCCTTCAGTTTGCTTCTGATGGTACCCAGGTTTTGGAAAGAATTCGTAAACCGACTTTTTTGCCTGACTTAATTTTGTTGGACTTGAACATGCCCACCATTAGCGGTTTCGATGTACTCAAACAGATCAAAAACTCCCCACGGTATCGTCATATTCCCGTCATTATTTTGTCAACCTCTGATAGTGAGATTGACATCAATCGATGCTATGAGCTAGGCGCTAACACCTTTATGGTTAAGCCTTCTTCGCAAAATGAACTGCGAGACCTGGCCAACCTGGTGCGCCAATACTGGTTCTCCATGGCCCGAATTCCAACCCGACGCACCAATTCAAATTAAACAGGTCTGCCTGCGCAGCATTTTCATTCCATGACCGACACGATAGCGATTAATGACCCGGATGTATTCCCTATTCTTCTGGTGGACGACGAGTGGCAGATAAATGATATCCTCAATCAGATTGCCAAAGCTGAATTTCCCCAGGCGAATTTTTTGCACAAAATGAGTGTTGAATCCGCTCAGTCCTTTTTGACCACGGCAACGGGCTGGGTTCCGCGTTTAATTATACTGGACATCGACCTCAAACAGGATAAAAACGGGCTGGATTTATTGGCCTGGATTCGACAGCATCCGCTCTACCGCGTGTTGCCCGTCATTATCTTGTCAGTTGTTCACGAAGAAGAAATCGTGCGGGAAGCATATGCTAAAGGTGCTAATATATTTACCAATAAACCGTTTGGATATACGGAGTGGAAAGCCTACGTGCAGTACCTGGCAACGTATTGGTTTTCGACCGCCAGCACGCCTAAGCTCTGGGTTGACAATCCAACGAGTCCTTTTACCAACTCTTAGTGTTTTCGTATCAATGTCATCCTCTTCTGAGACCGACTCTTTTTGTATTCTGTTAATTGATGATGATCCGGCTGTTGCTGAAATTTTAAGCCGGGCTTGTGAGCAGGTCTTTCCGGAAGCTACTTTAATCGCAGTCACTAATTTTGAGCAGGCAGTGGCTTATTTTGATAAACTGAACGGCCCCGGTCCCCGGCTGGTGTTATTGGATCTGGACTTGAAAGGCGGCCAGAATGGGTTGGAATTTTTGCAGCTCATGCGCCGGCATCCTCAGGGACGGTTTTTACCCATCGTTGTCTTATCGGTCAGCCAGAATACACAAATTATGGAAGAGAGCTACCGACAGGGGGCA
Source organism: Larkinella harenae (assembly GCF_054780515.1). Taxonomy (NCBI): domain Bacteria; kingdom Pseudomonadati; phylum Bacteroidota; class Cytophagia; order Cytophagales; family Spirosomataceae; genus Larkinella; species Larkinella harenae. The sequence continues at coordinate 62,265 of NZ_BAAGWE010000012.1, read as the reverse complement.
ACCGCGTACACCGTCAAACCCTTTTCTTATTCCGACTGGCGGGTTTATGGGGATCAATTACGCACCTATTGGTACCACATGGTCAGTGTCCCCGTGATCAACTTTGGACAAAGCCAGCCTGTATAACATACTCTATTTTTTGGAGTTTGGGAAACCAATGGTTTTAGGGTACTTTGTTCCAGTAAAGCTCTGACACGAACAGATGGAAAAAGCTTCTTGGCGGAATTGTTTGGCAATAAGTGCGTTGGCTTTTGCTTTGATGGGCTGTCGTGACCTGACTCTAATTGATCGCTCCTACCAACGGGTGATCGTCCAGGATTTTTCTGCACCACTCCGCACCCTACTGCCTCCTTACGAGGGCACTCCTTACTCGCTCACCCTGCGAATCAGTGGCACCATTAATGGGCCTGTTTGGTTAGCTGTTGACCAACTAGAAGGCAACCAGGGACGTTATGCCATTCGCCGTGATACCCTAAAAGCAGGTACCTATACGGGCACTTCTTTGACGGGCGACTACTATTCAAATCAGGCGACGGAATTGCTCATTACGGGTGAAGCCGGCACCACGGGAAACTTACTCATTGAGTGGTACCGACAATAACCAAAACCATTCTACGCATGGCTCGTTATTACACCCTGCTAATCGGTCTGCTTTGGATGACTTCCCTCCAGGCTCAAGTCCCGAAAAACCGTAATTCGGTTCGGCTGGGCATTGACTTGACCTCGCTTGATGCGCCAGATGCGGTTGGTTTACGCTACGTCGGCCGGATTGCCCATCATTTCAGGAATGACCGTTTTGTGGTGGCCGCCGAAGCGGGATACTTGGTTAAGGTGACTTCCAATCAACCGTTCAACGAAGTAGATCCGGGGGCTAATCACCGGGAACGCTTTACGATGGATGCAACGGCATTTATTGATCTGCTACACCACCCACGTCACGCACTGCGGGTGGGGGCCGGTTTATCGGCCTGGTACCGACGTGACGATATCTATCGGGGGGCCACCGCTATGTTTACCCCAACGGGTTTGCAGGCGGTTGCGATTGACCGGCAAAAGCGCCACGAACTCAACACGGGCGGGCATGTCGCCCTGGAATATGACTGGCTCTTCGACCCGCAGTGGAGTGTCGACATTCGGTTCCGGTGGGCTGATTTGAACCGGGCCGGAATTAGTTCGATGCTGGGAGCAGGCATAAACTATCGGTTTTGACGATCCAACAGAATGCTGAAATACCGAATGGATGAAATCTTTATTTAGTTTTTGGGTGATTGTTCTGGCAGGGGCCAACGGTTACGGTCAGGATCAGTCAAGTATCGCATTTCTCCACGATTTTTTCGGTCAATCCGCACAGATTACCTACCTGGATAAATTTTGGGAAAGTGAACTAACGAATTTGCAGAAAGCGCTGGCGCGGGATACCTTACAGGATGCCTTTAAAACCAAGCGGCAGGAACCTGCTGATTACTTAAAGTTAACCCGGCAGGAGCGGAGCCACATCCAGCGCGAATTAAGGCTACTGCCCCAATTTAGTTGGACTAGCCAATTATTTAAGAGTGGAAAACTCCTGAATATGGCTGCGTTGGAACGTACTATCCGCGGCTATTCCAGGGACGATAAGGAGTTGAAAAAGCAGTATGGTTCAAGATACTACAGCTTTTCAAAGCCTATCTTTATCCGGAATCATTCTGTCTGTATCTTTTATGTAGAATACAGTTGTTTTTCCATGAAATGTGGAGAAGGTAAGTTGATGGTATTCAAGCAGACAAAAACGGGTTGGGTGCCCTGGATGGAACTTTACAAATGGATAAGTTAGCAGGACAGCATGTCAAAATGGATCTGGTCATACGGTTCTGGAGAGTTTTATAGAAAACACGAATCGTACGGATGGAATCTAATAAACTGAATCCGCGTCAGGTAAAGCGTCAGAATAGGTGCACAAGGTGGCTGCTAACTATAGCACTGCTTGCCGGTCTTTTTGCCTTTTTAGGGACGGATTTTGTTGGACAGGAGCGGATTCAACAACGTCCAAAAACCGAATTAGCGGTTACCGCCGGACAACCCATCAGCCCACCTCCATCGGCAAAAGATCAGACAATTTCCGAACGGTTTTTCGCGGCTTTTAGCCCCATTAAAGCGATTGCCCTTCGTTTTTATAATCTCCAGCTTCGTAGTCGAATACGTGTGTATTGTTCGCGTCAGTTCATCTTCGTGCGAGCGCGCACGTTTATGCAATTCAAGGGGATTCCGGCCCGCGCCGACGATCCTTTTGGATTTTTCTTCCGCCGTTGATACGGCTTACGTACGCTTATTAAGCACCTCTCTTTGTATCCCCTTATTCTTCGTAGTGCTGCGCTGATGCAGCCTCAATGGATGTTTGTATGCTACTAAAACGAATAAAGAAGCTCATAAAGCTTATGGGCGTAGTATGCCTGATTGTACTGGCTTTATGTGGGATAGGCCTGGGTGGGGCTGGTCCGATAGCATCGCCAGGTAGAGAACGCTTCACCGAAAATGGAATCAGAACGGAGCTGGTTCAAACGAAAGACGAAGAAGGTGATTTCGATAAGGAAGGTGCCGAAAAACAGTGCGTTTGATTAAAGCTCGATAGCAGCAGATTGGGCGTGCGTCTGTAAGCAAGCAGCCTACTAGCCCCGATAGCACCCCTTGCTGAGCCGGGTGCTATGGCGTCGTCTTTTGGGATCTATTGAAATAGTGTTCTACCTCGGTGCTTAAATCATATACTTGAGCCTGAGGGAGAACCTTCTTAATCAGGCTACTGGCGATGGCTGAACGGTAGCCGGACGCGCAGCTTACCAATATCGGCTTATCCGTCGGAATTTCTGACAGGCGCTGTTGGAGTTCATGCAGAGGAATATTGATGCTGTTCGCAAAAAGGGGAGCCTGCTGTACTTCCTTCTCCGTTCGAACGTCCACCTGCGTATAGGCGTTGTGCTTCGGATTAAAGTGGGCATTATCAAAACGGGTAAATTGCGCTCCCTTCTGCGAATGGTACAAGAAAGCCCCCTTCACCTTGGATTCATAGCCAATGACAGCGGTTTTTTGTAGGGCTGTTTGTAGAGCCTGATCGCTATCGGCCACCAGATAGAATTCTGAAGCCGGCGGAACAATCGTGCCAAGCCAGGTGGCAAAACCCGCTCCATCGCTTTGAATATTGATTGCGTTGGGAAGATAGGACGCTTTAAACAGGCTCGCCGGGCGGGTATCGATGATGATGGCTTTCGGGGAAGGCTGGTAATTAGCAGCCAAATAGTTGATTTGTTCTAAACTCGGTTTTAGGGCCGGAGCCCCCTTCAAGTTTAATGCTACATCGTATTTAAAATAGGCGGGAATAAAAGGTTGATCGCTTAGCAGCAGCTTTACAAATTCAGCCTTTGTACGTTTGGCGAACGCATAATTGCTTTGTTTCTCTTCGCCAATGGTAGAGCTTAGTGCTTTGCGAATGGATTTTCCGCAAAGTGAACCAGCGCCGTGGGCTGGATAGACCAGGACCTCATCGGCCAGTTTCGCAAATTTTTCATGAACGGTGTCATACATCATTTCAGCCAACTGCTGACGCTGCGTTTGGGTTTCTTCGGAAAATTCGCGCAAATCAGGTCGTCCAACATCACCAATAAAGAGAGCATCACCAGAAAAAACCGCCTTATCCGTCCCGTTTTCAGTCAAAACAACTGAAACGTGATCGGGTGCGTGTCCGGGTGTGTACAACGATCTAAGGACAAGGTTATCGGAAAGTCGAATGCGTTGTCCTTCATCGAAATTGGTTTTTTTATACGATGACTTGGTCAGGCTGCTGGCGTAAATGGGAACACCCAATTTCTGGTGCATTTCGGAGTGAGCACTCACAAAATCAGCGTGGGGATGCGTTTCGATAATGCCTACAATCTTGGCGTTGGCTTTTTTTGCATAATCATAGTAAACCTGCGGGTTTCGTTGCGGGTCTATGATTATAATTTGGTCCCCGGCCTGAACGGCATACGAAAAATGAGCGATTCCTTTTACTTCAAATTGCTCAATTTTATAGCGCTCTGACGAGAATACCGTTTTGGCCAACACGGTTTGTACGGCGGCCGTTGATGCGAAGCCCATGTATGCCAGATTAATTACAAACTTTCTTCTTTCCATTTGCGTATCCGTCCGTTCTGCGTTCCGTAGAGAGCGCCATTCGTATTTCAAGTCGGTGAACAGGGCCGTTGCGTATTTTGCCCGGATGGCGGTAGACCCGTTCTCCGCTTTTCGGTACCTTGCTGATGCCAGGATTGCCCTACAGATTGGCTAAACTACGAAAAATCCAGGTAGCAAGTCCCAAGCGAAGGAAACTGAGAATAGATTCTGGAAAGGAAAAATCGCAAAGCAGTTGACGGGTGTGCCCGGTCCTGAAAAGTTTTCTTCTCTTTTTAGATGAAAAAAGGACCTGCCTGATAAAAGCGTTACCCAGAATCCCACAACTCCAAAGATTTATCAGGACGGATCGCTTGATCGTCCGGAAAAATCCTGCTTTTTAGTTAACGGAAAAACCGTGTCCTGGGTTCGTAGCGCTATTTTTTAGGGCTGTATCCCCGGATATGATAAAGGCTTTTAAAGGACCTACGGAGGGCAGAGTTGTTTTCATTGGTCCGTTTCGCTTAGGCCTGTTCGCTCAACTTTAGCTCATTTGCTGGATAAAAACGGGTTTAGGCAGCTGCTCTGTGCCGCTTCCGTTTAATAGATGGAGGAGATATTGTTGGAATTTCAATTGGTTCTTACTTTCTTGCCTAAATTTCAATAAAACATGCAAACAGGAACTGTAAAATTTTTCAATGAAACCAAAGGGTTTGGCTTCATTAAGCCCGATGATGGCGGTGATGACATTTTTGTACACGCTTCAGGGCTGATCGACCAAGTTCGGGAAAACGACAAAGTGAAATTCACTGTCGAACGCGGCAAGAAAGGCTTAAACGCCGTGAATGTCGAATTAGCCTAAGGCATAAGCGACCAGGCGTTAATACAAAAAGACATCCGGCAGCCGGATGTCTTTTTGTATTAACGCCTGGTCATCGACTTTTGAACGGGCGGTTTAGGGATGAATCGGTCGATTGCTGAATGGACGGTTTACAGGATTTCAACGTATCCTTCCGTTCCATGTACGCGAATACGTTGTCCATCTTTTATGCGTTTGGTTGCATGGTCGACGCCGACGACGGCAGGTAAGCCATATTCCCGGGCAATAACGGCACCGTGGGTCATCAGGCCGCCCACTTCGGTAACCAGGCCTTTTATGGATACAAACAAGGGGGTCCAGCTGGGATCGGTAAAGCGCGTAACCAGTATATCATCATGACCCAGATCGGCATTTTCCATGGTTAAAAGAACGCGTGCCCGTCCCTCCCGAACGCCGGACGAAACCGCCAGACCCGGAAGAGCACCGGCCGGCAGATGGTGCCGATGGTAGTTGCCGGAAAGAATCTCCCCCTGAGAGGTAATAACGCGTGGGGGCGTTAATTTTTCATGGCCACGGTACTCGTCTTTTCGTCTTTGGATGATTCCGTAATCCAGTTGATGGGTGCGCACGGTTTCGCGAAGTTCTTCCCAAGTGAGGTAATAGATGTCCTCTTTTTCTGGAATAACCCCCGCCTTTACAAGGCTTTCGGCTTCTTTCAGCAAGCCTTGTTTGTAAACGAAATACCGGCAAACAATGCTGTATTTTGGGTATTCCCGGTAACCGGCAAAATTCCGGATCAGGTCGATCATTCGTTTTGTCTCCCGGACTTTTTGAGCACCATCCGGTAAAGGCTCCAGGCGATCCAGTAATTCCCGTTCTTTCTTCAACGCATCCTGGCGTCCCTGCTCAAACCTCCGCTTTCCGGCTCCCGGCTCAAAATTCTTGATATTACTCAGAATTAAAGGGACCAGGATTGTCCATTTTTCACGCCAACGGGTTTTGGTAATATCGATCTCTCCCGCACACCGCATTCCGTAGCGGTTCAGATAAGCTTCGATGGCGTCCCGGGTTGGCTGTCCGCCATCAAGACCAACCAGTTCATCCAAAGCGCTATCCTCTTTGACCTGTTGCAAATACCGAATAACGTCCGGATAAGGACGAATCACATCGGCGACATCCAATAAGGCCAGGCCCATTTCCGACGTAATGTTGTTGGACACAGATTGAGAGAGTGTGTCCGCTGCGTTTCTTTCTCCCAACCATTCCTCCATTTTTTCATTGATCCAATAGGAGGCATTCATGGCGGTCATAATCACTTCAAAGCTTTTCGGATCAGCGATGCTCGCCTTGATCTGCTGGCAGTCATCTCGAATAAAATCAATCAGATCCGTTCCGGTTTTTGGCTGGATGGTTTGCTTTAATTCGGCCAGCGATGTCTCGCTGCGGCTGATCAAATCAGCGACAAGCGCCGGGTCGTTTTCGATCAGTGTTTGATAAGCCGCCAGGGGAACTCTTCGGTGGGGGGGACCGGAAGCCGATTCAGGGTGCTCACCGGGGGGCGACTTCCAAAAATCACCCCGCTCCAACAGGGTTGTCAGGGCGTCTTTGATGAGCGGATCGGACTTTCCCAGGATGTTGATGAGAAGTTCCCTTTGCTCGGGGGAAGCCAGTTCTGCGGTGACATCGACAAACGGCCGACCGCCAGCCTGAACCATAGGCCGGCCAGCGGTGAGTTGCCACAGGGACAAGCCCAGCGGTTTCATGGCGTCAGTCATCATTTGTTGATGGCCAACCGAAACATAGACGCGATTTTGCCCATCAGTCGGTTCCGGGATGGGGTATAAAGTAGTGATAGGACGGCTCTGGACAATATGCACCGTACCATCGGCTAAACACCATTCAATGTCCTGGGGAGAATTGAAATGCGCTTCAATCGTGCGGCCCAGGTGCTCCAGTTGCAGGATTTGCTCTTGCGTTAACGTCGGACGGTTCTGGCGATCTGGCTCAATTGCCTGCTGGGCCGTTCCACCTTCCGGTAAGGCATAAATCGCCAGGTTTTTGGTGGCTATTTTCGCATCAATTACCGTGCCGTTCCGCACTTTGTAGGTATCGGGATTCACCAGCCCAGCAACCAGAGCCTCACCCAGCCCAAAACCCGCATCAATGGATAACACGGTTCGATTCGATGTGACGGGATCGGCCGTAAACAGAATGCCAGCCACCTGTGGAAAGACCATTTTTTGAACAACCACGGCCAGCTGGACTTGCTGGTGGTCGACGCCGTTTTGAAGGCGGTAACTAACGGCCCGTTCGGTAAACAGCGATGCCCAGCATTGGCTGATATGCCGGAGGATGGCTTCTTTCCCGATTACATTTAAATACGTATCCTGCTGGCCGGCAAAAGAGGCCGTCGGTAAATCCTCTGCCGTTGCACTGGACCGAATGGCATAGGCATTTTGGTCATCGAGCAAGTCGATTTGTCGGGCAATCTCGTTCCCAATCGCGTCTGGAATGGTGATGGCTTCGATCAGCGACCGAATGTGGGCACTTTGTTCGCGAATTTGTTGTCGATCCGCCGGTTTCAGCCTGTTCAACTGATCCAGCCATGACTGCAACGCATCGTTGTTCCCAATAATTTCTCTGTAAACTTCCGTTGTAATGATAAAGCCTCCGGGCATGTGTACCCCTTCAAGGCGGGATAATTCCCCCAGGTTAGCACCTTTGCCGCCAACCAGATCGATTTTGCTTTGACCAACTTCCTCAAAAGAAAGGATACGGGTGCTTATCTGTTTCATGGCTACGGTTATTTGCTGTTGAGGGTGGAGGTTGTTTCATTCATTACGGCGATGGCTTTCAAAAAGTAGGATTCAATAATGGTGAGTTCATCGGTGGAAAAAGACGCAATGAGTTGTTCTGTTTTACGCCGGAATTCTTGATAAAGCGGAGTCAGAAGCGCTAGGATTAGCTCTGTGTTTGGTTCAACGATCACTTTCCGGCGGTCTCCTACGGCAAACCGCCTTTTTACCAGGTTTTTCTTCTCAAACCGGTCGATCAAACCGGTAACGGCTCCCGTTGTCAGACCGGTCAAGGCTGAAAGTTCACCGGCAGTCATTTGCCCTTTTTCGATTAAAAATCCCAGGTATTTGTGATCCGTGCCCGAAAGTCCTGCTTTGCGGGCAACAGCTTCGTGCATCTGAATCGAGGTGTAGGCATGTTGTTGACTTAGTTTCCTGATTTTTTCGCGACTGCTGGTTTTCATTACTATCTTATTTGGTAAATATCTTAGTTACAAAGATAAAAAAATCTAAACACCTAGCCCACTATTTTTTGGCGCGTTTGGGTACGGAACGATCAATGACCTTAATAAAGTGATTTTCGGGTCTTGTCGATGATAGCTTGCTTTGATTTCATGAGTCCTTCCAGTCGGTCAGAAAGCCGTTGATTCCGCTGTTGCAGAGCCTGAATCCGGTTTTTTAGGGCCAGGCACTTTTGCTGAAAGTGCAGCAGGATGCGGTTGTTCTGTTCGTTATCAAAGGGGTGCATGGTGTAACGATTAGGCGAGCAACTTGACCACGGCTTAGCATAGAAAGGGCGGGGAGTGCTCAGGGTGAACGAACTAGGATGTAGCAGTAGCACTGGAACGGTGGCTGATAAACGTTTAATCCATAATCAGACAAAATGTTCAATAAATAATCAACTAAAAAAGGTAGTCGTAGTCGCCGATCGCGAAAAGTAAGTACATAAGGGTGTGTTAAGCGCCTGTCAAACTTGGTCTTTACCACGGGTTACGCGCTACGCAGCCGGTTTTTTCGGCAAAAACGGCCGTCAACAGGGAGAAGGGGGAGCAGAATCATGGCTTCCATCCTATGGCAGGTTTCAGCTCGTGGCATCAAGCTGTGCCAACAGCTCCTGAATGGCTCCCAAATCCGAATAGTTAACCCGGTGTATTTTGGTATAGGCCCGTACCTCAGCTCGTAGCCTTGGGTACAGCTTTTCAATGGCTTTTTGAGAGGCAGGATGCCGGTTTTCATTACGATCGATAAAATAGAAGGTCGTTTTCAGTTGTCCCTCAAAGGGCAGTGTCGTATTTTGCCACTGAAACTCACCAGCCTGGTTGGTAATCAACAGGGAGCTAGGGATGGGTGATGAAACGCTGGATTTGAATTGTTGCGAAGAAGCGGAAGTTGAATACGCTTTAGGCACCCATTTGGCTAGTTTGGCGATTCTAACGAGGGAGTAGACGCCGACCGTTTCCAAATCATGATCCTCATCGCCGGCCCCAATGATAAATTCCTTATCGTCAATCAACACGCGCCTGATCAAGTATTTGTTCGTCAGCAGCAGGGTATCGGTGTGCTCATCAATGAATTGTAGTTTTCCATGAAGAAAATTGTAGTTCAGCCTGGCGGTTCGCTTGGAGGAATTTCGAAAAATGACCACGCCTTCTTTGAAAGTCGGAAATTGGAATAAGGCAGGTTGCTGGCTGGTAATGCTTTCCGGAGCCTGGTTATGAGCCCGGCTTGCGGGCTGCTGATAGCTGCTGAAGGCGGCAAGCAAAATCGGGAAGAGGAAACAGACCATGGCTGGTAAAGGTCAGGAAGTGATTGATAGTCAAGCAAAAGATGAGCGCCTGTGCTCAAAATACTCTTTTGAATAGCAAAAAAAGTTAAAAAGCAGGCTTTCGTTACCTTAATGCATCAATAACCGCTGCATTTACCCAAAAAATATCCCCGCTTCGGGAAAAGAAAAGGTAGTTCCGGTCGCTCGTCACAAAGGGACAAAACTCGTAGGCATCGGTGTTAATGACGTTGCCCATGTTTTTGGCTTTTTGCCACTGACCGGTTTTGCTCTTGAAGCTGATGTATAAATCTCCGGCCCCCAACCCATCCGGGCGCTCGGCGCAGAAAATAAGGTAGTCTTCGTCGGGAGAAACAAAGACATCGGCTTCATAGTGGGGTGTATTTACGGCTGTTCCCAACTTTTGGGCAGGCTGAAATTTTCCCTTGACATACATGGAAAATCGGATGTCGTAATCCTTGTCGGTAGCCGGGCTGGTGCCCCCATTGGAAGAAAAGTACAGGGTCCCCTCTTTCGTAAAAGACATATAGTATTCATTCTTATCGGTATTGATGCTCGGGCCCGCGTTGATGGGTACACGAGACCAACCGTTTTTTTCCCGCTCGAGATACCAGATGTCAAAATCCTTCTTCTCGCCCTGTCCGTCGGTTGCCTGATCCGAGATAAAATATAACCGCTTTCCATCGGGTGACAGGAAGGGATCATTATACTCATATTTTGGGCTGGCAATAACGGTTTTTGGCGTTGTCCAGGCATTCTTTTCAAACTTGATGCACCGAATCTGGGGCTTCTGATCAATAATCACCGCGTAATAGAACTCCTTACCGTCCTTTGAAAAGACCGATCCGTATTCATAATGATCTTTTAAGGAAACCCGATCCGGTGCAAATAGCTGGGGGATTAAACCCGGCGGAGGCTGATTCAAGTAGGGGGAATTTGCGGGTTGTGCCTGAAGCGATCCGGTCAAAAGGAGCAGCAGCCCCCATGTTGTCTGTAAATAATTCATCACTAGAAATTGGATTTAGGTAAAGTCAACACGAAAAAGGGGGCTAAATCGGCCATCGCTCTTTGGCCAGCTTGTCAATCAGCCAACGCCCTAATCAATACTAGTGCGTCAGTTGCGATTGTAACCGTCAACTGACTGCCAGCATACGAATATAGTGCCAAAAGTTAGAAAGTTGAAAAAGAGCGATTTAATGAAAAGCGAACCCTGAAAAACGGTTCGTATTCGCCCAGCAAGTGCGGAATCGAACCGGCTGCTCGGTTAGTCCAACAGCCCCGGCATTTATCATCCGGAGTTTACTTCCTGCTTGCCTGGATAACGTACGCGCCCGACGGAATTTTAACCGTATTCGGGAAAGGATCGAAGCGCCGGCATTATTTAGGCTGGGAGGAGTCACGCTTTATCCAGTGATAAGCCGCAACCGAATTTTTCCAGAAGTACTTTTCGGCCACGGGCTGGCCTTTTGCGGTAAAGTAGTCACGCACAATTCGTAACCCGGCGTCAAACGGCAGCCATTGATCACTGTTGGGCCAATCGCTACCGTATAGCAAACGATCTTCACCAAAGGTGCCGAAGAGTTCATCGAGTCGGGCCCGGTAGAAATCGAGGGTCTGCGGAATCGTTCCATCTACCCGGCGCAGGACTTCCGAAATCTTTACGAAAACCTGAGGTCGATGGCTCAGCTCCTGCAGGTTGGTTTCGTAGGCCTGGCGGGGGGCAGCCTCTCGTGGCGGGTTGAACTGGGGCAGGTGATCCAGCACGATCCGTAAATCGGGCACTTGATCCGACAGCCGAACGACGGCATCAAGCAGGACCGTATTTGGGTTTGCCGTATCCAACACCAGGCCGGTTTGCGCAACCAAGCGAAGGTCAGCAATAAACGCGGGATTCGACAGTTGACGTGACAGGTCACGGTTCCAAAGGTTTCCGTAACGAATACCGCGAAACAACGGGTTCTTTTGGAAGCGTTCAAACTGCGGGCGGAAGTCCGGCTTGCCCGGCTCCAGATTTCCTATGGTTCCGATGATGATCGGATCACGGGCGGCCACATCGAGAACCCATTGGTTGTCTTCAAGCCAGGGGCTGGCTTCCACGACTAGGGCACCCACAATGCCGTGGGGAACTGCAACCTTGCGGTAGCGGTCTGGGAGGGCCGGTTGGTAGAGAATGCCGTTTTGGGGCGTTGGCCAGGGAACACCCTGGGGGCGGTTTATATCGAATAGATGAATGTGCGTGTCAATAATCGGGATGGCACTATCCTTCAATGGACCGGATGAAGAAAATCCAGGTAGGGCAGAAGCGCTGGCGGCTAGTGCAAGAAAATCTCTGCGGTTCATGGGCAGGTAGTTGATTGTTGAACAGGATCAGCCCGGGTGACGCTAGTGCCGGTTATGAGGCAGTTGACGGGCCCCGCACCGGTTTTGATGAGATGGTTCTCGATATGGATAGGTACAACTTCGTCTTCCGGCCTGGCTGAATGGTTCGCTAATATGCATTTTTAATTTGACTGGCTGGACGAGACGGTGCTAAAATGCGGTAAATAGTGGGTGAGGTGACGAGGTACCCACCCTGGGTGGTGGTCGGGTTGCCCCTGCAAGAGTTTGGATGAACAAAAGCAACCCACTTCCAGGTAGGCGGTTTCATCGACCTTATAGGATTGGCCAACACCAACTAGGAATTTTGTGTACGGCGTAATTCCATCGCTTCCATTGTTCTTGCCAGCGTTAAAAGCCGCCAGGGCTGGCATGATTGGTTGGCTACTTTCCCTGTAGCTGTCAAGGTTTCAGTGATTGGGTAAGGCTGTTAGCAAGGGCTGCTGTTGGAAGTGGGCCAGGGAATTGCCGAAGTGTCAAAAAAGAAAGCTTTCTGGGCAACAACAACTACCTTCGACCAAAACCGGCCGTGTTATAGGACGAGCGACGGGGCCTTAGGACGGTTTTCTAAACGAGAAAGAGCTCATGTTATGAATGGCTTGATTCAAGGTGCCTGAGTTGCTCTTGAGCGAACTCCTTCAATTGATGCAGCTCGTTTAGGGTGTTTTTTTGCGATAGGATGGTGGATGTGTACGAACGAATCAGAACGGATTTTGCCCGTTCATCGTGTATTTTCGAAGCAACGCCTACCCGTTTATAGGATCTTAAGAGCATCTGTTGCATGTGGCTTATCCGCTCTTGAAAAAAATCAATCTGATGCTGCAAGCGATTTTGATGCGATTGGCGGTTCATTCTGACTAGGGTTCTCATCCCGTAAAACGCATTGGATGCCTAAAGGTTAAGCGAGCTTGTCCGAAAACGGCACTTTCTTACTGCGCATTGTCGAAAGAACTTTACAATGCAGGAGCGGATTTTTGGAGTTTGTCGATTCTAAGGGTTTTCGGTCTAATCCAGAAAGAATGTTTGACAAAAATCGTCGTTATCCAGCGGCTGGAATTATGCGGTATCCAGCTGGTTGACCGGACAATTCTAGCGCAGTTCAGGTTGCTTGCTACCCTGATGGATTCCTTGTCGGACCCGAAATAGGGTGCCTCGCTCGGGGACACTTTCAATCTCCAGGGTGGCACCAATCAGCTCGCACAAGCGCTTAACAATCATCAAGCCAAGTCCATCTCCAGCGGTTTGGTCCCGGCTTGGTGGGCCGGGCGTTTCAGCCGTTGTAGCAGGGGTAACCGGGATGGTTGGGTTTGAATCCGGGTGGACAGCGGTAGGTTGCCCTTCCTCTGGCGAAAGGACACTCGTTGGTTCAACGGTCGGTTTTAACTGCTGATGAAAGACCTCCAGCAAGCCATCCGGTAAACCCGGTCCCGAGTCTTGAACGCTCAGAATCCAACGCCATTCATTTTCTGCCGACCAGGATACCGAAACCATTCCCGAAGGGGTATACCGTAACGCGTTGACTACTAGGTTTTGCGCGATTCGGTAAAGCTTTACCCGGTCGGTTTGGACCTGAAGGGAGTCTGGGCCGTCAGCTTGTAAGAGAAGGCCTCGTTCACGGGCTAGCGATTGGGCGCTGTCTACCAGCTCACGCAGCAACTGGGCCGCGTTAAACGCTTCCATCTGCAGGGGGTCTTGCCCGGCCTCCAAGCGAGACAAATCCATTAATTGACTCAGCATGCCCCCACATTGTGCAGATTTCGATTCAGCATTTGCTGGTATTGGGCCCGTTCCTCCGTGTCGATGTCCTGAATGTTAATCAATTGGGCGGCACTTAGAATAATGCTGAAACCACCCCGCAGGTCGTGGGAGGACGTGCGTAAGATTTCCCCGCGTTGCCGGGATAGCTCACTCGTTTGCTCCAGCATGGTCTGGAGACTGGCTAACCGGCCCGCTGCTTCCATCCGTTGTAAGTCGTCGTACTTCATAATACTGGCCAGAATGGTTTCCTGCATGAGCGCGTTGATCTGGTTCTGGGCTAGCAACAGCGGGCGCGCATCTACCTGGGGATAGAACTCCCCATACCGCAGCAGTTCCTGGCTGAGAATAGCCGCCATGTGATGTAGTTCTCGAATCAAACTGGCCAAACCATGGGCCTTTTGCCACCGATGCAGGCCATGAGAAGCCGCTGTTGTGCGAGGGTCATTCGTAGGGGCATTGCCAAGCAATTGCTCTTCGAGGGTGTCCAGGATAACGCCCATCAGATTATTAAATTCTTCGCGACTGAGCAGGGCCACCTGGGGGAGGGCGGGGTCTGATTCACAGGCCATTCGCCACTTATTTAAAATGGATTCGCGTCGATTGAAGAGATAGACCACTAAGGTGGGTGGTTGGGAGTTCGCCGTAGGTGTCATGGGGTAAAGTAGAAGGGTCCAACGTCCGGTTGTACGGCTTGTCCGGAAGGTACGATCCCGATAGGGCAACCAGACGTAAAACAGCCGGTTGGCCGTTTATGATGAAACGGATTGATGAGTTAGCCAGTTGAAATGAAACCACTTAATGAGCCAATGGGGACGCTGCTTCGAGCCCGGCTAAGAGCCGCTAGGAATGAATGATCGCTGCGTTTAACCCATAGCGTAATAGCGTAACCCTGTGTCTTATCCCGGGCCGGCGCGTCTAGCAAAACATCACGTGCCGTTACCTCACTGGGCAGAACCCAGACTAGCTACCGGGGTTAATAAGCGTATTAATCATTTTAGCTCAATTCCTGAGCACCCCTAAAGGGGTTTCCTGCTTCCCTTGTATACCTTATGCTTGATATAGAAAACCCTGATGATATAGAAAATCCTGATTTGTTATCATCGCCCTCCCGGAAGAACGCGGAGGCTACACCCTCTGCAGATGTTTGGCGAACAGCCCAGGTGCAGCGATTAATTCTGGAAAGTGCTAAGGACTACGCCATTTTTACGCTGGATAAGGATCGTCGGATCACCAGTTGGAATGCCGGAGCGGAAGTCATGCTTGGCTACACTACCCACGAAGTCATGGGGCTACTGGGGGATATGCTTTTTACGCCGGAAGATCGAACCGGGGGCGTGCCTCAGGCGGAAGCCCAAAAAGCAATTCAGGAAGGGCGGGCCGAAAACGAGCGCTGGCACTTACGGAAGGATGGTACTCGGCTGTACGGGTCGGGCATGACAACACCCTTGCGCGAGCCGGACGGTACAATCCTGGGCTTAGTCAAGGTGATGCGGGATCTGACTCCGCAGAAACTCGCCCAGGATGCCCTCTTGGAGGCTGATCGCCGAAAAGACGAGTTTCTGGCTATGCTCAGCCATGAGCTGCGTAATCCGCTGGCGATTCTGCACAACACGCTGTTGCTGCTGGAACTGAACGGCAGCGGCAGCACGGAGGGGAGTTCGCCACCGATCCAGGCGCTTCAGTTGATGCGGATTCAAATAACTCATTTGAACCGTATGGTGGCTGATCTGCTGGATGTAAGCCGCATTAGTCGGGGCATCATTCGGTTGCAATGGGAACCCATAGATATGAGCCGTCTGGTAAGCCAGGCGATCCAATCGATTCAGCACCTGACGGAGACGACCAACCGCCGGCTCATCTATCAGGCGCCAACGGTTTCTACATTTGTGAAGGGCGATGCTACCCGGCTGCAGCAGGTAGTGGTTAACCTGCTGACGAATGGGATCAAATACACCCAAAAAGGCGGTCGGGTATGGGTGAGCCTGGAGCGGGCCGGGGACCAGGTTGTCCTCCGGGTACGAGATGATGGCATTGGCCTAACCAGGCAGCAAGTATCGGCAATTTTTGAGGTGTTTGTTCAGGTCAATACCTCCCTGGACCGTCCTCAGGGAGGATTAGGACTGGGCCTGACGGTGGTAAAACGGTTAGTCGAGCAACATGGGGGGCGGGTAGAGGCTCAGAGTCAAGGATTAGGGCTGGGCAGTGAGTTTGTCGTTCATCTACCCGCCCTGGCCCCTACCTCCGAGGGGCAGGCAGTTCCCGCCAGGGAATCTGTGGGTAAGCCTGATGTTCATCGGGTGCTGGTTGTCGACGATAATAGGGACTTGGCGGATGTAACGGCGATGCTGGTCAGGCAGTTGGGGTATGAGGTGTTCACGGGCTATGGGGGGCCAGAAGCCCTTGTCCTGTCCGAAAGCCTGCGTCCAGATGCTATTTTGCTGGATATTGGTATGCCGGAACTGGATGGCTATGCAACCTGCCGACGGATTCGGACGGAAGACTGGGGAAAACCAATGCTGATTATCGCGCTAACTGGCTACGGCCAGCCGCAGGACTTTGAGCAAAGTAAATCGGCCGGGTTTGATGCGCATTTGGTCAAACCCGTCGATCTGATGGCCCTTAAGAAGCTACTGGCTTCATTGCCGAGACAATAGATCCTCCTTCTTGTTGGTTGGCTTCGCCTTGTGGGTTCGAATGGTCCTTGTTTGTTTAGCCCTTTGACTTTCGTGATTAGGGGCAGAGCAGTCGTCAGGCCACCTGGAGGCCACCATTGGATGAAAAGAGCGCTTATCTCCGCCCCCGCAAACCGGTGACAATGCCCTGAGGGCACCCAATCCTTGTTTAGGCTGCCGATGGACCTTGGTGTTTGCCAACACAGTGGCCCCTTCCATTAACGCCCGGTTGTATCATCCATTTAGTGATTCGTTACGGTCGTTTTTTTTCGAGTTGCTGGAAATCCGCATCAACGCTTCAAATGATGTGGGTAGTGGGGCGGTATTTTACCGGTTTTGGCCGTAATTTCTGCGCTAATTGCGGCTGGAGCCTAGCTTTACCAAAACCACGGAGCCCTGATTGAAGTTAGTATTTTATCCTGCCTCAATGGAGTTCCACCCGGCTTATTTGTTGCGGTACGGAGATATTTCGACTAAAAAGGAGTCATGACCTGATTCGCTACAAGCCGTCAATAACCAATAAAAAACCTTTTAACTTGCAGGAGTACTGCTACCACTTTTAACGATGACTGGCGATCAGCTGCCTCTTGATTCAACTCAAAACCTCAACCAGCGACTTGATATTGACTTTGCCCTCGAGGCCGCTGGCCTTGGCGTGTGGGAGTTGGATCCTGTTACCAAGCAAATTCTGTGGGATAACCGTTGCCGGGCGTTATTTGGACTGGCCACGCAAAATTACCTGCCCTATGAACAGGCTATTCAGCACATTCATCCTGATGATGTAGACCGGGTCCATCAGGCCGTGCAGTGGGCCATGAACCCTCTGTCGGGGGGGCAGTATGATGAAACCTACCGGACCCTTGGTGCCGATGATGGCAAGCTGCGCTGGGTGCGCTTTTACGGGAAAGGCTACTTTTCAGAAACCGGGGTGATCTACCGCCTGGCGGGGGTGGCCCAAGACGTAACCGAGCAGATGCTGACGCAGCAGCAGGAAGCCGCTGATCGCCAGGTGGCCCAGCGACTGCAGCGGGCTTACGAAGCCATTACGGCCAGCACCCCCGACCTGATGTATATTTTTGACCTAAACTATCGGTTTACCTACGCCAATCAGGCCCTGCTTGATATGTGGGGCAGTAGTTGGGAACAATCGATCGGAAAAAGCCTGCTGGAAAATGGCTACGAGCACTGGCATGCCCAGATGCACGAACGGGAAATCGATCAGGTGGTGGCCACCCAACGGCCCATTCGGGGCGAAGTGTCTTTTCCCCACGCTACGCTGGGCCGCCGAATTTACGACTATGTTTTTGCTCCGGTGCTGAACGAACGGGGTGAGGTGGAGGCTGTTGCCGGTACAACCCGGGATATAACCGAAATCAAGCAGGCGCAGGAGCATCTCCGGGAAAGTGAAGCCCGCTTTCGCTCCCTGATCGAAGAAGCCCCGGTGGCAACCATGCTTATGGTGGGCCCTGACCATACCATTGAGGTTGCCAACGAAGTCATGATAAACATGTTGGGGAAAGGCCCCAACATTGTCGGTCAGGCTGCTACTTTGGCTGTGCCCGAACTGGCTTCCCAGGCATTTTTACAGTTGTTGGATCAAGTATACACCTCCGGAAAAGCCCATGAGGCCAAAGCCATGCCCGGGGAGCTGGTGATCAACGGCGTCGCCAAGCTGCACTATTTTGATTTTACCTATAAGCCTCTGCGTGATCAGGCGGGCCAGATTTTCGGGATCATCAGTATGGCCATGGACGTAACCGAGCAGGTATTGGCGCAGCAAAAGATCGCCGATAGTCAACGCGAATTGCTGACCTTATTTGAGCAATCACCGGTTGGTCTGGCCACCCTCAGTGCCGATGAGAATCTGGTGTTTCAATGGGTCAATCCCTTTTATGGGGAGTTAGTGGCTCGGAAACCGGAGGAAATTGTGGGAAAACCGTTATTGGCGGCCTTGCCCGAAATTAAAGGCCAGGGGTTTGATGATATCCTCAAAAACGTCATTGCAACGGGTGTTCCTTTTATCGCTCCTGAGATAGCGGTGGACATCCTGCGCGATGACCGATTGACGACGATCTATGTCAATTTAACCTATCAGCCTCGAAAAGGAACTGAGGGTACGGTAGAGGGTATTCTGGTGGTGGCCACTGACGTGACCGAGCAGGTCCTGACCCGCAAAAAGATTGAAGAAAATGAAGGCAAACTACGGGCTATTCTGGCCACAGCTCCGGCCGGGATAGGCTTGTTTGTGGGCCGCGACCTGGTGGTTGAAAACCCCAACCAGACCTTTATTGATATTGTAGGCAAAGGGCCTGACATCGCAGGACGGCCGCTGCGGGAGGTCATGCCTGAACTGATCAGTGAAGGCCAGCCTTTCCTGCAGATTCTGGATGATGTTTTTACCAGCGGTGAACCATTCATTACGCCGGGCGCGCTGGTGAAGATTGTCCAGAATGGGGTGCTTACGAACAACTACTACAACATATCCTACTCCCCCGTTCGTAATGCAGCCGGTGAGGTCTATGCCATCCTCGATATCGCTATTGATGTCACCCAGGAAGTGAAAGCCCGCCAGCAGTTACAGGAAACCGAAGCCACCCTGCGCGGAGCGATTCATTTAGCCGACATGGGGACCTGGACCATGGACTTGAGAACAGGGAAAACCACATATTCTGAGCGACTCAAGGCGCTTTTTGAGTTCACCCAGGACGCCATCGATAACGACCAGCTTTATACCTTAATCCAAGAGTCCGATCGGGCGCGTGTAACGGAAGCGGTCGCCCGGGCAGCCCAAGCAGACTCGGGGGGGCTACTGGATGAGGAATATGGCATTCTGATCCAGCGAACAGGACGCCACCGCATTGTACGGGCTCAGGCCCAAATGTATTTTG
This sequence comes from Larkinella harenae, assembly GCF_054780515.1. Lineage (NCBI taxonomy): Bacteria > Pseudomonadati > Bacteroidota > Cytophagia > Cytophagales > Spirosomataceae > Larkinella > Larkinella harenae. Next base: position 43,054 of record NZ_BAAGWE010000012.1, on the reverse strand, counting down.
ACGAGCAAAAGCAGCCGGTCAAAATGGTAGGTACCATGCGGGACGTTACCCGGGATCGGCAAACGCAGGTAGCCTTGGAGCAGCAGGTGCAAGAGCACACCGAAGAACTGGGGGCCGCCAACGAAGAATTAGCCGCAACCAATGAAGAATTGACCGCTTCCAATGAAGAGCTTCAGGTTGCCAATGAAACAGCCGTCCGGGCCAATGAGCAACTGGAAGCGGCCATTCATGATCTGAAACGATCAAACGACAACCTGCAGCAATTTGCCTACATCGCTTCGCATGATTTGCAGGAACCGTTGCGTAAAATCCAATCCTTCAGTACGTTGTTACTGGCGCAATACGGCGGCCAGTTGGACGAAGATGGCCGAAACTTCCTTGAACGCATCCAGGTATCTGGAGGGCGCATGTCCACGCTCATTCGGGATTTATTAACCTATTCGCGGGTAGCGACCCGGCAGCAGGATTTTGGCCTGATTAACTCGCAGAATGTGATGAATCAGGTGATACAGACCCTGGATTTTCAACTTCAGCAAAGTGAAGCTCACCTGGAGATCGATGCCCTGCCAATGGTGCGGGGAGATGCTACGCAGTTAGGGCAACTTTTTCAAAATTTGCTTACCAATGCGATCAAGTTCACCCAGAAGGGCGTGCCACCGCGCATTCGAATTACTGCAACAGTCGTATCGCGAAGTGAACTGCCTATCCCGGTTAATGCGAGCCAACAGACCAGCCGATACCATCGGCTCTGTGTCATCGACAAGGGCATTGGGTTTGATTCCAAATACCAGGAGCGGATATTTCAGTTGTTTCAACGCCTGCACGGCAAGAACGAATACGCTGGAACGGGCATTGGGTTGGCGATCTGTCAGCGGGTGGTGGAAAACCACGGTGGGGTGATTACGGCGGATAGCCAACCGGGCCAGGGCGCTACCTTTTGTGTGTATTTGCCGGCGTAAAGACCGACGTTCCGAAACGAATTAACTTGAGCCGGATGGGTCAGGGTTCAAAACCATTCGTAAGAACGGTAAAATAGAAAGGCTGTAGAGATGGCAGTTGGAAAAAATAGAAGTATGGCGTGGGGACCTGAAAACGGCCGGCACAGCATCACCGAGTGGGGCTGCCAAGGCTGTATGTACTGTCAAGAGCTACTAGCGGGGGACTCGAGCCTCAAGACGACACAAGTCTACATCCGGCGGCAGCATGCCCAATTGCCCATCAGTAGGGGGTACGCCGATCCGGTAATGCCGCCGTGTCAATCCAGTATTCTTTAAGAGTCTGAAACGTCTCAATCCAGCTTTCAAATTCGGTCGGTTTAACCACATACGAAGTGATGCCCCGCTCATACGATTCGGTGATGTCCTCTCCGTGGCTTGAACTGCTTAGTAAAACGATAGGCAGCAGGCTAATGGGTGGGGGCATGGTCCGAATCTGTTGCAGCAGGTTCCAGCCCATTTCCCGCTCAGGCAGGTACAAATCCAGCAGAACCAACAACGGCTTTTTGAGCCCGATCGTGATGCAATCATCCAGATAGGCCAGCGCCTGTTGCTGGTTGGTAGCCCATACTGGTTTTGCATTTGTAAAGGTGGTTTTAATGGCTTGCCTGATTAATTGCCATTGGTCCGGATTATCTTCAATAACCAGAATAGAGGCCTCATTTTGAATTTGATTTGCGGATTTTTTTGTGTGAGGATGGAGCATGATCAGGTGAAAAGGTTTGTCCTATTATAGTTTAACAAGTAATTGCCGAAAAGCATTATTAAAATTGACAAAAATAGAACCTGCTTTGAAATAAATTGAGTTTACAAGCCAGATTGCCTACAGAGCGAATAACGTTTGACCGGGAGTACTACTAAAAGAAACCCGTTTTTATGTTCATCTTTTGACGTTTATTGGGCAAAAGGTAGTCTGCTGAGTGAATTTTGGCCCGTCGTTAAACACAATTTGGGGTTAAACACCTATTTTAGCCGCCTGGTAGTAAAAATAAGAGTGTATGTAAGCCACAAACTTCCTTTGCTCTTTAGCTTGCTATACGCTATTCCTCCCCTAATCGAAAGTGTCTAACAGATGTTGTTTGTCAGGCCAATGGCCGGTTAAGACCATTCCCCTCTTTACAACGGCTTCCTTATCGTCCTGCCCGTTGTCAGTCAGGAGGCAGAAACGCTGTTTTAATAAGTTATGATTATTTAGGCTATCGCAGCCGATTACGCTGACTATGAATACCGCTTTGTTATGGGCCGCTTTTTGGCGGGTAGGCGTATGCCGTCTTGCTGGGGCTGCTCCACCGTTCGTCCTAAAATGGCTCCTCATGCTACCTTTGGTTACCTTAGTCCCCACGGTAGCGCTGGCCCAGTGGATCAAAGGAAAAGTAGTCGATGCTCAGCATCCCCAATCGGGACTGGCGGGTGCCACAATTCAGGTAGTGGGAGGGCCACAAGGAACCGTAACGGACAGTAATGGCTACTTTTCCATTCACACAACGCCGTCAGACTCTTTGCTTCGGGTGAGTTTCCTGGGATACCGTATCCAAACCACACCCATTCGTGGAAAGAGCCTGGACCTGACCATTGCACTGGAAACCGATGAAGCGCAAAACCTCCTGGCCGTAACGGTCCGTTCGAAGTACTATAAGCCGTATACCACCAGGTCCATTTCCAGTGCGTTGAGGCTAAAAACGTCCCTGCTGGAACTATCCCAGAACATTCAAGCGGTCACTCCTGAAATCCTGTTCGATCAGGGAAGTTCCAACCTGACTGAAAATGTAACCCGTAATGTGAGTGGGGCCACCCGCCTGGATATCTCCAATCACTATGGGCCGTATATCTTTATGCGCGGTGGGGCGGTCTCGACCCTTCGCAACGGGGTGGACTTTACACCAATCTACCGGGGGCCGGTTCCGGAGGATGCGGCTTTTATTGAACGCATTGAATTTATCAAGGGACCTTCCCTATTTATGAATAACCTGGGCGATCCGGCCGGGACCTTTAATGTCGTGACCAAGCAGGCCACGGGGGAGCGAAATAATGACCTGCAGGTACAGGTGGGCAGTTTTGGGTTATACCGCCTAGCCGCCGATCTGGGTGGAAAATTGGACCATAAAGGCAAACTGGCTTACCGGCTGAATGCCATGGGGACGACCGCCAATTCCTTTGTTAAATTCGATTTTCTGAATCGGTATCTGATCGCCCCGGTTCTCCGCTACCAATTCCATGAGAAAACCGCTCTGTCGCTGGAATATACGTATCAAAACATGGCCTACCGGATTTACAGCCCAACCGTTGCCTCGCAGGCTGGCTACAACACGCTTCCCAGGGACTTTGCCATGACCGATCCGGGCCTGGCCCCCTACCAAGTCAAGGATCACTCCGCTTTTCTCACCTTTACCCATGCCTTCAATGAAAGCTGGAGTTTAACGGCGCGGGGAACCCTGCTCAGAAACCTTCGGAAAGGCCATTACCTGTTTGCCCGGCGCGTAGACGCTGCCCATCCGACTATTCAATACCGTAACCTGAATAACGACGAGGAATACTACCGGGTGTTCTCCCAGCAACTGTTTGTGAACGGAAAATTCACTACGGGAATCGTGTCCCACCAATTGTTGGCCGGAATGGATAGGAACCAAAAAAGAAGCTTTCAGGACACCAAGCCATTCAACACCTATGTGGATGCGGGTGGTGTTACCCAGCAGCAGTACTATCCGTTGAACATTGCCAATCCTGTGTACGGTGCATTTGACTTTCCGGCTTACAGTGCTCCCGGCGGCATCGAAGCGAGCCCCCAGAACGCTGGCATCCGGTATTATTCAGTGTACGCCCTGGATGAAATTGCTTTTCTGGCCAATAAACTCCGCCTGACCGTCGGCGGCCGGTATACCGGTATCGAAACGGACAGCCGAACCGCCACGACCGAAGTTCGTTCAAACGACCAAAAAGTGACGCCCCGTCTAGGGATAAGTTACAGTCTTTCAGCCTCGTTCTCGGTGTATGCGTTGTATGACCAGACGCTCAAACCCCAAACCGGTATCACCTCCGACGGCGAAAAAGTCCGGCCGCAGTCGGGGGCTAATCAGGAGATTGGTCTAAAGAAAAACTGGTTCAATAACCGCTTTACATCTTCCCTCGCGGTTTACCGAATAAACAGGACCCACATCGCGCAGAACGATCCGGTGAATCCGGGTTATAGCCTATTGGTGGGAAAACAAAAAGCCCGTGGCATTGAAATTGATCTGCTGGGGGAACTCGCCCGCGGATTGAATGCCGTGATCAATTTCGCTTCTAATGATTCTAAAATTACCGATGACGTAAATCCAAGGCTGATTGGAACGCCAACGGGCACTGCGGTCAGAACGATTCAAAACACCTGGCTAAATTACCGCCTGCCATGGAAGAAAATCACCGGCCTGGCAGTTTCGTTGGGGTATCAGTATTTGCGGGATCGGTATGAGCGAAATGTAACCACTGACGACATTCGCGCCGATCCGAAGCGGGTTACCCCGGATTATTTCCGGTTGGACGGTGCCATTGGCTGGTCGAAGAAAAAATTAAGTCTCAACCTAAACGTCAACAACCTACTCAACGGAAAACAGGTTGGGGCCACCTGGTACACCCCGGGCTTGTACTGGTATGTTCCCCAGCCACCCCGCAACGTTCGGTTGACGGCTGGTTACCATTTTTAAACGATTGATAAGCTGAGCACCATGTTGAGAGCGGAAAACTTAACCAAACAGTACGGCCCCCATACCGCCTTATCGAGTCTGAGTTTAACCATTGCCCCGGGCGAAATCTATTGCCTGTTGGGTTCCAATGGGGCGGGTAAATCCACGACCATCAATATCTTTCTGGGCTTTATTGAAGCGACCGAAGGGAAAGCCTATATTGACAATCAGGAGGTTTCCGTCAATAATCAGGCGACGCGGGGGCTCGTCGCCTATATCCCGGAGATTGTCAACCTGTACCCTACGCTGACCGGGATGGAAAACCTGGCATTCTTCAGCGGGCTGTCCGGCTATCGCTATTCCAAACCAGAACTCGTTGAATTCATGAAAACGGCGGGCCTTCAGGAAGACGCCTTCCACAAACGGGTCCATTCCTACTCCAAGGGCATGCGGCAGAAAGTGGGTATTGCCATTGCCCTGGTCAAACAGGCGAAAGCCCTTTTTCTGGACGAACCCACCTCGGGGCTCGACCCCTATGCGGCCAATGAATTTTCCCAGATCATTGCTTCACTTAGCCGGCAAGGAGTAAGCGTCCTGATGGCAACCCATGATTTGCTATTGGCCCAAAGCCTTGGCACCCAAATCGGTATCATGCACCAGGGAACGTTGCGAAAGGAATTAAAATCGGCGGACATCAGCCCCGCCGAGCTTACAAAACTTTACCTCGACTTGGTCAAATAGAACGGTTCTGCCATGATTTATTTACTCATCCGAAAGGAGTTCAAGGAAATTTTCAGGGCCTCGACCATGACCTGGCTATTCGGCGGAGTCCTGGTGTTATTGGGCCTGGCGATCTACAATGGGTTCACCTACCACCATACCCGGCAGCAGGTCCTGTCGGTCTCCCAGGAAATTACGTATCAGCAGTTTATTAACCAGGGCGATAAAAACCCCCATATCGGTGCTCACTTTGGTTTTTACGCGTTCAAGCCTGCCGCCGATCTGGGGATGATCGATAATGGACTTGAACCGTTTACCGGCAATTCTTTTTACCTGGAACCCCATAAACGGGGCATAGTTAAGTACAAGGAGGTGAGTGATTCGACCGCGTTGAGAAGCTTTGGGTTTCTGAACATTGGCTTCTTTATCCAGTTTTTATTGCCGCTGTTCATTTTTCTGATCTGCCACAGTAGTTTCTCTAAAGAATGGGAAAACGGCACTATTAAAATCTTGCTCAACTCCAACATCACCAAAGGACAGTTGATCGCGGGTAAGCTGGCAGCCTGCCTTCTGATTGTTTTCACCATTCTACTGCTGACCGCCGGGGCCGGGTTCTTGCTGTTGACGAAGGAAAATCAGACCGCTGATTTTAGGCATCTTCTCGGCACCTTTCTGCTGTATATGCTGGGTGCTTCGGTATTCGCCCTGCTCATGACCCTGATCGCTTGCGCCACCTCGCTGTTGACCCGGAGCTCCGTCTTGTCGCTGGTGTATCTTTGCGGGTTCTGGCTGTTGGGCCTGTTCCTGATTCCGCGGCTGGCCGGCGAAATTTCCAAAAACATCTACCCGCCCATTACCTCGGTTGAATTTGAAGACGGGACCTTTGCCGAAAAAACGTACGGCGTTGGCAGAGAGGGAACCAAGGACGAACGCCGGGCGATGCTTCGCGACAGCATCATGCGCGCTTATAAGGTAGCTAGGATCGAAGACCTGCCGGTGTATTTTATCCCCATTTCAATTGAGTACTTCGAAGAATCCGATGGTCGGGTCATGGACCGATGGTACAGCAGGATCGATGAAAATGATGCCCGGCAAAAAAAGGTGGTTACCCAAAGCTCCGTGTTATCGCCCTTCATCGCCTTCCGGGATATTTCCATGCACTTGTGCGGATCGGACATGGACACGCATCACAATTTTGCCGAAAGCGCCGAGACCCACCGTCGGCGGGTGGGGGAGTTGGTCGATGACTTTTACCAGCACCATACGGTAGCCACGAAAGCCTTCTGGCAAACCATCCCCCGGTTCCACTACGTCTTCCCCGCGGTTTCCTACCGCCTGCAAAAATCCCTGTTTTCCATCGGCGTAATCAGCGTCTGGCTACTGGCTTCCCTGCTGCTGCTTTATTATTCCTACAAAACCCTGAAAGTTTGATTATGAAATTGTCCTTCTATCAACTTGTTTTTTCGCAGGAATTAAAAATACTGACCCGCAGCCATGTCCTTACCAGTATTTTCGCCTTGGTGGCGGCCATGTTGGTTTCATCCATCTGGATCGGTACCAACAGGTTGCAAAAGCAGAACGAAACGCTGGTCAACGTACGCCAGTCCGAAAAAGCCTTGCGCGACACCCTCAAAACCCGGATTACCCAAATCCGGGAGCGTGGCCTGGTGTACGAGGGCTACATCTGGAATGACCCCACTTTTGTTTACAATGCCGCCCGGAATGAGGGCAGTGCCTATGCCGTCAAGCCGGTATTCTCTTTGCAGGCGTTGAGCTTGGGTCAGAGCGACATTCAGCCCTTTTATTATAAGGTTAACATCGCCAAGAAACAGGCGCTGCTGTTCGAAGAAGAAATTTACAATAGCTTTTTACACTTTTTGGGCCATTTTGACTTCTCGTTTGTGGTCGTCTTTCTGCTTCCACTGGTCATTATCGTTTTTACCTACAATATTCTCTCTTCCGAAAAGGAACAAGGGACCTGGGTCCTGTTAAAAACCAGTAATGTATCCATTGCGCGACTGCTGTTGGCAAAAATGACCCTACGCTATGGGTTGATCGCCTTTTTCTTCTGGGGGATTACCCTCATCATCCTACTCAACCGGGTTGGCGCTTCATTTTTAACGACGCCGAACTGGTGGTGGCTGTTTTCGATGGTTTCGCTGTATTTTCTGTTCTGGTTTGCCCTGACACTGCTGGTCAACAGCTTTTCGATGAATTCGGGGATGAATGCCGTTACGCTCATGCTGGTCTGGTTATTTACCAGCGTATTAGTGCCGGGTATTCTGCAGATAGGGCTTGACAAAACCTACCCGATTCCCAACCGGGTGGAGATGCTGAATCGGGAGCGTGATGCCGTGAACGCCTTTTTTGCCAACGGGGGGGCTGAGATTAGCCGTGACGTATTTGATAACCCCCTGGCCCAGATTCGCCAGGCGCAATACATCACACCCATCATGATTTATGGCTATGGGCTCTTGAACACGAAAACCACGCCCATAAAAGATGCCGCCACGAATACCGCCGAGGTAAAACTGTACGCTCAAATTCAGAAGCAGCAAGCCGCCATTCGCACGGTACAGTTTTTCAGTCCTGCATTGATGATGCAGGAAACCCTGAGTGGATTGGCGGGCACCCACTGGCACCAGTTTAATCGGTTCAGTCAAGATGTTACCCAATTCAGAAAGGAATTGGAAACGTATTTTTTTCCTAAAATGCAGACCGAAGAAACGTACCGTTCCTTCTCGGTCGCCGATGCCGAAGCCATTCCGAAATTTGTGCCGGCGGATTACCGGCGGATCGATTGGATGAATCTGAAAACGAATTTTTTGTTTTACCTGGTCATTTCGCTCATTTTTGTTGCCGTGGGCTATTCAAAAATGCTGGGGATGGAGCGTTAGCGAATGGCCTTAAGCCCATCCAATGGGAGAAGAAGCTGCCGGTCCACCAGCGCTTTATCAATTGAAGGACTGACGAAATGCAACGGGTGAAAGGTGGGTGTTGGCTTTAAACAATTTACTGAACGACTGCGGGTAGTCAAAACCCAGTTCGTAGGCGATTTCGCTCACTGACAAATTCGTTCCGGCAAGCTTTTCCTTGGCTTTCGAAATAATGCGGTCATGCAAATGCTGTTGCGTGCTTTTCCCCGTCAGATTTTTCAAGACGCTACTCAGGTAATTGGGGGAAACATGTAAGAATCCGGCGATTTCAATAACGGTAGGCAATCCTTTTCGCGCTAATGCATCGCTGTCGAAACGGTCCGTCAGCAAGGCTTCCAGCCGAATGAGGATATCGTGGTTACTGACCCTTCGGGTCGTAAATTGACGTTGATAAAACCGCTCAGCGAAATTCAACAGGACCCCGATCTGGCCGATAATGATGGCCTGCGTAAACCGGTCAATCTGCGTGAGGTATTCCTGGCGAATGTTTTGCATCATGCCGGTGAGGATGGCCTCTTCCTGCTCAGAAAGAAACAGGGCCTCATGGACAGCATAATCAAAGAATTCATACTGCCTGATCGTTTTGGCCAGCGGGGTGTGCAACAAGAAATCGGGATGGAAAATCAACAACCATCCCGAATGTTCTAACTGCTCATGGTCACCGGTCTCAATGCCGATTTTTTGCCCTGGTGCCATAAAGGTCATGATGCCCTCCTCAAAATCATACACCTGTTGTCCGTACTTCAAACGGGCTTCAAAGTTTCTTTTCAACGCGATGGCGTAAAAGTCAAGCACCCAGCTCCGGGGGTGATCGTCGGACAATGTCCTCATTGCTTCGAATGGCACGACACTAACCAGCGGATGGGCCGGGCTGGGAAGTTTCCGGAGTTGATGGAACGCACTAATCGTTCGGATGGTGTAAGGCAGTTGGTTTCCCATGATGCAAGATCTTTATTTTTGATGAAATACGGCCGCAAATTCCTGGGCAAAATGGCTCATTTTGACTGTGCCTAATACCGCTGGCCGGTTGCGGTCATAATCTTCGGCAATGATACCGGTATGATGCCCTTTTTGAAGTTCAACCAAGCTGGCCGCCATGTGCGGGGGCATTCCGGCGGCTTCCAGGCGTTTTTGCATCTGTTCGGCCGGAATCACAAGCCACTTCAAATCGGGCATTCCAATCGCTTCGCCCAGCATCCGGGCTACCTCATTACAGGTCAACTCTTCACTGGCTACATAGCGTACATGACGGCCTGTTACCGGCGCCTGTAGTTCCTGGGCAACGGCCGCTGCAATATCAGAAGGGGCCACCAATACCGTGCGGTCCTCTCCGCCATACGCGGCCACCATGATTCCGGTGCTTTTAATGGCCGGGACAAAGCTGTATAAATTATAATAGAAGGACGTGGGCCGAATGTGGGTAATGCTAACCGCGTCCGGCAGTTCGTTTAGGAGCTGTTCCAGGTGATAGGCACCTGCAATGCCGCCGTTGCCGTTGTCCCGGTGCGCCCCCCAACTGCTCAAATTGACGATCCGTTTCAGGCCGGCCTGCCGGATGGCCTCGGCATAGTTGGTACCGATCTGGCGGAAACAGGCCATTGGGTCAATCGTCGGATCAAAATAGCTGATTGGGGGCACCATGGTATAAACAGCGTCTGCTCCCTGGAAGGTTTCGGCTAAAAAATGAGCGTCCTGCACCGAACCGATGGCTGCTGAAGCTCCCAGGGCCTCAATAGCGCCCTGCTTGTCGGAGCGGCTGCTGATCACCGTTACGGTGTGCCCTTGTTGGACCAGTTCTTCGGTGAGGGGTTTACTGATGCGTCCTACTGAACCTGTGACAATGATTTTCATGTGGCGTTTTTTTAGCAAAAATCGCCCGTTACTCGGTCGCAGACTTAACCAAATCTATGGTTGTTGTGTCAATATATAAGACGCCTTGCCCCAGTCAATGCCCAGAGACGGGGCTGCGGCTAAAAAGCAAACTTTAGCGGCTTTCCGCGGTGGAAGGTGATAGCGTTATGGTGCTGCCAACCAATGGGATTCAGTGGGCAAGCGTATAACGATTTGCGTTAATACCGAAAATGGGTTAAAAAACACCTTTTCAATTCGCTGCTTACTTTCTGAATAGTCGTGAAAAAATTTGGCAAGCTACTTGCTACGTACGAAAGGTGTACCTAAGTTTATACCGTCATGTTTTAGAAAAAATAATAGAGGAATACAACCAAGTATTATTACGGATTGTCTTTAGAAATAGAAACCGGATATTAAGAGAATTAAACGTTACTAAAAGTAAGCTGGATACACAGATACAATGAAAAATTAAAAAATTAAGATAATTCATAAAGCGTATGTTACCGTTTTTGAAAATATGTATAATTACTAAGTACTATTGATTGCATTTGAACCCTGATTTTCATCAATTCAGGCTACGGGGGTATACAATCGTATCGCATCGGCCATCTTTGAAAATACCAGGGCACGGATTCATTCCTGAGCACTTAGCTGGTAATCCGCGTTTTTCGGACGGATGCGGTACTGCTGTCCGCGCTTCGCGTGCAATCCAGTCCACCTTTAATACTCTTCGTTAGATCCTGAAAGTGTTAAACTGATTCTTGCGTTGACAGATTTATGCTGAGTTATCGAATACGACATGCCAGGCTGCTGCATGTCAGAGATGTGTTTAAACAGGCAACGGTTGATCACCCCGTTGTAAAATTTATTTTTATAGTTCTGCTGCTGGTTCTGGCTTTTCCGTATATGGACTTTGTCCATATACCGACGCCTGATATTGACAATTCATGGCGTATTGCCCTGGAGTATATTTACCACAAGAAGCTGATCTGGGGAAAGGATGTGCTGTTTACCTATGGCCCCCTGGGGCGTTGGCTTCAGCGGTATACCATCGTTACTAGCCCACTGGAGCTAATGCTCGTGGATACCTTTTTTGCCCTCAATTTAGCGGTACTGCTGTACAGTTTCCTGCCGAAACCGCTTAAGGTCTGGCACCTGTGTTTGTATTTTCTGCTATGGAATATACTGAATAACATGCACGGTGAGTGGATTCATTTCATCTGGTTTTATTCCGTCCTGTATTGGGGGATTCGATACTTGTCTAAACCCAGTGATGGATTACTCGCTTACCTGTTCGTGCTGGGAAGCATCAATTTTTTCATGAAAGCCAATTACGGGGTCATTATTATTGTCTTCATTCTTTCCCTGCTTTCGTACCGCTATTTCAGGCGGCAGGTGACCCTAGCCTGGTTCGCTTCTTCGGTCTTGCTATTGATGGCTTTGTTGTTGCTGGGGGCGTATCTACTGCGGGTGGACCTGATTCGCTATTCGCTGTCCAGTTTACACATTATCAGCGGTTATAATGACGCGCTGTTTCTTTTTCCACCTTACCGAATGCGCTTAATTGCCTTTTCGTACGGGTCGTTTGGTTTGCAGGCCGTTACGGTGGGAGTTTATGGGTATTTTGTAATTAGAAAAAGCCAACGGTCCAGGCAGGAGCCACTCGATACCTTGTTTACGTTATTGTGGACGCTGGTTGTTGGGTTTGTGTTGCTAAAGTATGCCTTTACCCGGGCCGACGACGGGCATATAACGGTTTTTATCAAGCAATCGAGCTTGTTGTTGCTCTTGGTGGCGCTTCTGGTCAAAGAAGAGTGGGTAACGAAACTTTATTTTCTATACCTTGGCTTACACTGTATTTTCTATCTTCTTTTTTGCGTGCCGATCTTTGGAAAGATGCCCGTCAATTACATCGATTTATTTTCCTACAAGGCACAGTTAGTGGTGAATTATTTTCAGAAGGCAAAACGCTGTCAGTACGAATCCCCGAAAGCAACGGTTCCTGAACAAATCCGGAATAGAATCGGTCGTCAAACACTGGATGTCATTCCAAATGAGCTTTCCGAAGTTTATTTTAATGGCTTTAACTACAACCCCCGTCCTACCTTGCAGTCCTATCAAGCCTATAATGCGTACCTGGATGGGAAAAATCGGGAGAAGTACTTGTCAGAAAGTGGCTCCGAATGGATCATGTTCAGCTATGAATCCATTGATAACAAATACCCGCTGGCCGACGAAACGCAGACTTTGTTAGCGGTTTTGCAACGTTACCAGGTGGCGGAAAACACCCCAAAACATCTTTTTTTGAAACGAACCAGCCGGACCAAGCAGTTAAAACTCGTCGCCAACAAGGTGTTACCAGTGCGAATGGGGGAAAAAGTACGGCTGGATGAAGCCGATTCCTTACTGCATGTGATCTACGTTAAACCCCAATACACTTTTTACGGCCAAGCCTTGAAAGCCCTGTTTCAACCACCGCAACTTTCGATGACAATTGCCGCCGAGGACAACTCGGTTGCTACCTACCGGGCCATTCCACCCTTGCTCGCAAAGGGGATGATTGTGAATGCCCGAATCGATAACCTGCGGGAAGCCAAAGAATTTTTGGAAACGCTTCAGGTCAAAAACAAGCGGGTAACAGGTATTCAGTTCGATCAAAAGGTTACATATCAGCCTGGGTTCGAGCCGACGATGGAGGTAACCATTCAGTCCTATCTTCTGGAATGAAAAAGAATAGTTACGGAGCTCCATCCCGTTTTTTATGGCCATATCCTGGATAGCTGCTGTATTTCCAAAGCAGTTCAATCGGTTACTTAGTCGCTAGGAGTCTGAGCGTGGCTGTGGGTGCTGGGGTATTCAATTTTACTTCTTGGGTGGTTGTTTCCACGCCGTTGCTCACAGTGAGGTGGTACACCCCGTCGGGCAGGTTACTCATATCCAACCGGTAACGCACCGCCCCTTGATTTTTCCCAATGCGCTGGGCAAAGACGGGCTCACCTTTCGCATTGCGCAACTGCACCAGAACCGGGCTGGTGGTTTGTTTTTGAACGGCTACCTGCAACTTGCCCTCGGTGGTGGTGTAGATGCCGGTCTGGAAAGCGGCTGCTTTTTTGGGTTCTTTCGGGTTCGCATTAACGGCGTTGAAGGAAGCAGCTGTTAAGGCAACGGCAACGAGCAAGGTGTTGATCAGGGCTTTCATGGCGTCTATTGTTTTAAGGATTGTTGTTCTGTTTGATGAATCAAAGGTCGGCAGGTTGGCTAGCAAAGCCTGTCGCAAATGAGTCAACTCCTGGTACTTTTGGGAAAAGTGCTCAAGGGCCTCTATCAATGGGTGGGTTTCGAGTGGGAAAAGACGATGTACAGCATCCCGCTTTTGCGTCCACCCGCGTGCTGAAAGAAAACCGTTATTGATTGAACTGCGGCTAAAGGATGGGTAGGCTTTTCCCATGACCTATAGTTGCATTGAATAAACTAAATTCCTCAGTGGTTACCAAGTATGAACCGTGGTAGGGGTATTTGCCTGAACACCGGATGGGGGCGATTCCCATTCCGCCTAGTACACCAGCAACGGATAAGGGCATCACGATCTTTTGCAAGAACACACGCTTCAGCACTTCTCCACCCGCGTGAAGTTTATTCGTTCGCACCCGGTTTACTTTTTAACCAGTTTTTTCGGTATTCGGATGGGTTTTGCCCCAGGTGAAGTTTGAAAATACGGGTAAAATGACTCTGATCGGAGAAGCCGGTTAAGTACGCGATTTCGGTAAGGGTATAGCGGGTCGTTTCCAACAAGTGCAGGGCTTTCTCAATGCGTAACTTACGGATGTATTGCCCGAACGATAAGTCATCGAAATAACGGGCAAAGGTGCGTGAAACGTAAGCTGGGTTGACATCCAGACTTTGCGCCAATTCAGTTAAGGATAAGGTCAGATTCGTGTCCATTTGATCCTGAATGGCTTCTTTTAACCCCTCTACCCAGGCTGGTGGTTTTTTGTTACCCGTTGGCTTTAAATAGCTATGCAGCACCTGTAATAACAGCCGCTCGGTAGGGCTCTGGGTATGCTGGGTGGATTGCAGGTGCTTGGACCAGCTATAGAGTGCGTCGTATAGAACTAGGGCTTGCGTCAATAACTGCTGGTCATCGGTGATATTGAAAGCCAGGCCCGCCGAGATGGCCCATAGCCCCGCCGATTGGGCTGCCAAAGCATGATCGTCCGTATCGGCACCTCGAATGATGGGTGCCATAGCTTGCAGCGCTGGATCAGCAAGGTTGTGTTTTTGTAGAAAGTAGTCGAAGGTACAACGGTCTTCATAGTGGGTGTATTCGACACCCGGCACATCGAAGGGCGTTGCCTGTAAGCTTTGAGCTTGCTGGAGAACCTGGTCTTCCGGTACAAAAAAAATGGTGGCCTCCTGGTCAATGAATCGTTTGATGAGCCAGGGGCAAGCCAGGCGATCTATTTTTGGTCGTTCGCGGGTGATCCAGTTCATGGTACGAACTTACAGCTTAGCTGGCAGATTTGGATTATTTTTATTCTCTTAAAGACGTTCGCATTAAGAGGCATGCACGAATACCCTCTCAAGGGCTGCTGTCCGTGTTTTAATTGGGGAAGACGGACGTAGGCGATTTTCCAATTCATGGGAAGTACTGTAGGTTATGCTGCTACCCATTTCTGCTGGGCCGTTAGGCAATCGGGTCGTAATCCTAAGCCCAAAGAACGATCTGGAAAACGAAGAAAATTAGTGTTATTGAAAGCTTTTCCCGAAAGGAGAATGGTGCTGGATATTCCGGTGATGCTGACCCCATTCCGGCCTTATTGTCCCCTCTAACTAGGTTTTGATTCCGGGCCTTTGATGGACTGACAATTTTACCTCTTTTTCGCAAACTTTCACCTTTCAATTCGATGCGGTACGAAGTATGTCCCAACCGATTAAAGGACAAAAAAGTGCATTATATCACGGTCAACCGGTTTGAGGAGCAATAGGATAGAATTCAAACCGACTGGTGATGTTCGTCCCGGAGATGATCCTTTGTCTGCCTGGGTTTATCTCCTGGCAGTCGATAGGGGGATATTGGGGTTATTTAGCCTGTTGGTGTTCGGACTGGGTTTTGCCTGCGCGTACCAACTGTATCATGCCGAAGTCTGGGAGCAGAAACCCGTTCAGGCACAGCAGGAACTGGCCGCGTATCGTGAATTTGTCCAGTGGCTCGTCACGCAAAAAAACTACAAAAACGCTTTGAAGCAGCATAACCAGCAGGTGAACGAAGGGGCAAAAAAGCGGTAGTGGATGCTACTGGCCAAAGAGAACAGAGAAACCGACTGCTAGTGTCACGCTTTTCTGACGGTAAGAATAGGGACTGTGGCCCGGATCGGGCACCAACGTGCTGGTCCAATACCCTCTTTCGGTACCAACGTTGTAATTCAATCCGGCGTTTAAGGCGACATTCCGATGAATAAAATAAGCCACACCCACATTTGGGGAGAAGGTGCTGGTAAAGACTTTAATCACCATAACATTCACAGGAGGTCCGTACTCAGCCTGGCGGTCTTTGCCCCATTGATACGAGTAGCTGAATCCAAGAAACGGTTTGACTTTTGCCTTTCCCAGATAATACCGGACCGCGGGGCCGATACCAATTTGGCGATTGAGTGCGTCGTTATAAACGTATTCGGAATTGGTTTTCTGGACCTTGTAAGGCACCGCTAGCGCAAGCAGCAGGTTCTTCGCTAGAAAATAGCCTACGGTAGGCGTTAGATCCATGCCAGATGAGTGCCCTTGCTCGTATCTAAGTTTTTGATAGGAAAAATCGCCCACTTGTGCCCCGATGATCCAACGTCCTTTTTCAGTTTGGGCCATCGTGCTTAAGCTGGTGGTGAGCAGCAGTACGGCGAGTGCAGCCTTCTTCATGGCTAGTTGGTCAAAGGGAATACGTATGTTCGTTTGATGGGTTAACAACGAACCAAAGCTGTTCTAATTGCGCAAACTGTTGCCGACGTTATTTGTACCATTTGTAGGGCTGTTCTATACGTTACGTGGCCTGTTGTCGAAGTAGCTTACCTACAGGGAACCCTATTCTGATTTCCTTGTAGGTAAGCTACCCAAATCTTGGATTCTTACCACCTCGTAAACCTAATGGTCACCGCGGTCAATTTTGGGTAAAAATCGGACAACCTATTTCAGTGTAAGACAATATACGCTTTCGACTACCTTTTTCAACGGCCTACTCAACGGTCCACTAGTGGACCGTTGAGTAGGTTTAGGGAGTTGGTCCGAGTGGG
The DNA here is from genome assembly GCF_054780515.1 of Larkinella harenae. Lineage (NCBI taxonomy): Bacteria > Pseudomonadati > Bacteroidota > Cytophagia > Cytophagales > Spirosomataceae > Larkinella > Larkinella harenae. The sequence continues at coordinate 26,612 of NZ_BAAGWE010000012.1, read as the reverse complement.
TTTGACTACTCCAGCCCAGCTGTTTAAGCCGGGGCGTGGCCGTCCACAAAAATCGCAGCTCCGTTTTGGCCGCTCTCCACGGCCTTCAGATAAGTTCTGGCTACCGTTGCAGCCGTCGGAAATTGTGCTTCATCCATGCCAAACATACTTGCGGTCTCGGCAACCAGGGGCGGGTGAACAATAACCACTCGACGGTTCTCGGTCATTTCTAAAGCGGCTCCTCTGACAAAACCTTCCAGGCCCGCATTGACCATGGCAACCATCGAGGTATTCGGCCAGGGTGTATACGCTAGTATCCCCCCCGTCATCACAAACGCACCGTTGGGCCGAATCTTAACTAATCCTTTTCGCAGCGCATTGATCTGGCCCATCAGCTTACTGGACAACGTCACCTCAATTTGCGAGTTGGTTAGTTGGCCCAGGGAACTAAAAGCGGCATCCCCACCAATAGCCAGCATCGCGTCCACCTCAGGCATCTGCTCGTAAAAGGCATCGAGGCTCTTCAGGTCGGTAAAGTCCAGGCTGGGCTGCGTTGAACGGGAGGCCTCAATAACCTGGTGCCCCTGTTGGGTGAAAAGACTGGCCACGGCTTTTCCAATAGTGCCCGAGGCTCCAATCACTAACACTTTCATGGTTATATATTTAAGTAAGAAATCATTAGTAGTTCAATGGATTCTATAAGGGTGTTTTTGCCATTCACCTATCCTTCCTCAAAAATCTGATCTGCCTTCTGAAAATGGTCTTTTGACGGGCAGTAGCCTTCAAAACCACACTCATCCAGGGCTGACTAACTGGCCAGTTCTTTTTTAGATACCCGCTAACGTAAGTTAGTCTGAATCATGATGCCCGTTTGGTTGCGGCCCTCCTGAATCAGCGTGGTCCGATGTGAGTTATCCTCCTGCCAAATCTGATCCACAATTCCCCTTCACTCCCCACGAGACTCTGCTGCTGCGTGGCCATAGGGTCCCTCCCTATTCCTCAATCAGAGCGGCATCCTCCTAAGACTCGCTCCCTAAAGAGCCCTGTGTCAAGTGAGCTTTGTTGCCACTTCCTTCTTTTCTGAAGGATCACCGCTCCACTACCACTGGCACTTCAATAGCCCTGGTTTTAGCGCTACAAGAATACGGGAAGGCTCAGGAAACGAGGTGGATTCCTGTTCGGAAAGGGTGGACTATTGTTCGGAAAGAGCTGAACGACGGAAATTAAGGGATAAAACCTTGAATTCTTCCGAAAAAACCCGGTTAAAATATTTCGGATCCTTATAACCAACGGCATCGGCCACTCCTGCAATGTTCAGTCTGGTCGAGTCAGTAAGTCTTTGGCTTTGCGCAAGCGCAGGACCCGAATAAAGCGGATAGAAGCAGTGTGCCATTACCCAAAGCGGTATTGCAGCTTGGGGACCAATCGAAATACAAAGCCTTCCGCAACGGCCGATGTGTCGAATGTCAGGTTTTGGTTTTTATTATTCTCGAGTAAAAACTGGTTAATGGCAGTGTAGGCTTCGTAATTCGTAAAGACTCCCTCCACAACGACGATTGCGTTTGGTACAATGCCTTTTTCAGGCTCAGTGAGCATGACAGTTGCCATTTTTGCTGATCTCAGTAAGAATTTTTTGCTAAGATACCATGCTATCTTTCAATTTAACATTGAGATTGTGATATTTTATCAATTGGTGTAACGTAACTTCTCACAGAACCCCTTACCGCATCCTTAGTAAGGGAGGGGCCATTGGCAGAACGTTTCGTATTTGCCGAGTCCAAGTTCCTTAAAAAGCCGCTTTGCCTCTTTCTGGGTTGAAGCCTCAATGTACTTGATCCGCATCTCGCCATTTTTCTGGAAGGTAAATCGGAATGTCTTCATTCGCTATCCAGTTTATGATGCAGGATCAACGTATAGGGGTCGTGATCGGATTTAAAAAGTGATTAATTGGCAATATGATAGGCGCTAGAGGGAGGTTTGAGTACCCGTTCAGGAGGGCGTCCGATTTGGCCTGAATGGATCCGTGTTGGATACCTTTCAAAAGTAAAACAGCCGTTCGGGTACCTAATTACCGGCTAATTGAAGGCGTTACCGCCGGGAAACATAACGTTTTCTGCCTTATCAAAAGCTATCAATCCGTTTGTTCATAAACCGAACCCCAAGGAGCGTGTAGAGGGCAATGGCCAACGTCTCATAAAAAGCTTCGAAATACTCGTGATGATACACGCCCGTCCGGTAATCCTGGACCCAGTCAACCAAGGCAAAACCGTACCATAAGAAGCAGGTGAGAACGCCTAATACCAACAGGATTGCGTATAACTGGCTTTTCATAGTTTTTTGACAGGTGTTGATTCTGAGTGGATTTCGATCGGCTTCGTTCTTAGCCAATTGATAAACGAAATCCCTCATGAATAGTTCTATTTTAACATTTGCTAGCTCACCTTCGCTTTACGCTTTCTACCTGACCGCATGTAGCAAGGCGCAGCTGTTGAGTCAGTTGAAGCTTTTTTGGTTGGAATGGTTGGCCTTTCTTATCTACTTATTACCTTTGTAATCATCAGACGACCGGACGAAATAGTTGTATGTCAAATCTTCAGCGAAAATCGCTAGCCCAGGAAGTTGCCGAAACCATTCTGCAAGACATTCAGAATGGACGGTACGCAATCAATGAAAAGTTGCCCACGGAGCCAGATTTTATGAAAACGTTTGGCGTAGGGCGATCGACGGTCAGGGAAGCCATCCGGTACCTGGCGCAATCGGGCTACGTCAACCCTTTGCAAGGAATTGGCACCTTTGTGATCAGTAATGCCGGGAATGAATCGCTGGATAATACGGTTCAACGAGCCGATTTCGCGGAATTAGTTGAAGTACGACAGCTCCTGGAAATAAAAATTGCGGAAAAAGCAGCCCTTAACCGCAACGATGATCATTTGCAAAGGTTGAAAGCCGAATTGGAAAAACGGAGACATTATGCACTTGAAGATAAACTGGAGGAGTGTCTTCAAGCCGATATTCAATTTCACATCCTGCTGGCCGAAAGCTGCGGTAACCAGCTTTTGTATAAGCTTTACAAAACTGTTTCCGTACAACTCACTGAGTTTTTTTCCAGGGCCTACACGAATACCGACGTGTTTTTAAAAAGTCAAAAACTGCATGAAGAGCTCTACGAATGCATCAGGGTTCAGAATCCCGTTAAAACCCTGCGTATTGTGAATAAAATCATTAGTACACTCTAATTTTTCCATTAAATCATCAGGTCGTCTGATGAATATGCCCATGAAAACGACCGCTTCCCTGACTTATACCAGCGCGACCACCTATCGAATCCTGTTTGCTATTAGCGTCTCCCACCTGCTCAATGATGTAATTCAATCCATCATTTCGGCAATATACCCCCTGTTGAAAAACGATTATGGACTCACGTTTGCGCAAATAGGCATCATTACCTTGGCCTATCAACTGACAGCCTCAATTTTGCAGCCATTCGTCGGGTTGTACACCGATAAAAACCCGTTTCCCAAGGCGGTGGTATTTGGGATGTGTTTCTCGCTGGCAGGGTTGCTGATTCTGGCCTTTGGACGAAATTTCCCCACCATTCTGGGAGCCGTTAGTTTGGTGGGGGTTGGTTCTTCTATTTTTCACCCGGAAGCTTCCCGAGTGGCTCATTTAGCCTCTGGTGGAAAGAAAGGGCTTGCGCAATCCATCTTTCAAGTGGGTGGGAACCTCGGCAGTGCCATCGGCCCCCTGCTGGCTGCTTTGATTGTGGTTCCCATGGGGCAGTCTTACATCAGTCTGTTTGCGATCATGGCCTTGTTCGCCATTGTCATTTTAGGGTATGTAAGCCGGTGGTATCAGCTGAATATGGTCCCTAAAACGGTGAAAAACGAACCGATCGACGTAGCGCGCACCAACCGTTTCAGCAAACGAACCGTTACCTTTTCCATTCTCATTTTGCTGGCTCTGATGTTCTCGAAGTTTTTCTATATGGCTTCGATGACCAACTATTTCACCTTCTTTTTGATCGAAAAGTTTGACGCCACTGTTCAGCAATCGCAGCTCTATCTTTTTGCATTTCTGGCCGCCGTTGCCATTGGAACTATCGCTGGTGGCCCGATCGGAGATCGGTACGGTCGGAAAATCGTGATTTGGTCTTCCATCCTTGGAGCAGCTCCGTTCGCCTTGCTCTTGCCCTATGTAGGGCTGGAAATGACCGTATTGCTTTCTATCGTCATTGGACTTCTGATTGCATCGGCTTTTTCGGCTATTCTGGTTTACGCCACTGAGCTGATCCCGGGTAAAGTAGGCGCGATTGCGGGGCTGTTCTTTGGCCTGTCCTTTGGCATGGGTGGTATTGGGTCGGCTTTGTTGGGCTGGCTGGCCGACCTGCAAGGAATTCGGTTCGTTTTTTCAATTACGCCTTATTTGCTTTTGATTGGTTTGGTTACTTATTTTCTGCCGAATATTGAGCGTGAAAAAACATAAAGGGAGGTCAGTCGTGCCTTTTCTCACGATGATCTCTTTTATTCGTTCTTCAGAACTTTCGCCGGATTACTTTTTGCGGCCTTCCACGTCTGTGATCCGATCATCAGGAAGGCGATCAGCAGGACCACCACTAAGCCGACGCATAACTCAGCAACCTGAACGGGGGTGTGATACGGAAAATGAGTAAGCACGACGTTCTCAAAGAACAAGTAGGTTATGGGCAGGGCAATGAGTGCCGCTATTGTCAGCAGGATGAGAAAACCGCGGCTCAATAAGAAGATCAGGTTGCCCGGACTTGCGCCCATCACTTTGCGGATGCTGATCTCTTTCAGCCGGGTTTCGGTGGTGAAGGCCACCATGCCAAACAAACCCATCGATGCGATTGAAATGGCCAGCAGGGAAAGGAAACCAATGATCTTGATCAGGGTCGAAAATTCGCTGTAGGCTTCTTCAATGGCTTCGTCAAAAAATTGGGCCTCAAAAGGATGAACTCGATCGGTCTTCTTCCAGGCTGTCTCGATCCTGGCAAGGGTCGCGCTCATATCGGTGCTTTGAATTTTGGCGTTAATCATGGCTCGGTCTCCGGGTGTCCAGAACATAAAGGCGACGGGTTCAATGAGGTTTTCGACCTTCCCATAGTGAAAGTCTTTCATGACACCAACAATAGTCATCTTGCGTCCTTTTACGCTGAAGCTACTGAAGGTAATTTCTTTCCCAATGGCTTTTACGGGATCATGGCCCGCGATGTTGAATCGTTTCAAGAATTGCTGGTTAACGATCAGTTCCGTGGCGGCTTCAGCGGTAGTGGGTCGTGCCCTGAAATTTCCCCCGGCAACCAGTTTGTATTCATGCAGGGACAGGTAGTTTTCGTCGACGTGGTTGGTCATGACTAAGGCAGAGTCACGCGAGTCGCTGTATTTTACGAAACCGCCCCAGGCATTTCCGACGCTGGTGATGATTAACGACCGGGATAGCGCGGTCACTTCCGGCATTTGGCCCAGTTCCTTGAGAAAGGCATCCGGCTTATTTCCCTGCATGTCAATGTTCAGGATGTTTTCCGTGTTGAAACCCAGGTCGAAGGCAAGAATGTTTTTATACTGCACGTAGCCAATGGCGGTGGTCGTTATAAAAATCAGGGTGAGTGTGTATTGAATTACAACCAGAGCGCGTCGGAGGCTGACGTGTCTAAACACCTGCACGGATGACACGTTCCGCAGCGCATTGATCGCGCTGACATTTGAAAAGTAGAGGGCCGGCATGAAGCCGGCTATACTACCAACGAGGACCGAAAAAAGGATGAAGGCTATGGTCATTGTTGGAGTGAGCTCGAGCTTCACCATGCGCTGCATTTCCGGAGCCAGGTTGATCAATTCCGGCCGCAAAACAACGAAGAGGAAGTAGGAAAGCACCAGGGCAGCCAGGGAAATCATGATGGCTTCCACCAGGAATTGTTGCCACACCTGGTTCTTTCCGGCCCCGATTGCTTTGCGAAGACCTATTTCCTTAAAACGGCGCATGGCCCGTGCCATTGAAAGGTTGGTATAGTTGAAACACGCCGACAAAATTACCACCAGGGCAAGCCCGCCGAGGATCCAAAGCAGTACAGGAGACAGGTGAGGCCCCATGGATCCAGGCCCTCCCTCGGAGCGACGGAGGGTTTCTCCAACCACAATCTTGTGCAGGGGAAGAAGCTCGAGTTGAATCTTCGTAGTTTCTCCGGCGAGATTTTCTTGCCTGGCAATACCGTCGAGCTGCGACTGGATGGAAGCCAGGTTCGCCTTTTCCGGCAGCAGGAGGTATACATAATTGGACGACATGCTGGTCCATTTTTCGAAGTCTTTGTTGTTTTTGTTGAGCTGCTCGGCTGTCGACAACGATACCAATGCTTCGAAGTGGATGTGCGAAAAGAAGGGGACATCCTTCATAATACCGGTCACCCGGTAATCGAGCGTATCAAACCGGATAGCCTTGCCCAGCGCAGGCTGGTTGCCAAATAGCTTTTTCGCTGCTGTTTCCGTGAGAACGATCGAGTAAGGATATTTCAGGGCTGTCTCGGGACTGCCTTCCAGCATAGGAAATGTAAACAGCCTGAACACCGACGGCTCTGCCCAGAAGCCCTTGAGCGGGAGTATAGTAGCTCCGACCTTGGCATCCTGTGAAAAGTCGGTGCGCATAATCGCCACATCTTCAATATCGGTCACTTTTTCCCGGATAAGCTTTCCGGTTTTTAAGGAGGTGGTGGCAAACTTGCCGCCGGACCCTGATCCGCGGGGGTCACGCTTTGCAGAGAGCACATTGGTGATGCGATAGATCCGTTCACCGTGCTGGTGGAACTTATCGTAGGAACGCAGGTCGAGTACGAATGCGATCAGCAATAGGCCAACGGACATGCTGATGGCAAGGCCCGTGATATTGATAAACGAGAAGAGCTTGTTGCGCGTTAGGTTGCGTCCTCCTGTTTTAAGGTAACTTCCGATCATTGATCTTTTGTTAAACGGTAACAAATGGTGGTCATAGACCGAATTTCTTGTGACGAACTTGAAAGCCCGGTTCCGGAACGATCTGCTTCGTGTGGGGTAACCCAACGTACTGCCCGTTCCGCCCGAAAGGCTAGCTCGTTTGATCCCATGAAGTTCGTCCCGTACTCCTGGATTTTCCAGTAAATCACCGGCGAGGCTTAAGGCTATCCCCAGCCTGCTGGTCGCTGAAACGGCCTATTTCCGTTAGGAGCCGTGAAGCCCAGGTTGAGGTAATGCATGAGCCCAAAACGAACAAATCAAATCTGATGCCAGGGCTGAAAACGAGCCTTCAGGAACGCTGGGCCTTACCTAGGTTGGTGTCCTTGTCCAGAAGCGGACATGTTGCTGTCCAGGATTGGACAGCAACAGGAAGGTCAGTTGGTGCTGTAAAACGGATACGGGCTTCAACAGGCATCTGCTCAGTAACGAGTGTCAGTTGATAGGCCAATTGACGGAATTTTACAAAATGCTTCCCAAAGAACAACCAGGATAACTTTAAGTAGGGTGGCAAAAGGTGTTTGGTGAAGCGGGTCTTATCCGCTACATTCATACACCTTTTCAGGCTATTGCTATGAAATGCAAGTTGTCGTTTTTCCTGCTTGGACCCTTGTGGCTGCTTTCATCCTACGCTTACGCTATGGGGCCAGAACGCACCGCAGACAGTACCGCTAATCCGCCCACCATACTGTGGAAAATCACTGGTCCTGCCTGCCCAAAACCGTCCTATTTATTGGGAACAGATCACCTGGTTGACGCAGAATGGCTCTTTGAATACCCGGAAATGCAAAAGGTCATTGACAGCACCGAATTTATTCTGACCGAAGCGTTTTCCACGGAGCCACCAGCTACGTTAAGCACACGGCCTAAAAATTCATTAAAAGCCCTGCCATTGCTTACTCCCAAGCAATACACGACTCTTGATTCCTTCTTTGTGGCCCGGGTTGGTGAAGGAATCAACGGGAACGAGGATGCCCAGAACATGTCGGTCGCCGAGATGGAGGCTGCGATCCTGATGACCCTCGTTGCTCATACCAAGGGAGCCAATGGCGTTACCAAATCGATGGATCTGGACTTAGTTAAGTTTTATCAGAAACTGGGTAGGAAAGGGGATCGGTTGGATCGAATGAAAACGACAGCGTTTGATTCAACAAGCATTGAACAGGCCAGGCAGTACCTGACTCGTTCCTTGAGGTATATTGAAGGCAGTGACCAGCCTGGCTGGACTATTTACGGGAAAGAAGGTGGAAAAAAGGACGTTGCTCGCTACAGGAGCATGCGCATTGACTACAAGCTGGAGGAAAGGGCCAATTTTTCCACTACAGCGGATTTCGACTTTATTCCGATGGATGTACGTAACCGGGAATGGATGAGCAAAATTACCGCCACTATTTCCACGAAACCTTGCCTGATAGCGGTAGGGCTTAATCACCTGCGGTATCGAACAGGCGTTATTCGCTTGTTACGTGAGCGGGGATACCGGGTGGAACCGGTCCTCTTAAAAAAACCGTGACAACCTACCCTTTGCAGGTTCCTTTCGGCTCTAGGTTATAAGTTACTCCTTTTAAGCCGTTTTATCTTTCAGTCCATAACTCAGGGCCACCACGACCAGCAACACCGCCAACAACCCCAAAGCCATGCTCAATGAAGAGCGTTGCGCGATAAAGCCCAATAAGGCCGGCCCAGCCAGCATCCCTGTATACCCCATGGTGGTAATGGCCGGCAGACTTACGGTCGGCGAGATGCCCGGCATCCGGCCCGCCTGGCTGAAAAACACCGGCACAATGTTGGCTGCGCCCAAGCCCAATAGCACAAAGCCAATGAGTGCTCCGCCTACCCATGGACTCAGAACGGCAATGCCCAGACCCACTGCCCCCAGCAGACTGCCCCCCACCACGACTGTTTTGCCGTTCAGATGGGTCACCAGCTTATCACCTACTAACCGCATCGTCGCCATCGCAATGGAAAAGGCCGAATAGCCCACGCCTGCAAACTCCGGTTCGATGTGTTTGCTATCGCGGAGAAAGATGGCGCTCCAATCCAGCACGGCCCCTTCGGCCAGGAAAATAGCAAAGCACATCAATCCGATGAAGATAATGCGGCTATCTAACCAGCTGAACCGCTGCTTAACTGAGGATGGTTGTTCATCGGCTGCCGAAAAGTGAGCAATCGCCTGTTGCTCTATTGGTAAAGGAAACAAGTTTTGAAATTGAGTCAGGGTAATAAGGATCATCAGGGCGGCAATGCTGATGGCCGCATACAGCGGGTTAAGGCCCAGTTTAATCAAAAATCCTAAACCCAACGAGCCCAATAGCCCCCCAACACTAAAGAGGCCATGCAAGGACGACATGATGGGCCTTCCGTACAGGTTTTCCACCTGTACGCCATGCGCATTCATGGCTACGTCAATGGTGCCAATGCTAGCGCCGAATATAAACAACGTGACGGCCATTGCAGCGGTGGAGGGAAGGATGACCAGCAGGGGCAGAGAAAGTGCCATCACCAGCGCTGCAGCGGTCATGACAAGACGGCTGCCAAAGCGTCTCACCAGCCAGCCCGAGGTAGGCATCATTAGCATGGACCCCCCGCCCAGCAGCAAGAGTAACAAACCCAGGTTCGCGTCATTCAAAGCCAAGCGGTCTTTGGCAAAGGGCACCATCGGTGCCCAACTGGACATTCCCAAGCCGCAAACGAGAAAAATTAGTTGGGTAGCTAGGCGGGCTTTCAACACCTGCCCCGTTGGTATGGCAACATTCATCAAGCGACTAGGATAATTAGGGTAGCCGCCAAATGTATAAAAAAGGAATATGCTATTCTAACATATGGCGCAACGTAACCTTCCTTCTTATCAACTTGCCCTCAGTCGACCGCCCCTTCCCCTGGCCGTTCCCCAAAGACAACTCTTGGTGAGTGGACGGGTCTGTACGGAAAGGAAGGAACGGGTGGGAACGTTAGGCCATTAAACCGCCGGTCCACCAAGGCGTACAAGCTCGCCTTGACTCGTCCGAATTAGATATAAGGAGAGCTTGTACCTTTTCTTCGTGTAGCGTAATCAATTCTTATTCATCCAAAACCGCAATAGGTTCCCATCGGGGTCTTTGAAACTGGCAATGTAGGCCCCCTTTCCTAAGTCCATGATCGGATGAATCATCGGAATACCGTAGGTGTCGATAAAGCGTTCTATATCATCCACGGCGAAGGAGAGGACAATGTTCTCATTGGGCTGCTCATTTGCTTTGCGTTTAAGGACGGCATAGTGGATGCCTTGGTAGTCGCACTCCCAATGGTCGGGTGTGTTTCCATGACGATTTAGGGCCAGTGGTAGCCCCAACACCTCGCTGTAAAATTTGACCAGCCGCTCGGGCTCGGGAGAGGACATGATAATTCCTGATAGCCCTTTCACTTTTAATTTTTCCATATTTATAGCAGTTATGATCCAAATGTCGAATATATACAACACAAATGATATAATAAAATCATTTGTGTTGCTTTTTAGTATTTTTACATCAAATCTGATGTAAATGAAGAAGGCGGTTGAATTAATTACTTTATGGGCGAAGTATGAAGAAGAGAACCCCGGGGCCGATATCCGTCAATTTTGTCAGGCCTACTTAACCCAGCCGGAGCAGCGGTCGGTGGAAGTTGCCTTTTGGCAATCCCCCGTTCCTCCTGACAGCACCAGCACATTTACTAAACTGGTGGGCAGGGTTGCCAAACTGCACACGGTAGATGCGGAGAGCGCTTTCAAAGTATTCGGAATCAGTAGCTTCGACGAATTTTTATACCTCAATTCCATTGCAAATACCCTAAATCCTAAAAAAACAGACGTTATCTTAGCTAATTTCAATGAGTTATCATCCGGTTTGTTAATTCTTAGTCGATTAAAGAAGGCTGAATTAATTGTGGAGCAGGAGGATGAATTTGATAAGAGGACTAAACGGTTGGCCATAACCGAAGAAGGGGGCAGGGTGTTAAAAGCCTGCTATCAAACCTTGAATGAAGTGAACGAAAGGTGTTTCGGCGCGTTGTCCGATGAACAGGTACAAATGGGCATTGAGTTATTGCAACCTATTGAGGCTTCACTCGCTACGAAATGGATAGAGGCCAAGAAGAAATAGCGGGTATACGGCTTTCAACCCAAGGGTGATTCATTCAATTTCTGCCCTTCTATAGTCCTGTCGCAGGTTTAACAACAGAAAAGTAAAAACTCAGCACGGGCAACGGGACGTGGTTTTCAAGGTGGTCCTTTGTCAATCGTTCCATGATTCAACGATTTTTGATGGGAAATTTCAATAGTCCAGCATGCAACAGGCCAAACGATCGGTACAAAATCCGCACATCTTACTAGCACCGCTGGATTGGGGGCTGGGACATACCACGCGGTGCATCCCGGTGATCCGCCTGTTGCTGGCCAAAGGCTGCCGCATAACGCTGGCCGCCGAGGGGGCATCCGCGTTGTTGCTGCGGAGCAATTTTCCGGACATTCCAATTCTGCCACTCGAAGGGTACCGCATCACCTACAGCCGCCACGCAAGCACATTTGCCGCCAGAATCATTGGCCAGATTCCGCGCATTCTGCGCGCTATTCGGAAAGAAGGCCGTTGGCTTGTGGCTATGCACCGTGAACATCGCTTCGATTTGGTCATCTCCGATAACCGCTATGGGCTCAAAATCCCAGATCTCCCAGCCGTGATCCTTACGCATCAGCTGCGGATTCGCTCCGGGAAAGGTGCCCTGGTCGATGATGTCCTTCAAAAGTTGCATTACCCGCTGCTGGAAAAGTTCGACCAATGCTGGGTGGTGGACCGTGATGGGAAGGATAACCTCGCCGGTACCTTGTCGCACCCCACGCAGCTTCCCCGAAATGCTCAGTACGTTGGTTGGTTGTCTCAACTGAAGATTCCCATCGACGATCTGCTGGTGCCTCAAAACCGGATTCTGGTGCTCCTTTCGGGCCCCGAACCCATGCGTAGCCTGCTTGAAGCACGTATTCTGAACCAAATAACCCCTTTAAACCAGTACGAGTTTACGTTTGTAGCCGGTAATCCGGCTGGGCGGATACCGGATGGATTGCCTTCTCATCTTGCGTACTTCACCCATCTAAATGCCACGCAACTGAGCCTTGAAATCGCCCATGCTGGCCTGGTAATCTGCCGCAGTGGCTATTCAACGCTGATGGATCTTGCCGTCACGGGCCGGAAAGCATTGCTCATTCCAACGCCCGGCCAGCCAGAACAGGAGTACCTGGGCACATTCCTGTTGGAAAAAGGCTTCTTTTATTGTAAAAAACAGGCTGCTCTGGATCTGGTGGTCGATATTCCGCGGGCGTTTCAAATGCCCGGTATAAGCTTGGATCGAAACCCGCCATCATACCAACTGCTGGAAACGGCCGCCCGTTCCGCCCTGGAACTGATTTCCTGATGGGGAGAGGGCCGTTCGTCTTGCTCTTAACCGGAATAGGCCCGGATAAGCTTCCCTGAAACCAGAATTGGGCCGATTAAGCCCAAACAGTCTACTTTTAGCGGCTTTGTTGCATAGAAGTTTGTGGCGGCAAGGGAGTAAGGGTGCAAGGGAGTAAGGGAGCAAGAAATACAACGGGTCGCCACGGTATAGATCTAAACATAGTGAACGGGCTTTACCGGTAATGGACTCCTTTCCCAAGGCTAGGGCAGGGAAGGATTCCACCTGAAAAAATTGGAGGTAAGAAAAAAACGTTAGCGAATAAATGTAACTTGTGGATAATATTCATATGATGAAAATAGATTGACTGTATTGAACTTCGCCAATGCTTTCCATGAAAATAGCATTTACTTTTTTTCTTTTCTGTTTTGGGGCCATTTGGCTTATTGTCAAGCCGATTCGCTTTTTGAGAATCGCCAAACGTCTTACTTTTTTCAAAAGAATGCACGGCCTTTGCCCAAAGGAACCTTCACGTATAATAACTATTACTTACTGATCAACTCCGCTTCCTACCAAGTAACCAACCGTGTAAGTGTGGGGGCTGGCGTTTGTATTTTGCCGGTTGATGTGGCGGCCCCACCTTTTTCTTTACAACTCCAGTATTCGTTACCGATTACCAATACTATCCACCTGGCGGCCAACGTAACCTATTACCAAGTCAAGTACAAACCCGTTAAGAAGGGGGGCTTACTAGCTCCTCAGGTACTGATTACCGCAGGTAACGCAAAGAGTAATGGAACATTTGGCGTGAGCGTATTACGTGGCAATCTTGCTTTTCATGATTATGGTAATGGCGTAGCAGTTGCTGTTCCCAATAAAATAAACCTCATTAGCAGTATAGCCTACAGCAGACACCTGTTTGGGGATATCTCGTTAATTACTCAAAACCACTTTATCCAAACCGCTGGTTTTTTAAGTAAAAATTATTCTAACGTTTGGTTTTTATCATTGGGAGGTCGGTTGGATTATAAGCGGAATGCGGTGAAAGTAGGCATCGTTAAACTCCATTACCCGAATGGGGATCAAGTCAGATTTTCCAGAGCCTATCCGTTTATTGGTTATTCGGTATCCATGAAAAAATAATTCGATGTGTTGATCAATTGTCTTAAGAGTAAATTTCTCATTCACAGAAGAAAGCGTTTTGAAGGGGCTGCTTGGTAGAAGACTTCTCTACGGGACTCAAAAATGATTCAGGACTTTTTTTTCAGGCAGGAAAATGGATGGGTTTGCTTAACTTCATCAACATTTAACGGAATCCGGGAGTCCATACAACCGGACCGATAACGGCCTTGCCCTCACTTCCTCTTTTCATCGCATCATTCCTGTGATCCCAGTTCATCTGCACCGTGCCTGAATGAGCTATTCAACAAAAGATTCTCCCCGTCCGTGTTTTTTATCCTTTTTCCATGCTCCACTTTTTCGGCTTGGAGCCCAGATGCTCTTCAAACAAACGGGTAAAATGGCTAAGGTTGGAAAAACCGAGTCGATAGCCGGTTTCGGATACCGTAAGATTTTCGTCCCGCAGGAGCCGGGCCGCTTCCTGCATCCGGACGCGCTGGAAATAATCGTACAGTCCCATGCCGAAAATTTGGACAAATAATTTGCGCAGTTTCAATTCATTCATGCCGGCTATTTTTACCAGCTCCTTGACGGGAGTGGGTTCATTAAGGGTTGTCGTCAAGACATCCCGTACTTTATAAATTGCCTTCAGATCATCAATTTTAATGTTTTCATGATTTGTCGCCTTCCTTTTGCTCAAATCACGAAATAGAAAGTATAACAACTCCAGTGTTTTTAACCGGTAGTACAAACCCGGTAGGGCGGGTTGGACACTGGTCTTACTGATCTCAGTGGCCACCCGTACAATATCGGCCGACATTAATTCATCAATAAAGAACTGATTTTCCTGCTCGAACAAAAAATTAAAACGAGCCTGACTTTCTTTTAAAAGTAGTTGCAGATAGTCCAGACTAACCATGATCGAGATGAGCTTTTCATGCGAATGCTTTGGTAATTGAAGGCGCGCGCCCGAATGTAACGGCATGATTTGTAGGCTCGGGAGCTCTTCGATCAAAACCGTTTGTTTAGGCTCAACAGCTTCAAATCCGTCATCAAAAAAGTTCTTAAAGCTAATCAGAATCCCGTGCTCAATGGCCGTAATAGGACCCCGCTCAAAAGCAAATTCCTTTTTAGAAACCAGGCTCCGGACCATCAGCGCAAACTCCGGTAGAAAATCAAAAATCTGGACGTTATTAAACTCGAAGCTCTGCAAAAAATCGTCGTGAACGTCTTTGGATAGCTGTACGCCCAGGCGTTCTGCCATTGACGCCATTTTGGCAAAGTTCTGTTGGTGATCGGTTTGCGACTTCATGTTTACGACTGTTTTTACTAGTTATTGCGCTATTTTAAGCCTAAAAGCTGACATTCCTTTGCAGGGAACTTAACATAAAGGCGAATACGTATGGAACAGTCCGTTTTGATTTCAGGTGCCAGCATTGCAGGCCTTACTATGGCTTACTGGATGAAACAGTATAAGTACAAGGTAACCGTCGTTGAAATCGGTCATGGACCAAGAATGGGTGGCACGCCCATTGATGTGCGTGGCGACTCATTGGACACGGCCGAGAGAATGGGCATACTCGATGCCATCAAAGCGGCCAAATTGCCAACAAAAGGTCTTGAATTTCTGAACGCAAGTGGGGAAGTAGAAGGCACTATGTTGGTTGAGGAAATTGGGGCTATCCGGCCCGGTGATGATACGGAAATTCGCCGGGATGACTTAGTCAACATTTTGTATGAAAAGGTAAAAGACGGCGTTGAGTATCGGTTCAACAGCCGCATCGTCGCCTTACAGCAGCGTGAAGATTGTGTTTCCGTTACGTTTAAAGACGGCACTTCTGAGAACTATGATTTTGTCATTGGGGCTGATGGGATCCACTCCGGGGTAAGAAAGCTGGCTTTTGGTCCGGAAGAGCAATTTACCCATTTCTTGAATTTCTATTTTTCGGTTTTTCCGGTGGACAAAAGCTTAGGCAAGAAAAATTACGGACAAATGTATACCACACCGACGAACATGGCCGTCGTCTATTATTACAATGAGGAGCACGCGGATGGCTTTTTGACGTTCCGGACAAACGAAAAAATTAGCTATAATCGGCACGATATCGAAGCTCAGAAGCAGCTTGTCATTGACGCTTTCAAAAGCCTGGGATGGAAAGTGCCTCAGCTGATCGAGGAAGTAAAAAAAGCCGACACCTTTTATTTTGACCAGGGTTGTCAAATAAAGATGCCTGCCTGGACCATAGGCCGGGTCGCCTTGGTCGGTGATGCCGGGTATGCACCGGCATTTCCGACGGGTATGGGCAGTACATTG
The DNA here is from genome assembly GCF_054780515.1 of Larkinella harenae. Lineage (NCBI taxonomy): Bacteria > Pseudomonadati > Bacteroidota > Cytophagia > Cytophagales > Spirosomataceae > Larkinella > Larkinella harenae. Next base: position 10,802 of record NZ_BAAGWE010000012.1, on the reverse strand, counting down.
GCCCTACAAGGCGCTACGGTACTGGCCGATGCGATGGCTAATGCTGCTACGTACCAGGATGCTTTTCTGCACTACAATGAAGTTTTTCGTCCCACTGTGGACGCCTTACAGGCAACGGTTTATGACGGTATTTCCTTTTTGTTGCCCGAAACGCAGGAGGCCATTTCCGTTAGGAACAGGGGAACGCAACGGGGGGAACGTTAACCGGAAGAATCAGGGATTCTCTCGCCTAATTCGGTTCTTGTAAATCAGCCTGGCGGTTCGGGGGCAGCCCCTTATTTAGCCCGATTTTGCTCCGTTTCAGCCGTTGACCGGCTGCGGTAACCGATTTTGAGGGGTTTTCCGAAACGGTAGGTGAGGCTCATCGTAACATTGGCCGTATTGTAGGTTCTGTCGAAATAAATAGCGGTTTTACCGACGTTGTACGTCCCCGACGCGTTGGTTTGGTGAAACAAGTCGTTGGCTGTCAACCGAAGCTTCCAGGCATTTTTGAAAAAATCTTTTTCCAGACCGAGGGTTACCGTAGCCCGGCTCTTGTTGTAATAAAGTCCGTAGTATTTATCACCCAGATACCAGGCCACGAGTTGCACTTTGAATAGGTTGTTGACCTGCAACGAGTGGCTGGTGTAAACGTACAGGTGGGGGCGGGGTTTAATCAATTCAAAACCGTACTGATGGTCAACCGACTTACTCCGGCTTACTGTAAGGCTGGTGGTGGTATTCCACCAGCCCCTGGTAAAAACGGCCGAACCGGTTAGAAAAACGGTATGATCTTTTTCCAGATTAATGCCTTTGAGCACATAGCTGTTGGGGCCATCGCCCCGCAAAGCAGCTCCGCTTATGGGGTCTTTGGTGAAATTATAACCGGCTCGCAGATCAAAATCCCGGTAGCTCAGTCCCGTTTCAACCGAATGAACCTTTTCGGGGCGTAAACCGGGGTTTCCTTGGATGCTCGTGAAAGGATCCTGATAAATCACCCACGGATTCAGGGCCTGATACCGCGGGCGGGTAATTTTAGCCACGTAGGAAAGGCGAACGTTCAGTTCCGCCGAAACCGCTTTTGTCAGCAATAAATTGGGAAACAGATGGCCGTAACTTTTTTGAAGCTGCTGGCCGGATCCGGCACTTGTGTTGAGTTCGTACTGCGTCCACTCACCCCGAATACCGGCCGCATAACGGGTGCGCTTGCCAAGTCCGCCGTCGTACTGAATATAGGCTGCAGGGATGCGTTCGGTGTAATCAAACTGGCTGGATAGGGCAGGGTCAAACTGAAAACCATCTTCGGAAGCGGCAATGAGGAAGTCGGTGCTGGAAGCGGTGCTGGCGAAGGAGAGCTTTAACCCCGTTTCGAGCTTATTGCCGTTACCAAACCGTTTGGTATAATCCAGTTGGGTGCTCCAAATTGTGATATGATACGATTGGTGATTTTTAAGGAGCCGTGCGAAGCTGCTGTCATTGAGGAGATTGCTTTCCTGAATTCCATCACGGACATCCGTTTGGAAGCGAGCAACCTGACTGCCCACAAAAAAAGCGGAGCCGAGTGAATCCAGGGTACGGTTGTAATTCAGGAGGAACGAGTGATTGAGCCGTTTTTCATTTTTGGCGAGCGTGCTGTTGTAAAGCCCCTGATTGACGGCGTCATCGATCTTATTTTGGCTGTATTGTCGACCGCCCAGGCGATCCAGGTTTCCTTTGTAGGCCAGGGACAGGACTGCGTTTGCTGTTGGATTATACTGGGCCCCCAGGCTATAGCTGGAATAATTGCGGAGCTGTCGCTGCCAGTCAGTCGTTAATTCCGAACGTAAAAAGATCGCCGAATCCGGCCGGGTTCGGGTGGTGTAAAGCACCTCACGGTCCTTGCCGGTGCGGAAGGTGTAATTCCCGGATACGGTCAGCTTACCGTGCCGGTACGTAAAATCGGCCAGGGTATTGCCTTCACCCCCGGCAAAAGGCGAATAGGTCAACTGCTGCATCACCGATCCCGAAGTCCCTCGTTCGGCATTTTGCCGGGTTATAATCCGAATCACGGCTTTTCCCTCGGCATCGTAGCGGGACGAGGGATTGACAATAACTTCCACCCGAACAATCTGGCTAACCGGTATCGTCATCATTTGCTCGTACGTGATGGCCTGATTGTTTAAGAAGATCAGTGCTTCGCCTTTCCCCACCACGCTGATCCGCCCTTCCGTAAAGGTAATGCCGGGGGATCGTTCGAGAAGTTGGTTGACGGAAGCACTACCCGCCAGTATGGAACCCGCAACCTGCACCTCTATCGTGCCGTTGATTCCGTGCCGGACCAGGGGGGGCTGGCGGGTGAAGCGGACTTCATTCATTAGAATGGCCTGTTCCCGCAGGACAATTACTCCCAAATTCCGGTGCGAAAAGGATCTGTCTGCAAGGGCAATCAGGGAATCTGCAAACGACAGGCTTCTTAACCGGAGAACGGTCTTGGCAGGTCGGATGGCTGAAAAAGAAACGCGACCATCCGGAAAGTGGCCACTTTTCAGTAGGACAGAATCGGGTAGGGAAAGCAGATGGGCATCCACTGCCACGGGTTGCTGCCGGGCATCCACAATGGTGGCATTCAACGAATAAGTGGGCTGACTAAGGACCGAATGAGCCAGTGTGAACAGGAAACCTGTTACGAAGAGCAAGCCGGTGAATTTCATGGCTGATTGACAAAGGATGTGGTTGAATCCAAAAGTCAGCAGCAGATCGGTAGTAGGGGTTCAGGAAAAGAAAAACAGGCGTATGAATTTATAAAACCGTACTGTTTTTATAAGGTAATGGTTTGATTAGTAGATTGTTGGTAATTGGAAGGGGTAACTCCTTTAATTTTTTTAAAGGCGGCAAAAAAGGTTGATTTGGAATTAAAGCCCACTTCATACCCAATGGCCTCCAGGGTAAAACGCGGTTCATTGGTCATCCTGTTGCAGGCTTCGGCAATCCGGTATTCGTTGATGTACGTGGTGTAATTTTTGCCCAGGTGATCGTTGAGTAAGGCCGAGAGCTGGTGTGCGGAGATCTGTATTTCGTTTGACAAATCATGTAGCTTCAGATCAGGGTTTTTATAAACGGCTTTTTCCGTCATCACTTTTTCGAGTTTGGTCAGCCAGCGTTGCGCATCGGATTCGTTTAGCTTTTTAGGCATGGGCTTGTCGGGTAAAACCAGCAAAAGCGCGTCGGTATTTTTCCGGTAAACCAGTAGGGTGGCCATCAGGTATAGAATCAGGGTAAAGGCAATGGCTCCGCTGATATAGGAAGCGAATGGAGCATTGATCAGGGAGGTAAAATAAAACAGAAAGATGACCGCATTGCCCGCAAAGATCATACAGATCCAGGTTTCGGCGGGTTTCATGCGGTAATCCCGGCGGAACAGGTTCGCCAATAGGCTCCGAATGGCCCACCCGGAAGCCAGCAGAAAGCAAAACCATTGTATATAGATGATTTTGGCAAAATACTGATTCCAATAGGCCGGAAATGCTTCATACGGGAAGAGAATTCCCGTTGTGATAATGACGAGGGCCAACAAAATGATCGTTCCAACCCAGCTTTTCGGTACTTTTTCCAACGGTTTTACGGCCGAACGCACAAAAAAATACAGCAGAGGACCGATAAAAAAACAGGCAGAAAGACCGATTTGCAGGTAGATTTTGGGTAACCGGCCGTCAAAATAAAGAAAAACCGATTTGCCGATTCGAACGCTAAGTGCCAATAGGAGAGCACCCAGCATGTAGTTGGCCAGGTACTTCTTCTGGGTAAAAAACAGCAGGAAGACACCTAAAACTAATCCGTTGAACGCGCCCAGGGCACTGAAAAAGAATAGAATCTCTTGGCTGGTATTCATGGTGAAGGAACGAGATATGCCTTCAAATGTAACAGTTTGACGACCGCATATCAAGCTGTCATTCCAGCATTCTTTTGAAACTAGATTGATTTTTTACACCCTGGTTGACGCCCCAGATTGACCGGATCCGAATTCGTTGTGTACGCTAAATGGGGCTGCAATTCGAAACAAACGCGAAAAGCTAACGAATGAGCCGTTCAGGAAAGAAAGTGTTCCTGGTTTAGCCCTAAAGCCTGGCTTGGTTGAACGGACCCTGGTAGCAAAAGTGGAGCACTGATGATCAGTTCCTATTTTAAACCGCTGGTTAATCGTTGTGTCACCTCCAACGGGAACGCTGTTGTTTGCGGACCAAACCGGTTGATTTTCGGAAGCGCGTAGGGACTTTCTTTTTTATAGTAGATGTCGGGAACGATTGACTCGATCTTACCGCCGTTGTAATTGGTTACACCCAGGTTATATTTTTGAGTAAGTGGCAAGTCTAAGAACCCAGGCCCTCATCAATTTCCTGCTCTTAAACTTCTTTAGGGCTCCGTAAATTATTTCTTTCCCTTTGGGCTGCTGGTAGGTAGATCCAGGATTTACCTGTATTTACTTTCTAGAAAGGTTATTCTTCGTAGGGACAAGTTGCCAGAAACAATCCCTATGGGTTAATCGAGCTAATCTTGAACTACATGATGGAATCCCACTTACTGCTTACGACATTACGGCAAAGACATCATTTCCCGGAAGAGGAATTTCAAAAATTTCTCCCGCTTTTTGGCGAGCAAATTCTTCCTAAAAACGAAATGCTTTTTGAGCAGGATGCAGTGGTAAAGCACGTTTCATTTGTCTTGAAAGGTTGCCTGCGACAATACCATACCACGTCGGAAGGCAATGAACGAAATATCTTTTTCGCCGAGGAAGGGTGGTGGTGTGGGGAAATGGAGAGCTTTATCAATCGAATTCCTTCTACCATGAGCATGCAGGCGCTGGAAGATTGCCACCTTCTTTATCTCAACCGGGAGAAATGGGAATATGCCACCCGAACCATTCCAGATTATGCACTGTACCAAATCATAAACCGGGGGCGCACGGTGGCCTGGCTCAAAAATATGCTCAGTAACATGGCGACTGAAACGCCCGATGAAAAATACCGTCGGATATTGAAAGAATCTCCCCACTGGATCAACCGGTTGCCCCAATACCATATCGCCAGTTATTTGGGCGTAACCCCAGAGACGTTGAGCCGCATCCGAAAAAGAAACAGGCATTTATAACTTTCTTGATTCGGATCAATTTTTTACATGAAGTTGCTGATTTACTTTGTCCTGGTTAACAAAGCAAATCCTATGAAACCTTCTGAGGTGATCAACCTGGGCAATGGGTTAGAAGTCCATTTTTGTTTAGATGCGTCTGACACCAATGCCCAGTTTACATTGTTTAAAGTAGTCATTCATCCAAACGCGAAAGTGCCAGCAGCGCACTACCACGATAATTTTGATGAAACCTTGTATGGTATAAAGGGGTCGCTCACGCTGACGGTGGATGACCAGATTCTCCAACTTAACCCCGGCGACCATTACTTCATCAAAAGAGGGAGGATTCATAGTTTTACGAACAACACCAGCGAAACGGTGGAAATCCTGGCTTTTGCGAATCCCGGGGTGTTTACTTCCAACTACTTCAAAGACTTGCTGGGAATAATGAGGGCAGGAGGTCCTCCAGACATGGGGAAAATAAAGAAGATCATGCTGGAATATGGATTAGTGCCCGTTGCAAATTAAGAATCAGCCTTGGAATTTTACCCATCAAGTCCGTTCAATTCCTTCTAGTCCCTAGAATGAACTGATAAGGCCGTGATGCAACAGCATCCCAGTCCTCCTCGATTTCTAGTCTGAAAAACCGGTAAGTGGCCTATCGCTTCGCTTGCCGAAGGCCAGTTATTGCCCATTTTATTCTATAAATGAGTCTTATTTATTCCTGATGAACGATGGAGAAAGTTGCTACAGAGGTATATAACCAGATAAACAATGCTGTTTATAAAAAGGAAGGCGATATATGGTGGAAGCCCGATAGTGTGCTCCATATTCTAAAAACTTCCGTAAACCCCTGGCGGGTTGGCTTTGCAAAGAAAGTTTTACAAAAGCTAATGATAAACGCTGCGGGAAAATCAGCGCTGGAAGTAGGGTGTGGAGGTGGAATCCTCACCGAAGAGATTAGTAAAATGGGATTCAACACGACTGGAATTGATCCGGCTGCGGAGTCAATCCATACGGCCCGAAATCACGCCAACGCTGCAAAACTTGCCATCCGCTACGAAGTCGGGTCCGGTGAGCGAATTCCTTTTCCGGATGCGTCGTTTGATGTCATTTTTTGTTGTGATGTCCTAGAGCATGTGGAAGATTTGCCGAAGGTTATTTCTGAAATCTCCCGGGTGCTCAAACCCAACGGCATATTTGTTTATGACACCATCAACAGGACGTTTATCAGCAAGCTTGTTGCCATTAAAATTTGGCAGGAATGGAAACGCTGGGCTTTTATGCCCCCCAATCTCCACGTCTGGGACATGTTCATTCGGCCGGATGAACTGAAAGATCTCCTCAAAGCCAACCGATTGGAATGGAAGGAACATGTAGGTTCCAAGCCCAACATTTCCCTGCCTAAAATGCTGAGCTTTCTCAGGAAACGAGTCAAAGGCGAATGGACCTTTGTGGAGTTGGGTGCAAACTTCTGCCTGGTGGAAGATTCCGATATGAATATGCTCTATGCCGGCTACGCTGTAAAGCGATAGGTCGAAGGAGTAAGTTTTCAAGGCCGTGACAGCTGGAGGGCGAAGAATAGAACTGGTTATTTAATCCGCCCCGTTACCCAGCCAGGATTATTTGAAGTCACTTCCTGACGAAAGGCCTCCAGTAAGCAACCAGGAATTGAGACGCCACCGGGTCAAAAAGCTCCGACGATAGGACCGGTGTAGAAACTGGTTGGAGCGATGGGTAGCTTGTTTATAGCTTTTACCTACTGCCACTTTCAAAAAACCGGACTACTTCAAAACCGCTGTTAAAAGCGTTCAGATTATCTTTCTTTTTCCTATTTCAAGATGACTACAAAACGATTCTATTCGCAATTATGTCAGCCTTTTGCGCTGGTTGGCTTTTTCCTGCTAGGATTTTCAAGCTGTGTATTGGTTGATCATCAGTTTCCGACTCCTACGACCTTCGAGCCCGTGCCAGGCCCTCCGTTGGCCACAGGGCTCAAGTCCCCTCTGGGCATGGCCGAAGACCCGAAAGGCAATGTTTGGGTGACTGAAGCGGGAAGTGGGACGGTTAACAATGGCCAGGTTACGGTCGTTACGCCATCGGGTAGCGTTTTTCCGGTTATAACGGGTTTTCCATCCCTGATGAGTCCCGAAAACTCACCTGAAGGCCTCAATCATTTGGTGTATCAATATGGGAAGTTGTATATCCTGCATGCTACGGAGGATAAATTATACATCGCCGATGTGTCAGGTTTTGTGCCCGGAACAACGCCTGCAGTCGATTTCAGCACAATTCACAGCGAAGATATCGGCACATTTGTCAGAAAGGAACATCCCAATGCGCCTGATGATCCAGATTCTAATCCATACAACCTTACATTTGGGCCTGACGGTGATTTGTTTATCGTTGATGCAGGCGCCAACGCTATTGTTCGCCGTAAGAAAGTGGATGGAAGCCTTAGTATTTTCGCTACGTTTCCCGATGATCCAAACCCCTTATTCCCAGCAGTGGGGACTTCAACAATTGATGCGGTACCGACAGGAATTGTATATGATGGTACCCATTTCCTGGTCAGTACGCTGACCGGTTTTCCGTTTCCGGCTGGTCTTTCAAAAATTTATAAAGTGAGTGCTACCGGTAGCGCGCCTGTTTCACCAACCCTATACAAAGAAGGTTTTTCGGGTATTACAGATATCTTATTGACCCCCAGTGGTAAAAGCATTGTGACGGAGTTTGGCTTTTCGTCGCCCGCTCGAATTGCCAGTGGCGATGATCCAGCAATGAGCTTATTTTCACCAGCTATAACCCCAGTTGATATTGTCTTAAGTAATGTAAACCCCGATGTGTACTATGTGTTGTATTACGGACCGGGTACAATCATGAAATTCAGAGCATCGAAGTAAGATCGAAATAACAAATAGATAAACGAAAGGGGAGGGCCGGGTTGCGGGTTCCTCCCCTTTTTATTCCTATAGAAAATGGTTTCAAGTAGACATTGCGTATAAGCCATGCCGTTTCGTGGACAAGTTTTTTGTAGGACCTTCTTACGTTAAACAGGGTCTTAGCTTTCTACCCTTAAGATGAACGAGGTGCTGATCTTATCGCCTAATCAAGCGATTGGAGCAACTGCTATTCTCTCCATTGATAAACAAGACAACGAGCTGCCGACTCCAATAAATGAATCCGTTGGCTTCAACCTCTCTGGACCACAGCGAGTCGTGGGAAAAAAAAGAGCTTCTTTTACTGCCATGAAATGACTTACGTGTACTTTATCTGACTTCAGCGGTGCAACTCGGTTGAAAAGCTACGGTTGAGATAATCGCGGGAAAACCCAGGATACTAGAAGGGTACGTAACCATCCGATCAGACGTGATTCACATCTTGTTCCAAAATTAGCTACTTACCAAGATTTTGGGCAAACGGGTTAGCGCATTTGCAATAACCCGTTTGCCCTTGGAGGGGTAATCGTTATTAGTTGGCGTACAACAGCTTCACTGTTTTTACCTGTGTGGGCGTGTGCACCTGCAGGGTTAACACCCCTGGTGCCTGCCCAGCTACTGATAGCGTATGGTGTTCCAGCGCGGTCGCTCGAGGCTGCGCCCGTTCGGCAATCACAAGTCCACGCTCATCCAATAGCCGCATTTGCAGGTTTTGCCCTTCGGCACCCCGCACTTCAAACACTACGGCATCACCCCGAACGGGGTTCCCTAGCACCTGTACCTGCAGCGATTGGGGTGTTTCTGCCGATATCCGGGCCGCTGGAGTGCAGTGGTAGGTCTTGGGTGAACCGCTGAGCACAAAATGCGAACCGAGCACCCGGGCAAACACCAGCGTGCCGTTGGTGACACTGGCCGGCGGGGTGAAGTTGTAGACGTGCGCACCATTACCCTTGCCCGCATCCTTCAAATCCTGCCGGTAAATATTGGCCACCGTGCTGCCTAGTACTGTAATCGTTCCGGGGCTCGTTTCCAGGTAAAACTCAACCGTTAGCGGGGTGTTGGGTTTGTCCCGATCCCATACCCACCCTCGGATGCCTCCACAGTCAAGTTTATCGAGGAACCCTTCAAAATTACCCGTGAGGGGTGCACTGCCGGCGGATTGCACCGTGAGCGGAAAACTCACACTATTGCTGGCCCCCAGCGGATCAGTCGCCTGATAGGTCAGTACGAAGGTGCCCGCTTGGGTGGGTGTTCCGCTGAGGGTACGGTTAGGCATTTCAAGGTTTAAGCCCGGGGGCAACCCCTCCAGACGGTACTGAAGCGGTTGGCCTTCCGGATCGGTAAAGGCCACCAGGGTTGCTGAGAAAGGCACGCCAACCTGGGCTGTCAGAGGGGCGACCAAAACCGTAGGCGTGGGCGGCTGGGGTGGTTGGTTGCCCACCGGGGCGGGCTGTGCCTGGCAGTGAATGGTTTTAGGCCCCCCATTCAGGATGAATCCGGGGTTTACAACCCTAGCCGAGAGGGAGTGGGGCTTACCATCTTTGAGCGAGGCCGGAATGGTCCAAATGAAGGCATGGCGTCCATTGCCCTTGCTGGCTTGCAGCAAATCCTGTCGGAATTGATCGGCAAGCAGGGTGGCAATAACGGTTGTTCCATCAAGCAGTTCGACCCACAAAGGAGTATTAGGTTGGGTGCGGTCCCAGACCCAGCCGCGGAAGGTTTCACAGTCGGCCCCGTAGAGGGAGCCATCCAAAGCCCCTGCTACGGGAGAGGTAGTGGGTGACTGCACGGTCAGTGTGAGAGTGGTGCTGTTGCTTGCCCCCTGTGGGTCGGTTGCCTGGTAAGTGAGCACAAAGGTGCCCGGTTGCGTGGGTGTGCCATGGATGACACGTCGGGCGCTATCAAAACGTAACCCGGCGGGTAATCCTGCCAGCTCATGACTGAGCGGTTGGGCCTCGGGATCAGAGAAGGCGGGTAGTTCGGCTACGAACGCAACGTCAAGCTGAGCCACCAAAGCGGGGATCGCTGCCGGAAGCTGGGGGGGATGATTCTGCCCTGGCGTTGGGTTTGGATGACAGATGATCGCTTTGGGTGCATCTTTCAGGACAAAGCCGTGGCCACTGACTCGAGCTGATAGCAGGAGGGAAGAACCGTCTTTAAGCTCCTGGGGGATTGGCCACATGAATCCATGACGTCCATTACCCTTACCCGCCTGGAGCAAATCTTGCCGGAACTGATCGGCTATCAGGGTAGTGATAAGCCGATCTCCATTCAGGATGTCGATGCGCACAGGGTTGTTGGGCTGTTCGGCGTTCCAGACCCAGCCTCGGAAGGAAGCACAGTCAGCGCCGTTAATATAGCCATCATAAGATTCCGAAGCGGTGGGGGCGTTAACGATAACTGAAAGTGTCGTGGTTGGGCTGGCGCACTGATCAACAATACAGGTAGCCTGATAGACGAACGTTCCCGGTTTGTTAGTAAGCACATAAATCGTACCGGTACCGGTTGTGGCATCAGGTCCGGTCCAATGGAGAGTTCCAGGGCAGTTGGTGGCCGTCAGCATCAGGGTAGGACTTCCCTGGGTAACTGTCGTACTTGCCAGATTAGGACTAGAAAGTTGTTGCTGCTGATCGGTGACGACCACGGAAGTGGAACTGCTACAGCCATTGCCACTGGTGACGGTGACCGAGTAAGTCCCGGCAGTGGTGATGGTGCGCTTGGGGGAAGTGGCTCCGTTGTCCCAGCGGTAGGTACTGCCCCCCGTGGCGGTGAGTTCAACAC
>NZ_BAAGWE010000011.1:0-129608 GCF_054780515.1 Larkinella harenae | reverse complement strand
AGCGGGCCAACACGCCGGTCAATGCACCGGTTTGGCTGGTCAACAACACGATCGTCAGCAGTGGGCAGGATGGCATCCGGTTGTACAACGAGACCCAGGTCAACACCTTGATCAACAATGCCATTGTTATGGTTAGGGATAGTAATTATATAACCACTTTGGATCACCATGTTCGAATCAATCAAGAAAATAATTATACCGCCGCCAGCTTAGCCCAAGCTAAGTTTACTAATCCCGCTGATGGTGATTTTCGCCTGGGAACGGGGTCCCCTTTAATTGATAGCGGGGTCAATACGGGTTCGTTTGGCGTTCTTACCGACCTGGTTGATGAACCCCGTCCCAAAGGAAAATCATACGACATTGGTGCCTTTGAAGAAGGGTCCCCTTTACCCAAAAACTGGTATGAGCGGCAAACGCTCCTGGAGCCATCTGCGGAGGTAACATTAAAAATGTACCCTTCTCCAACCCCAGATCAACTGCTGGTAACCCTATCCAACGGGGAGCCGATCCGCAGGTGGGTTTTAGTCAATGGCACCGGTCAGATCATGCTGGAAAACACCCCCGCCCAACCAACGAAAGAGCTGACTGTTTTTACAAAACCATTGCACCCTGGCATCTATTGGCTACGAGTCATCGCGGGAAGTCGTCAATACGTTGGTCGTTTCGTCCGGTAGCACCGCTTTTTTCGCTGTTTTACGGGCTACGGTTCGTGCGATCAGATCGTCAAACTCCCGGGCCCGATGAGCCCAGGAGTTTTGGGCTGCCAGCTGCATTCGGGCCCGGATTTTGGTAAGGTCATCTTCGGCCAGTGCATCGCGTAAGGCGCTGGCAAACCGGAATGGGGTATGGGCAATGGCAATGATTTCCTTAAAATCATCCAGGATCGAAAACGGAGTGGAAACCACCGGAAGGCCTGCGGCCAGGTACTCATTCAGCTTTAACGGGTAGATGGTATACGTATGAGCATTGCAAACGAATGGTATTATTCCAACGTGCATGTCCGCCATACACCGAGCCAGCTCCTGGGGCTTCTTTGCCCCGACAAAGGTAACATTAGGATAAATAGCCAACTGATCCCGGATGGCCGGGTCCGTAACCCGGCCTAAAAACTGAAAGTGTACATCCGGCATAATCTCAAAACAAAACTGGAGTAGCGGTACATCCAGCCGGTCATCAATGGTGCCCAGATAGCCAACCGTTTTAACCGGCTGCCCAACTGATGCGCGTAATGAGTGAGCTTGCCGGAACAGCTCCGTATTGGCGCCATTCCGCACCAAAAAACAGTTGGGCTGCAGCTTACTTTTGCTCATTTGCAGCGTTTCTGACGAAGTGATGACGGCATCCACGGCCTGTACATACTGGGATTCAAACCGAACACCATGCTTGCAAAGCCATTTTGAAGCGGCTATTTCATCGTAACAATAATAGATCTGAGCGCTGGCGTTCAGTGCGTTTTTTAGCGCCATTCCATAGGTTGGATTATAGGCGTTAATCAATACTGGGTGTTCCATCTTCAAGCGTTTCATCGCCTTTCGGATACTATGACCTAAAACCGCAGCATTAAGTGGCAAAAGACGATCGTGCAAATTACCGGGCAACCAGTTTAAAGGGGGAGTTAGCGGAGGGGTCAGCACATAAACCGTACTTCCGTTTTCCAATTGGTATTTTGTCAGGTTGTCTTCCAGCCCCAGTAACTTTCGCATCGGTACTTTTTTATGGCCCATGCAATGGGAAAGAGCATCTTTGAACGTAAACATGTAATCGACAAACAAGACGGTGTATTTGGGCGCTAATTCCGTGAGAAGTTGCACAATCGACTTCTGAAAATCGCCTTCCCAATTGGTGCTGCTGAGGCAAACGAGGCTGTTCATCGGCATGACGGTTTATAGGACATGAAAAAAGGATCAGGAATTGGCTTTGGCATCAACCATTGCCGTCGTGTGCGGTGTATGCAGAAAGCGACGACGGGCCTTTTTGTAATTCAGAATGGCGCGCATGTACCGAATAATCAGGCCAGGAAGTTTGAGAAGCTCCGCTAAACCAACCTGGCGTTTCAGGCTGCTCGGAATGGCCAGATACAAACTGACCAGCAAAACCAACAATTGCCCTCCGATAAACCCGGCCCATGGGAAAAGCTGGCCGACAAGAGCCAGCAACAAACTGGCCGACAACATGCCCAGAAGCAAGACTCTGGGAATCAACAAGGTTTGGAAAACCTTGTCGGCATAATCAACATTGCCCATCAGCAGCCCCCGAATCCCGGAAGCCCAACTCAACCGCAAATGCCGAAATTGGGCTGCAATCCAACGAGTTCGCTGGTGTTCAAATACGGCCCCGTTTTGCACTTTTTCGTCGTAGATATAAGCGTTCTCCAAGTACTCAATCCGAATGCGTTGTTTTAAAATTCGAAGCTCAAGTTCTTTGTCAAAACCGCTAACGGCCGTACTTGGGGCGAGCAAGGCTTTAAGTAGATCGTATTCGAAAGCCATTCCGGAGCCAATTAGCCCCGATGACAGGCCCAACACCCGGTGTCCCTTCCGAAACAAATGGTTGTTGACCTCTTCGCTGACCGCGTCCAGGATGGCAACCGACGTATTCGTATTTTTGGCCACCCGGTGACCCTGCACAACCCGCCATCCTTTGTCGAACGCTTGGTTAATGCGGGTTAAAAAGTCCGTCGCCAAATGGTTATCCGCATCCAGGATAACGGCTACTTCATAGTCGGTCTGGGTAAACTGATTCAGCGCTGCCATCAACGATTTTACTTTGGTGGAAACTTCAAAAGATACGTCTATGACCGTCACGCGCATGCTTCGCAACTGATCCATGGTATGGGGCTGTAGGGAGTCGGCAATCACCGCCACATCGAATAAGTCGGTAGGATACGTTTGTTGAAGACAATTTCGGGCCGAATCAATAATGACGGCATCTTCCCGGTAGGCAGGCAGCAGGAGCAGCATTTTCCGAAAATGGGTGGTTTCCGGTTCCCTTTTATCCCGTTTCCGGAGCGGAATGTTCCCGGCCAGGGCATACAAAAAAATGTAGAGCACATTCAGGGCTGTAAAACCGTAAATTGCATAGGCGACATACTCCAGAAAAGACAGCATAAGGGCTTGTTTTTATAAAGTGGATAGACGAGACAACCGCTACATTCGATCACGCATTAACGGCCGGAACCTGTTGGCTTTCGGCGTGCAACTGTTTTTCTATTCGCGGACAAATCACAAAAAAAACAATGCTCAGATGCATCATAACGTCAGTAGGGTGTTGGCCAAAGAGCTGGTTGCCGTAACTGGCTACGCAGATGCCGACGTAGCCGCAGTAGAGGCCCGCCATTTTGGAAATTAGTTTGGGGTGACGCAGCCGACTGATACGTCGGTAGCCAATGAGACCGATGGCCATCAGGCTGATGACATGGAGCGTTACGCCCACCACCCCCGTGTCGACCCAAACCCGGACGTACCAGCTGTCCAATGCGGTACGGGCCAGGAACGTGTTCGGCGCAAAGCGCATCCCCATTTCACCTCCAGATCCTATTCCTCCGCCTAAAGGGCGGGTTGATAAGTAATCGGCCAGCATACGCTGGTTGTGAAGCCGAACCTGAAAGGAGGCATCCTTGGCCGGACTGAGGGCACTACGCATGCGCTGAATCTGGTAGTTACTTTGGCCAATGTAGGTATACTTGAGGAACCCGAAAGCCAGACCGGAAAACAGAATACCAACGATTAGGAGAGGGATATTTTTCCGCAGTAGTAAATACACCGGAAAACCCGCAATAAAAATGAACAGGGGGCCACGACTTCCTGAAACGGCAAATCCCCAAAAATAGACGGCAAAAAGGAAAGCATACAGGATTCGGGTCTTCCACGCCTGGGTATCAAGTAACCGGATGATGCAATAGAGGGCAGCGTATGCCATTTCCGCACCGAATTGACCCGCATCGGAATAAAATGAGAAACTTCGCAGCTTGCCAAATAAGATATGTTGCTTGGCAGCACCAGCCGCCAGCCAGGCCTGTTCTCCGGCCGTTAGCTCGCCGTATTGCTGTTTAAAGCCCCAGACGGCCGCAATAAAAGACCAGATCAGCCACGTATTGATGACCACGTTCAGATGGCGCATATTCCGAAGCAGCATGAGCCCGCAACCAACCGTCAGCAGCCAGTAAAAGGACAAACTGCGAACGGCATAGAACCAGGCTTCCTGGCTTACTGCTTCGGTATTAAAATACAACAATAGCGTAAACAGAAACCAGGCCAGCAAAATGTAAAACACGGGGTTATGAAGCCGTTTGCTGGCATCCGGGCGTGAACTGGTGAAAATACCCAGCAGCGTTAGAAAGAGGATGGCATCAATAGCAATACCGTAGGTGACTTCTTTGGCTGCAAATCGAAATAAGCCATTGACGATAAAATTGACGTGCAGACAGGCCAAAATACCGAGTAGCGGGTGAGTCAGGCAACGAATGATGAAAAACAAAACAATCGGCAAAGCCACCAATGCCCCCGTTACCAAGAGATCATTCTGGGCCACAACGATCCCTACTAAAACCGCAACCGTTGTGAACAGCACGGCTTGCAGGGTTTTTCGCCCATCAAAAGCAGGCAACTGTTCAACGGACCAATTCATGGCGTATTTGTTTAATGAAAGTGCCTCCCTGCTGCCATCCAGCCCGCATGGCGGCAGCCAGGGAGATGGGGGCGTAGGGGCGGATTAGGTAAAAACCGAGCAGCAACCCGATTAAAAAAATCACGGTATTCACTACCGCTACGGCAACGAGGGATTGCCAGAGGACAGCGATTGTGGTACCGAGCAGTGTCAAAATGAGCATCACACTCACCTTTAGAAAGTTTCGATTTGGTTGTCCGACGGCATCAAGGCCGACGCCCGAATAGCGTTCCAGCGGCAAAAAAGCCGTGTAGATCATAAACCAGCGGAGAATGGTGGCGCTTTCATCCAATTCGGTTCCACCCAGGAGAACAACCAGTGGTTCGGCTAAGAGAAAACCGACGAGGGAAACCGGCAACATCGCTACCCATACCTGGCCGGCCTGGGTGTGGAAATAATGGGCCAACAACCCGGGCTGTTGACGCTGGCGAAAGGCCACTAACTGGGGAATATCCGTAACGACAATACTCCGAACCGGCATTTCTACCAACTCCAGCAAACGTTGGGGAATGGCGTAAATCACCACAGCCGCCGGATTCAGAAAAGCACCAATGAGCAGCGTATTGGAACTGCGCAATAAATTTGAAACAAGCAGCGTCCCCGAGCAATATTTCCCGAAATCCACTAAGGGTTTCCGCTCCTGGGCCGTAGCCGCCCCAACGCTATGCAGGTAATTCGGTCCCAGCACGATTGTCGCCAGACTGACCAGTGCATAACTCGTTCCGTACGCTTTGCACAACCCCTCAACCGTCAACGGATTGTCAGCCAATTCATTCACCCCAATAAAAAGTAAAAAAAGGAGTTGTATGGCTGGTCTAACGGTTTGCATGGGCTTAAACTGGGACCTCGAATGCCAGAACCAGACGCTGTGGATGGCTGGCATGGAAACAAAAGCCGTAAGCACCCAAATCCATACCACCTGCATAAACCAATCGTTCCCCCAGCCGTTTTCCTGAAAAAGCCAAGCGCCACCCCCTATCAGCAAACTGGCCGCTATCGTCAGGACAATGCTTATTTGCCAGGCCGCACCCGCCCAGCGCCGAAAGGTCGTCTCTTCGTTTGTATGGGCCGTGTGGAAGATCAATCCATTGAGGACCAGTCCGGTGCGCAGTGTATCGAACAGGGTGTACAGGGTCAGGAATAGAATCCACTGACCAAACGTTTCCGCATTCGTCAAGCGAACCAGGATCATAAGCGTCAGCAAACCCAGGATGGCATTTAAGCCATTGCCCAACAGGGAGATAACTGCATTTTTCTGTAAAAGCTGCCGTATCGTAAGCCCTTTTTTCATTACCCTTCGTAATTAATAGCCACCTGGGGTACAGTTTGCGAAGCAGAAACAGGGGTCATCTGCGGCAAGGAATCCATAAGACCCATATCCACTCGGTTCAGGACACATTTGACATTTCCGCCGGAGGCTTTTTGGTACAGGGTACACAAGGATTGATCGGTTTTGGTCCAGACCGACTGAGCGTCCATTACCAGCAGAGACAAGCTACTTTGATAAACCAGATGAGCCGGAATAGCGGCTTCCATCAGGCTGGGTAATTCCAGAAATATGTAATCATAGGGATTGTCCGAAGCCGCGTTGTTGTGTACAAATTGCGTAATATCGGACGCATCAATAAACGTCGAATTAATCGGATAGAAGTGTACATTGACCAACGCCGTGTCGTCCAGTGGCCTGGTGAGTAAGTTGGTGTCCAATAAATTGTGCCCTTCGGGTTTGAGGTAAAGCACCCGGCTTCCAGCCAGCGCATAATGCTCGCTAAGCGCGTCTCCAATCCACGACTTGCCCTGGTTGGGGCGCGTACTGGCCAGTATGATCAAATGGGCATTACGCCGTGATAAGCGGCCGAGTTCTACCGTTACGACACTCCGCAATTGTTCCAGCATACACCGTTTAATATACCGCAATCGGTTGGAATAACGGCCCGGGATGAGTGGAAACGCGGCTGCCAGGGTTGTATGTGTGAGTTGTTCGGCGCGAACCGGACTTTGAATGGTGTGATTGAAATATTCGCGCATCGATACGACCAGCATAGTCAGAAAAAAAACCGCGAGGAACGCTCCACCGATTTGCATGCCTCGTTTCGAGGGTTGTGGCTCCTGGGGATAAATAGGGGGGTCCAGTACCATTGGCGGCCCGGAAATTTCCGCGTTCTTCTGTTTGATACGCGCCTGATTAAGGTGATCCCGCACGGTGGCGTATTCTTTTTGAGCCAGCTGTACTTTAAACTCAAAATGGTTCAGGCGTGAGCCCAAAGGAGCCATCTTGCGGGATTTTTCATCGTACGTATTCAGCACGTCCTGGTAGGTGTTGAACCGGGCGGCCGACT
Organism: Larkinella harenae; assembly: GCF_054780515.1. Classification (NCBI taxonomy): domain Bacteria; kingdom Pseudomonadati; phylum Bacteroidota; class Cytophagia; order Cytophagales; family Spirosomataceae; genus Larkinella; species Larkinella harenae. The sequence continues at coordinate 122,604 of NZ_BAAGWE010000011.1, read as the reverse complement.
CTTCATACTCGATCATTTTGACGAGCCACTCGTCCACCATAGCATGCTGGGGTAAGGACTCAATGGTATTATTGACATTATAATACTTGCGAGCCATCGACTTCAATTCATCCGCCAACAGGTTTGTGCGTTTGTGTAACTGATCGACAACATTTCGGGCCGCTCCGGTCACCTCAGCACTGGCCAGTTGGGACTGGGCGTCAGTGAGCTCCGAACGCTTTACTAACAATTCATCGTTGGTAGAAAGCAGGGTGGCATTATTGGTCATGCGTTTCTCCAGCGACGATAGAGCCGCTTTGGTTGCTTCCAGCCGCATTGTTTCTTTGTAAAAGTCAGACTCCAGTACTTCCCGGGAAGCCGCAACATTTCTCGTTTGTTCGGCATAGTTAATGATGTCGTGGTTGGCGCCGAAATCCCGCAGCAGCTCTTCCGCTTTGTACAAGCGATCACGCGTCGCAATAAATTTCCGTTCGTAGTACTGGACGACCGCCCGCGCTTCGGCACTTTTGATTTCCGTGTAGCGGTCTTTGAAAACATCAATGACCAACGAGAGCGTTTGCTGGCTAACGGCAGGATCGTCAGACCCGTACGAAAATTCCAGAATATCGCTGGTTTCTTTTCGCTCAACTTTTAAATTCCGATTGATATAAGCAATCGAGTAATAAAACGCCGAATTCCGCAATAGTTTTTTTAACGGATTGTCTGACGGAAGCCAGTACAGGCTATCCAGCCGGGCGTAGGTACGGTGGTAGTCGCCCGGCACCACAATCTGCTGCCGCAGACTATCGCTCACAATGGTATTCAGACGGACAAAGCCCGGTTTTCCCACAATAGTTGGATTGGCCTGGTTGAGCAATAAATGCTGGGCCAGTAGCCGTCGCCCCACCTGTCCTATCGTTTCGCGGGAGCGAATCGTGGTCAACAGGTTATCGAAGACGTTCGCTGAATAATACTGGTCATAGCTTTTTCGGTCTTCGGTTGATAGCGAAAACGTAGCCCCCGCCAATGAGCTGTAAATGGTCGCGGTTGACGAATACTGTTTTGGCGCATCCCGGGTCAGCACAAAAACCGTACAGGCGGCCACAGCAGGCAAGCCGACGATCCAATAAAAATAGCGTTTCAGCAAACGATAAAGTGTAAAATAGACCATATGGGGTAGTGCGTTTATTTTTTGAGTTGGAGTAATGGAACACCGACAAGTGCCTCCAGGTCGTAGAAATTGCGCAGGAAATCTCCGCGCTCTTCTTCGACGTAGCTTTGGGCCGTCCCGTAAAAACTACTGATTCGGGCTAATTCAGCCGGTGCAATCTTGCCTTTCTGCAAATCAACCTCCGCAACCCGATAAGCAACTAAAGCGACTTGTTCTTCACGCATTCGCGCTTGTAACTTCCGCTGGGCGGTGAGTAATCCCTGGTAGACGACAATCAATTCCCGCTTAATTCGTTGTCGGGTAGCGTCGCGCTGGGCCAGGGCCACCCGGTAATTTGCCTGCGTTTCCCGGATGCGCTGACGGCGGCCAAAAAGCTCCGAAATTGGTATCTGGAAATTGAAACCCGCCCGGTAGCCGTTTGCCAGTTGAACCACGTCGGATTGCAGGCTACCGGATGAAATTAGGGCCTGGTTACCCGTGGCATAGTTGACAAAGGGGTAAACATACTGCAGGAACGTCGTCTTTGAATAGCGATACTGGGCCTCCTTGCTATCAATGGCCGCATCTTCCAGGCGCATTAACGGCGAATACTGGGTTGCAATCCGAACGAGACTGTCAAAAGGAAGCAACTGTTCGGCGATCGTGGCTCGCAGATCAAACGATACGGTGTCAACGACGCTCCCAATTGGTACGGGGTTTTCATATTCCGGAATTTGAGCCTGGCTCGGCACCGTGATGGAGAGCACCAGCCAGGCGCCCAGCATCCACCTCCAGGCACAGTATATCCTTCGTATACCTACTAGGCAGAGGCTGGTTGACACCCCATTATACCTTGTAAAAATTAACATCATATCGGTTACATTAAAAAAGCTGAAAATGAATTGAATCGCTTAGGTAGTGATCTGATACGCTTTTTCGAAGCCCTAAGCCGCGCGTTTCGCCTTCTCCCACAGACCGCTTTGAATCCCTTTTTGATACTGTACATATCCCAATAGGGCGCACCAGTTCATAAAGGCGAAATAATAGGGTATAAAAAGCCCCTTTATCCGCAGCTGCCGGGCTTCCAGTCCATAACCCAGTAGGGCACACAAATAGAAACCCGTCTGCGCCAGGAGTAACTGCTCATACAAAGCACCCGCCTGTTGGAGTACTAACACCCCATTGGTGACCAAAACGATGATTAGGCAAAAGGGGGCTACAGCCCAGCGCAGAACCCGGTGGGAAACATACTGAAATGTCAGCCAGCCAAAGTGGAAAATGTTGAACAGGCTTTTAAGACGGTGAATGGCCTGAAAACCGCCGGCTGCAATCCGTACTTTTCGCTTCCTTTCCTCGCCCGAGGATTCTGAAGGACGCTCCTGGGCGTACGCTTCCGGTTCATACACTACTTGATAGCCCTTGGCAGCGATTTGCAGCGATAATACAAAGTCATCCAGCAAAATATCGGGTTCAAGCGGAGTAAATAAGGCTGTTCGCAGTGCCAGCAACTCGCCAGCAGCGCCAACCACACTGTACAATCGGGAATCAAGGCGCTTGAGAAACGATTCGTATTTCCAGTAAAAACCTTCGCCAGCCCCGGCCGCTGCCTCGCTACCGTATACTAGTATACGTTTCTCTCCCGCTACGGCTCCGACCCCTGCTTTCTGAAAGTGTTTAGCCAATTTCAGTAAAGCCTCCGGATTGAGTAAGGCGTTCGCATCGGTGAAGACAACCAGCGGTGTCGCCACCTGTTTGATCGCCCGGTTCATCGCTTCCACTTTGCCCAATCGCTCCGTCCCGCCCATGACCCTCATGTTGGGTATAACGCTATCCTGTTTAATCAGGTAATCCATGGAACCGTCCGTTGAACCATCGGCCACAAATAAAAAATGCAACAAATGGGAGGGGTAAATCAATTCCAGGCAGTTTTGAACTTTTTCCTCCAGATACCCTCTCTCATTGTAGGCTGGGACAACCACCGTAAGCGCCGGCCAATCCGGTTGCGATTCGATGGGCCGTTTTCGGCCCGTAAGTAGATCCCGGGCCGAAACCAGGAGCCAGACCAACACACCATACCCTATATACGTATAAATAATTAGGGCCACGCAAAGCCAAAACAAGAAAACTAGAACAGACGATGAACTCATAATAGGCCGTTTTGAAAACCAGGGATTAAGAAACGTCTGACCGGCTGGAGATGACTAAATTGGCACCAATACCACGCAGAAAAGCGTACCAATGCTTGAATCTGCCCTGCCGTAAATAAGAAGCCGTGTGTTTAGGAACGACACAGTGGAGAAAATACAGGCTAAAAACCAGTTGTTGCATCCACGTCCCGTGCCGACGAATATACAGCAACCGATTCCGGGTCATGTAGTAAACTTTCAGTGGGTTATCTCTTCCGACCGAGGCCGATTCCTTGTGGTAGATGACTGCGGTGGATTGGTAATAAATTAGGAAATGGGCGTTTTTAATCCGCTGAGACCAGTCCAGCTCTTCGTAATACAGAAAAAATGTTCGGGCAAAGCCCCCTACTTTATGAACGGCTCTCCGACTAACCATCATGGCACAACCGTGCGCAAAGTTCGTATAGCCTGGTTGATCGAATTGCCCGTCGTCTTTATGCCCAGAACCGATCGGATGACCTTTCATCGTCCACATATTCATCGGTGTATAGCCGGCATACTGAATAAGGTCACGCTGATGAAAGTATTTGATTTTAGGGCTGGTTACCGCAATAGCCGAATTTAGGGTAAATGGCACAAGTAACTGGTTGAGTAAATCAGGCGACATTTCCGTATCGTTATTGACAATAAAAAAATAATCGCCCCGGGCATGTGCCATCCCCAAGTTGTTGCCTCCGGCAAAGCCCAGGTTCGTCGTCGACCGCACCACCCGAACATGACGAAGCCTCAACCGATCAATAGCCTCCGTTGGATCCTCGCGGGAGGCATTATCCACCACAATAATTTCATAATTGTCATACGCCAGGGTGCCGCTGGACCTCAAGAAATCCAGTGTCATTTGCGTCTGATTATAATTAATTGTAATGAGTGATATCAAGGGCTTCATCATACTGTTTCCCTCTGCCAGAAGGCGAAAAGTGTGTTATACAGAATTTTAAAATCCATCAAAAAGGAAAAGGATTCAGCATATTGGATATCGAGAGCAATACGTTCTGTCTCTGACATTTTTCCCACTCCTTTTGCTCGTTTTTTTACCTGCCAAAGTCCTGTCAAACCAGCCGGACCGGCAAAGCGTTTGATGAATTCATCCGTCGTTAATTTCTCTGCTTCATACAGCGGGAGCGGACGATTTCCTACCAGAGACATGTCTCCCTTTAATACATTAACCAGCTGAGGTAATTCATCAATGCTGCTGTTTCGGAGAAAACGGCCTATTCGTGTAATTCGTGGATCGTTAGCGAATTTAACGAAAGTAGCTTCAGACTCTTTTTCTTTTAAGTAGGCATACTCACATAAATGCTCATCACCAATAAATAATTTATGTTGGCATTCTCCTGTTTGAGGGTCACATCGGTTGCATATATCCTCATCTTCTGGTTTGTAACTTTGATACAGGTTTTGGTCTTTCATACCACTAATCATCGTATCTGCATTGGTTCGCATGGTTCGGAATTTATGCATATTGAACATTTTAAAATAAGGGCCTACTCGTTTCGAATCATACAATATAGGGCCAGGTGATTCTAACTTAATGGAGATACAGACCAGTAAAAGTAGCGGTAGAAGGGCCAGCAACACCGATGAGGCAATCAAAATATCAAGCGACCTTTTCCATAGTGGTATTGTCAACTTTAGGCATGGTATATGAAGCAGTTCCTGCGAAGCTTGATAATAATAACGTCTTAACTGGTAATGCGAAAGATGCATTCGCATCAAAGCCACGTTAGAACTTGCATCATGTAGATTCGCGACCCCCAAAGCTCTGGCTCGATTTAGTAGGCCAGGATTTACTTGGTTCGTTGTTATACTGATATGGATGGTATGGAGTGGCCGCTTTATCTTCAATGCCTGAATTAAAGCAAAACCACCTGAACCCTCATTTGCAATGATTAAGTCTACATCCGGATGGTGTAAACAATATTCTAGTGCATCATACACACGCTCAAAGGGGTGAACGACAGCTAAATACTCCGCTGCCTGTGAAAGCGTATATTGGTACGCACCGTTCGTTTCCAGGTGCACAATATGCAGTGGTGTATAATAATTCATTAGGAACAGGGTTCAATTTAAACGCAATAAAATAGGGCCTGTTTATCACGCACTAGTTGGCTTTATAAGAATCCATTTAGGTGATTTGATCCGTTTTTTAGGAGAAAAGTGGGCGAAGTATTAATAGAAGCGCTCGGGGTTTCCTGACTGCTGATCGATTCTTGAAGACGTAATATCGCTCTAACTTTAGCAACCAATTCCAGTGGATTAAATGGCTTACTTAAATACGAATCTGCCCCTAATTCGAAGCAAGATATGCGTGAATCACTGTCTAACAAAGCCGATAGGATAATAATAGGCACGTGTTGGTAAATAAGGTTTTTCCGGATGTAGGTAATGAGTTCGGCACCCGAAAAGTTGGGTAAGTCTAGTTCGGTTATGATGAGGTCAGGCTGGTTTCCACGTTCTAGCCACTCCATAAGCTCTAAGCCATTTGAGAAGAGTATTACCTCACTATAAGGTGACAGAAAGGTATGGACAATAGTCGCTAAATAGCGGTTTTTTTCTACCAGTGCTATTTTGGAAAGTAATTGTTTTTTCATAGCGAAAAAGTAAATAGTCGTCAAATAGGAAAGTTTGTAAAATGGACGGTAGCAGTATTACTTAAAATAGTAGAATATAGATAAGTCGCTCCAGTATGATTGCTTACTATTAGGCTTGATTACGGATTTGAATTTATACGGCAAGTATATTCTCGAAAGGCTGTTTTATTTATTGTTCAGTATTGGTATTTAAGAACACTGTAGTCTACGCATATGGTGTTTACAGTTGCTGGATGACCAATAAAGTGAAATAATTCACTATACTTAGTTTTCTTTTTACGCAAGTAGACTTTTAGTATTGCTTACCTAAACGAATAGGATTAATTATTAGAAAAAGTTGAACGGAATGTCATTTATGCTTATAAGTATATTTAGTAGCGATAAATTTTTTTTCAGACATTCATATCTCTGCTGTAAATCTATTTTAAGAAAATGATCTATTCAAGAACCATGTTACAAGGAAGGCATTTGATACCTTTAAACTATTATACTATTAAATGAATAGCTTGGTGTTGGTTTGTCTGATAAATAAGTGCTTGTTTTCTCAAGCGTACCTTGGCGAAATACCTTGTAGCGCACCTCGTAAATAAATAAATTTATGAGTATTATAGGCTATTATTTAATTGTAAAAAGCTGAATGTCAGATGGATACTGCTAAGTTATGTTCCTAGTTTTGATATAGTATGGTCTGCTTGATTTGGAAATTAAGTGTGAATTCGCCCCCTTATCTTTTAAGGTGAATCTGCTTTTGAATCTAAATTCGTTTAAAGCTGCTGCCAGCTATTCTTTTAACTAATCAAAAAAAATTGGAGTATTGGGGGGGAGCCACTCAATAATGACTAAAAATAGTTTAAATAATACGTTCTTAAATGCAATTTTTGAATTCGTATTTACTTAGTAGATGTTCTTATTTTGAAGAATGATTTCACTGTCAACCACTTAAGCATTTTTTCAGATTGCTAGACACACCCCAAAAGAACTATGGGAGCTTTCAGCAAAAGGGCGATTGGTTCAACAAAATGACAAACGCAGGGGACAGGCGACGGAGAATGTTTTTTACCCGGTTCAACTCATTTTGGAAAGGCGGCAGACCACGCTACATTACAGGCAGATGGCAGTTGTTACCTAAGGCCGAAGCATTAGAAAGTATTCTTGGCGGCTGTTTCTGGGCCTCTCTTAACAGTAGGGGGGCGTTGAAAGAAACGATTTTGCCAGAGCCAAACGGAGGTTTTTTGGCATCCAGCCAAGGCCAAGCGCTCAGTTGGAAATAGCGTTTTTGTGGGCCCACATTAATTTTTTGCAGAAATGCATTTAGCTTTATCTGGTAAGTTTTGTTCCTGAGCCTGACGTTTCGTTATTTCATGCTACGCTACTACAAGGCATATGAATGCATTAACCCTTCTTGTTGCTCCTTATTTAAGCGTATTTTCAAATTGGTCCATCGCGTTGATGATTTCTCTGAAATAACCGATGGTCTTCCGATTGTCTTTTCCGTCCAATGAAGCGTTGAGGGTCATGATTCGGCCTATTTGGGTGCTGGGATTAATCGATATAAAAGCAAAGACGCCGGGGTCGCTTCCGGTATGCCTGATTCCTCCGTTCTTTGAATACGCCCAAAAAACAGCCCTATTGGGTTCTTGGGGTTCTACGTTAGCGGGCCTGGCTTGTTCTGTAAACTGTTTTGCAAATAGAGTTTGGTAGGCGTCCTTACTCAATATAAGCGCTTCCCCAGTGAAATACCCGTTCATTAGTTCTAACACATAGCGGGTCAGGTCTTTTACCGATGTTCTTAAACTGCCATCCGGGTAAGTAACACACGAATATGCTTTTAGGCTTTTGTCCGGATTGACTAATTTTCTTTCCAGTGAATTTTCGGGCGTATTGACCTGGTACAGGGTAGCATATTGATCTTCATACCTCGCCTGGTAGAACCAATCCGTACGATCCATTGATAAGGGCTGGAAAATGTATTTTTGGGTAAATGCTGCAAACGGCATTTTTGATTGCACCTCAATAATATAGGCCATAAGCGCTGAAGCAATGTTGCTGTACGCGTAGTTCGTCCCTATTTTTTTATCGTCAAAGTTGGTGGGAGCGTAATACCTGCCATTTGGTGTGTAGTAATTCAGTAAAAAATCGCCTAATTCAATCGTTGGCGTATGGCCCAGTTGATAAGCCACTTTGTAATACGTTTGTTCGTCATCGAGGAGGCTAGACGTATGCGTGACCAGGTGCTTTACTTTAATGGGGTCATTGGGAAAAGTAGGGTTGCTGATTTGAAACGGCAACAAATCATTGATCCGGGTTTCTAAATCAAAATAGCCCAGTTCAATGGATTTCATAACGGCGAGGCCAATGAACGTTTTACTCACTGAACCCACGGGCTGAATGGTTTCCAGGGTATAGGGTTTCTTCTTTCGTTTGTCGGCGTAACCATAGCTATTGGAAAAACAGAGGCTATCTTTCTTCACTACGGCAATGGCAAATCCCGGGAAATTAGATTTTTTGTGAATGGTACGCAAAGCCTTATCCAAGTTGTTGCTGATGGACTGAGCGAAGCAGCTTGAAGAAACCAAGAAAATAAACCATGAAACTACGTTACGCAAGGGTTTTTTAGGCATCGACAGGTAGGATAGCGGTGGAATTAGTACTCAAATATCTGAAAAATATACTTCATGGATTCCTTTTTGGTTATGTCAGCTCTCTAGGCACAGGCTAAATGGTTGGTTTCCTGAAAAATAACCAATGGATACGGTAATGCCTTTGTCAAGAGCCAGCCTGTAAATGCAGCAACGAGGTCAGCTTCATGGCCAACCTCACGCCCACTTTAGCGCAACCGAAAAAGAGTGATTTTTCCGAGTTTGTTATCAATAAGGCTACTGGATTATTTCTTGATTAGTGTCTTTCAATCCGTGGTCAATTTACCCCAAAATTTGATTTAAATAGGGGAAATTACCCCTAACCAGGCCATTCAAAAAACTGTGAATTTAGCGAACGGATTCATTAACTAATCAACTTCACGATTATGGCTCAAACGATTAGACTTGAACTGAAACCGCTTCAAGTACACAGCCTGCTGGCGTTGCTGCACGAACCACTACCACGAAAGGATTTGCTTCATGGATTGGCGGCCACCCTGAAAGAAAATATACGCGATCAGTTAGATGAGAAAAGCCTAGAAGAGTGTGTTGAAGAAGCAACCCGGAATGAAATAGGACGTTTGGCAGGGTTGCCATCCGACCAGATTTTTGATGATGATGAACTTTCGATCTTGGGCCTGGGAACTCCCATTATGCAGCAGCGTTTAGCGGCTGCTTTAACCAATGTGATTCAAGTTTATCATTCAGAAGCTTCGGTAACCTTAGCTGATGTGGCTGATTGTGAAACGGTAAGTGACTGTATCAAAATGGTAAAAGGGAAAATCTAACGCGAGCTGGCCATGCAGAATATGTTTTACAAACTTCCTTACTGGATCAGCTTTATGGTTTTATTTCTAGGTAAGACGGCCCAGGGGCAAATCGATTCCGCTGCGATCGAAACATCCGTTAATCCGGGTAAGAAATGGAACCTTAAAATTAGGCAGTCTTTTCAGAGTGAAGACACTAAACCAGAGCCAGCTATTTTAACCGCAACGTTCCCTAAAAACGGACCTCATTCCTTTCTGATCGATGCAGCTGCGGGACTAACGAGGGAGTTAAGTCAACGCTTTTTTATACAGGCCGAAACGGAATACCATCGCAATACATTAATCGATAAACAGCAAAATAATTTTCAGATAGGGGTGGGCGGCCGTGCCTTTTTTGATGTAAAAAACGAAAGGGGGGCTGACCAGGCTTTGGTCTTGAATACAAATGTAAAGTACAATCGGATTTACGCAGAAAAGCCTTCCGAAGGTCTACTTGTAACGCTGGACTTTACCTGGTTTCAACGCAATCAATTTGATCCCACTACTCTTTGTAAGAACTCGTACGCTTTCAATGCACCAATTCGCTGCGTGCTAGGGTCACAGCAATTCAATGCCTTCATTAGCCCAAATGCCGGGTTTGAGTACGAAAATCACTGGAAAGCAGAAAGTGACTCCGCAAAAGGCCATATCCTGAGAGGTGTTCTGAAAGGCTATGTTTCCTTAACACCGATGGCAAAGGACAAAAGGGGCCGTTATCTAAAGAGAATTTTCGATATCTATATTGATTATACGAACCGTTACACATTTCTGGGAACATTGCATGAATCAGCAGGCTGGAGACCATTGCTCGATGCGGGGATCAACATTCCTATTTATCCACACGAAGGCGATTATAACAAGCTAAGTTTAGGGTTTAGTTACCGCTATGGCCAAAACCCGGCGCAAGGATTGGCTCGTCAGGAGTTTTGGCTGATTGCCTTTAAAGTGAAGCTGTAATCCGTCCAACGGGCCCTTACGATCCGCCTAGACAGGCGAGTAAAAACGGAATGGCCCCCAAATCCGTAATTAGCGTTCATACACTTCGGCCCTGATCTTTTTAGGTTATGCCGTAGCATACGGCACCCTGACTAGCAGATTCAGAACACCCAAGAGTGGAATGGAGAAGCGAATCCAGCAGGCATCTGGATGAATAAGGGGCGTTGCACTTGCTAGGATAGTAATCGTCTTACGCAGAAGAGCGCGGTAATCCAGAAGCCAGCTGGCTGGCCGGCTCCTTCTCCATGTCAAGAGCTATGAACGGCAACCAACTGGCGGTATTCCCGTTGCAGGCGATCAAGTTCATCCGTTGCATCGACGCCATCAAAAGCCTCCACCGGAAGGGTTGTTCGCCCTCCACTTTCGTCAATCAGGTAGGCCGAAATCAATTGAAAATTGGTCGCCACGAATTCATTTAATATGGTAAAAATGAATTCTATCTGAAAACAGGCAAACGTATGATCGTGCAGGTTGCCCGCTGGTGAAATAACTTGAAAGTAAACAAACATGTTGCCGCGGGAGTAAAAGCGCAATCAGAACAACTAAATAGAATAACTTGTGTTCTATCTATTTACGCAGCGGCTATGCCCCGATTTTGCTAAGGCTAGGAGAAACAAACGCATGTTGTGATGGTTCGCCCGCCAGGAGATCGAAACGATTCGTATTGATTTCGGCAGACTGCTAGTATTCCGTGATCAGCAGGTCTCTTTCTCCCTTATTTTTCGTCGTTTCAGCGGTTGCAATCGTAGGCTTGTTACCTCCACAAACCATTCGGATGCAACTTAGCGACACGCCAGTCTATGGAACCAGCAACGGCCTTAAAACGGTGCTACATGGATTTTACCACATGATAACCCACCCGATCAAAATCATTTTTGGCTTGTAACAGGTCAATTCCTAGCGAACCCGGCCCTATCTCCGCATCGACTATTTTCTGCAGTTCACCCAGCTGGGTGCGTACATCAGTGGGCACTTGGGCGAAATCATCTTCCCGGTCGGCAGGAAGCAGGAGATACGAATTGGGGTGGTTTTTTGATTGGTAGATATGCGTGATCATAGCTTGAAAAGTTAAGTCCTTTAAAAAACAATGTACCCCCGGAGTGGTGTTAAATCTGTTCGCAGTTACACGACCCGCAAGTTAATAACTAGCTGTTTCAACTCATCACTAATCTTCTCCTATGGTTTATTGTAGTTTAGGCCCGCTTTAGGCGATGTCCCAACCTGATTGGGCTGTCATGGCAAACCCTCACGATTCGAAAGTAGGTAGAAATGTAGAATGTGGAGCGCTGAAAAAAACATTTATTTTTTCACTTCTACCTTAGTAGGTAGGTCGTCTCATTGCCGCTTAGTACAGGATGGCCACGGCTTTACAAGACTTGATTGCTTTTCCTAGTTCGGGGCGTTTGTACACCGGTTTTGTGCCGTAAACAACCATAAACTGGGTAGCAAGCATTGCTGTAAGCGTGCTTCAAGTACCCTGTGTTGCTTTAAATCCAGATTCGCTTTGCCGATTGGTAGAAAATCGGAAGTAAGCCAGCTGAATAAGAAAGTAGGTATTTCCCGTCGTTATGGTTCGTTCGAAGTGGTGAGGGCCTCGGATCATTGTCAGGAAATCGTCCATGCGATAAAGGCAATTTAGGGTTTGACCTCTTTCTAGGAGTGAACCAGTAGTTCTGCTTCCCACTGGTGCTCAATACCTTTATTCATCAATGAGAACTATCTGGCCATGAGGGCACTGTTGGTCAGAGGGACCACCTGTCCAGAATAGTACATTCCCTGTCCACAATCGGACAGTTTTAAATCTCTAGGTTTTGCATTTTGCCCATTTTAGCGTACAAAAGTCACTTTTTCTGCATTGGTGTGTTATTTGCTATGCAAAAGAGAAAGATACTTCCCAAGCCATGAAAAGGACTCAAGTAGGCGAATTTGAAGAACAGGCCTTTCAGGAACGGCCCCGAATTCAACATGAATGGTGGTTTGGAATCCCCCAATCCCCTTTTGGAATTTCCACGGTATGAAGCACCCGGCGAACCCCCGGCCATTCCGCTGGGCTGAGCGCCTGGTGTCCTGGATCACCTAGTATCTCCTCATCTACGGGAGGAGATACTAGGTGATCTTGATGAATTATTTCACCATCGGCGGCTACGGTTCGGCTACCGAAGTGCGCAAGTAGGGTACCTGGTGGATGTATTGCTGCTAATGCACCCCCGGCTTTGGCGCCGAAGATCTAGTCAGGTGGTGTTCTTAAGCCCCCATTACGCGGACGATTCCCAACCCTTTTTCCTCAACTTCACTATGCTGCGCAATTACCTCACCATCGCTGGTAGAACCCTGAGCCGGCACAAGCTCTATACCACCCTCAACCTGGCCGGACTCACGTTTGGCTTAACTTGTTTCTTATTGATTGGGCTGTATGTTTTCGATGAACTAACCTTCGACCAGCAACATACCCGAGCCGACCGCATCTACCGGGTAATTGAGCAGAAAGCCGCGGAGGGTGAAACGACCACCATTGCCGCAGCAAGTTATAAACTGTCCGCAGAAGCTGGCAAAACCATTGCCGAAATCGAAAAGACCACGCGGGTATCAAGACCCGGCCGGGCCAACCTGATCAACCCCGAAAATCCGGTGAACTTCCAGGAAACGATTACCCAGGCCGATGAAAATTTTTTGCAGATCTTTGATTTTCCCCTGGTGGTAGGCGATAAGCATACGGCCTTAAAAGAGCCTAATTCCATCGTGATCAATGAAACGCTGGCTCGGCGGCTGTTTGGTCATACGCAGGTATTGGGTAAAACACTCCAGTTTAGCTACTTGGCCGCCCCGCTGAAAGTGACCGGAATTTTAAAGGCGCACCCGCGCAATTCGAGTTTCGATTTCAATTCACTGGTGTCGGAGGCTTCGTTGCATACAAGTGAGTTTTTTCAACAAACCAAGGACAGCGATTGGGCTTCCACTGATTTTTCCGTTTACTTGCTTTTAAAACCCCATTCAAACCCAGCCGCCGTGAGCCGGAAAATAACGGAGTTAATCTTGGCTAATGTCAAAACCGAAAAAGGCACCAGGCTATCTTTTTGCCTTCAAAACCTGCCGGACATTCACCTGCATTCGGAGGGAATTCTTGATGGAGCCCGCAATGCGAATGTGGAAGCGATGGCTCAGGGCAGTCCGTTTTATATTCGCATCTTTTCATTCATTGCCTTGTTTGTCCTAAGTATTGCTGGCATTAACTACATGAACTTGTCGACGGCCCGGGCCTCCAGTCGCTTACGGGAGATTGGGGTCCGTAAGTCCATCGGTGCCGAGCGGACGCATCTGACGTATCAATTTTTGGTGGAAGCGCTGCTGGTTACGGTCCTATCGTTCTTACTGGCGCTGGTACTGGTCAACCTGATGCTGCCCTTTTTCAATTCATTTGTCCATAAACAACTTTCGCTGGGGCCTGGAACCGACTATCGAATCTGGCTCATGGCCCTGGTGGGTGCCTTGGTGACGGGGTTGTTATCAGGTGGTTACCCCGCCTGGCTGCTGTCCGGTTTTAAACCAGTGCTGCTATTGAAAGGCCTGAAAGTCAACCAGCGGGGTAGTCTCGGTATGCGCAAAACCCTGGTCGTTTTTCAATTTAGTATCTCTACCGTGCTGATCATCGGTACGATTGTCCTGTATTGTCAAGTGCGGTTTATGCATACGAAGCCTTTGGGGTTTAACCAAGACCAACTGGTCGTTATTGATGTCAATACGGGGGCTGCCCGGGACCGTTTTGAGGCCATTAAAGCTGACATGGCCCAACTTCCGGCGGTCAAAAATGTATCAGGGACTTCCCGCGTGCCCGGCGAGTGGAAAACGTACCGAACCGTTAAAATCCACACGCCCGGTAAAACCAACCATCCTACGGTAGCTTACTTGATTGGAGCCGATAAAGATTTTCTTAACACGTTTGAAGTTACTTTACAGGCGGGTAGAAATTTTGTCAACCCCGCGGATTCCAGCTCAGTACTACTCAATGAAACAGCCGCTAGACTGCTAAACATTACCGAGCCATCGGGCCAGTTGGTTGAGATCCCCGTCATGTCCCGAGGTGATAAGTTTCAGCCTGTGAACGCTGATCAGCAGCCATTTAAAGCCCGAGTCATCGGAATTGTCAAAGATTTTCACTTTCAATCCTTGAAGACCCGAATTGAGCCGCTGGTACTGGCTTACATTCATAATCCGGTACATGGTATTGATTATTACACGGTGCGTATCGACGCTCAGTCCATCGACCAAACCCTGAAAAAGCTCAAAGGGGTGCTACTGAAAGCTGATCCGGATGAACCGTTTGAATACCATTTTCTGGATCAACAACTGGCCTTGTTCTACCAGGAGGACGCCCGTCGGCAGACGCTGCTGATCGGTATTGCGCTGGCCACCATCTTCATCGCCTGCTTGGGCTTGTTTGGACTGGCTACCTATTCGGCGGAGCAGCGCACCAAAGAGGTGGGAGTTCGTAAAGTGTTGGGGGCCAGTGCGCTCCACCTGGCCGCACTGCTGTCGGGGGATTTTCTTAAACTCGTGTTAATGGCGAATGGTGTTGCCTTTCCGGTCGCCTGGTGGGCTACCCATCAGTGGCTCCAGGCGTATGCGTATCGCATTGAGCTGGCCTGGTGGATGTTTGCCTTGGCAGGAGGACTTGCCCTGTTTATTGCGTTGCTGACGGTCAGCTATCAGGCGATCAAAGTAGCCCTGGTCAATCCGGTAAAAAGTTTGCGATCGGAATAGCGTTTTATAACCTATCTATCCCTAAGACAGCTCCTGGATAGGAATATGCAGATGTGGATCGTTGGATTTTGAGGGATGGGGCGATAAGTTCTCTCCGGTAGGGTTCAAAAATAGAAGGGCACAGGTCGTCAATCCTGATGGATTACCCTGCGTCGGAAAGGGGCCATTCCCTCATCAACAAGTAGCGCATCCGGCGCGTAAAGCCGATGGGGGGTTATGGGATAAAAAGGCCACCGATCCGGACGCCTACCGCTACCGTTGGCCCTAGCCGGTCAGATTATCCATGACTACCGTTTGTTCATATGGCACAAAATCAGTCCGCTAACGCAATATTGTATGTCGGTACGTACTCCGTTCGGGGTAGTAAAGGCATTTATGTATTTGACTTTGATTCGAAACAGGGCATGGCTTACCTCCGGCAAACAGTAACGAATGGCAAAAGTCCATCTTTTTTGGCGGTTCATCCATCGGGTCACTATCTGTATGCGGTTCATGAAGAGGACGAGTTAGGCGAAGAGCGTGCCGGTAGTGTCAATGCCTACGCCATTCATCCAGAATCAGGTCAGCTGACGGCTATCAACCAACAGCGTTCGCGGGGGCAGGCCCCCTGTCACATCAGCATTGACCGAAGCGGGAAATGGGCGTTCGTTTCGAACTACGGGAGCGGTAGCCTGGCCGTACTGCCGATCTTGGAGAACGGTGCCTTGGGAGACGTTCAGCAGGTAATCGAGTACACGGGCAAAGGCAGGGATCCCGAGCGGCAAGAGGCACCACACATCCATTCCGCCCTGGTTTCGATGGATAATCGGTTGCTGTATGTGTCGGACCTGGGGACTGATAAAATTTACGCGTACCAGATCGATGAACGGGACGGCAGTCTTTCACCTTGTTCTACCCCCTACGTGTCCGTATCTGCCGGTTCAGGGCCTCGCTTGATTGCTGTTCATCCCAATGATGAATGGATTTACTGCATCAAAGAAATGAGTTCAACGGTGGCTATCCTTCGGCGAAACCGGCAAACCGATACCGTGGAGTTACTCGAAGATAATGTTTCCTTTCTATCGGAAACGTACGCTGGTGAGCGCTCTGGAGGTGATATTCATCTCGACGCAACGGGCCAATACCTGTACGCAACGAACCGGGGAAACAACACCCTGGCTCTTTTTTCAGTCGGTAAGGATGGGAAGCTAACCCTCCGTGGGTTGCAGTATACGGGCGGGGATGAACCCCGTAATTTCCTACTGGACGCATCCAGTCCGTATGTACTGGTAGGTCATCAGCAAACCGACTACATTACGCTTTTCAAACGGGATACCCGTAATGGTGAACTGAAAGCCACCGGTGATCAGATTCCCGTCCCGGCGTCCGTGTGCCTGGTCATGTTGCCGCAACCGTACTGGTCGTTTATACCGAAAAGGGGGTGAGCCCCGGCGCGCCCGTTAACAAGGTCCCACCTGTGGCTAAATCGTACATAAATTAGCATCTTAGCATCGAATAAGGGACAACACAGGGCCCAGCGCTGTGTCCTGAATACGCCCCAATGGATAGTTTTACGGCAGCACGGATACGCAAGGGATGCCATGGGGAGTTATCCTTTTAAGAGCCCGGCTCAGGGCTAGTTACTTTTTCCAATGAAAGACCTTCCTACCATCACCGACCCGACCGGCGTGGGCAAACCCACCAATCGACTCGAACGCTACCTGCTTCGGTATCTGAAGGACGAGCGGGATCTGCCCTTCCTTCGCCTGACGGCGAAGATCACCTTTATTCTTATTCCGCTCAGTATCCTGCTATACTTGCCCTTCATCACCGGCTGGGTATGGTGGTGCCTGGCAATCACTCAGTTTCTTGTCAGCCACGTCTTGTTTAAGGGGCCTTTTGGTCTGATGGTGCACTGCACCAGCCACCGTCCCCTGTTCCGGGCGCCTTACCAGGTCATGAACCACTATATTCCGTGGGTAATCACGCCTTTTTTTGGTCAAACGCCCGAAACGTATTTTAGTCACCATATCGGGATGCATCATCCGGAAAACAACCAGGCGGAAGATGATAGCAGCACCATGGCCTACCAGCGCGACAGCCTGCGGGATTTTCTGCGGTATTTTGCCGCTTTTCTGTTTACTGGGTTGGTGGGGCTAACGACGTATCTGAACCGCAAAAAACGGCGAAAACTAGCCAAAAGGGCACTAGTGGGTGAATTGTCTTATTTCGCTCTTTGTGTTTTGCTCCTGATTGTCAACTGGCCGGCAACGGTTGTGGTGTTTATTCTGCCGTTCTTTGGCTCACGTTTCATTATGATGCTGGGCAATTGGACGCAGCATGCCTTTGTCGATGGGCAACAACCGGGGAATCCGTATACCAACGCCATTACCTGCATTAACATAAAGTACAATCACAAATGCTGGAACGACGGCTACCATATTGCCCACCACGAACGTCCTACACTGCACTGGACGGAGTACCCCGGCTATTTTCAACAGACCCTACCCGAGTACACCCGGCATCAATCCCTGGTGTTTGATGGCATTGGGTATCCCACCATTTTTTACTGCCTGATGACCCGTCAGTATGAAAAGCTGGCCCGTCATGTTGTCAATGTTGGTGGCATGTTTAAGGACGATCAAGAGGTAATGGCTCTGCTTCGCCAACGGACCCGGCCTATTCTGGCACCGGTTAGCCCAAGCTACAAACCCCTCATCAGCCCCCTTGCACCCGGCATTTCGGTTAGCAGTCCATAAGCTTCTTCCTGTAATATTGTCCCAAAAGATGGAGGAGTAAAACGGCTTTTAAACCCGCTAGCTGCCTAACGGTTGACGCATTCGTTAGGACCTGGGCCACCCCCCACTTTCGATCCATACCCTTCAAAAAGGTTACCTGCGCTTCCCCGGTTTGGGGACAGTTGAAGGAGTTTTCTTGACTTCCTTAATTTGATAAGCAACGGCCTGAGCACCAGGCCCACCTTCCAACTGGCGCCAAAGCGTATAACAGCGGGTAAAACTCGCCCCGTAGTAAAAAATTAAGGAGGCATAAAAGGCAAACAGTAAAATAAGCATCAGTGCGCCGGATGAACCAAAAATTGAACTCATCGCACTTTGCACCAACAGACGATTGAGCAATTGCTCCCCAAATTTGAGCAGCACCGCGGTGACCAAGGCGCCCACCCAAACGGCCGACCATCTGATCCGGATATCCGGTAAATACTTAAAAATAAGAGCAACGCCAATCGTTAGCAGGACAATCGATTCCCCATATCGAGCGAGTGGTCGGGTCCAGGATGTCGTTATAAGTTGCATCAACCAGTGGCTTTCCCAGAGCTTGAGAGCCCGGTTCAGGGTTAGGGAAACTGAAAAGAGCAACCCGCCTGCCAGGATTATGGCCAATGCCAGCACTCTATCGACTAAAACGTACCGAATAGGCCGGTCGGCTACGGGTCTGACCTGCCAAAGTTGGTTAAGTGAACTTTTGATAACCCCCAACAACGTCGTCGAGCTGAGCACCAGCAAACCGATACTCAAAGTTGTCAGCAACCGGGTGGATCGCGGCTGCTGGAGATGGTGGGAGATATCCTGCAACCTTTGAGCGCTGCGCGTGCCCACCAGTTCACTTAGTTTTGCAAATAGTTGCAGATTCATGCGTTGATCGGACGCCTGCATGAGCCCACTGTAGAGCTGGCTGAGGATAATGATAATGGGCGGTAAGGCGAACAGGGAAAAGAACGCAGTGGCCGCGGCCATGCGAACCGGATCATTCGTTTTTAGATCCACGAATGCCTGATAAGCTAATCGAAAAAGGGGAATACGGTGTCTCACAGGAAAGTGGCGTTGAAGCTTCTTGGCGAGGGCGGAACCGGGCACAGAGGCCCCAGTATCTTCAGAAATGCAATAACCTCGCCTGTCAGATTAAGAAGCCGTTGCTTCCTCGTCATTGTCAATACTACAGCCTAGTTTCTTAACGAGATTGAGCGCAAAACGTTTGAGGCTTGATACCCAAAGCGACATTTATTTGCCGGACGGGTAGGTTGGCTCTCCCGTCGTTTCGTCCGAAATGGATGCTGCCAATGGGGGAATTTTGTCGGCAAACCGTGCTTTCTCTCAGGATTTAAGTCATAGCGAGCGCTTTTGGAGGATTGACCAGAATACCACCTGACCTATTCGGGCCCGCACTTGATGGAAGTGGCAGGAGTGTTTGGCTTTTGATCGAAACCGGAACGAGGCCCTAATCGAAGATTGGTTCCTTTTCTTTTGCTCATCTTTTAGTCAATTTTCTGGCAAATTCAGGGCTTAAAAGCAGAGTCAGATGTAAAACGAACTATCTTTATACCCCTAATTTTTGTGTTTTTTAAGTGTATTAACCAACAATCAACCGTCTTTATTGATGCGCCAACCCCTGGATGTCCGATGGGCCGAAGAGGCCCAACTTACTTTTGAAGGTCTGCCGATTGAAGCTCAGGATGCCCTGACCGAACAGTTTCCTTCTTTGGCTTCCCAATATGCGGATTTATGGGCCAGAAGACCCACCGGAATTCCGGCCGTTGGCTCGGTCTCCCACATGAAAATTCCGGAATGGAATATTTGGTTACGCATGGATGTAGATTATGCGGAAGATGAGATTGGTGCCATATTTTTTGTCAATGAATTAACGGAGTTGACCGCCCAAGAACTTGAGATGTCGGTTGCCGCAGCCCGGCAAAGACCCGGGCAAATTACGCCACCCGCTTTCTAGAACCAGGATAAACCATGAGGCTGCCCGCGCGTCCAACGGTTATAGGGCCTTGTCGGGCAGCTTATTACCGCCACAACCTTGCACCTATTTATAGATTGGGCACAACGGCAACCAGGCTCCATATAGTCTGTCCTAACCGCCTGTGATGAGCCCAGCCAGTTCCGGGTCAATTATACGGTTGTACCAGCACGATCCCTGTTTTTACAGTACTGTCCTTTTCTAACGTTGACGGATGGAAGAACTCATCACTTATTTGCTCCAATTTGGTAACCTGAACGCGCAACAGCGTGAGTTGATTCGGGCTAAGGCCAAATACTGCAAGGTGGCTAAAGGAGCTTATTTTGCGGAAGCTGGAAAAGTTTCTACTCAGCTGGGGTACGTGGTAGAGGGGATTTTCAGGGTCTGTTACTACGATGAACGAGGAGACAGCTTCACCCGGTATTTTGTCTATGAAAACCGATTTGTTGTTGATATCAACAGCTTTCGGGATGAAATTCCATCCGCTGAGTACATTGAAGCCATTTCGGATTGTCAACTTTTAGTGTTTTCCAAAGACGACTTTACCCAGCTTTCCGCTCTCATCCCCGGATGGCAGGATTTATTCGTTAAAATAACATCTCACGTACTGGAAAATAAGTTAAAGTTTACCAGTAATATGTTGGTGCAGGACGCCCAAAAAAGATACCTGAATTTTCTTGACCATTACCCGGGGCTGGCTAATCGGGTTCCACTGACTATGTTGGCTTCTTACCTGGGCATCACCCCATCTTCGCTAAGTCGGATACGAAAAAACATTCCCTAAAGACATTTCTTGTCAATTGGCAATTGTGTTTCCATCCAACCCCCGCAAATTTGTCCCATCATCAAAAAAAGACCGATGGAATCGACGAATCTCTTCAGGCAAATTGAGTTCATAAAGGAAGTGGATAAGCTTAAATACATTCTCCGGAAGACCAAGCTATTCAACAGTGATCGGAATGAGAACGATGCCGAGCATAGTTGGCATCTTGCGCTGATGGCCCTTGTTTTAGTCGAACATGCTAATTTCCCGGTTGATGTGCTTAAGGTTATGAAGATGCTTCTGATTCATGATATTGTTGAAATAGACGCCGGGGATACCTTTATTTATGATACCCAAAAAAGCCACGACAATACCGAGGAAGAAAGAAAGGCGGCCCAACGGATTTTTGGGTTGTTGCCTGCTCATCAGGCCTATGAATTGATCGCCGTATGGGAAGAGTTTGAAGCGGGGCAAACCAATGAAGCCAAATTTGCCCGGGCAATGGACCGACTGGAACCCCTGCTCCAGAATACGTCAAATAACGGCGGAACCTGGAAGGAATTCGGTGTAACCTACCAAAATGTGTATACCAAAAAACAAATGATTCGGCAGGGGTCCGAGTCAATCTGGCAATACGCCGAGCGGCTCATCCAGGAGAGCGTTGAAAAAGGGATATTAAAAAAGTAAATCATCTCGCCGTGGCGTCCGCCCCCCCCCGCATTTTGGCTAAAGGCCCAAAAAAGATTGGCCAGCAATCTGATCCTGGGCCACCCGCATGGCGCTGCTTGACAATGCCCAGGATATGGAGGAGGCCACTACCTCAATGACCGTACTGCCATTGCCCGGCCCCATTCAACGGGATGCCTCTTTTTTACCGGTCTTTTATTCGTACGCCAGTACACATGAGTTCGTCAGACTGGTAAATCCGGCCCACACGGTTGATGGCCTCTTGCACGTAGCCTCGAAAGCTTGAGGAAAAATAGACGAAGTGTTGATTTTCATAACTAAGTTTCATTACCTTTCGAAACATAACGGAATGTTTCAAAACAATTCGTTTGTGCTATATTAGTGCCAATAGCTTTTGGGTGGGTTCCGTTCAAGGCCTTCCTATTGTTTGCCGTTGCCCTACAGACCGATGCGACTGAGCATAAAGGTGGCAGGAACGCTAGCCGGGCATTAAAATCAAACCCCAATTGCCTCTTTCCTTTAAGCTCCTGTTGTTTAACGGCAGGATGCTGCTAAGCAGGTAATGGTGGCCGGGGTGCGACCCTCATGGGCAAGCCCTGAAACAAAGTTGACGACATCGAATCGTACACGCCATTTCCGCAGCCTTCCTGCGTTTCGGAAATAGAGAGAAATAAAATATTAACCCTAACCGTTCTGCTTTGAATCCATCAATCTTTTTTCAGAAAAAACGTAGTGCCAGTCCTTCCTGCCGAGTTGTTGGAGAAATAGGATCTTATCCTCTGGTCATACAACGAGGCCTTTTAACCGGCCGCATCTTTTTTTGGGTGTATTGCTTTTTTCTCATGCTCCCCCGGACCAGTGCCCAAGTCCCGGCCTCTCCGCAAAAAACCGTTAAAAAACCGGCAGTTGGTTCGGGTTTGTTGCCGTTGCCGCAGCAACAGAAACTAACCGGGAAAATGATTACGATTGGTAAAAACTGGAAGATTGTTTACGAGCCTTCGGCGGTTGTGGGACAGGAAGTGACGAGCCTGCAGGAGGGATTAAAAGAAGCCGGTCTTTCCCTTCATACCATTCAAAAGCAACGGCAGGCCGAACGATCGGGGAAAAATAACGCAGCAAACCGCGGGTCTGAGCGTTTTCCTGCCATCCAACTCGTGGTTCAGGAGGGCTCAGTTGCCATTGGAACCAGCGTCGATACGAACCGGGCCGCGCTGGCCCGGCAGGCCTATCGATTGCGTTTACAGCCTGAGCAGATCACGATTACGGCCAATGCTGCCCAGGGGTTGTACTACGGCATCCAGACTTTTTTACAATTGCTTCGAACGCAGGCTCCTGCACTACAACTTCCGGAAGGCGAGCTAACTGACTGGCCCACCGTGGACGTCAGGATGATTTACTGGGACGATGCCCATCACCTGGAAAAAATGAGCGCGCTGAAGCGAATCATCCGGCAGGCATCCACCTATAAAATTAATGCCTTTGCCATAAAGCTGGAAGGCCACTTCAACTACAAGTCGGCCCCCGCCATTGTTGAACCGTACGCCTTGTCGGCTGAAGAATACCAGGAGTTGACTGATTTTGCAAAGGCGCATTACATCGACCTGGTGCCTTTCCTGGATGCCCCGGCCCACGTGTCCTTTATCCTCAAACACCCGGAATACCGGAAGCTGCGGCTGATTGACGACATTAATTACCAGTTCTCGGTGACCAACCCCGGCACCTTTAAGCTGCTTGATGCCATGTTCAGCGAACTCATCAATGCCAGCAAGGGCAGTAAGTATATTCTTCTCTCCACGGATGAGGCCTACTACACCGGTAAAGCGCCGTCGGAAAAACAGATGGCAGATAGCCTGGGCGGGAATGGACGGTTGCTGGCGTGGTTCATCAAAAAAATGGCCGACCGACTGCATGAGCAGGGCCGTACGGTTTTGTTCTGGGGCGAATTTCCGTTGACGAAGGGGGATATCCCGTCACTGCCATCGCATGTGGTCAATGGCGTTTACAACAACATGGCCCCGGATTTTAAAAAGCACGGAATCCGGCAATTTGTGTATACCGCTACGCAGGGCGCAGAGCCTATTTTCCCGAACTATTACCCGCTGCATACAAAAACCGCCGTGATGGCCGATGGTAGTGATCGCTCGTCGGGCCGGGTCGCGGATATGATGAAAGAAATCGGGAAAGCCTTTGGTGAAAACCGGGCTTCTTTCATGGGCGTGGTGATTGCCGGTTGGGCCGATGCAGGGCTGCATCCTGAAACATTCTGGTTGGGCTATGCCACGGGAACGGCGGCTGGATGGAACCACAAAAACCTGACCCCGGCGGATGCCTCGGCCCGGTTTATGACTTCTTTTTACGGGCCTTCCCAAAAAGATATGGACACGGTGTACCGGATCCTCAGTGTGCAGGCAGAGTTTCATACTGAAAGTTGGGATTGGATCGCATCACCCTGGCGAACGCCGATAAAAGGTAACTCGGAAGGAATTTTCCTCCAGCCTCAGCCGGAAAAAGACCAGACATTGCCGCTCCTGCCGGTGCCTGCTGCGGGGACCCTGGCCATCGCCAGCAAGACACTTCCGGTAAACGCCAAACGCCTGACTACCGCACAGTCGATGCTTCCCCGCAATGCACACGCGCTCCAACTGCTACGGGACAATAAATCGCGTGCCCGATCGCAGCTTTACAACCTGGAAGTGCTGGAATCGGTCGCGGCTATCTGCGGGCAGAACCTACGCATGCTGGTCGCATTGAACCAGGTCACAGACCGGCTGCACGCAGCGTCCACGGCGGCAGCGGCCAATCCGGCGCAGGCCATCCGGCAGCTGGATGCGGCCCTGGAAATGGTTCGGACGTTGAAACAGCAGCGCGATAGTACGCTTGCCCTGGTCACGCAGGTCTGGTCAAAGGAATGGCATCCACTGGTTGAAAAAGCCAATGGCCGGACATTTCTGCACCAGGTGGACGATATCAAAGACCACCAGCCGGTCCGTACCATCGATCTTAGTTACCTTATCTACCGGGAGTTACATTATCCGCTTGACCAGTGGTGGAATGAGGTGAAGAACGTACGAAATGAGTATGCGAAGCGGCACCAGCTGCCCTTGATGACTAAACAACTGGACTGGCAGCAGTACAAATAGAGCGCTTTCGGAATCGTTACACGATGATCACCTTGATACCGGCGGTCTCCAGCCTTTTTTTATCCGAATCCGGAATTCCCGAGTCGGTAATTACAATGTGGACCGCCGAAATAGGGGCAATGAATGCGAAGCTCCGTTTATGAAATTTACTGGAGTCGGTCACGACGATGACCTGGCGGGCATTCGCAATCATGATGCGGTTCAGATGGGCTTCCTCCACATTGGGCGTTGAAAGCCCGTGTGTGCTACTGAATCCATCGACTGCCAGAAAGAGCTTGTCACAGAAATAATTCCGGAAGCTTTCTTCGGCCGTGGCTCCCACGAGAGATAATGAATTTTTACGGAGGAATCCGCCGGGCACGATCACATTAACATGCTCGTGCTCGGCCAGCCGGTTGGCAATGTTCAGGGCATTGGTAATTACGGTCAGCGATAAGGTGTCAGAAAGGTGGTTATTGATTTCCAGAGTCGTTGTACCCGAGTCCAGAATAATGGTGTCACCATCTTCAATCAGGGCCGCTGCGGCTTTGCCAATCCGCAGTTTCTCCTGGTAATGCAGCTTGTTTTTCTCCGTCAGGGAAACCTCGGCGCCAACACGCTCGGCTTTGATCGCGCCCCCCCTGGCACGGACCAGCATATTCTTTTTCTCAAGCCAGTTCAAATCATTGCGAATGGTGACTTCGCTGACATCCAGTTGCGTGCTTAGTGCGGTTACATTCAGTTGACCTTCCGTATTCAACTTGTCAAGTATCTGGGTGCGTCGTTCAACGGTTGACGTGCTTTTTGGGAGTTTCATGCGGTAGTAAATAAGATGAATTAAGAATAGAGATGCGTGGCGTTGCCCGAAGTAGCGATTTCAAAAATAGACAAATTTACTTTATCACAATGTTTTGAAAAGTTTTGTCTATCAACGGTTTTCTTTCATAGCTCTGCCAATCGATAGGGTATGTTGAAAATGATCAGACGTTGTATTTTCCACTAAGAAAAAAGCTAAACTCGTTTCTTTTAGCTCATATAACCTACTGTATAAACTTCGAAAGCCTCTGTTTCCTTTGTTTTATTGCTGTAAATATTGTTTTTTCTTACGAAAAAGATTTGTTCATAGAAATAAATCTTATATTTGTTTCGATACCTTTCGATACGATCAAAATAGCTTTTTCCTTCCTTACCTTATGAGAAAAAAAATGTTTACCGAAGGTTTTACTTGTTTCCGCAACCTAGGCGGACTGCCTGTGAAGATCCTCTTCATAGCATTGTTTTTGTTTTCCTTTTGTATGACCGGTCAGGCTCAGACGGCTGGTCGGGCAAATCAAGTTACGGTTAGTGGCCGGGTTACTGAAAAAGCCACCGGTCAGCCGCTGGTCGGGGTAACCGTTCGGGTTAAGGGAGGAACGACCGGTACGGTTACCGATGCGAATGGAGCTTACTCTATTCAGGTGCCTGCAAACGGTAGTCTTCTATTTACGTATATTGGATATGGTGAAATGGAGCAGCCGGTTGGAAACCGTTCTACCATCTCACCACAGCTAGAAGGCAGTGACAGAGCGCTGAACGAAGTCGTGGTGGTTGGTTACGGAAGCCAGTCGAAGCGGGAACTGACTGGTTCGGTAGCCTCGGTGAACGCTAAGCAATTGCAGGATCGGGCGGTGGTCTCATTCGGTGAAGCGCTGGCCGGACAGATGGCCGGTGTACAGGTGCAACAGACCTCGGCTGCGCCGGGTGGTGGAATATCCATCAAAATCAGGGGTACGGGTTCCATTACGGCCGGTAACCAGCCTTTGTATGTGATCGATGGTGTGCCGCTCGATAACTCGGTCAGTAATGCGTCGGCTCAGGGTGGCGGCATTGGAAGCCAGTCGCCGGTAAACCCGCTGGCGAGCATCAACCCCGGTGATATTCAATCAATTGATGTGCTCAAAGATGCCGCAGCCACGGCCATTTACGGGTCTCGGGGCTCCAACGGCGTGGTTCTGATTACCACCAAGCAGGGAGCGGCCGGTAAATCGCAGATCACCGTCAATGCCAGCTACGGTTTTCAGGAAATTGCGAAGCGGGTGGGATTGATGAGCAACGAAGAATACGCGCGACGCCAGATCGACATGCGCAATACGGATTGGGTGCGCGCGGGCGGAAAAGCAACGGATCCCAATTCCGCACGGAGCGGACCGGGATTTAAGATTCCGGATGAGTTCAAGAACCCATCGGCCCAACCATACACCGACTGGCAGGATCTGCTGTACCGGCAGGCACCGATGCAGAATTACCAGATAGCCGCTTCCGGCGGAACAGACAATGCGCGGTATTACGTGTCGGGTAACTATCAGAACCAGGAAGGGCTTATCGTCAATTCCGGTTTTAAGAAATATGCGTTTCGGTTGAATGTGGATGCGAAAGTATCGGACCGAATCCGGGTCGGTGCGCGCATTGCACCTGCCTACACGAATAACCGCATAGCTACGTCCGGCGGGATTCAGGATTATGGCGCGGTCGCTGTTACCGTCATGTCGACGCCGGGTTTTTATCCTGCGAAAAATGCCGATGGTTCGTATTCACGGTCTTACACGCTGCATTTCGACGATGGAACGACGCAGAATATTATTTACAACAACGCGCTGGCTTTTGGGGAGGGCATTCAAAACACCATGAACCAGTTCAGCACCGTCGGGAGCTTGTTTACAACCGTTGATATTCTGAAAAACCTTCAGTTCAAAACCAGTATCAATGCGGATGTCAACACGTTCAGTAATAACCGGTTTTCACCTTCTTACATCAGCGTCAGTCCATCGAACGGTCGTTCTTTCTCGTCGACCAACATCAGCTGGATTAATGAAAATACGCTGACCTACGACAATTCGTTTGCGGAACGGCATCATGTGAATGTCCTGGCGGGGGTGACGGCACAAAAGTCGGCCTTCAACTCGACCACCGTCAGTGCCAATTCTTTCCCGAACGATCTGGTGCCGACGCTGAATGCGGGCATCGTGACGGGGGGAAGTTCCAGCCGGTCCCAGTGGACCCTGTTTTCATTGCTAAGCCGGGCCACGTACAATTATGACGAGAAGTATTTTTTAACGGCCACGTTCCGCCGGGATGGTTCGTCCCGGTTCGGTTCGGATAACAAATGGGGGAATTTCCCGTCGGCATCGGTCGGCTGGCGGATCAGCCAGGAGAAATTTATGGCGAATGTAGCCGCCGTGAGCGAGTTGAAGGTGCGGGCCAGTTACGGTCTGGTCGGCAACAACCAGATCCCCGACTATGCTTCGGTGGGATTGATCAACGGCAGCAACTATATTCTGGGGTCGGGTGACGGCGCGATCATCAACGGGTTGGCACAGGGTTCGCTGGGGAACCCCATTCTGGGCTGGGAAAAAGCTAAAGCCATCGATTTAGGCGTTGATATCGGACTCTTCCAAAACCGGATTTTCCTGAATGTTGACTATTACAACAAACTAACCTCAGACCTGCTCCTTAATGTGCCGGTGCCGCTTGCTACCGGCTATGAAACGGCGCTGCGCAACCTGGGAAGTCTCCGCAATAAAGGGGTTGAAATTGCCCTGGAAACCCGGAATTTCCAGCGCCCGAACTTTACCTGGACCACCAACGCCAACATTTCCTTTAATACCAACCGGGTTGAATCCCTGGGTATCGGCGGCACACCGATCATCGTGGCTAACCGTGCGCAGGAAAACTCGCTAACGCACATTGCGCAGATCGGCAGTCCGCTGGGAAGTTACTACGGCCTGGTTTTCGACGGTATTTACAATACCCAGGCCGAAGTGGACGCTTCCGCGCATTTACCAAATACCTTTCCGGGTGATGTCAGGTTCAAAGACCTGAACGGCGACGGCGTGATTAATGATTCCGACAGAACCATTATTGGAAACAATCTGCCGAAGTTCACCTACGGCATGACAAACAACGTAAACTACCGCAATTTCGACTTCGGCATTTCGCTGCAAGGCGTGCATGACGTGGATGTGCTCAACCTGACCAAGCGCAGCGTTTACCGGAACAATGCGACGATCTCCAACAACTACTGGCGTTCGCCGGAGGAACCGGGCGATGGCAAAACGTGGGGTCCTAATAATTCAGCCAACAACCGGAACATTTCATCGTACTACGTGGAAGATGCCTCTTTCCTTCGCATCAGAAACGTGACGATCGGCTACCGCCTTGGCAAAATCCTCAGTGGAACGATCCTCAAAAATGCGAGAGCGTACGTGAACATCCAGAACCTGCACACTTTCACGAAATACAGCGGCTACAACCCGGAAGTGAATACCACCGAAGGCGATCCGTGGATTTCGTCGGCACTTACCCCTGGTATTGACTATGGTACCTACCCGGTAGCCAGAACCATTGTGTTTGGCCTCAACCTCGGTTTCTGATCCAACTAAATCCTGATCAACCTTTAGCATTGATTGACATGACCTCAAAATACATAAAGACCGCTGTTGCCCTGGTCGTCCTGGCATTCGCCGGAACGTCCTGTGAAGATTTTCTGGAATCAAAACCGATTTCCCAAATTGGCGAAACGGACTTTTTCAAAACGGAATCCGACTTTCGGCAGGCGGTGGTGGGTGCCTATAACGCGCTGGCTCAGGTATATTCGGGCAACGGCTATTATTCCCTGTTGGTCGACCTTCGTTCGGATAATACGACCGAGCTTGGCCCTGGCGGTGGGGGTAACGATGCCAAGAAAAACATCGATGAGTTTCGGGAAACAACGGATAACGAGCATTTAACGGCATTCTGGCAGACCAGCTATGTGTTGATCGCCAGAACCAATAGCATTCTCGCCCGCATTGACGCTTCACCCGTTTCGGACAATCTGAAAAAGCAATTTACCGGCGAAGCCAGTGCGCTCAGGGCACTGGCGTACTTTAACCTGGTGCGGTTGTGGGGCGGTGTTCCGCTGGTGACCGAGCCGGTTTCCGATATCGATGCCAGCTACAAAGTGGGTCGGGCCAGTGTGCAGGAAGTTTACGCGCAAATCCAGGCCGACCTGGTGAAGGCGGAGGGGCTGCTTCCTGTTTCCTATCCTGCGGCAGAAATCGGAAAAGTGACAAAAGGTGCCGCCCAAAGTCTGCTTGGACAGGTTTATTTGACGCAGAAAAAATATACCGAGGCCGCTGCTGAATTCAAGAAAGTAGTGACTTCCGGCACGTATAGCCTGCTTCCGGTATATGCCAATCTTTACAAGGCGGGTCAGCAGGGAAATGCGGAGGCCGTTTTGCAAGTGCATTACCGAACGATGTCGAATGGTCTGGGCTCCAACCTGCCGAACCACTTTGCGCCAACCGGTTCGCAGGGCATCGTCATTCCAACCGGTGGAGCTTACGGATTTAACCAACCGACCGAAGATATTGCTGCTGCCTACACGACCGGTGACATTCGCCGTAATAACATCGCTGACGGCTACACGCAGGCTGGTGCCTTCGTAGCTGCTAAATACATCCGCGGGTATGTAGAGCGCGAAACCGGGAGTGGTAATGCCGACTCGGGAGCCGACTGGTACGTGATCCGCTATGCCGACATTCTGTTGATGTATGCCGAGGCACTCAATGAAGTCAATAAAGCGCCTACTGCCGATGCGTATACCGCGATCAACCTGGTCCGGAAGCGTGCGGGCCTCCCTGATCTGAGCGGCCTGAACTACGAAACGTTCAAGGCGGCCGTTTACAACGAAGAACGACTGGAGTCGCCGTTTGAAGGGCATCGCTGGTTCGATCTGCTGCGCACGGATCGGGCCATCACGGTGATGAATTCAAAAATATCGGGCACTGGCAAACCTACCGTCGGAATTTCGACGCCGATTAAACCGTATCAGCTCCTGTATCCGATTCCGGTGCTGGTCGTTACGACCAGTTCTCCCGCGATTGTGCAAAATGAAGGTTACTAACAGGGAATACAATGGCGGCATGTTTTTTCTTTAAAAAATCGCGTGTGAAATCGTTAATCCGATCCGTTCTGCTAGCCGGTTTGTGCCAGGCGCTGGTTTTTCCGGCGATGGCGCAGCCCAAAATCAACAAGGACCATATTGCCTTTATCCCATATGGTGGTTTTCCCGATGCCCATTCGACCTGGGACGATATCGGGTATAGCAACCGATTTGGCAAGGTGGTGGTCGGCGTGACCAATCACGTCGACAAAATCATGTTGTACGACTACGACGTGACCACCGGAAAGATGACCAACCACGGATCGCTGGCGGATCGCGGCCATTTGCGGCCTTTTCAGTGGCAGGGCAAAATCCATTCGAAGATCATCGAAGGGAAGGATGGGTACATGTATTTCTCGACGGATGGCGGTGAGTCGCGGGAGGAGTACTTTATGGAACATCCCTCGGGTTACGCAGGCGGTTTTTTTATGAAGTGGCATCCGGCAACGGACGATCTGGTGAACCTGGGGATGGGCATGCAGTATGAGAGTGTGAAGGACATTGACATTGACCCGGTTTCCGGCAAACTGTTCGGCGTCTCGTACCCGCAGGTGCATTTCCTGGTGTATGATCCGGCTAAAAACAACATGAAAGACCTGGGGCGACTGGGCAGTTCCCACGTCCCCCGGGTTCTGTTCACCGACTGGTGGGGAAACTGCTACTACGTCGACTGGCGGCAGCGACTGGTGAAATACCAGACGGCTCAGGATACACTGCTCTTTGCCCGGGAAAGCCTGCCCGCCTTTGCGGGCACCCCGGGCGACAAGATTGTCACCGGCATTACGGCTTACGCCAAAGATCAAAAAAATAACGTGATTTACCTCATCACCTACGGGGCCAAGATCGTTGCGTTTTATCCGCAAAAAGACGGTATTGGCCGGGTGGAGGACCTGGGCGGGGTGGCCGACAGCCGCCCGGATGTGAAACCCTACGGACCCTATGTCCCCAACCTCAACATCGGCGATAACGGCAAGCTCTATTACTTCGTCGGCGGGCACGGCAATTTTCTGATCAAGGACCGGACGGTGATGATGGAATTCGATCCGAAAACCCGAAAACACACGGTTATTTACGAATACCCCGTTGACCAGCTCAGTGAGGCTACCGGCTCCGATACGAAAGATAAATTCGGTAATCTGTATTTCGCCGGTCGACGGAATCTTGATTCAAACGACCGTTCCGAACCGTTTCTCATCAAGTTCAACCCCGGCAAAAAAGTAGCTAAATGAAAACCAGGTTTATAAAAAATTTACTGGCACTTGGGTTAATGGGGTTGGCTATGCCGGTTTTTGCGCAGTATAGCTATTTCAAACCGATGGAAGGCTTCGGAATTGAGGCTTCGCTTTCCAATACCTCGCTGCTACGAATGCCGATGTACCGCAACGCGATTACATCGTTAACGGTTCAGAAGGATTTTATCATTGGCGGCACCACAGCGCAGGGAAACCGGGCACCTTTTCTGTTCGTAGCTTCCCTTTCCAAACGGGAAATGCTGACCCTGAAGGATCTTAACAACGACCTGCCGGGGCAAACCAGCATCCGAACCGGTTTTTTCCGGGCGGAAGATAATGCGTTATATGCGGGCACAATGGCTGCGGGGACCGGAAGTGGTCACCTGTTGCGGGTCGAGGTGGGCGCCGATGCGGGCATCCGGGTTGCGGACCTGGGCACACCGGTTCAGGGAGAAGGGGTGTTCTCGCTGACCGGAGATGCCAGCCGTAAAATGCTTTATGGCATCAGCTATCCCTCCGGTTTTTTCTTTAGTTACAACCTTGGCTCGAAAAGCTTCAAGGTGTATAAAAACAGCGGAGTCACCTCGAAGGATCTCCGTAAACTGGTGCATGAATTCCACCAGAAACCCGAGGAATACCTGAGTGGCGCGATGATAACCGATGCGCAGGGATTGGTGTACACCAGCCAGCCCATTAACCGACTCGTGGTTTTTAACCCCGCCGACGAAAGCTTCACCACCATCACCGAACTCCCCGAAGTCTGGGGACGGAGAACCCTGGGCCGCACCGAATCCTGGACAAAAACCGCCGATGGACTTCTGTACGGGGGAAATGCCGGTGATGGCCAGTTATTTCAGTTCGATCCTGCTACCCGAAAAGTCAAAAATCTGGGAAAACCGGCCATGATGAACCGGCTGCGCGGCCTCTGCGTGGGCGCCGATGGCAAGCTCTACGGGTTGTCGGGGGCGTTGCCGGGCTATGTACACCTGTTTAGCTACAGCCCGTCGGGCGAGGGCTTTACCGATTTGGGGAATCCTCAGTTTATCCTGAGGGCTCCCGGCATTGAGCAGGGGATCGAATGGCGCGGTTTTCAGTTGTCGACCATCACGGCCTCCGAAGACGGGAAATACATCGTGATGGGTGAAGACGAAGCGTTGAGCCAGTTGCTGGTGTTTCCAGTCGATAACGCTTCCGGGAAATAGCGCGTAAAAACCGCCTGTACGCATATGAAAAAGATAGTCCTATTTATATTCCTAACCCTAATCCTTTGTTTGCCGGGATTGGCTAGCGAGCGTCCTTCAGACTGGTCGATCTCGGTTATCCCTTCGTCGGTCCGTCTGGATCCGGTCACGCACCGGGTCTATGATTCACCGTACGGGGAAAGCCGGAAGGCGGACAAACTGCTGTCATCCAACTGGATTTATGACGGCAGCCGGGTTTCGCTAAAAGCCGCCCGGGGCGAGTACATTTCGTTCCAGCTCGTTCTGACCAATCAATCTGCCGAAGCCCTCAAGGGAATTCAGGTCTCCATGCAGCCGTTCCGCTCGGGAAATACCCAATGGTCGAATGCACCGGAGCTTTTTCTGGCGTGGTCGGTGCAGGTGAAAACACCAACCACCGGTTATCCGAAAACGACGTTGGGCAAGGGCTGGTATCCAGACGCACTGATTCCGTTCAGTGCTATTCAGCAGGGCACGGTGCCCCCCAAAGGAATATGGGTCTATCCCTTGCAGTTGCCGGATTTCAATAACCGGATTGAAGATCAGCGGTCGCAGTTCTTCTGGGTGGATCAGTATATTCCCTTTGACCGAAAGGATGCCCCGGCCGGGCGTTATACCAGTACGATTTCGGTGGTCATTGATGGGGTTACCAAGTCGATTCCGGTGCAGCTCGATGTCTGGGATTTTGCCATTCCGAATGAAAACAGCCTCAAGGCGAGCCTCCAGCACGAAGGCTTTGTCAGCAGCATGACGGAAAAAGAGGAGCTGGAGATTTACCAGCTCATGAAGCGAAACCGGGTTTGCGTCATGGACCCCACCTACAAACCCGTCCTGACCAAAAAAGCGGGCGTCAACGCCATCGACTGGACGGCGTTTGACCATCGTTTGAAAAAATACCTGACCGGGGCGGCTTTTACCAAAGAGCATGGCTACGTGTTTGGCCCGGGTTACGGCACGCCGGTCGAAACGTTTCTGCTCCCTTTCGATGTCTACGGCAAACACGACACGCGGGGCTGGCCGGATGTAGGCAAGCCGAATGTGGAGCGAAACCCGGCGAATAAGGCAGCATATACGGCCATGATCCGTCAGGTTCGTGCGCACCTGAAACCGCTGATCAATCCGAAAACAACCGATTTGACGGTTTATCTCAACGGCCTCGATGAGTCGTATTTCCCCGAAGCCTGGGACCGTATGGCGTATTACGGCAACCTGTTCAAAAAAGAATATCCGGAAGCGAAGTTCCGGGTGGATGGCAGCTACAACGATACCGCGATGAAGGTGATCGATCGATCCATCAGCGCCTGGGCGGTGCATACCATTGATTTTGACGAAAACCGAATGGCGGCCTACACGAAAAAAGGCATTGATCAATGGCTGTATGGCCCCATGATTTACGAAAGCAAGGTGAACAGTTGGGTGGGCAGTTCCACGTTTACCGATTTGCCGCTGGTGAACGACCGCGCCATTAGCTGGAGCGTCTGGAAATACAGGGCTCATTCGTGGATCAGCTGGGGGATAGGCGCCGGGTGG
Organism: Larkinella harenae; assembly: GCF_054780515.1. NCBI lineage: Bacteria > Pseudomonadati > Bacteroidota > Cytophagia > Cytophagales > Spirosomataceae > Larkinella > Larkinella harenae. Next base: position 88,246 of record NZ_BAAGWE010000011.1, on the reverse strand, counting down.
AAAGCGGCCTGGTACGATACCGAAACCTGGAAAAGCGCCAACGACGGCGGGCATGACAACGGCAATGCGGATGGATACGACCACAAGAAAATGAATGGAAACGCCCTGCTGATCTACAGCCCCGGCATTATCCCGAATGTGAAGGTAGCCGCACCGTCTATCCGTCTCAAAACCTTGCGCAACGGCGTGCAGGAATACGAATACATGCGGCTGCTGGCGAGCCAGGACAAAAACAAAGGGCGGGCCGATGCGCTGGTGAACGACGTGATAGCCCGGCCTTTCGGGGATCAATCCGTTGGCAAGCTGGACGTGTGGAGTTACGATCCGGAATTATGGGACCGCAAACGGCTTGAACTGGGCGAGTTGATCAATCCATCCTCAAAAAATAAGTAAGCAGACAGGTATGTTATTTAGCCGAAAAATTGGATTCGCTGGTCTGGCCTTCATTGGGCTTGCTGCTTTGCTCAGCCGATGTTCGTCGACCGAGAAGATGGTGGTGGTGAAGCCGGTCGAGACGGATGCTTTTTTGCTCAATCCGGGTCGGGGTTTTACGTCAACCAGTACGATATACAACGAACATCTAACGAACCGGCGGCACACGCCCTGTGGGATCAGTCAGCAACGGTTTTTCTGGAATGCGCTGGAGCCGGAAGAAGGCAAGATCCGGTTTGACTTGATTGACAGCACGATTGCGCGGGCGGTCAGAAACGGTCAGCAGGTGAACTTCCGGGTGATGTGCCAGGATGTAGACATGATGGTGCCGGAATGGGCACTTAAAGCAGGGGTTAAGTCGCCTTTCTATGATAACCCGGTTTTTATCGAGAAGCAGGTAAACCTAATCAAGGCACTCGGCCAGCGGTATGATGGTCACCCGGATGTTTGTTTTGTCGATATCGGCAGCGTCGGTCAATGGGGCGAATGGCACACGGACCCTGATGCCGCTGATCCCAAAAAGATTGTTTTTCCCTCCGATTCCGCGGCCCGCATCATCATCGATGCCTACCTCGGCAGTTTTACGAAAACTCCGCTGGCCGCGCTCATTGCGTTCAAACAGAAATATGGTTTTGGGTATGCCGTGTCGAAGAAAACCGGCTGGCGGGCGGATTGCTGGGGCGATATGGATTCGCTGGGCTGGAACCATATGAAAGGCGTTTATCCGCCGGCCCTGCAGGCGGCAAACGCTTTTGAAAACTGGCAACACGGACCGGTCGCGCTGGAAACCTGCTGGACCATGGAGGAGTGGCATAAACGGGGTTGGAATATTGATTATATTCTTGCCAAGGCCCTGGAGTGGCACGCAACGGGCGTGAATAACGGCAACGAAGCCATACCGGAAGAATGGTATCCGAAAGTGAAAGAGTTTGAAAAGAAGCTGGGCTACCGGTTTGTGCTGGAAGAAATGAAATACAGCGCTTTGGTCGGTAAAGGAGCAACGATCACTTGTGAGATGATCTGGCAGAACCGGGGTGTAGCACCTATTTATAAATCCTACGACTTGGCCGTGCAACTGGTGGCTAAAAATGACAGTAATAAAAGATACCGGATACGCACCGACGCGGACGTGAAAAAATGGCTTCCGGGTCGGAGTGCGTACCGCACGTCCTTGCCGCTGCCGGATGCAATTGCCCCGGGCGATTACGAATTGCAGGTTGGTTTACTGGCACCTTCTACGGGTAAACCGGCGATCCAGCTTGCGATTGCGGGAAAAACGGGGGAAGGGTGGTATAAAGTGGGTGACATTTCAATCGCCGATTAGTTAAAGTAAAGGCAGAATTGAGGAATTATGGTTGATGAATATAAACGAAAACGACCGCTTGAAATAAAGGATTTGCAACAGATTGCCGTGCCGTCAGCAGCTTCGCTGTCGGCCGATAACCGGTATGTCGTCCACGGGACCACGAAGGTGCTATTGGATGAAAATACGTACCAGGATACGATTTCGGTGCTGGATTTTCGCACAAACACGGAGCTAAAAGCCTGGAGCGGATCTTCCCCGAAATGGTCACCCGTTACCGACGAAATCGCTTACCTGGCTGAACAGGAAGGCAACGAATGGATCTGGATCTATTGCCTCCGTACGAATGAACACCGCCCGGTGGCTCCGGTTTATGAGTCCCATTATTTCCTGGGTCACCTGGCCCTCAAAAATTTTGAATGGTCGCCCGACGGCACCCGGATCGCTTTCGTCGGTGCCTCATCTGCGGTTCTCAAAAGGAGTTCAGAGTCTGTAAAAATCGCTGACCGGATATTGTATAAAACAAAAGGAGGGCGAGGTCGGCCGGATATCACGGACAACGAGTTCTCGCATCTCTGGATCGTCGATATTCAAGGCGGAAAACCGGTTTCACTGACCAGCGGCCCCTACAACGATCATTCCCTGAGCTGGAGTCCGGACGGGCAACGCATTGCCTTTGTCAGCAACCGATCAAGTGATGCCGACAACAACCAGTTGCACGACCTGTGGAGTGTGGAGTTGAGTAGCCAGGAGATTACCCGGCATACCGAACAGTTTGGAACGGTTTGCCAGCCTGCCTGGTCACCCGATGGGAAACAGATTGCCTTCCTGGGGACGACTTCAAAGGTGTCAACGAACGACAGCCCCGCCGAAGATACGCACCTGTATGTGTTGTCGCCGACTACCAACGAGCTGGTCTGTCTCACCCGGGACTTTAACCGGCGGATTGAACAGATCCGGTGGGATCCGATTAAACAACGGATTTATTTCACGGCGGGCAGCGAAGGGACCACCGCGCTTTACCGGGTTTCAGTGGATGGAAGTAGCCCGGGAAAAAACCTCGGTGAGGAATGCACGGTGCTTGACTATCAGATGGATGCCCTTGGACAATTCATCGTGTACACCCGGACCGATGCCGTTCACCCGCCGGAAGTTTTCATACACGACCAGCAGGCCGGGCAATCCCGCCAGCTGACCCATCTTAACGATGAGCTCCTGGCAGAGATTGGTCTGCAACCCGCCACGAGTTTCTGGTTTGACAGTTTCGACGATACTAAGGTCCAGGGCTGGCTCATCAAGCCCTACGGTTTTACGGAAGAGGGGTGGTATCCGCTCGTGCTCGTTGTCCACGGTGGACCCCACAACATGGTAGGGTACGCGTTTGAGGAACGGCTGCACGTGCTTTCGGCTCAGGGCTTTGCCGTGCTATATATCAATCCGAGGGGAAGTAGCGGGTACGGCCAGGCGTTTTCTTCCGGTTGCGTGAAGGATTGGGGCGGGGGCGATTACCAGGACCTGATGGCAGGCGTTGATGCTGCGATTAGTCACAATACCTGGATTGATGCGAACAACCTGGCCATCACCGGCCAGAGCTACGGGGGGTACATGACCAACTGGATCATTACGCAAACGAACCGTTTCCGGGCGGCTGTTGCCGACGGCGGGATTAGCAATCTGGTCAGTTTTGCCGGAACTTCTCTCTACCACAGTCTGATGGAGTCGGAGTTTGAGGGTAATATCTACGATAATTTTGATTTGCTGTGGAAGTGTTCACCGCTGAACTACGTAAAAAATGTCAAAACACCTACGCTTTTGCTGCATGGGGAAAAAGACAATGAAGTACCGGTTTCGCAGGCGGAAGAACTGTACGTCGCGCTCCGGAAACTGGGGGTCGACAGTAGGCTAGTGCAGTACGTCGGGGAAGGCCACGGTTGGCGGCCTGACCTGAAGCCCCAGAACCGGTATGATGTATTGAACCGCACGGTGGACTGGTTGAAGACTTATTGCCACGACTAAACGAACCGGACTCCGCAGTCCTTAACTGCCCTATGAGCAATTCAAAAACCTGGATCAGTTTCGTCATTATACACGTCCTCTTCATGGGCGTTTGGGGAGCGTTGATTGAGCTGCCCGAGAAAAACGGTTTTCCGCCTACCCTGGGGTATGTGGTCTGGGCTGTGATGATGATCCCCGCAGCCGTTGTGGCACTGGCCGTGAATAAGTGGAAGTTGGAATCGGATGCCCGTTCGGTCTTATTCGGGTGCCTGGCCGGATTCCTTGGGGCGGCTGGCCAGCTGGTTTTGTTTTTAACCCTCCGGATCGCGCCCGCGTACCTTGTGTTTCCGATTCTGTCGCTTACACCGGTGGTAACCATCCTGATGGCCGTTCTCTTTCTGAAGGAATCGACGGGAGCGCTGGGCTGGACCGGCATCGGTATCGCCGTGGTCGCCATTTTTTTACTTTCTTATATTCCACCGGGGAATGCTGCCCTGCGTGGCTATGGCTGGATCCTATTGACCTTGGTGCCCTTGCTGGCCTGGGGAGCGCAGGGATTTGTCATGCGCTTTGCCAATGAGCACATGAAGGCCGAAAGTATCTTTTTTTACATGACCCTCAGCTCCCTCTTACTCATTCCTTTCGCGCTCTGGATGACGGATTTTTCTCAGCCGATCAACTATGGCCTGAATGGGCCGTACCTATCGGCAGCCGTGCAGGTGCTGAATGCTTTCGGGGCGCTTTGCCTGGTATATGCTTTCCGGTATGGCCGCGCGATTTTCGTCGCCCCAATGACCACCGCCCTTTCACCCGTCCTGACAGTGATCCTTTCGTTGTGGATTTATTCCACCTTTCCCCATCCCGTTACCTTGGTGGGTATTGGGCTGGCCATTGCCTCGGCCGTCATGATGGGGAATGCCGAAATGAAGATGGAGAAAAAAGGCGGTGAAGAAATTCTGGCCCCGAACCAAACAATTAACGAAGTAAAATAGAATTTGTGTATGCCATACCTACGGTTTGACGACAGGGAATTGGAGCATAAAGGTGCTCTGTTCACGGCGATTGAAATAGAGGGCCAGCCGGTTCTCTGGCAGAACGTTTACGAGATGATCCGCCACGAGCGAAAGGAGATCGAGGCTTTTCTGGCTCCTTTATGGAAATTGCCCGACCTGCGTATCATCCTGGCCGGTGCCGGTTCGTCGGCTTTTATCGGAGAAGCTGCCCAGGGAATTGTCCAGGAAAGCACGGGCAAACTTACGCATGCCATTGCGACCACGGACCTGATCACCCATCCGAAACTTCATTTTCAGCGGGAGATTCCAACGCTGATGGTGTCTTTTTCACGGTCAGGAAATAGCCCCGAAAGCCTCGCAGCCGTTGAAATAGCCGATGAGTACTGCGACCAGGTTCATCACCTGATCATCACCTGCAACAAGGACAGCGCGCTGACCCACCGGAAACTGCCTCATGCATTTTACCTGGTTTTGCCCGAACAGGCCAATGACCAGTCACTGGCGATGACGGGCAGTTTCACCAGCATGTTGCTGGCTATTCTCCTGGTCGTGAAACTACCAGCCATTGAGGCCCTGCGGGCGTCACTGAAAACGCTGGTGGACCAAACCCGGTACCTGCTGGGGGAGCTTTTGCCCCAGATCGTTTCACTGGCCAGCCAGCCCTACCGTCGCATCATCTTTCTGGGCTCGGGGCCGCTGCTCGGTATCGCCCGGGAGTGTCACCTGAAAGTCCAGGAACTCTCGGATGGCCAGGTGATCTGCAAACATGATTCCTTTCTCGGATTCCGGCATGGCCCCCGGGCCGTGGTGAATCGTGAATCGCTGATCGTTTACCTGTTTTCGGCCGATCCCGTTGTGGGCTTATACGAGCGTGACCTGAGCCTGTCCATCGACCAGGATCGGCAGCGTGTACCCACCGCAACCTGGAATATGCCCAGCCAGAAGCTGGATAATTCCGTGCTGGATATTACGCTGGCCCATTACCACGACGGGCCCAATGAACTATCCTTTATAGGGGCTGCCGTCGTGGGGCAACTGATTGGGTTCTACCAGTCGCTTTACCTGGGCCTGATGCCGGACAACCCCTCGGTATCGGGAGCCATCAACCGGGTGGTGCAGGGGGTGACCATTTATCCGGAGGTGCTGGAGGATAGATAGCCCACGAAAAAAGACGCTCGGTTCGTAGCGTTTCAACTTTCTAAAAATTGGCTTTAACCGTTATTATGGAACAAACAGACCTGTTGGTCGTTGGCGAGCTGAACGTTGACATCCTGCTGGATCAGGTGAACGGGTTTCCGGTGATTGGCCAGGAGATCCTGGCCGATCAAATGCTGCTGACGCTGGGAAGTTCGTCGGCCATTTTTGCATCCAATAGTTCGGCGCTGGGCAGCCGTGTATCCTTTTGCGGCATGCTTGGCAATGACCTTTTCGGAAAATTCATCCTTCGGGAGCTGCAGTCCAAAAAGGTCGATACCCGCTTTGTGATCGAATCGGCTGAGCACCAGACTGGACTGACGATGATCCTGAACTACGATCAGGATCGCGCCAATGTTACGCATGGTGGGGCCATGAATCATTTGTCGATCAGTGACATTCCGCTCCATGCGCTGCACCAATTCCGGCACCTTCACGTATCGTCCTATTTTTTACAACGCGCGTTACGGGCCGATATCACCAAGTTGTTCGCGGCAGCTAAGGCCGCTGGCCTTTCTACTTCGCTGGACCTGCAATGGGATCCGGCCAATCAATGGGCATTTCCAGCCGAATCCTGCCTGCCCTACGTCGATTTTTTTCTGCCGAACGAAAAAGAGCTGTTGTGCCTGACCGGCCAGCCTGACGTGGGGGCGGCCATCGACCGACTTTCCGGTTTTGCCAATACCATTGTGGTCAAAAGAGGAATCAATGGCGCAACAGCCTATGCGGACCACAGGGTGCTTCATGCCGACGCTTTCCTGACGGAAAACTTCGTAGATGCCATTGGTGCCGGGGATAGTTTCAATGCCGGATTTATCAATGCTTTTCTCAACGGGCAGGAATTGCCGGAGTGCCTGAGGCTGGGCAATCTGGCGGGAGCGATCAATACCACGGCGGCAGGAGGGACGGCCGCTTTTGCCCAGATAACATCGGTGAAGCGAACGGCGAAAGAAATTTTTAACTTTGATTTGTAATCCCTGTGACCTTGAAAGAAAAAATGCGGCAATTGACCTGGGAGAAAAAGGGGTTGCTCGCGACTAATTTTTATAACCTGGAAACCCTGCACGGGGTCCTGGCAGCTGCCAAAGAAACCAAGCAGCCCGTTATTTTGCAACTGACCCGTAGTTCCATTGATTACATGGGACTCCACACCGCCGTGGAACTGGCCCGGTCAGGGCTGAAAGAATTCGGAGTGGAAGGTTGGATTCATCTGGACCACGGATCATCCGTTGACCTGGCGCAAGCCTGCCTCGACGCCGGGTTCGACTCGGTGATGATCGATGGCAGCGAACTTGCCTTTGAGGAAAATATCAGAATTACCCGCGAAGTCGTCAAACGGGCGCAGGCCTACAACGCCAATGTGGAAGCGGAATTGGGCTATGTGGCGAAGCTGGGGCAATCCCACGACGCCCAGGTCTTCACGCAGGCTGCGGAAGCTAAAATTTTTGTGGAGGAAACCGGGGTGGATGCGCTAGCGGTTGCCATTGGAACCGCGCACGGTTTTTACAAGAAGGAGCCCCAGCTTCAGTTTAACCTGTTGAAAGACATTCATGCTACCGTCGACACAATCCTGGTTTTGCACGGGGGCTCCGGGGTTCCTGAAGAGCAACTTCGGAAAGCGATTTCCCTTGGAATCTGCAAAGTCAATCTTGCCACAGAGATAAAGAATATTTTCGTTAAAACCCTCCAGACTACACTGGATGGGGAAGAAATTGACCTCCGTAAAATTTTCCCGGTTGCCACCCAAAGCGTAACCCAGCTGGTAAAAGAGAAATTGCTGATCGTCCAAAATAGCTGATAAAACCGTCACGGTCGGGATGAGAGAGTTAACCATTACACTATTTGCTGAACATCAAATCGGCATGCTTAACCGGATCAGCGTCATCATCTCCCGGCGCCGGATAAATATTGAATCCCTTCATGTGACCGCATCCGGTCTCCCGGGTATTCACCGCTTTACGATTGTGATGAACGAGGACGACGAAGCGGTTCGTAAACTATCCGCACAATTGGAAAAACAAATCGACGTTTTTAGAAGCTTTCTGAACCCAGCCGCAGCCAATCGTTGGCTGGAGCATAATCTCGACAGGCTGAACAGCCAGGCAGACCAGGCGCTCTGGCAGGGACCCTATGAAATGGAAGAAGATTGAAAAAACGAATTAATCTAGGAAGGGCTGTCTCATCGCTTCAGCAACAGCTGCCCGAATCATGCCTACTTACCCGTTTGTTCCCTGAATCCCTGGAAGCGCCCTTGAATGAAAGGGCGCTTCCGGGAGATGCATGAGTGGGGTTCGCATTTATACACCGAAAACGAACCGGAATGGCCTTACGAAGGCAAAAGGCGACAGGATATGGGTACCGTCTTTGGCAGGTCCTTATTCGGTCGTGCTCCTGATTTACAGTAACTTTTCCTGCACAGCCTGATAGACCGTTCTGACCGTAGGCTGAAAGCCGAGACGACGGGCCAGCGATCCATCGGCATGAAGGTACCAGGGATTTTGAAGCGGCTCTGCGGATGATTCCAGGGTTTGACCAACCAGCCGAACCAGCTCGTAGATCGAGGTTGGCGCTTCATCCGAAATGTTGACGATGCGGCTGTCCATGGTACCGGATAGGGCCAGGTGCATGGCCGTGGCGATGTCGCGGTGGTGGATGGTACTCATTCGCAGGGCGGGATGCCAGTTGCGCGCCATCAAATGTTCCGGCAGCGTTTCCAGATGACCATCTCCGTCTCCGTAGACAAAGGGAAAACGCAGGATCGACCACGTAAGCCCACTTTCGCGAAGCTCCTTTTCCGCTGCGATCTTGCTGGCGGGATAGGCGTGTTGCGGATCTACCGCGTCGTCTTCGCGGCCGGGATGCGGACTATTTACGTTGTAAACGTGGGTGGTGCTTGCCATGATGAAGCGCGCCTGGGGGGCATGGATTTGGGCCGCGTTGATCAGGTTGCGTGTGCCTTCGAGATTGCTCTTCCAGATCAAATCCGTGTCTTGCGAGCGGAACACCGCTGCCAAATGGATAATCGCCGACACATCTTCCACGGCCTGCCTGAGTGATTCGGCATTCAGTAGATCCCCTTCCATCGCTAGCACGCCGGTTGGAACGTCTCTTCCTGCGCGCACCAGCGCACGGCAGGCAAACCCCGTTTCCACCAAACGTGGCAGAAGGCGCGCTCCGACGAGACCGGTTGCACCGGTTACCAGTATTTTTTCTCCTTGGCTGTTCATAAATTAACAAATTGTTGAATGAACAAAGCTCGGAAGGATGCCGTAAACAGAGCCGGACGAAAACCGATCCGTTCAGGACAAATCCTGAAAAAACGCGGCAACCGTTTTGCCCGTTACCTTTTTAAACAAGCGAGAGAAATAGTCCGGGTCATTGAATCCGAGCTCAAAAGCCAGTTCCTTGACGGAAGTTCGGTTTCCAGAATACATCCGGCGTCTGGCTTCGAGGATAAGCCGGTTGGTTACAAATTCTTTGGGTGAGTGCCCCGAATACTGTTTAACGATTTGATACAGGCTATCGGTGCTGAGCGCAAGTTCTTCCGCAATCTCTTTAATGGTTGGGTGATCGGTGAGGTTGTTTTCGACCAATACCTTAAACCCAATGTATTTGGTAAGTCGGTCGTCGGCGGCCTTTTTGTGTCCGTAAAAATAAGCGGTATTTATTTCCGTAAGCAGGCTATTCAGATGGGCCAAAATGAGTTCAGGATCCGCATCCAAAGCCGTTAATAAGTCCAGCAGCAGGGCAAAAATCGCCTGAAGCCTGCGCGCGGCAGCGGGCGAAAACCTAATTTTTAACTGGTTGAGTGGATTCAGTAAGAATGGGTAATGTTTCGGCAAACGGGCCAGGCATGCTTCATCAAAGCCCAATTTATAATAATCGTTTCCGGGAACGGTAGCGGGCCGCTGCTGAATCTGGTGCGGCAATGAGAAAAGCAGTTCACCCTTGCCAACATCGATCGTTTCACCATCGACGTTGTACCGGGCAAAACCATCCAGCACAAAAAGAAAAAAGTAGTAAGGTAGGCCGTGAGTGGGACCGTACTGGTGGACGGCCTCTGGTGGCAAATGGCCAAAGTCCGGGGAGACAATCCGGATGGGCAGTTGGCTATTTTGGCTAAAATTTTCCGGTACTAACTGAATACGTCGCATGGTTCATGTCCACCTGATCTGAAGGTAGGGAATGTACAGACTTCCTTACGAAAAGTCAAACACCGTCGGGAAGTAGCCGGGGTCCTGGTTCACTCTTCGGTGCGGCAAAGTAACGGGTTATTTCGTTACATCCCCGTTTTCAGGAGACGCTGCACCAGGATCGGTCGTAGTTAATCTCGACTACTTCTCCGGAGTCTCATGTTCAATAGCCATTTTTCTCACTTTTCCGTGTTCGAACGTATAAAGGTGTTTTATCTGACTATCACTTAACAACTGGCCATTCAGATCGTAAATCACCTGGTGAACGCCCAGTTCAATTTGGCCGTCTGGCCTTGCCTGAAATGAAACGGGTTTGACCACAGGATTGATTTGTTGCCATTGCCGTAGCCAGTAAGCCCGTATTTCCTCCTGACCCGACACGTACCCACCTTCCCAGCCATTCGGCCAAGCCACATCGACGTGCATGAAGGCTAAAACGGCATCAATGTTTCGGGCGTTGAAATCCTGATAGAGTTGGTTGAGAATTTGCTGATAATTCATTGGTGATTGATCGGGTAGGGTCCATTCGTATCGGCATCAAAGCTAAGCCTGGTTTGGGGCTGGTGCCTGTCGGCGCCAGTTGATATTTTGTGGGATTTTCTTGAGAAGGCGCCTAAGCTGACCCGTTGGTAGCCAAAATCCGTGAAGGGCAGGCGCTAGTCGGCTTTCGGGTATATTCCTTTTATCCTGGAGAGGGCCATTTTCTCCGCCGTGCCCAGCAGGGTTATCGCCTAGTAATCCGAATAAGTCCTGCTGAGAAAAGGGATACTGCTGCAATAAAGCAGCAGGTGGTAGCTGCGTTTTACTGCCTTCCCTGGATGCCTGAAGGAAGGACCATTCGGTACGTACGCGGATGCACAGATCCCGTTCCGGATCAATATAACGGCCTCGTAAGGTAAAACCGGAAAGTTGCCTCATTGAGTTGCTTCTCAATATTTACAGTTGTAAATTTACAATTGCAAAATGTTAGTTTTTATACTGAATATATGAATGTGACGAAACGGCTAATTCCATCAAACAGGACTCGTGCCTAACCGGTGGGAAGCCGACTATTGGTCGCTAAGCCTGCTCAGCAGTTGAGTCAGGTTGAAAGTTCCTATGAAAATAAACAACGAACTCACTATGAATCCACAAATCTGGGAATTTGAACTCTATCGCCGAATTGGGCAGGTGATCGTCCGTTATTTTTTAGCGGCCCCCCGGGCATTTGAACCAACCTTGAGGGACTACCAGAACTGGTTGGACACCATTCCGCCCAAAGAGCGGTTTTTTTACGCAGAGCTGGGATTTCAGCACTGCCGGGCGCTAACGCCTTTAGGCGGTATTGGTACCAAGCACGCGCCTATTGCTTGAAAGAGTATGCGCGGATGCATTTGCTTCCCCACGAGTTCAGAGCCTTTGAGCAGATGGAAAGGAATGGAAGTAGCTACGCAAGCTGTTCAACGAAAGGGAATGAATCTTTTGATAGCCGGTTTCTTTTAATTCCCTAGTTTGCTAACCGTTCGTTATTGTACAAATTTCGCTAATCTGTACCAATCGGATCGTCCTTCCACATTCCTTAAAAAGTTTCTACAGGCAAAATAATGAGTTTATTCACCCATTTGAATCCGTATAGCCATGACCAATCTAATTATTAATAAACTCGATTACCAGCGGCTGATTGACCGGGTAACCAAAGCCAAATCCGATCCCAATGCCTCGTTCAACCACATCCGAATTTTATTGATGGAGGTGAGTCAGGCCACGTTGCTGGAACCCGCCGAAATCCCGTCGGATGTAGTGACCATGAACTCGCTGGTAAAAATACGGTATCTCGATACCCAGCAAACGTTGAACGTTCGCTTGGTTTATCCGGAGCAGGCAAACGTGGATAAACGCCAGATTTCTATTTTTTCCCCCCTGGCTACGGCCTTATTAGGCTGCAAAAAAGGGGATCTAATCAGCTTGACCACGCCGGGACGGACCGTGAAAATCAAAATTGATCAGATCATGTACCAACCCGAAGCCGCCGGTGATTTTAACCTGTAGCGTTAAACGGTCCAGACTAAACTGGGGTAACGCTTTATAGTTAGGGCAGTAGAAGGAGTGGTTTCAGTTGCCAGTATACGGAAAGACGATTGGGAGAAGACCCCACCAGGGATAGCGCAATAGGGATCGGTTTGCCTCGATCGTATTTTAAATAAGCCTACAGTGGCCGGCAATCTCACGCTCTTTACAATCATTCGTAAGCCATCTTCTAATTATGATAACACCTGTTAAAAAACAATCTCGCCTAGGATCCACGCTGTTGGTTATTGGTTTGTTGGGTCTAGTCCTGACCAGTATTTTTCTGAGTCGCCGGAGCTTGCACGCCGTTCAAACCACCGCAGCCTCCATTTATGAGGATCGACTGGTACCTTCTGGTATCCTGCTTAACCTGACAGCAACGGTCTATCGAAAACGCCTGCTGCTTGAAACTTACGTACTGGCCACCCAGAAGACAACGGTGAGCCAGGTTTCTTCGATGCTTGACCGGCTTAACCGGCGAGCAGACTCGCTACTCACGAAGTATGAAACGACGAACCTGACGGAAAAAGAAGCCGGTCGACTCCAATTGCTGAAACAGCGGCTAGCCAGCTATAGCCAGCTGGAAACCGAAATCACCACAAATTTGGTCGATCAACCTACGGAACAGCAAACCTTATTTACCGGGCGTGGTCGCCTGGCATTTAGCGATGTGGCGCAAACGCTGGATGAGCTGGCCGCCCTGCAACTTGCCGTTGGTGAGGAATTAATCAACGAGTCGCGGGGCCAAGCCAACTACATCTATGCGTTGACAGCGCTGCAGATCGGCTTGGTCTTCGTGATTGGGGTAAGCCTGCTTTGGTATCGCTTTTGAGCGACCTTGCCTTGAAAAGATCGACATTGAGCGTTTTAGTCTTCTACTCAATACCGCTCAGGTCGATCTAAGCCCCCGTTGATGAAGCAAGTTATACAGAAGTCTGCCTGCTGTAATGCGATAATTTACGACGAATGGTTTCGGCGGTTCGTAAATCTTTTAAACTGATTTTGGCCCGATCCCGAAGAACCTTACTGGCGTAAAATTGGTCTGTTGCTGTATGCAATAAGAACGCCAGCATTTGGGCTTCATTCTCGGTCAGTTCAAGGGCAATTTGCTTTTTCATTGTATCTGTTGTCAATGTTTTTGGACGGTAAACCACCCGACATCCCCTCCTCGAAATACTTCCAGTCAACCGGGTTGTGAAAAGAAAACGACGCGGTATAAGATCCCTTTATTACAACAAAATAAGAGGACAAATGAGTCCCCTACTAGCGATTTTATCGAGGCATAAAGCCACTTTAACGAGCGATATTTTACAGAGTGATTCCCCGTAGCAAGTGGCTGATTGCAATGGGGTTACTGCCATTCCTAGCGGGGCCAGGGCACATTGGTGCGTCGGTGACAGGAGCGTTTCGGTCGCCACCCGTAAAGTGGTTTACTACCAACACCGTTGCAGGGGGCCAGGGTATAGACCATCTTGCGGAAAATCAGCTATATGACTAAAAGGAGTTTTTCTTTCGGTAACTGCCCCCATAAAAGGGCATAGCTGCCTACTCGACTTAGGATGTATCGAAAAATGAAGGATTCCGTTGGAAAATGGGTCGCTAACTGGACGCGCTGGTAGCTTTTTTGGTGACCGCTTTAAGTCCTGTTTAAAGGTATACGTCATGGAATATTTCCTGCTCTTCTTTAAAAGAAGGGGTCCAGAGCGTCAAACGTAAGGGCAAAAAAACAGTAGGTTGACGCTTTTTTTTGCGGTTTTTCCCCCGACTATCCCACAATTCAGCGTCTGCCAAAAGCACGGCTTTCATGTGCCTACCAGTGATTCGTTTTGTGTCATCGTTTCCCAACTGATTGCCCAAACTAAATCAGGCCTTCTTTTAAGGTTTACCCGGGTAACCCAAAGCGGCTCGGGCTGCGTAGGCCGCGTCATACATCGAGTTGAAGCACTTCTCAAATGACGTGTCCCCATTTGGCCCCTGAGTAAGGTCCCACAATGGCAGCATCGCCACTACCGAAATATCCGTAGCCGGGTCGTATGTCATCGTCGTCAAATAGCCCGCAATGGCTCCATTGTGGCCGTAACCCAGGTTCTGACGAAAGGAGGTGCCCAGCCCATAAAAGGGATTGGCATCCGATACATCGGATTGCATCAACTTGACGGTTTGGGACTGCAAGACATGCTGACCCTGCATCAGCGAACGCACATAGGTGTTCAATGTCGCCATGGTGCTGTAGCCATTGCCTTCACCGACGTGACCACTCATGTTAACCGGACCAAAGCGATCCATTCGGCCCGATACACGCCGAATCAGGCTGGCTACGTTTGGCTGAGGCAAGTGAATATCGTTAGCCTGGTAGGGAAACCAAATCGGCAAAGGTACCTGGCTAGCTGGCCCGGTAATGTGGTCATAGAGGTAATCCGCGTAGGTTTTTGCCTGGCCGCTTCTGGCTGAGTATACCCGTTCGATAATCCGGCTCAGGATGACATAGCCCGTATTGCTGTAGTGGTAGCCTTTGGTGGGCTCGAAATACTGAAGCTGGTTATCGATGATCGGTTTGAGCATTTCCTCGGCAGTGAATGAGTGAGTCGAATCGCGGGTTAAAACGTAATTAACGTAACTCTCCCCATTCAGACCCGGTACCGGGCTATTGTCCACATCGTAGACCCCAGCACTGTGCTGAAGCAGTTGCCGTATGGTAATCTGATTCTTGTTGGGAATGTTCCAGTCGGGCGTGGTCGGTACGTAGGGCTGATCGGTACCGGGAATCAGATCGGTGATGTGGGCTTTGTAATCAAGCCAGCCGTCCTGGTACATCTTCAAAATGGCCGTGGCGGTAAAGTTTTTGGTGACGCTGGCAAATCGGAAAAGGGTAGTAGACGTGAGGGGTTGTTGCCCTGCAGTGACAGAAGAAGTGAAGTACGTTTGGGTAGGTGTCTGAAGATACACATTGAGTGAGGGGACCGGGTAACCCAGGCTTTTTTCCAGGTCAATCCGTACGTTATCGACGGCCTCTTGTAGTTTATCGCTTGGCGTGATAGCGTGATCAGCCACGTTGATAAAGCTACAACCCAACAGCGACCCCGCCAATCCACTCAACAGTAAACCGCGAACAAACGTTGTGCGGTTCAGCTTGAGAGGGCCCTTGAACAGTCTCTTTAGATGTGTAATAGAATTCATCCTGGCTTATTTCAGTGTAATGAAAATGGTTGGATAGGAGTTGATGGAAAGAAATGGTTTCTTTCCATCAGCATTATTTTATCGCGACCTGCGCTGCTCGTAAGGCCGTATAGCGTACCCCCAATGCCAGCTCCAGAAAGTCAATCGAGCTTTTTTCCGGTGTGGTATTGGTTTTGATAAAATTAGCAACCATCAGCACTGTCGTTTTTGTAGCCGGGTTGTAACGCAGTGTCGATATGTAACTTAAGTGAGCACCATCATGACCAAAGCCCAGCCCTTCGTTGAAGGTAAGTCCCAGGCCGTAAACACCGTGGGAGGCATCGGCCGTTTCCATTTCTTCCATCAGAGCCACACTTTGGGGCGTTAAACCGGCTTTGCCCGTTAGCAATAATTCGATCCACCGGGTGATATCCGCAGGCGTTGAAACCATATCGCCCTCTGTTACATTCATCGACATGTTATCTTCCGGCGTATCGATTGGACTCTGATTGGGAACGTGGAGATAGGAGTTAACAAACGAATCCCTCATTCGTTGATCGGTCCCCTGCCATACATTGTAGGTATTGGTTAGCTGTAAGGGCTCCAGAAACCGGGTCCGGATAAAATCAGGGTAGGACATACCCGAGGCTTTTTCAATAATTTTGCCCAGCAGATTATAGCCAGTATTTGAATAGTGAAAGGTAGTACCCGGAGCGAAGTTGGATAACTTGTTGTGAGCGACAATACCGACCAGTTCGTCGAAGGTGAAGGTATGGGCTTCCTGGTTGAGGTCGTCCCGAATGTAATCAATGTAACGTTTACCTGCGTAGGGCTGATTGACGCTTTGGGGAATGTCCTGATTGGTAATATCAAACACCCCCGCCCGGTGTTGGAGCAATTGTTTGATGGTGATCTGGTTCTTGTAGGGAATATCGTAGTCTGGAGAAGTAGGCAGGTAAGCCGGGATATAATCGGTAATGGTTAATTTACCTTCCTGCTGAAGGAGCATAATGGCTGAGGCCGTGAATAGTTTGGATAGGCTGGCGATTCGGAAATGGAAATTTCCCTGAACACCCGGTTCGATGTTACTGGATACCAGATTTGAACCGGACGGACTAGT
Organism: Larkinella harenae; assembly: GCF_054780515.1. NCBI lineage: Bacteria > Pseudomonadati > Bacteroidota > Cytophagia > Cytophagales > Spirosomataceae > Larkinella > Larkinella harenae. The sequence goes on along the minus strand of NZ_BAAGWE010000011.1, from coordinate 71,794 downwards.
CACTTGCAGAAAAAAACCACCTTTGTTTTTCTCAATTCCCCATTTCTGATCAAAGTGCTGATAAAGACTATCGGTTAGCGACTGGAGTTGAGCATGGATATTAGGGGGTGGTACATGATCCTGCAAACAGGACTGCAGTGTTGAACTGCCCAGAATGAATAGTGTGACAAAGGAAATAAGGGTCGTAAGTTTCATAGTAAAGGCATTAGAGAAGCTGAAAAGGGGTTTAAGATGCGCTTCTGAACGGGACGAAACGGTTTAAGCGCGCCTTTGAGTTGATAGTCGGCTCCAAGGCAGGCCGTATGAGCACAAGCACTCGGCGAATTCTAGGGTCTACCGGGATAGCCTAAGGCCGCGCGGCTTCCGTAAGCCGCGCCATATATCGCATTGAAAGACTTGTAAAATGTGCTATGCTCATCCGTTGTAACCTGGCTATTATCGACCAGATTTATAAAGGCCACGACCGACACGCCAGTTGTGGGATCATACATGGCAAGCGACAGCGTCCCACAGCGTTCCCCATTATGACCGTACCCCAGATTTGGCGTGTAGAAACATCCCAGGGCGTACTGGTTCCCGCTTTTGGGGTTAATATCGGTTTGCATAAGCTTCACGGTTTCGGGGGTCAGCACGTGTTCACCGCTCATGAGCTTCCGGATGAATGTATTGAGCGCAGCTGGTGTGCCGTAGCCATTGCCCTCCGCTACCTGAGCACTCATATTATAGTCGGTGAATAGAATTGTTCTTCCGGGAAGCCGCTCAATACCTGGCGCGTAGGGGCTAGGCATTTGCTTATCGCTGGACAAAACCGGAAACCGAAGGGCCAGCGGTACTTTCGTGCCCGGCCCGACGATATGATCTTGCAGATAATCCTGGTAGGTTTTCGGGCTGCCACTTTTCAGCGAATAGACACGGGCAATGATGTAACCAAGAATGGAATAGCCCGTATTGCTGTAATGATAATCAGTGGTCGGGGCAAAATAGGATAACTTATGGATGGCGAGTTGAAGAACCATCTCTTCGGTGGTAAACTGATGATCCGGTTCAGCATTTTGAACATATGCCGTGTAGGATAATCCATTAAAACCAGGAACTGGGTCATTATCAACATCATAAACTCCTGCGCTATGCTGCATCAGTTGCTCAATTGTAATCTCATTTTTATGGGGGAAATCCCACTCCAACGTAGTGGGAACATAAGAGATATTGGTACCCGGAATGTTGTCCGTGATTTTCGCTTTAAAGTTTAGCCAACCGTCCTGATGCATCTTCAGGAGGGCCGTAGAGGTAAACGTTTTGGTGTTACTGGCAAAGCGAAAGTTGGTATTCTCAGTGAAGGGTGTGGAGCCGGTTGGTACTGAGGAGGCAAAGATGGATTGATTGGGCGTTTGAATATACACATTCAGGGATGGTACCGAATGACCCAGCTCTTTTTCCAAGCCGACGCGAACGCTGTCAACCGCTTTTTGTACCCGGTTTTGGCCATCGGGTTGCACAATGACATGGTCATTGAGCAGGGAAGAACAGCTCATCGCCATGATACAACTCAGTGAAACCACCGCCAGGTGTACAACTATTTTTGAGTAATGGAACTTAAACATGGTTAATACTTTTAAAGGTTACTGGGTAAATAAGACGATGCAACTGAAAAATTGATCCCAACGAACGTGCTGCAATCCAGGTGACCCGCTCTGGGCTGCGAACCCTTATTACTCCATTGTTCACCTGGCAGATGAGTTGGGTAACCTAAGTTGCCCTAACGGCGTCCGACCAACTTCTCAACACCTGCCAACAGCACATCGATAGCGTTCTGAATCGGCTCACGGTTCAACCCCCTTACCGTCAGGATATACGTGAAGAGTCCACACGACCCCAACTCACCAGCGTAAAATGGCTATGAATCTAGCTTCCACAAAGCGACATGCGTAAAGAATTACCACTTTGCGTGTTGTCTCACTTTTTAAATGGTATGTCCATTTATGTGTTTGTTTATCAGCTAGTTAATGGGGGATTGTTGCCCGGCCAAAGGTATTTAATTTTGATGATTGGAAACGATAAGAAATGGTCCGAATACGATAAGAGATGGTCCAAATGTCAGCCATTCGCCCAGCAGGATGAGCTTCAAGCCACCAAATGCACCCAATCCGATTATTCATCGTTCAGAAAGACCTGCTTCCCGTCAGACTAGCCAGCTGGTGGGAGCGGGGCCGCCCGTTTTGGTCGAATGACAAAGCTGTGCCGGTAAATAGCAACCAATCCCAGGCTTATTTCTCCAGACTTGGGGCAACCAGGCAATTCCGGTTCGGAACGTGTTCTGAGATGGTTCGGGCTGTAGACTGAGTATAAAAGCAAGTAGCGTCGAAGCCGCTCATTCCGTCGGCCTCAGCAACGGTCTGTACCTTTCGCTTGTTGGGGTGGGAGTTACTAAGTCCCGTGCCCGAAACGGGTGAAGGCTTCCTCCTAAAATAGACATGACGAGTTGAGGTAACCGGGCTAAAGTTTGCTGGGTGGGAAAAGACCGAGCACCTGGTCAATCCATAATGGTACAAGCCTGACGCTCTTGCCCAATTTTTCCTATAAAACCAAGGCACTAAAGTAAGTAGGGACACGTCTAAAATGGACGTGTCCCTTCCCAACTAACCGTAAGCCAAACGAATTAAAATCGCTGGATGGCGTAACATATCCTACATGGGAGTTGGGAAGACAATTCCCTTTTTGGTAGGTCTAGTTTAAGTTAGTAAACAAAAAAATGTTTCAACGAAAAGCATCCGATGCTGTAACGGGTGCCACAAGTCATCAGGCGTGAAATGTGGGTATGTTTTGAGTGTCCTTTCGCGGAGTGGGCCAGCTATTTTTTGCTCAACTCGGCAAACGGAATCACATCGGCCCGTTTGGCCCAGGCATCGTAGAGGGCCGCCATCTGCTGGACGCGCTGGGGTTCTTTCTGGCTTAAATCCTGCAATTCGGTGCGATCGGTTTTCAGGTTGTAAAGCGCCCAGCGGTTTTCGGGATAATTCGAAACGATTTTCCAGTCGCCCTGTCGGACGGCCCGGTTGCCTTCATGCTCGAAAAACAGCGCGTCGTGGCCTTTCCACGATTGACCCCGGAACAAGGGGGCCAGACTTACGCCTTCCGTGGGCTTGATCGTGTTGCCTTGGTAGCTTTTCGGATAGGTGCCGCCTGCCAGATCCAAACAAGTCGCCATGATGTCGATGATGTGGCCGGGGCGCGAATCGATCTTACCCGGTTTTACGATAGAAGGGCCGTAGGCAACAAACGGTGTGGCCGTTCCGCCTTCAAATTCCCAGTGTTTGTAAAAGCGAAAAGGCGTATTGCTCAGGTTGGCCCCGCGAAATCCGTAGGCCGTAAACGAGGTCGGGTCGCTGGCGGGTTTCTTGCTGCTTTCAACGATGTGGGGTAAAAAACCGTTTGCGTTGATGTCTTCGTGACTGGCTCCGTTATCCGAAAGAAACAAAATAACCGTATTTTTATCCTGGCCTAATTCTTTCAGTTTCTGCTGAACCCGGCCAATATTCTGATCCATCCGGTCGATCATCGCGGCATAAACGGCCATTTTATCTTCCCAGCTTTTTTTCTCATCGTCACTCAGCGAATCCCAGGCCGGTATTTTCTCGTCGCGGGGCGAAAGCTTGGTGCCGGGGGCTAGAATACCCATCTTTTTCATGCGCTCAAAACGCTCCTGCCGAAGTTTGTCCCAACCTTTCTGGTAGGCGTTCTTGTATTTGGCAATATCCTCCGGCAGCGCGTGCAGGGGCCAGTGCGGGGCCGTAAAAGCCAGGTAAAGAAAGAAAGGCTCCTTCGCGCTGGACTTGGCGTTTTGCTCGATAAACTCGACGGCGTGATCGGTGAAAGCATCGGTTGCGTAATAGTCCTTTAGGGGCGTATACCGCTGATCATCCAGCGCAATGGTCAGCTGTTGGTTTGGGCGGTAAGGTGCGTCGCTGAAATAACTGCCCGCACCGTCGATCAGACCAAAATACCGGTCGAAGCCGCGCTTGCGGGGCCAGTGTTCGGGCTTGGTGCCCACGTGCCATTTCCCCGCCATGTAGGTTTGGTAGCCGCTCGGTTTCAAGGCTTCCGCAACGGTCACGCATTGCTGGTTGAGGTAGCCCTGGTAGGCGGGTTCTTTGCGGGTATTCACCATGTCGCCGACACCCGCCTGATGCTGAAATAGACCCGTTAGCAGCGACGCCCGGGTTGGGCAGCAGCGGGACGCGTTGTAAAACTGCGTCATTCGGAGGCCGTTTTTGGCCATGTTATCCAGATTCGGCGTTTTTATTTCGGAGCCAAAACAGCCAATATCGGAATAGCCCATGTCATCGGCCAGAATCAGGATGATGTTTGGTTTCTGCGTCGGTGGCTTTAACGCAGGCGAATAAACCAACGCTAAGGCTAGAAAGAAAAAGAAAAGTTTAGCAATCATAGTCAATTGGGTTAGAAAGCTACATAACGCGAAAGATAATGCGACACATCAACAAACCAGCAACGCCTGCTGATGAATCGAAATCAATACCCCGGATTCTGCATAAACTCACCCGGATTTGTCACCCGGTCGATCTGGGTCTGCGGAATAGGGCGAACCAGGTGCATTTCCTTGATGTTGGGGGCTGCGTCGAGGTTGTATTTTTTGACCCGCTCCAGCAGTTGTCCCGTGCGTTTCAGGTCATACCAGCGGTGCATTTCTCCCGCCAGTTCCCGCGCCCGTTCGTCCAGAATAAAATCCAGATTGACGTTTGCCGCCGTAATCTGCATGTCCTTTTCTTTCCCGGCCATGGCTGCCCGTGTCCGAACCACGTTAATGTAAGCCGCCGCTTCAGTTGGCTTGTTCTGCCGCCAGGCTGCTTCCCCGGCAATCAGGTATAATTCGGCTAAGCGAATCACCGTAAAATCCCGGCGGCCATCCGTCGCATTCACGCTCACCCGCAGCGGATCAATGTATTTTTTGAGCACCGGAAAACGCCGACGCTGGCCCCCGCCAATCTCGTTGTTGGTAATGTTCGCAGCACCGACCCATTTGTCGTTGAAATCGATGTACCAGTAAGGCGTCTGACTTTGAACCGCATCCGCTACCGGATAAGGCACGATTTTGATGGCGGTATCGCCCGGCGCAACCGTTTTTCCGTTGATGGTGCCCCGGCTATTGGCCAGCCAAACGGTTTTGAACGATCCTTCCCACCGGCTATCTTTTGTTGGATCAAAGAGCTTGATCAGGTAATTGGTCGGCATGAACCGCTGATACGCCCGACCATTGGGCAGATCGCGAATAATGGTCGGGTTTTGGGTGTAGTCAAAAATAAAAAACAGGTGACTCTGGTTGCCTTCGCCGTTCGTCAGCGGATCGCCCGTGTATTGCACCGACCAAATCACCTCCGAATTAACATCGTTGTTAATATCCCACAGGTTGCCATACGGTTTTACCAACTGAAAATCATAGCCTTTCGTTACCTGACTGGCCAGCCGCTCGGCCTCCGCCCAGTTGCCCAGCGTCAGGTGAACTTTCGCCAGCATTGCTTCGGAAGCCGGTTTGGTAATCCGTCCGTATTGGGCCGCCTTAGCCGGTAAGTTTTGAATGGCAAACTGCAAATCCGGAATGATTCCCTCCTGGTAGATGGTAGCCACGGGCGTTCTTTTCGCGGTCGTCTGAACGCCGATGGTTTCTTGCAGCGAAAAATGAACATCCCCAAACTGCTGAACCAAATGAAAGTAATACAACGCCCGCAAAAAACGAGCCTCACCCATAATTCGGTTTTTCGTCGCTTCCGATAGCCCCGCTACCGTCGGCGCCCGATTGATCACGGCATTGGCCTGGTTGATGCCCACGTAAAAATTATCCCAGACCGCCGTCACGAAGGCGTTGGAACCAAGGAAGTTGGCGGAGTAATTGTTGATATCCGGGGAGTTGGTAACGCCACCAAAACCGTTGGTGAACATATCGGTTCCGGGAACGGTCAGGAAAAAGGCTTCTTCCCGACCGTAAAAACGGCGCAAGGGAGTGTAGACCGCCCGGAGACCGTCTTCCAATCCGGTTGGCGTCGAATAATAACTGTCGGCGGTTGCGAGTCCAACGGGGGATTCTTCCAGAATAGTCTGGCAGGAAAAAAAGCCGAAGAACAAAAGCGTCAGCGAAAGTGTAAAATTGATCTTTTTCATTGTTCGAGGGCAAGGCTTAGAATTTAAGATTCATACCGAAAACGTAGGTTGCCGAAGTCATCGGGACGCTTCCGCCTACGATACCGTTCGACGTTTCGGGATCAACCAGTTTATACGGCGAAAAAATAAAGGCGTTGTCGGCGGTTGCGTACAGGCGCAGGCTCGAAAGTTTCGCTTTCGTTACCCAATTTTTGGGCAGCGTGTATCCCAACGTGATGTTGCGAATTTTGACAAACGATCCGTCGAAAAACCGCACCGCATCGGAGTACAAGGGCGCCGACGCAGCGTAAGGCATCGGGATTTTATTGGTCGGATTTTCGGGCGTCCAGAAATCAAAGTTCAGGCTGTTGTAGCGCCCCTGCCACTGGTTTCCGCCCAGATAATGAAAATCGCTGCGGATCATCTGGCCTTGCCGGGCGTAAACGAGAAACGAAAAGTCAAGGCCTTTGAAACTGAAGCGGTTGGTAATACCGCCACTCCATTTGGGCACGGTGGACCCCAAAATCGTCCGGTCGTCGGCATTGATGACACCGTCGGGTTGGTTCGTTAGATTCCCGGCGGCATCCCGTCCGTTTACGTCCGCAATTTTAATGTCGCCGGGTCGTTGCTTGGCGATCCGGGTGGCCTCATCTGCTTCGTTCGTTTGCCAGATACCGAGTTGTTTGAAGTTGTAAAATACGGAAACAGGATGGCCAATAAACCATTGATTGCCGACATCATCCTTGCCGTTGAACAGGTCCACAATTTCTTCCTTATTGGCGAACAGGTTCAGATTGGCGTCCCATCGCAAGCCCGACTGGGTGTTCAAAACCGTTCCGTTCAGCGTTAGTTCCCAGCCCCGATTGCGGGTGGCACCGATGTTTTGCAGCACCGAACCGTAGCCGGACGTGATCGGAATAAGCCGACTCAAGAGCAAATCGCTGGTTTTGGTGTCGTAGCGTTCCAGCGAACCCGTGATTCGGTCGCTAAAGAATCCGAAATCAAAGCCCACGTTCAGCGTGCGGGAGATTTCCCAGCGTAAATCGGGATTTGGTATGACACTCAATCCGTAGCCAAAGGCAGGTTCGGTGCCGTACGCGTAGATCGAACGGCTCAATCCGCCCAGTGTCTGATACGGATCAATGGAGGTGTTGCCCACTTCACCATAACCGGCGCGCAGCTTGAGAAAGGATAGTTTGGTGTTGCCCGTCAGAAAAGCTTCGTCCGAAATCACCCAGCCCGCCGATACGGACGGGAAAAAGGCCCATTTGCTGCCCTGCGAAAGACGGGACGATCCATCAGCGCGACCCGTCAGCGTGATCAAATACCGATCCTTGAACCCGTAATTGACCCGTCCCATGTAAGAAAGCAAACCCCATTGGTTTTGCGAGCTGCCAATGCCGGTAACGGTTCCTGAACTGCCCAAATTATAAAACGAAGAGTTCTCAATCGGGATGTTCTGGCCCGCAGCATTTGAAGATTCAAACCGGTTTTTCTGCGTACTGAACAGCCCAACGACATTCAGCGAATGCGAACCGACTTTGCGGTTGTAGGTCAGTATGTTTTCGAGCGTATATGCAAAGTTCTGCCGGTTGTCGATGGAAGCCCGGCTGGTGCCTCCCGCCAACGTGCCGTTGTAGGTTCCCCGGCGTGAGGTGCTAAAGTCCGGTCCGTAGTTCAATCGGTACGTCAGTCCTTCGGCTAGTTGATATTCGCCGAAAAGTGTCGCAAAAACGCGGTATTTACGGGTTTCATCCACAAACTGATTGGGTTGGTATTCAAGCAGCGGGCTGGTGAGATTGCCTTCGCGGGGATTAGGATAGGCCACAAAAGCCCCCTCCGCATCATAGGGCATAACCAGGGGTGAAAACGTCAGGGCGTTGCTATAGGGCGCATTGGCCATCACGTTCTGGACGTCGTTGGAAACTGTGGCGCTCACACCCACTTTCAGCCGCTGGGTGAGTTTGGTATCAATATTGGCCCGGAACGAATACCGCCGGTAGTCACTTTTTTGCAGAACGCCTTTTTCGTCAAAGAATGAGCCAGACAGATAGTAGGTCGTATTTTCGGAGCCGCCACTGGCCGAAAGCTGATGACTCTGCTGCACGCCATCGCGCAAGATGAGGTCCAGCCAGTTCGTTGAAACGCCTTTATTCAGGTTATCAATTTCGACACTGCTCAGCAAAGCCGCATCCTGGCTGGCATCCGTTGGCGAAAAACCCCGGGAAATGCGGGCGTACCGGGCAAACTGGTCACCGTTCATCAGGTCCAGGTCTTTTTTCGCTTTTTTAACCCCGTAGTACCCATCGTAACTCAGCACCGCTTTTCCCTGCTTCCCCCGCTTGGTCGTGATCAGAATGACGCCGTTCGCTCCCCGCGAGCCGTAGATGGCCACGGAGCTGGCATCTTTCAGCACTTCCATCGACTCGATGTCGTTCGGGTTGAAGTCGTTGATACTCACATCAGTCGGAATGCCGTCAATCACGTAGAGGGGGTTATTGCTGGCGTTGATCGACCGGTTTCCCCGAATCCGAATGGTGGGATTGGAGCCGGGTGCTCCGTTTGCCCGAACAATGTCCACACCGGCCAGCCTTCCCTGCGCATTGGCCAGGAAATTGGCCGCGGGCGTTTCGGCAATGTCTTTGCTGGAAATCGACGAAATAGCTCCGGTCAGGTCGCGTTTTTTCTGCGTTCCGTAGCCGACTACCACCACCTCGCTCAGGGTTTTCTCGTCCGTTTGTAAAATCACGTTCAAGTCGGTTTTGGCGCCCAGCGAAACTTCTTGCGACAGATAACCAACGAAACTAAACACCAGAACGGCCGATTTGTCGGGCACACTAATCCGAAACTGGCCGTTGCCGTCGGTGGTGGTGCCCCGTTGCGTGCCCTTCATGATAATCGAAACACCGGGTAACTTTTCGCCTTTTTCGTCGGCCACGGTTCCGGTTATATCCAGATCAACGGGGAGGATCAAACGCGAAGTTTCCGGCGATTGGGGCAAACTGGCGCCGGGCTGAGTAATGGAAGGTAACCGGTTGAGAATAATCTGCTTACCGGATACTTCGTAGCCTAGATTGAGCGGTTTTAGCATTTCTTCCAGAACCGCTCCCAGTTTTTTCTTCTGAACATTTAGCGAAATCTTCCGCTCGGCTTGAATCAGACTGGTGCTGTAGATGAATCGAACGCTGGTCTGTTCCTCGATGAGCGCCAGAATGGCTTTCACGTCCTGATTCTGGCGTTGGATCGTGACCTTGGTATCCAGCACGGCCTGCGCCCGAATGCCGTTGGCCAGGGCGATGCTGGTGAACAGCAGCGATACGACCAGAAACAGGCCGTATCGGGTAGTTATTTTTCGCCCAAAGGCGGGGTAAGGAAACATTTTTTTCATCGAGTCAAAGGGTAATTTTATAGAAAAATAGGCAAAGAAGATCCAGAAATGCCGCAAACGGGCATGCTATACGTAAATCAGGAAAAGAGCGCTTGTTTTAAGAATTCGGTTTTTTCATAGGCAATTGCAGGGTAGGTAACAAGCTTCTTTATCGACAGCCTTTAGCCGAGATGACGATTTGGGCATCGACTACTTCATACTGGCCTTCAATGCCCTTGCACAGCAACCGGAGCTTCTCAAAAAGGGGTTCGTCCGACAAAGAAGCGGTTAATAAACACGTTGCTAGCAGATCCTCATCATAAACAATATCGACTCCGTACGCTTCTTCCAGGGCGGAAAAAATAGTAGCCACGGGCTGGTCTTTGAAAACAAAGGTTTTGGGCTGAAGCGGTAGCGGTTCTTCCACCAACGACTTCTTCATGCGGGCGTCATTGCTGGAGAACATCACTTGCTGGTTTGGCGTGAGGACAACGCCTTCCAGTTCTCGATTGGCCCGTTTTTCAGCAGCCCGATTGTCGCTCTGGGCGAAAACGGCTACTTTCCCAGTTTTCACTTCCACGATTACCTGCTGGCCGGGTTCGTTGTCCTTTACCCAGAAACTGGTTCCTAACACTTTAGTAATCAACTTGTCCGCATAAACCAAAAAAGGTTTGTTCGGATTTTTAGTGACCTCAAAGAAAGCGTTGCCGGATAAATATATCTCGCGTGTCGGCTGGGCGTTGAAATCGGTCGCGTAACTAATTCGGCTATGCGGTTGCAACCGAATGATGCTTTGATCGGGTAGCTGCACCGACATCGGTTTGTCCGAATCATTGACTTTCTCCTGCAACGCCACGGTAGCCTGATCGACCCGTTGTTCGTAAGGAGTGGAACGGGACCTTTTCTGATAGAACCAGAAGCTAAACCCCAGACAAAGCACCACGGAAGCCGCCACCAGCCAGCGTTGGACGGCTTGGAGCGGGAACACCGGGGTTGTTTGAATCCGCTCCTGAACGTTCGTAAACATTCGCCGGACCTGTTCCTCATCGGGATAATGCTGAACAACGTCTTGATCGATGGATCGCAGCATTGCCCGGGCTTCTTCAATGGTTTGTCGCATTTGGGGATGCTCCTCCTGAAAGCGCTGCCAAAACGCATTAGTTTCAGCCGTAGGCCGGTAGACCCACTGCTTAAAGGGCTCGTCTTTCAAAAAATCCTCAAGATTGAAATCGGTATAGCTCATTTTGTTCTCTAGGAACAAATAAAATTATCCCTATATAAAGTAAGAGAAAGCAAAGAGCCCGTTTAACTCACTTCAGGAGAAAAAAAATTGAAGAAGAATCAGAAGACCGGCAAAAAGCGCCAGTTGGCGGAGTTTGTGCAGCGCCCGTTGCAGCAGATTGCGAACCGACTGCTGGTTGATGGACAAAATGGCCGCAATCTGGTCGTAGCTGAAATCATGGTAGTAATAAAGCACCAGTACTTCGTATTGCCGAAGCGGCAGCTTCTTCAACTGGGACTGTAAATCAGCGGTTTGGAGCTGGGCCATTTCGGCGTTGATCACCTCGGACTCCCAGGCTGGGCTGGTCGGGAGCCGCCACTCGTCGACGGCTTCCCAGCTTTCAGCCGAGGCTTGATCGGGGCGAATAGAAACGTGAATCTTTCGACGCAGGGAGCGAAATAAATAAAAGCGGGCCGACTCCACATCACTCAAACGACTCCGGCTTTGCCACAGGTCAACAAACAAATCCTGAATCGCATCTTCAACGGCTTGCTCATCAGCACCAAGCTTTTTCCCGTAACTGAACAAAACCCGGACGTAGCGCTGATACAACAACGAAAAGGCTGCCTGATCGCCCTGCTTAAAAGCCTTCCACAAAGTTTTATCGTCAGTCGCTTCCGAATAAGCCATTACGTCATGTAATCATTAATTCCATTGCTGGATGTTATTTCTTTTCTTGAACGAGTCGTTTTCCATCTTCTCCCTGAAATAGCTCGCCAATAAGAGGGAAAAGATGTTTATGGGGAAGGACTACTGATAGGATGGAATTTAATCAACAAATTGAATTCCGCTTTTCTATTCGCTTTTGCTCGTTTTCCCGCTTCAACATTTGCCGGTAAGCGATAACAGTTTCGTGCTGTTCAGCCATACGCTACCCTGCCTGATAAGATCAAGGGATTTGGTCTCGTCGCTTTTATCCAACCAGCTGTCTTCCTGCCAGTTCTTTACCGTGAATGGTAGAGCGATTTGTGGCATTTCCCAAAAGTACCAGGAGTTGACTCATTTGTGACAGGCTTTGCCGGCCAAGCTGCCGACCTTTGATTCAACCAAACAGAACAACAATCCTTAAAAAAATAGACGCCATGAAAACCCTGATCAACACCTTGCTCGTCGCCTTGACATTAACCGCTGCCACCTTCAACCCAGCCAGCGCTACCCCGAAAGAGCCCAAGAAAGCCGCTGCTTTCCAGAGTGCGATGTACACCACCACGGAAGGTAAGCTACAGGTAGCCGTTCAAAAGGAAACCACCAGTCCGGTACTGATTCAACTGCTGGACCAGAAAGGCAACGCGGTATTTTCTCAGAAAATCGGTAAACGCCAGGATGCGGTTCGCTACCGGTTCGATGTGAGCTACCTGCCCGATGGCGTATACCAGGTTGCGATCAGTAACGGTGTGGAGATCATCACCAAAGAAGTGACGCTGGCCACAAAACAGGTAGAAGTAACTCCCAGACTGGTGGCGGTTAACTAGTTTTGTTTCGAACTTTAGTATCAGTAGCATACCGCCAAGGCTAGCCAGAATGGAATAGTCTTGGCGGGTTATGCATTGGTATTCGATGTATTTCGTCTTCTAATCGACCTTCGATCTAAGTCGCTCCAAGTAGCCTTTGCTATCGTTCGTTGAAAGACGTACCCACATCGGTTTATGATCGGAAAACTGGTAGGTCCGCCATTCCAGATAATATTTTTTCAAGGCTTCCCCATCCTTATTTTTTCCGTTGGGGGTCTTTTTAAGCTCCTCTTTATACTGTTCAAACTTTTCTTCGGTAAAGACCTTGTTGTAAAGCTCGAACAGGCCCGCATTCTTTTTTTTGGGATCGGTTGATGCTCGATCAATGTACTCCAGGACTTCTGGTTTGGTCTTGAAAGCTATCTGATCGTAATATTTTGTTCGGTCCAGGTTGGAAGGCACTTGAAGCGCTTTGGGAATGGTAAATCCTTCATTGATAAGCGCTTTCATGGTTTTATGCTCTGGGTGGACAATGTTAAAATCACCCAGCAACAGTAAAGCCCGTTCGTTCGAAAGAGCCTGGTTAGCCCTGGCGCTCAGGTACTTAGCAATCCGATTGATTTCGTTAATTCGTTCTTTCAATTGTGGCCCTGAAGCGCTTCCATAGTATAGGTGAACCGTGCATACGTCGAATTTAAACCAACCCGATTGAAAACTCGCCAGAAAGGGGGTTCGCCGAAACTGCTTTCCCTGAAAGAGCGCCTGCTCATCTGGGGCATCCGGGTCGGTGTTGGTGATTAGCATATCATTGGGCAGCACAATTTCTCCAGCTATGTTGCAGAATTTTACCTTTCGACGGTCGAAGGCAAACGTAAGCCGTTCGCCATTGCCCCCTAATTTGGGATCGGTAACGTCCGTGGCAATGTAATCCCAGTTTCCGCCCAAAATATCCATGACCATTTCCCATTCCGCCAAGTCATTAACCTCCTGTACCGCCACAAAATCAAAGCGGGATATGACTTCGGCAATATAGAAGTGGGACTCTAAAATGCGCTTGCCAAAGCCTCGTCGATTACTTTCCTTCCCATCAACCTTCCCCAAATCCCGCACATTCCAGGTAGCCAATAAAAGATTGTGTTCTGAATCTTTATCTGGGATATCGGCATCCAGTTGCTCCCGAAGGGCTATTAGATTATCAATCACCAAGTCGCGTTGCAGCTTGGTGAATTTATACTTCAGTAAGGAATAGCGCATCGTTTCAGGCGTTAAGGAGGTTTATTCAGCAAGTTAAGTGCCCACGGGCTTTACAGCATTTCACTAGCCAAGTTTTGAGTAAACGGCAACACCAGTGGAAAGCCCTTTGATCGAGGCTCTTTTAAATTGAATCTTGGTCCGCCATGGCAAACTTTTCTCCTGGTACAGAGTAATCCCGCTGCGCTGGAACTGAAAATTTAAGCCCGTGGAAGGATGGGAGGGACCCTTATTTGAATACTTTATGCGGAAAAAAGTACATGCCGAAGTCAGATTAATGCTAAAGCATATATGGATCAGCACAATTTAAGTGTAGGCGAACTGTCCGTTTGTCGTCAAAGCCAGGGGTTCTGCTTTTTATTTTCGAGAAAGCATGATGGAGCAGGACGGTTACAGTAACGTCATGCTAAAAATTTACATGTTTATACCAAGATTATTTTGGAACAATTTTAATAAATTGTAAGTAGCACCTATTCTTGGACTGTGTGAAAAAGACAATCTGTTCTCCAGACACCCATCTGAATCTGCGCTGGCAGCAGTTTTGCGAAGGCGACAAAACCGCGTTCAGCGAGATTGCCGAGCTTCATTACAGTGCCCTCCATCATTACGGTACCCGCTTTACGCCTGATCGGGATTTAATCAAAGACTGCCTACAGGACCTTTTTCTGGAAATTTGGGAAAAACGGCAGTCGCTCTCCTCCATTATTGCCATTAAGCCTTACCTGTTTCAGTCATTGCGCAACAACCTCATTCGGCGGGTCAGAAAACAATCCTGTTTCTCTGACCTTCAAGATGATGATTTGCCGGACGAAATTTCCCCGGAGTCAAACTGGATTCTCCAGGAAACGGACCAACTCACCAGCGACCGCCTGAAACAGGCCATTGACTCCCTCCCCAAACGCCAGAGAGAAGCCCTTTACCTCCGCTACTACGAAGATCTTTCGTATGAAGAGATAGCAACCGTCATGGGGTTGCAGCGCCAGGCAGTCGCGAATTATCTGCAATACGGCATCCAGAAACTGCGCGAGTACTGGTCGCATTCGGCTATCATCCTCATCCTGTGCGCAGATCTCCACTGGCATTGAAAAAGTTTCATTTTTTTTGAAAGGGCATGGGTACTAATTCGAGCGAATGTACTCATCGTATCAAAGACAAGAGTGAAAGAAAATCCATGAATAGTTATGTGAACTTTCAGGTGAAGGATTGGTTGGAAGACGGTCCGTTTCGTCGGTGGGTATACCACGGCGAACAGGATGACTTCTGGAACCGATTCCGGCAGCAGCACCCCGATCAACTCGCTGAGATGGACCAGGCTCGCGAAATCCTGCTGACCGTATCCGGATCGCTCGATGGGTTATCGCAAACGGAAGTGAGGTCGCTGGTGGGGGAAATCCTGGACGCTATTCCCGATGAACCTGCCATCCGTCCGCTGCCGTGGTGGCGCAGCAACGGGCTGAAACTGGCCGCGATGCTGCTGTTGATCCTCGGGATGGCAATCACGATGATGAGTCAGGAGCGGAGCCTGACAAAGATGCAAACACTCGTCGCTGCCCTCACGGATTCTCCCCGGCCAGAAATCATCGAGGTGGTCAATACAACGCGGGACATTCAGTTGGTTACGCTGCCTGACGGCAGTTCCGTGGTCCTTAAAAGGAAAGGCCGCATCACTTATCCAGCTAAATTTCATCCGGAACAACGGGAAGTAAGCCTGCGGGGTGAGGCCTTTTTTGAGGTCGTAAAAAATCCGGCACAACCGTTTCTGGTGTATTCGGGGGCAATGGTGACGAAGGTTAAAGGTACCAGTTTCAGCATTCGCGCCAACGATGGAGACCAGGAGGTGGAGCTTGTCGTAAAAACGGGCCTGGTCGAAGTGTACGCCGATCAGGATGTGCTGACCACCGCGCCCCGCAAAATCCTCCTGAAACCGAACGAGCAAGTGACGTTTAACCGCCAAAGCCGGCGCATGGTTACCAGAACGGTGAAACGACCAGCTTTGCTGAACATTCCGGCCGAAGTTCAGCAGTTTGAATTCAGTCGCACGCCCCTGGCGGAGGTGTTTGCCGCCCTGGAAAAAACGTATGGCATTGATGTTCGGGTCGATCAGGACGCCATCGCGCATTGTACGCTCACAGCCTGGCTGGGCGATGAGCCGGTCAATGAGAAGCTGGACATGATCTGCGCGGTCGTGAACGCGCGGTATGAAACGCACGGAAGGGTAGTGGTTGTCACGGCCCAGGGTTGCGAATAGCTTTTATCAATTCTTTTCACATATGGGCAATCAGTACAGAAAGATCATTTTACGGATCATGAAAATCAGCATTACCCCCTGCTTACTCTGGCTTCTTGGTATCCACCTTTCGCTGGCAAAAGACCTGCGCGCCCAGGAAATCTTAAGTCAACGTATAACAATAAGCGTTAGTTATTTAGGGGTGGATAAAGTTCTCGAAAAAATCGAGGGGCAGACGCGGGTACGGTTTATCTACAGCGCCGAGGTAATCCGCGCCGATCGCAAGGTGAGCCTTGACAGCCAGAACCAACGCCTTGATACTGTGCTCGAAACCTTGCTTGGACCGCTGGGCATCGAATACAAGGTTTCCCGGAAAACGATCCTGCTTCGGAAGGCGGCCGAAAAGAAAACGTCCCTCAAAGCCGAGCCGGTCGAAATCCTCGCCCCGAAGGAAACCAACCGCGAAATTACCGGTAAAGTGCTGGACGAAACGGGTCAGCCGATTCCCGGTGCCAGTGTGATTGTGAAAGGCACGACCCTGGGTACCTCGACTAACGCCGAAGGGGAATACATCCTGTCGCTGCCGGACGATAAGAACGCTATCATTTTCAGTTTTGTGGGTTATGTGCCTCAGGAGGTGCTCGTGGGCACGATGACGAACCTGGTGGTAACCCTGAAAGTCGACGAAAAAGCCTTGGAAGAAGTGGTGGTGGTGGGCTTCGGTGAGCAGAAAAAAGTCTCCGTAACGGGGGCGGTGGCGTCGGTTACGTCGGAAGTCTTGCAACAGAGTTCATCGGCCAGCCTGGCCAACTCGTTGTCAGGTCGCTTGCCGGGCCTGACCTCCATCCAGTCGGGGGGCGGTCAGCCAGGACGCGATGATGCGACGATGTACCTGCGTGGGGCGGCAACCACGAACGGCCGCAGTCCCCTGATCCTCATCGACGGGGTGCCCCGCGACAACATTCGCACGCTCGATGCCAACGAGGTTGCTTCCGTTTCTATTTTGAAAGATGCGTCGGCCACGGCCGTTTTCGGGGTAAGGGGCGCCAATGGGGTGATTCTGATTACCACCAAACGTGGCAGCGCGGGGAAGAATGAACTGACGATCAATGCAGAACAAAGTTTTTCATCCTTCACGCGCGAGCCCGAGCGCCTGCATTCGCTGGAATACATGGCCCTGCGCAACGAGGCTTCCAAAAATGATGGCATCAGCCCATTGCCCTTCGACGACGCCATCATGGCCAAGTATGCCAACCCGCTCGCCGGTCTGGATCCCAATGACCCGGATTACGCCCGAAAGGCCAGGGTCCGCCGGTACATATACCCCGACCACGATTATTACCGGGAGTACATTTCGCGCTACGCCCCGCAGACGCGCGTCAACATGAACGTAACCGGCGGTACCGACAAGGTTTCTTACTTCGTGAACGGGGGCTTCCTGCACCAGGGCGGCAACCTCAATACCGAGCCGAGGTCGGTGCTGGGCTACGATCCATCGTCCAAAATGGATCGCTACAGCTTCCGCGCCAACCTCGATTACAAGGTGACCAACTCCCTGAAGTCGTTTCTGAACATCGGCAGCTATATTGAGCAGGTGAACATGCCAGCCGCCTGGCTCTACGGCAATAGCGATACCGGCTGGATGATGAGCGACCTAATCTACCAGGCCCAGACCATTCTTCCCATTACCCCCGGCCCCGTTACGATCGACGGCTTCGGGGTGGCTCCGGGTCAGATTGTGGATCCGGGCTACATGGACCGTTCCGCGTTTGAGATCATGAACCGGATGGGCTACCGCAACGAGGTCCGTTCCAACCTCAATGCCTCATTTGGCATGGAGTGGGATCTGAGCAACACCGTTACAAAAGGATTGAGCATCAAAGGAATGCTTTCTTACGATTCCCGGGCCACTACGGCCATGCAGGGTAGAAAATCGGAGCGGCTGTACCTGGCGGAAGTCAACCCCGCGAAGGACGAGCTGACGTACGCGGTCAAACGCTCGGATGAAACCCTGCTGAGCCTAAGCAAGGGCGCCGATTCGCGCTATAACATTAACATGCAGGGCTCGATCAATTACGCGCGGACGTTCGGCCGGCACGATGTCACCGGAATGATTCTCGGCCAGCGCGATACCTGGGAGTCCACGGCGGGCGAAATTCCCTATAATGTCCTCGGCGTGGCCGCGCGCGCTACCTATGGGTATGACGAGCGCTACCTGGCGGAGGTGAACATGGGGTATAATGGTTCGGAGCAGTTTGCGCCGGGCCACCGCTACGGTTTTTTTCCGGCCGTTTCGGCGGGATGGGTGATCAGCAACGAACGGTTTCTAAAAAACAACCGCCTGCTGACCAACCTGAAGCTCCGCGCTTCCTATGGGAAAGTGGGTAATGATAAAATGGGTAGCGCGCGGTTTCTGTACCAGAGTGACATCACGCTTGGCGGGAGCGGGCCACTGGGTAGCCTGGGCCTGGGGCAAACCATTAATCAGGGCCTACTCGGCAACCCAAACATCACCTGGGAGATTGCCCAGAAACAGAATTACGGGCTTGACGCCCAATTGCTGGGCAATCTGAGCCTATCGGTGGATGTGTTTAAAGAGCGCCGGAGCAACATCCTGATCTCCCGCGGTACCGTGCCCGAATTTCAGGGTGTGCCCCTGGGCAATATCCCGAAAGTGAACATGGGGCTGGTGGATAACCAGGGCTACGAACTGGAGTTGTCGTACAACAAAGCTTTCAACCGGGATTTTCGAATAATGATTTCCGGGAACTACGGCTACAACCACAATACCGTGAAGTTTCTCGATGAATCGGTGCGGGATGAGACGTATACCTACCGTTACCGGGCGACGGGCTTTCCGCTCAACCAATCGTGGGGTTACAAAATTGACTACAGCAACGGCAACGGTTTTTTTAACTCCAAAGAGGAACTCGACACCTACCTCAAAACCACCACCTACGGCTTTGGCGAACCCCGGGTCGGGGATTTCAAATACGTGGACCTGAACGGCGACGGTGTGATCAACGACAAGGACCAGGCCCCCATCGGTTATTCCAACATTCCCCGTGTGACCTACGGCCTCTCGCTCACCTTCGAATACAAGGGGTTCGATCTGACTACCTTCTTTCAGGGGGTGGGGAACTATTCCAGCAATTACCAACAGCAGGGCGTGTACGAGTACATCATTCGGGGGACCTATTTCGATTACCACAAAAGCGCCTGGACGCCCGAGCGCTACGCGGCTGGGGAGGAGATTACCTATCCCGCTCTCAGTACCCGCAGCAACACCAACCACACGGCCAATGACTTTTTCATCATGAACCGGTCGTTTACCCGGCTCAAAAACCTGGTATTGGGGTATACCGTCCCGGCGGGCATGCTCAAAGGAGTCGGCATCAGCAAGTTGCGGGTGTATGTGAGCGCGCAAAACTATTTCACCTGGGACCACCTGAGATTGAGCCACCTGGATCCGGAAAATGATAGCTCGCTCGGTTATCCAGTTACTAAAATGGCCAACTTCGGTTTGAACCTCACTTTTTAACGGCGAAACATGAAACTCAAACAGCTACTCTATGCATGTATGCTCGCATCCTTCACGGTGACTTCCTGCAAGGACGCGCTCGATATGGCGCCCGACGGCAAGCTGACGATGGACGAAATTTTCGCCGACAACGATAAAACCGGCGCGTTTCTTAACAGTTGCTACGCCAACATGCCCGTGAAGGGTACGCGCTACTTTTTCTGGAGCCGTGGGCCGGTGGCCTGGAGTGACGAAGCCTGGGACACCGACGCCGAGGCCGAATCGGGGCTCATGGCGGGACGGATGTACAATGGGGACGCTTCCCCGGGCAATCACCCGATCACCAACATCAGCGCCGAAGGCGGGAATGGCGACTACTGGGCCCGATACTGGAGTGCAATCCGCAACTGTACCCTGTTTCTCAGCCGCATCGACCAGGCCACCGTGCGCAATGCCGCCGACCGCGCCCGCTGGAAAGCTGAAGCCCATCTGCTGCGGGCCTACTACTATTCGGAACTGCTGAAATGGTTCGGACCCGTGCTGCCGATTGAAAAAGAGCCTTACGATTTTCAACAAGATTTCTCGACCGTCAAGCGGGCCAGTTATTACGAGCTGGTGAAGTTCATCATGGAAGACTGCAACGTGGCGCTGAACACCGCCGAGCTTCCCTGGCGCATTACCACCGACAGCGAAGGCGGCCGCGTGAACAAGGCGCTGGCTGAGGCCCTTAAATCCAAGATGATTCTGTTCGCGGCCAGTCCGCTCAACAACGGGGGGCAGGACTACTGGCAGGAGGCTTACCAGGTCAATAAAACGTCGCTCGAAAACCTGCGGGCCAACGGCTACGAGCTCTACAACCGGGTGAATCTACCGCAGACTTACCTCTCGGACGTGGCGTTTCTCGGCCCGGATAAGAACGAAAAAACCGCCCTCTACAACGAATATTTCACCCAAACGATGAAGTACACCCCCAATCCAGTGGACCGCGAGACGATTTACCAGAGCCGTGACAATCAGGGCAACATCTGGAATATCGACGGCATTGGTTCGCAGGATGGCTATAAGTCAGGTACTTGTCCTTCGCAGGAACTCGTGGATGCCTACGAAACGAAGGACGGCCAGCCGGTACTCGATCTGGACAAACCCTACCTCGACGATCAGCATACCCAGCCCAACTACAACTCGGCCAACAAGCTCTACGACCCGAAGAATCCGTACGCCAACCGCGACCCACGGTTTTACGCGTCCATTTATTACAACGGTTCGAAACGCAAGGCGTTGTGGAATTTCGCCGAATCACAAGAATCGTTCGAAAACTATCCCGCCCCCATCGGGAACCGTACGCGCGTGATTGCCACCTACAAGAACGAGCCGCAGACGGGCATCCACCCAAGCACGCGCAAAGCGACGCGCACGGGCTATTACGAGCGCAAGTTTCTACACCCCAACTCGGGCAATGACAACCCCATTGCCGGTGCCAACTGGAAGCTTTTCCGGCTCGGGGAAGTGATCCTGAACTTTGCCGAAGCGGCCGCCGAGGCCGGTCAGCTCACTGACGCCATCGGGGCGGTCAACGAAATCCGCGCCCGCGCTGGAATGCCCGCCCTGCCCGCGTCGCTTTCCAAAATGGACCTCATCAAACGCATTCGCGCCGAGCGCCGGGTGGAACTGGCCATGGAAGAAAACCGCTATTTCGACCTCCGTCGCTGGTCGAAACCGACCGACGACCTTGCCAAAACCGACCGCTGGGTAACCGCCATGGAAATTACCCGCAATGCCGACGGTACATTCACCTACAACCGCCGGCCCGTGCGCACGACCGAGCGGAAGAATTACACCAACAAATTCCTGTGGGTGCCCATTCCGCTCAACGAGGCCAACCGCCTTCGCTCCATTACCGGCGTCGACTGGCAGAACCAGGGTTGGTAAAAAATATCCAGGACTCAGACGAACATCACCATGCTAGATTTTATCCTAACGAAACTAACCCGGCTCCTTCCCCTGCTTGTGGCTGGTCTGCTGGCCGGTCCATTGGTGGCGCAGGACCCCACCACAACCATCAACGGCGTGGTGCGCAATCCCTGGGGACAGCCGGTGGCTGACGTACTCATCACCACAGAAAACGGCCGAAACGGCACGTCCACCAATGCCCAGGGCGAATTTGCCATGAATATTGACGACGGCAGCAAAGCAATCGTGTGTTCTTTGTATGGGTTTCGAAACCAGAAACTGGCGGTTTCCGACAAGCAGAATCTCGCCATTCAGCTCGAATTTGACCCCCACCATAAGGATGAAGTGATCCAGTTGGGCTATACCGCTCAGACTCGTAACGAACTCTCGGGCGCGGTTTCGACCGTGAAAGGAGAGGAGCTGGAAAAATCGCCGGTGGCTAACCTGACGCAAACCCTGGCCGGTCGGCTGTCGGGGCTGACCACGCAGGAAACGTTCTCGGAACTCTCCCGCGCCACCACCAATCTGTACGTTCGTGGCCTGTCGGCTGCCCGTGGCAATGGTCCGCTCGTGATTATTGACGGCATTATTAACGCCTACAACAGCAGCCAGACACTGGAATACATTACGGCCAACGAAATTGAGTCCATAACCGTGCTCAAAGACGCTTCCACCCAGGCGCTGTACGGCATTCAGGGTGCGAACGGTCTGCTAGTGGTGACGACCAAACGCGGCCGGAAAGGCCCCCTGCAGATTAAAACACGGTTTGATCAGTCGTTTCAGCAGGTCACCACCCGGCCCACGTTTTACAATGCCGCTGACTACGCCGAACTGCGCAACCAGGCGGCTTTCAACGACGGGCTAGGCCGTAATTACCTGTTTAGTCCGCAGCAGATTGCGGGCTACCGTTCCGGTCAAAACCGCGATTTGTACCCCAATAATAACTGGTACAACCGCTTTGTGAAGGACGTTGCCGCCATGCAGCGCGCCAGCGTGAACGTGACTGGCGGCAACGACAAGGTGCAGTTTTTCTCCAACATCAACCTCATGCACCAGGGCGGCTATTTCAAAACCGACCAGCCCCGCTACAACCCGAATGCAAATAACCTTTGGGTAAATTACCGCTCGAACATTGATATGAGCCTGAACCGCTACCTGAAAGCCTTTATCCGTCTGGCGGGCAACGTGAAACGCGAGCGGACCCCCGGGGGCGCGGGCAATGCGGATGTGTATTCGAGCCTGTTCCAGCTTCCGCCGACCCTCTACGGCCCCGTGACGCAGCCGGTGGTAAACGCGTCGGGTGAGGTGATTGATCCCGGCGGAAAAGTAGTCACCACCGAACGCGTGGAATCGCCGACCTATGGGATGCTCAACCGCACCGGCTACACCCGGCACACGGTGACCAACATCGTTTCGCAGTTTGGCCTTGATCTGGACCTGGGCTTTCTCACCAAAGGTTTGAATCTGACTGGAACGCTGGCCTACCAGACCAATTCGGTGGGTAGCCTTTCCACCCGGCAGGACTACGAACGCTGGGTGCAGAGCAGCGATACGGCCTTGACCTTCATCAAAAAAGGGGCGCAGAACAACACGCCCCTGGCTTATTCCAAGTCGCATTCGTACTATTACCATTTGACCTACAACCTGGCCACGAACTACCGGCGCAGCTTCGGCCAGCACCAGGTGGGCGCCATGGCGTATCTGTTTTACCAGAACCTGACAAAAGCGGACAATGCTTCCCCCGCCCTGTTGCCCTACAACCGCGTGAGCAGCGGCTTTGAAGCTTCCTACGGCTTTGCCAACCGCTACTTCCTGAAGTTCGACCTGGGCTATTCGGGTTCGGAGCAATACGCCCGGAATGTGCGTTACACCAGCACCCCGGCGGTATCAGCGGCCTGGGTACTTTCGGAGGAACCCTTTCTGAAAAACAAGCCATTTCTGACCAAGCTCAAGCTCCGCGCGGCCTACGGCCTGACCGCCAACGACCAGAGCGGTCTGGCGCGGTACGCCTACCTCGACAACGTCACCGTACAGGGGGGCGGGCCGATCGGGTCGCTGCAATACCTGGTCACCGAAGGCCAGGTGGGCAACCCAAACATCCGCGCCGAGATTTCGAAAAAGCAGAATTTCGGGTTCGATCTGGGCCTGTTTAACGCGCTGACGGTTTCGGTGGATGTCTTCCGGGAGCGGATGGACAACATGGTCGTGGGTGCCTTGTCGACGATCCCACTTTACCAGGGCATTCCGCTGGATAACTATCCGAAGCTAAACACGGGCATTTTCGAGAACAAAGGGGTGGATCTGAACGTGGGATATACCAATCGGCTGACTAAAGATTTCACGGTGCACGCGGGCCTGATGCTTAGCTACGCCAACAACAAGATCATCAGTTGGAATGAGGCCCGGAAAACCGAGGATTATGCCTACCGAAACTGGCAGGAAGGCTACTCCTTTGGACAGATGTTTGGCTACAAAGTGGATTACAGCAACGGCAACGGATTTTTCAACTCGCAGGAGGAAATCAACAACCGTAACCTCGAATACAGCTTCGGCAAACCCCGCCCCGGTGACCTGCGCTACCAGGACCTGAACGGCGACGGCAAGATCGACGAACGCGACAAAGCCCCGGTGGGTACCGGCCTGATTCCGAGTGTAATCTACGGTATTACCGGGGGAGTTACCTACAAAAACTTCGAACTGAGTATCCTGTTCCAGGGCGTCGGTAACTACGCGACAATGTACTCGGGTACGGGCGTGTGGGAAACCGATTTCGATGGCGTATTCGGCGCGCTGCACCGCAATGCCTGGACGCCCGAGCGCTACGCAGCCGGCGAACCAATTACGGCACCGGCCCTGTCGCTGGCGCAGACCGTGAACCACCAGCCAAGCGATTATTACCTGTACAACCGGGCTTACCTCCGGTTGAAGAATGCCGAGCTTTCGTACACGCTCCCTCCGATGCTCGCCCGCACGATCCGTGCCGACCGGGCGCGTGTGCTTCTGAGCGGTCAGAACCTGCTGACGTGGGACAACATGAAGTCGGACGATTTTGGGCCGGAAGGCAATGGCTTCCGGGCGTTTCCGGTGTACCGGGTCTTCAATGCGGGCATCAGTGTCATTTTTTAACCGTTTGAATCCATGAGAAAGCATCAGATCCTTCTCCTGACCTTCCTGCTCCCAGGCCTGCTGCTGTCCTGCAACGAGCAACTCGACCTGCCAACCGACGGTCGCATTACGATGGACCAGGTTTTCAGCGATTATAACCGCACGCGGGGCTACCTCAATTCGTGCTATGGCTACGTCCCCAAACCATACATGGACCGGGCCTCCTTCACGGACGAAGCGCAGGACGCCGACGACATCACACCCGGCTCGCGGTACATCGTGTGGTACGGTGGCAACGTCACATCGACTAATTACAAGGATAATTCTGCCGATGGGAGCCCGTGGGGCAAGCTTTATGAAGGTATTCGCAAGTGCAATGTTTTTATCGAGAACATCAAAACCGCGCCGGTTTACGCCAGCGAAGGGGAGAAGACTGCCTGGACGGCTCAGGCCCATACCCTGCGCGCCCTGTATTACCTGCAATTGGTGAAACGGTACGGGGGTGTGCCCATTTTCGATAAGCCGCTGCCGATCAACCACGACTTTTCGCAGGACAAACGCGCGTCGTTTTCCGAAGTGGTCACGTTCATTCTCGCGGACTGCGACAAGGCGCTCTCGTACCCGGCCACACGCGACGGCCTGCCTTGGGAGATTTACGATAACCAATACGGTATCATGACGCGGGCCGTCGCCTACGCCATTAAATCGCAGGCGGTGACCTACGCGGCCAGCCCACTCTGGTCGAATGGGACTTATACCTGGCAGAAAGCGACGGAAATCAATGCCGAAGCGCTAGGCCAGTGCCTGGCTAATGGTTACCGGCTGTTCGATGATAAAACCTCCACCGACATTGCCCAAAACACCTACGCACTTTATTTCTTCACCACCTCCAACGACCAGCGCGCCACCGACAAGGAGACCATTTACCACGTGGGCGACAAAATGCAGGTGTGGCGCTACGCTGGTTTGCCCACCAATCCGGGCATGGATCGTACGGGCCCCTGCCCGACGCAGGACCTGGTGGATGCCTACGAAATGGCCAACGGCGAAGCACCCATCACCGGCTATTCTGACCCAAACCGGACGGTGCCCCTGATCAATGCCAAATCCGGGTACAAGGAGGATGACCCCTATACTGGCCGCGACCCCCGGTTTTATGCGTCCATTTACTACAACGGCGCGGTCCGTAACCTTAATCAGCCTACTGGCAAGAAGGTAGAGACCTTTGTGGGTGGGGCGGAAGAAATTTCGGAAATAAACCGCAAACACACGCGCACGGGCTATTACCTGCGGAAATTCAACAACTACCGGTCGGGGCAGAACAACGATGCCGACGGGGCAGTCCGGCTGCTGCGGCTGGCCGAGTTGTACCTGAATTTTGCGGAAGCGGCCTACCAATCGGTGGGGCCAGATGCTGCAGTGACGGTGGGCAACCTCACGCTGTCGGCGCGGGACGCGGTGAATGCGGTTCGGGCGCGGGCGGGGATGCCGGGCTTTCCGGCAGGCATGGCTAAAGAGGCTTTTGAGAAGAAATACCGCAACGAACGTCGTATTGAACTGGCCTTCGAGGAACACCGCTTTTTCGACGTGCGTCGCTGGAAAATCCTCGACCAGACCGACCGGTTCGTGACGGGGATGCGCATCACCCGGAGCGGGACGAACTTCGTCTACAAGCGTTTTAAATTTCCTAGCCGCAATGCGTTCTCCGAAAAATACCTGATGTACCCCATTGACCAGAACGAGGTGGACAAAATCATCGGCCTCTCCAAAACGGACTGGCAAAATCCGGGCTGGCTGGACTAACCCTTTCGTTTATGAGACTGTACCAAACCCTATCCTTCACCATCCTTCTTTTCGCCCTAGCCCGGATCGCCGGGGCCCAGCCCCTGGCCGGAACCGACGATCTGGGCCGGACGCTGCCACAGCACGACGCCGTGGGCGCTCCGAAAGTCAACCGGCAGGTCGGGATGTTCTACTTTTTGTGGCATGACGTGGCTCCGGCCCGGGCGTGGGATTTGAACGAGATTGTGTCCAGACACCCCGAAGTGCTCGACGATTTCGACCATCCGCACTGGGGGGGCGATCCGAACAATTCCGTCGGCATGTATTACTGGGGCCAGCCCATTTACGGTTATTACAAAGGTGATGACTACTGGGTCCATCTCCGCAGCATCCAGCTCCTGACCGACGCCGGGGTGGATTTCCTGGTCATCGACGCGACCAATCGGCTCACCTACGGCAAGCAGGCCGACGTACTCATGAAAGCCATGGATGCCGTTCGCGCCCAGGGTCGCAAAGCGCCGAAGATCGTTTTTTACACCAATACCGAATCCGGCGCGACGATGCAGGAAGCCTATGACCTGTTTTACAAGGAAGGCGCACCCTACCGGCATCCCGACTGCTGGTATACGCTCGACGGCAAACCGCTGATCATCGGTATTTCCAAAGAAGCGGAGGGTAAGAACTTCCAGTCTTTCTTCACCTTTCGCGAATCGCAGTGGCCAACCGAAAAGCAGAAAGTGAACGGCTGGCCGTGGATTTCGTTCACCCGGCCGCAGAAGGTCCACTACAATAGCAAAGGCGAGGGGGAAATCATCAACGTTTCGGTTGCCCAGCATCCCAACCCGACGGCCGGTATGGGCGGTTCGGCCTTTTACGGAAACAAAGACAACTGGGGCCGCAGCTACCGCAACGGCTCTCCCGGCGACCCGAAGAAGGACATTGTTTACGGCTACAATGTGCAGGAGCAGTGGGATTATGCCCTCAAGCAAAACGTGCCGTTTGTGTACGTGACCGGCTGGAATGAATGGATTGCCGGGAAGTTTAAAAGCCACGACTCGAACCCGGAGCATTCGTGGTTCTGCGACCAGGCGAGCCCGGAATACAGCCGCGACATCGAGCCTTCCCTGACGGCGGGGTTGAAAGACCATTATTACATGCAGCTCGTCAGCAATGTGCGCCGGTATAAGGGCGTGGAAGCAAATCCTACTTTGGGGCCATCCAAAACCATTACCCGGCTCAACGACTGGAAAGGCGTACCGCTCACCTACCGCGATTACACGGGCGATACGCAGGAACGAAACCACCCGGGCGCGCAGACCGAGCCCGCGCACACCTACGTGAACAAAACCGGCCGGAACGATTTCGACCAGCTCAAAGTCGCCCAGGACGCCCGGAACCTCTATTTCTACGCCCAGACCACCGCTGATATTACCCCCAACTCCGGCGACAACTGGATGCGTCTTTACCTCGACACCGACCGCAGCGCGGCCACCGGCTGGAAAGGTTACGACTACCGCGTGGTGGGCTGCAGCACCCTGCAACAGTACCGCGACAGCGGCTGGCACAACGTCAGGAAGGTGACGCATCAAGTGCGGGGCAATCAGCTGATGATCACCGTCCCACGCGCCAATCTGGTCAACCTGAAATCGCCCCTGAACCTGGAATTCAAATGGTCGGACAACATGCAGGTGGATACCGATCCGCTGGACTGGTACGTGAACGGAGACGTTGCTCCGGGTGGCCGGTTTAACTTCATCGTGAGCCAATAGGAGGCCACCAGCCGGTTTGAAACCGGAAACGACTCTTACTTCCAAGCCTGATTTTATGAAATACAACCTGACTTTTCTTTTAACACTAGCCACACTGACCCTCAACGCTCAGAACTACTCCGCTGAAGTTACCGTCACTGATGCCGTGGGCCGAAAGTGGCCGGAGCACCGGCAGGCGGGCCCTTTGAAAACGGACAAGTACGTGGGTCTTTTCTACTGGACGTGGCACACCCAGCAGGCTAAAAACAACCCCGCCCTGAACGTGACCGAGTACCTGGCCCGCGATCCGAAGGCGGTGCAGGACTACAACAATCCGATCTGGCCGAAGCGGAAAAGCCCGTGGTTCTGGGCCGAGCCGTTGTTTGGGTATTACCTCGATACCGATGCCTGGGTGCTGCGCAAACACGCGGAAATGCTGGCCGACGCGGGCGTTGATATGGTCATTTTCGACTGTACCAACGGCAACCTCACCTGGAAAGAATCGTATCTGAAGCTGTGCGAAGTGTGGACCCAGGCGCGCAAGGACGGGGTCAAAACCCCGCAGATTGCCTTTATGCTGCCGTTTTGGGTGGGCGACGGGGGCAAGGAAATCATTCGCGAAATTTACCGTGATCTGTACAAGCCGGGTAACTATAAGGATTTGTGGTTCAGGTGGAAAGGAAAGCCGTTTATCATGGCCGACCCCGCCTTTACCGAACCCATCAAAGGCCAGCCCGCCAACCCCGCCCTGGAAAACGAAATACGCGAATTTTTCACCTTCCGGCCCGGACAGCCGGTGTACAACAAAGGACCCGAAAAGCCCGATCACTGGGGCTGGCTGGAAATTTATCCGCAACACGGTTTTAAGAAGAATGCCGACGGTACCTTCGAACAGGCAACCGTCGGGGTGGCCCAGAACTGGACCAAAGAACGCGGCCTGACCGCCCTGAATGCGCCCGGCTCCTTCGGGCGGAGCTACACCCACCAGAAAGGACAGATCACCGAGCCGGGGGCCGTGAACTACGGGTACAATTTCCAGGAACAGTGGGACCGCGCCCTGGAAATCAACCCCGAACTGGTCTTCATCACCGGCTGGAACGAATGGATTGCGGGGCGCTACGACGTGTGGCAACAGCAAACCAATGCCTTTCCCGACGAATTTGACCAGGAAGGCAGCCGGGACATCGAGCCGATGAAGGGCGGGCACGGCGATAATTACTATTATCAAATGGCCGCCAACATCCGCCGGTTTAAAGGCTTGCCACCCAAGCAGCCCGTTTCCGCGCCGGTCACGATTCGCATCGACGGCAAATTTGAAGAATGGGCTGCCGTGACTCCGGCATTTTCGGCGCACAAGGGCAACACCCTTCCACGCAACAGCCCCGGCTGGGGAAGTTTCGTGTACCGCAACGACAGTGGTCGCAATGACATCGTTCTCTCCAAAGTGGCCCGTGACCAGGACTATATCTACTTCTACGTCGAAACATCGAAACCGCTGACGCCCAAAACGGACCCAGGCTGGATGCGGCTTTTTATCAATACCGACCGGGATAAAAACACCGGCTGGGAAGGCTACGATCTGGTGATCAACCGGGTGAATCCCGGGCAGAAGGCGACCGTCGAGAAAACCGACGCGGGCTGGAACTGGCAGCCCGCTGGGGAAGTGGATTACGCAGTGAGCCAGAACAAGCTGGAAATTAAGGTGCCTAAATCCCTGCTGGGCCGGAATGGGGAGCCGGATTTTGAGTTTAAGTGGAGCGATAACCTTCGTCAGGAAGGCGATGTGATGGATTTCTGGCTCAGCGGAGATACCGCCCCCGCTGGCCGGGCCAATTACCATTACTCGGCGGGTCAGTAATGTTGGGAAAGTTATCCCAATCTAGTGAATCTCTATTCATCGCTTTTTTACCGAATCGAATGGCCGGGCTGAATGGTAAACGGTGTTGCACTAGTTGCGGGAAAGCTATAAATTCTCGCCCTAATTGATGGTGCAGTTTATGTGGGAATGATCGATCGTCAATAGCGACAGGGAAGCGAGTTGCCAGAATGTGATGATCCAGATTTTGAAAAAATAGACTATAATGTTTCGTTCTTAGGGCTACGCTAGCTTTGTAAACCTTTCACAGGGCACCTGGTCGCTACGAACACCGTTAAATCCTGATGCCAGCGGGATGGGCCTTCAATGAAATGATACGGCTACTGGGTTTAGCTGACGGCTACACCGGTGAATAGTGCAGTATGTTGCCCAAATTACAGTTGGCTCGTTGGTGTGTCAACCAAAACGACTACATAGTTGACTACATAGGCTACATCTGAAACATTCCCGTTAACAACCTTTGTATAAAAAATACAAAGGATGGATAACGGAGTTGAAGGAAAAGTCGTGGTCATCACTGGTGCCAGCAGCGGAATTGGCAAGGCCACGGCGGAATTGCTTGCCGCCCTGGGCGCCAAAGTGGTTTTAGGTGCTCGTCGAACCGAGCGGTTAACAACAATTACAAATACAATTCGCCAAAACGGCGGACAGGCGTGTTATACGGAAACGAATGTGACCAAACGAGAGGACCTGGAAAATTTAGTTGCTCTGGCCCTGGAACAATTCGGCAGGTTGGACGTAATGATCAATAATGCAGGTATCGCCCAATTGGACCCTATGGAAGAACTGGACGTTCAAGGTTGGGAACAGATGATTGATGTCAATGTAAAAGGTACTTTGTATGGCCTAGCGGCAGCACTTCCGGTTTTTAAGAAAAGCGGCTCAGGGCATTTCATTAACATCCTGTCAACAGCCGGAATTTCCATTGTCCCCACCATGGGCGTTTATGCCGGCACCAAAAATGCGATTCGCACCATCAGCGAAGGGCTTCGCCAGGAGTCGGAAGGGCGCTGGCGAGTAACCGGTATCTCTCCGGGTTATGTGTCGACAGAGTTTGTTAGCCATCTAAAAAATGACGCCATCAGGAATGCCAGTCAGCAAATTGCTGATCACCTATCAATCCCCGCGGACTCCATTGCACAGGCCGTCGTGTACGCCATCAGCCAGCCGGATAACGTTGATGTTGGCGATGTGGTGATACGGCCGACAGCCCAGGGGTAAAAGCATCTATTCATACGTTCTATGATCCATAAAATGAAGCATCAGTCTGAAGGGGCGATAAAACACAAAAGCATTTCTGACCTGTTCCAAAAAATGGGGTTAGGCCCGCTTAGCCATCCCCTTATAGCACTGGTTCATTATGACAGGACGAAAATCGACCTAAGCGATGCCGGTAGTTGGTATGAATTAGAATTTTATAAGATTACCTTCAAAGAGGAGTTTACTGGAAGTGTGCGGTACGGCCCGGGGCACTACGATTTCAAAGAAGGCGGGATGGCTTTTGTAGGTCCCCGGCAACCCGTGCAAAAAACAGCAGATCCGAATGATTACCAAGGGTATGCCCTTTACTTTCATCCGGATCTGCTGCGGGGCTATTCCCTGGCACAGCGTATTCATGAGTTCGGATTTTTCTCCTATGCCGTTAACGAAGCTTTGTTTTTGTCGGACAAAGAGAAACAAACCGTGGTTCAGCTCTTTCAGGCGATTCGTACAGAATTGGATAACCATATTGATCCGTTCAGTGATGACGTTCTGGTATCGCAGCTTGAGTTATTGCTCAACCATAGCAATCGTTTTTACAACCGGCAATTTCTAACGAGGAAAAACGTGAATCATGAGTTGATCCATCGGATGAATACCTGGTTACAGGATCGCTTTGATCGGGCTGATACGGTGCTTGACGGGCTGCCCTCACCACAGGATATTGCCGCTTACCTGAACATTTCCCAACGGTATCTGTCCGATATGCTAAAGACGTTGACCGGTCACACTACGCAGCAGCATATCCATCTGGCGTTGATAGAAAAAGCAAAGATCTTATTGAGTCAAACTACGTTGAGTACTGCAGAAATTGCTTATCAATTGGGATTTGAACACCCGCAGTCGTTTAATAAATTATTTAAGAAGCGCACCCATGTTTCGCCCGCTGACTTTCGGCAAAGTCTATCCAAGAATTGACATTGAAAAAGAATAACCTTTAAGATATCACTTCTTCTGGCAGCTTCTTCCGTTTTATTTCGGTCTTGTTAACCGTCGCACCTGACGTAACTCGGGTTACGTCACTGACTAATCACCCTAATGCTTGGGTGCTCGGCAATAATGGCCAGTATACTGTCAAAATACGTTTCGCCACGGCCACTTTCCAGCGCTTCCAGCTTTTCTTCAACTAGTTTTTTATTGTAAGGTGATCCGGGTCTAAGCTTATCCAGATAATAAGCTCGGGTCGTTTGGTAGCCCAACGCCTTCCGGCTATGGTCCATATGATGCCAGTGAAGCTCAACGGATTGGGCTCCTTGCAGGGCTCCATAACCCCCAAAAAGTAAATCATGAAATGCGTCAAGGCTATGGCCGATCCGCCAGCTTTCTGATCCCATAAATACCCGGTTAATCTCCTCGTAAAAGGAGGCAATGTCATTGATTGCGCTTCCGTCAATTTCGATCTGTTTAACCATCGTTCATTCTTTGGCCGGTATAGCCTATATTGTTCTACGTCCAATGTACCTCTTTTTCTGAAGCTGGTTCTCCCGATTGAAACGGATTCCTGTTTACTTTTAATCCTGCTTATTTTTAATCTACTCGTTCGGATGGAAACCAGCCCGCTTACGGTTATAGACATTAAAGAGTTGACTAGCGCTGTCAAAGCCAGTTACGCCAATTTCTCGTTGGCATCCGTGAATGACCATGTGGTAAAAGTGAGTGTGATGACTGAAAGCTATGACTGGCACTATCATCCCAACTCGGATGAAACCTTTATGACCCTTGAAGGCGTCCTCTTGATTGATCTGGAAACACAAACCATTGCTTTGTTTCCGGGTCAGCTCTTTACAATTCCTAAAAATATCGTTCATCGAACCCGGCCCCAGGGGGAGCGGTCGGTGAATATCACTTTTGAACAGGATCAAATAGAAACCGTAAAGGTTTAGGTAAAAACGAATCCATTCAATAAGCTTCCGCAACCCTTCGACCAGTCGTTGGTTAAGCTACCGGACGTGGAGAAGACAGCGGTGAATCAATGGACTACTTTTTGATAGCCGGACGCTGCATTTGTGTCCGGCTATTTCTTTAGAGCAACTACGCATTGCTACAGGCTACGACCATATTGCCAAGCCAGGGACAACGCGCCTGAGCCGCATAAAATGCCTTTTTTCGTAAGCTTTGGGCGAGGAAATGGCAAAGACGGCCGGTCGACACTGGCTATCCGAGTTGATTTATTCCCACGGACGGGTGGCTTGCCGTGGCCCGGAACCAATAAAAACCGATAAGAATAGCCGAACACCACATCTGTGTTCGGCTACTTTCAGTCCATCTCCTGCGGTAAGGCAATGACCGGGTCAACGACCTTCTCTTCGAGCAATTTTTCCAGAATGTACTTCGAAGCGGTTTGGCAAAAATCCAACCCGGAGTAATCGGGATTATAGCCTCCGATGAAGGGTACTGCCATAATAAAAAGCCGGGGATTGGGTGTGCCATCCGGCGCCAGGATTTGAAAATTATCATTGATAGCCACACCGGGTACTTTCAGCCAGTACGCTCCGTGGGCATCCTGGCTAACCCGTTCGTGGTCCTCTTTCAGCGCAGCAGCCCCTTTTTGGGCCGACCGAAACTTTAAGAAAGCGGGACTCACGGTGTGAGCGGCCAGTAGGCTTTTGAAGGGAAAGTCCTCATAAGACAGATGAGCCTGACCGGTGCAGTCCACAAAGGTAGCGTAGAAATCGGCTTGCGGATGGTTGGACTCATCGCTATACCGATAGATAGCTCCTCCGCTTTCTTGGGGTTCGACCGAACTGTCGGCTCCCACCGAACGAATGGTTAAGACACCCGCCTGGTGCAGCGCCAGCAATTCCTGGGCGGAACTTTGGGGGACAAAAGCAATCACCAGGGAAATCAGTGGCATGATGACGTTTTGTAAGCGCTGGTTGTCCTCCGCCGAAAAATACTTGGCCGGATAATTCATCACGTAGCTGAGCACCGCAAGCTGCTCCTTCCAGGGCATCGACTGATGACGGCGAATCGATTGCTCGGCTTGGGCGTATTCGGCTGTAAATAACTCGAATGGATCCTGCCGCTCCCGCTGCTCCATCACCGATTCCACAAACGTTTCCAGATTCATGGTCCTGATCCGTTCGTAGAATCCTGGATCGCTTTGCCGAAAAGGGGCCTTGAATGCGGTTTCGAACACATAATCCAGCGGCAGAAAGCCGTCATGGGCGGCTCGCTGCGTAGCGATTTGTTCGGCGGTCAATAAATCATCCTCCGACAACAACGGTTCTTCCAGGTGAAACCGAATGGCGGGCAAAAGACCATTTCGGGAGTGCAGGATCAATTTGAAATCCGGACTTTCTGGGTCCGTCTGAAACGATAAGGTGCCGTCGGCCTGGTGGGTAAACTGGCCATTTTGGCGTGCCAGCGTCCGAATGGCATCAATGGCCGTTAAGGAGGCTCCTTTGATGGCGACAGGGTGATTGGCCCGAAAAGCCAGTTTGGACGGCGGATAGGGAGAATCAAAATAATGGGGGATTCGCCCTTCGTGCTTTTTCGGCCAGTAATGCCCGGTGCACAGAATGACGCAGTCAAAGCCCATCGTTTTCTGGTCGTCGACGATTACGTTCACCTGGTGTTGGCGTGGATCGTCCTGAATATCCGTCACAGCGTGGCCCGAATGGACCCGCGTGGTCAAACCCGCCCGAGCGGCCAGACCAAGTACGAGCTCGAACTGAGCAGCCAGGTACTGTCCAAACAACAAACGCGGCACAACTTTATATTCGGTAAACCGCGTCGGGTCGATGTTAAATTGCTTGAGGGTCTCCTCGGGTAGGGTGGGGAGCCACTCTTGAAGGGAAGTCACCAGGGGCGGCACTTCATTGCCAGACACATTGGTGACATGCTCTCGACAAGCGCCTTCTTTGCTGTAAGGCATGCCGGCGCCTAATTGCTGGTGAGCTTCAAAAATGTGGATTTCCCAGCCAGCTTGGCGGGCTTCCACCAATTGTTTAAAAATAAACAGGCCACTCGGCCCGGCTCCCAGGATGGCAAGGCGTTTGTCGGCTTTTTTTCCAGTCATTGGGCTGTTCTCTATCTTAGAATGCATCGGTGGGCCGCTTATTCCTGAGAAAAAATTAAAACGGAATAGGCCGGAAGAAGAAAGTTGGCATGGACGGAATAACCATCCATCTCTCCTTCGGCCGTATGGGCGTCTACCATGCCCTGCCCGGCAAAAGTGGCATCGTATTGGGTATCGTCGCTATTTAGACGCAGTACCCAGTGCCCTTCGGCAGGCATCCCAATCTTGTAGTCGTAATAGGTTTCATGGGATAGATTCATGACAATAACCACACTATCTTTTGGCCCGCCCTGCTCAAAACGGTGATAAGCCAATACCTTTTTGTCCTGATCACAACGCAGGATGTGTGTTTTTTGGCCTTGTAGCCCTCCGGTGACGCCAAACCAGTTTCGACGTTGGTGAATCAAATCACGGTGAAGGTTGACAAACCCTTTAAATTTTTCCAGTCGCGACCAGTCAATCGGATCCGTATCCGAAAACCACTTGTCTTCCAGCAGAGGCTGCCCCTGAAAAAGCATGGGAATTCCCGGCGCAGTCATGACCAAAGCCACTCCCAGAGCGGCCCGTTTTTTCGAATACCAATTGTTAACATCGCCGTCCGCAATTTCTTCCGCTACGCGCGCTTGTCCGTTGGCTACCTCATCGTGCGATTCGGTATACACGATTCGTTGAAAAGCGTCACCGTTATACTGATGCAGCAGCGCCGATACAACTTGCTCCATGTCTCGATCCTGGTCATTGGCGGTAATGATGGCCTCACGAATCGTATGGACAAATTTGGCATCCCACTGCGAACCGTATCCTAATCCACCTTGCTGGACTGATTCGGTAATAAAGTCCAATGAATGCATGTCCTCCGCAATCGTGATGCAGTTTGGATATTGCTGACGGATATCGGCGTTGATCCATTGAATCAATGTCATGCCTTCTTCAATGTCGTTGCCAGGATTACCGTCCGCGTTCACATTTCGGATGTAGGGTACCATGTCCATCCGCAACCCGTCGATGCGGTACTCCCTGAGCCACATCAAGGCGTTGTCATGAATGTACTGCCGGACTTCGTTACGCCCGTAATCGGGCCGGGTATCCCCCCAAGGTGTTTTGGCCTTCCAGTCATTGTAAAAGTAAATACCTCCTCCCTCGTTTTCGCTCCACCCATCAAACTGCCAAAGATCCAGATCCGATGGACCAAAATGGTTATAAACCACATCCAGAATGACGGCAATGCCCGCCTGATGGGCCGCTTTGATGAATGATTTCAAACCGTCTGGTCCTCCGTAATCGGACTCAATAGCGAAGGGGTTGGAGGGGTTGTAACCCCAGGAGCGGGAACCCGGAAATTCACTACAGGGCATCAACTCGACTGCATTGAACCCCATCTCTTTCAAATAGGGGATTTTCTCGATGGCGGTATAAAATGTTCCTACCTGGTCTTTTTTCGTAACGTGGAATGTTCCCACGTGCATCTCATAGATCACTAGTTGCTGCCACGTCGGGATGCAAAAACGGGTGTCTTCCCAATCGAAAACATCGTGGTTGTAGACGACACTGTTCCCCGATGAGTTCGTCACTTTCAACGCATAAGGGTCGTTGCGGGAAAACTCGCCGTACGGCGTCGTCAATACGAATTTGTATTCATCACCTTCCTGTGATTCGGCTACTAAACCAGACCATTTTCCCTCTCCCTCACTGGCCAGCTGGATCCCCGGGGCTTCCCAATTATTGAAGCTCCCCTGGACAAAAACCTGCTCGGCATGCGGAGCCCAAACGCGGTAAAACACCCCATCGGGACCGCAGATAGCCCCCATTCCTTCATATTCTTTAGCATCAAAGTCCTGATCTTGTACAGCTTCCATTTGTAATTTAGTAGTGACTGGTTTAAACTACATTCTTCATGTAAAGTCAAGTGAATCATTTTTGTTTAAGAAAATTTAAACATCATCGTAAAATGCCTTTCAGAGGGCTGTATAGGGGAAGTATTCAACGACTGATAAAAGAAAAATCAGAACTAAGTTTTTCCTAAAAAGACCCTCTGGAAATCCAGAGGGTCTTTTTAGGAAACCGTTCAACGCCAGTTCCTCTCTTCCCTAGTGACCAGCAGAACCAGCCTGAAAACAAGTGTACTCTAATACTTATCCTCTAGTTGCTGTTGAGGGACGTGATTCAGATTGAGTAGAGGAACATAAACAGCTGATAACTAGGCTGGCCTGTTCGTACTTTCCACATAAACAGCCTAGTCACTTTACCCGGGTAACGATTTCCAGGATAACAGTTTTGAGGGAATCAGTAGTCGAGCCGGATTTCTGCCTGGCCCGTAAAGGATTTTATGGAGACGGTTTCCGTCTGTTCGTTATAGATACCTCCTGTCACGTTCACTGGCTTTTTACCGGCAGGATGTGGTATCCGGATCAACACGTCTTTCGGTTTACGCTGATCCGTGCAGCGCACGGTAGCGGTAATGTACCCCTTTTCTACTTCCGAACGTACATTCACCGTAATCGGGCCGAAATAGCTCCTGACATTATTCAACGTTATTGCATTGCCTTGCTCCAGCCATTGGCGCGGTACCGTATTGAACAGTCTGAGAGTGGGCCCGTCTTCCAGATAGAGCATCCAGCGGGTTTCCATCAAAAACCAGGCTTCCTCGTGCGTCTTATGCGGACTGACTTTGAATAAATGCTCCCAGAAGGTGTAGGTTTCCCGATCGGCGTGGGCGGCAAACGTATTGTAGTAAGTGCTCAAAAACGGTTTGGTCATACCCAGCTTCGCCTGCATCCAGTTATGGCGGCTGTAATATGGTTGACTAAAGGCTGTATTTTCCTGGTAGAAAAGCTCACTGTGGTAGTTCAGCAGCATTTTCGCTGCGGGTTCACGGGGGTCCAGTACTTCGCAAAAAACCAGATACATCGGCCCAAGCATGGCGTCCGGTGCCGTGAACGTGCCATGCGACCAGAACGTCTCACGCTTCTGGTACATACCTCTCAACCCGGCTCCTTCCGTCCAGGGCGGGGCCGTTGGACACCAGGTGCCATCGCCTAAGGGAACAACCGGGGACAAGGCCATCGCGTTAAAAAACGACTGACGGATATCTTCTTTCCAGGCGTCCGCTTCCTTTCGGATCCGCTCGGATTGGGTGGGGTCAATACTGGCCAGCATTTCGGCACTGCGGCTCATTCCGAGGTAGGCATAGCCGTTGAGCATAAACTGGTGAAAATGATCTTCGGGATCCGCTACTTTTCCTTCGATCATTCCGTACCCCCGTCCGCGTAGTTCTTCCTTCTTGTTCCGGTTGCGCCAGGCCATCAGGTAATCACAGGATTTGACGAGCTTTGTTTTTATTTTCTCGAGCCATTCCCGGTCGTTCGTATACCGGAAGTATTCGCCCATACTCCACAAGGCCGCGCCGGTTTCCACCATATACCCGTTGAAATTCTGGATAAAGCCATCCTCATGCTGCTTATCAAGGAAATAATCCAACGAGCGCTTTGCCACATCATCCCAGCCCATGGAGGCATAAAACTGAATGATGGGCGCACTTTCCGTTCCGATTGGGGAGTAAACGCCAATGGTTGGGGCGAGTGTGGCGTTGGGCTCATGGCCATACGTAATCAGGTCGAGGTGTAACAATCCGGCCTGGATCATTTCGTCAACCCGCTTTTCGGGGACACGGATTTGTGCAGCTTTCCCTAATTTGGCGCGCCAAAAACCCTTGCTTTCGTCGTACCGCTGATCAAAGGTCAGCATCGCCAGTTCCGCGGCCCGTTCTTGGGAAACGGGACTATGGGGAATAAAAAAGTCAAATAGCGCTTTCTCACCGGGTTGCAGCAAAATAGAAATTTCTTCACCGGGCAGCGGTTTCCCGTTTAGCTTTGAAATACAGAACACCTTTTTTTCCGAAAAGGCTGAAAAGCCGGTCTGGGGATCGAAACGATACGGAAATTTCTGCCACCAGGCGGTGCCCGGACGTGGCGTCTTGAACCAGGCGTAACGGGGTACGGAGCCAGTATTCACCACCTCGGATCTGAAAAATAAAACGGTTTCCTCGTCCGGATTGAGTGCTTTCTCCGTTCTGTTTTTCACTATTTCCTGCTGCTCTTTGGTAAACATATGACCGCCACTGTACTTGTCGGCTACCCAAAAATCGGTTCCTTTCAGTTCCGTCAGGGGTGATTTTTCGAGGGCTACAAACAAGGTCGATTTATAGACAACCTCATCGTCGGTCAGCGTTGAGTGTAAAATCGGTAACGTTCCCTGTTCCAGCTGGCGCGAGACATTCTCCTTTACGCCAACCCCCCGGCCATAGGTGTACAGATAATTTACCGGTTCATTTTTTGTCTCGGCCAGCCGCAAAGCCGTCGACGACAGTTTGGGTGAGATAATAGAGGCTTCTCCCTGGGATGCGTCCGAAAGGTTTTCGGTAATCTGAAAGATTCTAAAATCCCTGCTGGTACCCAGCCAGGTGGGTACGGTCATGTTCCGGACCTTCTTCTCAACCGAGGAAAAGGACACTTCTGTCTCCTTTTCAATGCGTTGGAGCTTGGTCATTGTTTTTCGGGAACGTATGGTGGTCTCGACCTCCTGGTAAGACCGTTTATCCGTAGCAGGCAGTACCACGACGCCATAATCCGGCATGTAGATGGGAGAACGGGCCGTAACATCCCGAAGAAAAAATGAGAAAGGGTTTTTAGTGGTTTTAATTGACACAACGGTAGCTCCGGTTCCGTGTTCGATCCGGGCGCTATCAATCGATACCAGGATGCCCGGACGATTGCTTGGCCCCACCTGAAATGCGTGGGCTTTTATCTTCCCTTTTCCGCCTGGTCGTTCGAGTTTACGCAGAACGCCGTGCTGCAACTGAACCGTACCGGAGAGCGATGTACCTTCTTTCCATTCGACCCGGACCTGTACTGTTTTTTGAGAAAAGGCCTTTGAACCCAAAACCGCCAGCAAAAAAATAAAGGCACTAAAAACCCATTTGTAATTCATAAACTGAATTTATTGGTGACAATTTGATGGTAAAACGTTCAATAATTGGGGTTGTGATCCATTCCGATTCACCCGAGCACCAGCCGTTCGTTCCCATTTGAATGAAGCTACGTGAAAGTGTACGAACTAACATGCGTGTTGAGTGCAGTACCCCGAATAAACGCCCATAAGCGACGCTGGGTAAACGTTGGAGTGCTCGCTCAGACCAGCCTCTAACTGAAGCAAAGCGGTTTTTAAGTAGTTCATGGACTATGAAAGTGGGTTAGGGCAATAAATGTTAAGTAGCAAAATCACCCATCCGCTCCCATCAGGATGCACCGAATCGGCTCGTACCTGTTCAGGCTTGGTTGGATATTCAATTCGGGCGAAGTGAACTTACGGGTTCACTTCGGGTGAGTTATTGCCCATAAAGCTACTTATCGTTCGCTAAAAGTGGTAACAAAAAGCGAAAATGGTACAAAAGCATCATTTATTGCTATTAAAACGGAATTTTCGAATTCTTCAAAGTAGTACGTTTGAATTCTAAAATTATCAATTTTTGTAGAAAATTTAATAAGTATCCCATACAGAACCCTGATGGTTAGAAACAGTAACTTTTCGGCTTGTAACACTGATTGGCTATTCACTACTTTTCAAACTGTGCCTATGAGGATTTTTTGGTTTAATTTCCTGGCTCTGTTATCTACCTTTTTGGCCTACGGTAGCCATCAAAATCCAGATCTGAAAATTGGTAATCTGCGGACAGAATATGTCGTCAATCCGGTTGGGATTGACGTCATGCAGCCCCGCCTGAGCTGGGAATTGGTTTCGGCGAAGAAAGCACAGGCTCAATCGGCTTACCAGATCTTAATTAGTACGGACTCCCTATCCCTGGTAAACGATGCCGCGACTGTATGGAATTCGGGAAAAGTGGAATCTGACAAAGCCAGCCAAGTGAGGTATTCGGGCAGCAAGCTGGTTTCCCGAACCAAATACTTCTGGAAAGTCCGCGTTTGGGATGCCAGCAAGAACGTGAGTGAATGGAGTGCTATCGCGAGCTGGTCAATGGGGCTGCTCAATAAAGCGGACTGGCAGGCACACTGGATTGGCGCGCCGGCCGAAAACGTACCGGATAGTGCCAAATTCGACATCTGGCGCAGTTTTCAGTCGGGTTCCAGCCCCAGGGAGGAGGCCGTGGATCAATGGGTTACCGTTGATTTGGGTGCCCAGCAGGAAGTTCGTCAAATCAAACTGTACCCCGTCAATTATAAGCTCCACGCCAACGGATACTTATTCCCCAAACGGTTCAAAATTTTGGTGTCGGCTACGGCTGACTTTAAAAAGGCAACGGTTGTTGCAGACGAAAGTGCCCGGGATTACGACCAGAAGGGGCTGGAGCCGTACAGCAAATCACTAGCGCCCACTACAGGCCGGTACCTTCGGGTCGTCGTCAGCAAACTCCAAAAAACGGACGAGGGAAAGTACGCTTACGCCATCGCCGAGCTGGAAGCCTTCAATGCCCGTTCCGAAAATGTGGCTTTGAAAAAACCGGTTGTTGCCTCCGTTCCGTACGCTACCTATCCTGCCTTTTCAGCCGCAAACTGGACTCCGGCCAAACTAACGGATGGAGCTTATATTGGCAGCTCGGCTACGCGTAAGCCCTTCAAATCGGCCATCCCCGCTTCGCCTTTGTTAAGGAAGACCTTTAC
Source organism: Larkinella harenae (assembly GCF_054780515.1). NCBI lineage: Bacteria > Pseudomonadati > Bacteroidota > Cytophagia > Cytophagales > Spirosomataceae > Larkinella > Larkinella harenae. The sequence continues at coordinate 30,130 of NZ_BAAGWE010000011.1, read as the reverse complement.
AGTAACGAAAAAAGTTAAGCAGGCTATCCTCTACGCGAGCGCTTTGGGGCTGTATGAAATGAGTATAAACGGCAAAAAAGCCGGCAATCAGGTTTTGGCACCCGAGTGGACCGACTACCACGAACGCGTTCAATACCAGACCTATGATGTTACCAAATCCCTGAAAAAAGGGATTAATGTACTGGGTGCTATGCTGGCAGATGGTTGGTATGCAGGCGGCCTCTTCTCCCATCCTGATCGGGGTTCGTATGGATTCGACAGGCGGTTGATCGCGCAGTTGGAACTGCTGTTTGACGATGGTACCCGAACGCAGATTGTAACCGATGCCAGCTGGCGGCTATTGGAAAACGGGCCAATCCAGATGGCATCCCTCTTCGACGGTGAAAATTTCAATGCGAAACTCTTGCCCGCCAAGTGGATGGAACCGGATTTTGACGACGCTGGCTGGAAATCGGTTACCGTTGACAAAACCATCTCAAAAACACTCAACGCCCAGCTCAACGAACCGATTCGAGTGATCCAGGAGATTACACCGGTGAAGGTGTTCAAGGTAAAGGACCGCACGTACATCTTTGACCTGGGGCAAAACATGGCAGGTTGGGTAAATCTTAAAATTCCGTACAATCCGGCTCAACCCATTACGTTCCGGCACGGTGAAGTGCTGGATGAACAGGGACAGCTCTACGTTAGTAACCTGCGGGCCGCCAAACAGATCGATGTCTATACACCCGGGTCGGAAAAAACCATCGACTACGAACCGCGCTTTACCTATCATGGCTTCCGATACGTTGAGATTTCCGGCCTCACCCAGGAGCCCAAACTAACCCACGTAACGGGAAAGGTGGTTGCGTCGGCTGCACCATTAGCAGGTACATTTGAAAGTTCGTCGCCTGATCTTAATAAATTGTGGACCAATATTGTATGGACCCAGCGGGGAAACATGCATTCGGTACCGACCGACTGTCCGCAACGCGATGAGCGGGCGGGCTGGATGGGCGATGCCCAGGTGTTTGCTCAGACCTCTATCTTCAATCTAGACATGGGTGCCTTTTTCACCAAGTGGGTGAGGGATATGGCCGATTGTCAACGAGCCGACGGACGGTACCCGGATTATACACCACAGCTCGATAAATGGAATCGGTATTGTAATGCCCCCGGCTGGAGCGATGCGGGTGTTTTAGTCCCCTGGCGACTCTATGAAAACTATGGCGATACGGCCATCTTAGCCCGCCAGTATACGTCGATGAAAGCGTATATCCAGCACATTCTCGAAACCAATCCGGATTTGTTGTGGAAAAATGAGCGAGGGAACATGTACGGCGATTGGTTGAACGGAAACACCATTGTTGCGGATGACTATCCGAAAGAAGGGGGGAAGGTCGATAACGATATCTATTCGACGGCCTTTTGGGGCCATTCAACCCGGGTCGTCGCCAAGGTTGCTAAGCTGCTCGGCCATCAGCGCGATTATGTATTCTATGACTCGCTGGCCAACGCGATCAAAACCCGGTTTGTGGGCCAATACGTGGCTGAAGACGGTACTATTGCCGGCAATACGCAGGCGGCTTACGCCCTGGCGCTGGAGTTTGATCTGGTGCCCGAGAACCTGAAGAAACAAGCCGCAGCTCACATGGTCCAGGCCATCAAGGCGTATGATTACCGGATCTCAACCGGCATTCAATCGACGATCCGGCTGATGAATCAGTTGTCGGAATATGGGTACGCCGATGTGGCCTATAAACTGCTTGAAAGCCGCCGGTTTCCTTCCTGGATTTATTCGATCGATCAGGGCGCAACCACCATTTGGGAGCGCTGGGACGGCTACGTCAAGGGCCGTGGTTTTCAGAACGTAGGCATGAATTCATTCAACCATTACGCCATCGGAGCCGTAGGCGAATGGATGTACCGAAGCATTCTGGGCATCAACGCGGATTCGGCCGGTTACAAGCACTTTACCATTAAACCGCGCCTGGGAGGCAGCCTCACCTGGGCCAAAGGGTCTTACCATTCCATTGCCGGGAAAATTGCCGTAGACTGGAAAGTAGACAACGGCACCTTCCAGTTAGCCGTTCAGATTCCGGCGAACACAACGGCCACCGTGTTCCTGCCAACCGGGAAAAGTATACACGAAAGCGGGCAACCTATCACGGGATCGCATGAGATTCGGATTATTGAGGCCACGGATGCAGGTACGGCCTTACTCGTTCAATCCGGTAGCTATACGTTTCGCGTAGCCTTGTGAAGTAAGATAAAACGATCGGATCAAGAAAAGTAACCTTACGGGTCGTCTCACTGCTGACCCTAAGTCATACTGTAAAAGCGCAAATAGGGTTGGTTGAATCGGCAAACGCTTGGGGGGTGAAATTTTCTAAAATCGCTAAATATTTATTGATAATCAATAAATATGTGTTACTATTGCGACATGGTATAAATTCAAAAAAATTATCATGAAGAGAATTTCAACCGTATTTCTCCAGGCAGTCATCGTGCTTATAGGCATGGTGGCACTTGCCATTTTGATTCGATTTCCCTTAACGGAGGGTCGAGCCACCAATTTAGACTTGTTCAGCATTTACGTTGACCCGCTTATTCTGTATGGATACGCAGCATCCATCGCTTTTTTTGTTGCGCTTTACAAGGCCGTCAAATTTCTGGGATACATCGGACAAAATAAAGTATTCTCATCGAACTCGGTGAAGACTTTAACAAGTATCAAGTATTGTGCAATTGTCCTCAGTATTTTCATCGTGACGGCAGGCCTATACATACGGGTAGCACACCACAAAGAGGATGATCCAGCAGGGTTCATTGCCATGTGTATCGTGGCCACATTTGCTTCGATTGTCGTGGCAACGGCTGCGGCCATATTTAAAAAACTACTGCAAACGGCCGTCGATATGAAATCTGAAAATGACTTAACAATTTAAGCGATGCCCATTACCGTAAACTTAGACGTGATGATGGCAAAGCGAAAAATTTCGCTGAATGAACTTTCTGACAGAGTTGATTTGACATTATCGAACCTATCCATCCTAAAGACCGGGAAGGCTAAAGCGATTCGTTTTAGCACCTTAGAAGCAATTTGTAAAGCGCTAGACTGCCAACCGGGTGATATTTTGGAATATGTAAATGACGAAAAAAGAATACCAACCGGCTAAATAGCCGAAGTGCGGGGAAAACTGTGTCAGTAGGGGGTAAGTGAAGTGATGGGATTTAATCCGATCTCTAAAGGTTCAATAGATGAATTATTTCTTTCCTTCTTTCCACGTGTAGGGGGGCGTTCCACAACAGTACGACGACGCGCCCAATAGGTTTTTGATCGCTGGATAGACTAGCTTTTGTAAAACCGTTTTCTGATCAATGGCCAGCGTAGCCTCACCCAAATTGACATCCCCGCAGAACAAGACATGTGGTAGAAGATTTTCGGTAGGAATGTAACGCGCCGTGGGGGACCACCACTTTAGACCACACCGTTCTCTAAATGTATTAACCGCAGCCGGCCCCAGTTATCTACTTTTAGTATACGACACAAAGCAATATCGCTCTACTGGGTCAAATTGATAGTCAGTGTGTTGTTTATCGACTCTGTGCGGCCCACTTAAAAATAATAGGCCAGAGAACCATCCCATCAAGAGATGGTCTTCCGGCCTAGTTATTCTTTCGCTTCAGTACATGAGCCAATTTAAGTTCAGGGAATACAGTGCAATATCCAGCCCATTAGAGAATTGGAGCTGCCGCTGTAAGGCCTTTTCCAGTTGAATTTCTACCTCACTTTTTGACGTATTATCCACCGATTTCATGGCCTCTAACATGAGATCTTTTAAAAACGCAACGGCCGAAAAAGGAGCGATGAAGTCAGTGTCTTTGACCACGGCTATTTTCGTAAACATTCCGTATTGTTTTCTGAGTGCCAGCTGCGTATAAATATTCCCCTGGTAGTAAATATCGACAATAATCATGTCGTCATTAGCGCCAAAATAATTCGAAAAAACCTGATACGATCCGCTTTTGAAATCATTCGTAGGATGCGCAAACTCAGCAAGCGATTTGACCGCCTGATATTTAAAATAATTCATTAGTTTCTGCCCGTTGCAAACAACGCTATTCATGAGCAGCAAGGCAACAGCGACCTTAATAACCCGGATTGATTTGGCGGAAAGCCTGGCCCCATTTTGTGCCTGACGATCCGAAGGTGTAATGATTGATTGCATGAGTTGGATGGTTTAAATTGTTAAACTATTGACAAGACCCTCGATGGGTCATCGATCTTACAGGCGGAAGATTTTTTTTATGTGATGGAGAATATTCATCCCCTTCTGTATACCTATTAAATTTTATAGATTATCCGTTCGGCCAGTTTGCAACCATGCTTTTCAATACCCTTGGCGAGACCCAGCCTTTGTAGGCTCCCCACTGGAATAAAGATTTAGGGCAAATGGAAAGAATGGATACCTGATTGAGGTTGCTCCGTGGCACACGGAAGAAATCAGGATGAAACGGTTTGATTGGGTAGGGGTGGTTAGCCTCGGAAGGAGAATAATTTAGCCAGACGACTAGGGGCGAGGTTTGCCAGCCCGCTGTTTCTAAGACTTGGCTGGATTGACTAACCTGTTGCACCGCCGTAGCGACTGCTTGGGGGTTTCTAGACAGCTTTACTTCTGTCACAATCCAAGTGTTCGTTGCCACCTCCAGGCTGATTGCATCCAGTTCCCGATACTGACGGATATATTCTTGCTGAGTGGGATTATACTTTTCGTATGATAAGATCCGGTCGTTGTGAACCCCAACGGAGGAGCCTAGCCATTGACGTACTAGCCATTCTGCTTGGCGACTCAATTGCTGCGTAAGCCACTGCGGATTCGGTACGGTGGGAGCGGTTACGGAAGCCGGGATGGGTGCGGTTGCTTTTTGAGGCTGTTGAAACTTCTTTCGTTTGAAGGCGATCCGGTTTTTAAGAAACATCTGATAAGCCGGGTCGTGCGTAGGGATGAGTTGGATATTACGAATCGGTTCCATGATGGGTTGGGAGCGGGATAAGACCACTGATCGGTAGCCTGGTCGCTTCTATTGTATTGACCATTCGAACACTCGGAATCTTACAGCCATCCTGAAAATTAAATGGGTGAAATAAAGATAAGTGTTAGCGGTTTTACGGCTTCATAACCGGAAAAAGAACCCATCCCTTCTATTTTGTAATTCTACTTTCTTATGGTATTTTAGCCTGGCAGGAATTGTCGTTTCTTCTAACCCATGTCCAGCTCTACTACCTCCGTTCTGATTGTTGAAGATCACCCGATTATGCTGCGTGCCATTGCTGACCTGGTGAAAAGCCTAGATTCAACGATTGAGGTAATTTGCAGCAGTAGTGTAGAGGATGCTAAAATCAGGCTTTCGCAGCGTGATTTTTTTTTGCTAATTTCCGATATCCAGTTAAAAGAGGATCGAAAGGCCGGTATTCAGCTTCTACTTGCCGCTCAATCCATCAACCAGCGCATCAAATCACTCATATATACGCAATTTGACGATGCGGAGACGATTCGGTCCTGTATGCTGGTCAGCATTAATGGCTACGTTACCAAAAATGAAAGCGAAAACCAGTTACGTACGGCGATTAGCCAGCTTCTCAGCGGTGAAGATTATTTTTCCCCTTTAATTGTGCGCATATTGACGAAGCTGGAAAAGAATCGGCAGCAGCCGGATGAACAGCCGAATCCAATTAAGGCATTAACCCGGCATGAACTTGAAGTTATTCGCCTGATCGGGCTGGACTTGCCTAAAAAGGAGATTGCGATTCGACTAGGGCTTTCTCCGGCCGCTATCTATTCTCAAACCCAAAAAATTGCCGAGAAACTTGACGTAAAAGGGGATGTGGGCATTGCGTTATTTGCCCATAAGCACCAATTGCTATAACAGGGGTAGTTTGATCGTGATTTTGGTGCCCTGCTCCGGCAACGCCTGAATGGTATAGACCGCATTAATCCGATTTATTCGATTTTCTATCAACGACCAACCGGCGCCTTGGGTTTGTGCTGCGGATTGGGCCGTGAAGCCGACGCCATCGTCCCGTACTTCCATATTCAGATGCTGGTTAGAAAAAAAGAAATGAATGCTGGCCTCGGTTGCCTGGGCGTGTTTCATAATGTTATTGGTCAACTCCAGGCAGATATAATATAGTTCAAACTGGGTCGTTACGGGCAATTGATCTTCCCGGTCCGAAAGCAGCAGTAAAAAGGAAACGGGCTGATTCTGATTCAGGCGTTCAACCAGTCTTTTCAGCGCCTGGGTCAATCCGTGTTTCAGCACGGTTTCCGGAGTAAGGAAGTAAGACCATTCGCGGACTACTTTATAGGTTTCCTGCAGGCTTGCGTCCAGCCGTTTAATTTCATTTTTGGTGATGGGACGGTCTAGCTTGTTTACTAGTTTTTCAATTGAACGCTGCATGGTAATCAAATTATTCCCTACTTCATGGTGGAGCATCATGGAAACCAGATGGTGTTCTTCCGCTTTCCCATCCATGAAAGCTGTTTGTGCCTTGTGCTCAGTTAGCTGCCGGTTCTGCTGTTCCTGGCGCATGGCATAAGCAACGCCAAAAGACATGAAGATAATCTCGAGGATAGAACCTAAATTCAGGGTGTAATGGACCAGGAAATCATCACCTGGCAGAATTCCGGATCGGTTCAGCGTAAACAGCATTCCCCCGCCGATAATGCAGATGAGCGAGTAAAAGTAAAGCCGGGTATGCAAGTGCCGATGCCTTAAACTCAAGATACCGGTAAACAGCAAATAGCTGGAAGCGGGCAGGAATTGACAGATTCCGATGAGGTTCTGCGAAACGGTCGGGTAAAGAAGAGGAATCAGCCGTAACAGCCCGATGACGACCAGCAAACCGGTGAGGAATCTCGTTGAATACGGAAATAAGGAGCGGTAGTTGAAGGCATAGGTGTAGAACAAAACACAGGCCATGACCATTAGCGTAAAGAAGGTGCCCAATCCATGCACAATCATCCATTCATTCGTCGGCCACAGGTATTGCTGCGCCAGGCTGAAACCCCGATTGATTTCGTAGATAAAATAAATGGCCAGATAGGCACTCAGAAACAAAAAACCCTTTTGCCGGGTAAAGAGCCACAATAAAATATGGTACAAAAAAGCGGCTAACAACAAACCATAGTAAGCTCCCCAGATCAGAATGGATAACTGGTTATGGTGTTCGAAATAAAGCAGCTCTTTTATGTAAATGGGAAAAAAAGCCTGCCCGCTGTAAGGCCACATTCGCACATAGACCGTGGTCCGACTTCCTGGTTTCAACGGGAGCAGAAACGAGTAGGAGGCACTGGCAATTTCACGGCTTTTCCTACCGGCTAAGTCACCTCCTCTTTTATGAATCATCTTCCCTTGTTGATCGATCAGGTACAGATCAATTGTCCCCATTCCCTGAAAGGCCTGTTCGAAAACCCATTGGCGCAACGAATCCCGGGCGTTATTGTGTACGGAAAACCGTATCCAAAAAGGAGAGGTATTAAATCCAAAATTTGGCGCTTTTTGAGAAACCCGTACAAAGCGGTGGCTATAAGGGGCTTGCTGAACATCCCGCAGCGTCAGTCTACAGGATGAATCTTCTAGAAATTCGGCCTGTAGACTGATTGGGAGCTTTTCAACCTGACCCGTTAACTCAATCTGGGCCATCAAGCTTGCTGGGGCAAGCACTACTATAAAAATAAGGTACGGGTTTAATAGCCTGGCCACTGACTGCTGCATCGAGAAGTTGCTGGAATAAAGACACAGAAAAGTAATCAGTGTTTGTAAAAGTCAAAAGCCAAAAAAGAAAGAGATTTTGCTGGGCATCTGTAAAAATTCCAATCACTCTGGAGTGATTCAAGAAATTTTTGATTTTTTTCGGTTGCATTCCCGGCGAAATTTGAATTACTGGATACTGCATTCAGTTGCGGGCCGAAAAGAACTATTGAGGACGTGAGCGGGGTAGGATTAGGAGCCGAATTAGTGTCTTTAGAAAACGACCGACCAGCTCGCTGCGGTGAATGGCAAAGATCTTGGCATCATGAATTTGGTCTCCAATCCGTATTGCACCCTCGAAAAGGGTAGTTGGAAAAAAGTATTCTAGCATGCCTTGGTACTTTTTGATCAAACTTCCGGCTATGAAGAAAGACTTGTCGGTCTGTATCATGTCGATTAGTAACTGAGTATATATACGTATGCGATCATGCGGTTGAATACGACACTTATTCATCCATAGACAACTGATTTCGGCTAGATCGTGGGGCCCCGGGTTAGTAGGGCACTCGACTCGTTGAAGTTGCTTAAGCTGCTCCAGAGCAGTTAAGTAACGAAAAGGGGGCTGCTGGTTAATGGCGTAACCGGCCAGGAAGGTGGTAGGCTCCCCTTCCTGAAAGAAAATTCGTACAGCACTACGGCTGAGGTAATCGATTTCAGCGGGTGTTCCGAGACTTAATCGGTACGAGGTAGTGCTAAAAATAGCCAGTTCATCCAACTGGGTGATGAGTCGGGAGGATAGCATCGTTCAGGCAATAGAAATCTTTAGCGCCGTCTGGCGCGTTTTTGGAAGATTATCGAAATGTGTGATTGAGGATGGGCCCTATTCCTCCTGCGCAGACTGTTAGGCTAACCGGGTCGTCCTGGTGGTCATCCAGGAGAAACCCCGTCCGTTTTCAGGGCTGATCAGCCCTGCTTGGCGGATTCAATGACAGGACCTTTTTTCATCGGGATTTCTTACAGGATCAGAATGAGAATAGCTTAAAAAGCAAGAATGGGAGCTAGAAAGGGTACGGCACAAAAAAAAGCGCCCGCTGCTACGAAATATCAGTGATTATACTTAATATCGGGACCCGTAATTTCCGGTAGACTGCTCACAAGAAACTTCATCTCCTAATTATAAGTAGTTCAAATTTCCATCACAGTGTGATTACTAGTTAGGTATACAATCTATTATGAATATAGAGGAAAGTTTCTACCCCCTTTGGCAAAAGCATCTTTCACCGAATGAATTGAAGAGGTTCTGCTATCGGATCCTGAAAGACCCAGTTGAAGTTGAGAAAGCTTTGATCCGGATTGAAGAGCGAACCCGTAGTTCTTACCTGAGAAAGACTTCGGCTAATGAAAAAATTGAAAATTTTAAAGCCTGGGTGTATACCATCGCCCGGAATGAGGTAAAGAGGGGGCTTGATTTACTGGATAGACACCGTCTGGAATCCCTATTACCGGAACACGAGCCCGGCCTTCAGGTTGCTTTACCGGAGGAATCGGCCGCCAGCCCGATGGAGGGGCCGTTGTTATTAAGGGAAGCCTTCCGTAAAAAGGTAATCTCCGACCGCGAATACGATGTAATCCGATACGACCTGAGTGGGTTCTTCAAAGACCGCCAGGAAATCGCAGATCAGCTTGGTATTACCCGAACCAACTGCGATGTCCTGTATCTGCGCGGAATCCGAAAAATAATCCTGGCTTTTTTTACCCGGTTTGCAAAGTATTTAGGCGGGCCTGCTCACATTGAGGCCATCTTTCAGCATGTCCTTAAAAATCCCCCTCCCGAATTTACCGGATCCGAGAAAGAAGCCTTTACCCAACTGGCGGTTATGCGCAATCGAAAGTACCGGCCAACCGGTAACGCATTTGAGGCAGCTTGCCAGAAAATGATCCAGGTGCCTGCTATTCGGGACAGTTTTTTATTCTGAACCATAAAAAAAGATGCTCCGCCTGTAAGATATAGCTACTGCGTGGGGTCATTAACGAAAATTCAAGCTATGGACAACAACAATGATCTGTTTGGGGATAGTTTCCGCGACTTCCATGACGGGTTATCGGATTTTAATCGCTACGTGGATGTACCCGTGGTGACCGATATGCTCCAGGATGGTCGTGAAGTTATTCGGATTGGGTATGTGGATGAATTTAAGGCATATAATCATCTTCAGGGTCAGACCGAGTATGGCGACCTTTTCAAAGGAACCTGCGGCCTGGTGGCTTGTGAAGATATTCTCCAGCAGTTTCAGGTGCCGGGAATTCAATTTGCAGACGGAACCGTTCGGGAGGTTAGTGAAGCGACTCTTATCCTCTACGGCGTGGCCAATGACTTATGCCACGTAGGGTTTAACCCTGGTGAGAACGGGGCGACGACAAGTTTTAGTCAGATTGAAATCCTCCGGAAAAACGGGGTGCCGGCTCATTTTGAAATGGCGAATGACGCCGAAACCCTGGCGACTAATATCGAACAGGGGCGTGGGGTAATTCTATCCGTAAATGCGGGCGTCATGTGGAATGACGCAACAGCCTATGGCACCGGCGACCGAAACCACGCGGTTGTGTGCACGGGTATTGCCCGCGACCCAGCAACCGGATCCATGATGGGGGTATACATCAATGACAGTGGGCGCGGGTATCCCAGCGATTCCGGTCGTTTCGTGCCCATGGATGTCCTTGATGCCGCCTGGCTCGATACAGGCGGCAGTATGGTCGTTACCGATTTGGTCGTCTAGTTGTAAAAATCAAACTGAAATCCTCCATGGAACTCCCACAAGTTACCAATTGGCTTACCTATAAAACCATTCGTCGGACAGTAAGCACGCATTACATCCGGCAGGCTGAGGTTCCGACTGACTATTTTGTTTCGCTTCCTTTACCAACGTTGCGGGCGGGGATACCTGCATTCGCCTGCTTTGCTTCAGCATTTATCCGGGAGATCCCCGAAGCGGATTCCAACACCCCAATCCGAATCACCTATAGCCCTCCCGATCGGTGGTGGCTGTTATCGGCCAGGGGGCAATACCTGCTTCAATACACCATGTGTTCACTCCTGAATTTCACCGACCGTTCATTCGAGCATTTCAGTGTCACGGATACCCGTTCACTGGTCGAGGTGCAAAAATTGCTCAAAACGATTGAGCAGTACCTGGAAACGATAGTGCCCGCTTTCTTTGAAAAGTCGCCTGTTTCCGAAGAAACAAAGAAAAACCTTCATGAGGCTTTAACGGAATTTATACCTCCGCAGCAATTGCACATCTATGATGCCTTGGTTCCCGACTTTTTTCAATGGTTAACATCCTACTAGTATGGCATTAGCAACCTCGCAACAACAAGTATTAGATTCTGTTGCTCAAATCGCCCAGCGCATGAAATGGCCCGATATCGGCGAACAGATACGTCAGTTGTTCCACGATGAAGCTGAACCCGCGCTATTGGTACTGACTCCCGCTTCCCTTGATTCAGCTGACTTCGGAGCATGGCTAGCGGAAATGGCCATCTCGTACCGGGTAGATCATTTTGGGGGAGAAACCGCAGGGCGGGATGCCCGGTTGGTCTCCAAGGTCCTCGTCTACCTGACACCTGACTATATTTTGCAGGGGGAGGATATGGAATTTCTCCGGGCCACCGTACTGTGGCGACCGCTCACAACTTACGCGATTGTTTTTGGGAATACCCAAGCCATTGATGATGACCTGGAGCTGCATAATTTGGATGAACGGATGCAACGGCTTTTTAGCCGTTCGGCCTATCCTTTCAATACCAGCCTAAACCCGCTCGACTTCGGCTGTTATCTATGGGGGCCTGCCGAAAGACGACCCTTCCTGGCGGAGCGGGTAAAAGCCGATCAGGCTTCTCTTAAGCATTGGTTACACCTGGCGGAATCCGGTTCGCAGAACGAATTGCGTAAAGCGCAGGTCAGTAACCTGCTGCATATGGCCGAAGAAAGATTGGAATTAGTCACCCTCCATTCGTCACCCCAGGCTCAGTCGACGGTAGAACTTAGTGAAAGCATCCAAGAGATAAACGATCTACGGGTCAGGGTCATGCGCCGGATGGATGAGACCCGGTTGAATACCGTTCGGGAACTCACCAACACGTTATACCGACTGGAGGAACGATTGAAAACGGAATGGCACCACGAAGCGTACACAACGCGAGATGCCAAAGGTAACCTCGACGCCCTGTTACACCGGGGCCTAAAGGAATGGAACGACAGCATTCGCCTGAACGCCCGGATCGATCAGTTAATAAAAGATTTACTGGAACCGATCGAATCAACCGATTGGGATTTGGTCAATAAATGGCTGGGGGGTAAAACCGGTCCCTATCCACAGGCGTTCGACCTGACGAACAGCGAATCGAACCTCCTTCGGGAGTGGGTTAAAAGTTCGTCGCAGGGTCCTTCAAGCTCTTCCACCCAGTCCGATGCATTGCCAAGCGGGCGACTTCAGCGGATACTGATCGCCGGGATCGTCGTTACGGGGGTCGGTCTTATATCCCGGGCCATTTTACCGACCATCTTTGCCGGTGGCTTAGCTTCTGCCGCCTTGGAGTGGAATGAACGTCGCATTTCGGAAAATAATCGAACCGCAATCGGAACTAAATATATTGAAGAGTCGATTCGGCGGCAAATCAATGAAGTCAATCGCCGGATGCCGGAAATTTTTGAACCCTTGGAAGAGCATTTCAATACCGAATTCAAAAGGCTAAGGCAGGGACTCGAAGCGGAGCTCGAACGGCAACGGTTTGCGCACGAAACAGCGTCGGATGCCGAGATGCAATTCATTCAAACTCAGTTATCGGAAATGCGGCAACAGCTGCTTTAGTTTTCGTGTTCACCAACACCATCATCATTCCCTTTGCCGATTATGACACTCGAGAAAGACCTTAAAGAGTACAGTGCTAAAGTTCAGAAAGTGGTAAGCGCAATCGACAACCTGCGGGCGGCTGCCGTCAAACTGGATAAAATTGAAATGGCCAGCGAATTGGGCGATACAAAAGAGAGCCTTAAGTCGGATACGTTTAACCTCATTATCGTTGGACGCTTCAGTAATGGTAAATCGACTTTCGTCAATGCGCTGCTGGGGAAGCCTTCCAATGGGTATGCCGTTTCCAATGAACTCGGCCCTATACCGGTCTCTCCGGATCCCTGTACGGCTATTCTCACGCGAATTCGGTATGCCGAAAAGCCCTATATTTTTGCCTGGCACTTTGACGGGACCCGGGAAGAATGGTCACTAGACCGTTATCTGGAGGAAGCGCAGGTTCGGATTAACAAACGGCAAACGGAAGCCGCCTTTAGTAAAATCCGGGAGTTCGAGATGGGGTATCCTTCACCATTGCTGAAGGAAGGGTTAACCATTATCGACTCTCCGGGTCTGGATGAAGACGATAAGCGTACAGAAACCACGCTGAAAGCCATCGCTAAAGTTGACGCGGCTATTGTGCTGTTCCGAAGCGATGCGCTTGCCGGCAAAGGGGAACGCAGCTTCGTGGAAGATCAGCTAAAATATTCGGGGGTTAAAATTTTCTCGGTTATCAATTTATTTAATGGCCGGGAGGTAAATGAACGCTTCAAGGGGCTGACCTGGTACCGTCTCATCGGCGATGCCACGGATCAGGATTATACCGGCCAGGATCTGGGCAAATACGGAATCCATTTCGTAGATGCCCTCAAAGGATTTGATGGAAAGTGGAACGCTAATCCACCGTTGATGGTCGATTCTGGCTTAAGCCAGTTTGAAAGGGTAGTTTCTGACTTTCTGACGCGTGACCGTGTTAAGGTACACTTGTTACGCTTTATTAAACTGGCGGAGAATATTACGAAAAAACTCCTCGAAGACCTTCAGCAAAATCAACAGGTTCTGTCGGCGGATGTAGCCAGAATAAGGGAAGCAATTGATCAATCCCGGCCAGTTCTTGAAAAGTTGAAAAAGCGGCCCACTGAACTCGAACGGGTATTTGATTTTCGGGAGCGATTGCTGGTGGATAATTTAAAAAATTCCTTCGAAACCCTCCTTCGCAGCCTACGCGAATCGATTCCAGAGTATATGGACAAGGTTGATCTGCCACTGTTGAAAAAAACCGGTAACTTAATAACGAACCGAACCGGTTGTGAAGAAGAAGCCAAGAAAGCCTGCAATGATTACATAAAAAGTAAGATTGCGGAGTGGGGCCAGCAGGAGGCTGTCACCATTACCGAATCGCACATGGAGCGGTTGGGAGCGGAAGTAGAAGTCATCGTCGAGAAAGTAGACAAAGACTTTAAGTCGATCCGCCTGGCCATTGACGCTGCGCTGGATACTAACCCTGAAAAAAAGATGATCAGTCAGGGAGAATCAATTGGCGCCGGGGTTGTGGGTACCATCTTGCTGGATCCGGGCCATGCCCTCATGGGAGCCACCTTCGGTTGGCGAGGTTTGGCCATTAGCCTGGGCGGTCGGATTGCTACTGCCATTGGCTTCGTTTTCCTGGGGCTCACGGGACCAGTCGCCGTGATTGCCGCTATCTTACTGGGTTCTATCGTTTCGTTCATATGGGGCAGTGAAACGTTTGGTACGCGGCTCCGCAAGTCGGTAGCAGATGGTTTTATTAACGGCTTACAGGAAAACTTATCGGGAATCCTCAGTAACCTGGAAAATGAAGTAGTCAAGGAATTTCGAGAGATGCGGGCTCCTCTCCTGAATAAATTACAGCGGCAAATCAACCAACAAATTGAGCAAATCCGGCAAATCGAGACGGATAATGAACGGGATCAGGCTGAAAAAAGCCTCAAAATTAAATTATTGGAACGCAACAGAGAGGATATCCTCGTGAATCAAAAGGTATTGAATGAAGTCCAGTTGAATATCTAACGCAAGCAAGCTGAAGTCTTACCCAATCATGGATAAAATGCTCTATCAACAGTTTCACCAATGCCACCAGGCAGTCAATGACGTAATTAAGGTCTCTTTGAATAATGACTCCGTGTATTCCCAACTGGTTGAAATCCGGAATCTACTTTCCAGGGAGCATATTACGTTAATGTTTGGAGGGTATTTCAAAGCGGGAAAATCAAGCTCACTAAATGCGCTGCTGGGTCGTCCTATCTTACCGGTTGGTGATGATCCGGAAACAGGGGTCCTCTGTCCCATTGTTCTGGGCGATTCCGATACGGCCACAATTCACTATCTGGATGGGAGCTGTCGGCCGGTTCTCTGTACTCAAACGGGACTTGCGCAGGAAAGTCGGTTGCTGAATGATTGGGGAAAACGACGTATTGAAGTCGAAGAAATTCATGAATTGCGTATTACACTTGATCGTGTTCCGATTCCCGAAAAGACAATCTGGATGGATACACCCGGTATCGGGGACACGGATGAAATGGACGAGTGTGCCCAAAAAGCTACTGAGCGTGCTGATTTGGTGGTATGGGTGTTGACGTCCAAGCAGGTACTTTCCCAAACGGAAAAGCAGTTTCTGCTGGAATACATGAGCGCTAATGGACCTGATAGTGTTGTTTTTGTCTTGAACTGTTATCTGGAGGAGGACAGCGACCATCAGTGGCAGCATTTTTTTGAAATTAGAATGCCCCGGGTGAAACAGGCCTTGGATGAGTTTGCCCAGGAAGCTGGTATACCTGTACCACCCCTTTTCTGCTTTTCAGCGACCATGGGAAATTCATCCATTAGCCAGAGCCTGCTGGAAAAAACCCGGGAATATCTAACCGAAATTACCACCACCCGTTACCTGCTTAGTCTACGACCGCGTCTTTTCCGGGCACGTGTCAAGCTGGATGCTATCCAAAAGCAGCTTCAGGGGTGGGTGAACCATCATCAGACCGTGTTGGATCGGCAATGGGATGCTTATCAAAAGGCCATTCAAGACAATGATGTGTTGGATCAACAGTTTTATCGGATTCAAACGGATTATGAAAAGGTAGTTGCGAATGGGCTCCAGGCCACTCAGGCCCAAATCAGGCAGTATTTTAAAGGGTATGCTGAAAAAATTGCGGGGTCAACGATCCGAAGAGACGCCACCTATTCCAATGACCTGACTTCCTATGTAACCACCAGCTTTAATCAATTGGTTACCACCCTGTCGAATGAGGTGAAAGCCTTTTCCAATACCTACGGTAGCGTTCTCAATTTAGAACTGACTCAAACTAAATTATCCCAAGTCGCCGGGAAAACGGGGAGTCACTTTCAGATTACCATTCCGGTGACGGACACACCGGCAAACTTTGGTGAGGCCGTGGCCGGTGGAGCCGCTGCTGGAGGGGTTGCCGGGTCTATCATACCCATTATCGGGACACTTTGGGGAGTCGTGGCCGGTGCAGCGGCTGGGGTGGCGAAAGCGGCAACAGAGGCTGTCAAAAAAGATGTAGAGAATGTTCAGAACGCCATTACCAAAGAAGCTGATTCGGTGGCAAGCACCCTTGGGAGCTACGAAAAAAAATTTCAAGAGGCCCTCAGTTTTAATGCCACCAGCAAGGTACTACCGGCTTTGCCGGATGATTCAGAGTTAAAGGCCACGAAACGGATTTTGACAGAAATAAAGGCTAGCCTACCATATTTTGTATGAATCCCCACGCAATAGGGTTTGACCATCACGCTATTTTTACCCAGGCAGCGGTTCGGGAAAATAGCGGAGGGGCGGTTTTAGTCGGGGATGGGATTCGTTCCATCATTCCGAATGTAGTGCATGAGCATTTGTGGGGTTCACGGGCTTTACAGGCACCGGGGGCTGCGGTTGAGTGGTGCCGATATTTAAGTAATACCTCCTCCATATCCGGCATGTCGGTGAGTCAAGCCAGCGTATTCTGGCGTGGTATGTACCAACGCCTGTATACGTATTTAGGGTATAGTGAGCCTGACGCAACGAATGGCTATGAATTAGTGCTCGTCAGTGATCAGGATGCTCAAGGCTCATCCAGGTATAACGCCCGGCAAATACTGCAGCAATCAGGCTTTACCACGATTGAAGTCATTCCGGCCACGTATGCCCTTTTGGCCCGTTTTCTACATTCCGCAGATTCTCATGTTCCGGAAATCTCCGGCAATGTCGCGGTTTGTTTTATTGGTGAACGGGAGATTCTGCTCAGTGCGTTTGACCTGGAAACCACAAGTGATTCGGTGCGCGTACTGCGCATTGGGGATCAGATTAAAATTCCCAAGGCTGGATTTCTTTTTTTGCTAGCTGATTTGAAACAATGGTTCATAGAGAATGGTCACTTTGAGCCAAAAGACCTTGCACATGCCTGGATTGAGAATGTATTGGAGTATGCCGCCAGTTTTCCTTTTCAAGGTGCCTCCCAGCCGTCGATTTGGAGGGGCGTAGGCGGTCGGTCGCTAAAGCTCAGGGGAAAACTGCCCTTTTGGCGATCCGCCCAGTTTAAAGCCGTGCTGCCAAGTGCCCAGGTGCTGGAGTCCTTGCCTCAGTTGATTCAGGCTGCCATGAAAAGTATTGGCGCAGCTACCCCTACTCATGTCGTGTTTGGGGGACCCGGTTCCGTGTTTCCGGTTATTGATCAGCAACTGGCAGATCGTTTGGGAGGCCGGGTCTGGAGAAGCCAGAATCCATTAGAGGATGTCGCGATTGGGGCAACCTGGTGGCCCCTCTTACGCGTAAAAAACCCATTGATGGCTGACCGACTTATTACGCTTCGTTACCACGAAGCGTTGGACGAAGGAAAAAACGGTTTTCCAGCTTCTAACACCCAGGAGCCACCGACTCCAGCACGTAATGGAGATTTTATTCCTCCCTGGGAACGGTGAATAGCCCAGGATAAGATTTCTATTTGAACAGACTATACGAATGGCAGAAAACAGGCTAAGCCGTGATACTGAACCATCCCGCCCTTTTGAGGAAGGGGAAGCACTATCCCAATTGCTGATTTCACTTCTGGAGCGCAGATACCTGGCAAATTTTGATTCGTCAAAGTGGGACTTGGGTCTGAGGGACGAAGGAAATGGCTTGCCGGTATTGCGGGAGTTACTTCTGGCGGGTAAAAAGGACGATCCGGAGGAGTTTACCCAACTCATGGCAGGCTTTTTGTCCTCTTGTCATCAACCGGGTCATGCCTTGGTCACTATACAATTTAGCCAGGAAGGGCAACAAAAGTTGTTCTGGGGGGTAAAACGAATGCCCGGTTCTGCGGAAAGTTCGACCGAAGAGCATGTACTTAGCCTGGAGGGGGCATTACAAGCGGTTGATAATCAGGTAAAGCTTGACAACCCGGTGCGTCTGGATCACGAAAAACTACAGGATCTAGATAATTTTTTAAGGGAAGCACCGTCTTTAGCGCTACTGACCGGTATTCCTTCTGCACGTCATGGAAAATTAGGATTGCACCTGAGGGATTTAGACCGGGTTGCGCTGGCCATTGGCTCCCAGCGGGCTGCCGTGGTAACGGTGGCCGAACCGGTTTCTTCCTTTCAGATTGATCAGACGATTGATGCCTGCTTACGGTTAAAAAGTGATGTACATGGTTTTGTCCGGGTTAACCGGCAAGTAGGCTCCAGTTCTGACAAAACAAAATCACTGGCTGAACAACAACACGAAACCTCCCACTCGTTTGACGACCGATTGCCTGGGCTTTTAGCGAATACCTCCTTATTCATTCAGGCTTTAGCCCTATTAACCCCAAGTTCTTCGGTATTAGGAATAGCCGGGCTGGCAAACAATGCATCCAACTTATTACTTAGAAAAAACTACAGCACTCAAGCTACATCCCGACAGGCGCTGGCTTCGGTTCGGGAAGGGGAGTCGAGCGGCGAGTCCAGGGACTTACTCAATGCCCATGCTGAATCCTGTGAACAGTTGATCGATCAATATCTCCACCGGCTGAGACGGGCTAGGAGCTATGGTTGCTGGAATACCGTTACCTACCTTGTTGCAGATGACCAGGCAACACTCCGTAAGGTAAGCAACGTGATCCGCAGTTTAGCGTCGGGTGATGATACTCACCTCGATCCCTTACGGGAAATTCGGGTTTCTACTCATTTGATTCGGCAGGCAGCAAGGAGCGGGCAGGTACTGACCCTGTACCCCGCGCGTGATCAGGTAACTCATCCCTTCGGATCGTTATATGATACATTAGGTACCTGCATCGGCTCTGATGAACTGACCCTTCTAATGCACCTGCCTTACCAGCCATTACCGGGTATCCAGACCCGAAAAATGCTTCAATTTGCCTTAACGGCCAGTTCGGTAGAAAGCCGGGCCTTGCGGCTTGGTCAAGCACAACAAGGGCTCTATAAACCGCTATTTGAGTTGAAAATACCTTTGGAGAGCCTTAATACGCATGCTTTTATCAGTGGAAAGTCTGGCTCCGGTAAGACAAACACCTGTATGCAGATTCTGAGTGAGGCTTACCGAAATTTCAAAATACCCTTTATGGTCATTGAGCCGGCCAAAGAAGAATACCGGGGACTGATGCAAGTCGATGGGCTGAAAGAACACCTGCGGGTTTTTGCGGTCGGAAATCCCAATGCGCCCGCGCTGCGAATTAACCCATTTGAGCCCGTTCCCGGCATCACGATCGCCCGCCATATTGACTTACTGAAAAGTGTATTTAATGCCACTTTCCCCATGTTTGGGGGTATGAGTTATGTATTAGAAGATGCCATTTATGAAATATACTATGAGAGAGGATGGAGTTTACATCACTCATCAAACCGATTTCTCCAGGAGGACGCGACAGAGGAAGCCTATTCGGCCCTGATGCCCACGTTGGTGGATTTGCTTTTTAAGATTGAGGTTGTTCTGCAACGCAAAAATTACGGACGCGAGATTCACCAAAATCTTAGTGCTGCCTTACGCTCTCGGATTCAAAGCTTACTCATCGGTAATAAAGGGTTGGTTTTTAATACCAGGCGTTCAATTCCTTTTCGGGAATTAATGGATCGGCCCTGTATCATAGAAATGCAGCACCTTGGGAATGATGATGAAAAGTCATTTTTAGCGGCTTTGATGTATGTTTTTATTTATGAATACGCCGAAGTTCGCCAACGGTTGCTGGCTCCCAGCCAGAAAGAAAAGCTGCAACACATCTTGTTGATTGAAGAGGCCCATAAATTGCTGACCGCTAAGCCCCAGGCTGCTAGTGAGGAAGTTGGGGATCCCAAAGGTAAGGCCGTGGCGATGTTCACCGATATGCTGGCCGAATTACGTGCCTATGGGGAAGGAATCATTGTGGCTGATCAGACTCCCACCAAACTTGCCCGTGAAGTGATCAAAAATACAAATCTTAAAATTGTTCACCGATTGACCGATCCCGATGAGCGTCAAGCCGCTGGACGTTCAATCAATCTGAGTGACGATCAAATCCATTCATTGGCGGTTCTCCCCGACGGCTTTGCAGTCGTTCAGGATAAAAATATAACGGATGGATTGCTGGTCAAAGTCCATCCGTTTAAGCAACAGAATTTATTTTCGCTTACTCGTCGGGATGAAAATTATTACCTTCATTCGGCCATTCCGGCCGACAAACAATACCTCCATCGCCATGCCGGATGCTTGGTCTGCCAAGAAGTATGTCAGCATTATCAGCGGGTAGAAGAAAGTGAATCACTCAAAAGATTCAAGGCGCTGGAAATGGTAATGCTCAGTATTATCAGGAAGGATAGTTACCAGAAAACGTTCAACGTGCATTGGATGTCCTGGTTAAATAACCAGAAAGCGGCTGTGCCAACCGCCGTTGGTAGCCACCAGCGACATTATTTGTTTTGCCTTAGTATTCAGCAGGCAGAAAGTTATTTAGTAGATAACCTAATGGTCAAGAAGGAAAACAGCAAGCGACAGCAGGATGGCAGCCTACATGCTACAGACTCCCCACGGGATGCCTCTCCTATTCTGAATATTCAACCACCATTGCCTCCTGCTACCCGCTTGGTGGTAGAAAACATTCTGGGGCATTTGTCCTCCCTATTTCATAGTTGGTTGTTCGAAACAGACGATGAAAAACGCCAGGATGCCTTAACTCTGGCCCTATCTGGTTTGCCAGCTCTTTCGTAAGCCTCCTGAGTGTCTGATTGAGCGGCACAATGAATTTGTCAGCGTAGAATAGGACTCCCGTTCTAACTCTTTTGGGTTTCGGTAGTCGAACGACGACCGGGCTGCAGGCGCAGTGCGGTTCAGAAACGAGAATTGGCGAAAGCCCTGATGAATGACAATTGGGAACTACCCAGCGAGCTTGTACAGTGATTCTATTTCAGCGTTTATTATACAGCGCGCCGTCGGACTATCCCATTTCTCCAGTTTTGACTCACCAAATAATATGGGATAAGGCCAATAGCACCAAAAAAGAGCTATAGGATTCACTATCATACCTCAGGGGGTACGAATTGATTTTGTCATAACCGCACTGTAGCATCGCTGCTCAGGCACCAGTCCATTCTATTTTCTGTTCAAGGGGCTTCGGCCCGCCGATCGGTTGCAAAAGGTCGCGAGCGGCATCAAATATTCGCTGCTGAACAGGCGAACCTTCGATGCCGCTCGTAAAACCTTTTAAGATCGATTTACCAGAAAATTCGCTGTGAAGGCCCAACGGTGGCGATATGATTCATTTTACCATGCCTGTATTCTTGGTAGAGCCGCCGAATATCCTCCTGCGTATCGCCAATAAAGGGTCCATGCGATACGATGGCATCGCCCTGTGGTTCACCAGCGTAAAGAATGAATCGGCTTCCTGTTTCACCGGCGGTAAGTTCAAGCCCGCTTGGGGTTTCATCCGAGTGCCGATCTAGCCAGCCTACCTGATTCTGGCCTACCTCCCCAGCCTGGTTGCCCACCCGAACACTCCCGGCTAGAACGTACAGAAAAGCAGTATACGACCCTGGGATGTGTTGCAGCGTGGATACGCCCGGCTCTAACTGGATATCGGCGATGATAAGTGGTACATAATTATGAATGGGTGAAGTCAGTCCCGCCAGTGATCCGCTATAAACCTTTACGGTTACGCCGTCCTGGGTAATGGTGGGCACTTTCTCCGAAGAAAGATCCTGTACGCGCGGGGTAGCCCAGCGCTCTTTTTTGGGTAGGTTAAGCCAAAGCTGTAACAGCCGCATCGTCGCTTTCTGATCGATGGTTTCGGTATGAATAATACCGCTTCCAGCGGTCATCAGTTGTAAATCACCCCCTTTCATCCGGTGTGCATCATCGCCCATTTCACCTTCTAGCAGCAAGGAAACTGTTTCAAAACCAGCGTGTGGATGCGGACCGCCGACCGGTTGCTCGTTTTGTTTGTTTAGTTGATCATCCATCAGCACAATGAACGGATCACTTTGAGTGTAGTCGACCTGGATGACCGGTCTGGCTAGATGACCGGGGCCTAGAAAACCGGGTTGGACAGGAGGAGTATATACGTGGAGAAGTTTCCTAAATGGATTCATGGCAAGTTGATTTAAATAATCCTTGAATTTTTATTTTCGTTGATGCTACAAACTTACTTTTATTTGCTATACTTTTGTAAGTACTATACTAAAGTATAGAGATATACTTTAGTATAGTAAGCCGGGAACCTTGTTAGTAGCATGTAGCGCCTATAAAAATGGAAACGGGTGAATTAAATCACGGAGAATGTATCCGTATTCTGCGTCCTGTACGGGATGCACTGGACGTGTTAAACGGCAAATGGAAATTACCCATTATTGTCGCCTTGACATTTGGGGAGAAACGGTTCGGCGAAATTTCGAAAGAAGTAAACGGCATTACCGACCGGATGCTTTCAAAAGAATTGCGGGATATGGAGGCCAACGGGTTAGTAAAACGAACGGTGCATGATACCTATCCGGTAAAAGTGACTTACGCTTTAACGCCCCACAGCCAGACCCTGGGGGGCGTCATTGACTCCCTGCGTAGCTGGGGAGAATTGCACCGCAAAAAGATCCGGTCCAACGGCATATAGGCTTCCAGTTGGTACGTCTAGCTTGAGGTAACGCCGATCTGGCTCAGGCTAGAGCGTAGACCTTCTTGCCATTTTATCAAGTGATCGCCAGGAGGCAATGCTAACGTTTCCTGAACCCTTAAAACAGGTAAGATGAATCAGCTGGCCGACGCGGCCCAGATGGCTGTTGACAATTTCATACCATTTTGCAATGAGCGTCGGGTTCATCAAGGAATTGAAAACAAGCCCCCTGCTTTACTATAACAGGTAAACACAAAAGCACGCTCGGAACAACGGATGAAGGAACCAGCTTGAGAAGCGGGTGGAGCCGCTTAGCTCGCTAAACGGTTTTAAAACGATTCTCCTGGAGTTATTGGGGTTGATCCCGACCGTGTTGGTGAATCCAACACATTTTTGTAGGCGAGAGATCGATTTTAGAATAAAGAGTTAGCTTTGCCATGAACTTGTCACAACCAATCTGTCAATTAATGGCAATGGCTACAAACCGCACTTCCGTGTAAACGAAGTGGACTGAGCACCTCCTTGTGGTATGAATACGTATATACCGTCCCTTATACGCGTTCTGGCCTGCTTGCTGAGCCTGCTAGCCTCAACAGCATGCCTAAGAGCACAGCCGGTTCATTTTCCTCAGCCCGAACTCATTACTGACCGGCAGGGTTTACCACAGGCCTTTGTACCTGCTATCCTTCAGGATAAGCAAGGCTTCATCTGGGCGGCTACCCGTGACGGTCTATGTCGATACGATGGATACCGATTTAAAGTCTTCCAGCCCGACCCCGATGGTCGCCCTTCTCTTTCCTTTGCCGGACTGAACCAAATCGAACTGGACCGGCACGGACGGATCTGGATCGCTTCCGAGCGTGGGGAAATTGATGTGTTTGATCCTCGGACTGAAACGTTTTCAAACTTTTCCCGCCAAGCGGCTTTTCGCCGACTGGTAAAACCCAGCACTACGTATTACAGTTTGTTCATCGACCGGCAGGACCGACTGTGGCTAACGATCATTGGTGTTGGCGTTGTTTGTTGGGACACCAAGAAACAACAGGGGCACTGGTTTCGTCACCAGCCTCAGCAAGCCGCATCCATCAGCTCCGATAGCGTATACAATGTGTCGGAAGGGGCGGATGGGACAATCTGGCTGGCTACAGCCAAGGGGCTGAATCAATTTGAGGAAGCTACCCGCAGTTTTAAGCACCTGCGACACCAACCTGGCAATCCGCAGTCGCTGCCGGAAGACTTTTTAACCCGAGTATGCCTCCGTCCGACTGGGGAACTCATGCTGTTCTCTCGGCAATACCTTACCCTGTTACAGCCTAAGACGGGCCAGTTGCGCTCCTATCGGCTGCCGGCTCAGGGTGACGAATGGCTGGGTCATAAAGTGGCTATCGATCGGACCGGTACCGTCTATTTCGACCAGAACAACATTCTGTTTCGGTTCACAGAACAGGGGGGCGTCCAAATAGTCACCCGCTGGAATCAGCTTAACGAAGGTTGCAGCAGTTTGCTTATTGATCGAACCAATGTCTTATGGGTTGGCACGGCCGGGGCTGGTATCCGGACTTACGATCTACAACCAAATCCCTTCCAGAAGCTCCGGTATCATCGTGGATTTTATCAGGATCTACTCGCTAACAAGTCACTGTCGCTTCATTTACCGCCTGTTTCTCAGTCAACCCAAGCCACCCTGAGTGGCTTAAGCAGCTACAATTTTCGCTCAACCTTCGATGCCTCGGGCCGATTCTGGTTCAACGTAGGCACCTTGACGATGTACCGGCTGGATGGTAAAACGAACAAGACCGACTCTTTCCCATTGCCGACGCAACTTGTCAAGAACAAATCGGGTGATGTTCCCTGTCCAATAACTACTGACCCACAGGGCGGTATTTGGGCCATCTATGGCCCTGCTGCCTTTTCCTACGATGAACAGACAGGCGATTGGACCCGTATCCCCTTCGAAATACCGTACCAACCCGGAAATGCTGTTATGGAGTTTGTGGTAGATGGTCAGGCTCTTTGGCTGGCTAGTCAGGCAGGAGGGTTGTGGCGTATCGATCGTAAAACCGGGCAAAGACGACAGTTTGTCAATCGCTCCACCGACAAGAGCTCACTGAGCAGTAACATCCTATACTGCCTATCGGCCGATCAGGCTGACTCCAATCGGCTGTGGATTGGCACCTTTGGCAATGGCCTGTGTCTGTTCGACAAGCGAACCGGTCGATTCCGCCGGTTTAATCAGGCTAATGGCTTGCCCAATAATGTGGTTTATTCCGTAATACCTGACCAGTATGGGTATTTGTGGATCGGTACCAATAAAGGATTATGTCGCATGAATCGCCGGACATTTGCGACCCAGACTTTTACGCATGATGACGGCATCATGGCAGACGAATTTAACCGGTATCACTATGTCCATTTTCCAACGTATGGAACCGCTGGCGAGAAAATCCTGATGGGTGGTCTGGAAGGGTTTACCTATTTTTCTCCCCAGCGGATCGGTCAGGATGCCTTTGAACCTGTCGTCGAACTGACCGAGCTCCTGATTGATAATCAAATTGTTCAGCCGGTGATTTCGGATGCTGACCACATAAACACAACGACCTCAGCCAACCGATCTGTAGTAGGCACGTTGCCCATTCAGGCTACTGATCAACTTACCTTGAATTATACTCAGAATTACCTGACTGTACGGTTTGCTGCCCTGCAATTCAATCGACCGGCCAAAAATCGGTATCGCTATCGATTGGAAGGACTTGAAACGATCTGGACGGAAACGGTCCGACCTGAAGCCATTTATACCAACCTGCCACCGGGTGATTATGTGCTGGCTGTCAATGCGTCCAACACAATGGGGCAGTGGAGTCGTCATGTGCGCAAACTAGACTTAACCATCCATCCCCCTCTTTGGGCGAGCTGGTGGGCCATCATTCTCTATTGTTTACTAGGATTGGGCATTGCCTGGGGGGGGCTTCAGATTTATTTAAATCGGATTCGGCTAAATCAGACTATTCGGCTCCGCCAGCAGGAAGCCGACCAGCTCCGGGCCGTGGATGCAATAAAGACAAACTTCTTTACCAATATCACCCATGAGTTTCGTACACCCCTGACGCTCATTCTTGCCCCTACCGAACAGATGGTGAGTGAGAATCCAGACCCTAAAAATCAGCAACGGCTGCAAACGATTGAACAGAATGCTCATCAGCTTCTGGGCTTAATCAATCAGCTTCTGGATTTATCAAAACTGGAAGCTAGTGTCATGCCCATTCACGAATCCAGAGGGAATCTAACCCAATTTATCAGTCACTGGCTGAATCCTTTAAGTAACCAGGCAACAACCCAAGGTATCCATCTACTGTTTACCTCCGAGGTAACTGGTGACTACTGGTTCGATGCAGAAAAGCTCGAGCGTATTGTCTATAATCTGACGGCTAACGCACTGAAATTTACGAAAACTGGCACGATTACCGTGTCGTTGACCCCTGCTTCGGGACGTACCCGGCTGACGGTTGCCGATACAGGCATTGGCATTTCGGCTCAGCACCTTCCCCATATTTTCGACCGATTCTATCAAGTTAGTCATACAAACGCTACACCTGGAACGGGTATCGGTTTGGCTTTGGTTCAGGAACTGGTGCACCTGCAGGGTGGACAAATTTCGGTTGAGAGCCAGTTGGATAAGGGCACGACGTTCGTGGTTGAGTTGCCGTACCGAAAGGTATCTTCGCCGGAAGCGGCACCGGACGGAATGGTTCATTGGAACCGGGAAGCCAGCTCGGATGCTTGGACTGCAACCGATAAATCCGATGAGCCCCGGTTGCTGGTTGTGGAAGATAATGACGAACTGGCTCGCTTTATTGCGGATAGTCTGCCCCAAACCTATCGCATTCGGCGAGCCGTCAACGGACGCGACGGCCTGGAACAGGCGCTGGAACATTTACCAGATCTGATTATCTCGGATGTCATGATGCCCTTGATGGACGGCTTTACACTATGCAGTCAATTGAAAACCGACCTGCGCTCCAGTCATATTCCCATTATTTTGCTGACGGCCAAAGCCTCCGTTGAGAATCGGCTGGCAGGGCTCTCATTAGGAGCTGATGATTACCTGACCAAGCCTTTTCAGGTAACGGAACTTCAACTTAGAGTTCGGAACCAACTTGTTAGCAAACAGCGCCAACGGGAGTGGGTACAAGCCAGCCTGAAGAATCCCGATTCAGCTTCCGTAGCCCCCGTTGACTCTACTGATCCTTTCCTCACGCGTTTGTATGCCTTGTTTGAAGCGAACCTGGGTGATTCCAAGTTTGGCCTCGAGCAAATGATGAGTGAGCTGGGCATGAGCCGCACCAACCTGTTCCGGAAGGTAAAAGCCCTGGCGGGTCTGACAGCCCACGAACTGTTGCGCAATTACCGGCTCAGACAGGCGGCTCACTTGCTTCGTTCAGGCGTCCCGGTCAGTGAAACGGCCTATCGGGTTGGCTTTGAGAGCCCGGCTTATTTCAGTAAATGTTTTCGGGAACTTTATCAGATGAGTCCCAGTAAATTTGTCAATCAAGGCTAATTAAGCAGCCTTCCCGCTCATCATTTTGGTTTTCAGCCTCCCTTGGACCAATCCTTATGGGAAATGGATCATTTTTTATTGTTCCCTGGAGGTCTAGTTTCTTAGTTTTGCCTTCGTTCGAATTAATTTCCTTTTAACTAGCTGTATATCAGTGGTCTATTTGCAAGGTGGGCTGAAGGATAATGGACTATTGCCTGAAGCCAACGATGACAAAAATAACAAATCTGCTGCTCACAGGAGAAGCTTTTAAACAAAACTGCCATGGAGTTACCCCACACACCGCACAAATTTAGCAGAAGGAGCTGGCTGCGGGATGCCGTCATTACGGCTTCGAGTATCACGGTGCTACCCTCTTTTTTAACCAGCTGTAGCGATCATAGGATACCTCCGGGTGTGGGAACAGGCGGCCCAGGAGATGTCCCCTTAACAAATTTTGAGCTGTATAGCGCGGCACAAAATTTACTGCATATGAACGCATGGGTAGAGGACGTGTACCTCTTCACTGGTAATTATGAACAATATGTATTAGCCATTTTAAAATCAGGCGAAAAGCCCACGGAATGGAAAGATTTCGTTATCGACATCTTGACTGAAATAGCCATTGGAATCTTAGAAGTAGCGGCTGGTGAAATCCCTGGAGCGGGCCCCGCAATTGCCATTGCGGGTGAAAATATTAAGCACTGGACCTCCAGCGATAACCCAGCAAATTTAGATGCTGAATTTGCAGAATTTAAGCTTGGACACCTCCAAATGCAAAAGGCAATCTCGGATATGTTACTAAAACTGGCCGATGAAACGGACGATTACAAGAACTTGCGGGATGGATTTAAGACAAATATTGAATTTAATGGTCAAAAATACAGCCTACGCGATTTGGCAAACTCACAATTTCCAACCAAAGATAAAGGAGTCGAATATACCGATTTACGAACCGCGGCATTCGACAGATTCAGAAAATACATCTGGAATGTGATGATCATGAAAGCAGGCACGATGACCTATAGTGCCCTATGGTCAAGGAGTGGTGACGCCTACGATTCTCCCACTCAATACGCACGAGATGTACATTACAGCGACTCCAGGTATAAATCGACTTATTTGCGGGGCTGGTATGATTGGTGGGGAGGTCTTTTCTATTACCGTTATTTTTATTTTAAGTTCGATGATCGCGAATTATCACCTGAGGCTGCAAAAGAATTATTCAAGGACGACACGCCGGGGCACATCATCAATCCGGATGGTTTGTTTACTCGTGATTACGTATTTAAACAATTTCATAAGGAAAGCCCGGATTGGTTTGGGTACTACGAACTGAGAAAAGACCTTCTTAAAACGAAAGGATCTACATCCGGAGATAAAAGCTTTGGTTTTGATCCCACAGCCGATAACGTAGTGTTCACAGGAGGAGATTTTCCCATGCTAGTTAAACAGAAATAGAGGTGGTCTACCGTTCATCGATAGGGCGGCCCGGCCGTACTGGAACGGTCCGTTGTACCGGCATGGCTATGGTAGCTGATCGATTGGTTGACGGCCGCAAAAATCGGGAACGATATGGGGCTGCCCGCGCAGTCTTTCCTTGGTGATTTTCGCGACGCGTATTTAAACCTCATCGATCCGGTGCCCCGGGTCACGCGCTGATGCCCGGGAAAAGATTGCAGGGTTACACCAGTTGTATCGACGCTTCTTCTGTCAAAACGGGTACATCAAGGAGATTGATTGAAGTACCATACGCCAAAGGGTGACATGCAATGTCACCCTTTGGGGTTCTTATGGGCCTCGGCCGGTTTATTGTTTCACAATCCTGGTTGCCAAGGTATAGATTAGGCAGAGAAAAAACCTTTAGTAAGTTTCGTATTCGTAGTTCAACACAGCCCCTGAGCTCACATAGGTCTGGGTCAGCGGCAGCCCCTGCTCATTGTAAGTGTACGCTCTTCGTTGGGGTTGATTATTATTGACCCGGGTGCTTACAATGTTATTGCGGCTGCTGTAGAGGACGGGATCGGGCAGATACGTCCATTGGTAATACGGATTCACCTTGTCATCGTACTCATAACTAATGGTGAACTCTACTTGATCAGCCGCATTCAGCATTGTCTGTTTCACAACGTTGCCATTTTCATAGGTATATACAAAGCGCTGCCGAGTCTCGGAACCGAAGCGAAGAATGCCCTCCTGGATCTGCTCGGTAATCTGGCCCTGCTCATTAAACCGGTAAATGGTAAGCAGGTTAGGTTCCAGGTAAGGGGGCAGGAGTTGGCCATCCACCCGCACTTGGGCAAAGGTTTCTTCCACGGTGCGATTGCCGAAGGAGAAGGTACTCTGCTTACCGATGATACCGGCATCATTGGGCTTCGCCGACAGCATCCGGTAGGCGCTTAAGCGGCCCTGCGGGTCATAGGTATATTCGTAGGTCAGCCCGCTAACACCTGGCGAGGGTTCGGGAACAACAGCTTTCTGAAGATTGCGACCCTGGCCATAGGTAAAGTAGGTGGTGGTGAAAAGCGGCCCCAGGCCCCCATTATTCCCGCTGGCGACCATTTGTTTGAGCCGCAGATTGGTTGCCGGTATCGTGGCGGCTATCCGCTGAGCGTTGGAAGGTGATGTACCCTGGGGCAGGAGTGTTTCGGGTTCGGTTTGACAACCGAAAACCGTAAACAGCAGCAGGCAACTGGTTAATCGAAAAGTGGACATAGTCAGGAAATTTAAACGTCGAACAAAAAAAGCAAATCAAAAATGGCAGCGCTACCCGACCACCTTACGGCAGCAAGACCCGGTCAATGACGTGAACCACCCCATTGGTCGCCACCAAATTCGCACTCACGACGTTGGCCGCCTGATTGTTGTTGCCGCTCCCCAGAAAGCTCACCCCGCTGTTGGACACATTCGCCTGGAGCTTGCCCCCCTGCGCC
>NZ_BAAGWE010000010.1:0-137754 GCF_054780515.1 Larkinella harenae | reverse complement strand
AATGGCAGGAGGGCATGAAATTACGATCAGAGCAACCACAGAATCAGCCGGATTGGGCTGCTACTGAAGCCGCCTGATGGACTAAACTATTTTAACAAAACTCTCCAACTTTATAGGGGTTGATACAATTCGCAACTCATTTTTCAGGTCACAAACCGGATCAATCGCCAAACCCGAGCCTCTTCCACCGGGATTGGCCTGGAAAACGTCAAACGTCGATTATCGATGCTGTATCCCGGTCGTCATACCCTGGCGATTCAAGGAGAGGGAGACACGTTTCATTCGTCGCTAACCCTTTGCTTATGACCAACTCCAAAAGTTATCGCTGCCTGGCCCTGGACGATGAATTCTACGCGACCCAAGTGATCCAGACCTATCTGGCCCAAACCCCCGACTTTACGTTGATTAAGGCAACCACCGATGTGTACGAAGGCATACGACTGGTCAACGAAGGATTGATTGACCTGGTCTTTTTAGATATCCAGATGCCTGAGCTGAGCGGGCTGCAATTCGTGAAGATTTGTGGGGACAAGTGTAAAGTGATCCTAACAACCGCTTATCCTGACTATGCCCTAGAGGGGTTCAATTTGGATGCCGTCGATTACTTGCTAAAGCCGATTGAGCCGGAGCGTTTTCGTCATGCCCTGGCGAAGTTCTTAGCGCTACAGGGCGATACCTCGCTCCGTTCCGATCCAACGAAAGATTATATTTTTCTGAAAGGAAGCGCCAAGAACACGTTTCACCGGGTGGCCTTTAAGGATATTCTCTATATTGAGGGCTTAAACAATTATATATCAGTGTATACGGCTGAGCAACGAATCGTCACCTATATGGCTTTGAAAGAGATTCTGGATGTCTTACCAGCCACGCAGTTTTGCCGCGTTCATCGCTCCTACATTATCTCCCTGGCCCATATCCGGCTCATTGATGGAGGGTTGGTATACATTGGCCAAAAAGGTATTTCGATTAGTGATGGCTATAGATCGAGCTTTTATCGATTAATCAATGGTCAGTAGCCTTTGTGGATTTTCTTTGAATCAATAATAGTTGGAGAATTCTTATGACGATCACTATCCGTGAAGCTTTTGAAGACGACATCCCAGCAATCTTTGACGTTCGGACGAGCGTGCGTGAAAACCACCTTTCGATCGAACAGCTGGCTGACCTGGGAATCACTGACGAAACAATCAGAGGGGCACTTCGCCAAGAACCATGCATCTGGGCAGATAAAATCAACGGTAAAGTTGTTGGGTTTTCGATGCGAGGTAGATAAAGCCATCAGACAAAGTTTGCGCACTGGTCATAACCGGGATAATCTGGTGATATCTGCCGTCAAAGAGCGTTTTCGTAAGAAGTTCACTTCCTCGAAAAGTCCAATGGAAAGCACCAACTGGTAGCTGGTCAATGAAAGGATGCTCTGAACGCCAACGGCGATTGGTTGGTCTTGCTCTTGAAGAGCTTACTGAAAGACTGCGGGTAACCAAACCCCAATTGGTAAGCTATTTCGCTGACTGACAAGTCTGTGGTCGTCAGGATTTCTTTCGCCTGTTCGATCAACTTTTCGTGAATATACTGCTGGGCCGTTTGACCCGTCAGCTGCTTCAGACAATCGCTTAGGTAGTTGGGCGACAGGTTCATCTGCCTGGCCAGGTCATTGACCGTGGGTAAGCCTTGCTCAGCTGCGTTTCGCACCGACTCACGAATTACAAGCTCAACTCTACTCAACAACTTGCTGTGTTTGGGTCTACGCGTAATAAATTGCCGATTATAATGTAGTCCTTTATTTTTTTCCCAATGGAAATGTTCTCAAAAAATCAGGGTGGATACTCAACAGCCAGCCCGATTTGGCCAATACCTCGCCAGGATCGAGAATACTGACCTGCCTGGGGGCAAAAAAAGACATGACCCCTTCGTCAAAATCATAGGGGGTCGCCCATACTGAATTTTGCCGGGACAGTCTTTTTTCAAGACGATCTGGAGCCAATACCCGCATGGTTGATCAACAAGGTAGCGGTCAGCTTTCTTTTCCGACATTCTTCATAGACCCGCCCGGTGGCCTCCGGCCGACTCAAGTCGACCGAAATAGTTGAGCCTGAACGCCATAAGTTTTCGTGAGTTGTGTACAAAGTCTTTCGAGTTTGTCGGTACTGCGGGCTACGAGCAACAAATTATGTTTTCGTGCGGCCAGTTGGGTAGCCAGGGCTTCACCGATCCCCCCTGAAGCTCCGGTTATTAAGGTTACGTCCATATCTTATTCTATTTGTGAAGCAAAAATGAGAACGGTCGTCCTGAAAACCGTATCCAAGTTACGGTTCGTTGTGTTCAAATCATGGATTGGGATCGATTTCTGTTCAGATAAGCGGCAAGTAGCCTAAGAATGTGTTACAGAAAGAATTAACCAAAGGAAACTTAATGGTTACTAAAGATCAAGAGAGTGTTCAATCAAGTGTCTCACGTTATGATTACTAACTTGGCAATCAAATGGAAACAGAAGGAAAAGAAAAAAACGTCTCCTGAAACGCCCCCATATTGAAGTATGCTTCATAGCGGAAGTAAATTGACCGCTGCCAACAATTCGCCTGAGTTATCAACTCACCTGGTTTAAAACGACAAATGGATTGCGGCTCGGATGCCAAATGATCTACTGCCGGGTGCATCCAGATGAGTAAGCCGGTGGATAGCTACGACGCGCAGGATACGAAAAATATTATCGATTCCATAACCCACCTCCACATACGGCACACTGCCAAGCGATTTGGGCAGATACAACTGGGACAAGGCACTATCCCCAGCGGGGAGATACTTTGATACCAGCGTTTCGTTCTCTGGTCGCAAGCTGCCCACCAAAATGTTACCCACTGCAAATGTCCGCAACTGCCACCGGTTCAGCACAGGAACGCGGTTGGTTACTAATCCTTCGAAAGAATGGTGAACCGAAAACGATACAGAGCGATCACTAGCAAACTCTGAATACCTCATCAAATTGAAGGCGTTTTTAGCATACAAAAACGTCTCGTTGCCTTGGTGGACAGAGAGTAAATTGACGGGCAGCAGCGAGGGCGTGTACATGCCCTTCAGTGTATAATCCGTTTTGCCCGCAATTCCAAAGCGCAGTGTATGAGAAAAATGGGCTTTCAAAATATGATAGTCGCCCAGGCTTTTTTCCAGCGGACCCAATTCGGCATCGGAAATATGGCCAACCGTATAGCTGACACCCATTCTGGGCGCCGTGTTCCCGGCTCGAACCCGAATCCGGTTGGGGTTTCGGGTAGGTAAGCGATTCGGGATGTAGTCAAGAGCAATACTTGCTTCGGGAGCACTAAAAGGCGTTACAATGGAATAGCGATTATTCCTAAACTCTGCTGGTCTGAAATGGAAAACTGGGTAGAACCGACGGTGCCGAAGGGTAATCGTACTCGTCAAATTTGGCAAGACATTCCGCTGCAAAAAAAATTGTATATCCCGTTGGTAAAAAGCACCGTTCAGCTTACCAAATCGCGAAGCTAGCCGAAACAACGGGTTATCGCCAAGGTCAGCCTGACGAATGCCGATCTGGTCGATGTCAAAATCCGTTTGAAAACCTAAACGGGTCAGGGGGGCTGTCGAGGGCGTATAACTTACTTCCAGGCCCCGTTTGATCAGTTTGTCGCGGGTACCGTATGCCAGGTAGGCCTTGATAAACCACTTTTTACTGAACCCCGGACTCGTGCGAATTCCGGCCCAAAATCGGTGGTGCTCAATCGAATTATAGGCATAACTAAAAAAAGTAGAGCCAAAATCGAGGCCTCGGGAAAGAGGCATAAACCCGCCATTAGCCCCAAAATCGACCAGCCGGGCTAGGCGTTTGAAGGAGCGTACTTGACTGACCGTGTCGATTAAGGCCAGGGAAAGCTGTTCGTCTTCGGTCATTTTCTCCTGCCGCTGATTACGCCAGAATGAATCATCGGCCGTTTGGCTATCGGGAGTGATGGCAACGGGGGTATCAAAAAAAGCACTTGGTTTGGGCTGATGGGGTATCACATCTTTTACACGGACGGTCATCCCAACAACGACCCCGGTTGATCGGTCGAAAAGCCCCGATGCATCGATCACGATCCGTGTTTTTTCGGGGATCCAGGTGTCTTCTTTCGGCCCCAGTTGTTCGTACTCCTGCTGAATCTGAATTTTGTCAATAAAATTGATATTGGCCGACTTCTCAACGGTCGCGTCGATCTGAACCAAGGCGTGCGAGGCCGTATCAATCCACATCGTTCCCCGAAACGCCAGATCGTGCTCATTTTTGGGGTCAAAGTCAATTTGGTAACAGGGGTGTAGCCCCACCTGCACCGTATCCCGTAGAAAATAGGTGTAAAAACCCGTTCCCGCTTTGGCTAAGGGCGATCGGAATTCTTTTCGGAAAAGGCCAATCCAGTTTTGGTAGAAATTGATGGTATTGTAACCCGAAGCGGTCAGTTGGGCGATAAAATTCTCATCGGTTACCCCTAGTCCTTTGGCATAACTCTTTTGAATGACTTCCTTCATCTGCACGGGATCTTTTCGAAAGAAGACTGAAGAAACCGACTCGGAGGAGTATACCGGGATCACCACCGTCGCGTTTTTATCCCGCAACGTTTCGAACTGGGCTATTTTGTCATAAATATCCCGGATCATTTTTCTTTGCTTAAACCTTTCGGAGAGATTTTGTACGGAAATAGTGATTCGATTATAGGCCTCCCACTGATAAGCGTTTAGTTGCGCAAAATCATTCTGCTTGCGGTGCTCATCGACTTGCCGTAAAATCCGGTAGGCCGGATCCTGACCGCGCGCCCGAACCACGACCTCGGTGAGTTGCTGGGCCGTTGGGACTAACTGGACGTGAATCGTCTGTTGCCGCTCCCGCGTGAGCGACATACTTTTTGCCGCATAACCCAGGGAGGAAATCAGGAGCGAATCGGTCAGCGAACTGACCGACAGGCGATAGTTTCCTTCAAAATCAGACTGGGTTCCCAGGGCCTTGCCCTTCATCCCAACCGTGGCAAACGGAATTCCTTCTCCGGTCTGGGCGTCGGTCACTTTCCCGGTTATTATGTACCCGTTTTGGGCCCATACTAAAGAGGTATTCAGCAGGAAAGAGACCAAAAGAAGGACAAGAAGCGTTTCTCGATGGGCTTTGGTTACATACATCATGGTGGCGTGCTGCGGAAAAGGACTTAATCGGTCGCTCAATCGTTATGTCCTAAAAATGATCGCGTCCAGGCTATATTTTCCAGCCCCCAGCAATAGGCAGGTGAAGTAGCCAATCAGGAACAGAAAACCCGCTGAACCGTCGCCCGCGATATCCCCCTGATGAGCTACAAAAACAATAACCAGCGCGGTTACCAGAAGCGGAATCAGTACCAGGCGGGTCAATAATCCCAGCATCAAAAAAATCGAGCAGAAGAACTCTGCCCCGATGGCCAGGGCCAGAGAAACGGCACTTCCCAGCCCGAATAAATTTAGAAAGTCGGCCTGCTGCTGGCCAAAATGCGTCAATTTTTCGTAGCCGTGAGGAAGCATGGCTACGCCCAATCCCAGACGTAGCCACAGATTGGCAGTATTAATCGTCCAGAGTGTATACCTCGGTTTGAAGAATTGCATGGTTCTATATAGGTTAAATGAAAATTTATTTTGGGGTGGGTTACTTCGCTCGGGCGTCGTCGTTGGTTATTTTATGGCTCTTTCCATCTTGACTTTCACGCATCTGTCCAAACTGCCAGCTAAAGGTCAGTTTGATCGAACGGGTGAAGTACTGGTTAGCGGTATGAGCCCGGAACGTGGCCGACTGCGAGTCGTTTTGCTGGCGGAAGGGATACGTAAACGGATTGTTGACCCCCAGGATCAAACTGGCTTTCTTATCCCATAATTCTTTTCGAACAGCCAGGCTATAATCATACCAGGCGGAGTTTTTGCCTTGCAGCAAGATCCACCCTGTACTGTAGACACCGTTGGCCTGCACGGCATAGTTGCGCGGAAGCTGGTAGGCCAGGTTGAGCGTTGCCTGCCAGAGCCAGCCCGCGTTATTTATCCCCAGCGATGGGCTACTAAAGGTGGCATGATAAAACTCACCCCCTCCATTTACTTTCCAGTTTCGACCCATCTCCCAGGACGCGTTCAGGTTTAATCCGGTCCGTGCGTTGCGGGCTACATTTTGCCGGCTGGTCCTTGATACCCCCGCCGTATCGACGGTTCGCACATCTTCGATGGAGTTAGCGGTTTGCCTCCGGTAGAGGTTCGCATTGAGATACGCCCCGTTTTTGGTGGTCAAACTGTAGGCCAGTTCGGCCAGATGAGCGAGTTCAGGCCGTAACTGTGGATTACCCGCCACCAAATTTTTAGGATCACTGGCATTAACGTAGGGATTTAGATCCCAGATCATGGGCCGTGAAATCCGCTGCGTATATGATACCTTGATCGACTGCTGCTCCGTTAGTTGTTTAGCCAGCACGACGCTGGGAATGAAGTTATGGAACTGAACCCGAAACGGGGAAATGGTATGGATAAACTGCCCGGCCATTGTCGTGTTTTCCAGTCGGGTGCCCAGTTGCAGCGTCCATAACGTTTTGCTGGTCAACTTCAGAGAGGCATACCCCGCCATAACCTGCTGGTTGTAGGTAAACGTATTGGACCGGTCGCGACTCAGTAGCAGACGGTTCACATCTTCCGACTGGCTGGAATAGACCTCGTACACGCTCCTCACATCCCGGTGCACCATCTTGGCACCCACTTCGAACAGGTGTTGACCACTCGTTGAAAAGGGGTGGCTATAATCGATTTGCCAGGTCCACTGGGGATTGCGGCTGAGATTGGCACTCGTTTCCCGGTAGCGGAGCTGCCGGGTCGGATCATATTGGTTGGTGGTATAGCGATTGTTATCAAAGGTATAGCTATACTGGCCGAGGATGCTCAGTTCCTGCTTCGGCTTCCGAAACGTTCGGGTATAGCCCAGGTTCCACTCTATGTTGCCGAAAGGATTCTTTTGATCGACAACTTGATGGTACTCCTGAGTGACCAGATTGTCGGCGTTGCGGAATCGGTTGAAGAGCGTGCTGGAGTTAGGCCAGGTTCCTCCCCAGCTACTGACCGACAGATTCACCCGGTTCAGCGTATCGAAGGCATACTCCATGCTCAGATCCCCAAACCAGCCGCGACTGATGTTATTGGCGTAATTTCGCTGAAACAATTCGCCGGCTGGTCGTCCGTCGACCAGCGAGATGCGGGTCAATTCAGTAATACTTTTTTCCCGTTCGGCGTTGGTATTACCCGAAAACGTCAGACCGAATTTTTCCCGCTTAAAACCGTAGGTGCCACCCAGCGACTGAACATAGTTCCCCCCTGTTACGTCCAGATTGCCGTTTGAGCCTTTTAACTGCTTCTTGGTAATAATGTTGATAACCCCACCGGCCCCTTCGGCATCGTAGCGGGCCGCCGGGCTTGTCATCACCTCGACCGCCAGAATAGTATTGGCCGGAATCATCTTCAGGGCTTCACTGAGATTACGAGCCAGCAGACCCGATGGCCGACCGTTCAACAACACTTTGATGCTGGAGCTGCCCCGAATCTGGACATTTCCCGACACGTCGACGGTAAGCATGGGTGCCTTGCGGAGCACATCGACCGCTGTTCCGCCTTTATTGGTAAGATCGCTGCCCGCGTTGTACACCAGGCGGTCGGGCTTTTCTTCGATCAAGGCTTTCTTGGCCGTCACCCTTACTTCGTTGAGCAGGCGGCTTTCTGGCCGAAGCCGGATGATACCCAAATCCTGAATGGCCTGGTTAGCGGTGAGTGTAATAGGCGTTAGCGTTCGGGGCTGGTAGCCGATCGAGGTAATTTTTAGACC
The DNA here is from genome assembly GCF_054780515.1 of Larkinella harenae. Lineage (NCBI taxonomy): Bacteria > Pseudomonadati > Bacteroidota > Cytophagia > Cytophagales > Spirosomataceae > Larkinella > Larkinella harenae. The sequence continues at coordinate 129,899 of NZ_BAAGWE010000010.1, read as the reverse complement.
ATAAGTGCCCGATGCCAGTTTGGTAAACGTAAAAAGCCCTGATTCGGAGGTGGTCTGGCCCGTTACAATCGCTCCGGTTTCGGACAACAAGGCTACCGAGGCAAACGGCACGGCTTGGCGCGTAGTAGAGTCGATAAGCTTACCCGTTAGTTGGCCCGGACTGGTTTGGTAGGGTGTCAGCGGCTGTGCATGAGTCAGGATTGTCAGCAATAGCAGGGAGATGAAATAAAAGAATCGTTGCGTGTTCATCGGTGTAATTCAGCGATCAGATCGCTGGTGATCAGGCAACAAAGTACGTTTAGACCTTCAGGATACGGCTACTAAAAGTGGTCAACCTCTTTTTTTTGATGACCAATTCGGTTGGTCATATCTAATTGGAAAGGCAAATGACATTCCGTTGCTTTGTCAGAAAATTCCTGTTTATGAGATGGTCCCCCGGCAGAAATACTCCAAAGGTCTTGCTGCAAGAAATCCTGATTTTTGTATTTCTTTTCCTCTTGATGTCGCTCAACGCCTGGAATCAGCTCACGTCCTGGAATGATTTCGGGCGGGCCTTATTGTTCTTTCTGGTGATGTACGGCCAGGCGCAGTTTCATCGATTTGTATTATTTCCGTTGTTGTTCAACCAGCAGATCAGGCGGTATATTGCCGGGACCGTACCCGCTTTGGTCCTGGGTAGTTGTGTGATTTGGGGCGCCAATTACTGGCTCTACCCGGAGCTGTGTTCATTAGAGGAATGGCACGAAACAGGGCTTTATTTGCTGGCCACCAGTTTTGTAAGCCTGCTCGTGCTGGTTGCTATTTTTCTAATCCAGCAGTTTTATCAGCAGCAGCAGCAACGCCACGCCGACCAGTTGCTTCAGCAGGACGAACAGATTCGGTTCTTGCACGCTCAGTTAAATCCCCACTTTTTTTTCAACACACTCAACAACCTGTACGGGATCAGTCTGCACGAACCGGCGCGCATGCCCAATCTGTTGATGCAATTATCGAAGCTGATGCGGTATCAGGTCGAAAGTAGTCGCCAGACCTGGGTATCGCTGCAACAGGAAATAGAGTTCATTACCAGCTACGTTACGTTAGAGCAGGAACGATTGGGGAAACGTTGCCAGATCAGCTACCACTACCCCACCGATACGAGTGAACTGCAGCCCTATCAGTTGGCTCCACTGCTGTTGATGCCGTTGGTCGAAAATGCCTTCAAACATGGTACCGGCGACATCAAATCCTGCTTTGTCCGGATCACCTTGCGGCTAAACAAGGCCCATTTGGATCTTCAGATCGAGAACTCGCTTCCGGTTCCTAACCCAATGGCAGGGTCGACCGGCGTGGGCCTACAAAACACCCGAAAGCGCCTTGAGATTTTGTATCCGCAAAAACACCAGTTGTCCTTAATCCAACAAGAGGACCGCTATATCACTCAGTTGACCATTCAATTAGCCTCCTATCGCCATGCCCAGCCGGTTGCAGTGTTTAATTATTGATGATGAAGAGGCCGCCCATTACGTACTACAGCATTACATCGGGCAGGTTGATCAACTGGAACTGATGGGCAACTGCTACAATGCCCTGGAAGCGATCAATATATTGCATCGAAAAACCATCGATCTGCTGTTTCTGGATATTAATATGCCGCAAATCACGGGGTTGCAACTGCTGCAAACCTTGGCCCAGCCCCCCCGCGTTATTTTAACAACCGCCTACTCCGAATTTGCCCTGGAAAGCTACGAGTATGGCGTGATCGATTATTTATTGAAACCCATCGAGTTCGCCCGCTTTCTGAAAGCGGTCGATAAAGTCTTTGCCCCCCCACTCGAGGAAGAAACTCACCGAGCCAGTTTGTCATTGCCAAGGGAGAGTTCGTTTGTAATCAAAGTTGATGGCGACTGGGTACGGTTGGCCTACGAAGATCTTTTGTATGGCCAGAGCTGGGGAAATTACGTCAAGCTTTTCACCAGACAGAAGATCTACGTAACGGCCCTGACCATGACCGAACTGGAACAGCGCCTGCCTGCTGATCAGTTTATACGTATTCATAAATCGTACTTAGTTGCCCTGAATAAAATTAAGCGTCTAAGCGGTAACGAGATTTTCGTCGGGGAGGCAGCCCTCCCCGTTGGGCTCACCTTCCGCCGGGAAGTACTGGACCGACTACGGTAGTGAAAAAAGATCTACATTGCGTTGAATAGCCAAATACAATGGGTTGCACTTGGCTATTTTTTTAGAACATCCCAATTTCAAAGCACATCCAAGACGATTTCTTCCCCTCGAGGAGCCTTTTCAAGGAATAATAACTAAATGATTAGTTTTTAAATGACGACTCCTTTTGTTTAAAAAGACAGGTTTATGAAAGAGTTCGTCTATTCCGCTATTTTCTTGCTTGCTTGTGTCGGTTGTACCAGAAGGCCCTCCTTGCCTGTCAACAGCAGATATAATGTAACCAGCTCGTTGAATGACACTATTTGGTATGGCACCGGCCAGGTATTGCGCATCAAGGAGGCAGATCAACAACTCGCCGATGTCCGGCAGTTTAACCTGATAGTCAACACGGACATTGATTATCCCGGCATGGGCGGTGGCCCCAACACCGACAATGGTTGCCTAGATCCCAAGTGCGACCGAACTCAAATCTTGATGCTTTATAACATTCCATTGAAGAAGGGCCGCACCTCAATTGCCAAGCTGAACAAACACGGCAAACTACGAAAGGAGGAAGCTCAACTTTCCTATGTAAGCAATTCCGGTGGACTCACAAAACGCTACACCTACCAGGGGCAAAAACCCAGTTGGGTCAGGGTAACGAAGGTTGACAAGGCATCAGGTACGGTCGAAGGATGTTTTGCCATTCTATTCAAAGAAGATATGAGTGTTTATAATCGGCTTCAGAATGGCATGCCGGAAACGGCCCGGTTTACCGAAGGGCTTTTCCGAATTAAAATCACCGACGTTACTCTAAAATAAGGAGCGATTGCTGAGGATTCATCCCATGAAGCTGAAGCTCTACTAAATTGGCCAGGACACAATGAGTTGCTGCTTATTATCAAATAAAATAACTATCACCTTCAATTTTTAATAGATCGGACAAGAGAATACAATTGTGATCGATCCTCCTCTTTTCTTAGATCAAGTATCTGATACGTTTGATTGGGATAAACCAAAATTGAATGAGGAATGGTCTCGACAAAATAGATTCTTTTATGTTCTTCAAGATGTTCGTATGCGAACAAAGTGCGCCAAGGAACCTGGTTGATCTTTACAAGTTTTTCGAAATTCGATACGCCTGATCTACTGTCAATTGAAATATAGGTTACTAGTAAATCCTTGCCTAAATCACGGTAAATTTTCTTTAAAAGTGGTATTTCTTCAATACAAGGCCCGCACCAAGATGCTATAAAAACAATTAAATTGTATTTTGAGCTATCCTCAACTACTTTTTGATATGTCTTTTTACTAGTTGGCAAGTCTTTATTAGGAAATCTAGTCTCATAAATAAACCGTTCGATCTTTTTCCCAAAAACCGTATTTTTGTGTTTTGAGGAAAAATTTAAATATACTTTCTCGACATCCTCTTTGGATTTGTAATGGTTGAGATTGTTGGCTAAGCTAGCCATCAAATACCTAGAATGGGGGAATTTCCTGGCAAGCGCTATGTATGATGATAGGTGAGCTTCGTAGGAATTTGATTCATTACCTGAGTCCATAAACCAACTGAACATCGGGGCTTGAGACCGAACGGCCATATCTGAATTTTCATCTTTTACAATAAGTTGAAAATTTTCGCAGATGAGGTTTCCTGTGATCACAGAATCTTTATTGCCAACTTTTGCATTAAACCCTGTATTACGAATTATCGTCGTATCCAGGTAACGCCCAAAAATGTAATTGTTGCGATCGTCAACACCGACGTTGACAATGAGACCATTTTGCCGGGCACCTTTTGCCACAAATCGTACCAACCTTTGCGAGTTGCTTTTGGGGTCAAATGGACAAGCTACTAATTGCATCAATTCTGAATTGGCGACCACTTCATCTGGAATCGTTATCTCCCAAGAAAACATAGCTGTTTTTTTACCGGGGATAATCATAGTTCTATCAAGGGCGTAATCTTGGAGGTATAAGGAGTCAAAAGGCGCATCCTCTAAATTTACAATCAATTTGTAGGGCTTTGGATGGACGCTTTGAGCACACGTACTTGGAATACCAACGCCAAACAGGCACACGAGAAAAAATAGGCATTCGATTTTCATGGCTGAATATACGTGATTGTGACTAGTTGCACCTGAAAAACCGGGCCTAGAATCTGCGGTTTTGGCTGCATTTCTGTTAAATGATCAGCTGTATGGCAACGATATCACAAAAATTTAGGTCAAATTTCTTTTCAGCAAAAGTCCAGATAATAGCTTCAAGCAAAACTTCATTCGTATAAAATTGGGGAGCGTTTTCATGAGATTTCGGCTATTCGACTCAATTCTCGATTATTTTTATCTCAGTTCAATGATTTCGCGCCAGCACCACCCGTCGAATCAACTACTGACCCAACCAGGATTTTTGCACCACAAACGACCGGGTAGCCACCTTTGAACCACTAAAAAAACCGAGTGCTCCGTTGCTGATGTTTCCCATCACATTGGCCGGCATGCGATCAAAAACCCCGCCCTTGAACTGTGTTTCTGCGTATACATCACGAATAAATCGATAGTGTGGCTCGGTTAAGGAGTAACGCCACTGAGTCATCACCGTTCCTGCCTCCACCAGCAGCTTTTGATTCACGCCCGAAAAATTCAGCAGAAAGCCTTCCGGGTCAATGCCCGGAAACTGGTAATAAAAAGCACTCATCCCTTGCTGTCCGATCGGTTCCTGAGCATAAAAAACGTCCCTGGCGGGAGCAGCGGCCCCATAGCGGACTTTGGGAAATTCCAACTCAAAAACGATTAGGTTTCCCCGGATCGGATTCCCCAATCGGTTAGGTGGGGCAAAAAGGCTGGCAGGCGATTCAAAGTCTCCGACCGGTTCGATGGTCGTCGTGGCCGAATAGCTGGCTGGACCCAGGTCAATCTGTAGGGTGTAGGTTTGGCCCACTTCCCCAGCTACCGTCGAGTCGGTCAGGTATAATCCAGGCAACGTGTCGACTTCATAAAGCGGAAAATGAGTCGTGCCGTCGAAAATAGAAACAATGGCTCCTGAAACGCCTTTTCCAGCTTCGGTGGGTATCGCCGTGTTCGTGCGGGAAAGATTAACGGAGTGCGCCTTCCGTTCGGTGGTGATACTACCTTCGACCACCAATCGGTTCGTTGCTGGACGGGTTCGTTCATTCCAATCCATTTCCTCCACGCAACTCATGAGTCCTAAAATAACTAGTGGATAAAGCCAAAGCACCCTTATTTTCATAGCAATCGAGGGTTAAAAGGAAAATTGGTAAGAGACGGAAGGAATAATGGAAAACAAATACACTCGGTTGGCGACTAAGCGGGGTTGGGTTGGATTCCGAGTTGCCGACAAGTCTTCGCCTACATAAATCGTTAACGGGTTTTTGCGGGCATACACATTGGTGATGGTATAAACCCAGCTTCCTGTCCACCGGCGACCTGGCTTGGGTGGTTGTCGGACCGTCGCTGACAGATCCAGTCGGTGGTAATCCGGTAATCGACTGGCATTACGAGCGCCGTAAACAGGCACGTTTTGGTTCTCGTAGGCAAAACTTTCTACCGGCAGGTTAATGACCCCGCCGGTGTTATAGAGCCAATTCAACCCCAGATTTACCCGTTTAGAGGCTTTATACCCCGCCGTCAGGGATACTTTATGCGGTTGGTCATAGAGCGCCGGATAAGCTTGCCCTTCATTGATAGCAGGGAGTTGCCGCCAGGCGCGTGAAAAGGTATAGTTGGCCCAACCCGTCAACCGTCCCGTCTGTTTTTGTACGAAAAATTCCAGGCCATACGACCAGCCACGCCCCGTTCGCAATTCCGCTTCCAGATAGGGATTAAATGTCAGTTGAGCGTGATCCCGGACATCGAGTTGGTGAGCGATGAATTTGTAGTAACCTTCCAGCGATACCTCCCATTGCCGGTTGCCCAGGCTGCGAAAGTAACCCAACGATACCTGATCGGACCGGATCGGTGGCAGGGTAGGGCCACTCGGATACCAGATATCAAAGGATGTAAAGGATAAGCTGGAATTGGTAAGCTGATGCACATATTGATACAGGCGATTATAGCCCGCCTTGATTGATTGGTTGTCTGCCAACTGGTACCGAATCGACAGCCGGGGCTCCACTCCAGCGTAAGAATGGTACACCGTCCCAGCCCCATAGGCAATCGAATCAACCACCCGACCCGCCTGATTATATTGATAGACGAGCGCATGGCCCATGTTCTGAAACAAGGAATAGCGCAACCCCGCTTCCAGACGGAGGGTTGAACTTAATTTCGTATCGACGCCGGCATAAAGAGCGGTTTCCAGGGCATTGCGACCGGGCACTCTCAGCCCCGGATTCACGCGGTTTTGACCGGGCCTAAACTGGTGATACACCGAATGAAGCCCGAAGTTAACCGTGCTCCGGGGAGAGACAAACCAGGTAAAATCGGCTTTCCCTCCTTTGTCTTCAATAGCCGATTCCCAGGAAAAGGGAGCCTCAGCGGCAGGCGTACGTAATCGGTATTGATAGCGACTGTAGAGCAGCGTGAAATTGGAAAAAAGCCGCTGGCTAAACAGGTGATTCCAACGCAATGTCCCCGTCGCATTGCCCCACTGGATCTGGTAATCCAATAAGGGGAGCCGATTCATATCCCGACCGAAATAGCCGGACAGGTAAACCTTATTTTTCTCGTTGAGGGTGTAGTTCAGTTTCAGATTGCCATCGTAAAAATTCACATTGGTGCCCCGGAGGGTCGAGTCGGCCAATGACCCTAGCCAGAGGAACGGTTCAGTAAACGTGCGTCGCCCGGAGAGGATGTAGGAGCCTTTCCCACCCGCCAGTGGGCCCTCTACGGACAATCGGGCTCCTCCCAATACACCGACACCACCCGTAGCGCGAAATTGGTGAGTGTTCCCTTCCTTTAACTGAATGGCCAGCACCGAAGAAGCTCGGCCGCCATACTGAGCGGGAATGCCGCCTTTATAAAGCGATACGTCCTTAATCGCATCTGTATTGAAAACGGATAGAAAACCCAGGAAGTGAGCCGGATTGTAGACAGGAGCCTCATCGAGTAAAATCAGATTTTGATCCAGTCCACCACCCCGAACGGAAAAACCCGTAGAGCCTTCCCCCACCGTAGTGACACCCGGTAACAATTGGATCGATTTGAGAACATCCGGTTCCCCGGCCAGGGCCGGCATCTGGCGAATCGTTGCGGCATTGAGTCGATGCGAACTCATTTGGCTTGCCGTCACTTGATTGTTGGCAGTTTCACTCGACACTACTACTTCGGCCAGTTGATGCGGGATTGCTGGTAAGTTTATATCCATTCGTTGGTCTTCAACCAGTGGAAGTCGCGTCGAAAGAGGGCGGTACCCCATGTGAGAAACCGTTAGCGTATAGGTATTTCGAGGAACGGTTAGCGCGAAAAAGCCGTAGGTATTCGTGGTTGTACCGATCGCCAATTCCCGGATGTACAAGCTGGCGCCCATGAGGGCTTCACCGGAAGCGGAATCCCGAACCAAACCACGAATCGTTACTTTTCGGATCACCGAATCGGGTTTGGCGGTACGGGGACTGATTCGTAGGATAATCTTATTTCTCTGGACTACGTACAATACCGACTGACCGAGCAAGGCATCATCTAAGTGACGTCGAAGGGTTTGTTGAGCTTGCCGAACGGTAACCTGTTTCTGTAAGGGCAGTTGATTACTATAAGAAAAGGGAATCTGTGCCTGTTGACTTAGCTCCCCAAGGAGTTGCTCCAGTGTGGCGGTGGTTTTGGGTAAGTGGATGGTTTTATCGAGGATACTGTTTTGGCCATACAGCTCTGCTATCGGTATAAGGATCAACCACAAGAGCCCACAAATCGTACGCATAAACGTTTTTAGAGTGTGAAAGAAAGTTGACAGGAGGAGCTAATTACAGGCAGCCCTTTCCGGAGAGGATAATACGGCCCTGGTGGCGTTGAATCTGCACGGGCAGCACCAGTTGAATTTCGGCAAGAACCTCATCAAGACTTTGCTGGCGGAACGTCGTTGTTAACCGGCAGTTTTCTAAAGCCGTACCAGCCAGCTCTAGTTTCGGGCCATAGTAGCGATTCAAGTCCTGAACAACCTCGGCAATGGGTGTATTCTGAAAGGTTAAAACCTTCGTCTTCCAGGCAAGAAAATTTACATCCGTATTCGCCGATTCGGCAAACGCATTCTTTCGGAAGACGCCCCGCTCACCCGGGGTGAGCACGAGTGACTCTTGTAGGTCTCCCGGTTTAGATAGGGCAACTTTGCCGGTAAGCACGGTGACCTGTACGGAATCTTCTCTCGGAGCATTGACAGAAAAGGAGGTGCCAACCACCCGGGTCAGGACGGCACCGGACGTAATCAAAAACGGTTTAGCGGGGTTTTTAGTAACCTCGAAAAAGGCTTCACCCCTTAGGGTAACGCTCCTGGTTTGACCCGCAAATTGGTTGGGATACGTTAGGCTGGCCTGCTTATTCAAATACACCCTGGTGCCATCGGATAACGTGAGTTGCAGCGGTTGTACCGTTGCTGTAATTACTAAGGGATCAGGCAGTTGAATAACCATCTGTTGGCGATACAGACCGATCAACACGCCCAAAACCAGAACCGATGCGGCAGCTACTTTTAACCAGACATGGACGCCCCAACGAGATGGATAGCGTGGTTGGTGGTCGGCCATCTGACTGCCAGCATTGATCCGGGCTTTAACCTGGTGCCAGTCGTTGTGGGCATCAATATGGGCAAAATCGGTCGCCGATTCACTGTGTTGCCACAACGTCCTCATTTGGTCCAGATACTGCCGATGGCTGGGATCCGCAGCAGTCCAGGTTTCTAGCTGCTGACGTTCTTTTGGGCTCGCTTCTCCGGCCAGGAAGCGAATGATTAGTTGATCGATATGGGGGGGAATTGAAGGAGGCATACCCATTGTTTAGGAGTAAGACAATTCAAACCGTCTCCACACGTATTCACTTCCGCTTTTTTATAAAAAATCAGCTGGGGCCAGCAGAAGTAGTACCGGTAGGTAATCTGCAAGGGATTCCCTTAGGAGGGTCAGGGCTTTGCTGATCTGCGTTTCAACGGTCCGAACGGACAAACCTAATTCTTGGGCAATCTGGTTATTTTTCTTCCCTTCAAAGCGATTCATCTGAAAGATTCGTCCGCACTGCGGGGGCAAGCGCTGCACGGCCTGCCAAATCAGCTGCTCGAGTTCCAGTTGCAAAATCGGTTCGGTATGATCGGCAGGTGGACTTAGCTGAAGGAGATGTTGCTGGTGGCTTTGGTAAGTATGGGCTTGCTTAATTTGATTCAGGCAAGCGTTTTGAACCGCCTTGTATAAATACGCTTTCAGGGAAGTGACTAGCAGGATGCTTTCTCGTTGTTCGTAGAGTCGAACAAAAACACCCTGAACAACGTCTTTGGCCTGGTCCGAGTCGTCCAGTAGGCGCTGGGCATAAACGCACAACACCGGATAATACTGGTAAAACAGGTCTGCAAAAGCAGCCTCTTCCCCGGATTTAATCCGTTTCCATAAGGCAATGTCTGGTGGATCTGTCAAGGCTGGAATGAATGGCGTACTGACCTACTTTGTAGTAAGTAACGGTAAAGCGTGATGGATTTGTATCAAAAATCCGACAATAAGGAATTCGCCTGCGTGAAATCGGTTGAGCAATTGAGACACACACGGTCCATGAAAACGCTTTTAGAGACTAAGGTATTCTTTGATAACCAGGTGGTTACCGTCAGGCGGATTAGTACCAACGAGCTATACGGCTTGAAGTAATTGGTCGCTCCCCCATCAACGTCAAAGGCTGATGCCTTCGTCAAGTCATAGGTACCTGCTCGTTGCCGCATCCCGCTCTGGCGGCTGAACGGTTTTATGCTGGCAGCCAGCTAATAAATTAGCCCAAAAAAGGACAAAGGTGAACGGTTTCATCAAGCCCGAAATTATCTCCGGAAAGATCATTATTTTCTCCAATAATTCCCGTAATCTTAGTCAATCATTCATAGTTAACTAATTCTTACCTCATCTCTGACCTATCTGTTGAAGACACATGAATAACGAATCTATTTTTACGCAGTTTCAAGAACTTTATAAAAACAATAATTTACCTGACTGCGACCACCAGTTTGTCAAAGACGGTATTATCGACCCCGTCCTTTACGAAAATCAGCCTATTAAAATTCTCTTCATTGCTAAAGAACACAATTATCAAAAGGGTCACGACTATGTAAACAACCATGCAGACTACCGGAAGTGGATGCAATCCGTTATGCTTTTCCAGTTCGCTCATCGATTGGGAGAATGGGCCTATGGAATTCAAAACGACTTTCCGGATTGCATTGATCAGGTCAGTAATGAAGATAAACACAGGGCTTTAAAATCGGTCGCCTTTATTAATGTTAAAAAAGCCAGTGGAACGGCGATCGCTAACTGGAGGCACATTCACCAATACATCACGGAAAGCCGCTCCTTGTTACACCAACAAATCAACCAGATCAATCCTACCCTGATCATCGGCTGCTTCCGATATAAAAGCTATCTGGAAAGTCTGTTGGGAATGCCGTTAAAGGAATCAGCATCCAAATCCTACAGCATTGGCCACTGGAACGGTATCGATGTCATTAACTTCTGGCACCCCTCTTCCCGCAAAAGCAAACGGTTTCTGTATGACCAGCTGAAAGAAGCAGTAGCCGCGTGACGCAATCATCCGGTAAGAGACGGTATTGAACCGCACAAACCGTAATCCAAACCATTCAAAAGCTGCTCAGAAACCGGGCTTTATCTGGATATTTTCAGTGAAGTGTGTCATTTTTGGATACCTTAGGTAGGGAGAAATTTCTCCCCTTCTGCTTTTACAACATGTAAATACCATTTTTCTTAAACCAAATTATTTTGCAAGTTTAGTATTCACCCTTAATCTTAATTTGAGTATGCTTAAAATCATTACGATTAAAAGAAAAGGATCCTTATTCCTTCTGTGCAACCTGCTTTTTAGCCTAGGCCTTTATGCACAGGTGCAGGTTTCCGGAAAGGTAACCGATGCCTCAGGGGCCACGTTGCCCGGGGTGAGTGTGATCGTTAAAGAGACAACGATCGGCACTGTCACCAATTCCGATGGAATTTTTACCATCCCAAATGTGCCTAGTACAAATTCCACCCTGGTTTTTTCCTTTATCGGATATACCACCCAGGAAACCGTTGTGGGCAACCGGAAAGTGATTGACATTAATCTGGCCGCGGCCGACAATCAGCTTAGCGAAGTAGTCGTGATCGGGTACGGTACCGCTAAGCGAAGCACGCTTACAGGTGCGGTATCACAGGTTGATTCTAAAATCATTTCTGTGCAGGCAAACTCCACGGTTACCAGAGCCCTTGAAGGTACGGTTCCCGGGATTCAGGTCTCTGCCGTTGATGGGCAGCCCGGTCTGGACATGGGTATTCGTTTACGCGGAGCGGGCTCTACCAGCCAGAACAGCTCCAATGCCCTGATCGTGATCGACGGCGTACCCACTGAATATCCCAATGCCCTGTCTTCCATCAATCCGAAGGATATTGAAAGCATCAGCGTATTGAAAGATGCCGCTTCCACTGCCGTTTACGGTTCGCGTGGAGCAAATGGGGTTTTGCTGGTGACTACTAAAAGAGGCACAAAAGGCAAACCGAATATTTCGGTACAAACTCGGGCTGGATTCAATTATCTGGGTGGATTGCGGTTTGATCTCATTGATGATGCCAAAGACATTTATGAACATGCCTGGCTGGCCATCTACAACTCCGCACGCTACGGTGTGAACGGCGGATCATCGACCGACGGCAAATTCACGACGAATGTCGCCAATCCAAACATGTCTCATCAAGAGGCCGGTTTGTTTGCCAGTTCCCATTTATTCGATTACACAGGATCAAGGACAAACTTTGCCATGAACCTACTGGGCAACTACATGGCCTATGACGTGCCGGGCGCGGTGTATACCACCACCGGTAGCGGAGCCAATGCCAGCGCGACCATGTCGGGTGCGTACCTGATTGACCCGACTACGGGCAAGTTGAATCCGAATGCAAGACCACTTTGGCCAGCCGGATCGTACAAGGATTACTTTTTCGAAAAAATGTTCCGTCAGGAGCATACAATATCGGCAAGTGGTGGCTCCGATAAAATGGATTACTTCGTTTCTGTGGGCCTGCTGGAAGATCCTTCTTATATCAGAGGGTCGACATTCAAGCGTTACAACGCCCGTACAAATGTTAATGCGCAACTCACCAGCTGGCTGAAAGTAGGAACCAATCTGGGTTACAGTATGCGGAATACCCAATCGCCAGCTACCCGTTTTGGACGTAACCCCGGAACCGTGCAGCAAAACGTGTTCCGGTGGGTGAATGGGCAGAATCAACTCATACCGTTGTTCGCCAGAGACCTTCAGGGAAATATCCGTAAAAATCCGAACGGCACCGACATGGTCTCTGATAATGCGAATGATACCTATTCTCCTCTTGGCGTTCAGCCCGGTACGTTCCCGAACGGAACCACCAGCCAACCGCTTTATGCGACCAACCTGATCGACCTGTTGGATAAAGACATCGATCGTAGGGAATCGCACGACTTGAACCTTAAAGGGTATTTCACGGTGAATTTCCTCAAGAATTTCAGCTTTACAAACAACATTTCGTATGACCGCTTTACGGAAGAGCGGACGCGTTACGGTACGCCTGAGACGGGAGCTGTAGTAGGTATCGGTGCGATTGGAAAGTATTATACGAACACCGGCGTTTTCAACACGCAACAGCTGCTTAACTGGGGTCAAGAATTTGGTCGCCACTCCGTTACGGCACTGGCTGCCCATGAATTCTACCAATTTAAAAGTGACCTGGTGAACTTTGCTTCCGCCTATTCTCTGATCAATGGGTTTACGGGCGCAGGTAACTTCACCAGCCGGTACAATACAGCGGGCGCACCGTTCGGTGTTCCGGGTTATGGTGGAGACATCACGGCCATGGATAGCTATTTTGGCCGGGCGGTGTACAACTATGACGACAAGTATTTTTTGGAAGGCTCGCTGCGCAGAGACGGTTCGTCTAAATTCCGATTCAACGAGAATCGCTGGGGCACGTTCTGGTCCGTTGGTGGTGGATGGCGTATTTCTCAGGAAAAATTCATGCAGGGAACCAACAACATCATTAACGATTTGAAAATACGGGCCAGCTATGGAGTGATCGGTAACCAGAGCGGTATCAGCAACTATTCGGGGTACCAGACCTGGAGCTACGGGGCGGTTTACACCAACTCAACGGCTGGAACCGGTGTTCCTGCCACGTACACACTTCAGCAAGGGGCTGCCGTCAATGATAAATTAACCTGGGAAAACACGCACACCTTTGATGCCGGTATCGATTTCACCCTTTTAAACAGGAGATTAAATGGAACCATCGATGTATACAACAAGAAGACGGTAAACTCCGTGTTTGCACAGCCTCTTGCCACTTCCATGGGACAAGCTTCACTCACCCTGAACAACGCTGAAATTGTCAACCGCGGTGTGGAAGTTGCCCTGGACATCAAACTCATCCAAAGCAAAAATTTCAACTGGAGCATCGGATTGAACGGTACCCACTACCGCACCATTCTGACTAAATTTCCCAAGAGTGTCGGTTCGCCAGCCCTGGGCGGAAACTTCACAGGCTCCATCGATGGATGGGGAATTGCCAATGGCGGTGCGAACAACTCCGGCCAGATCATGTACCTGCGTGGTGAAAATAAGGATTATTACAACCTTTATCTCTACAAGTATGCAGGAGTGGATCAGAGCACCGGTTTGCCCCTGTTCCATCACACCGTTACGCAGGCAGACCAGGACGCAGGACGCTTTCGGGAAAGCAGAGTGGGCGACATTGTTAGCACTACTAATTACACGCTGGCCAACCGGTATGAAATGGGGAGTGCAATTCCCAAAATTATTGGTGGCTTTACCACAAGCCTTCAATTTAAAGGGTTCGACTTCACCGCTATCCTGGCCTACCAATTGGGAGGAAAATTCCTGAGTGTGGAATATGCCAACCACCTGTACCGATCAGGGAACATAGGGAACGCCTTATCGAAAGAAGTATTGGGAAATACCTGGACACCTGAGAACAGAGACGCTAAATTCCCGATGACATTTTATGGGGATACGTTCTACACGGGCGGCTCAACATTTGGGCCATGGCAGTACACCGATCAGGCTTTATTCAGCGCTTCTTATCTGAATATCAAAAACCTCACCTTGGGTTATACGCTTAGTGGCCCCCTTCTGGACAAGTTGAAAACAAAAAGTGTACGGGTCTATGCATCCGGCGACAACCTGACCATGTTGACGGCTCACTCAGGTATCGATCCGCGCATGTCGCTGGTAGGTGGAATGGAGGTAGGGGCAGCCGTGTATCTGCCGATGAGTACCTTTTCGGTAGGTATTAATTTTAACTTTTAATTAGTCGAAAGATGCGTATTTTAAATAACTATATAACGGGTTTGGCAGTTTCGGGTATGCTGCTATTTTCTGGATGTGCCAACAAGCTGGAAGTGGAGCCACCACACAGCATTACCGACAAGCAAATAGCCGAACTTCTGGCCTCGGGTGACGAGGCCAAGATCCGGATCGTCATGGGTGGAATGGCCAACGCCATGCCCCTGCTTTTCAACAACGTGGGTGCCACAGGTGCGGGTGTTGCGGACATGTATTATTCCAATCAGGGACTGGATGTCAATCGCTCCATTGAAGGAAATGATATCGTTCTGGGCGATCAGGAAGGGCTGAACGTACTCTCCGGTTCAATCGAATACCAGCTCGGTGACTTCATTGGAGCGGCCAACGCAAAGAATTTTGCTTACTGGAAGTTTGGCTGGTTTTGTGTTACGACGGCTAACCAGATGCTCAATTACCTTCCGGATGAAACCATAGCCAACAACAACTTTCTGAAGGAGTGCAAAGCCCGAGGATTGTTTGCCAGAGCCTATGGGTACAGCTACCTAATGGAAAATTATCAGAACGCCTTCCTGCAGGGCGGAAAGGACAAACTTGGCCTTCCGTTGTATGACCGGTTTCAACCCACTCAGCAAAACAAGCCTCGTTCATCGGCTGTTGAAACGTATGCCTTTATCAAAAACGACCTGAACCGTTCCATTGCCTTGTTCAAAGAGGCTGGGATTGGCTATACGGCTGATATCACGGACATCGATCTGGCTGTGGCCAATTTCCTGCTGGCCCGTGTATCGATATGGACTGGGGACTGGGCCACTGCGATCAGTGCGTGCAATGAGATTCTGGCAAAGTATCCAACGCTTCTGAGCCAGGCCCAGTACGGAGGTAAGAACATAGGTACCGCAGCAGCTCCCGAAATTAGGCCGGAAACCAATGGCTTTCTCAATAATGCGCAAAATCCGGAGGTCATTTTAGGTTTCCCGCTTGGTGCTGCAAACCCTTACTTTCTCGCCTACATGAATCCCTTCGGTCGAGGAAACGGAGGGCTGGAAAGAGCCTACAAGCGGATTGATAACCGGCTGTATGAAAAAATAGCCCCCAGTGATTTCCGTAAAGATGCATTTTCGCTGGAACCAATTGGCAACTACACTTATCCGCCAAACAACACGGTTGCCTTTATCCCTTCTTACACGAACCTAAAGTTCGCAGCTACCCACGGATTGAACAGCAACAACAAAATTGATGTGGGCGCTTCAACGACGTATTACATGCGTTCTTCGGAAGTACTGCTTATGAAAGCGGAAGCGGAAGCGATGTCGCCAGCTACAGAAGCAGCTGCCAAAGCAACGCTCGACAAGTTGTTGGCGGCCCGTACCAAAGCAGGAATGACCCCGCTAACTACGGCTACTTATCCTGCGATGCAGGGGCTCACCACGTTACAAATGGTGCAGCTACAAACCCGCATCGAACTATGGGGTGAAGGCGGCCGCGAGTTCTACAACAACAAGCGCTGGAATATTCCTGTGGACAGAGCCAGCTCTGCTAACCATGTTACCAAGTCTAGCTTACCGGTAGCCAATATGACCCTTCAGATTCCCGAAGATGAAATTTTGTACAACCCATTGGCTGTGCAGAATTAATCAATTTTTGAAGTTAAACAAAAGAGGTGCTCCGCAATGGGCACCTCTTTTTTTGGGGGCTAAGCTCAAACTAACACTAATGATCCAAGATTTTATCCCAAATACAGTAATTACCGACTCTCGGGTGGTGATGGGCATAACTGCTGTCCGGCTGCTATCGGTCAAATTACTGAATACAACTTTCAAATGGTTCCTAAACAGTAAAATGCATCTCTATGAACAATTTTCTATGCGTTCAAAAAACTTGGGCGATCCATGATTTGAATGCAGTCAGAATGTATTAACAATACGATGAGCCACCGTACATAACTTTAAATCTGGTTTTGTACCGCAGCGACGGATCTCAGTCAATTGAAAAGCTAACTCGTCTCACGTTGAGAAGGAATTTGTGAGATGAATTCGGCGGCCCACCCCTGTTTGGTTAGGCGATGTACGCTCCTGTGGGAAAGAATTCCTGCCGACACTAAGCCACTCTACGCCGGCCAGACTATACTTACCGATGCGGTTGTCCACTCAAATAGTTGTAGCTCAGGGAGCAATGTTCAACTACCTGGCCAGTAGTATCTACTACCACTAAAATGGTTTCTCCTCGCCAAGCTCCCTGGCTTAAATGAAGCTGAACGTACTGCTTATTGTCAATCGTAATGTGATGAGCTACGGTCAATCGGCGCGCATTACGCTTGGCAAAAGGCCACTGCATTCTAGACCGTATTGGTCCCGGTACCTTTACGTAGAATCGATTCGCTACGTTTTGCTGATAGAACCCAGAATCCGCCTGCTGCTCGGCTTGCATTCGTTTTTCTACACCATTCGTCCAATAAGCCGATTTTAACGAATAGCACTTAACTGCGAATGGCGCTAGCAACGTGGCGTCCTCTTCCACTAAACCGGTCGAATAAGCGGTTATATCGCCGTAGGTCTTAGTAGTCAGTAAGCTGTCGGCGTAGAAGTCCAAGGCAATTTGTTCGTAGCAGATAGTTTGTTGAGCCAGCTCTACCTGATGCCCATTCAGAAAATCGACGGCCTGATCTAAAACGGGGTCATGCCCCTGCAACATAGTGTCTCGATAATGTAAGCCTACTACATCAACCGGAACACCTTTGCCCTCATAACTGACCCGCTTACTGCTAACGATTTGCCCATCCGACAAGGAAACCTCCCAACCATTCGGTAATATCTTGCCTAACATAGGTGAGAAAATGCCGTTTGTTGGCTCCCCCATCAGTCGTATATAGGGAAACTCTTTCAGGTACATTGCACAATGGTCGGCGGCACTAATTGTAGCGCCACTGGTCAACAGAACGGTTGGTTTGATGAGTTGTCTGGGTCCTTGGGGGGATACCTGATAGGCTTCCCAGGGCGTATACTCAAATTTTGGTTTACTCACGCGGGCACGGCCATAGCCAACGAGTCGTTTCACTTGGGTTAGCCGTCCGACTAAAGCACCTAAAAAGTCGGGTGAACCACCCCCATTGATACGAATATCAATGATAAGTCCCTTTACATCAGCGAATTCAACAACCATCTCATCCAACTGTTTGGCAAAATCCGCCAAAGGCATTCCTCCGAAGCCGTTTAGTTGCAGATAGCCAAATTCTTTTGACCGACAGTAGCCGCCAATCTGGTAGAGCTCACTCCTAAACTTCACAAAGGGCCCAAACCCTAGTGCCTGTAATGTGGTAAGGGAGACTTGGTGGAATTGGTTCTGTAATTCTTTGGTGGGAAATTCTTGATAAAAGCGGGAGTATTTGGCACTCGCGGGTAGGTCGCCAGTTGGTGAAATAACCACATGGCCATCTTTCAGGGGAGCCACCATTTGGTTGAAGATGGCGAGCAATTGTTCATTTGTGGTATGGGCATTGACTTGGGGCCTGAACTGTTCGTACTGTTTTTTCCAGTTGATTCCTCTGGTTTCGAAATGGGCGTAATACTGATTAAATAATCGCCAAAATGCCTCGAAGTTTCGTTCCGGATCATGTTTTGGAAGAGGGTTTGCCAACACGACGTATGAGCAAAGGAGTGAGACTAACAAGTATGCATACTTTTTCATTTCGTCGTTTTTTCGTTAGAAAGACCTACGTTTCATAGACGTTCAATGCCTTGTTTTCTAAACCGTAAGATAAGATCCAAACCATACTCATCATCTTTATTTATCGGAATAGACTACTGGGCTGCATTGCGCAAATGGCTCGTTTGCCGTTAACGAAAATTGATACTCTTGAGCAAAGCGATCCAGCAACGTTGCAAACTCCTGGCGCTTTCGTTCAGAAACCTGATAATTCGGATCTTCTTTATTGGGTAAAAAATGGTAAAGAAAGTAATCAATTTTTCCGTCAGCACTCAAATAAATACGATTAAAGCAACGGGTAGAACGTTCCCATTGAAAATTGTTTTGCTTTAAAAAACGACCTAGATCCTGGAGCAATTTCGTATAGGCACCATACAATTTTTGCTGATCAGTACTAGTTTTGAAAACAGCAAAAGCCGTATCGGCATGGATAGCACTTTTGTAAAGCTTATCCAGTTGCTGATAGGATTTACCCTTCTCCTCTGCTTGCTGAAAAGTAAATGCCTTGGATTGAGCAAACGCGTTGACGATCAGGCCAAGAATGCAAAGAATTGAAATAAGGGTGGATCGTACCATAGCCGAGAATAGTTTAGCTTTACTTTATCCAAAGCTAACTATTTTCCTAGTTGTACACAAATCCACTCTTTCTAAGTATTGCCATCACACCCTTAATCGAAATAAGACAATTGCCTGATGCTACCTGACTTACGTCAATCCCGTAAGCCAGGAAAATCTTGCATTACGACGATTATCCGCGATCACCCCGATGGCTCTTTTTGTAAAGAAACCAGAGTTCAGCAAGGAAGAGAGCGAGAAAAATGAATCGAGAGAAATCCATAATACGAACAGAGCTTGGAGAAAGCTACCGGATAATTACCATAAATGCAAAAAATCAAGCGGTTACGATAGCGATGATTGATGTAAACTAAACATCCATTGATCAACATTGAGAAAAATCAACGCCCTATTTATCATCGTATAGTTTGGTCAGCCAGTACAAATTTTCAAGAAAGCAACCACCATTTGGTAAGTGTCTTTTCTTGCACCCAAAACAGCCCCCGGTGAAAATTCCCGGGGGTGTATGGTAGAAACGTGAATTCGAAGATGGACCAAGAAAACAGCGCTATCTACTCAGCCATCCCCTCTTTAGGATCGGGAATACATTTGTAAATCCCGAATTGTACACGCCATACACGTATCGATAAAACTCGAAACAGCGTAAAATGTTAGCAGCGACATACCGCATCTGTCCACAATAAAAACGCTCCATTTAAAAGCTCATCGTTTTTTAGTCAGTATTGAAATCGCATAAAGGAGCGCTTTTATAAGACCGTTGTATAGGCAACATATTTGTACAATATGCCAGCCTGCTTAAGGGCAAAAAATCCACAGCAGCTTAAATCTAAAGCCCGAAGCGGCAACTTTTACCTTTCGTTAACATTCTTTTACTATCCTCTGACACATCCCAGCACAAAGACTGGTAGGTTTGTTGAACGACGATGGAAGGATGTGGTTTGGATCTATGCACGACGTATATCGTTCTGGTGGAAAGACCATTACACTCTTTTAAAGTAAAGAGAAGTAGAAAAATAAGTGTATTGTCTCACCGGCTACTTTCCGCTTTTACGAATAGATATGGTTTTACTTTAAATTAAAGAAAATGAAAAGATTATTTGTGTTTATTCCGGCCATCCTCTCGGTATTAGTTTTACTCAATTCTTTTGTGCTAAAAGAAAAGGAAGCAAAAAAGAAACCAACAAATGAGGGTAAGTCAGCGGGGGTTGTCAACATCATTTTCAAATCTACTGATGGCGGACAAACCTGGCAGGACATTAGCAAAGGGTTGCCTGAAAAATTGCAGAGAGAAGGTATAAGGAGTGATGGTTTCTTCGCAAATGACCGTGGGATCTATTTACGTGCTGGAAATGGGGTTTATCACAGTGAACCCAATTCCACAACTTCTTTTTGGACAAAAGAGATCATTCCCGGTAATCAACGTAACATTGCTCCTGGCAAGAATGGGATATTTGCCTATGATTTCAAGGGTCATTTTCTACAGAAGATAAACGAAACGGGTGATTGGGCACCCGTTTATAAGAATTTTCAAGAGCAAGCCTTACGCCTAAACAGAACGATAGATTATTATTACGCGAATTACAAAGTAAAATTTGTGCGCACCGTTTTTGAAACGGCTTCAG
Source organism: Larkinella harenae (assembly GCF_054780515.1). Taxonomy (NCBI): domain Bacteria; kingdom Pseudomonadati; phylum Bacteroidota; class Cytophagia; order Cytophagales; family Spirosomataceae; genus Larkinella; species Larkinella harenae. The sequence continues at coordinate 109,386 of NZ_BAAGWE010000010.1, read as the reverse complement.
GCACCGTTTTCATCGTTTCCAGCAACAGCCTATTTAGATCAACGAACCATGGAAAAACCTGGAAACAAGTGTATGTTGGGGGTGGGGCAATGAGATTGGTAGAGTCAAACGGTGTACTTTTGGCTACTGACAGAGAGGGAATACTAAGATCCACCGATGATGGTCAAAACTGGGATCGTGTGCTCAGTGAAGAGGGTATTGGCGTCGCTGTGGAGCGTATTGATGGCGGATTTGCAGCAATCGTAAACAACACAATAACCCAAACAAACAGCCTACACATTTCAATGGATAGTGGAAAAACCTGGCAGGCCATAGATGAAGATCTTCAGCCTTCCTGGAGTAGTTTAGTGATGAAAAAAATAGGCTTATTTCAATCTCCATCGGATATTTCATCTATCAAACAAATGGGTAAATATTTACTATGTAGCCGCTCAGATGGTCTATTCCGGTCATCTGACATGGGCAAGACATGGCAACAACTACCACTTCCCCCTGCAAAAAAGTATGGCTTCAATTTATCAGTTTCGGGCAACGTGATCTATGTCATCCCTAATAAAGGTTGTTGAAAAACTCTAAACTCAGAAATAACGGGAACGCTTTCTCTTCAATCGCCCTGTTAAGAAGCTCTGTTATTTTACCTCTTGCCAAGCTAAGTATCGGTAAACTAGTCGCTCGGCTTAGGTGAAACAATTGAGCAATTGTAAGTATTCCTAAAATTCGGACAGTTTAGAATTAAAGAAAATACTAGTTTTAAACTACTTCTCATAAAAAATACGGCAGCGGCCAACCATCGCGATTCACCGAATCCCAAATTGTTGAGGTCCTCAATCGGACTACCGAAGCGGCAGCATTTTCATTTCGTTAACCGCAACTTGCATCATGAGTTTATTATGGGTAGCACTCCCTTTTCGCCGGAATCGTTGTGATTTCTGGTCCTTTGAAATTCAAATCCATGCCGGTCCCTTTGGCTCACCCAAAACAACGATGTCCTATATGAGTAGTGAGCTGGCTCTCTTACAGCTGGGCTAAAAATTGTTCAATCCGGCTTATCAGTTCAGGGTTGTTGATGGCGATATCGGAATGGGTTTTGGGATAGGTATACAGGGAAAAAGTTGACGACTTGCCTAAGGCGATCATTTTCTGCTCCAGTTCAGTGCCTTGAGCGATCGGTACATTCCAATCATTCAGCCCCATATGGAGTTGCGTTAAAGGCAGTTGATCGGCGAAATACAGCGGGGACGAAGCTATTAATTTAGTCCTGGCCTCTTGCAGGGAAGCGGGCGTATGTGGTATAGCCTTCAAAAATTGACACTGATAGGTCGGGTCGTTTTCATGTTGAGCCGTTAGTCCCACGAAATCAGTGGGACTGACCACCCCAACCACTCGTTTGATCCGTTTGTCGCGGATACCCGCTAAGAGGGCCACTGTACCCCCTCGACTGCCTCCTCTGACGGAGGTTCGACTGACGTCGGCCTGGCTTTCGATTTGTTGAATCAGATTTAGAAAGGCGAGGGTATCATCCGTAGCACCATCAAATGCGTCACAATGATCCCCTTCCGATACGGGGGAAGTATACCTGGTACCGTTAACGGTGATAGCCAGCGATTGACCGCGTAAGGCAGGAATAGCCAGAATAAAAGGGGAATTGATTAGGGAGCTATCGACTGTCAGGGTGACAGAATTCTCCGTAATGCCTAACCCGAAGCCGCCGATCAACATCCGGACGGGTAGTGGACTATTGGTTTTCGGGATCAGTAAAGCCCCGTATTGCTTTATCCCGGCAACCGTATAGGCAACAATTTTGAGCCTGAATTTTCCGTTGAGCAGTTGGCTTTCCTGCACAAGCTGATGTTCCATAGGCTTTAAGTCTCTTTTTTGCCAATCAGTATAAATACGCGTGATTTCTGATTGGGAAGGAGTGGCAAACAAAACATCTTTGTCGGATTCCGGCAGCAGCTCTTTTTTAGAACATGAAAAAGGGAGGGCGATCAAGCAGAAAAACAGGAATCGTTTCACCGGAAGGAAGGCTGGTTTTATCAGCAAAGGTGAATGGATTCCAAACAGAGTCCAAGTTAAAAGTTGTTAAATGAGACGAAACGGCTTCCCGTTCTACTATTATTTCAATTTCTCATCTAATTTGTTGAGCGCACCAACCTTTAAAAAGATGGGTTGGTAAGAAATTGTTTATGTGAGCGTCGTATTAAACTAAATGTCAACCTCAAAGCAGATGCAGGTAAATACCGAAGGAGGCTTAAAGTGGAGCGGGCCCTGCAACTGATGAATTCGTCCCATAAATCGCTGACTGAAATTGCGTATGCAACCGGCTACTCGCCAAAACGGTTCTCGTTCCGAATGGCACGCTAATTCTGTCCAATTTTCTTCGAGCAAGGCCGCCAACGTTTGGCTATTCTTGGTAGCCAACAGGAGTTGGATCAAGCCAGCCGTCTCCACTTCGAATGTAAGTCCGATCCGATACCCATCGCTACGGCGTCCCGGTCCATTTGGCCTTTTTGAGTAAACGTACCACCTGAGAGGGATCGTCACTAACCCCAAAGAGTCGTTTAATACCCTCACTGACACAATATCTTGTCCATATCTGGCCCGGAACGCCGTGATGTTGAGTACTTTTGTTCAGTTCTTCGATCAATTGCCTTATCTGGTAGTCGATTAAGCGGCAAGCGGGTCCAGAAAGCTTATGGCAAGCTAGAGCGGCTTACCATCCTGACGATATTTTTTAACGTTCGACTTACTCCCCTAACATTCAGTAAGGCCAAAGCCTCCGCAAATCTTTACAAGCCCACTCACGGATCAATACTATTTTATTTTGAAACGGTTTGTTGAATCGTTTCAAATCTCTGTTTTAGGCCTTATTCACTTCCTTCCATTGCACTTCATGCGCTAAGCGATTGGTGAGCGATGCTTTTGCCGCTACTTTTCCGGCGGCCTCCCCCATGGCGACGGCGTTACCCGTTACCCGGTAGCTAGCATGCGCAAAAAAATCACCGCTGATGCATCGTCCGGCCATGATCAAGCCGCCTACTTCACTGGCGATCAGCGAGCGCAATGGGATATCATAGGGTTTTACCTGAATGCCTTCGCTGCCATAGCCTTTATCACCCTTTCCATCTACCGAGTGAATATCCACGGCAAACTTTACCCGGCAAACCGCATCGTCAAAACGCGATCCTTTGATGAGGTCATCCCGATTGACCGTATACAATCCCTTAATTCGCCGACCTTCTCGCAAGCCAATTTGCTCCGAAGTAGCCACAATTCGTAAATCACTCCAGATTCCGCCTTTTTTCCGGAGCTTGTCCACCATGTTGTAAACCTCCCACCGCGATTCCATCGTTGCCTGGGTGATATCCTGGGCATCCAACGAATTCATGTTGTACTGATGATTGGCCATCATGGCAAACAGATCATCGCGAATCAAAAACAGGGTCGGCATACCATACGAAGGATCCATGCCAATACTCCGGATCTCCTCGCGAAGATTGATTTTATGCTGAGAGCCTTTCACCCCTGCCTGGCTAATTAACCTGTTGCGCACCATGTCATATTTGGTGATTCCGGTCAGAATGGCCATCATGGAAGCGGGTTGTGCCAGCCCGGTGCTGGGATGCCCCTTCACAAAGCTACAACCGGCCTGGGCTGCCAGATCGCCATTTCCGGTGGTGTCGATGAACGTTTTGGCCCGCCAGGCTTCCCGTCCCGACTGACTTTCGGTGACAATCGTTTCCAGTCTTTTCTTACTGTTGGTGTAAGCCGCCACGACGCGCGTGTGCAATCGGACGTCCACCCCCGCATCCTTGCAAAGCTGATCCAATATCACCTTCATCACTTCGGCGTCATAGTTGGTGGCCGATACCTGCGCACCGGTGCGGTTCAGGGCGTCGAGGATTTCCTGCATTATACCGCCCTTATTCTCATGCTCGATCAGGTTGCTCAGCAAACCCGCCGTCCAGATGCCCCCCAGGCAACCGTGAAACTCAATAAGCCTCGTTTTCGCTCCGTTTCGGGCCGAGGCAATGGCCGCAGCCACGCCGGCCGGTCCTCCACCGCAGACAATTACATCTACGTCTTCCACTACGGTCAGTTTTTTGGCTGGTTCCTGAAAAACGGATATACCTTTTCTATTCGCTTCGTGGCCCCAGGTTAGCCCGCTGGAGGAAGCTACTGGCAGAATTGAACTCACTATGCCAAGGCCCAACAATTCTCTTCTTTTCATGCTATTCAACTGTTTAGTTATACGAATCAGAACATTTTATCATTGATTTTTTTTGAATGGCTTCATTGGCCAAGTCGACCGAAACCGCCGACACGTGTCCGGTTTCTGCGTTGGCGAACGGTTTTTTCCCTTCGCGGATACACAACGCAAAATGCGCCAATGCTCCTTCGGTAGGTAGCACATCGTCTTTGGCTGGGTTTTTCACCCGGATAGGCACGCCTTCGTTGTTATCCCAGGCCAGTTTGGTAGCACTAGATACCCCGTCGACCGCTTTTTCCGTCTCCGTGTTCTCCGCATAGATTTTCGCCCGATGCCCATTTTCACCCATCACCTCCACTGATCCTTTATCACCCATAATTCGGATGGAATAGCCCTGCCACGCATTCGTCGTCAGTGACGTAAAACTCGCTTTTACCCCTTTGGCATATTGCACCAGTAAATGAACATTGTCGTAGGTGTCGCGTCCGTCCTTCCAATAATCGATGCCCCCCAAGCCAGTAATCTGATCCGGTTTGTCGTCGAGCAGCCAGTTGAGGATGTCCATCTGGTGCGAGCAAAGCTCCGCCACCAGCCCTCCCGAGTATTTCTGATACATGCGCCAATTGACTAAATGTTCGAGGTCAGGATAATCGGCATTGCCCCGAAATGCTACACTATTCGGCAAAGGTCTTCGCCAATCACCATGCCGGTTCCAGGTGCATTCCACCCGCTCGATTCGGCCACAATACGCTTTATCCAGCAAGAATTTGATCTCGGCATAGACCGGGTTGAACCGATGCTGATAACCCACCTGGAAGACGGACCGTGAGCTAGACACCAGCTGTCGCAAAGCCAGCGAATCAGTTCGGTTATGCGTCATGGTTTTCTCACAGTACACGTGTTTCCCGGCGTGCAAGGCGGTTTTGGCCATTTCAAAATGGAGAAAGAGGGGTGTAGCGATGATTACCGCCTGAACCTGCTTATCCTCCAACATTCGGCGGTAGTCGCCATAAACGGCGACTCTTTTCTCGATTTCCTTCTGACAAGCTTCGCTATTGGCTTCCAGGAGATCACAACAGGCGACGACATCGAATGCGGGCAGCGTCGAAGCAATTTTGGCCAGCCACTTCCCCCGGGCACCGGCTCCGATGAGGCCCACCCGAATCCGATCATCCGCGTTCGGAACGACGACCGGGGGAGTAGTCGGCCACAGTTGTGCTACCAACCCGGCTCCCAGTCCCATTTTTTTGATAAATGATCGCCTGTTCAGTTCCATTGTGATGCTGTTTCATCCATTCGACAACTAGTGACCGGCCGTTTCAATGACCGGTTTTCCAAACCCGATTGACTCTTTGGCTTCGATCAAAACCGTATTTCAGTACCTCTTCTCATTTAGCCCAGAACAATTTGGTGGATGGATCAAAAAGGGTCGTGAGGTTGACGTTCTTGGGCACTTGCGGGTTTCTGGTAATTTCCGAATCCGGATACGGCACCCGGTTGGCTAAGCCGCTGGGATCCGTAATGGTGATGAATAACTCCCGGCGAACATCGCTATAGGCCTCCAGAGGCTGGTCGTAGAACAGATAAATGTACTTCTGCAACAGAATATGTCGGAGCGTCAGTTGCGAGGCCGTCGGCGAGACCTTCGGTAAAGCCAGGTACGCATTGATCTTCTCGGTTGAAAGAGCAGTTGCCGGATTGAAGAGCGATGCCTGTTTCAACGCAGTCTGTACCGCGGTTTGATAAGCGGCATAAGCTGCCGTCCGGTTGTTCAACCGTAACTGGGCTTCCGCTTCAATAAATTTCAGTTCCGCGTAGGTAGCCAGCGGCTGCGGAGAATTCAGGAACTTCAGAACAGCAGGCTTTGAATAAAACCGGCCATCCAGCCGGGGCTCCCCGAAATCGCCATTTGCCAGGCCGTTCGGCGCTGGTTTTATGGCTCCGCTGATTCGTGAAAACCAGATCGCAGCGCGTGGATCATCCTCCACATTCGAACCCGAACTGAACCACGCCAGCGCGTTGTAAATACCGTTGCCCATCGCAAATTCGGGTTGTGCCTGCTGAGCGCCCGAATAGGGATTTTCGTAGTTGCGGTTTTCGGCATACTGCTTAAAGACAAACCCTTCCGTGTCATTGGCAAATGACTTATCGAGAAGACTCAACACGTTGTTGGCTGATCCGGCCGGGTCAGTATTGCTCAATCGGTTGAGTAATCTGATTTTTAAGGCATAGGCAGTTTTTTTCCAGGAGGCCATGTTACCGGCAAAAACCAGGTCGTCGCTGCCCGGTTTAACCAGGGCAGTAGCTCCTTTGTCCAGATTGGCGACCGCTTCATCCAGGATACTTTGCAGGTTTTTATAGACCTCCTGTGCGTTGTCAAACTTCGGCTGGCGAATAACCCCGGCCTGCAGTGCTTCGCTCATCGGAATATCACCGTACAAATCCACCAGATTGGCATATGTATAGGCCATCAGAACGTCCGCGATACCCGCATAACCCCAGGCTTCCGACACCAACGCCTTCTCCTTCAGCAGCTTCATATCGTTCAGGGCTGTGTAAGCCCCCGACCACCCCCCCGAGTTGTAGGAGGTCATCGTATTATAAATTCCTCCCATGCCCAAAACGTTGGTATGGTGTTCGATGTAATAAGAAGTCAATCGATTGGACGAACTCCCTGCCACGGCCTTGACATATCCCATTGTGGCCTGTGGCAAACGTGTATTGAGCGGAGCATCGTTTACCTGGTTTGGGTTGCTGTCGATTTCATTCATGATGCTCTCCGAACAGGAACCCATCGTAGCCAGCAGCATGGCGATTGTGATAACTAGTCTATATAATTTCATGGTGTCCGGTTTTAAATTAAAGGGATATTTTAAGACCGCCACCGAAGCTCTTGGTCTGTGGCGTAATACCGCTACGACCATATCCGGCGACGTTGTTTCCTCCCTCACTGAAATTCACTTCAGGGTCTGAGAAGGCGTCAGAAATCAGGAAGACATTTCGGGCCGACAGGTAGAGTGACAGCGATTTCACCCATTTCAGGCCTAATTTCGAGGCCGGCAAGGCATAATTCAGCGTCAACTCGCGTAACCGCACAAAGGAAGCGTCCGACAACTGTGATTCGTAGTTAGTCCACAACTGGCTGTAGTAAGGATATTCCTTCTTGATCTTGATGGTGTTGGGCCCTTCCACCACCAATTGGGTGCCGTTCCAGCGTCCCTGCACGCCCTCCAACACCACATCCTGCTCGCGATCCAGCGTCCCGGCCGAAAGCCCCCGCCAGTTGGCCTCCGCCAAACCGTGGTTCCAGAAGACCCCACCCTGCCGCCAGTCGAGCTGTGCGCTCAAGGACAAACTTTTGTACCGTAGGGTGTTGGAGATATTCAGTTCAAAATCAGGCACCGTACTACCGATCACCTTGAGGTTGTTATCCGTCAATGGAAAACCGTAGGTCGACGACTTGGTGTCGTTGTTAATAACAAGCTGGCCACTGGCCGGATCTCTCAGGTACGACCGGCCGTAGATAGATGGATATGCATAACCGGCTTCGGCCACGATTGGGTCGGACAAAACGATCCGATTGACGCCTTCGGCCAGGCTCTGCACGGTATTGTCAAACGACGTAAAGTTGACTCCAAGATCCCAGGTAAAGGCCGCGGTTGTGACCGGGGTGATGCCCAGCACCACTTCGTGGCCTTTGGACAGCATCGATCCGGCATTGCGGATTTCGGCTGAGGCACCGGTAGAAAGCGGCACCGGAACGCTGTAAATTTGTCCGTCGGATTGGGAATTGAAATAGGTGTATTCCAGCGAAATCCGGTCATTGAAAAACTTCAGATCCGCACCCAGCTCGATGGTTTTCGTGTTTTCTGGTCTTAGGTTGGGGTCAATCCGCGTCGAACTTTGCGTCAGGCCCGTCAAACCGTTAAAGGGAAAAACAAAACCGCCCGGACTGCCCTTTACAAAGCCGGCATTGTTAACATAAACCGGCCCCACCTGCCCTACTTCAGCGTAGGAAGCGCGTAATTTGATCAACGAAACCGTGCGTTTATGAAAAGACAATGCCTCAGACAAAATGAAGCTACCGCCGACAGAAGGATAAAAAAACGACCGGTTGCCGGTAGGCATGTTTGACGCGACGTCGTTTCGGCCCGAGGCATTTAGGAAAAGGATTTTGTTCCACCCTAGATTCACGTTTCCATAGACCCCAACTACCCGCTGTCTTGAAATTGAGTTGCTGCCAACCACATTGGTGGCGTTGTTGAGATTAGCCCAACCACCCGTTACGAAATCCGATCCTGCCGTCCGGTCATTGCTGCTGTTGATGTCGTACAGTTCATTCCCCATGATGACGTTCAGGTTCAGCTTTTCGCTTAAATTCTTGTCGTAGGTCACAAACAGGTTTGAATTGATCTGGTTCTGGCTGCCGGTGTTGATGGTCAGGCTCCCCCCACTGGGTGGAATGGTACGTCCCCGCGTCGCCGTCCCCAACTCCTGGAAATCCACCTCTTTAGTGCTGAAGTAATCCATCCCGACCCGATAAGTGACCGACAATTCCGGCAAGATGTCGTACCGAAAAAGCAGGTTACCAAAGGTCCGGTTGGTTTTGTTTTGGCGCCAGTTGTGGTTCACCGCCCAGTAGGGGTTGTTTTGCCCACCCCGGTAATATACCTGCTGATACGGATTGGAAGGAGTCGCATAGCGTTTTCCTTTCAGATTATAGGAGGGTGGCACATCAGTAAGTCCCCGAAAATAATTGTCATTGCCTCCCAACTCAGGGTAATCATCCACTGTCAAATCCGAATAATTCAGCGAAAGGCCCACCGTCACCTTTTTGATCTTGGTCATCTCACCGTTGAATTTGATGTTGTAGCGTTTAAGACCCGAGCCCTGAACGATGCCGGTTTGGCTGGTCTGCCCAGCACCGATTAGAAAATGGCCATACTCCCCGCCGTCGGCTAGTGACAGATTGTTGGAAACCGTATGGCCGCGCTGATAAAAATCCCGGTCGTTGTCATAGGCACGGGCTACTTCCTGTTCCCCGAATTCATTGGTATAGGTTCCGATTTCGCTGATTTTGGCGCCCCAGGTCCATATCTGATTCAAATCGAATTTCCCGTTTAAGCCCTGTGAGTACACATCCTGCATTTTGGGTAAGCGAGCCACCTCATCAACATTGAAATGGCTGTCGAAACTGAGGGTTGGCTTGCCCGACCGACCACCACTTTTTGTCTTGATCACCACTACGCCGTTCGAAGCCCGTAACCCGTAGAGCGCCGAAGCCGCCGGTCCCTTCAGAATATTCATGGACTCAATATCATTGGGATTTAGGTCATTGACTCTTACCCCGCCCGCGACGGGAAGCCCGTCGATGACATATAATGGCTGATTATTGCCCGTAATGGAGCGATTCCCCCGAATGGTGATCTGGGGCGCTTTACCAGGCATGCCGCTATTGAGACGGACCGATACACCAGCTACTTTGCCCTGAAGGCTATTCAGCACGTTAGGGTTCCCCACCGACGTGAGCTGGGCTCCTTTGACCTCCTGGGTGGCATAAAACAACGCTTTCTTTTCCCGTTCTATCCCAAATGACGTCACCACAACCTCGTCCAGCGATTTCGCATCTTCTTTCAATGTAAGGTTAATCGTGGTTTGATTGCCGACGGTAATCTCCTGACTTATATAACCGACATAGGAAAAAACCAGAGTGGCGTTGCCATCCACAACCGATTGCCGAAATTTACCATCGGAATCGGTCGTGGTACCCTGTTGGCTTCCTTTGACGAGAATGCTGACGCCGGGTAATGCTTCGCTTTTCTCGTCCGTCACCCGGCCTGTAACGACCCGATCCACTTTTTCAGAATCCAGAAATTCAATCGGATTCTTCGCTTCTACCTTACCCTGCTCATTCTTCAACTCACCGACACGGGTTAAAATAATCTGGTTATTATTGATAACCTTATAGTGTATACGTCGGGGAGTCAAGACCTGTTTCAGGACATTATCGACCGTTTCTCCCTGAATCGTCAGGTTCAGTTTCTCGTCTAGTTCGATGACTCCTTTCTGGTATGAAAAAACGACATCGACCTGCTGTTCGAGGCTTCGCAGAAATAAACGGAGATTGCTGTTTTTCAGGCTTACCGTAACCCGTTCCTTCAGTAGCTCCTGGGCCACAACGGGATAGGATAGGGCATTGCCGGCAATCACTACCACAAAAATTAATTGGGTTAAAGTGATTTTCATGAGCGTGAAAACCTCTTTTTTGGTAAAAGATTTTGACATACTTTTGACTGTTTTTGTTCTGATCAGGACAAGACGATTTCAATCAGCCACTGGGTAAGTGCTGGTTAAATTCAAGAGAAGATGTTGTCGCATCTTCTCTTTTTTTATACTGTAGATCTGAATGTTTAGTACATGGGATTTCAGGGTTTAGGATGCAAGTGAATAATCGAAGAATTACTGGCAGCCCGTAGCCTCGACGACCAGCTGAGCGTCCATTTCTTTATAGGTTGCCCCGATCGTTTGACAGATTACTTCCAACTGGTCTTTCAGGGACTGGTTACTCAGCGTGGTCGTAATAATGCAATGGGAGAGCAATTCTTCATCGAATAGAATATGAACGCCATACCGCTGTTCCAATGTCTTCAAAACCGTCGCGGCTGGAACTTCCTCAAAATAGTGCTTTTCACCGGCCGCTATGGGCTGAACGGGCATGGGCTCTGCAACCAGTTGTTTTGAAAGGCTTTCGGTTTGTCGATTAAAAATGATTTGCTGATTAGGTAGCAAAACGAGATTGTGTCGTTCATCACTGACTAATCGAATCGGTTTTTGATTATAAACCGACACGCGCCCGGTCCGTACCTTTACCTCTACCTGCTGGTCGTCATCAAAGGCTTTAATGTCAAAACTCGTCCCCAGAACCTGGGTCACCAGTTCGTTGGCGTAAACATAAAACGGTTTTTTAGGATTGGGAGCAATTTGAAAAAAGGCTTCTCCACTTAAAAAGGTCTCCCGCGATTGAGCCGCAAAATGAGCAGGATAACTGAATCGGCTATTCTTTTTCAAGTAAACGACACTACCATCTTCCAGCTTGATTTCCAAGGGCGTATCACTATGATTAATCTTTTCGATCAGCGAATTTTTCTCAGAAGCTTTTGTAACGAGCTTCGCGTAAACGGTTTTTGAGGTAGCGTGATCCACCCATTTCCAGACAATTAAGAATAAGGCTATTGTGCATAAAACCGCTACGCCGGTCCACCGGCGTTTTCGGGGCCATCCCATCAGCGGATCCGAATCGATGGTGGTTGAACGGATTCGTTTCCAGGTCTTCTCTTCATCAACGGGTAAGGTTCGGTTGGCCTCGGCCTGTTGAAGTTGCTGAATTACTTGAACAGCTTCCTTAATGATTTCCCCTTTTGCTGGAAAATCCGCCCGCACCTTCTGCCAGTAGGCGTCCTGCTCATCATACAAAACCCACCTAACAAACGCATCATCATTTAAGAAATCCTGCAATGTAAACTCGTTGTACAGCATGGCTCACCCATTAGGTCCCTCCCTACTATACAGAGTCACACTTTTTTAGAAATTAATCAGCGGAATTGAAGTATTTACTTTTTTTTTATAAAAATACATTTTAGATACCTACCAAATATGGCCCGAAATAAAGGAATGGCACATTTTGCTCGTTCAACGTAGAAACAATAGAGCGAAGAGAGAAAATACACCCTTCAGGATGACCCGTAACATCGAATAGGCTTTAAAGAGGAGATTGCTCACGACCTGTTTGGAGACTCCCATCAGTTCGGCGGACTGGTCGAGGTTCATACCATGATAAAAGCGAAGATTCACGGCCTCCTGCTGACGCGGACTCAGTTGAGCAATCGCTCCCTGTATTTGTCGGGATCGATCAAGAACCGTTTCCTGCTCGACCACGGTCTGTTCGTCAGAAAGATGAACTAAGTAGTCCAGAAAATCATCAATATCTTCGGCATCATCAAAAATGCTGTTTCGGGTATTTCGCTTCAGTTGATTGCGTAGTGCGGTTAGTAAATAATATTTAGGTTCAGTGATAGCGGACAATTGAACTTTTCGACGCCAGAGGTAAGTAAATAAATCCTGAATGGCATCTTCCAACAACAAAGGATCGGGCGTCAATCGGGAGCCGTAGTTTACCAGTATTTTAAAATAGTGGCGGTACAAGATCTCAAATGCCTGCTGATTTCCCTGGGCTAGTGCATCCCAAAGCGCTTTCTCATCGTAGTTTTTAAACAAATCAGCGGCAGGCATACGACACATTACGGTTTAGGTCCGGCTATTAGGCCTGATGCAAATTTAAATAAAAATAATACAAATCATGATTTGGTCGATTTTTATTATGCTTTCTGGACTGAGCAATAAGTCAAGTAGATTCTAAGATTAAATAACGAAGCACAGCATCTGGAAAGTCAAAAAATTAGAGTTGTTCATATATTATTTCATTACCAAGTATCCGAAATTACAAGTTGATATTCAGCGATTCAAAACGATGTACTAGTAAAGCAACTCAAGATACCAATACGACGGAATATTTACTAAACACTACTTTGTTTGGCTTTGGAATCGGGCTGATGAGTTATTGTCTAAGAAGCGCATGTTACTACTAAACTCTACTCGGAGCAATCCAAGGTGAGAATCATTCTTGATGTTGATAAATGAATCATGAACTTTTTGTGGCCGGCAAGATGAGCCAGTTGAGGTCCACCCAAAATCTGGGACGGTCAACCCAGTTGTCAGCCTGAAAGCGGAAGTTTTAGCAAGGGCAGAAAAGGCGTTTGGCGGGGAGCTAGCCCAATGCCTTAGCCCTATAGTATACTCGTTCCCCTTAGGATCTGCCCCAAACATGCGGAAGCAGCCTTCGACGAAGAATAGTGCTAACAAGAAAATCACTCCTGAAGAATAAATTGTCGCCGGCGGAAAGAGCGCTGGGTACCTCGATCAGCCAAGAGCTGTTTTTCGCTTTCTTTGAGCGGCATGAAGTTCTCAAAATGGATGATCAGAGGCAGCAGGTTCAACCGTTCTAGTGAAAAAGTGGCTAGTGCAGAGCATTAAAACGACGACCCGCCAACCACAATGGTTAAGCCTGCGTTCAACGCCATAAAACGCCCGAATTCTCTACCTATTTACTGTTCAAGATTTGGGCGAAGGCCATTGACCGATTAAGGAAAAGTACAATTTTAGGGTAAAGTCTGCCAAGAGTGGCAGCAGCAATGGTAAAAGAGAATTTAACGGCGCTACTTCAAAACCTTGTATAGGATATCCGCATCATAATCCGTGTAATGCAAATACTTTCTGAATTGCATCCACAACAATACCGTTGGATCGGACTTTTTCTTATACCGTGGTATAACAGGCCGCACATTGTTCAAACTCGAGTTTTGTGTGATCGGAGTTATTTTCCAGCTTTTACCGAAGTTCCTGGTCCTTGCTTTTGACAACTCAAAAATCCCGTTGACCTGGTGGGAAAAATACAGGACTGACGGAGTCTGCGGATCCAACGTCATGCCGCCGGAATAGTTTTCCTCGCGCTGTTTCTCACCTACTACATCTTCAGGAAACCAAGTTCCTGAATTGATGAGCAACTGGTCTTTCCACTTGCCGTTACGATATACGGCATAGTAGTAAAGATGTTCCCGGTTGGTAGGATAACGTGTATAAGCCACCACTGGCCGGCCTTTCTTATCTATCGCGATATCAAATATCCAGGCTTTCCCCGTTTCTGGGGTGGCCTTATAAACAACAGAGGCATCTTCCGGATGAAAGGGAAGTTCATCGGTTGTACAAATTTTTGTGCCGTCAACCCGCCAGAAAGCATTGTTTTCATAATAACAATAATACACCGAGTTTGTCGGCTCATTGTTGGGATGACCATCGGTAAACAACAGGTGTATTTTTGATTTCCCGTCTGAATGATATTTAACGTAGGGGCGATTGTTCACATTCAACCCTTTGGACGTAACCACGACCTTGGGGGCTGACCAGGTTTTTCCATGGTCTGTCGAGGTGATAAAATTAGGCTTAAAACCAATCCAGCGGCCAAAACTGTAGAGCTTATTTTGCTCGGCTTCCAGCCTGAAAGGATTGGCATAGCTATAGGTCTGCTTCCGGTATTTTGTTACCAGTTCCTCGTCGTAGGGCTTAAATACTTCAGGTGGTCCGAAACTCTCCACATCGTAAGAACGGTCGGTAGTATTCTGGATAACGCCCATACCATTTACAGTGCCGTTATGCCAGGTATATTGGCTTAGAATAGTCCCATCTTCCAGTTCTACGAAAGCCGGATTATCGTGATCGTCCACCTCCAATGACGGGTAGAGTTTTTTTATTGCAGTTTTTCCGGAACCAGGCTCCAGCATAGCAGCGTATACATTCCCACTTTTATCAATCCAACCGGTAGCAATCCCCCCTTTTGGGGAGCCGACATAAATGGCCCGGGGATCGCTGAACCAGCACCAGGCACCGTCCTTAGTGAGAATTTGCTGAGCCCGAACGTCCAAAAAGCTAAAAATGAAAAACAGGAATGATATTAAAATTCGCATTGTATTTTTAAAATTATCCGTGAAAGGTCCATTCTGAGTAACATAAATATGCCATTCACGGTGTGCTATTGCACGGTTAACACGCCGACTTCGGTTAGTTTGGTAACGGTGAGTCTTTCCTCTGGTTATCGTATGTCTATTCCGTTTCCTTAATTGATTCCCGTTTAGGCTCACTGTCACCGGTTTGGTCGCCAGGTGCATGGTGCCATTCCTAATTTTTTGCTTAACAGCAGCCGTAAAGATACCCAGACTTTTGCCTATTTCTACAGTTTAGATCTATCCGCTTTTTTTGTCGAAATGTGCGTTGAAGCCAAATTTCCTTTTGCATAGTTAAAGCTGGCAGCATCGTCTTCGTACAGATCAAACGTTCCTTTTTTCATGAATACAAGGTAATCTCATCCATTGGTTTTTTGCCGGTATTGCACAAGCGGTCCCATTGGAATAAAAACCCACTTTTATACACTCAGGTGAATACTAATGCCATTTATTGGTAATTTGGCAACACAACATTTATCTATTCACCAAGAATGAATCGTTTTTTTACAATTGTTCTCTTCATTACGTTCGTAGCCTCGTCGACTTGGGCTAGTAACACAAACAGTCTATTTGATTCTACAAGCGTTCAAATCAAAACCGATTCGCTAAATCTATTTGATAAAGTGCGAAATCGGCTTATTCCCGTGGCTTTGTATATGCCTCAACGATCGACAGCCCCCTTAAAGCTTGCCGTACTCAGTCATGGTTACGGTGGCACCAATAAAGCGTATTCTTTTATCGCTCACAATCTAGTCGCCCACGGCTACTTAGTAGCCAGTATTCAGCATGAACTGCCAACTGACGAGCCCATACCAACGACAGGCAACCCTTATGAAGTTAGAATGCCTAACTGGAAACGCGGTTCGGAGAATATCCACTTCGTTATTAAAGAACTCCAAAAGCAGAAACCTGATCTGGATGCTGATCACGTATTGTTGATAGGACACTCGAACGGCGGTGATATGTCGATGTTGTTTGCCCAGCAATATCCAACATTGGTCAGTCAGGTGATTTCTTTAGATAATAGACGTATGCCCCTACCCAGAGTCCGAACTCCTCGCATCCTATCTATACGCTCAAGTGATCAGATAGCAGACAAAGGGGTACTACCTACAATCGAAGAACAGCGGCAATTTGGTATACGGATTGTTCAACTGCCTGACACTATTCACAATGACATGTGGGACGGCGCAACTACAACTCAGAAGCAGGAAATTAACAAAGCGATATCAGACTTTATCGATTGAGCAAAAAACAGAATATACCGTCAATGGATGTATGAATTACGCAAACATAGCCTTAAAGGATTAGTGTAAGACTATGTTTGCGTAATCACCACCTGTTAACCAATGTGACTTGACGGAGAGCACACCAATCTCCCGTATCCTATTGCAAGTCCGACTCCCACTTATCCTGTAATTTTCAATAACTGTATCAAGTCATCAGCTACTGCTAAATGATAACTCAATACAATAGGGCTGCCGGGAAAATTTCCAGACGTTTCTACTTTTAAAATGCTTTCTGTTCCTTTTTCTTCAAAGCTGATCGGCTGCATGGTAGCCTTGTATCGCTCGTTTGAATCGGCAATCCAATGCTCTATTTCTTTTCGTCCATGGTGGGTTTTACCCTCATCAAAAACGACGGCTGTTTCGGAAAAACAAGTTGAATAAGCAACGCTATCAAAGTTGTTTTGGGCTACTATTAAATCGGCTATTACTTTCGGTAAATTCATTTTTCTAAATTTTTAATATCCTTAAATGGTTGGCACTGTACCACCATCGATTACAAATTCCGTCCCTGTGAGATAGCTTGCTCTTGGCGAAACCAAAAAGCCAATCAATTCTGCAACTTCTTCAGGTTGTGCTGGTCTTCCGAAGGGTATTCCACCCAAGGCATCCATGACACTTTGTTGCGCTTCTTCTACGGTACTATTCGCGTTTCTGGCAATTTCGCCCAGCCAGGCTACCGATGCTGTCGTATTAATCCAGCCGGGCGAAACAGTCAGCACCCGAACACCTTTTGGTGTCACTTCATTGGATAGACTTTTGCTGTAGTTTCTCAATCCGGCTTTTGCCGCTGCGTAAGGCAAAGTGGATTCATAGAGTGGCAGCTTGCCCTGGATCGAAGCGATGTGAATAATAACGCCAGTTTTTCGATCAACCATCTGTGGTAAAAAACCTCTGTCCAGCCGAACCGGAGCCAGCAAATTAGCTTGTAGGGTTGCTTCCCAATCTTGATCAGATAACACGGCGAAACCACCCGCCGGTGTTGATGAAGCACCAAGGTTATTTACGAGAATATCCAACCTTCCATAAGTGGATAGCACCTCGCTGATTACCTTTTGTGATCCTTCTTCCTTACTTAAATCAGCGGAAATGAAATGCAACTTCTCGTTTTTCTCTTCCGGCGCGTTTCGGGCGGTAATAATAACGGTTGCACCCGCTTGCAAAAGCCTTTCTGCAATGGCTCTTCCGGCTCCTTTTGTACCGCCGGTTACCAGGGCAATCTTGCCGGATAACTCATTGTTAAAATCAAACTGTTCCATTTTATTGCCTTGCTTTTACGAATTAATTATAGGGCAAAATTGGCGTGTAAAAGAAGTTCAGACAAGTACGGAATTACGATTCAGATAGGGATAAATTTATCCCCTATTGCGCGTATTGGGGCATACGCTTAATTTTACAATATGTATGAGCGAAAAACATTACCAAACCTGAATTGCGGACTTGACCTGATCGGTGAAGTACTTTACGGCAAGTGGAAAATCCGTTTACTGTGGTTTATTAATGAGGGCTATAAAAGACCCAGCGAGTTGCAGCGTAAGATACCGGATGCTTCCCGCAGGGTATTGAATATTCAGTTGAAAGAATTGGAAGAACACGAACTGGTTACGAGAAAAATTTATCCCGTTGTACCGCCAAAAGTAGAATATAGCCTCACTGAATTTGGTAAGACGTTAATCCCCGTGATTGCTGCCTTAGGTCAATGGAGTGATGAACACGAAGCCCGTTTGCGGAATGTGATTTTGAAACAAGCTGTAAGCTCTGATTTGGACGTACCTCTACTTAGTTAATCGGTTTATCAGCGGTACCGTCCGGTTCTTTACATATTAGGATATACGATTGAAAAAACACCTTGGTTGGTAAGCCTAAAGTGTTGGATTATCGGATGGAGTCCGTCGCTATCAACAGTACTATCGGCCGTAGTGCTTTCGTTTCTGAAGTACTCCCCAAATATGGCATGGGTTAGCAATCAACTATTATTCATTTTAACTGAACCTACTATGCAATCTCATTTGACGAATGCGCTGTTAAAAACGATTTTGCCTTTGGTTTGCCAAACGGCCGCTTCCCAACAAGTGATTTTATCCAATCAGGTACGCCTGCTTTCCTTGCTAACCAATGGAGATTATTCTGCCATTCTAGCCGAACAACAGCAATTAATTGAACAGCACGGTCAAAATCTGATGGAAATGGCCCTCCGAGAAATCACGAAACTAACGGAAGAAATCTAAGACGAAAGAAGATGGAGTAACACGGACACGCTTGCTGGGCTTGCCCGTGTCATTCCATTCCAGTATCCAACTTGGCTAGGTTTTTTGCACTCTTTGACCCTAGTATCAACAGTCCTGCACTGGGCAACGAATCCGGCGTATAGACTATTCTTTTTCGGGATCACTCTGAATAAGGTACAATTTTAGACCAAGGTTAGTAGCCATCCTTCAGCGTCACTTCATCCGCCAAGGATTCTCCATCCAAAAAGGCCGAAAGATTCGAAAGAAACTTATCTACCTTGTCCTTATTTTCATCCTGATGGGCCGCACCGGTATGCTGCGTCAAAATTACATTATCCATTGTCCACAAGGGGCTACCGGCCTCGAGGGGTTCCTGCTGCGTAACATCCAATACCGCTCCGAGCAACTGACCGGCCTCCAGTGCCCTGATCATTGCTTCTTCATCCGTGGTCGTACCTCGGCCCACACTGGCATACAGACTGCCCTTTTTCATGGTGTCGAAGAATTGCTCCGAAACGTAGTTATCCAGATTCCCAGGTAAGGTATTGATAATTAAGTCCGTTTGAGGCAGGTTTTCCAACAGTTCCTCAAAGGAATGGATATCCGCTTCCGGATCCTGTTTGGCGGTCATCTGAATGGAGCAACCAAAGGCACTTAGAAGCTTTTTGACGTGCATTCCAATGGCCCCTGACCCCAAAATGATGACTTTTTTCTTACCTAGCAGGTGCAGTTCGTTGCTTATTTTATCGGCAACCCATTCCTTATTCAACTGATAACGGATCAGTTGATGAACGCCACGGTAAAAGGCCAGCACCCCGCTAACGATGGTTTCAGCACAGGGTTGGGCGGAGATATCTCCCACATTGACCACCGTTCCCTCAAAATCAACGTTCTGATACTTTTCAAAACCAACGGATTCCAGTTGCCATAATTTCAGGGAGGAAGGCACTTCCTTCAACCAGCCTACGGGCGGATTACCAAACAGAAACTCACAGGATTGAAAGGCTTTCGGCACGTCAGAACCGGAGTCGGATGAGGCAAAAATGACCTTGGCATCTGGCGGCAATCCGTTCTTCAAATGTTGTTGATCCTCTTCGGCCAGGTCTGCATAAACGAAAATTTCCATGATGTATTCAGCAGGATAGGTAAGTAAAATCATTGCTTCTGCAAGTGCTGACACCTTAAGAAGCCCATCTTAGTAACCTCCAAGCAAGAACAAATGATTGGATGATTGACCAGAAATTGATTGTAGAGCCAATATCGCCTGCTGAAGGAATTCTAGACAATCATTTGAACAGTATCTAATCTGCTCAGACCGTGGGATGCCATACGGAATTTCAAGAGTCTTGCACCTGATCAGCTACCCGATTCACAACCTTATTGAGTGTTAATCCTTGGACAACTACCGAAAAGATGACGATCATGTAGCAACTCGAAAGAATGATTTGCCGATAGGGCGATTCAGGTAAAGAAAGAGCCATGGCAATAGAAATACCGCCCCGTAAACCAGCCCAGGTTAGTACGGTCAGCGTACCTGGATTGAGTTTATGCAGGATCAGTAAGGCGGGAAAGGAAATGCTCGCCAGGCGCGCTATCAGAATAATAACAATGCAGAATATTTCGATGAGCAGGTAATCGGTTAAAAACGGCATTAAAACAAGCTGGAGCCCCATCATGACGAATAACATCGTATTGAGGACCTCATCCAGCAGTTCCCAAATACGGCTGAGAAACTCCTCGGCGGGATGGTCCAGGCCAAAACTATTGTTGCCAATCAGTAACCCAGCCGCAACCACCGCCAGGGGGACAGAAGCATGAAAGATACCGGCGACCAGCGAAATGCCCAGTACGGTCGATACGGAGAGTAAAAAAATGGTTTGAAAATCACGAATTGATCGAATCAACCGGTACCCAATGTACCCCATGACGATGCCAATCAAAAGCCCCCCTCCCACTTCCTGCGCAAACAACTCCAACGTTTTTACCCAGGAGAACCCTTCCTCTGATTGTTCGGAAATCCCCAGCAAGGTGACGAACAGAATAAGACCTACGGCATCGTTGAACATCGATTCCCCGGAAATAATCGTTTCAATTCGCGGAGGAATTTTCGACTTTTTCAGGATGGAGGCTACCGCAATGGGATCAGTAGGCGAAATTAGGGCACCGAATATAAAACAATAGATCAATGGAATATCAATCTTTAAAAGCAAGGTGGTGGCGTATAACAAGCCCCCAAACACCCCCGTCGAAATAAGTACTCCCACCGTACTGAATACAATAACGGGACGACGCAAGGCTTTCAATTTCCGGTAATCGAAATGCAGCGCCATCGCAAAAAGCAAAAAGCCCAGCATCACATCCAGGAGAATACTGGAAAAGTCAATACTTTCCGCCAGGTTTATGATTAGGCCGGATTTTTGGTCACTGAACTTGCCAATGACCAATATACCCAGTGAAACAAGCACCGAAATGACCATAACACCGATGGTAACCGGTAGTTTGAAAACCCGTTCGTTGAGATACGAAAAAGTGGCACTAATGATGACCAGTACAGTTATGGTGGTTAAGATATCCATTGCGTTGAAAAGCGTTGTGGAACAGGGCGCGCGTGCGTATTGAATAACCTGTTTGAATTTTCAACCTTTTTTTGAAAGAAGAGTTTTATCTTTTGCTGACTGCAGGAGCAAAACGACCGCGCCAAAGCTTACGATCAGCCTAGTTGAATTCTCATCACTCTATCGCCCTTGCCTCCTCGCTCCTACCCTAAACTCCGTTAAATCGAGCCTGGAAACCTCAATCACTTTTACACGAACAGCCGGGCACCCGGATGATTTATGCACAAATGCCGTTGAACTGTGTTGGCACCCAATGCATAGGTGCAGTTCCGTTTTACTTAGATTAAGGTTTATCCGTTCTAAACGGCGAAGCGGGTAATCCTTCCTTGTTGGCTAAATTTGGATTAACCGGATTGTCGGCCCAGGCGTAGCGGACATACTGCGGTGAAGCCACTTCATCGCTCCACACCACCACATTGCTTCCGTCGATCCGGGCCTTTGCCCAGACGAATTTTTTATCCGCCCCCGCAATGGCGAACTCACTTAACTCTTCACCATCGCGGGCAACCAACCCGCTACCAACATGGGCAAAGCTAAGGACGATTTTGTTTCCGTCGATTTTGGTCGATTGGAGCATTGGCCCGGAGGCTACCACGTTTTCTTTATAGGCGGTTTTCAGCGCTGCCAGCGCCAGCCGTTCGCCCACGTCTTTTTTGTTATCGGGGTGAATATCATTCCACTCGCCCAGGTCAATGGCGACGGCCATAGCCGTGTTGGGCACCGACAACGCTTTCAGTTGCGCTTCCCGCAGCACGGCCCAGCCGCTTTCCGAGGGCAGGTAGTTGTAGTCCATAAAGCCGGGAAGTTGCACGTACAGAAAAGGGAGGTCGCCCTGTTGCCATTTCTGCCGCCAGTCTTTGATTAGAGCCAGTTGCAACGCGGTGTATTCCTGTGGTTTACCGGCGTTACTTTCGCCCTGATACCAGCAAAACCCTTTGATTGCATAATTAATTTCCGGGGCTACCATCGCGTTGTACAGCGCCGTCGGCTGATTCTGCGCGTTAATTCCACCGCCAAATCCTCCACCTGCGAATGGCTTGTAGACCGTACCCACCTTGTACTGCCAGGTTCCTTTCAAATCCACCGTGTCGGCTCCGGCGAACACACAATACGGCTTATCGGGGACAAAGCCACCTTTACCCCCGTAGTTGGTCACGCGCACGACAAACACGTTCTTTCCGGCTTTCAAAACGTCAGCCGGGACCGGATACCGCCGTTGCGGGTACATATACGTCGTTCGACCAATTTGCTTGCCGTTAATGTACAGCTCATCCGCATCGACGATACGTCCCAGAAAAACCTTGGCCGGTTTGCCTACCATCGACGCCGGAATTTCAACTTCCTTGCGGTACCAGACCACGCCGTTCAGGTCCTTGATGCCCTGATCTTCCCAATAACCCGGCACGTTGATCGGACGCCAGCCTTTCGGTACGTAGGCCGCATCGAACCACTTGGTCGCGCCGAGCCCGAGATCAACCGGCGGAGCGGAGCGGCTGGCCGTCGCGGGTGGGCGTCGGGTGAGGCTGTTGACGTATGCCGTATCTTTGTTTTTTTCGAGGGTCGCGGTCAGGTCCGGGAAAGCGGCCAGCCCTGCTTCACTCGTCCAGGCTTCAATGGGTGTACCGCCCACGCTGGCATTGATGATCCCGACGGGGATTTTGTATTTCTGATGAATCGTCTTGGCGAAGAAATACGCAACCGCCGAAAACGGGCGAACGGCTTCACCCACAGCGGCTTTCCATTCTCCGGCGGGCAGATCGCTTTGCGGGCCTTGCAGGTTGGTCAGCGTTGGTATCCAAAACTGCCGGATTTGCGGAAAATTCGCTTCGGCAATCTCTTTAGCGTACGTTACATCGTGAATATTCAGCTGGTGAACCATGTTGCTCTGGCCGCTGCAAAACCAGACATCGCCAACCAGAATATCCTTTAGCTCGATCTGGGAATTACCTTTAATGTCCATCGTAAACGGCCCTCCTGCTGGCATGGGCGGCAGCTTTAGTTGCCACTGTCCGTTGGCCCCAGTTACGGTTTTGTAGGTCTTCTTCTGGAACTGCACCGTAATGCGCTCGCCCGGACTGGCCCAGCCCCAAATCTTGAGCGGGACGTCCCGTTGCAGCACCATGCCGTTGCTGATCAATTTAGGCAACCGAAGTTGGGCCTGGGCTACCAGCGTGGAGGCCAGCAGCAGGCTAAGAAGCCATAACCTGAGCGAGTAAAAAAATCTAACGTGCATTTTCTTAGTTTTGAGGAGTTCGTTCCAGGGTTTCTTCCGGGCCTAAATAACTCGGCTCCAGGCCGCCAAAATCAAGAACCAGCTTCTGCAAAACAACCCCCGGATTCACCATCCAGAATTTGACGGTATGTTTTCCGGGTTTAGCCAAGGTGTGTTTGCTGGACTTGATGATGATGTTCTCGGCGGCCCACTTGTTCCAGATGCCTTTGTCGCTGGTTTTGTCTTCCTTGTTCAGGCTAATGATTTGCGGTGTTTCGTCATCGATGGAGATGGCGTACTGCAAGCCGTTTTCATCCCGGAAGAAATTCAAGGTCGGCGAAAAATAAGCGTTTGCGGTAAACTCTCCGTCACTGTATGTAACGAAATCGTACTCTAAATGGGGAGCATTGCCGCCCGGTTTTTGCTCACTGGCCGTCACCGGAAACGGTGTGATGGCCGAGCCGGTTCTACCGTGATCCGGCAGAATTTTCCAGGTTATATTGTTGGTATTGACCGCCCGCGTATAATGATCCGCTTCAATGGACACCCCTCGTTTTTCGTCCTGGTAAAAAACATTGCCCGATACGTTATCTGGAACGCTGGCCCGTTTTTCGGTCGATGCCACCTCATTCTGATTCGTCGAGGCCACCACCGAACCCGCGGTAAGGTAGTGCACGGCGGGCATTTTTTGCTGATTCGGCTGCTGCCAGTAGGTATAGCCAATGTGCGTCTGGCTCATCAGGTGGTTCCATTTGCCATTATTCAGTTGATGATACTGCCGTGTAATCAGGGAGTCATTGGCGTATAATTGTTTTACCTGATCGGCAAACGCATTGGTTTCCTTTTGTTTACGTTGATACGCATCCTTGTTCAAGGCGACATTATAATACATCCGGTTCAGGTTTGCACAGGCTTTGATGGGGTGCAGCACCAACTGAAAATACGCATCTTTGGCCGTAGCGGGTAGTTCGCGGTCGATGGCTTCCGCTTTCTGAAGCAGGGCATCGTAATCGGCAACAACCTTCTTCCATTCACCCGTTTTCAGGCTGTACGTATTGGCATCGAGCAATTCCGGTTTTCGCCGGGAATTATACTTTCCGTATGTCGCCAGCAACTGGGCAATGTCTTTGGCATGTTGTTTCCCGAATTGACTAGCCGCCCAGTTTTCCGTGTAAGCCGTCAGTTGGTCAGCGTCAATTTTTTCGGGATTCCAGGCATAATCCAGAAAAAAGGAAATCGGAAACTCCATCGGCTTGAGGTCGCCCACATTGACAATCCAGATGTTCCGAACTTTGTGTTCCCAGGCCAGGTGCATTTGCTCCCAGATGCGCGGTAGCGGATTTGTGTTCAGCCATTTGTAGTTACGCGGACCTCCCACATAATCGAAGTGGTAGTAAATTCCGTAGCCGCCCTGCCGGGGTTTTTCGGCTAATCGGGGGAGCTTTCGGAGGTTGCCCCAGTTGTCGTCGGACAACAGCAGCGTTACGTCATCCGGCACCCGCATTCCTTTGTCGTAATACTCCTGAACCTCTTTGTATAAGGCCCAAAGCTGTGGTGTTTCAGAGGCCGGTTTGCCCGTTACGTCGCTGATGATGGTCCGCTGGTCGGCCACAATCCGTTCCAGCAACGCCGTGGCTGTTTCCCGCGACATCGGCTCGTCGCCATCGCCCCGCATCCCAATACTGACAATCTTCTCGTTCGTGGCTCGTTTGATGCCGTCGCGCCAGAATTGTTGCAGTTTTTCCTTGTTGCTTTCGTAGTTCCACGGGCCGCTGCCGAAACGTCGCCATTCGTCGTGGGCGCGCATCAGCGGCTCGTGGTGCGACGTACCGACAACCACGCCAAATTTATCGGCGGCTTTGATATTCAAGGAATCATCCGCATAAAAGGCGTTGCCCCACATGGCAGGCCAGATGTAATTACCTTTCAGACGGAGGATCAGTTCGAAAACTTTCTCGTAAAATTGATGATTGAAGCCGCCGAACTTTTCCTTGGTCCAGCCGGACAGCGCCGGAGCCTCGTCGTTCAGAAAAATGCCCCGGTACTTCACTTTTGGCGAATCAGTCAGCGTAACACCGCTTTTCACGTAAAGCTCCTTCCGCTTCACCATGGGCACGTCGGCCCACCAGTACCAGGGCGATACGCCAAACTGCTTCGATAGTTCGAACACGCCATAAGCCGCGCCCCGACGGTCGTTTCCGGCTACGACCAGCGCATGGCTAACGCCCCGAACCGGGTTCTGAATCGTTTGCGTCAGCGATCCTTCCCACTGCCCGCGAATGGCCGCCGAGTTAATTTTCTTTTGCGCAACCAGCTGTTTCAGCAACGAAGACTGCGGCAGCGTACCTATCACGATCACGTTTTTGCGGATTTGATCGATGCCCGCAACGATGGGGATTTTTTTGTCCGTTACCCGCTCGATATCCTGCTGGAGCAGGTTGGCCGCCGTTTTTACCAGTTCCGGTTCACCCTTATCCACGTAGATAACCGCTTCCGTGACCGCAAACGGGGATTTTTCGGTAAGGATGCCCTGGGCCCAGCTAGAGGCTGAGACCAACAGGGCGATAATCAAATTCAGCTTCAATTTCATGTTTACTCCTTTTTATCGGCTCTGCCGGTCACGGGCTTCAGCCGTTAAAATTTCACGACGCCTTCGTACGCTTTCTTCGGCTTGCCATTCTCATCGAACAGCAACGGATAATCCTTGCGGCCCGGCACCGGGAAATTATCCAGCCAGGAATATTTGTCCGTCAGGTTCCAGAACGTAATGCCGGTGATTTTGTCGCGGTGCTTGCGAAATACCTCGAACAGCATTTTGTAATGGGCCGCCTGTTTTTCAACCATTTCCGGCGTATATTCACTCTTGTCCGTATCCCGGCGCTCCCGGCGCACGTGCTCTTTGGGATAGACTGAAACGTCCACCTCGGTAAACTGAATTTTCAGGCCCAGGCTCGCAAACTTGGTGATGGATTCTTCCAACTCCTGCTTCGTCGGTTCGTAAATGGACCAGTGGGCCTGTAAACCTACGCCGTTGACCGGCACCCCTTTGGCCTTCAGCTTTTTCAGTAACTGGTAAATCTTCTCCCGCTTGGCGGCATCTTCGGTATTGTAGTCGTTGTAAAACAACTGCGCCGACGGGTCTGCTTCGTGGGCATACTGAAACGCCTTTTCGATGTAATCTTCACCAATGATTTCGTAGAATTTCGATTTTCGGTAGATGCTCGTCCCCGTGTCGGGCACCGCTTCGTTGACCACATCCCAGGCGTAAATTTTTCCCTTATAATGCCCCATAACGTCGGTGATGTGCTTTTTCAGCCGCGCCAGCAACACATCCCGACTCACGGTTTTCCCCTCGGCATCCGTGAAAAACCAGCGGGGCGTCTGGTTGTGCCAGCAAAGCGTATGGCCCCGCAATTTGATATTATTTTGCTGGGCAAACTCCGCAATAGCATCGGCATCTTTCCAGTTATAACGGTCCTCCTCCGGGTGAATGGGTCCCATTTTCATGGCGTTTTCGGGCGTCATGCTATTGAAATGGGTTTTTATCAATTCCGCATCTGGCCCCGGCTGCACCATGCGCGGGTTGACGGCCACGCCAATCGGAAAGTAGTTCTTGTAATAATCTTTCAGTCCTTTTTCGGGCGCGACGAACGCAACAGCCAGCGCAATAAGCGAATAGGAGATCAGTTTATGCATGATGTAGATGAAATTAACGGCCAATTATTTGTAAGCGTCAATCGTCTTAATCGTCCCGTCCGGGTTATGCGTCAGTTCCGTTACTTTTACGTTGCGCAGGTGCGTTTTACCCGATAGCTGCACGTCGTGGTAGAAGAGATACCATCTGTTTTCTACCTGAACAATGGAATGGTGGTTGGTCCAGCCCAGGACGGGTTTTAGCACGATGCCTTTGTAGGTAAACGGTCCGTACGGATTGTCGCCGATGGCGTAGCAGAGGTTGTGCGTGTCGCCGGTCGAATACGAGAAATAGTACTTGCCGTTGTATTTATGAATCCAGGCCGCTTCGAAAAAGCGCTTGTCGTTGTCTTTCTCCAGAAATGGTTTGCCATTTTCGTCCAGAAGCTGTATTTCCCGAACGGGTTCGGCCAGGCTTTTCATGTCGTCGCTCAGCCGGGCCACGCGGGGCAGGTAGGCCACCTCGTCTTTCTTTTTCAAAGCGCCTTTTGCGTTGTACTGATTGTTGTCCCACCGCTGTAACTGGCCGCCCCAGATACCGCCAAAATAAAGATAGAATTTGCCGTCGGTATCCTGATACACCGTCGGATCGATGCTGTACGTTCCTTTAATCGGTTCCGGCTCGGCTTTGAACGGTCCGGTTGGGCTTTTGCTGGTTGCTACGCCAATTCGGAAAATATCCTGTTTATCCTTAGCCGGGAAATACAGGTAATACGTGCCGTTTTTGTAGGCTGCGTCGGGTGCCCACAGCTGACGACCCGCCCAGGGAACACCCTTGAGGTCGAGTGCGACGCCGTTGTCTTTAACCGGACCGCCGATCTTATCCATCGACAGAACGTGGTAATCGCGCATGGCAAAGTGCCCCCCTTCATCGTCCTCCTTGACGTTCTTCGCATCGATGTCGTGCGATGGATAGATGTATATTTTCCCGTTGAAAACGTGGGCCGACGGGTCCGCCGTGTAAATGTGCGAAACGAGTGGCTGAGAAATCGGATTTTTGCCGCCGTTGGTTTGGGCAAAAGTGGTTAGCGATCCACTGACCAGAGTGGCCAACAGAACCGCTGTACAAACGCGTTGTAAGAGAGGTAGATTCGTCATTTTGATTATGAAATAATAAACGTCTGAAATACTGCAAACATCAGCTCTATTGAACTGTTTTCTGATCTTTATTGTCTAAGTGCCACCACTTTGTAAAAAGCGGGTTTCGGCTGATTTTGGCGATCAAACAACAATGGATAACTCGTTCTTCCCCGGATGGGCCAGTTATTTAGCCAGCTTTGCCCATCGTTGACTCCCCAAAACGTAACTCGAGTCACCTTGTCTTTATGCTTGAGAAATAATTTAAAAAGGGCTTCATAATCAGCGGCTAACTGTTGCTGCACACTATCGGATAATCCGGCCGCATAGGGGTTTGAATTCGCATCGCTCACCATGCGCTGACTCACTTCGGCACCCTGAAAGTTGCGGGGTAACACTTCGATATCCAGTTCTGTGAACATGACTTTCAACCCTAATGCCGCGTACTGAAGGATGCTTTCTTCAATGTCTTGCAGGGGGACTTTTCCTACATGCCAGTGCCCCTGAATGCCCACTCCATCCACCCGAACACCGGCTGCCTGAATCTTTTTCAGGATCGCAATACAGCCCGCCCGCTTGGCCGGTTTTTCGTTGTTGTAATCGTTGTAATACAATTCCGTGTTGGGGGCAGCCTCCTGAGCCAGTCGAAACGCTTCGGTAATGTAATCTTCACCGAGGTGGCGCAGAAAAACCGAGTTTCGTAACGTGCCATCTTCGTTGAGTGCCTCGTTAACGACATCCCAGGAAAAAACCTTCCCTTTATAGCGTCCAGCAATCGTTTTGATGTGATCGGTAAAGAACGTTCGGATGGAATCCTGACTGCGAATGCCCCGAATGAAAGACGGCAATTGGCTGTGCCAGACCAGGGTATGCCCGTTGATTTTGATGTTGTGTTTTTTCCCAAATTCAACCAGCTTGTCCGCCATATCGAAGTTGTAGGTGCCCCATCGCGGCTGAAGCAGCGCCGACTTCATGATATTCTCGGGGGTCACCATATTGAACTGACGAACAATAAATTCCGTCGTTTTGGCGTCCCGCTCCTCGATCTGCGCATTATTGAGCGCGGTTCCGATGCCAAAGTCTTTTTTGAATGCGTCTTTTAATGACGGAATGGGTTGGGCGAATCCAAATACAGTTCCCGTCATCAAAATGGCCGTGCTTGCAGCCCTAAAGTTCCTTCTTGAAACCATTATGATAAAATATTGACCTTGACCAGCTTATCAAAAAACAACTGCAAAAAATCAAACAAATCGTGCCCCCAAACGCGCTAATTGTGCCCGCCCACGTAGGCACTGAGTTGGTACTAGGGACTCATTATGACAAACCTTTTTATCATGATTTGACAATTGACACTTTCCCAAAGAATGAATTATTTTCCTGCTGCAAACCTTCTAAAAAGTGTAAAGAGCCATTTGATCCGCCAAAAACGGCCAATCAAATGGTCCTTTTTCCTTATTGCTTGGCAAGTTTCATCTCACCACGCTCACTTTTTATAACGATCTCTTTCTCAGAAACTAACTCGCCCGTATAACTCATTTTACGGTCGTTGAAAGAGATACTGAACGAAATTTTTTTGCCATCGACCTTGCCTTCTTCGATCGGTGACTCGCCAAATTGAGTTTTCCATGTTCCGGTCAATTTGGTGTCTTCTACCTTAAAGGTATAGTTTACTTCAAACGTGCCGTTTGGTGTGTCACGGCTACCTTTCCAGTTGCCATCGATTGGGTTTTGAGCCAATGCAACCAGGCTAACAATTGATAAGAGCAAAGAAAAAAACAACGTTTTCATAGTAAAAAATTGGGTTTTGGTTTAACATTTATTTAAAAAGTAATTGCGAAAAGCCCAACAGATCATGCCGCCAAACTGGCCAGGTATGTCCGCCAGCGTATTCGCTGTATTGGTATTTAACGCCCAGGTCGTCAAACTTTTTCATCATAATCTGGCAGTTCTGATGGGCAATGTCTTCTTTGCCACCCTGCGAAATCCAGAAGGTTTTCAGGTTGCTGTTGATCGTGCTGGCGTTGTCTTTCATGAAAGCATACTGCGGGTCAGACAGCTTGGGGTTGTTGGCCCACCAGCCCGAACTAAACACCCCCAGCGACGAAAACAGATTGGTGTTTTTGATCCCGGCGTACAAGGTCTGTAAGCCACCCATCGAGAGCCCCGCCAATGCTCGGTTTTTCGCATCGGTCTCAACCCGGAAATTGCTTTCCACAAAAGGAATCGCGCCCTGTTTCAGCTCGTTTTCAAACGCGCGCAGGGCGTTTTCGTTGAAGCCAGCCGGTCCACCCGTATTACCCATGTTGCCATCCAACATCACCACCAGCATCGGTTTTGCTTTCTTTTCGGCAATCAGGTTGTCCAGAATCAGATCGGTTTTACCCTGCGTGGCCCAACCCCGCTGGTCTTCTCCGCCCCCGTGCAAGAGGTACAGAACCGGATATTTCTCGCTGGATTGATCGTAACCCGGTGGCGTGTATACGTACATTTCGCGCCAGCCGTTCGGCCCCTTCGACTGGTAGCGTTTGATTCGAATATCGCCGTGAGGTACGTCTTTCATGGCGTAATAGCCCCCTTCTTTGTCTGGGATTTCGATACCGCTGGCCATGCGGCTCATTCCGTAAAAGGTCTCGCTGGCCGGATCGGCTACCGCTACGTCGTCGATTACAAGGGAGTAGTAATGAATTCCCCGGCTGATCGAATCGGTTGTGACGGTCCAGAATCCGGCGGTGTCTTTGACCATGTCGTATTTTTTACCCAGATCGACCTGCACTTTCTGGGCGTTAGGCGCTTTCGTTCGAAACACAACCCGGTTATCGGGCAGAATCTGGGGGTATTTGGCATTCCGCACATTCGTGGAAGCCGGTGTCCCCAGAATCGTATATTTGGTCAGCGAGCCCGTATCAACAGGTTTGAAGAGAAATTGAGAATACATGTACAGACCGTTTTTCCAGACTTTGAAGTCGTGGACTCCCGGTTCGATGTAATACACGTGGGGCACATTCTGCTGGTACAGGTAATCGTGCGTCCGTTTGCTGAAGGTAATCAATCCGTCGTTGTCGCCACACGAAATCCAAAGCAGTTTCAGCTTCTTTTTGGCTTCTTCCGGGTTGGGAACCAGTTCTTCCGGTCGTTTGGTATTCGGGGCCGACGAAAAGCCTCCCACCCAGGCAAACTTATCCAGATTACCCAGCCCAAAATTTAGGGATTGCCCCCCGCCCATCGACAACCCGGCGATGGCCCGGTGTTCGCGATCTTTCAGCGTCGAGTAGGTTTTCTCAACGTACGGAATCAGGTCATTTAACAGGTCTTTTTCAAACGTCGCGAAGGCTTGCACCTTGTCAGGAGCCATGATATTTCCGGTGGCGCGATCGTCTTTCATGGCCCGACCGTTGGGCATGACCACGATCATCGGTTCCAGTTTCTTGTCCGCGTACAGATTATCCAGAATGATCTGGGGATTGCCGCCCCGGAGCCATTCTTTTTCGTCGCCCCCTATGCCGTGCAGCAGGTACAGCACCGGATATTTCTTCTTTTTCGAATAACCCGGTGGCGTATAAATCAGCGCTTTGCGTTTGGCACCCACCGTTTTCGACTCGTACTGAACCGAGTCAAGTTTTCCGGTTGGAATGCCCGTCCGCACCTGATCGAAGCCTTTCGGCATTTCTTTGTCAATCGTTTGCGCGTAGGTAGCGGGACCAATCAAGCCAGTAATCGCCAGGGTGGCGGCCAGACAAACCTTTTTTATCAAGAGGTTACGTTTCATAATCGAGGGGAGTTTTTAAGCCATTTTTGACTATTTAAACAGCAACGGAGCCATCTCGTGCAAGCTCCGACGCCAGGTCAGGAACTCGTGGGCGGTCTTGTCAGAAACGTACGAAACCGCGTTGTAGCCAGCTGCTTTCAGGTCCGCAGCCGCTTTGTTAACCCGGTCCGGGTTTTCTTTACTGCCGCAACTCAAGAAAATGAGTTTGGCTTTGGGCTTGTCTTTAATATCTTCTGGGGTGTAAACACCACCGCTCAGCAGGCCGTAATACCCAAAGGTTTCCGGTTTGTTGAGCGTAATCTGGCGGGTTTCCATACCGCCCATCGACAGTCCCGCCATCGCTCGGTTATCGCGGTTGTTAAGCGTGCGGAAATTAGCATCTACGTACGGAACCAACTCATCGACCAGCACCGTCTGAAAAGGTTCGATCTTAAAACTCCGGATACCGCCGAATTTCACTTCGTTGGTCATGCCGTAGGTCATCACAATGATGAAAGGCTTTATTTTCCCTTCCGCAATCAGGTTATCCATAATCAAATTGGCGTGGCCCTGATTGCTCCAAGCGGTTTCGTCTTCACCCCAGCCGTGTTGCAGGTACAACACCGGATATTTTTTGGACTTATCTTTCTCGTAACCCGGTGGCGTGTATACAAAAGCCCGGCGGGACGTATTCGTGCTTTTCGACGGGAAGAGCACCTGCTGAACATGGCCGTGCGGTACGTCCTTCAGCGCGTAAAAATCCTGGTCGTGCGCCGGAATCTCGATGCCGCTTTCCCACCGAACGGAGCCGTAGTAATTCATAGCACCGGGGTCGTTAAACTTCCCACCATCGATGGTTACGTTATAATAATGAAACCCTTCATCCATCGGACCAGCCGTCGTACCCGTCCAGAAACCGTCGTCGCCCTTGGTCAGGATCGTGCCCCCGCGTCCGCCCAGCCCCAAGCTCACGCGCACGCTATCGGCTTTGGGGGCCTTGATGCGGAAGCGGGCGTAGCCCTGCGAGTTTACCTGCGGGTACTCCTGTCCTGGCTGGTTGAGCACGGAGGGTTTGAAATCCTCCGCCACAGTTTGATTTGTCTGGGCAAAACCGGTTACGCTGGTTAAAGCGGCTACAACAAATGCAGCTATAGTTTTATTGGTCATTTTAGTAAGGGTTTGGGGTTTAACCATTAAGGAGTTAAGATCTTTAAGATCAACACTTTCTGAATTTACATTTATTTAAAAAGCTGCGGTAAGGTCGTGGCCAGATAAAGTTTGCAGTTCATCCAGGTATGGCCGCCCGGTACGATCTGCGCGTCGGGTTTCAGGCCTTTTTCCTTGAACATGGCGATGTTTTGCTTCACCGGCTCGTACAGAAAATCCTCAGTTCCGACGCTGATCGTAAAGAGCTTCAATTGCTTGTTCATCTGGTCAGCATTGGGCGACCAGTCGGCGAAGTTCTTTTTAAACTCGTCGGTGGCTGTGTAAGGCGCGTAAGAACACACGTAGGCGAACTTGTCGGGGTTGGTCAGGCCGATGTTCAGCGTCTGGCCACCACCCACCGAGAAACCCGCCACCGCCCGGTTTTTGCTGTCGTTCAATACGGGATAGTTGGCCTCCACGAACGGCACAATATCCTTCACCATATCTTGGGTAAAATCAGCCATCGGGCTTGGACGCACGTTGCCATAGGGCATCACAATCAGCATGGGTTTGGCTTTCCCCTGCGCAATCAGATTATCGGCAATCAGGTTGGCGCGCCCCACTTTGGTCCAGGTTTCTTCCGTGTCCGAACCGCCGTGAATCAGGTAAAGCACGGGGTATTTGGTTTTGTCGTTCGGGTTGAAACCGGGTGGCGTATAGATCAGTACGTTACGGGGTCGGCCCAGCGTCGAGGATTGGTACGTCCGGTAGCTGATTTTGCCGTGCGGTACGTTCTGGAGCGAATGAATCAGCGGCTGGTCGCCGGGCACATCGACAATGCTCCGTTTGAAGCGTTCGTTGGCGAAGATATATGTGTTGCTCGGATCGGCCACTTCCACGTCATCCACCCGAAAGCTGTACGGATAAATATCGGGTTTGACGGGCGGCACCGTAACGCTCCAGATGCCGGATGTATCTTTCGTCAGGGCGACCGGGGTTTTTAGAAATTCGCCGTTTAGGGTCACCTTCTGGGCGTTGCGCGAAAAATACCGGAACGTAACGCTGTGATCGGGATGCACGTCGGGCGAGCTGATGGCGGGTGGACGCTGGGCCTCTGCCATACCGCCTGCCAGACAGAGCGTTAATAGATAAAAAATACGTTTCATGGCTTATTGAAAGAGTAAAGGGGTGGTTTCGGCAACGTACGTCTTGACATTCATCCAGGTATGACCACCGTCGGTGATCCGGCTCTTGTAGTTTACGTTCTTTGCCTTCAGGTAATCCATAAATTCGACGGTCCCTTTGTACAGAAAATCGTCGCTACCGACGCTCACCCACAGCAGTTTCAGTTGCTTGTTCGTGTTGTTGGGGTTCGCGGCAATGGACTTATAGCTGCGTTCCATTTCTTCTGGGGAGAGGTACGAACTGTAAGCGCACACCCAGGCAAACTTGTCCATGTTGCCAAACGCCGTGCGAAGCGTCTGACCGCCCCCGCGCGAGAAGCCGCCAATGGCCCGATTTTCCCGGTTGTTCAGCGTGCGGTAGCTTTTCTCGATGTATGGAATAACGTGGCTCACCAGATCCGTGGTGAAATCGTTGGCCCGTTTCACCGCGTCGGCCCCGTCCCGCACGGTCGGATCGGCGGGTTTGGTCCCTCCTTTTTGCTCGGCAACCCGGGCCGCCACGTTACCGTTCGGCATGACGATGATCATGGGTTTGGCTTTGCCTTCCGCAATCAGATTATCCAGGATCAGGTTGGTTCGGCCCACTTTGAAGAAAGTTTCTTCCGTGTCCGTCGTGCCGCTGATGAGGTAGTAAACCGGGTATTTTTTGGTCGGATTCTGGTCGTAGCCCGGTGGCGTGTACACCACCAGCGAGCCGGTTGTCCCTTCCAGTGCGGGGTAATATTCGTAGTTGACCGACCCGTGCGGCACGGGCTTCATGGCGTGTACCAAGGGCGTATCACCCGGTACATCGACCAGACTGGCCTTGAACCGCTCGTTGGGGAAAAACGCCACATTGGCAGGGTCCATAACTGTTACGCCATCAACCTGGAAACTGTACGGGTAGACATCGGGCTTGATCGGACCGACCGTTACGCTCCAGATTCCCTGCTCGCCTTTGGTCATGGGTACGGGTCCTTTCCCAAACTGCCCGCTCAGCTTCACCTCCTTGGCAGCCGGTGCCAGATAGCGAAACGTAACGGTTTTGTCGGCATTCACCTGGGGCGACACCACCAGCGGCCCACGCGGTGGCTGGGCCAAAACGACACTGGACAGGCAAATCAGGCCCCACCAGAGAAGCCGAAAGCGGTTTGAGGAAAAGAGTTGGTTCAACATGAGTTTAGGATTGCTTCGTGATTACTGGGCCCAGGCTTCGCCTTCGGGGGTGCGACGCCACTCAAAATACTTGTTTAGAGACTCTAGTGCCGCGGCATCGGGAACCGGGCCGGGTTTCGGTGTCTGACTAAAATACATCACTGTGGGCTTGGTCTCGTTGAAGACCGGCCATTGGGGAACGCCTTTGCCGTTAGGATCGCCGTATTTAGCGAAATTAGTCCAATAGGTGCCCATCGCATCCGAAATGGCCAGATCGGTTTTGGTCGTTTGCGGGTTCGACGGATTGAGGTTCTCGAACACGTAGGCTACCTCCTGCCCATGTCCCGAACCTGACCCCGCTTTGGGTGAATCGGCGGGATAGTCGGGGTGCTGGTCAAAATAATAATAGAACACTTTCGATTTGCTGGTCTTGGCCTGAAGCCTTGCCCAACTCCAGGTATGCCAGCCAAAAGCCGCGTCCCGCATCAAATCCCGCGCGGTTTTCGGCACGTTGTTGGCCCCAACCGGATAGGCTTTTAGTAGCTCATCGGCAAATTTCCCGTACCGTTTTTTGGTACTCTCGATATACTCCTGCGGGGTTTTCGGCGGGCTGAAGCTGGCTCCTTCGTCAGAATTATAGCCAACCAGCACCGGTACGTGATTGTATTTTCCGGCTTCGTAGAGTTTGTACTGATCGTCTGGGACGACGTAGCCATCGACAATCGGCCAGGCCGAGCCAACGCCCCAGCCGCCCGGCAGTTTGTCGGCATCCATCTTACGCAACTCGGCCAGCGACGACGCTCCGGCTTTCTGGGCGTAGGCTTCTCCCTCCTTTTCGGCCTGACGAAGGCGCTTCATATTCTCGCCGGGATACGTCGTAGGTCGGGAAGGGCCGAACGAGCCTCCACTTTGCGAGATCGCTCCGTGAAATAGCCCTTTCGCCAGCGGAGACGCACACAGCATACTGACAGCAATCCCCCCCGCCGATTCGCCAAAAATGGTCACTTTACCCGGATCGCCACCGAATGCGGCAATGTTATTCTGAATCCACTTGAGACCGGCAATCATGTCGAGCAAACCGTAGTTTCCCGAAACACGCTGCGCATTTTCGTTGCTTAGTTCCGGGTGGGCCAGAAAGCCAAGCGGTCCAACCCGATAGGCAATGCTGACCAGTATGACGCCTTTCTTCGCCAGTTTTTCGCCATTATAAACCGGTTCCGAGGTAGAGCCGAAGCTAAACCCGCCCCCGTAAATCCAGACCAGCACTGGCAAACGGTCCCTGGCCGATTTTGCCGGACTCCATACGTTCAGGTAGAGGCAATCTTCGCTTTTGCCCGACGGCGGATTCCCTCCCTGCATGGGCGCAGGCGCAAATTTTTTCGTTTCGCGTACACCCTCCCATTTGACTACCGGCTGAGGTGCTTTCCAGCGCAGATCCCCGACGGGTGGAGCCGCAAAGGGAATACCCCGGTAAACCGCCAAACCCTCTTCAACCGTTCCCTGAACGCGCCCGCCTTCGACGCTGACGGGGGTGGGCTGCTGGGCGCGAGCGGGGCCGACTCCCAGTAGCAGAAAACACATCAGAATGACACTATTTTTTAGGGGCATAATCGATGTAGAGTAAAGTGCGTGACTAGTTGATCCAGTTATTTCGTTTCATCCAATCGAACAGCGGGTCCATCCACCCTTTTTGTCGAAAAATGAATCCGTGCCCGCCTTTGGGATAGATGTGCATTTCGACATCGATGTTTTGGTGCCTCAGCCGTTCGAAGTAGGCAATGCTGTTATCGACATCCACTAGTTTGTCGTCTGCCGCGTGGGTCAGGTAGGCCGGTGGGGTGTTTTTTGTAATTTGCCGCTCGTTGGAATACAGATCGATCAGGGCCTTCGACGGATTTTTGCCCAGTAGATTCTGGCGCGAATCCCGGTGCGTCAGGCTGTCCTGCATGCTGATAACCGGGTATACCAGAATCTGAAAATCGGGTCGTAGACTGGTATTGCTCTTATTCTCGATCAATGCTTTCTCGAAATGCGTCGCTTCGGTAGAGGCCAGATGCCCTCCCGCCGAGAAGCCCATGATGCCTACTTTACCGGCGTCGACACCCCACTCAGCGGCATTATCGCGCACCAGTTTGACGGCTTGTTGGGCATCCTGCAACGGGCCAATGGTTTTGTCTACCAGAATCGAATCGTTTGGCAACCGGTATTTCAGGACGAAAGCCGCGACGCCGTTTTTAGCCAATTCTTTGGCCGTACTGACCCCTTCTCCCTGATACACCACAACGCCATAGCCACCACCCGGAATGATCACAACGGCAGCGCCCGACGC
The DNA here is from genome assembly GCF_054780515.1 of Larkinella harenae. NCBI lineage: Bacteria > Pseudomonadati > Bacteroidota > Cytophagia > Cytophagales > Spirosomataceae > Larkinella > Larkinella harenae. The sequence continues at coordinate 71,914 of NZ_BAAGWE010000010.1, read as the reverse complement.
TATCTCTTTGGCGGGCAAATACACTTCCAGCGTGGGTTTTACCACGTTTTTGTACATCCCCGACGTGTACGTTTCCTGTATGTTCGTCGCCTTTGCGTTCGGAATGGTGCCTGGATACAGGTTCACGATCTCCTGCGCAATACCCACCTGAGCAGCTAGTAACCAAAGGCTTATGACCAGAGCGAGTGTCTTCATGATCCGGTTGACAGTTCTATTCCTCAAAGACTGCGACAAAACCGTCGTTTCCTTTTAGCGAAATGGTCATTTTTCCACTTTGGGGAAGCGTTAGTTTTTTCTGTTCAAAAGATGGTTCGCCGTCGCTGGCGTCGGCTCCGGTAGCGATCAGGTCGGCTTTTTTGCCTTTCAGAAAGCCCAGATCCAATTCCAGCGACTTGTCGGTTTTCTCGCCGTTGATGCCTGCTACGTACCATTTTTTGCCGGTTTTTCTGGCGACTACATATAGTTTTCCGGGATAGCCATCGATGAATTTAACATCGTCCCAGTGATTGGGCAACTGGCGCAAAAAGTCTTTCACGTAGTCCGGCACGTGGGTCATACCCGCCGGGGTTTCCGCGAAATGTTGAATTCCCGACAGAAAAGTTACAGAAGTCGCCAGCTCGAAAGCCGAGGTCGTGGCCCGTTTGATACGCGGAATTTTGTACAGATTCATGGGCGTAAAGTCCATCGGGTCAAACGCGTTCCGCACCATCGCGCACATCACCGAATGCGCGGGCGCTTTGTTGGCAGCATCCTGCCCAAACGTAATCATTTCGTACCCAAAAACGGCTTCAGTAGTCATGAAATTTGGGTACGTGCGTTGCAGTCCCCTGGGCAACGTAGCCCCATGAAAATTGACCAGTATCTGGTGAGCCGCTGCATCTTGCAGAATATCTTCGTAATAATTGATCATGGATTGACCATCGCCCCCGAAAAAATCGACCTTGATGCCTTTGATGCCCATTTTCTGTAGCTTCGAAAACTCCTCCACGCGGCTTTCGTGCGTGAGCAATTTATCTTTAGGCGTGAACTTGACCGTGTTCCAACTTCCGGCGGAATTGTACCAAAGCAGCACGCCCACGTTTTTCGTTTTGGCGTAATCCGCCAGCACTTTCACGGAATCGTACCCAATGCTTTTATCCCAGCCTGCATCGATCAGGCAGTACTGCCATTTCATGTCGGCGGCAAAGTCCACGTATTTTTTCTGCACCGGATAAATCGTCGCACCATCTTTTTCAATCACCCAGCTCCACGACGACTTGCCGGGTTTGATAAACGATGCATCCATCTTTTTGGCGGGCAATGCCAGGTCGGTTCCGAGTGTTGATTCCTGTACGGTTTTCAAACTACCGATGACCAGAATGCGCCAGGGCGTTTTCCAGGGCAGTACGGATTCCGGATTCAGGGTTGGCTTTCCGTCCGTAAATACTTCGGGAGCCTGGGGAAAGTTGATTTTGTACTCACTGTCCGGCGAGTTTTGCTGCAAGGCCGTTCCGCAGTAGGTTCGGCCCAAATCGGCCTCCGTCAGCATTACCCAGGTATTGTTCGTCTTGAAAAGTGCCGGGTAAATCCAGCCATTTTTGCCGGGTGCTGGTGTGCCCGTGGCAATATCCATGCTGTAATGCGCTTCGTAGGACGGATTGGTGTGCTCAAACCCCGATTGGGCTTCCGTTTTGGGTTGCAGCCACGCCCGAGAGTCCGCCGGGAAGTGAAAGCTGGTCGCTTCGGAGGCAATCTTTTTGATATCGGTTGAGGTTTCCGGGAAAATATACCGAAAAGCAACCCCATCGTTGGATACCCGAAACACAATATTCATCCGCTTGCCCGAAGCTGTTTTGGCCTCCCAAATACGCTCAATTGCCGTGTACGAAATGGCGCTTTTCTTCGCATTTGTAGTTTTGTACTGATCCTTCACGGTCGTCGGTGCCGACAGCTTGACCAGACTTAAATTCTGGGTAAAGTCCTCATCTTCTCTTTTTACCCCCAATTTAGAGTTTCGCAGCACGGTCTCCCCTTTGAAAGCAATCTGGTATTCAGCCTTTTGTATATCGCAAGTGACCACGATGTTTTTGTCGGGGCTGGTTACGGTGCCAGGTTCACGTTGCGCATTAGCCCGAAAAACCAACATCGATCCTAGAATGATGGGTAGTAAATTGCTATTTATTAAGTTACTAAAAATGGTCATGAGTAAGGGTAAAGAAGCTAGCGATACGTTTATTCTTTCACAATCGAATCCGTGATGCGGAAGTAATCAAAGTCGGCATAGCCGCCCGTGTTGGCGGTTGCGTAGTTGAACAGCCCAAACCGATAGCCCATGAAATGCGGAATCGTATAAGGCATCTTCAGCGGTTCACCGATGGACTGCCACGATTTTCCGTCCAGGCTATAAAAGAAATGAGCGAGGTCGGCCCGGTTTTTAAAGTTGCATTCCGCTTTTAAGAAGACGGTTTTCTGCGTCAACGACACGCGCTGGACTTCAACAGGCTTGCCGGAAGAAGCACTCACCATAACCACGAAATTTTGCCCATTTTCCCGCTTTATACCCACCAGCCCGTAGTTTTTCTGTAACAGGCTTAAGCCGGCAAAATCGCCATCTTTCAGGTTCGATACATCGAGCGAAGTGGAACCGGTGCTTTCTGGACCAATGGTGCGCTGCGTCAGGATGTTTCTGGCCTGTACAAAAGACGTGTCGGTCCGGCCCGTTTTCAAGCGCAGATAGCCTTTCCGGTCGTTGATGGACCAGAGACTATTATCTGGATTGTGATTCCACTGCCAGACTAACGGCAACGCCCGATCTCCTTTCTTGCGGGTGAACTCGTCGGAGTTGACAATTCCCGGAATCAGTCCTTTGCTGGCGGGCAGGTCCAGTGTTTCGGGTACTTTGCCGTTCACACCCAGTACGGGCCAACCGTCTTCCCATTTTACCGGAACCAGATACGGAATGCGACCAACGCCCCCGAAGTCGCGGAACAGGTAGGAATACCATTTCCCGTCGGGCGTATCAATCAGGCCACCCTGCGCGACTCCCAGATCCTGCAAACCAATGCGGCCTTCCCACGGCCCCGTAATCTTGTCGGCCCGGTGAATGACCACCGTCCGCATTCCCCCCCGGGGCCAGGTGATGTTGAACAGGTAATATTTTCCGTTCACTTTGAGCAGTTGCGAACCTTCGGCGGGCAGGCCCCCTCCCGTACCCGACGGCGTACTGGCATTTTCGATGATGACCTGTTCGGTAGTGCCGGGTTTTACGGCAGAAGCGTCGGCGGTGAGTTCAACCAGGCGAAGTTTCCCTGCGCCATAAATCATATATACCCGACCATCATCGTCGAAAAACAGCGTATGATCGTGGTAGGACGGTTTGAACGACACCGCTTTCCAAGGTCCTTTTTCGATGTCTTTTGTCGTATAGATGTGCGTTTTACCCGTTGTCTGGGCGAAGGTAGTGACGTAGTAAGTGCCGTTATGGTAGCGCAAACTACTGGCCCACGAACCCCGTCCGTAGGTGCTTTTCCCATTGGTTAAATCAAGTTCTGGCATGGTAGCCAGGGTGTCATAAGCATAGCTAACTAGTTGCCAATTAACCAGATCCGTTGATTTCATAATTGGCAGCCCCGGACTCATGTGCATGGTGGTGCTGCTCATGTAATACGTCTTCCCCACGCGGATTATGGCCACATCCGGCACGTCGGCAAAAATAATGGGGTTCTGGGCGGTTTGTGCTTTCAGCGCACCTACGTTAGCCAGGAGTATTACAGCCAGCAAAACCGACTGCGTAAAAAGTTTTATCATAAAGGTCTTTTCAAGGTTATTCCAGGGGTCCAATTAGCTCGATGAAAGTGCCGTCGGGGTCCTGCACAAAGACAAAGTGCGATTTCCCATTCAGTGGCGTGGGCGTACTCCCCAGAAAGGGCACTTTCATTTGCGTCAGCCGGTCGATGATGGGTTTCAGGGCTTTTACCTGAAGCGTGATGTACTGCATCCCTGTGTCGTCCTGAATGTAAGTGGATTTTGCTTTGGGCTGCGTAGCTTTTTTGTCGAAACTCATCAACTTCCAGTCGGTGGCTTCGGGGCTATTTTCCAGTTTCAGGATGGTGACATTCACCGCAATGCCGTTGGTTAGACCGGATCGTTTCCCGAAATCTTCGTTTATCGTGAAGCTGCCCGTCTTGACCATGCCAATTCCATTTACGTAAAAATCCAGTGAACGCTGGAGGTCAGTAACCACAACCCCCACCCCGATGACCTTGCTGCTAAAGTTTGACTGCGCCGAAGCGGTAAAATGCAGCAGAATAGCAATGGCCAAAAGCCCTATTTTTTGAATTGATTTATTCATACCTGATGAGACTGATAATAAAGACTATATTTTTCTAAGAGTTGCAAAATCATTGATCCAAGTTCCACTTATCCGCAAGCCGCCCCATTCGTTTGTGTTTTTTTGACACAATTTAGGGCAATCGTCTTTTGACCAATTGAAACCAATCCTGCTTAATTTTTCAAAATTCGTATCTGGTGAAACCGGGGCGTTGGCCTGCCATTATTGGCCTGAATACGTATGGCGACAGACTCGCTATCCCCTACTTTCAGGACAATGGATTTTCCCTCCGACGCCATAAATTCCGCGGGCTTCTCATTGATAAGAATACTCACGTTATCCGGCTTATAATTATCCAATAGACTAATTTCTATCCGATTACCTTCCCGATTTTTGTTCTGTAATTGATAGGAAATGTAGGAACGCGTATTGCGCCAGAAACGGCCATCGTCATCCGATCCGGATTCGCTCTTCTCCCCTTTATACTGATGATCCACTTCAGGTTGCTGTTCTCCGAAGCTAACCTTATCCAGCGTTTTAGCTTCCAGCGCTAAGGCTTCCGCTTCCTGTTGTTTCAATTTAGCTTTCTGTTCTTCAAGAGCCGCTGGCGTAACAGTCTGAAAATACATCTGATAGCGCGCATCGTGGATTTCGTAGAAAGGCAGCAAGGTCAACGAATCCAGACTGAATTTCAGCTTACTAACCGGTTTAACCTTAGCGTTGTAAGTCCCAGCCTCACCGACCAGCATGTACGCTTTGTCGATCGGATAGAGCTTGCCTTTGGCTTCGTGGCCCATACGGCTGTCGTCGGCAAAAAGTCCCGTTAAATCGTTCGTTGACGTTTTGGCAGCCAACACAACGGGGCCATGGACAAAAGCCCCCCAATTCGAATTGTCGGGCAAATATTCCAGCCGGGTCGACGTAGCAAAACGCACCGTTATTTTATCCCCCGTTTTCCAGGTGCGATTAATCGCTGCGTAGCTGGACGACTTAGTATCCAAATTTTGAGGCTTGTTGTTGACCAGAATCTCAAAATTGTCAGCCCATTTCGGCGCGCGAATTTGCAGCGAAAAGGCCTGCGGTTTAGCCAGCTTTAGGGTCAGCTCCGTTTCGTTTTTATACGGAAAATCCGTCGTCTGGGTCAGCTGGATCTTTTTATCTTTCCAGTTTAAGGTGGAAGGAACAAATAGGTTGACAAACAGGTCGTTCGCGGAATGGCTGTAGATAAGTTCGCCGTATTTTGTATGGTTTTCCAATCCCGAACCAACACAGCACCACATGCTCGTTTCGGGCTGCGAATACACCCGATAATGGTTGGGCCGAATGGGCGTGAAATAAACAAATCCGCCTTTATCGGGGTGCTGGCTCGACAGAATGTGATTGAAAAGCGTCCGTTCGTAAAAATCCAGATAAGCCGGATCGGCCTTGTCCAGAAACAAGGCTTTACTCAGCCGCAGCATGTTGTACGAATTGCAGGTTTCGGGGCCCTGGTTCGACTTGAGCACCGAACTGAAATCGTTTGTCGGGTTGAAATGCTCCCGCACGCTGTTCCCGCCGAACGCAACGCTGCGCGTCTGGGTAACGGTTTGCCAGAAAAACTGTGCCGCATCCGACCAGTCCTTATTGTCCATTAGGGTGGCTATTTTCTCGAAGCCAATCACTTTGGGGATCTGCGTGTTGGCATGAAGTCCCGTGAGCTTATCCTGTTTTTCCAGCAGCGGATTCAGGATGGACCGATGCGAAACCCGCTGCGCGGTTTCAAGGTATTTTCTGTCTTTGGTTAGTATATAGAGGTCAGCAAACGTTTCATTGATACCGCCGTGCTCCGTCCGTAAAACCTGCTGAATCTGTTCGTCAGAAAGCGGCTTGATGAGTTCAATAAACCAATCGCCCAGACCGATCAACACTTGCTTTGCCTGCTGATTCCCCGCGTATTCGTAGGCGTCTCGCAACCCAGCAAATAGCTTGTGGATGTTGTAAAGCGGCACCCACGTGTTGTTCAAGCCGAAGCTACTGCCGTCAATATCGCTTTTGCGAATGCGCTCCCAGAACACCTTTCCCTGCGGAATGCCGCCTACGTAGCCGTTGCCATTTTTAGTCTGGCAAAGGGCCAGTTCGGTAACCATGTAGTCCAGGCGTTTTTTTAACTCAGGATTGCCCGTAGATGCGTACATCATGGCCAGCGCGGACAGATAGTGCCCTCCAATGTGACCGTCCAAACCGGAGCTTTCCCAGTTTCCGTACCGCTGGGTTTTTAGGGGTATGCCCGCGTCAATCCGGTACGGGGCTAATAGTTTGTCCGCATCAAGCGCCAGGATGTACTTGAGATCCACATCCTGCGCATTCTTGAACATGCCGCCCGTTAGCCTCACGTCCTGCAACGGAAATGATTGCATCTGTGCCCAGGCAGAGCCACTAAAGAAGAGCAAAAAGGCACTGGTAAGTACGTTCGTTTTCAGCGACATTCTGTTATTTTTTAAACACCGGGTCGTTACCCTTGTATTTCAGGTATTGAAAAGAGGCTGAATTTGACGATGCCTCTCCGGATGAGGTGGCATACATCCCATACAGGCAACCAATGAATCCACCCGCTACTTTGGTGCTTAGAAACTTGGCGTCCACTTTGTCTTTCAGGAGGTTCCAGTTCTTAGCATCCGTAGAATAAAGAAAGTTATACGTGTCGCCTTCTGAGCTGATGCGCAATCCCACCTTGCCAGCTTTTCCGGTCAAGGGCACTTCGGTAACCAATTCCATCGTTTTCTGTCGGGGAACACTTTTATAGAGTTGAAGCACATCCTTGTCCTGCGATTTTGATTTGCACAGCCAGTAGAAATGTCCTTCGTTCTGAAAAATGATTAAGCCCGCTTTTTCTTTCTCTGATTTTGGCGTAAAATCCAGTTCCGTCTCAGCCGTGCTGAACAGGTGCTGCTGGCGTTTTCCAATGAAAGCCGGATTGCTAAAATCCATAACCGTTTCGGGCTTTAGCTTCATCGTTAGGCCCTGCTTTTTCGAAAGTGAAAACCAGCTTTTATCCAGCGTGCGCATGAATAGCAGCGCCGGGTCTATCTCTTTATCAAAGGTCAGCGTGTAGTCAAAATTTCCCGTTTGCGGCAGGGCATTTTTTGGCTTAACTTCTTTGTAGTCCACTGGATAGGTATACGAGATAGCCTTTTCGCCGTGTTCGATCATCGGCCAATCGTCTTTCCAGGTAACGGGGGCAATAAACGTTTCACGACCAGTATTGTAATAATCGCCTTCATAGGGTCTTACCGCCAGGAAGATGCAATACATCTTGCCATCGGGTCCCATGACGAACTGACCGTGACCTGCCGATGTAATGGCGTCTTTGCGGTCGGCGGGTAAGTCGCGCTGCGTCAGAATCGGGTTGCCCTCAAAAGGAACGTAAGGTCCCCAGACATCTTTGCTCCGCAGGATGACCTCTGAATGATTCACCGAGGTTCCTCCTTCAGCCGCGTAGAGGTAATACCAGCCATTGCGTTTCATGATATGCGGTGCTTCGATCCAGACGGGCTTTTTGCTGAGGTCTACCCCACCATTTACTAATTGCTTTTCCTCCCCGGTTACTTTCAGGGTTTTATAATCAAATTCGTACATCCGAATGGTCCGGTGGCCCGAATACAGCGGCTTCCGGTCGGGCGCGTCGCTGTTGTAGAGTATATACGCTTTGTCGGCTTCTTCGTCAAAATAGATGGATGGGTCAATTCCTTTTACCTGCGGGACTTTCACCGGATCGCTCCACGGACCGGCAGGATTTTTGGCTGTTACCACAAAGTTGCCATCATGGTCGATGTCGGTGCAAGTAAGGTAATAAGTGCCTTTGTAATAGCTGATTGCTGGAGCAAATAAACCGCGCGTTAGCGGTTCGCCCATAAAATCCATTTGGGAAGGGCGGTCAATCACATTCCCAATCTGTTTCCAGTTTTTCAGATCCTTGCTGTGAAAAACCGGAATTCCCGGAAAATAAGAAAAGGTAGAGTTTACCAGGTAGTAGTCGGTACCCACCTGAACGATGCTCGGATCAGGGTAAAATCCGGTCAGAATTGGGTTAACCAACGTAGTCTGAGCAGAGACGGGTTGGCTCAGGATTAAATAACAAGCTGTTAAAACAGCCGAGCAAAAACGTTTTATCATCTTCATCAAACGGTTATAATCAATTCGCAGGCTACTGGCCCACCAGCGTATACACTTTTCCTGCCTGCGTAGGAATATCATACAGTATTGTTTCCTTCAGCGCTGGAGCAGCTGAACTCGTGCCAGATGCAATCTGGGGTGCTGGCGTTTCTTCGGTCTGATAAAACGGATTAGGATTCTGACCGGAAGCGGTTTTCACGACCAATCCCTTGTTTCCCCGCAGCGCGTTGGGCACCCGCAGGCGAAGATTGCCCCCCAGATTTGACCGGATTTGCACGCTCGTCAGTTTGCCCGCTTTCCACTGCACATTCACCACCTCAAAACCGCCAATGGCGCGCAACCCACTGATACTGCCCTCCGGCCAGACATCAGGCAGGGCGGGCAGCAAATGAATAGCTCCATCAGCACTTTGCATGAGCATTTCTGTAATACCGGATGTACAGCCAAAATTCCCGTCAATCTGGAACGGCGGGTGCGCATCGAACAGGTTATTGTAGGTCCCCCCGCCTTCCGGGTTGGCTCCCAACGGCGAAAGTTGATTCTGAATCAGGGTGAAGGCGTGGTTACCGTCCTGCAACCGGGCCCACCAGTTGACTTTCCAGCCCATGCTCCAGCCGGTTGAAACATCACCACGATGGATCAGGGTCGTGCGGGAAGCATTGAATAGCTCCGGTGTGCGGTACGCCGAAATTTGGGTGGACGGAAACAGGCCGTACAGGTGGGATACATGCCGGTGGTGATCGTTGGGGGCATCAACATCATCAAGCCATTCCTGCAACTGGCCAAATTTCCCGACGTGCATGGGGGCCAGCCGGTTGCGTTTTTGTTTCAGGGTATCCACAAAAGCCGCATCTTTTCCCAGAATTTCAGCCGCCCGGATCGCTGTACTGAACGCGTCGAATACAATCTGGTTGTCCATCGTAGTCCCCGCATCCAGCGAAGAACCGTCGTGGGCCTTGGGGGCGTTTTCGGGTGAGCTTCCCGGATTGACCACCAGCCAGTGGTATTTGGGGTGCTCGATCAGGAAGTCCGCATAAAACTGCGCAGCGCCTTTCAGAACGGGATAAATAGAGGCCAGGTAAACTTTGTCGCCATTGTACAGGTAGTGTTCCCAGAGGTGCTGGCTCAGCCAGCCGCCCCCGCCGGTCCACATGCCCCAGAATGCCCCGTCGATGGCACCAGTCGCCCGCCAGATATCGGTGTTGTGGTGGGCCATCCAGCCCCGGGCGCCGTACATGGTCCGCGCTGTTTCCTGACCGGTTTCCGCCAATTCCTGCACCATTTTCAGGAACGGTTCGTGCAATTCGGCCAGAGCTGTTTTCTCAGCGGGCCAGTAGTTCATCTGGGCGTTGATGTTGATGGTATATTTACTGTCCCAGGGCGGACGCATTCGGTGGTTCCAGATGCCCTGGAGGTTAGCCGGCTGCCCCTGCTCGCCGTCGCGGCCGGGTTGTGAGGAAGAAATCAGCAGGTACCGTCCGTATTGGTAGTAAAGCGCCACAAACTGCGGATCGTTGGCTGTGCGAAAGTTTTTAAGCCGTTCATCGGTTGGAAGCGTGGCGGCTTCTATCGTTCCTAGATTGAGCTTCACCCGGTTGAAATAGTTCTGATAGGCGGCCTTGTGAGGGGCAACTATAGCCGCATACGGTTTTGGAAAGGCTTTGTTGAGGTACACCGAAGCGCGGGCATTTTCGTCCCCGTTCAGGTCTTTATAACTGTTGAAATTGGTGGCGATGGAAACGTAAATAGTGGCGGTATTGGCTCCTTTTACGGTTAGGGTTGAATCGGTAGCGGTAAGGCTGCCGCCCTGCGTTTTGATTTTCGCAATACCTTTGAACCTCACCATACCCTGCACGCCTTCATGATCGGAGGTGGTGCCAGCCAGGGTCAGTTCCCGGGAAGGGGTGGTTTTGATAATCGCTTGTGTCTGGAGCGTGGCAAAAGAGGCAGTAAACGAGAGCCGCCCCGGCTTACTCGCGGTCAATTGCATGACAATAACCCGGTCCGGAAACGAGGCCAGGATTTCACGGGTATACGTCACGCCATCTACCTGATACGTGGTTCGGGCAACAGCCTTTTCAAGGTCCAGCTCCCGGTAATAGTTGGAATAGTTTTCGTGCCCTTCGAACGTAAGCTGAAGGTTTCCCACGGGTTGAAACATCTGCCCGTGCGACTTTTTGGTGATAATGGTTTGGTTGGCTAGTCGCTCGGCCTCTTTTTGTTTTCCATCAAAAATAAGCTGCCGAATTTCGGGCAGCGAGGCCAACGTAGCGGGATTGTCGTTCCGGTTGGGACTGCCCGACCAGACGGTGTGCTCATTCAATTGGACGGTTTCCTTTGGCACATTTCCGTACACCATAGCCCCCAATCGACCATTGCCAATGGGCAGGGCATTTTCCCAGGTCTTTCCGGCGGGTTGACGGTACCAAAGCTTTAGCACCGGTTGTGACTGTGCGAAACAACCCGTTGACAGCATGAACAAGAAGAGGTAACAGAACGGTTTCATTGACAACCCTACAGCAATGTGTGAAATGAGAATAAATAGACGTAAGAGGACACAAGCCTCCTACGTCTATGGCATTCTACCAATCTAACCTATTCTACTCAATACCCCGGATTTTGCGGAAACTTAGGACCTTCCACTACCCGGTCAATCTGGGATTGCGGAATGGGTCGTAGCATATGGTAATCCTGGATATACGGGGCCGCTTCCGGATTCCAGGCCTTAACCCGGCGGACCAGCGAACGGGTGCGGACCAGATCATGCCACCGCTGCCATTCGCCAAAAAATTCGCGGCTCCGCTCGTCCAGAATAAAGTCCAGTGTCACGTCCGCCGGTGTAATGGTCATGGCGGTTACACCGGCAGCATTCTGGGCGGGTGTATTGGTCTTGCGGTAAGCCGCCCGTTGCCGTACAACATTGAGCAGTGCAGCCGCTTTGGTGGCATCGCCCGCCTTGAAGGAGGCTTCCGCGCCGGTCATATACACATCCGAGAAGCGGTACAACACACAGGGGCGGGTCGACGGGTCATTGAAGTTGGCACCCCGGCTGGGATCCATGTATTTCTTCAGCGCCGGGAAAATGCCGTTGTCCCACAAACTGGGCGGAACAACCAGCCCCTTGAAAGGTCTTGAACCCACAAATTGCGGTGCACCGGCTACTTCATAGTCAGGTAACCAAACGGCCGTATCCTGCCCTACTACGGTTGTATAGCTGATTCCACGGGTGTTGTTGGCCGCCGTAGCACTGTTGGTAACGGCCGTATTGGCAATATAAACCGTGTAAAAAGAATTCATAAACCGGGAGTCAACATCCCGCTTCGTAAAAGCCTGATCCAGAAAGTAATTTTTGCCCGCGTTGGTACCCGAAGGCCACTTGTAGCTGTTCGGACGCATCCGAACATAAGGCCGCCCGTATTGCGAGTCCCGGATCATCAGGGAAGTCCCGTTGTTCACATAAGCACCCGCGGCACTTTTGTAGGAATTGATCCCACTGTTGTTTGGGTAGTTCCAGTTGGTAAACCAGGGACTCAGATTTTGGGCAAATCCACCACCAGCGGCTGCTCCCACCTGGTAATAGCCGTATTTGGGATCAAGAACGTGATCACTGACGAACATCGTTTCTTTGCCGTAGTCGTTGGCGGGCACGAATGCATCGCCGTAGTCCTGCCACAGATCCAGCCCGTAGGCTGATTTGTTCGCAATGATGTCCGCACAAAGGGTAGCCGCCTGCGTAAAATCGGCAGCGGTATTATTGAGCCAGCCGCGGGTCAGGTAGGCCTTCGCCAGCAGCAACTGCGCGACGGGCTTGGTGGCCGCTTTCCCCAGGAATGGCGCTGTTGGCGTATTGGGCAGATCCGCAGCGGCTTCGGTCAGGTCCTTGATGATCAGCTCATAGACCTGGGCAGCCGGCTGACGGGAAGCGGCCTGCGAGGGGACTGTGATGAATTCGGTATGCAAAGGTACATCACCCCAGGTCTGCACCAGATAAAAATACCAGAAGCCCCGCAGGAATTTGGCCTGCGCCAGATATTGCTTCCGGGTAGCCTCCGGCAGATCAATGGTCTGACCGTATTGCAGCACCCCGTTGATCGTGTTGATATCCTGAAAAGCAGCGCCCCAGGCCGCCCCGAAGTTACTGCTGTTTAGGCCATTATAGGTATAGGGGATCGGCGTACCGGCGCTAGCTCCTTGCAAAAACTCATCGGTACCAGCCTGCATCTCGACGGTAAAGCCTTCGGTGCCCCACTGGCCCCGGATGTCGTTGTAGACCCCCGCAATACCACCCAGCACACCGGAAGGACTATTGAAGTAGGAAGGAACAATTTGAGATTGCGGTTGCTCTTCCAGGATTTTTTCGCATCCGGTGCTGAACAGCGCGGTCAGACTCAGGATGGCCCAGACTTTTATATGTTTCATGATCGTATCGGCGATTAAAATTTAAGATTGACACCCAGGGTGAATTGCCGCAAAGGTGGGTTGTTCAGGTTGACGGCGATCTGGCGCTCCGGCGTTCCGCGGTCGCTGGCCCCCTGCGGGTTCAGCGTCGATTGCCCACTGGCGTAGCTGTTTCCTTCCGGATCGATGGCCAGATTCTGGCTCACCAGGGGCGAGTAGATGATAAAAGGATTGGTGGCGTTGAAATACACCCGCGCCGAATTCATCCCGATTTTCCGAATCATCTGGCTGCTAAACGTATAACCCAGGTTGATACTCCGGCATTTGATGAATGATCCGTCGTAATAGCCCAGGGTAGAGCCAAAATAGGCAACTGCGCTGGCCGCATCCGGAGCCGGGAAGGCATTGGTTGGGTTCGTTTCGGTCCAGTAATCCGTTTTCACTTGGTTGACCCGGCCCTGGTTGAAGAAGGCAAAACCGCCCGACCCCGTTGAGTTACCCGTCAAATAAGGTACAATCACTTTCATACCCATCCGCGCGAAGGTAACAATCGACAGATCAAAGTTCTTGTAGCTGAAACGGTTCGTAAAGCCCCCTTCCCATTTTGGCTGGAAATTGCCCAGAATCTGGCGATCGTTTGCATCGATCTTTCCGTCGTTGTTCAGGTCTTCCACCCGGATTTGGCCGGGAGCCTGAACGGGGGAGGTCTGTTTGGCCAAGGTGCCGTTTTCTTTGTCGGCAGTTTGCCAGAGACCAATTTTCCGGTAGTCGTAAATAACCGACAGGGGTTGCCCGACAAACCAACCGGCCCCAAGGTTGGCTAACTCTGTGGGAGTTGTTAGCTGCGTGATTTTCTCCCGGTTAAAGAAATACGTCACATCGGCACTCCAGTTAAATCCTTTCGGATTCCGGAAAATATCGAACGTCACCGCCGTTTCGAGCCCTTTTCCTTCCGTCCGGCCCAGGTTTTTAAGCGTCGACCCGGCACCGTTGCTCGGCGGAAGCGGTACTGACAGTAGGATGTCTTTTGTTTTTTGGTGATACCAGTCCACCGAACCCGTGATGCGGTTGTTGAGGAAGCCAAAATCGATCCCCAGATCCACCTGCGAAGTGGATTGCCAGCTTAGATCCGTCGCCGGGAGGCTGGTAACGGTGTAAGCCAACTGCTGACCAGCCGTACCCGTACCGAAGTTGTAGTAACCGGCAGATAACGCACCAAGGGTGGCATAAGCACCCACATTCCGGTTACCAGAAATCCCCCAGCTACCCCGTAGTTTCAGATTGGAAATGAAAGGCACGCCTTTCATGAATCCCTCTTCAATGGCGTTCCAGCCTACCCCAATGGCCGGGTAGTTGAAGTACTGGTTACCCGGCGACAGTGTCGAGGAGCCATCCCGACGCATTGTCAGGGTCAGCAGGTAGCGATCATTGTAACTATAGTTCACACGACCCATGTACGAAAGCAGCCCGAGTTCGGAAAACGAGTTTCCAAAGTCTGCATTCGCAACCGGTGTTCCGGAAGCCAGCGAGAAATTGGACGTCTTGATGTAATCGGCCGGCACCCCCGTGATTGTAAACCGGCTGCCCAGTGAGTGGTTTTTGGTAATTTCGTACAGCCCGGTAACGCCGAATTTATGTTTTCCGATCGTCTTGTCGTAATACAGCAGGTGCTGCAGGTTGATGTCCCAGTATTCGGTGTTGCTAATTTCAGCGTTGGACGAAGACTGAACCGTGGCGTTGTTAAAATAGGTAAGTGGCCCTCCGTAGCCGTTGTAGTTCGACTGGCTGAAGTTCAACCCGGCATTCATCCGGTAACGCAGCCCGGGCAGGATGTTTACTTCCGCGTATAAGCTGTTGAAGGTCCGGATTGCCCGGGTGCGACCCAAATAGGAGTTCTTTTTGGTAATAATCGTCAGAGGACTGACAATGGCGGCATCAATGGAGCCTTCCGCCGGGAACAGGTTGACCGACCCATCGGCATTGTACGGCGAGGCCAATGGTGTCAAGCGAACAAGGCCCCCCGGAACACCACCACCGCCCGGTGTATTGGTATACGTCAGGGTGTTCAGCGTATTCAGACCAATTTTGACATGCTTGCCCAGGCGCTGATCAATCGTAGCCCGAAGCGTATACCGTTCGAATTTCTGGCTGGGAATAATTCCCGTTTCGTTGAAATAACCCAGACCCAGCGAGTACTGCGTATTCTCGACTCCGCCGGTTAACCCCAACTGATGATTGGAGTTGAAGCCGGGCTTATAAATCAGATCCTGCCAGTCGGTCGAGATACCGGCTGCCAATGCTTCCTGCTCCTTCTGGGTGAGCGGATAAGCAGTTGTACCGGGGCTGGTACGGTTGTATTTGGCCGCATCGGCTTTAAACTGCGCGTACTCCGTGCCATTCATGACATTGAATTTCCCCATGCTGTTCGTAACACCATGATAGCCATCGTAGCTCAAAACGGGCTTTCCTACTTTACCGCGTTTGGTGGTAACCAGGATTACCCCGCCAGATCCGCGTGAACCATAAATAGCCGTGGCCGAAGCATCTTTCAGAATTTCCAGGTTGACGATGTCGTCCGGGTTAATGTCGTTAAGCCCTCCGTAGGGTATTCCATCGACAACAACCAACGGACCATCCAGCCCATCACTGCCTCCCGAACTGGTCGTCAGGGTACGATTTCCCCGAATCCGGATTTGGCCCTGCGCACCCGGCGTAGAACCGTTGCTGACGATGGTTACCCCCGCTGCCCGGCCTTTCAATTGATTCACCAGGTTGGGGGCCGGTACTTCTTTCAACGTTGTTTCATTAACGGAAACCACCGATCCGGTGACGTCACGTTTCCGTTGCACACCGTATCCTACCACCACTACTTCATCCAGTGTTTTGTTGTCTGCATCCATCGAGACATTAACGACGGTTTGGTTGCCGACCGGTACTTCTTTGGTTGCATAACCGATAAAGGAAAAAACGAGAACGGTCCCACCACCAGCGGGTACAGATAGCCGGTAATCACCATTCCCGTCGGTCGTGGTGCCCCGGGTGACCGACTTGATCTGAATCGTTACACCGGGTAGTCCTTCTCCATTCTCCGCAGTAACGCGCCCCGTAATTTGTACGTCCTGCGCAGTTTCGGTCATCACCTCACCGGATAGTTTATTCAGGGGAAGTGTTGATGGAGGGGTATTCCTTTTAATGACGATTTGCTGATTGACGACTTCATAACCCAGGTTAAGTGGCGTTAAAATCTGGGTAAGCACCTGATGCAACTGCTCGTTTTTTGCCTGGAAGGAAATTTTACGCTTGGATTGGATCATCTCCCGGCTAAATAAAAATTGAACGTTGGCTTGTGCCTCTAGTTGCTTAATCACCACCTCCACATCCTGATTCTGAATGGAGAGGCTAACCCGCCGGTTGAGCAATTCCTGCGCCTTGCTGCTGATGGCAAAGCTTACGTTGATAATGGAGAGCGCAAGTAAGATTTGCAGGCTTGACATTTTCATCATCCTGATCCAAACATTGCGGTTGGTCGAAGAATAGTGCATCGATAATATGCGTTTTTTGTTCTTTTTAGAAAAAAATTGCAACATAAATCCCGGCCCTTCGTGGCAGAAGGGAGAATGTGTCATAAATACACATTTAGGGGGCGATAAAAGCGGTAGTGTAGGCACACTACCGCTTTTGTATTAATAGAGAGGTAGTTTCTTGATCATAGGGACAGGATAGTTTAGGATTGAATAAACAATTAATTACAGCTCCGGCTGTGAATGACCACCTGATTATCAACCACTTCGTAAGTTGATTCAATGGTTAAACAAATTAATCGGACTTTTTCCAAAAAAGGGACATCATTGAGTTGCCCCGTAAACGTGCAATGTTTTAGCAATTCCTGGTTGTAATGGATAGGCATGTGATAGCTCACCTGCAGGTTTTCAAAAACTTCAGAAACGGGCGTATAATGAAAGGCAAATTGCTGGGCTATGGGTGCCGACGCGGTCGCTTCCGTTGAAAAATTGGCCCGCTTAACGAATGCTTTGGAATCCGATAAGTTAAGTTCCTCATTGACGGTCAGCAGGACGGTTTTTTCGGGTGATTTAGCCGTCGAAACAGCCACTTTACCCGTTTTCACTTTCACATATGCCGTGGGGTCGCCTTCAAAAGAACGAACCTGAAAACTGGTACCCAGTACTTTGGTGGTCAGGTTTGCGGTGTTAACAATAAAGGGTCGGGCGGGATTTTTGGTCACTTCAAAAAAACCTTCTCCTTCCAGGAATACCTCCCGAACGGCCGTGTTCATCCGTTTTTGAAATCGCAACTGACTCCCTGTCGACAGCAGAACCGAAGAATTGTCGGGTAGAATCACGACCTGATCCTGACCGGTTTCATTTTTTACCAACTTCCAGTTTTTATCAGTCACCTGCTGATCGCTGATCTTTTTAGCACGATCTACCCGTTGCGAAACAGGATTGCCGAGCTGCCACCAGACCAACAAACTCACCACTGCTGCCGCGGATAACCACCGGCCCCAACGCCCCCGAAATGAGAATGTAATGGGAGAAGACGAACGAGGCAGCTGATCCAGCACTTCTTCGGTTTTCGCTTTTAGCTGTGCGTCAGAAATGGTCAATGCCCTCCCCTGAAGCACCAAAAAGGTAGCAACCGCTTCCTCATAAATTTCTTTTTTATCGGGATTGAGCACCAACCAAGCCTGCCAGTAGACCTGATCCTCCGGTCGCCGGTCCGTAACCCAAGTCCGGAACGCGTTATTTCCTAAGAAATCCTCAACCGTTGAAAGTTCTTCTCTTGGAAGGCCCATTGGTACTTTTTATCTATTTTCATTGATAGTATGAAGATTTGACCCTGGCATACCCTTCCGGAAGGAAATTTTTTTAAAAAATAATACAAATTAGAGCGGACAGGGGAACGAGCCAGCGACTACGGAGCTTACTGAGAGCTTTCTGCAAAAAATTGGAAACTGACTGTCGATTGACATGCATCACTTCCGCAATCTCCACGATCGACAAATTTTCGTAATAGCGCAGGTACAAGGCTTCCCGTTCGCGTGCTGGCAGCAACGCCAACTGACTTTGTATGGCTTTCGTCATACTGGCCAGGGATTCCTGATGAATTAGTAACGTCTCGGAATCTACTTCTTTCGCGAGGGATGTATCCCAATCGAGTTCATCAAAGGCCAACCGTTTTTGTGACCGGACGTACTGAAGGATGTGGTGCCGTAATGCTTTCAGCAAATAATGCTTGACCGAATCCGTTTCATTGATCTGCAAGCGGTTCTGCCAAAGTTGGAGGAATAACTCCTGGATACAGTCCTCAACCACCGTTTCATCCACCATAAATTTTAGTCCGTAATGCTTCAGCACGCGGTAATAGCGTTCAACCAATTGACCTAATGCCTTTTTATCTCCTTCACGAAAGGATAGCCATAACGCTTGATCTTGGGTTTGGGAAGTCATAAAGCTCGCAGGAATAGTGACGGGTAAAAGCGATGAAATGGTGTATTCTTCAAATCAAACCGTTGGGTTCCAGACGGAAAATTCCGGCACCCAAAAAGGTAGTTGAAGCGCCGGACTCAAGGTACTTACTCCCGGAAACAGGAAGCTGAATGCGAGACGGTTTTCATGTCGTTTTTTTCACGCCTGCCTTCCGTGTCACTAACGAATCATAAAACCACAGCGGTGCGTGGCAATCCAAGCAGGGGACCTGGTTCTGCGGCTGACCCAGTGTTGGGTCAGCCGCAGAACCAGGTCCATTCCTACGCTAGATATACTGATTGATCAGACTTTCTAACCATTCCTGTTTGCCGCTCCGAACCTGCGGTTCTCCCTTTTCGTGGGTGTAATTCCGCAGGTCTTCCAGCGTCAGCTGGCCATCCCGGAAGGCTTTCCCCGGTCCTTCGTCGAACGATGCGTACCGATTCGCCCTGAATTTAAGGTAATCCGAATCCCGCAGAACCGTGTCAGCTACAATAAACGCCCGCGCAAAGGCATCCATCCCACTGATGTGCGCAATGAACAGATCGTCTACATCAGTTGACGTCCTACGGACTTTGGCGTCGAAGTTAATTCCACCCGGTGTGATCCCGCCAGCCTGCAGAATGACCAGAGCGGCCTCGGTTAGCTCATAAAGGTTGATGGGAAACTGATCGGTATCCCAGCCATTCTGGTAGTCTCCCCGGTTGGCGTCAATGCTACCCAGCATTCCGGCATCAACCGCCACCTGTAATTCATGATCGAAGGTGTGGCCCGCCAGCGTCGCGTGATTCACTTCGATATTCAATTTAAAATCTTTATCCAGCCCATACTGCCGAAGAAAGCCTATGACCGTAGCCGCATCGTAATCGTATTGGTGTTTGGTCGGCTCCATGGGTTTGGGCTCGATGAAGAACGTCCCTTTAAAACCTTGCTTGCGGGCATAATCCCGGGCAACGGTCAGAAACTGAGCCAAGTTCTCTATTTCCCGCTTCATGTTGGTATTCAACAGCGACATATAGCCTTCCCGACCACCCCAGAAAACGTAATTTTCACCGTCCAGTGCAATAGTAGCATCAATGGCGTTCTTAACCTGGGTACCGGCGTAGGCCAGCACGGCAAAATCAGGATTCGTAGCCGCCCCATTCATATAACGCGGATTAGAAAAAACGTTGGCCGTGCCCCACAAAAGCTTTACACCGCTTTCTTTTTGTTTCTGCTGCGCGTACTCCACAATGGTTTGCAAACGCTTCTCATATTCCTGCACACTCGATCCTTCGTCGACCAGATCAATGTCGTGAAAGCAATAGTAAGGAACGCCCAGTTTGGTAATAAACTCAAAAGCAGCATCCATGCGCATTTGCGCCCGAACATTGGCATCCTCGTGCTGATCCCAGGCAAAAAGGCGCGTACCGGGACCAAAAGGATCCCCTCCCGCACCGGTGAAGGTGTGCCAGTAACTAACAGCAAACCGCAGTTGTTCCTGGAGCGTTTTGCCAGCCACCACCTGTTCGGGATTGTACCATTTGAATGCCAGTGGATTTCTGGATTTGGGGCCTTCGTAGGAAATGGCGTCAATCCCTTTAAAATATTTTTTTTCTCCTAAAGAAATGGTTGTCATACGTATACGTGGTTATGCAGTTATGAATTCTTGTTCTTTCATGGCGGATTTCCAGTCGTCAAACACTTCGCGGTAGGCATCCTGGAGGGCCGCGGTTGGCTCGGTTGTTCCTACCACCTTTAAGTCCGCAAATGCGTCCTCGGGAGTGGCGTATATCCCGGCACCCAGCCCCGCCCCCCGGGCGGCACCCTGAGCGCCATCGGTGTTGTAAAGTTCAAGGGTTGCTCCCGTGGTGTTTACAAAGGCTTCCCTAAAGACCGGACTAAGAAACATATTGGCCTGGCCGGCGCGTACAATCTGAGCCGATACGCCCACGGACTGCATGATTTCCAATCCCATCGACAGGGCGAAAACAATACCTTCCTGGGCAGCCCGCAGCATGTGCTCCAGCTGGTGGGTGTTGAACCGCAGATTTTTCAGCGTAGCGCCGGGGTTCTCATTATTCAATATCCGTTCAGCACCATTACCAAACGGAAAAAACCGGAGGTTCTCTGCCCCAATGGGAGCCTGGGCCGCCAGCCGATTCAACTCCTCGTACGGCATAGTACCGACGAGCCGGCGCAACCAGCTGTTTAAAATACCGGTTCCATTGATACAGGCCAGCACCCCTAAATGCGGATCGTCTGGCTGGTTATTTACGTGAACGAAGGTGTTTATACGTCCCTGCGGATCGTAGGCCGTTTCCTGCGTAATCCCGTATATGACGCCCGAGGTTCCGGCTGTGGCCGCAACCTCACCGGTACGCATGACATTCAGGGAAAATGCATTGTTGGGCTGATCACCGGCCCGGTACGTGACGGGGGTTCCCGCTTTCAGGCCCAGCTGTCCAGCCGCTTGCTGACTGAGCTCTGCCTGAACCCCAAACGTAGGAACCTGCTGGGCTAGCAACGATTCATCGATTCCGTAATAATCCAACAAAGTGCTGGCAGCCTGGTGGGTTTTGTAATCCCACAAAATTCCCTCAGAAAGCCCAGAAGCCGTCGTCTGGATTTCACCGGTCAACCGAAAGGCAATGTAATCGCCCGGCAGCATGATTTTGTGAATCTTTTCGTAAGTGGCCGGTTCATTTTCCTGAACCCACCGAAGTTTGGAGGCTGTAAAGTTGCCCGGCGAATTCAGCAAATTTCCTAAGCAATAGCTCTCGCCCAAGTCCCGCAAAGCCTGCTGGCCAATGGCAACGGCCCGGCTGTCGCACCAGATGATGGCAGGCCGCAGCACTTCCCCCGCCTTATTCACCAGAATTAATCCGTGCATCTGATACGCAATGCCGATGGCTACGACATCAGCTGGCTCAAACGGATAAACTTGTTTTAATTGATGCGTAGCCCGAATCACCTCCTGCCACCAGGTTTCGGGATGCTGTTCTCCCCAACCCGGTTGGGGGGCCTGGATGCCCATTTCATGATCCGGACTGCTGGACGACGCGAGCAACCGACCGGACTGAGCATCCACCAGGGAGGCTTTCACGGATGAACTCCCAATGTCATAACCTATTAAAAAAGCGCCCATACCAAATTAGGATGATTGTGATCGTGTGCTGCCTGCGTAGGCCGTTTCTTAGGAGTGCAACCATTCAGCTGGAGATTAATCGGTTACCATTCAAAATAGACTGTAACCAGACTCGAACCGAGATGAACGCACCGAAAAAATCAATTGCGTTGAAAAGACACGATTTATAATTGTAAAATTGACATTTATTTTTTAATTGTCAACAAGACATTTAAAAAAATATTCAAATTTTTTTCTTTTCCTAAAAATTAATAGGATTAAACCGCGAACTAATCTTGGTATAGTTTAATTAATTGGGGATAAAATTTAAAAATGCATCTGCTACCTGTTTGTACTTTTCGGAGTCGATTTGGTAGTAGAAAGCACCCCGCTTCGAAAATCCTTTCTGTTTTTCGGCCAGTTTGATGAGTAAATTGGTGGACAAAATTTTACGGCTGAAGTTGCGCTTATCAAACTCGGTATTGTAGATGGCATCGTATAGTTTCTTAAGCTGGGGCAGCGTAAATTTCTCGTTCAGGAGTTCAAAACCGATCGGATGCTGAGCCGCTTTGTACCGAAGCCGCTTGATGGCCAGGTCCACCATATCGCCGTGGTCGAACAGCAGGGGGGGCAGGTCATAAATTGAAAACCAGCGGGCCTGAAAAGCGCCCGAGATTTTGGATTCATAATCCGCAATCTTGACCAACGAAAAATAGGCGACAGAAACTGTCCGGACAATGGGGTCTCGGTCCGGGTTACCAAACGCATGCAATTGCTCCAGATACACATTCGTCAATCCGGTCAGATCAAACAAAATCCGGTTGGCCGCCTGCTCCAGACTTTCATCGGGTTGTAACCACCCTCCCATCAATGACCAGGTCTTTTCTTCCACGCCCCGTTTTACCAGGAGCACTTTCAGACTTTCCCCATCGAAACCGAAAATAATGGAATCCAGCGCCACCAGGTAAGGTTGCTGTTGTTTGTATTGATCTAACATAATTGATTCTGCAAGGTCTCAAATGCCCATTTGGCGCAGCGAATGTACTAATAAAGCCGAAAGATAGACGGAATCCCCTGAGAAAGAACCCAAAATCCGTGGAGTATTGCAAACAAAGGCCGTCCGGAACGGGAAAACTCGTTTTCGGACGGCCCAATGGGGTAGCGGTTTTCCTTACCAGAAAAGAACATAAATAACCGCAAGAATACTACACAAGGCCACCGCCCCCACCCGGAATGACGCGTTGGTACGAAACCAATTGCGGTCAATAAACAGGGCTTTGGGATTCGTTTTGCCCCGAGATACTGCTAGGCTGATCAGAATGTGCGCAAGGGTACACAACCAGAAAACCACCCCCATCCGGTTCAGGAAAGGCATGTCGGGAACCTGAAACTTAAACAACGTTGAGAGCGGAATACTCAGAACAGCGGCCACCAGGGCTCCCTGCGTTGTCGCTTTTTTCCAGAAAAACCCGAGCAGAAAAATGGAGAGAATGCCCGGTGAGATAAATCCGGTGTACTCCTGAATGTATTCAAACCCCTGTCCGAAGTTTTTCAGGAACGGACTGATAGCCAGTGCAATCACAAAGGATACAACGATGGCGACCCGCCCCAGCCGGACGGTTTGTTTCTCGTTCAGGTTCGGATTGAAAAACTTCTTGTGAATGTCCAGCATGTAAATGGTGGAAATGGAGTTGGCTTTACCAGCCAAAGAAGCAACAATAGCGGCAGTCAGGGCGGCAAAAGCCAGCCCTTTCAGGCCAACAGGCAGGATATTCAGCAGGACGGGATACGCATTGTCCGGTTTTACGATTCCGTTGTCGGAAATACCGTTCACAATCGCCTGATCGGCGTTTTCCTGAAAAAGGACGTACGCGGCCAGACCCGGTAAAACGACAATAAACGGCATCAGGATTTTCAGAAATGCGGCAAACAACACCCCGTTGCGGGCGGTCGGCAGGCTGGCTCCGAGGGCACGTTGGGTCATGTATTGATTGCAACCGAAATAATTGAAATTCACAATCCACTGGCCCCCAATGACAAACATCATCAGGCCCGGAAGTTGCTGGTAGGCGTCGATATAACCGCCCCGCCCGTCGTGGACCTGGAATTCGCCCGGACTGAACATCAGGTGCATGTGGCTGTCCGCTTTTTGCTTAATAAGCGACAGGCCTTCCAGAATACCCGCACCGGTACCCACTTTCGTGGAAAGCAACTGGAGTGCGAGGTAAGTTGTTGCCAACCCGCCAACAACCAGACACACCACCTGGATAACATCGGTATACCCGATTACTTTCATGCCGCCGAGGGTGATGAAAATAGCAAAGACCGTCAGGAACACCGCGCAGGCCATAAAATCAAAACCGGTCATTTTCTCCAGACTCAGAGCGCCCAGGTAAATGATGGAGGTGAGGTTGACCAGAATATACAGAAACAGCCAAAACACCGCCATGATCGTGGCCAGACGCTTGTCATAGCGCAGCTCCAGAAACTGCGGCATGGTATAAATCTTATTCCGGATGTAAATAGGCAGGAAGTAGATCGCAATGATAATCAGCGACAGCCCGCCGACCAATTCATAAACGGAGATGGCCAGCCCCAACTGAAACGCCTGCCCGCTCATGCCGATAAACTGTTCGGCGGAGATGTTGGAGGCAATAATGGACGAACCAATGGCCCACCAGGTCAGCGACCCTTCGGCCAGAAAGAAATCTTTGCTATCAGACGTTTGCTTGCCTTTGTTCCGGTACACCCAGAAACCGTAGGAAGCAACGATCATGAAGTAGACAAAGAAAATTAAATAGTCAAGGGGTTCAAGGCCGAGTTTCATGAGACGCTGGTTTAGGCTTGGCGGGGTTTACGTTGCATGGCTCGCTTGGCAGCCGCCACAATGTGGGTTGCGTTCAGACCATACTTCTCCATCAACTGGGCAGGCGTTCCCGATTCGCCGAACGTGTCTTTCACGGCCACGTATTCAATCGGTGCCGGAAACTGCTTGGCCAGCACCTGCGCAACCGAATCCCCCAGCCCACTGTTTTCCATGTGTTCTTCGGCCGTAACAACACAGCCGGTTTTCCGAACCGACCGCAAAATGGCCTCTTCGTCGAGTGGTTTGATGGTATGAATGTTGATTACCTCAGCCGAAATTCCTTCGGCTTCCAGGGTTTCAGCCGCCTGAATGGCTTCCCAAACGAGGTGCCCGGTGGCAAAAATGCTTACATCCGTGCCTTCGCTGATCAGCCAGGCTTTGCCAATTTCAAAGGGCTGGTCGGCATCGGTAAAAACCGGAATCACCGGTCGACCAAAGCGTAAGTAGACGGGGCCTTCGTGGTCGGCAATGGCAATTGTGGCGGCTTTGGTCTGGTTGTAATCGCAGGGGTTGATGACGGTCATGTTCGGTAGGGTTTTCATCATACCCAAATCCTCCAGAATCTGGTGGGTGGCGCCATCTTCGCCCAAGGTTAATCCGGCGTGCGAAACACAGATTTTAACATTTTTATTCGAGTAAGCCACCGACTGCCGGATTTGATCGTACACCCGGCCCGAGCCAAAGTTGGCAAACGTGCTGGCAAAAGGCACCAACCCATTCAGCGTTAAGCCCGCCGATACGCCAATCATATTGGCCTCGGCAATACCGCACTGGATAAACCGCTCCGGGTTTTCTTTGATGAATGTGTCGAGTTTGAGGGAAGCCACCAGATCAGCACACAGGGCTACCACAGCGGGATTTGTCCGGCCTAGTTCGGCCATGCCCGCGCCAAAGCCAGAGCGGGTATCTTTCTTTTCAGTATACGTGAATTTTTTCAAGGTCGTAAAAGAAGAAATGTGAGAAAAGAGCAAAAAAAGGACAGAGAACTAATTGGATAGTGAAAAAGAGAACAGAGAAAATAGGAAGAAGTAGCGCCATTCGCACCCACTTCCGTTAATAATCGCCCAGTGTTTCCGGCAATTGACTCAGGGCATTGGCGAGCTGCTCGTTGTTGGGAGCCGCTCCATGCCATTTGTGCGTGTGCATCATGAAATCAACCCCCTGCCCCATTTCGGTTTTCATGACGATGCAAACGGGTTTTCCGTTACCGCTGGCCTGCCGCGCTTCAGTCAATCCACGCTTGAGGTCGTCCTGGTCATTCCCATTCATGTGCAGCACATGCCAGCCAAAAGCCCGGTATTTCGCGCCCAGATCCAGGTTATCCAGAACCTGAGTAGTTGGGCCATCGATTTGCTGGCCGTTGAAGTCAATAATGGCAATCAGGTTATCCAGCTTGTTGTGGGGAGCAAACATCGCAGCTTCCCAAATCTGGCCTTCCTGTTGCTCGCCATCACCCATCAGAACGTATACCAGCGTCGGATCTTTGCGGATCTTCTTGCCAAATGCGGCCCCAGCGGCTACCGAGAGCCCCTGGCCCAGAGAGCCTGACGCAATCCGAATTCCCGGCAGGTGTTCAGCCGTTGCGGGGTGCCCCTGCAACCGGGAGTCCAACTTCCGGAAGGTAGCCAATTCCTCAACCGGAAAGTAGCCACGACGCGCCAGAACGGAGTACAAGAGGGGAGAAATATGCCCGTTGGACAGAAAAAATAAGTCTTCATCAATGCCGCTCATGTCGAACACTACCTGTCCATCGGCGTCCGTTTTCAAGTGCATTTCTTCAAAAAATAGAGTCACGAGCAGATCGGCGCAGCCCAGCGAACCGCCGGGGTGCCCGGATGCCACGGCATGAACCATCCGCAGGATATCCCGGCGAACCTGCGAAGCCACCGTCACCCGGTCTTTGGGAGGAGTCGTTACCTGAATCATACGGTTTTAGCGGCTTTTTGGTGGTCAGCGAGGAATTTAGCAAGTCCGCTGTCGGTTAGCGGATGGTTCAGCAGGGCCGTGATCGCGCTCAGGGGGCCGGTCATTACATCGGAGCCAATTTCGGCGCACTTCAGGATGTGCATCGGATGGCGGACGGAGGCCGCCAGGATTTCGGTTTCGTAGCTGTAATTATCGAAAATCAGCCGGATTTGGGCAATCAGCTCCAGACCATCGGTCGAAATATCGTCCAATCGACCCACAAACGGCGAGACGTAAGTTGCCCCCGCTTTGGCGGCCAGCAGCGCCTGTCCTGCTGAAAAAATCAGCGTACAATTGGTTTTAATGCCTTTTCCGGTGAAATACTTGATGGCTTTTATACCATCCCGGATCATCGGCACTTTAACAACGATATTCGGGTGCAGGGCCGCCAGGGTTTCGCCTTCGGCGATAATTCCCGCAAAGTCGGTGGCAATGACCTCGGCCGAAATGGGACCGTCCACAATGTCACAGATGGCTTTGTAATGATTGATGACATTTTCGTGGCCGGTAATGCCTTCCTTCGCCATCAGGGAAGGATTTGTGGTGACACCATCAAGGATACCCAAGTCTTTGGCCTCCTGAATTTCGGCAAGGTTTGCCGTGTCGATAAAAAATTTCATCGCGTTAGGTGGGTTAAAAACCCGGTTAATTGAAAATTTAAGTGGAACAAGTGGCCAGCGCAAGGTCAACACCCTTGTCCGTAATAGGCATTCTGGCCGTGTTTGCGCTCATAGTGTTTCCGGCGCAGGGTGTCTTTGATGCGTGGGGTGTCGGGATTAATCTGTAATGTCAGGTAAGCCATGCGGGCCACTTCTTCCAGCACAGCCGCATTATACACCGATTTTTCGGCGGTTTTCCCCCAGGTAAAAGGGCCATGATTTTGCAGCAACACCATTTCAACTTCCTGGTGCGACAACCCTTTCTGCCGGAACACGTCAAAAATCTGATTCCCGGTTTCGTGTTCGTAATCCCCTTCAATCATGGCGTCGGTCAAGGCCGGAGCGCAGGGAATATCCTGGTGAGTGTGGTCGGCGTGGGTCGTCCCAAAAATAGGAATATCCATTCCGGCCTGCGCCCAGGCAACGGCGTACGTGCTGTGGGTGTGCGTGATACCGCCAATGTCGTCCCAGGTTTTATAGAGCAAGGCGTGCGTTTTGGTGTCGGAAGATGGACGCATTCCCCCATCCACCACCCGGGCATCGTAATCCATGATGACGATGTCTTCCGGTTTCAGCAGCTCGTACGGAACTCCGCTTGGTTTAATGGCAAATACGGCCCTGTCTCGGTCTACCGCGCTGACGTTGCCAAAGGTAAACAACACCAGCCCCAGCTTCGGTAGCTGCATGTTGGCTTCGTAACATTCCTGGCGTAACGAGGTGTACATAAGAAATCGATTGAGAAAGAGGGGTTAAAAATTCACGCGGCTACGGCTTACTGAAGTTCCAGCACCACCACCGAAACGGGCGGTAAAGTCACCGTCAGCTCATCCCCGGCAAGCTTGGCCCCGGAGAAAGCAACCGGTTTTACCTTGGTTGGCTGATCGAACGTATTGTGGTCCTGTACCTTGGGTGTCGTCAGAATACGGCCACTCACGCCGGTAGCCTTCATTTTTTTCAGACTAACCGTAATAGTCTGGGGCTGACTCGCGTGGATATTGACCAGCGAAAGATGCGTCTTGCCCGCTTTGTCCCGGGAGGCAGAAACTGACACCGCCGGTAATTTTTCTTTCTCGAAGCTGTAGTCGCCGGTGGTAATGTCAATGGGCAATAGCGTGGCATCCTGGTGAACGTTGTACATTTCCAGTACGTGGTAAGTCGGCGTTAGCAGCATTTTGGTACCTTCGGTTAAAATAACCGCCTGGAGCACATTCACGGCCTGCGCTAGATTAGCCATCCGTACCCGTTCTGCGTATTTATGAAAAATGTTCAGCGTCGCACCGGCGAGAACGGCATCCCGCATGGTGTTCTGCTGGTACAGAAAGCCCGGATTGGTACCGGGTTCGACATTGTACCAGCCGCCCCACTCGTCAACTACCAAAGCTACCTTCTTCTGCGGATCGTACTTGTCCATAATGGCCGCGTGCTGCTCGATCACTTCATCCATTTTCAGGGCCTGCTTCATGGTCTTGACGTAATCAGCCTCCGTAAAATCGGCGGCTGAGCCTTTTTTGCCCTCATCCCAGCTGTGCACCGAGTAATGGTGCAGGGCCACGCCTTCCATCATGGTCAGCGGAATGTTTTTCATGAGGGTTTCCGTCCAGTTCAGGTCCGTGGAATTGGCCCCGGAAGCAATCCGAAAAATGCGTTCTTTACCCACCGACTGATTCATGAACGTCGCATACTGGCGGTAAATGTTGGCGTAATAATCAGGGGTCATGTTTCCCCCGCAACCCCAGGCTTCGTTGCCCACTCCCCAAAACCGTACGTTCCAGGCTTCCGGGCGACCGTTTTTCTGCCGCAGGCTCGACATGGGACTATTCTTGGGAAAGTTTACGTACTGCACCCAATCGCTTAACTCCTGCACCGTACCGCTCCCAACGTTACCGGCCAGGTACGGCTCGGTGCCCAGCAGTTCGCACATGTTCAGAAAATCGTGGGTTCCAAAGCTGTTGTCCTCCGTGACGCCCCCCCACCAGGTGTTTACAATCTTAGGGCGTTGCGCTTTGGGGCCAATCCCGTCCTTCCAGTGGTAGGTGTCGGCAAAACAACCGCCCGGCCAGCGCAGGTTGGGAATCTTCATTTTTTTCAGGGCTTCGACTATGTCGAGACGCACGCCGTTTTTATTCGGAATCTTCGTATTGCCCTCGCCCACGTAAAAACCGTCGTAAATGCAGCGACCGAGGTGTTCGGCAAAATGGCCGTAGATATGCCGATTAATGACAATTTTGGCATCGTCTTCCTTGATCACCACGCGGTTTTGGGCGATTGCCGACCATACACTGCCCAAACAGAGCAGCATCATATAGAATTTTTTCATGGTTGTCTAGCGGTAAGCAGCCTCGCTCCAACGAAGCTCATTTTTCAATTGACGCAAGTTGGTAGACCGGTCAATTACGACCAGTTCAATCCCGAAGATGTCGGCAAAATCGTCGATCTGTTCCACCGTCAGGTTTTGGCTGTAAACCGTATGGTGCGCCCCTCCGGCCAGTATCCAGGCCGCACACCCGGTAGCCATATCGGGCATGGGCTTCCAGAGCGCCCGGGCCACGGGTAATTTGGGTAGCGCTTCGGTCACTTCGACGGCTTCCACCTCATTGACCAGCAGCCGAAACCGATTCCCCAGATCGATCAGGGAAACATTGAGAGCCGGACCCGCCGGCGCGTTGAAGACCAGCCGCACCGGGTCAGCTTTCCCGCCAATCCCCAATGGATGGACCTCACAGGAGGGTTGTCCGGCCGCAATTGACGGGCAAATCTCAAGCATGTGAGAGCCTAACACCAACGGATTGAGCGGGTCAAAATGGTAGGTGTAATCTTCCATAAACGAATTGCCGCCGGGTAATCCCTTCGCCATTACCTTCATGACCCGGACCATAGCCGCCGTTTTCCAATCACCTTCCCCCGCAAAACCGTAGCCGTCGGCCATCAGGCGCTGCGACGCAATTCCGGGCAACTGGGCCATCCCGTGCAAATCTTCAAATGTATCACTGAACGCACCGAATCCACCGTCCTGCAAAAACGCCCGCATCCCGAGTTCTATTCGGGCGGCATCGCGCAATGCCCCGTGCCTGGCTCCGCCTTTTTGCAGCGTGTCCATCAGGGTATAGCTGTCGGCGTATTCCTGCACCAGTCGATCCACATCGGCATCCGTCATCTGGTTAATCACCGCAACCAGATCGCCAATACCCCAGGTGTTGACCGACATTCCGAAAGTCATTTCGGCGGCTACTTTGTCGCCGTCTGTGACAGCGACCTGGCGCATGTTGTCGCCAAACCGGCACACCTTCAGCGTTTTCAGCTCGTGAGCGCCCAGGGCTACCCGTGCCCAGTCGGCAATCTTCTGAACCACGGCCTGATCCTGCCAGAAACCGACTACGATTTTCCGGTTCAGCCGCATCCGGGAGAGCATAAATCCAAACTCACGGTCTCCGTGCGCCGACTGGTTCAGATTCATAAAATCCATGTCGATGTCGCCCCAGGGAATGTCCCGGTTAAATTGGGTATGCAGGTGCAGCAGCGGTTTTTTCAGGATCGAAAGGCCCCGAATCCACATTTTAGCGGGCGAAAAGGTGTGCATCCAGGTGATCATACCCACGCAGGTTTTGGAAACGTTAGCGTCCTGACAAAGGGCATAGATTTCATCCGGCGTTTTCACCACGGGTTTAAACACGACCCTGACGGGAAGTTGCGGTGCCTGGTCGAAGAAATCTGCGATGAGGGTAGAATGCGAATCGACCTGCTGAAGCGTTTCTTCGCCATAGAGATGCTGGCTTCCGGTAATAAACCAGACTTCCAGCTGTTTTTGATCAGGCATAGGGTGTTATTATAAAATGCTTTTTTGGTTGGTTTCGATAAAAGCGCCCAGTTGTCTGTAGCGCTGGTAAAGCGTTTCGTAGATCCTGACCCGATCCGGCCGGGGTTGGTATTCGGCGTCAAAACCCGACCCCATTGCCAATTGAGCGGCTTCCATGGTGGGGTGAACACCAGCCGCAACAGCTGCACACATGGCCGCACCCAGCGCACAGGCCTGATCGGCAGCTGCCACCTGAATGGGTTTGTTCAACACATCGGCCAGTGTTTGCATCACGAATGGCGACTTTTTGGCCACCCCGCCGATGGCAATGACTTTTTTGATCGGAACACCTTCCTCGATAAATCGGTCTACGATGCTGCGGGACCCAAAAGCCGTAGCTTCCACCAGCGCCTTGAAGATGCGCGGTGCATCCGTGCCCAGGTTTAATCCGGTCAGGGCGGCTTTCAACGTATGATTCGCATCGGGAGTTCGGCGGCCATTTACCCAGTCCAGCGCCACCACATCATCAGGTGTCACCGGAAGGTGGGTTGCCTGCTCGGCCAGGTATGGGATGAGTTGCTGCTGCAATAAGGAACCCGCTTCGGCTCCCAACAGGTCACGAACGGGTTTGATGATAAGTTGGGAGAACCAGGCATAGACATCACCAAAGGCCGATTGCCCGGCTTCCAGGCCGAGCATGCCCGGGGCTACGGACCCATCCACCTGCCCACAAATGCCCCGAATCAGGCGGTGCCCAATCTCCTCATTGGGTGCCATCAGAATGTCGCAGGTGGAGGTACCGATGATCCGCACGAATGCATAGGGCTCGATTTGGGCTCCAATGGCTCCCATATGGGCGTCGAAAGCTCCGACACCAACCACTACATCCGTTGAAAGGCCCAGTTTTTGAGCCCATTCGGCCGAAAGCGTGCCCATAGCCTGATCAGCGGTGTAAGTATCGGTGAAAAGCCGATCGCGCAGGCCACCCAGTAACGGGTCAAGACGGCTTAAAAACTCCTCAGATGGCAACCCATCAAACTCACTGTGCCATAAGGCTTTGTGGCCGGCTGCGCAACGTGACCGTCGCAGCGTAAGTGGGTTTGTTTCACCGGTGAGAACGGCCGAAATCCAGTCGCAGTGTTCAATCCAGGAAAAAGCGTGTTTCCGCACGCCTTCATCGACCCGCAGCGTTCGAAGGATCTTGGCCCAGAACCACTCGGATGAGTAAATACCACCGACATATTTGGTATAATCCGTGTCCCAATGATGGGCCAGGGCGTTGATTTCTTCGGCTTCGGCATTGGCGGTATGGTCTTTCCAGAGAATGAACATGCCGTTGGGATTTTCGGCAAAATCAGGCCGCAGGGCCAGCGGTTGTCCCTGCTCATCCACCGCACAGGGTGTCGAGCCCGTGGTATCAACGGAGATGCCAACTACTTTTCGGCGAACTTCGTCGGAAACCTGATCAAGAGCACCGGTGATGGTTGCTTGCAGTCCTTCCAGGTAATCCTGCGGGTGCTGGCGGAACTGTGAACGGGCCGGGTCGCAGAACAAACTCTGCTTCCAGCGGGTGTACTCGTGCACTTGCGTACTGACGGCCTGACCCGTTGCCGCATTGACGAGCAGGGCACGCACCGAATCCGTGCCAAAATCAACGCCAATAACGTATTGATCGTTTAGCATACACTAAGGGTATTGGAAAGGAGTGAATGAGAATAAGGTGTCATTTTGACATTTAATAAATGAAAGCGCAATCAGGCAACGATTCCAACCGAAGGGGTTCGAACCAACGCCATTCTATATGAAATGATGCATTTAGTATTAGGAGGTTACAATGTTCCCCATGTAACTTCTAAAGGTAACCTTCAACGATAAGCGGGTAAACAAATGCCATCCGATAATGCGTTTGTCCCATGAACTCGTCTCTTTATCTCTTATTCGGTCGTATGCTTTTCCAAACTCCCTCAAGCTGGTACGAAAGCCGTAAGCTCAGGAAGAAAGGCGTAAAATCCGTTCAGGTACTTCTGATAATCTGGATATTTCGCTACGTTCAATGAATAAAGCTGTCCTTTTTTAGTAACTGACGTTAAATCCTTTTCACCGGTTTCCACCAGCAGGTCAGTAGCCAGTATCTTGCGCCGGAAGTTTCGCCGATCAAGCTGCACGTCATAGATAGCTTCATAGAGTTTCTGCAGCTGCGGGATGGTAAACTTTTCGGGTAACAGCTCAAAACCAATTGGATATAACGCTGCCTTGTAGCGCAATCGCTTGAGCGCCAGATCCACCATTTCGTCGTGATCGAAAATAAGCTTCGGCACTCGTTTCAGTTCGATCCAGGAAGCATTGTGCTCCCGTAATGTGCTGGGGTCCTGATCAGCAATATTAACCAATGCGTAATAAACTACCGAAATCGTTCGTTCAACGGGGTCCCGATTGACTGTACCAAACGTGTGAAGCTGCTCAAGGTAATTGTTTTGTAAGCCCGTTAATGTGTACAACACACGCGTGGCAGCATCCTGAAGATCTTCATTTTCCTCCACAAAACCGCCCATCAACGACCAATTCCCGAACTCAGGTTCAAAGTTTCGCTTGATTAGTAATAACTTTAGCGTTTCGCCATCGAAGCCAAAAATGATACAATCAAGAGCAACCAGTATTTTACTGCTTTTTTGGTACGCTTTCATTCAGAAATTTCGGTATTGCGTCCAGTTGACACAATATTTGTGTTGAACTGACGCAATCTTATAAAGAAGTTTTTATTAAACCAAATAATTTTAACTTTTCCTGTAATTTAAAGGATATTTAATATTGGCAGGGGAAGAAGGATGGCAATTTAGCGAACCTCCGTGGTTGTGGGGTAAAAATAAAGGGGCGGTTTTCAAATAAACCGCCCCTTTCTCATTCGGTCGCCCCACCCTGGGTTAGCGGCTAGCTCCCACCGGACGGTCTACGGGATTCAGTGGCTCTTTTGAATCCGTTCCCGTTTTGGCACCATAACCGGCCGCTGCAACGCCAATAAGTAACCCAAAAAAACCGTAAATCGCTGCTTTTGAAGCCGCCCCAGCCGCGTCATCCGCCACTTGCCGCGCTTTCAACTCGGCCTGCTGTTTGGTTTGCTCAAACTTTACCCGGGCTTGTTGGTAGGCCTTAATCCAGTTGTCAACCGTCTGCTCGGCATCCACTCGGCTTTTCCCCGTGCGCTTCATCACTACATTCACGGCATCTTCCCGATCGACCTGACTGATGGTTTCCTTTCCTTGTCGAAAAAGCCGATTTACTAAATTGGTCGCAATATCGTCGGCGGCTTGCGGATTCGAACCGGCCCGGTTGGCGGCCCGCTCCGACTGTTCTTTTGCTCCTTCCACCTTGTTTTCCAGCACTTCAGGTTTCAGGCTCGGGTCGCCGGTCTGCCGCAGCAGGGTATTGACCTCCCGGCGCAGATCCGTGAGATCCAGGTCGTTGATATCGATGCCATTTTGCTGTAGCTGTTCCTGGAGAGCGTTGCCCAAACCAGGCGCGGCCGAAGACACCGCAGAACCGGCCGTGCGAACCACCCCGCCGACCAAGCGACTAGCGCCCCCCAGCAGGCGTCCAATGGATGTTGTCAGAAAATAGATGGTCAGTAGCGTGACGATACACCAGGTTAATACGCCGTGAAGAATGCCATCCAACATACGAGGAGCGCTGGCCAGCCGGCCAGCAACCCAGCCCCCCAGAAAAAGGGCCAACAGGCTGCTAAGCATATACCAAACGGCCGTGCCAATGCCCAGCCCCGCGGTTGGATTCTGTTCTTCAAGGGCGTCGATGCTTCCTAAGCCAACGCCCAATCCGAGTAGGGATAATAACAATTGGGTGACGATGGCGACTAAAACTCCGGCTAATACCGCGCTCCAGGAAATTCGTTTGACAAAATTTGTTCGGGCAACGGATTGCCGGTCCTGATAAGGTGAAGTAAATTCCATAATTAGAGATGGTAGAAAAGTGATAAATGATAACTATACAGTTTAGTGCCTAAGACAATGTGGTAACATCACTTAGACCTAACTGCCTGTCATGAACACGCCCGGAATTGAAATGTTCACTCCTCACCGGGCGGGGGTAACGGTTTGCCCATTGAAAGCGCTTACCACGGTTACGGGTAACGGATAACATAACGTCATCCTATTGGATATTTCGGCGCATAAAATTTTACCTAAATCGGCTTAAAGTCGCCCTAATTTATTTTTGAAGATTTTTTCTTTTTCGATAGGCGAAACGTCCACGCCTAGTTGAACTCTGACCCGTTCCGGTAACTTAATGAGGTCTATAGTATATAACCAGAGTGTCTGTCTGACGTTTACTTATAAAACTGGCCTGATACGGTCTATTAATTTAATCGCGCGTTAAACCAAATACCCATGAAACCAAACACCCTTCTGGCCGCGGCAGCCGCGGTTTTTCTTTCCTTTACGGTTGGTGCTCAAACCGTGGACGAGATCGTTGATAAACACGTTCAGGCGCTGGGCGGAATGGACAAATTGAAAGGGGTGAAAAGCATCTATACCGAACGGTCGCTTTCGATTCAGGGCATGGATATTCCTAGCAAATCAACGGTGTTGGTTGGAAAAGCCCTGCGGACCGAATCGGCGATTATGGGAAATGCCTTTGTTCAAGTCATTGATGGTACCTCGGGCTGGATGATTCGTCCCGCGTCGATGGGAGGCTCCGGGCAACCGGAAGACCTACCGGCTGAGGTGGTCAAACAGCAGATAGGCCAACTCCAGCCCTTCGGGCCACTGGTAGGGTACAAAGAAAACGGCCACAAAGTTGAATTAATAGGCAAAGAAAAAGTCAACGGCAAAGATTCATACCATTTGAAGGTGCTCACAAAAGATGGGCAGTCGGTGGAAGAGTACCTGGACGCTTCGACGTATTTAGTTAATAAGATTAAAATGACTCTGAATGGTCAGCAGGGCGAGATGAATCTATCCGACTACAAACCTGTGGAGGGCATCCCGTTCGCCAACACAGCCGAAATGGCCAATGAGCAGGCCGGAAATATGGTATTTATTACCAAAAAAATCACCCTCAACGCACCCGTTGATGAGGCTATCTTTAAAAAGCCGGCCAAATAACTGAAAACCACGGACTGTGCACCAAAGGTCCCTCGAAGATTCAAGAATTCTTCTGGCGCTCCCGGTACAATTGACCCACCAGGTTGTCCGAAAAACCGCTTCGAGTTTATCCCCTTTTCGGTAACACAGCCAAAACCGTAACACAAAATCCCGCCATAGGTGCGGGATTTTGTATTACAACAGCATGGTGGTCGATAACCCCACTACAAGGCATGTTCAGCTTCCGACAGCGGCTAACTGGGCTGGCTTAAGGCGTCGTTTGCAGCACGAAATCAGTAAAAACGGCTTGCTGATCCGAGGCACCATCGGCCGTCATTCCCACCCGCACCGCACGGTCCCAGGGAGGAAGGTAAGCTCCATCAATGGGCTGGCTTGTCAGGGTTTGGTAGTTTTTGCCGTCCGTTGAATACCCCAGTAAAAACCGATGACCCTGTTGCGCCTGCAGGCGCAGGTAAACATATTTTTTCGCCGTAAACGGGTGGGTGGAAAGTACGGTTTTTTGGCCCCGCTGGATTTTCCAAACCGTCAGCTCCCGTTCATTGGCCGAAACACCCAGCGCATTATCATCGTCCCCGATGGCGGCTAACCCGGCTTGGCCCGTCGAGCGTTTCCGATCCACCGTGGTTGTGACGGTATAGTCGCCCGCCAGGGTCCGGCGGGCCACCGCACTCCCCAACTTAGTTGGTTGGGCATTCAGCGTTAAAGCTCCTTTGTTGACCCGAAAGGTGGGTTGCTTAAAAATAGACCACTGCCATTGATTGGACAAGATTTTGCCCGCAAACGAATCCGTGATGGTGGCCGGAGCGGGTTTTGCTTTCGCTAACAGGGCCGTTTCGGGCATAAATTTAATCCAGCCATCCTCCGTAAAGGTGAATTCTTTCAAAACAGCCTGCCGACCCGTATACACGTTCGTCTGTTTATCGTAGGCGTGGTAAAGAAAGTAATACTTGCCGTCTTTTTCGATGGCCGTTCCGTGACCGGGGCAGCGCCAGGAACCCTCGTCGGTCAATACCGGGTTCTGAGCATATTTTTCCCAGGGGCCAAGCAAACTTTTGGCCCGCGCAATACCTGTCGCGTACGTGCAGCCTGTACCGCAGCAGCCCGCTCCGGCATAAATCGCGTAGAAATAGCCGCCGTGTTTCACCATCGCCACTCCCTCCACCAGGTTGTTTTCCCAAGGGGTGTCGTTCCGAAAAAGCTCTTTCTTTTCACCGGTCAGGGCCGTGCGCTCTTCGTTCATCGGCTGCGCCCAGATGGGTGTAGGCTGTTTCACGCTATTACCGTCTTCCTTCCAAATCAGGTAGAGCTGGCCGTTTTCATCACGCATCGGGAAACCATCAATCGATCCGTCGGGCTGCCCCACCAGCGGGCCGTGATCGCGGTAGGGACCCTCGGGTCGGTCGGCACTGGCAACGGCAACGCACAGGTTACCCCCCTTTTTGTGGGCGGTATAATAGACATACACCCGACCTTTCTCCTCGCTGATTTCGGGTGCCCAGAAGTAATAGTCGGCCCAGTCGGGTACCTTCGTAAAGATGTTGCCGACGGTTTGCCAGTTCACCAGATCGCTGGATTTTAACAGCGGGTAAGCTGGGAACCAGTTGGAGGTAGTGGCCGATGCCCAATACGTATCTCCCACTTTGGTAACGGATGGATCGGCGTAGTCACCCGGCATCACGGCGGGTTGCGCCCAGGCGGAGAGAATGGATAAGTAGGTAAGCAGTACACGAAAAGCAACGCGAACTTGTTTCATAAGCAGGCACGTAATCTAGTCGCCCGAAGGCCGTTTAAGGTAATCATTCAAACTAACCGGCGTACCGAAGTCGGGGCCACCGTCGGGTTTCCAGCCAAAGGGCTGCATCCGGGCGGAGCGCATATCGCCACACCCCTGCCCCGGAGCCGGATTGGCATGGTAAACCAGCCAGTATTCTACTGCTCCGGCGCTCGCCGGCGTGGTAAAAAAACTGTTGTGTCCTACGCCGTAGGCGGTTCCGCTGGCGTAGGGTCCAAAAACCGGACTCGGCGATTTGGTCCAGGTGGGCTGGGCAACCAGGTTGGCGCTGGTATCCGCTGAAAGCTGTCCGAGCGCGTATTGATCGGTGCCGCAGAAACTCGCCGAATAGATGATAAAAACCTTGGCGCCATGAACCAGAAATTGGGGACCTTCATTGACGCCAAATCCCTGTTTTTCCCAAGCCAACTCGGGCGTGGACACCCGGATCCGCGGCCCTTCCGCCGTATACGGATTGGTTAGTTTGCAAATGTATATATTTTGCGATCCCCCCAAATCGTTTTCCCAGCCCGACCAGGCATAAACCAACTGGCCATTGAGCCGCACCACCGTTCCATCAATGGCCCATTTGTTGTCGGGCAAGTTTAATTGTCCCCGGTCGATCCAGGTGCCGACAGTAGGATCAGGGGACTCATTTTCGAGCACAAACATACGGCGAGTCGCATCAACCCCGTTGTTACTGGCTGCGTAATAGATGTACCACTTCTCATCGATGTGGTGAAGTTCCGGAGCCCAGATGTCCCGGTTGTTTGGACCGGTAGCGGGTGACGACCAAACCGTAACCGGCGTGGCGGCACTCAGTCGGCTGATGCTGCGGGTTTTGTAAATCCGCAGGCTGTTGCCGGTCGTGTGCATCACGTAATAAAAACCGTCCTTCTGGGCTACCCACGGATCGGGGGCGGGCGACAAAATGGGATTTTTGAATTTACCCACCGTATCGACTGGTGTACCTGTCGGGGGGGGCGTGGACGGATTCTCCGTGGAGTTACAGCCAATCAAGGCTACTAGTGAGAGAATAATCAAGCCATTTTTCATAAGAATGGAAACGCCAACGGAAGCGGTCGCTTCCGTTGGCGTCATCGAAAATACGTTTTAATAGTTCGGGTTCTGCGTCAGGTTGGGGTTGAGATCGCGGTCAAGCTGTGGAATAGGCAGCAACTCGCTTTTTCCCTTCACAAAGGTAGAAAACGCCGGATCACGCGTGGCCAGTTGCGGGCCAAGATCACCCCAACGGGCCAGATCGTTCCAACGGTGCCCCTCGCCCGACAACTCCGTAACACGCTCGTGCTTGAGCTGCCCGAGGAACTGGACCTGCGTCAAACCGGGTTTTGTGGCCGTCAGCGTGGGCAAACCGGCCCGCTGCCGAACCCGGTCCACAAAAGGATACGCCTGGGCGGTTTTGCCGGTCGCATTCAGGGCTTCAGCGTACAGCAGCAGCACGTCCGCATACCGGATATACCGCCAGTTGTTGGGTGACCGGTAGTCTTCGTTGTTTCTCCAGTGATCGTTCTGAAATTTACGGAACCACACCCGTTTGTTGTCAGCGCCGTACCGTTGCAGGAATGTCTGGCCGTAGATCTGGGTGAACGCCGGGCCACGCACATCGGTCGAGTCAAACAGGAATGAAGCCTCCAGCCGGGGGTCCCGTGCGCCCGTGGTTGTTCGTTCATTAAATTCATAGATTGGCCAGCGCTGTGCTTCGCCGTCCGACCAGCCAATGCCGGGAGGACCGAAAAACTGGGCCAGGGAAGTACCGTAGTTCTGATTCGGCGTCTCACTGTCGTCATCCGTATATTCAGCCTCATTGATGGCAAACTGCCACTCAAACACCGATTCCCGGTTGTTTTCGGTCGTCGTCAAAAAGTTGTCGCGGTAGTTGGGCATGAGTGAATAAACGGTTCTTCCCTCGCCTTCCACCAGCCACTGTAACGGTGTCAGGGCTTCGGTGTATTTTTGCTGCTGCATCTGGGATTTGGCCAGTAAGGCATAAGCCGCCCCTTTGGTAATGCGCCCCAGTTGTGCCCCGGTATAGGTAGTGGGTAACGCGACAGCCGCTTCCGACAGATCTTTCTCAATCTGGGCCCAAACCTGTGGTATTGTGGCTGAAGCGGGCCTTTCCCCCACCACCGCCGTTTCCAGAACCAGGGGTACATTGCCAAACAGGGTAACGAGGTGGTAATAGAACAAACCTCGAAAAAACTTCGCTTCGCCAACATAGCGCTGCTTCAGCGCTTCGTCCATCGGAATAGCCGGCACATTGTTGATGACCTGGTTGGCCCGGTTGACACCAATGTAATTGTCCTGCCAGACCCCCACCGCATTGCCGTAATTGTAATCCGTGATCAGAAACTGGTCCATGTTGTTGACGATGTCGGTGGCCGGACTCTGGCTGCGTCCTTCGTCGGAGCGAATAATGTAATAAAACGGCATCCAGCGCGAAATACCGCCCCGGTGCAGGGTACTGTAAACGGCGTTAACACCCGCCAGCGCATCGGCTTCGGTTTTCCAGAATGATTCGGTGGTTAACTGATTGGGGTTAACAATATCCAATTCCCGGTCGCAGGCCGTCAGCAGTGAAGCAGCCGCCAGCCCTAAACAGATGAGTATATTTTTCATAATGAAGAATGCGTTTTGGTTAAAAATCACCCGTGAGGCCCACAGAAATCACGCGGGGTGAGGGCCAGTGCCCATTGTCGACGCCCCGCTCCTGAATGTTGGCTCCCGTAATGTCCGGGTCCATGCCCGAATAACCCGTGACGGTAAAAATATTCTGGCCGCTAACGTATACGCGGGCGTTCCGTACCTTGACGCGGGAAAGCAGTGTTTGGGGCAAGGTGTAACCCACTTCCACATTCCGCAGGCGCATGTACGACGCATTCTCCAGCCAGCGGTCGGTGTAGCCAAAGTTGTTGGAGATGATCCCCTGCGGATTATAAATGTTTGGATTCGGCGTAGCCTCCAGGGCAATGCGCGGATCATCGGTGTTCGTGTTTGTCGGCGACCACGGGTTTACATCCGCCCGGAAGTTGGTATTCTGGTAGCTGTCGAGCGCCCGGCGAACGTCGTTATAAACCGTATAGCCAAACACACCCACAAACTGCATGTTCAGGCTAAATTGGTTATAACTGGCGTTCAACTGAGCACCGGCCTGAAGTTTCGGCCAGGGCGAGCTCACAAACTGCCGGTCATCGTTCTGAGTGATCTGTCCGTCGCCGTTGGTATCGACATACCGGATATCGCCGGGCTTGGCATCCGGCTGAATCAGGTTCCCATTTGGCCCGCGGTGGTTGTTTACCTCCTCCTGGGTCTGGAAGATTCCATCTGTTTTAAGAACATACCACTGGCCGACCGGCCGTCCTACCTGCGAACGGGTATTGCCACTCTGGATGTAGTTGATATTCTGGCCCTGATTCCCAACATTTTCAACCCGGTTTTTGATGGTTGTCAGGTTTCCCGACACATCCCACTTCAGAGGATGTTCATTGTTACGGTATGTTATGGCCAGCTCAACGCCCTGGTTGCGGATGGAAGCGGTATTCACAAACGGATTACCCTGGAGGTTGCCCAGGTAGCCCGGCACCGGCAGGTTCAGCAGAGCATCCGACGAAAGCGCATTGTAGTAGTTGACCTCTGCCGTAATGCGGTTGTTGAGGAAGCTGGCCGTTGCGCCATAATTCTGCGATAACCGCTCTTCCCATCGCAGATCGGGGTTGGCAAGCTGGGCCTGATAAGCGCCCACACTGGGCGTTTGATCGGGCCCGAAAATAGCGCGAGGGTTGTTGTTGATGAACGCCGTGTAGGGAAACGAACCCAGGGTCGGCACTACAATACCCAGCTTCCCGTAGGACGCGCTCACTTTCAGGTCCGAAACCCAGGGCACATTGAAAAATTTCTCCTGACTGATGCGCCAGGCTCCGGCCACCGAGGGGAAAAAACCGGTGCGGTAATTAGACCCAAACCGTGAATCCTGATCAACGCGGCCAGTCAGTGTCAACAGATAGGTGTCATTGTACGCGTAATTGACCCGCCCGAGGTAGCCCAGAATTTTATAATACGTAGGGGTGCCGCCCGCCGAGTTCGAAATGCCCGTAGCGGCATCAATGGTCGAAAAATACTGCCCCCCTGAGGTAGCCAGGTTGGTCCGCGAACCGCCCGTGTTATCACGCCGGGCAGTTTGCTGACTGATGCCCACCACCCCGTTAACGCTGTGCTTGCCGAAAGTTTTGTTGAAGTTCAGCGTGTGCTCAAACAGCAGGCTATAATACCGCGAGCGGTCCTCCACAATGGAACTAGGCACAACGGCAGCATTAA
The DNA here is from genome assembly GCF_054780515.1 of Larkinella harenae. Classification (NCBI taxonomy): domain Bacteria; kingdom Pseudomonadati; phylum Bacteroidota; class Cytophagia; order Cytophagales; family Spirosomataceae; genus Larkinella; species Larkinella harenae. The sequence goes on along the minus strand of NZ_BAAGWE010000010.1, from coordinate 29,963 downwards.
ACTGATACACCCCGATTCGGCGCAGGTTCTGGTTGTAGTCGAAACTTACTTCGAGCCCGGCATTGAAACGGTAACTCAGCCAGTCGGCAAATTTGAAATCCAGGTACGCATTCCCTACGGCTTTGGCAAAATTGCTGCGGTTGCTCGCCAGATTACGGGCGGCCACCGGGTTAAAGGCATAGGTCACGGCGTCCGGAAAAGTCCCGATGCCGTACCCCATCGGATTGCTGGCGTTGCTGTAGCGCGGGTCCTGCACCGGAATAACCGGCAGCATCTGGGCCATGTCGTAAATGGGATTGCCCGCCGGGAAGTTCTGAATGTTCGAGTTGGTCAGCACGAGGTTTTCCCCAACCGTAAAGCGCCCCAATTCACTGCGGGTGTTGATGCGCAGACTGGCCCGATCAAAATCACTGCCCGTGACATAACCGGCATTTTTAAAGTAGCTCCCCGAAACCAGGTATGATCCGGTTTTAGTTCCTCCCGACAGCGTCAGGTTATAATCCTGCAAACTACCCGTGCGCAATACTTCGTCCTGCCAATTGGTATTGATGTTGGGATTAAATGTACCGGTTGCGACACTGGCCGGGGGCGTTTGACCGGAGTTTTCGTACTGCTGCCGCTGCAAGGCCGCAAACCCCGACGCATCCATGACATCCCAGCGTCTGTAGACATTTTGTACTCCATACTTGGCCGAGAACGACACCCGGGTTGGGCCTTCTTTGCCTTGCTTGGTGGTGATGATGATGACGCCGTTGGCCGCCCGGGAACCATAGATAGCAGCCGCCGAAGCATCCTTGAGTACCTGAATAGACTCGATATCGTCGTTGTTGATGGTAACGTTCGCGTCGGCAATCATCCCATCGATGACGTACAACGGATCGGTGTTAAGAAAGCTGGCTACCCCCCGAATCTGGATGGAGGCCTGCTGGCCGGGAACTCCCGTATTCCGAACAGTCACCCCCGGCGATAGCCCCTGAATGGATTCGGCCAGGGAATTTGCGGTCACCCGGTTGGCCTGATCCGCACTAATGACATCGTTGGCTCCGGTCACATCCCGTTTCCGAACGGCCTGATAACCAATCACCACCACTTCGTTCAGCGTGAGGTTATCCGGCACCAGTTTAACTGTAACGGTTGCCTGATTGGCAATGGCCACATCCTGCGTCACATAACCCACACTGGATACCGTAAGAGTAGAGGCATCGTCGGCCACGTTTAAAACAAAATTCCCGTCCGCATCCGTGGTCGTCCCGTTTTGGGTTCCCTTCTCAACAATCGATGCCCCCGGCAAAGGGGCATTGGTTTCATCAACGACCTGGCCGGTTATGCGTTTTACCACAACCTGTTTGGCCGTAATGCCTTTTTTCGACGTTTTTTGAAGCGCTTCATTCCGGAGCAATCCTTCCGATCGTAATGATGTAGAAAATGCGGGCGCAGCGACTCGCGCGAGCCGTTGTCCCATCGATGGCAGGCTTAACCCCAGAATCAGAATGGACAAGGGTAAATAGCGTTTTTTCATAAAACATGAAGTAGTGGTCGTTCCTTCCATCAGATAATTCAACCGGGAGAAGTCGTTGATTATCAGGCGAACAACGTATTGGAAATAATCAAATTAGTATTGCTATAATTATAAACTCAAAAATGAACCGTTTGGTTGGTGCGGCAGCGGTAGGGAGCTGCTCATAGATGGTAACAACTTAATACCGGTATCTATTGAGGAAATGAGGCAATGGGTCCCTTCCTCTGAAAAGTTGCTATTCGTATGAATGGTGCTTCCCAGATGAGGAATCGAGGACAGATACTGAGCGTTTTTTCCGGTAAAAAGCTTGACGGTTTCGGCTGTCTGTGAGCCGAAACCTGCCAGGTTCGTAGCTAAACCATAAAACGGAACTGGTGCCAGAATCACTCTCTATGCGGAGTGGGTGAACAGGACGAATAACGTTGCTGCCGCCAGCCGCAAAATAGCTTCTGCGTATCCGGAACCATTTGGTAGTAGATCTTTTAAAGCGGATGCGAATAAACGGTTTTAAAGCAGCGCCAGGCTTTTCATACCTGACGCTGAATAGAAGCTAGGCACAAGCTGTCAGAATCGCATTCAACTGGGCCTTCTCCTCGATGGTCAGTTTCGCCAACGGCGCTCTTAATTCACCTCCGTTGACGCCCTGAAGTTCCAAACCCGCCTGGATAGCCCGGGGTAGCCCTTTCTGCACAATGAACTGAAGCAAGTCGAACTGCTGATAGAAAGCCACTTGGGCTTCGCCCCACTGTCCATCCCGAAAGGCCTCGTAAAGCTGGAGGTTCAGCTCAGGTACCAGGTTGGGCGCGGCTGTACACCACCCCTGAGCCCCAGCCGCAAAAGCAGCCAGCGCGAGCGGGTTAGAGCCGTTGAAAAAGGCAACCTCGTCCCCCAATTGCCGACGCAGGGAATGCATCCGCTGTATATCCCCGGTACTTTCCTTGACCATCGTGACGTTCGGAATGCGCAGGAGCCGCTTTAGCAGCGCGGGCGACATATCTACGCCACTGGTAGCCGGGTTGTTGTAGGCCATGATAGGAATCGATATGGCTTTGGCAACCGTATCGTAATGGGTCACAATTTCATCATCCGTCAGCCGCCAGTAACTCATGGGAATAATCATGACAGCGTTCGCACCGGCCCGCTCGGCGAACCGGGCGTGGTAAACCGTCCGCTCGGTCGTCAGGTTGGATACACCCACCAGCACCGGTACCCGGCCTCCCACCTGCTGAAGTGTTGCTTCCGTCAGGGCTTCTTTTTCGGTATCCGTCAGGTAAGGCAACACGCCCGTGCTGCCCAGTGGGGCAATAGCGTGGCAGCCAGAACCCATTAATCGCTCTACCAGCGACTTAAACAGACCAAGATCTACGTTACCCGCCTGGTCAAACGGGGTAATCGGGTAGGCGATAACGCCATGAAACGGTACATTAGTCATGAGTAAGTTCAGTAAAACCGGGGCTTGCGCACCCCGGTCGGGTGGGTTTACAAATCACGGCCTTCTTCTTCGCGCAAGGCGACCCCTAAGTTTTGCAGCTGGGGTGCGTTTTCGCAGGCCAGGTACCTGGCGGGCTCGGAAGAACTGGTGTTCTGATGCCGGTGCCAGGCCCAGGACGGAATGTAGACGGCATCGCCCGCCTGCCACTCAATTCGTTCTCCTTCAATTTCGGTCCAGCCCCGGCCTTCCAGCACATACAGCACCGTTTCGTACGTATGCCGGTGCCGGTTGGTGAGTTGGTCGGGCAGCAGTCCGCCGATGGTCATGCTGACATTTTGGGTGGGCAGGTCCACAAAGAAAACCGGGTGTTTCCGCTCATTTGAAAACTGGCTATGTTCGCCGGCCTGTTCAACATTGCGGTGCACCAGCTTTTCGGGCCTCCGATACTGGGGCCGGGCGTACGTTTTGTGAAAATCGCCGGACGAGAATTTTTCGTCCTTTACGGGAGCATGTTGTTGGTCCATATGCATGGCTTGTTTTGTCAGTGGTTCATTCGTTTCGTTGAATGACCGGACAAAATTGGCGTATCTTTGGACCAGCATTAGCATCCAGTTTTATCAAATACACATGGGCCAGTTACGACCTTGGACGTTGAATCTCTCCTTAGATGGGCAGGGTTCTCAACCGATTTATCTGCAGATTGCGAATTCCCTGCGTGACGAAATTCGAAAAGGCAGGCTTTTACCGGGACATGCCTTACCGGGGAGTCGTGGTCTGGCCGGACAACTGAAGGTTAATCGGAAAACCGTTGTCATGGCGTATGAACAGCTTCTGGCGGAAGGCTGGATTGTCAGCCGCGACAAGAGCGGCACGTTCGTCTCCGAGCAGCTGCCCCAGCCACTCGTCTTACCCGATAAGGCCGCCCCGCATGCTATACCTTCCTTTCCGGGTCCAGCGGACCTCCCCACGCCCACACCGTCGTCGGGATTAGCACCCCGGATTATTTTTACGGATGGCATCCCCGACGTGCGGCTGGCCCCACTCGACCAACTGGCTCAGGCGTACCGCCGAATCTTCAACCAGAAAGCCCGCTGGCGGCTTATGGGCTACGGCAGTGAGCAGGGAGACGAACGACTCCGGCAGAGCATTGCTACGATGCTGGCTCTACACCGGGGCATCCGCATCGCTCCGGATGAGTTGCTCATAACCCGGGGCAGCCAGATGGCGCTTTATCTAACGGCGATGACGTTGCTCAAACCCGGCGATGTAGTCCTGGTGGAAAATCCTGGCTACGCACCGGCCTGGGACGCATTTCAGCAGGCGGGGGCACGGCTCATTCCGGTGCCCGTCGATGAGGCCGGCATTGTGGTTGAGCGCGTGGAAGCGATCTGTGCGCAGGAGCGGGTTAAGGCTTTACTCGTTACTCCACAGCATCAGTTTCCTACCACGGTTACGTTAAAAGCGGACCGTCGGCTGGCTTTGCTGGAGCTTCGGGAGCGGCATGGGTTTACACTCATTGAAGATGACTACGATCACGATTTTCATTACGGTACCAAAAGCCCCCTGCCGCTGGCCAGTTATCCGGCGACCGAGGCTGCGGTCTACATCGGTTCGCTGAGTAAACTGATTGCGCCCGCCGTACGCATTGGCTTCATGACCGGGCCACCCGCGTTGATTCGCTCCGTAGCCCGGTTGCGTTCTTTTATCGATCGTCAGGGGGATGTGGTGTTGGAACAGGCGGTGGCGGGATTGATGGAAACGGGCGAAATCCAGAAACACGCCCGGCGGGCCTTGTCCATCTACCGGCAGCGCCACCAGGTCATGGCCGAACTGCTGCGCCAGCACTTAGCGGAGCATGTCATTGTTCGACCGCCCGAGGGAGGCTTGGCTTACTGGGTGCCTTTTCGAAAACCCGTTCCTGTAGCGACTGTTCAACAGCAACTAGCCTTCCAGGGTGTCAGCATCATCGACACCTCCCGTTTTTCGTTCGATAGCCAACCGCTCCACGCTTTACGACTTGGGTTTGCTTCGCTAACCGCCGAGGAAATGGACGAGGGAATCAAGGCCCTACGCAAAACCGTCGACCGTTTCTAATGTATTGATCGATTTTATCAATACCTCATTGATAAAGAATATAAGCGCATTTCATTTTTGGTTAGGAATCCTAACTATATTTGTGGTGGCTATAAACTGATACATGATGAATGAACAACAAGCCTTACCGGGCTACACCTACAGGCAGCAGACATTTCCATCACCCCTTACGGTGGAAGATTTAACACTCTTGAAACAAACGGTTTTGTTTGGTAAAGAAGACGAGCGGCTGCTTAAGCTGGCCGGCGAAGTACTGGCCGACCAGACTGAAGCAGTTCTGGATGTCTGGTACAGTTTTGTGGGCAGCCACCCGCACCTGCTCCGTTATTTCAGCCAACACGGACAGCCCGACGCCCATTATCTGGCAGCCGTTCGGAAGCGATTTGGTCAGTGGATTCTGGACACCTGCACCCGCCCTTACGACACCGATTGGCTCGCTTATCAGCACGAAATAGCCCTGCGGCACCACTCGGCCAGAAAAAACCGGATTGATCATGCCAAGGCTGAACCGATTATTCACCTGCGGTACATCCTGTCTTTTATTGTCCCCCTGACGCTCACCATGAAAGACTTTCTGGCAGCCAGAGGACACGACGCCGATACGGTGGCCGGAATGCAGGCGGCTTGGTTCAAAGCCGTCACGCTGACGGCGGCTTTGTGGAGTCACCCTTACGTACATTCAACTGAATTTTAACCTTACTAACACGTTCAAACTCATGCAAGTCTCCGTTTATGACACCTACGTAACCCGCACCGATGGGTCGGTGATGCACTTCGATATTCTGGTCCCGACCACCGTGACTAACGAAGCAACGATTCATCAATACGGCCAGACCTATCTGGCAACGAAAGGCCAGGCCGGGCAACCCCTGAGCGCTAAAGAATGCCGTTTCTGCCACATTGAACAAGCCTCCGAACCTATCCTGGAAAGTATTGCCAGTCAGGGCTTTCACATCCTGGAAATGCAGGGGTGCCAGTAACGCTATAAGTCGATCAACAATTCACTACCTAATCAGTACACCATTATGAACCGTGCATTTAGTTTAACTCTTACCACGCTCGTGGTATCGGCTGGCCTGGCGCTGGCTCAACCCGGAAAGCCGGGGGCGTCCTACAACAACGCTGACTTCAAAGTGACCTCAACGCAGGCCACCTATCAATCTGATCTGGATATGATTGTGCTATCCATGCAGGTTAGTGGCCAGGCGGGACGGACCACCCCAAAACCGGTAGGAAGCACCAACGGAGCACCGGTACTGGCCTATGTGTTTCCAACCACGCTCAAACCGCAGGATGTCGGTTTTTCGGCTACCGAGGGTATCGTAGCGCTGGGCCTGACCTCTCACCCCGATATGGACGACACGCCACTTTGGGATGAAAACAACGATGGTAACTTTGACAACGACGGGGTGGTCTGGCACCCCCACTGGGTCGTGCTTCAGGAGGATAAACGCGTACCGGGTGGGCTCAGCGTGAAAGCTTTCCGCCGGGACGACAAGACCGTGGTTCTTCCCAAGACGGCGCCGGGTGTACCCATTTATTTTGATTCCCCGGGTTACGGAGTCGTTACCTCCGGTCAGTCTATTCGGGTAATGATTCCGGCCTACCGGATCAATCACCGCACCGATTTTCGTTTTGATGCCGTAACCTGCTACCTGGAGATGCATCATTCCTCCCACGGGAATACGGAATCCCATCATGAAGCAACCGATAAACCGATGCTTGGGGTGTACGCCGTGTACGGCGTTTTGTCCGGCTCGTTGTCATTGCCTTATACAATCACCAAAAAATAAACCGTTTCCGACCGAATCAGGCCATGATTTAATGGCCTGATTCAGCTTATGTTTGAACCGGCTAATGGAACAAAGAAACGAACACGTCCTGATGAAATCTGAATACACCACCTTTCTGACCGATCTCGTCCAGCATCGCTACTACGTAAAAGTCCAATATTTTAGCGAACTTCACGAACTCATTACCGTCAATGCGCTCCTTGCTGGCCTTGATTCCAGGGGCCATGACTCGGTGGTGGTTCTTTCATCGGGTGAGCAAATCCCCCTCTCCAAACTGGTTAGCGTTGGCGAGCGGTTTGCCCCCCAGTATGAAGCGTACGCGCCGTACTGTGAAACCTGCGATAGTTGAATGAATGATTCTGTATTTGATCTCGGTCACCAAAACAACTCGGTCGATGCCAAGATTGTAGCCGGTCTGGAACGGGTTGGCGAGGTATTCCGGGTACTGCTCTGGCAGCAAAGTCGGGAGACCGGGCTTAGCCCGATTCAGATTCAATTGCTTCTTTTTCTGGCCTCTCATGACGCCACCAAGGGGAAGGTAGGTTATCTGGCCAGCGAGTTCAACCTGACCAAACCGACCATTAGCGATGCCGTTAAAATCCTGGTCCAGAAAGACCTCCTCGAACGGATGACAGATCCCGTTGACAGCCGCAGTCATAGTTTGCGATTAACTCCAGCGGGACAACGTATCGTCGATCAAACCGGTGGTTTTGCCCATGTGCTGAGCCAATTGGTCGGGCAGTTGGAGGGTGGGCAAAAAACCGCACTTTATGAAAGTTTGTTTGCGCTCATCCACGGATTGCACCAACGTGGGCTGATCGCGGTGCAGCGGATGTGCAAGACCTGTATGCATTACCAGTATGATGGACAGATTCATTACTGCGGCCTGCTGCAAATACCCCTGGAAGCAGACCTGCTCCGTCTGGATTGCCCTGAACATGCCGCCTTGTAAACAATGAGCCTGTCTCCTTGATCCCATTCGCTTTTCTTCACCTTCGTTTACTACCTCTTTTAAATCAAAAAAGCCGCCACTCGTACCGACTAGATTCTGAGGGAAATACCAATTGATCCTTCACTCTTTTGGGGGAAATTTGAATGATTTACGAAGCGATTTTTTGGCATTCAATTATATTTTTTTCACTTTTGCATTGTTTAGAAGAAGTCTAAATAATGAGAGGGACCAAAAGCGAAAACGAAGATTTTAATCAGCTATTCCGGAAGTTCTGGAATAAGGTGTATCAGCTTTGCCTTCGTTATTGCCAGAACGAGGATGTAGCCAAGGACCTGACGCAGAATATTTTCACCTCCATCTGGCAGCGGAAAGTGCACTTTCCGGATTCGGCATCGGCAGAGCGGTATTTAGCCAAGGCCGCTAAATATCAATGTATTCAGTACTGGCGGTCGCAACAAAACGATCGTAAAGTTCCCCCCGTGGAGGCTTTTACCTGCACCCCGGAACAGTTATTTCTCGACCGCGAACTGGCCGATCGCACCGCCTTAATTCTTCACTCGCTGCCGGAGCCTTCCCGCACCATTTTTCACCTCAACCGGGAGCAGGCGCTAACCTACCAGCAAATCGCCCATTTACAGAATATCTCCATCAAAACCGTTGAGTTTCACATCAGCCGGGCCCTGAAAGTGTTTCGAAAATTGCTCGAAAACTGACTTTTTGAAAAAATTTTACTTTTTCGTTAGGGTACGGGGTCGCTTCTCCTATATAAGAGTGTATGAACCCCAAGATTACCCCCGAACTCCTGCAACGCTACGCCCAGGGTCATTGCTCGTCCGAAGAACGCCGGACCGTTGAGCGGTGGCTGGAGCAGCAGGAAGACCCGTTTGAAGAAATCGAGTATCCGCTCCCGGCTGAAGATGAATCCCTGCGGGCAGAAATTTGGGCCGGTATTCCGGACGAACCACCCTCCAGGCTGACCACCGGGCCTTTCCAACTGGTAGCCGCTTGTGTGCTCGGCCTGATTATCCTGGGCGGTTTGTGGTATAATCGGCAACGAACGGTTCCGAAAACTCAGCCAATTCTCACCGAACAGCCCCAGCAAACCGTTCAGGCCCCGGCGGGCGAACTGCTGGTGGTGCGTTTGCCCGACCAGAGCGTTGTCTGGCTGCAGGGCGGAACTACGATTCGCTATCCAAAGAAATTTCCAGCTTCAATTCGTTCGGTAACGCTCGTAGAAGGGCAGGCTTTTTTTGAGGTTGTACACCACACCAACCGCCCGTTCATTGTCCATTCGGCCGACAGTCAATTGCGGGTGCTGGGCACCAAGTTTGTCGTCACAAACCGAAGCCGGGATTTAAGAGTGACGCTGACGGAGGGAAGTGTTCAATTCCTGACGGGTAAAAAAGTCGTTCAGGTGCTGACACCAGGCCAGCAATTACAGTACGATAAAGCAAACTCGGTCATCAGCCGACTGCAAACGGTTGACCCCAATTACGCCACTGCCTGGACCCGCCGACTGTTGTGGTTTCGCGAAACGCCCCTGCGCGATGTCGTGGTTGACCTGGAGAATTATTACGGCGTTCCATTCCAAGCCGGTCCGGGTGTTGATCTGTCGCGTCTGTTGACCGGAAAGTTTGAACGAAAACCGCTTGCGCATGTGCTGCGGCTGCTGGCAAACAGCACGGGATACGCGTTCCGCCAGCAGGGGTCGACCATCCATATCGAATCATCGCATTAACCATACCGCCATGAACCGAAGTCCATAACCTATCCGGTGGACACAAAACTACCGGTCGTGCTGCGAACACGCCGGTAGCACTTGTCTATCATCGATCCGTTACCATCAATGATCATTTACAAGCTCTTAAAAGTATGAAATTAAGTTTTAACAAGCTCACCGTTCCGTTCCTAATAGGTCTTTATCTTCTGTTGAAGTGCGCAGCATCAGCCCAGCCAATCAGCGATAAAACCGTCACCATCAATCCCGTAACCCTGACGGTTCAGCAATTATTTCAGCAGCTGGAACAAAAAGCCGGTCTCAACTTTATCTACAGTTCTTCCGACAAAGACATTTCCAAAACCATTACACTCAATCCGGCTGCCACCAGCATCCGCAACCTTTTTTCCCAGATTTCAGCTCAAACCAGCCTGAAAATCACCCTGAACGGTACGGATGTGGCGGTGCAAAGTGTGGGACGGGGTTCGCTGAAAGGCTCGGTGCAAACTCCCGAAGGCCAGGCCGCATCCTTTGTGACGGTCACGGTCAAAGGCACCGGCAAAGGAACGGTCACTGACGAAAGGGGAGCTTATCTGATCAACGACCTGCCGGAAGGACTCCAAACGGTGGTATTTCAGGGGGTCGGCTTCGGTAAAACGGAAAAAACCGTGCGCATCCAGGCCGGTGAAACCGTTGCTATCGAAACCGTTCAGTTGACCAAAAGTGAAACCCAACTGGATGAAGTGATCGTTACCGCGAGTCGGAAAGCGGAGAGTATCAACGAAGTACCCTCTTCGGTATTTATCCTGAATGCCCGCCAAATTACCGAGCAAACGGCGGTCAACAGTTCCATTTCCGCCATCCTGGGGAATACCATCCCCGGTCTGGGAACGGCCACAAACAAAGCCACCAACTCCGGGCAAACGTTGCGGGGCCGGAACGTGCTGATTCTGATCGACGGCATTCCCCAATCAACTCCGCTGATGAACGGCGCCCGGGATATGCGAACGCTGGACCCGGCCATCATCGAACGCGTGGAGGTTATCAAAGGGGCTACCTCCATTTACGGCAACGGCTCGGGAGGTGGTATTATCAACTTCATTACCAAATCGCCGGGCAGTTACAAACCGATCAATGGCCAGACCGTGGTGGCCGGAACAGGCAATCTGTTTCACACCGCCAACACGCCCGGTCTGCGGGTGTCGCAAACGCTGCATGGTACCTACAAAAAATTCACTTACGTGGTTAATGGAACCTACAATCAGATTGGCGTGCTCAAAGACGCGAAGGGTGAGGTCATTGGACAAGATGATGGCCTGGGGCAAACCAAAGCCTACAACCTTTACGCCAAAGTGGGTTACAAACCAACGGAGCACAGTGAATTAACACTGTCCTACAGCCTGTTCAGCAGCCAGCAATACAGTGATTACGTCAATAAAGCGGGCGTGTACGGCCAATCACCCGCCATTGGTGTGCGGGGCGAAAGCCTGGGCGAACCGGCCGGAACACCCCACAATCACAATGCTTATCTGACGTATCGACTGACGAACCTGCCGGCCAATACGTCGCTGGAGGCTTCGCTCTATCATCATCGGTTTGAATCCATGAACCGTTGGGTAGCCAGCAGTAGCGGCTTTTACGGGGCCGGACAAACCCAGATTCAATCGGCTAAAAAAGGCTTGCGGCTCAATCTGAACACCCCCTGGAAAGTAAAAAATACCGCCGGCGAAGTAACCTATGGCCTGGATCTGCTCAACGATGTCACGAATCAGGTGCTGACGGATGGCCGGGTGTACATTCCCGACATGAACATGGTTAACCTGGCCCCTTACGCTCAGGTGAAGGTCGATTTATGGAAGCATCTCATCCTGAAAGGTGGAGCGCGGTACGAAAACGCAACCGTGAAGGTGAAGGATTACAATACGCTACCCACCGGACCGGGTACGGAAGGCAGCATTCGCGTGTCGGGTGGCAGCATTCCGTACCACGCTCTTATGTTCAACGCCGGTTTGCGGTACACCAAATTTGATCTATTCAACCCTTTTGTCAGCTTTTCGCAAGGGTTTGCCATTAATGAATTAGGCCGAATTTTGCGGACAGCAACCGAAAATACGCTGGGTCAGTTGCAAACCGACCCGATTATTACCAACAATTACGAAGCCGGCTTCAGCAGCCGAATTGGCGTTTTGAATGTGACGGCGGCCTATTTCATCAGCACGTCGAAACTCGGGGCCAACCTCGTTGATGTCAACGGTGCCATGATTCCGGAGCGTGATCCCGAAAAAGTGTACGGGTATGAATTAACCGCCGATGCGCGCCTGACCCCCAGCCTCAGCCTGGGCGGTTCCTACGCCTATGTGGAAGGCAAAGCCGAGCAGGAGGATGGAACCTGGACCTACCTTACGGGATTGCGGATTGCCCCACCCAAGGCAACGGCTTACGTGTACTACACCCCTTTTCCGAAACTGAATCTGCAACTGTTTATGGTACACACCGGCAAACGCCAGCGGTTTGAGCCCCGGCCCAACGGCAAATACGCCAATAGCGAAGGCCCTATTCAGCCGGTGACGCTACTGAACCTGAATGGATCCTATAAAATTTCATCCGCATTTCAGGCTGGGCTGGGTGTCGAAAATCTGCTAAACACCGCGTACTATCCGCCCGTCAGTCAGTACCGGGCGTTTGACGCCGAATATGTTCGGGGCAACGGGGCCCGCCTAACCCTCAGTCTGCAGTACAACTTTTAATTCGTAATGGGACGAAACATCATCCTGTGGTTTCATAAATGGCTGGGCCTGCTGACAGGCCTGGTCGTTTTCCTTGTCAGTCTGTCGGGCTGTATCTATGTATTTACCGATGAGCTCAAAAATTGGATGTACCGCGAGCGGACGTACGTGCTACCGGCCGACCGGCCACTACAGCCCCTCTCGATTTTAAAGCAGAATGCCGAACAAGCACTGGGCAACGGCTTTCCCATCAGCAGGGCCGATATTTATTCCGCCCCGGACCGTAGCTGGGTGTTTCGGGCTATTGATCTGAATCCGGAAGGTTTGACCCACTGGGATTACTATCCGTACTATTACCGCGTTTACCTGAATCCCTATACCGGGCAGGTGCTGCATGTTGAGGACAGCCGCAACGAGTTTTTTCAACTGGTTTTGGGAATGCACATGCGGTTATTACTCGGACAGAAATACGGCCACCCGCTCGTGGCCTATTCTGTCCTGATCTTCGTAGTATTGCTCCTGAGTGGCCTGTTTATCTGGTGGCCCCGCCAGTGGACGCGGGCGGCCCGGCAGGGAAATTTTCGGATCAAGTTTAAGGCGTCGTTTAAACGGCTCAACTACGACCTGCACAATGTGCTGGGCTTTTACACACTATTGCCCGCTTTAGCTCTGGCACTCACTGGCTTAGTTTTTTCATTCGACTGGGTCGATCAGTCCTTTTACCGGCTCGTTATGGGCGGTCAGCAACCGGTCAAAAAGGAAAAGCTACGCTCTGTGGCGGTTGAAAGACCCGTTGCCCAGCCCCTGGACCGGGCCTTTCAACAAGCCTGGAACGCCAACCGGGATGCGGATTTATTTTCGGTTCGTTTTCCGGAGAAATCCGATGGAGTGCTCGATATTACCGCCCGGCTAAAGCCCTCGCGCACGTTCCTGTTCCGGCGGGCCTATTACAACCAGCACGACGGAACGCTACTCCGGCAAGAGCAGACCGACCTGTTGAATCGGGGCGAAAAGCTGCGGGCCATCAATTTTGATGTACACACCGGCTCTGTCCTCAACTTGCCTGGTAAAGTGCTCGCTTTTGTGGCTAGTTTAATTTGTACGAGCCTGCCCGTTACGGGTTTTTTGATCTTCTGGAACCGCCGAAAAAAGGGGAAACGAAACCGAATCGCTCAGACACAACTCCAGGGCCACACCAACCTCTGAATGAACGACGTAGTACAACGTCCGTCACAAAATACTCATTTAACAACCGCCCGTTCCTGCCTTACATCGTCCGCAGAAACCGCAGATGGTCCCATCGCCAATTTCAACCGGGCGTACGAAAGAACGTCCGCCAATTGGGTGTCGGTCATAAACCGAAACGATGGCATTCCTTCGCCAGATGCAGCCTGGGAACCGTTCAGAATGAATTGAATCAGCGCCTTTTTGTCGCCTTTCAGCCGGGCCGATGTGAGCAGGGACGGAAACGAGCCCGGTACCCCGCGCCCATCCGGTTTGTGGCAGGATGCGCAGTAACTCGCGTACAACAAAGCCGCCGGTTCGGTTTGCGTATTCTTTTGAATGTTCGCAACCCGTTTGGCTTTCGGAATAACGCCCGCACGGCTGATGCGGATAATGCGGTCGTCGGTGAGAAGCGGAAAATTGGCAGGTGGGTTCCAGTCGCGGTTGCTGGTAGAAACATAGACCGCGCCCGAGGGCGATACACACACATCGCGCAGACGGCCAAACTGCTTTGAGAAGTGAATCTGCTCGTCGATAATCTTCTCCCTTTTGGCATCCAGCCGGAAAACCCGCAAGCTTTGATCTTTCAACGTACTGAGCAGCAGCGCATTTTTCCATTCCGGAATATTGCCGTTGTAATAGTCCATTCCGGCCGGGGCAATGGTGGGTGTCCAAGCTTTGACCGGAAATACGCTGGGATGCTCAGCGGCATACCGTTCTTCGTCGGGATGATCACTTAAACCGGCGATGCGGGGCCACCCGTAACTAGCTCCCCTCACCACCCGGTTCACTTCGTCGTCGGTGGCATCCCCGTGTTCGGCGATAAACAGATTACCCGTGTCCGTATACACCAGCCCCTGCGGCACCCGAAATCCCAGCGCCCACACCGGGCTACCCGGAAAGGGATTGTCGGCGGGAATAGTGCCATCGAGGTTCAGGCGCAGCACCTTGCCGTTGGTATAGTTCGGATCTAAAATGGTTTCGTGCTGCTTGAGATCGCCGGTAGCCCACAGAAGTTTTCGGTCTTTACTGATGACCAGCCGCGAACCGTTATGCCCCACATACCCCGGAATCTGGTACAGCAGCACGGGATTGGCTAAGGTTTTTCCGTTGTAAGTATACCGGATTAGCTTGGAAACAATGGAGGAATCTGCTTGCCGATGGGTGTAATTGATAAACACCTGCGGATGGTTTTTCCAGTCCGGGTGCAAAACCATGCTCGCCAGCCCCAGCCGCTTCCGGTAATAGTCGCCAATTTGCAGCAGGTCGACGATTTGCCCCGTCTCCGGGTTGAGCCGCCGAACTTTTCCATCCTGTTCGGTAAACCAGATCCAGTTGTCGGGCCCCCAGACCATATCCCAGGGAACGTTCAGGTTGGACGCTACGGTTTTAACATCCAGCCGGGTCGAATCCAGGGCGTAGCTTTCGGCGGGTTCCACCCTCACATTCAGCATTTCCGGCACGCGAAAGCTGACAGAAGCAATCAAAAACAGAATGGGGCCGACCCAGACGGTCGGCAAAGGCACGCGCTTCGGCATCCAGTTACGGGTTTTGGAAGTAATGGTAAAACACTTCTGGCAGCTTGCTGCCCAATAGGACCCAATCCTGAGCCAGCGGGGCTTTTTTCAGGCCTTCAATCCACTCGTAATTCAGCTCATACACCAGCGCCTGGATGCCAAAGCGTTCCATGAAGCCCTCGCCCAGCGAGCCGGGGTTGCGGAACTGGGGGTTGGTAGAACCCTCCGTAAACCAGGTATATTTCCGCAAAAGCGTTTCGAGTCTTTTCATGTTGGCCAGATACGCCGTGATGTCTCCGGCGGGTCGGCTGATGTGCAGGTAGCCGCCGGGGTCGTTGTGCAGGTCGATGGCCAGGTCTGGTTTCCTGTTTTCCCGAATCATCTTTTGCAGCCATTTTTCCAGAAAGTAGTTCTCAGGGGCCACCAGCGAATCCGCAGCCCTATCCCACTTGCGGTTCAGGTCGTAGCCATTGGCGTTGAACCGGGTACGGCCCCGGGCTACCCCGTCCTTGTTGGCCATGGGAAGAATGTACACACAGTAGGTGTTCAGGTACCGCTTCGACTCAGCATCGTCCTTCAGCAACCGATTGACCAGCCCTTCGACCGTCCAGTTGCCGCCCGTTTCGAAGGAATGCGCCCGCGCCCGGATAAACAGCCGCTTTGGCGCTTTTTCGTTGCCCACTTTAATGATTTCCAGCGACTTCCCCTCGGCGGTATGCCCGATGGGTGTGATGGTAATCAGTTTATGTGTTCGGATTTTGGCCAGAAACCGGTCCAGATCACTGATTCGGTAGGGCTCCAGGCTGGCGATGTAGGCACTGGAGCCGGTCATTTTCAGCGTGAACTGCAACCGATTGCCCGAAATCAACTCAGTGGGGCGGCTCTCCCAGGTTTTGTTGTCAAAGGAAACAACGATGGGAGTCCGTTTGGAAATAGAGCTAGCCGGGGTACGGTTCCAGATGTTGTCGAAGTTTTGCAGGATAATCGTTACCTCTTTACCAACCGGCGCTTCGACCCGGAAATGGAAATGATTGACCGCCCGGTTGATCGAAAACCGTTCGTGGTCATACACCAGCCTGGCGACCACCCGTCCCTCGGCATCCACCTCCCAGTTCATCGGAGACGCGTTCTCAAAACCGGTATGGACAAAAACCGTCGAAGCGGATACCGTGTCAATGGACATTGAAGGTTGGTGGAAGGTAAGCCCGGACGCATCAGCCCGCGCCATCCCCAAAGCGGTGGCCAACCCATACACGGACAATGCCAACGGCCGCAGATAGTTTCTGTAGTTCATCTTCAAGTGCATGTTAAGAAAAAAGAGCGACCCGGACCGAAAAAGCAGAAAGAAATTCAGACAGCCGGGGCGGGTCACTCTTTGTGAAAAATAGATGGCTATGCTAGAAGGTATAACCGGGATTTTGCGTAATGCCCTGCGGGTTAACGTCAATCTGGGTCTGCGGAATTGGGAAAACCGTATTGAACTCTTCCACCACTGGCCCTTTGAAATGCCCATTCATCACCGGAACCGCCCGCCCCGTTCGCACCAGATCAAACCAGCGGTGGCCTTCGCATGCCAGCTCAACCTGCCGCTCGTGTTCGATGGCCAGTGCAAAAGCCGCCTTGCCCATTCCAGTAAGCAATGGAGCCAACTTGGCCCGTTGCCGAACCGCATTGACCGCGTCCAGTGCTTCCGACGTTGGACTGCCATTGGCTTGATTGAGGGCTTCGGCATACATCAGCAGCACATCCGCATACCGGAGCACCGGCCAGTTGTTGTCGGCATCACCTTCCGCAAACGGGGTATCCTGGAATTTCAAGGTGTATGGATCCGCCACAAACTTGCCCGTGACCACATCCGTATATCCGACGGCCAGGGAAGCGTCCTTACGAACATCACCAGTTTCGTAAGCCGCCAGCAGATCCGCCGTCGGAATATTGCGGCCGCTCGGGAAGCCCACTTTAATGACCGACGTTCCCGAATTCCGGGGAGCAAAGTTGTTGTAAAAATTGCTTCCGGTGCCCGTGCCGCCCTTCTTAAACTGTACTTCAAAAATGGACTCCTGATGGTTGGCATTCGCTGCCGGCCACAAAGCCTTGTAATCGTCCAGCAGTTTGTACGTGCCCTGATCGATGACTTCTTTTAGCTTATCCTTCGCTTTGGCAAAATCGCCGGTGGTCAGATAGACCTTACCAAGCAGGGACCGGGCTGCCCCCTTTGTGGCTCGTCCAATGTCGCTGCCCGTGTACGAAACCGGTAATTTTCGCTCGGCGTCGGTCAGGTCGGCGATGATCTGGCTGTACACTTCCGACGCGGGGCGTCTCGACTGGGCATATCCCTCGGCAACCGACTTGGTTTCGGAAACGACCAGCGGCACATCCCCGAATGTTCGGACCAGGTTAAAATACTTCAGAGCCCGCAGAAATTTAGCTTCTCCAATGAACCGATCCCGCAGCGCCTGGTCCATCGCAGCCCCACCAATGTGATCCAGAACCGCGTTGCAGGCCAGAATGCCCCGGTACGTATCCAGCCACATGAGCCGGATGATTTCGTTGGTAGAGGCCATCTTGAACTGATCGAGTTCGGCATCGGGCAGATTGCCTCCTCCCTCCCAGTTCATCGTATTGTCGGACCGAACTTCGCCCACATTGTAATACGCATAGCCGTATTCGCCCGCACTGGTCAGCATTCCGTAGGCTGCATTGACGGCAGCCTGCATATCAGCGGCATTCCGGTAAAAATTCTTGACGTTCATCGCGTCTTTGGGGGCTAGTTCCAGAAAATCCGAACAACCAGCCAGCCCCAGGCAGAGCGCACCGATGACTACTAGACGTTTCATAATCAAACAATTTAAGGTCAGGGGTTTAGAAAGTCACGTTTAAACCAAGGGTATAGGTTCGGGCCAGCGGATATCCGTTGAAATCCACACCGGGTGTCAGCGAACTGCTTCCGTTCAGGCTCTGCTCGGGGTTATAGCCCCGGTACTTGGTGATCGTCAAGGCGTTTTGCACCGACAGATTCACGCTGGCATTCCGGATGAACAGGGCTTTGCAGGCGGTTTCGGGCAGCGCATACCGCAGGTTGACATTCCGAATCCGGAAGAACGATGCATCTTCGACCAGCAGGCTCGATACGTAGCTCACGTTGCCGCCCGTTGGTGCCACATTGGCTCGTGGCGTCCGGCCATCCCCCGGTTTTTCGGGCGATTGCCACCGGCCCAGCACATCCTTGCGGCTGTAGCTGCCATTGACCAACCCGATGTTCCGGCGCGAACCGTTCAGCAGTTGCAAGCCCTGCACCCCGTCGCCCAGGATGCTGAGATCGAAGCGGCCAATGCTGAAGTTGTTGGTAATGCCGTAAAAGAAATCCGGATAATTGTCACCAATAATCGTTACGTCGTTGGGCGTGATGGTACCGTCGCCGTCGATATCCCGAAATTTCAAATCCCCCGGCCGCGATCCGGTGCTTCCTTTGACCGCCGGACTATTATTTATCTCTTCCTGCGTTTGGTAAATGCCAATCACCTCGTACCCCCAGAAGCTGCCGATGGGCGAACCGATGCGGGTGATGTGCGTATTCGGGCTAAAGGAAGGGCTTTTGGAGATGATCGGGTTGCCTTCCGGACCCAGCGCCCGTACGTTGTTCCGGTTAAAGGAAATGTTAAAGTTGGTCGACCACTTAAAAAAACCGCCCGTGAAATTCTTCGAATTGACGCTAAACTCCCAACCCCGGTTGTTTACTTTCCCGATGTTTTGCAGGGCGGTTTCGTAGCCGGTCGATCCGGGCACCGGAACGTTCAGCAGCAGGTCGGTCGTGTTTTTGTTGTAATAATCCACCGTGAACATAACCCGGTTGCGCAGTACCCCGAAATCCAGCCCGATGTCCATTTGTCGCATCATCTCCCAGCCAAGCTGGTCGTTGGTGATGGACGACGGATAAAGACCGTAGACGACGGTTCCGGTACCGGCACCCAGGCTGTACCGGCGGTTGCCCAACAGGCCAATCTGGCTGTAATTGCCAATGGTGTTGTTTCCGGCCAATCCGTAGCTGGCCCGAATTTTCAGGTCAGTCACCACCGGCTGATTCTTGAAAAATTCTTCTTCGGAAATAGACCAGCCCACGGATGCCGACGGAAACGTCCCCCATTTGTTGCTGGCACCAAACCGCGACGAACCGTCCCGGCGCATAGTGGCCGAAAACAGGTATTTGCTGGCGTAGGTATAGTTCACCCGACCCAGGTACGACAGCAGCGACCATTCCGAAATGCCCGTGCCGCCCGCAGTTACCTGACCAGCATTCAGCGTCGTAACCAGATCGGTCGGGAAGTTGGTGGCCGCCAGCGATGCGTATTCCGAACGGGCTTTCTGGGCCGTAAAACCGGCCAACACGTCCAGTTCGTGCTTGCCGTCGAAGGTTTTTTTGTAGCTGAGGATATTTTCGTTCAGCCAGCTCAAATCCCGGGCGGTGTTGGCGGATGCCCGCGCCTGAACCGGGGGCGGCACGCCATCTCTCCCGAGGTCGGACGGATAATAAGCGCTCTGGCGGGAATCGGCGTAATCCAATCCAAACGAAGTGCGGAACTTCAATCCTTCGAGGATACGGATTTCGGCGTAGGCGTTGCCCAGCGTACGGAAAAAGGTCTTACGGTCCTGAATCTTGCTGGCAATGGCCACCGGATTGTCGATCACCCCGATGTTATACGGCGAAGGCCCCAGCAGTGTCGTGAACGATCCATCCGGATTATACACCGGCACCGTGGGCGGCAGGGAAAGAGCCGAGCCCAGAATCCCGCCGGTAAACACCTGATCTTCGACGGGCAGCAGTTTGTTGGACGAAAAAGACGGCGCCAGGTTCAACCCAATTTTTACCCGGTCCGACACCTGATGGTCTAGGTTAATCCGGGCCGAATAGCGATCAAAACCCGTGTTCATCACAATACCATCCTGTTTGAAATACGCACCGGAAACGAAAAACTGAGTTTTGTCGGTTCCGCCGGATACGGACAACTGGTGGTTCTGGATGGGTGCCGTCCGGAAAACTTCATCCTGCCAGTCGGTTCCCTTGCCGAGCGATTCGGGATTCATGAACATCTCCGGAATCTGCAAATTGGCCGGACGTGCGCTGTTGGGGTCCGTGACCTTGCCGCCCCGATCGACCCAGGCGTTGTTGCGAGCCTCGGTATTGTACTCGGCATATTCCCGGGCGTTGAGCATCTCAATTTTGTTAGCTACCTGCTGCAAGCCGTAGTAGGTATCGAACTGGACGGTTGATTTTCCCGACTTACCGTGTTTCGTGGTCACCAACACGACCCCATTGCTACCGCGCGACCCGTAAATGGCCGCAGCCGATGCATCCTTTAGAATTTCAATGGATTCGATGTCGTTGGGGTTGATGGTGGCAAGTGGATTGAGGGTGCTGTTGTAATCACTGCCGACCGGAAAACCGTCGATCACATACAATGGCTCGTTACCGGCACCGATGGAACCCGTTCCGCGAACCCGAACCGACACCCCGCCCCCCGGAGCGCCCTTGGTCTGGGCCACATTCACGCCAGCGATCTGCCCAGCCATAGCCTGATCGAGACTGCTCAACGGCTGATTGGCAATGCTTTTCATAGGCACGGAGGCTACGGAACCCGTGATGCTGCTTTTGGCCTGGGTGCCGTAGCCGACCACCACCACATCGTTCAGGGTTTTGGTATCCACCACCATCCCGAAATTAACTTCCTGTCGGTTTCCGACCCGGATTTCCTGGCTTTTATATCCAACGAAACTGGCCACCAGCGTCAGTTCGCCGGATTGCGTCACGGCATCCGGTATGTTCAGTCGGTATTCACCGGCATTGTCCGTTGTGGTTCCCATCTGCGAATTCTTCACCACAATACTGACCCCCGGAAATGCATTGCCGTTTTCGTCAGTCACCTTCCCCCGGATGGGCCGATTGACCCGCTGGGGAATCTCCTCGACGGTTTTCGAAACGGAATTGATAATATTGATTTCAGGCAGCTTTAGCGGCAGCAGGCGCTCCGGTGCAAAGGCCCGGCTCACCTTTTTGAGCACAATGGTCTGGTTAAAAATCCGGTACGATAACGGAAGATTTTGAAAAACCGCCGTCAGCGCCTGGTCAATCGTCGCATTTTTGACCCGAACCGATACTTTCTGTGCTTCCGGTAAATCCAGCTTATCGTACAGAAAGAGGTAAGCGGATTGTTTTTCGATGCTGGTCAGTACCGTTTCGAGCGGAGCATTCTTCGCGTTCAGATTAATTTTCTGGCTGAAACCGTCGGCCGCAACCTGCGTAAACGTAGCAATCAGCAAAAATAGGATCCGTGTCATGGCAACTCCTAATTTGGCACATAAGCGTGTCTGTTTCGCCCGGGGTTGCCCGGGCAAGAAGTTAAATTTCATACCTTTGTAAAAGTTGAGGATTACAGATTGACTTTTGAGCGAGTTGGACTGGCCCCCTTGACGATTCGGGGGAAAATGCGCCAACATTTTCCCCTTCTTCCAACTAAATGGGGACAGAGAGTCAAGGTCTGAGTGGGTAGTTTGGTGTCATACGATAGGGTTTAGGTGAAACAGGGGAACGATTTAACGTATACGTCAGGAATCTACAACTATCTTTTTGCCTTCAATTCGACAGTTGACTCCGGCGTAGCGTAGCATTTGGGTTACTTCGGACAGATTGACATTCCGCGCGATTTTTCCAGTAAACTGCCGGACCGGAACTTTCCCTTCAAACTGAATATCAACATCATACCACCGGGCTAGTTGCCGCATCACTTCTTCAATCCCGGCATCTTTGAAGTAAAACAAGCCCTTTCGCCACGCAATTACCTGATCAACAGAAGCATATTTCGTATTAATCTGTCCGTTGGCGGCAACAACCGCCTGTTGGCCCGGCCGGAGTTCCGCATGCTGTTGCCGGTACCTGATCTGCACGGAGCCTTCGACGAGGGTTGTTTTGGAAGCGCCTTCTTCAGGGTAGGCCATCACATTAAACTGAGTTCCTAATACCTGGACTTCGGAGGTGTTGAATTTTACGCGAAACGGTTTGGTTTTATCTTTAGCCACTTCGAAATAAGCTTCACCCGTTATTTCCACCTTTCGTTCGGATGCCGGGAAAACGGACGGAAAGCGAATGGAGGAAGAGGCATTCAGCCAAACCTTGCTCCCATCCGGCAGGAATATCTCGTATTGACCGCCTTTGGGCGTCGTCAGGGTATTGGTGGCTCCCTCCGTACTGGCCGTTTGCTGCTTGGTATGGTAAACGATGATGCCATCGCCCGTTTTACGGATTTCAGCGGCCCCCTGCCGCGCCAGAATTCCGCTCCCTACACGGTCGAGGTCGATGGCCGAGCCGTCGGCCAGCATCAGCCGGGCGCGGTTACCGCCGGGGCTGACGTCATTCGGTTTCTGGGATTGTTGTGCCGTCAGTTGATCACTGGTTTGCGGGTTGGTCCGAAACTGCCACCAGAAGCCAAGGCCAAGCACAACCAAAGCCGCTGCGGCTGCGTAGTACAGCCAGTTCATTCGGAATACATTTGGCCGACGTTCTTCCTTCTGGCGGGCCGTAGCCAGGATGGAATGCAGCATCTCGTGGCTTTTCTCCGCCGAAAATACAGCATCTTCTATAGCCGCATTGGTCCAACTTTCTTTCAGAAACTGCTCGATCAATTCGTTATTTTTCGCCGTCCGGATGTAGGCCATCAGCGCATCCCGTTCTTCCGGCGTTGCGGTACCGTTGTAATACCGGTTAAACCAGTCTTCTACCTTGCGCTCTGTTTCGTCCATATACCTGCCGGAACCGGAATAAAGGCCCTTCAATAAGATGACAACACAGGGGTACGAAAAGGGGGTATAGAACTTCGGCTATTTTAAGAAAAAATAGCAAAGAAGAAGTAGCAAACTGTTAATCAACCTTTTACGAATATAGGAAGCGATAAACTCCGATGAAAGTTGCAGGTATTTTTTGACGGTTTCCCGGGAAAGGTTCATGCGTTCGGCAATTTCCGCGTACGACAACCGCTCATGACGGCTCAACAAATAAACCTGTCGCTGCTGAAACGGAAGCCGATCAATGGCCTCATCAATGAGCAAATACCGGTAATCTTCCTCGGGTGTTTCGGCAATCTGCAACTGATCGTCGTCCAGTTCAGTTGTGCGGGCCTGTTCATTCGCCAATTTTTTAAGGCCGTTCAGAGCCGCGTTTTTGGATAGTACGAACAGATAGGCCGGAAAGTTATCAATCTGGGTGAGCAACTCCCGATTCTGCCATATTTTCAAAAATACATCGTGGACGATCTCTTCGGCTAGCTCAACTGATTTGGTAATCCGGTAAATATGCACCCCTAACCGCTGGTGGTAATGGTGAAAAAGGACGGCAAACGCTTTTTCGTCTCCCTGCGCAACGCGGTCTAAAACCTCCTTTTCTCCGTGTAAGGCAGACAGGTAAGACATTCTTATTGTTTTCGATCGATTATCTGGTGACGCTTGCGCTGATAAAGATAGGTTGGCGATCGTAAACAATGAAAACAAGGTGGTAAAATCACAGCGACGGACTTATTCCGCCTACCGGTTCAGGGCGCAGCAAGCACCCTGAACCGGTAAGAAGTCGCTTGCGCTATGTGCGCGGCCCTCTTACACGTAGATTTCAGGATTGACCACGTGCGGCAGTCGGATTCCCTGCAGACCGGCAATGACATTCCGGGCGGCAATGATGGCCATAGCATCGCGGGTTTCTACCGTGGTGGAGCCTATATGCGGCAGAATGGCCACGCTGGGCATGGTCAGCAGCGGGTTGTCCGGGGCCATCGGTTCGGGATTGGTAACATCCAGGCCGGCACCCCAGATCAAGCCGTTTTGCAGGGCTTCGGTCAGGTCTTTCTCGTTATGAATCGCTCCACGGGCGGTATTGATAAAAAGAGCGGTTTGCTTCATTTTTTGAAAAACCGACTTGTTGAACAACCCTCTGGTTTCCGGAGTCAGGGAGGTGTGCACCGATAGCACATCACTCTGGGCCAGTAATTCGTCGAAAGATACCTTTCTGGCATTCAACTCTTTTTCGGCTTCCGGATGGGTGCTTCGGTTGTGGTAGATCACGTTCATAGCGTAAGCCCCGACGCACCGCCGGGCCATCTCCAGGCCAATTTTTCCCAAGCCAAGAATACCCAGGGTCTTTCCCGTTAGCTCGATGCCCAGATCGACTGCCGGATCGTAAAAACCCCACTGTCCGTTGCCGATTTTCCGGTGCAGGTAAAAGGCTTTCCGTGAAGCCGCCAGCATCAGCAGAAATGCCGTATCCGCCGTAGCCCCACTCAACACACCGGGAGTATGGCCAACGGGAATTTTAAGCTGGTTCACCGTTTTCAGATCCACGTTATCGAAGCCGACCGAAAACAGGGAAATGACTTTTAGATGGCGGCACGCCTGGAGTAATGCAGCATCCAGCTTTTCAAAACCGGCGCACAGCAGCGCATCGTGTTCGCGGGCAAACTGAATGAGTTCGTCCGACGAAAGGTCGCGTTTTTCCGTCCACTGGGAAACCGAAATACCGGCTTCCTCCAATACCTGTACCCCCCGGGCGGGAATAACGCGGGTAATAAAAACGTTCATCCTCATCCGAATACCATTAAACAGTGGAAGGAAGTTTTACAATGCAGTCTATTTCGACCCGAATCGAACCCGCCAAAACCGACTGCACCGTGGTTCGGGCAGGCTTGACACCCGGAAAGTAGGTGGCATAAACCGCATTGTACCGGTCAAAATCCAGGATGTCGGCCAGGTGGACGGTGCATTTCACGATGTTACTCATGGTGGCACCAGCCGCTTCTACAATGGCTTTGATGTTGTCAAGGGTCCGGATGGTTTCTTCCTCAATGGTGCCCGGCACCACCGTTGCGGTTTTGAAATCAAAGGAAGCATGTCCGCTGACAAACAGAAAGCCGTCGACCACAACACCATCCGAATAGGCCGCGCTGACCCAGGCCGGATCGCGGTCCGGGTGATTAATCTTTTTCATACGTACCGTTTTAATGAAATAACTTAATTGATTAGTTGGCAAAAAGCCGCTGCCTCATGGGCTACTTTTCCAGGAAATCCAGGTCCCGGTTATGGGTTTCTGGAATGGTCAGGATGCAGTAAAAGCCCACCAGAAAACACAACCCCGCCACCAGCGCCCCCGCATTCAGGACGGAAAAGGAATTTTTAAAAACCGTAAACAAGGTGATCATCAGAATAACGGTTCCACGCACCATGTTGGGCACGGTGGTAGCGGCCGTGGCCCGTAGATTGGTGCCGAACTGCTCGGCCCCAATGGTGACAAACAACGCCCAATAACCGATGCCCAGCCCCAGCAAAGTCGTGACCACGTAGAGCTGGGTGGCGGTTTGAATACCCCCGTAGAAATAGTAGGAACAGGCCATCAGGGCGAAAACCAGGAAGGTTAATACCACTTTCTTCCGCGATTGCAGCCACTGACTCAAAAAACCGCTCAGCAGATCACCCGTAAACAGGCCCACGTACGCCCAGGTGATCGACAAACCCGGACTGATGGGTTCGGCGATGCCCAGGGCCCGCCCGAACTCGTTGCTGAAGGTGGCCAGTACCCCAATCACAAACCAGGTCGGAACGCCCAGTCCGATGCATTTGAGGTAGCGTTGCAGCCGGTCGGCGTTCGTAAACAAGGCGAAAAAGTTGCCCCGAACCGGGTCCTGGTCATTTTTCTGGCTTTCAAAAACACCGGACTCCACCACGCTGACCCGCAGCAATAGCAGCGAAATACCCAGCCCTCCACCAATAAAATAAGCCGTTCGCCAGTCGAACCACTCAACGGTAAAATACGCGACAATCCCGCCCAACACGCCGATACCGGCCACCAGCGAGGTTCCGTAAGTCCGCAGCCGGGCGGGCACGATTTCGGAAACCAGCGTAACTCCCGCGCCCAGTTCGCCCGCCAGCCCCACCCCGGCCACAAACCGCAATACTTTATACGTCACCGTATCCTGCACTAGGCCGCAGGCAATATTCGCCAGCGAATACGTCAGGATGGAACCAAACAGCACCGAGAGCCGCCCCCGTTTGTCGGCCAGCACACCCCACAGGATGCCCCCCAGCAACAACCCCGCCATCTGGCAGTTCAGGATGCTGGCTCCTACCCGCGAAATAGCAGTTTCCGAAAGCCCCAGGGCCACCAGACTGGGGATGCGCACGATGCCAAACAAGAGCAGGTCGTAAATATCGACAAAGTACCCCAGGGCGGCCACAATGACGGGCGCGCTAAACAAGGCAGAAAAACGGTCCAGTTTCAGGACTTGAGCTTTCATGACGGTATCGGTTTACAGGTTGTATTCGTTCATTTTGGCACCGATTGTGCGGTTATCATCCCTTTGCCTTAAGGGGCAGCACAAGGTTGTCCCGTCAGATCGTTGCACAGGATTAAGCGAATCGGCCCTGCTGCCTTCTCGTAAGCAGTCCGCCATTTTTTATACGCGTCGCAATCGCCCGCATAATCCGTCCGGTTGGTGGTATCGCAACCGCCCTGATCGATCAGGCTTGAGAGGGTGAAGCTGGCCGTATGGGTTGGCCGGATCACCGGCACAGTGCTCTCTGGCGCGTTGATGTACTGATCAGAAAACTGCCTGAGCTGCCGACCGTGTCCGGCTTCAATCATTTTGTCCAGTTGAAAAATAGCTACCAGGTTGGCCCCGTGATCGTAACACTCCCGCAATTGCTGAAAAACCAGCTCGGGATGCGCCGGATTAAAACCCGCTTCGTTCATGATCAGCTTACCGGGCATGTTACTGCGGAGCAAGTCCATCGCAAACCGGTGGTCGTAATAATGGTCGTCGTTCACTTTCAGTCCGTCCATGCCCGCGTCAATGGTCGGAAAATCCATCGACCCCCGCGTAATCGACTGGCGGTCGAACACCGATCCGTAATCCGAAATAACCTTGATGCGGGCATCCAGCTGACGAACCGTGCGGGCAAAAGTGGTGGAAACCGTGCGGAACACCTCGGCCCGGTACCGGAACCAATCGCGGCCATCCGGACCCTGAAACGCGGTTTTCCAGGCCCCCAATGGCCTTTTGGGTGTAATTTCATGGAAAGACCGGTAGGTGGTACTCCAGCTTTTGTTCAGTCGGTTGATCTTATTCCGGTACTGCCCTTTCAACCAGGTCCGATAGCCGTCGACCATCGGATCCGAGTAATCGTACAGAGCCTCCACCATGCCGATTTTGCTCGTCTGAAAATCGTATCCAGCTTCGCCACTCCGGTTGTAAATCAAATTGACATACAGCAAGTCACCGCTATCGGCCAGGTACTTGTACCGATGGATGACTTCTTTGGTAAACGAAACCAGCCGGTCGAGCGTGGACTGAGCCGCCAGCGAGGTCATGAGAGCGTCCACAATCAGGTCTGGGTTGGTTCGGGTAGGGCCACCGTGCAGCTGATACACCAGCAAGGGCTTTTTCGGATCGCGCTGCGCCCCAAACATCCGTTCATTTGGCAACCAGCCATCGCAGGTGTATTGCGACGGTCCGGGGTCCATCGGTTTCTGGCAGGAGGTGTTGATGGCAATGCGCAGCCCGATTTTCATGCCCAGCGACCGGGCTTTCGCAATCTGGTGATCGTACTGCGCCCAGCGCGACTCGGGCACCTGCCGACTTTGCAGACCGTGAATGGCTCCCCACTGAACCGCCATCGAAACGGCATTGCAGCCGTTGTCATGTGCAGCCTGAATCCAGTTCAGGTTTTCTTCTTCATTTTCATTCACCAGCACCAGGGCCAGGTAGCGCCGGTTATCCTGCTGCCCCCAGGCCATCACGGTCCATGCATGCAGGACCAGCCAGAGGAGAATCCACCCCTTTCGTATAGTCTTCATTTTTAGCATTTTCATGTTTACGGAATAGGGATAACGGTTTTCTGAATCCGGTCCGAAGCGAAGACCTCCCGCTGGTTGACCAACACCCGGAATCCTTTGCCCCTGCCATACTTCTCGCCGGTTTTGTCGTAGAGTACCGTCAGCGTTTGGCCATGATACAGCACATGGTCAAGGCAGAAATAATCCCAGACACTTTCCGGCACCAGGGGGTTAATGGTCAGCCTTTTCCCCTCCTGGGCTCGTATCCCGATCAAACCAGAAATGATCAGATCGCAAAAGGTGGAATGGTTGTAATCCTTGCCCCGCTCTACACCTCCTTTTCCCGCCGACCACGACCCGTTATCCCACCGGCTCAGGCGGGTCCGGGAAATCCAGTCGCCGGTATACGGATTCAGATTCTCATCCATCCACGGCACCCGAACGCCGTCTTCGCGGGTACGCTGGTGCGACCGGCTGTAGGTCAGGACCAGATTCCAGTAATCGCGTTTGGTCAAAAAACCCACGGGGTAATTATTTAAATAATTGGCCAAGGCGGTCAGGGTCACCGCAGTCGCAAAAGGCCAGGTTGGGCCGTTCCACTGGCATTCGTGGCCGGTGTAGAACAGTTGAAATCCCGGATGGCGCTGCTCAACGGAAGTGGGGCCATAAGGTGCCCCAAAACCCTGCGGATCCATCAATTGTGCCCAGGCTACCGAGTGCCGGGCGGGCGGGATGTTAAAATACCAGGGCGTGAACCCGTGCAGTTCGCGGGCGTCGGACAAGTCAACCCCCGGCCGACCGCGGGGAATAACTTTATAAAATTGCGCTTTACTGTCCCAAAGCCGTTCGGTAATGCCTTTCTGGATGCTCGCAGCGATTCGCGCAAACCGTTCCGACACTGCCTGCTGACCAGCCAGCCGGGCAATGTCCGCCAGGGCTTTCGCATCACCGTATTGGTAACTGTTGATGGTCGCCCGGTAGCCCTGCCCGCTGCGCCCCAGCGCGCCCGAAACCGACACTTCCATGCCGTCTCGATCATCAACCTGCCAGTATAGGCCCGTCGAATCCCGATGAAGTTTTTCGCGTTCCTGGAAATACGTAATCAGATCGGGCAGCAGGTCCACCAAAAAGGATGTATCCGGATGCACGTCACAAAATCGGCTGATGGCATCGGCGGCCCAGAAACTATAGGACAGGGGATTGCCCCCGCCCCGAAACCAGAACCGGGCGTAGTCTTTCAGATAGCGGTTGTCGTGCAGCCAGCGCCCCTCGTAAAAATGATGGGCCGCCGGACAACTGATCGTGTTGTGCTTGCCCGCCCAGGGAACGGCGGGCAAAAACTCCGTGATCACGAAACCGTCGGGTGTGGCTTTGATGTGTTTCCGGTAGGTCCACCAGCGAAAATAATACGTTTGCTCCAACTGCTTATCCGGGCATTCGAACAAGGGAATGTTGGCCGAAAGGAATTCCCAGGCTTGTGCGTTTGGAATTTCCTGCCGGTACAGTTCGTCATCATTCCGGTTAAAGGCGTCCACATACGGCTTGAAATCCCGGCTATTCAACACCTGGCTCCTTCCTGGAATATGACCCACAAAAAACCAGAAGATGGCGAAAAGGGCGAAAACCACATTATTCGTCATGCTTTTTCGGGCCAAAGTCAGCGTTCTGTGCAAGGAAAAAGCAAAGCCCATCATTTCGTACCCGATTTTTGCTGGAGGAATACATGGACGCCTTTTTTGTTGCCGACGATGATGTCCGGCCACTTGTCACCGTTGATGTCTTCGACCGTTACGTGCAGCCCCACCCCCGAATCGTTGTCAATCTGGTGGGGCAGCCAACTGGGACTCTTGCCCGGCTTGAACTCAAACCAGTACAACACCGCCGGATCATCCTCGGCCGGGTCCGCCTTCCCGTTGTGGGCATAATACCGCTTGCCCGTCACCAGGTCCGGCTGCTTATCCTCGTTCATATCCACCAACGCCAGCCCGTGGCTTTGCGAAAACCCTTTGTAGATCTCGTGCGTCGTCCAGGTGGGCTTGCCTTCGGCGTCCTTGCCCTGCTCGTGCCACCAGATGCCGTACTTGTGCGCCGATGAACTGATCACATCGTTCAAGCCGTCCCCGTTCACAT
>NZ_BAAGWE010000009.1:0-172025 GCF_054780515.1 Larkinella harenae | reverse complement strand
AATGGCAGGAGGGCATGAAATTACGATCAGAGCAACCACAGAATCAGCCGGATTGGGCTGCTACTGAAGCCGCCTGATGGACTAAACTATTTTAACAAAACTCTCCAACTTTATAGGGGTTGATACATCAGGATTGCAAAGGCCTCAAAAAGAAAACCCATAAAGATCGTGGCGCTACGGTATATTTAGCTATACCCAATTGGCGTCTGTTTAGATCTGATGACCCTAATGAGCTTGATGGTTTAATGGCTCGGAAGTTAGTCTCAAGTACGGATACCGTATATGATATTATCATTTATAGGGGACTCGATATAAAACCAAAGAAAGCAGAACTAAAAGGAGTCAGCTTAATCTTTGAGGATGGAAGCCAGATTGAGAGGCCTGACCAAGCTATTGAAACCACAAAATTAAGTAGAAACCTTACCTTAAAAGCTCAGTATCAGTTGAAGCCGGAGGAAGTTGTCCAGCTCTCCCAAAAACACTTGTCAAGGTAAAGCTGATCAAAAAGGAACTTAGCGTTTACCCTAAAATGGCCCAATCATTTCAGCAAAAGGCGGGGTGTTTACTACAATCATTTTAAGATGGTTCATGATACGATGTCGGGAGCAGCAGGTAGTCGTTCCACCGAGGATTGTTTTTTGTCGCTAATTGGCTCATCGTGCCGATGCTTGGGAAAGATGATTCACTTGTAAGGCCCCGTACCCCGAATCAATTTAGATTAATTTGCAGCGTGTGAATCGTTGGGATCAACTTCCTCGCGACACCGTTGGTGTTCTGGCGATAGACTTTAAAAGTGGGCTTCCAAGTAAAGGCTAAATAGCGGTAAAACTAGCTAGCTAAAAAAGATATCTGAACGGTTCATCTTCTAACATGAATTCTGGAATTATCAGAGGAGCAATCTGTCTGTTTATAAGTGCGTTAATGTCTCTGCAATCACATTGTCTTCCACTGAAATATAGACTGTACGTTCATAAACCAGGGAGTTTATTTGGGTTGTCCCCGCTTTGCGCGAGTTGACGGCCCCTGAGCTGTCAACTGCAGCGCCTTCAACTCGGCCCCATGTCCGTGGGGCACCGAGGGCGCCCGTACTACAATTCGCTGAATCCCCCTAGGCAACTCGAGCAGGCCAAGTGGCAGCCAGGCCCAGTCTTTCTCATACACTTCCTTACGGGGAATCCGGTCGGGACTGGGTTTGAGGGGTGGGTCAAAGCCGTTCGGTAGAACTTGTTGAAGTGTCTGATTGCCGGCTTTGACCGTCAGAATGGTGCCACGAGCTGCCTGAGGGGCGGTGTACTGCAAGCTCAATCGATAGACTCCCGCTCGCTCCACGACCACATCCCACCAAATCGAATCGGCGGGTGATTGCCAGTTTACCAGCCAGTCATTGGCCCAGCCGCTGCCCTGCTTGTAACGGACCGCTCCCGAAAAGCGGGCTTCCGGAGCCTGCAATAAGACCCGTCGACCCGCTATGGGTGCGGGTCGAAATAGGGAGATTGTCCGGGAAACGTCACTCAACCAGTTATTGTAAGCGGTTTGTAGCCTCTGCACTTCTTGGGGCTGTTCAACGGCTATGTCCTTCGTTTGCGCCGGATCGCCGAGCATATCGTACAGCTGGGTTTGCCCTTTTTGCTGCACCAGGCGGTAATGAGCCGTACGAACACCCCCAGGCTCGGCAGCAAGGCCGTTGCTGGTCATCCCCGCTGAGTGCGTAAAGAGCATTCGCTCGGGCAGCGAATCGGACTGTCCCCGCAACAGGCCTGCCAAGCTGCGACCATCCAGTAGATGGGGCCACTTGACCGATAGACCGCACAAGTCAGCCAAGGTGGGTAGCACATCGATGTGAGCCGCCTGGGTGTGGATCTGGGTGTGTGGGCGGATCTTTCCCGGCCAGCGCACGAACATGGGCACGCGTACGCCCCCTTCGTCCACCGACCCTTTTATGCCCTTCATGCCGCCATTGAATCGGTGGCCGTTGGGACCGTTATCAGTGGCAAATACCACAATCGTATTTGCCGCTAATCCCAGTTGATCTAGTCGGGTCAGCAGCCGCCCCACGTTATCGTCCACGTTTTCAACCATCCCGTAGATGCTGGATTGTTCATCGTTGAGTCCTTTAGCTTTGTACTTGTCAAAGTAGCGGTCCGGCACCTGGTGGGGGCTGTGAGGGGCGTTGAAGGGCACATAGCAGAAGAAAGGCCGGGATCGATGGTGCTCTATAAACTTCAAGGCTGCATCGGTCAATACATCGGTGATGAAGCCTTTGGTGGGCACCATCCGATCGTTGTGCTGAAGATCGGTGTTGAAATAATTGTTCCAGTGGCCGGCACAAAAGCCCAGAAACTCATCGAACCCCTGCCCGTTGGGATCCTCGGGAGCGTGTTCCCCATTGTGCCATTTGCCGAAACAGCCAGTAGCATAGCCGTTCTGGCCGAAGACTTCGGCCAGCGTCAGCTCTTCGCTCCGCATGCGTTCCCAGCCTTGAGTGACCGAAACGGTTCCCGTCCGCAAGTGGTAGCGGCCCGTCAGCAGGCTGGCTCGGGTGGGTGCGCAAAGCGGGCTGACGAAAAAACGCTCGAACTGGGCTCCACTGAGGGCCAGGCGGTCAAGGTAAGGCGTTTCCAGGAAGCGGTTGCCGTGCAGACTCAAATCGCCCCAGCCCTGGTCGTCGGTCAAAATCAGGACCACATTGGGGGGCGCTGCGACCCTCAGACTCGGCGTCTTTTGCCGGTTCACCCAGCCGCTGATGACCATCACAACTATTCCAATCCAGAAAGTAAAGTTCATGTTACAAAAGTGATTCATCCGACCCGGTGTACAAGGGTCTGCCTTCGTCCGGAAGATAGTAGTTATAAATCGTTCCTTGTCGGTCAGAGGGTTAAAGTCGTTCTACAACAGGCCAATAGGTCCGGTAGTAATGACCTTGACCTCAATTCCGGACAGTCGTTATTTTGCGGACCTGACGTTCTTTATATTAGCTAATGACCAAGTCTTACCAAACTGTAATTACGCCTATTGTTCTGACTTTTCGTTTACCTGCTACTTTCGATCCATTGTGTTGCCTATACGTAGAGACAGCAAAATCCCATAGCTTGTTTCAGTTGGGAGTTTTAATCGAGAAAATACTTCGTAACTTGCTTTCTGAGTTTGGTAGAGTTCCACGGTTTCTTTTGGACAATCGTAAGTATATCCAAACAGAAAAAAAGGGTAAATAAACCAGCAATGATCCGCTGGTTTTGTGTTGGATGGCAACTGCCATTTTCCTTCCGTGCTTTTGATGTTCTGGATGATTTGATTACTGTATGCTTCTCGAAGATTGCCTTCAACTCGAATGCTATCTACTTTTCCCTGACTATTGACTCGAAAATGAAACATGGCTGATTCGGCTCGACAATCATCCATTTTATCCC
Source organism: Larkinella harenae (assembly GCF_054780515.1). NCBI lineage: Bacteria > Pseudomonadati > Bacteroidota > Cytophagia > Cytophagales > Spirosomataceae > Larkinella > Larkinella harenae. Next base: position 168,618 of record NZ_BAAGWE010000009.1, on the reverse strand, counting down.
GTACGTTTTGACCTAGAAAATTCGATAAGTTACCAAACCCAGCGGTGAGTTTTTTCACATCCAATAAAATAAACTGGGGCTGCCAGGTTGCTTTTTGAGCAAGTACCTTTTGGTGGAAACAAAAAAAAGTGGCTATTGTGAGTATTCGGAGAGTGAATAGCATAAGGATCGGTAAGTAAGTGTGGTACTCAACTTATTATAAAATCTCAGGCACAATTCTGAGGCCAGAAATTAAATGGTATACTGGCTAACTATTAGTAAAAGTATATGAGGAATTACGGTTCTCATACTCCAGTTTTAGACGTGGGGCACTATCTTATATTAAAAGTAAAAAATCGGGGTTTGTAGCCCCGATTCTTCGTTTACACAGTTTTTGAGATAGCGTCTTGAGTAACGGTAAGCCACTCAACTAGTTGAGTGGCTTTTTTATAGATATAATACCAAAGGAAGTTAACAAACAATAAATTGTAGTCTCACAGATCCTTTCCCAATGGGAAACGAACCGGCTTCTGCAATTGGCTGCGATTCGCCACTACGGTAAAAAATCAGCTTGAAAGTCGTATGTCCTGGCTAATCGCACCGACACATCGGCTGACCGTTCGTGCCTTATTAGCAGATATACCCTATCTGAAATCATAGAACGACCAAGTTTCTTAAACGGACATTTTCTTTGCTAAATACCGTTGAGAAATGAATAAAAAAATGGCATTCCATCTACAGGAGTTTTAGAACTCAGATCATGGTAATAATTTAATATCAAATATTAAATTCAATGATGGGCTTGATATAAGAAAATTATATTCTCTTCATTGTTCTTACTGGTGTCTTATGTAAATCTCCTATAAAAATTATGTCCGACCGATACCACCGTTTCCCCGCTTTTGTATCGCCAGAAAATAAGCGTATCTCGCCAAAACCATTTTCCTTTACGATTACTTCCGTATTTTCCATTTCTTTGATTTTCAGTTATCTAATACCTTTTCCTGTATGCTCAACGCGCCCGATGGGCACCTTGCGACCTGTTCGATCAGCTCCTTCGTAGTCGCGTTCTGGGGCTTGATCCAGGGGCGCTCTCCGGGATTGTATACCGCAGGCAGCGTTTTTACACATACCCCGGAATGGATGCATAACTGGGGCTGCCAGAGAATCGTAATCTCTCCGTTAGAATAATTATGGGTTTCTGCCATGATTTTCTTTCCCGTGTGATCTTCGGATTAGCGCGGTACGCGGACTTCCCGTTGCATCATCACTTTTTTAAAGTTGAACATGCAAAGTTCTCCGAGCTGGTAGAGGTGAACGATGATCTATGTCTAGAAATGAAATAGACATTTGTCTACTTCTTAAGCAGGCCTGAACCTATCTTATTTTCGCAAAAGCTGGCGTTTGACGCGGCTGAGCGTATCTTTCGTGATTCCCAGGTAGGAAGCGATAATGTGCTGCGGAAAACGCGCCATTAGATCGGGATAGCATTCGACAAAATCGGCATACCGTTTTTCAGCCGGGAAACTGATAGAAGAGGTAATTCGTCGCTGATTGGCAATGTTATTCCGGTTGTCCATCTCCCGGGTCATCTCGCAGTAGGCGGGCACTTTCCGGATCAGTTCATCGGTCCCCGCCTTGTTGATGAGCAGCATTTCCGTATTTTCCCAGGCATCGATGTGATAGGGACTGGGCGTATTCATCAAAAAACTTTCGCGGTCGCCCATCCACCAGTTCTCGATACCCAGCCGGGCGACATGCTCCGTCCCATTATCATCAACCAGATATTGTCTCATGGCCCCTTTGGTGATAAAGGCGAAATTTTTGCAAATATCTCCCGCCTGTAATAAATACTGTCTCTTTCTTAATTTGAAAGGCGTGAAAGTCTGACGAATCAAGCTTTTTTCATCGTCGGAAAGCGGCTCAGAACTGTATTTCTTGAGATAGTCAAAAAAAGCGTCGTACATACAAAGTAGAGTAAGTCCAGCCACTGTCCGTTTAGAAATACAGTTTTCCTGGGCGCTCTGACTGGTTTGTGCCAAATATACGGTTTATTGCTGCTTGCGACTTCAGGTAGGCCAGCATAGACATTTGTCTACTCTTTTTTTCGACTTATGTCATCTTTTCGCGCTCGATTGATAACGCAATTTTGCTTCTGTTAATATTGAAAAACAAGTAGAGGATAAAATGGAAATAGGCGTAGATAGTTTTGCCTCGGCCATGTACGGGAGTACGGAGCTAAGGAGTCAGGATGCCATGGAGCAATTGCTGGACCGGATTGTCGCGGCAGATCGGGCAGGACTGGCTGTTTTTGGGATCGGCGAACACCACAAAAAGGAATTTCTGGACTCGGCTCCATCGGTCATATTGGCCGCGGCTGCGGCACTCACCAAAAACATCCGGCTGACGAGTGCCGTGACGGTACTCAGTACCTCCGATCCGGTTCGGGTATTCCAAAGTTTTGCCACGCTGGATATTATTTCAAAGGGGCGCGCCGAGATTGTCGCTGGCCGGGGGTCTGCCATTGAAGCGTATCCGTTATTTGGGTACAATCTGAATGACTACGATGCTTTATTCAAAGAGAAATTACAACTGCTGCTAAAAATCCGGGACCAGGAATTTGTCACGTGGTCGGGCAAATTCAGACCAGAACTGAACAACCAGCCGGTATACCCTCGTCCCGTTCAGGAGAAATTACCGGTCTGGATTGGTGTCGGCGGAACACCGGAATCCTTTGTGCGGGCGGGTACGCTGGGGCTTCCGTTGATGGTTGCGATCATTGGTGGGGAGACGGAGCGCTTTCGGCCGCTGATTGATTTGTACAGGAGATCAGGATTGGAAGCCGGTTTCAGCCCGGAGCAGCTCAAGGTCGGACTACATTCACCGGGTTATGTGGGCATCGACGATCAGGCAGCGATTACTGACTATTTCCCGGGCTATCAGGAGCAATGGACCAAAATAGGCCGCGAACGCGGCTGGCCGCCGGTTACAAAAAGTCAGTTCGATTATATGATCTCGGAAAGAGGGGCCCTCCTCGTCGGCGGTCCCCAAACGGTTGCGAAAAAGCTCATTCGCCATAGCGAAGTCCTTGGGGGAATCGACCGTTTTACGTTTCAGATGGATGTTGCCGGCTTGACGCACCAGCAGTTGATGCAGTCCATTGAGCTGATCGGCCATCAAGTAATTCCTCTGGTAAAGCAACATAAAGCAGGGCCGACAAACTGATCCTGTTTAGACATTGATCGTCATTAACTAGTCAACCGGCAACACACAACATGAAGAAGAAAAGCAGTTTTTCTAGCCAGGGCCAACGGGCGGATATAGGTGATCTGATCATTTATCGTCTATTGCCCAATCGATACGCTGATGCAGTCGGTCCGTTTGTTTTTTTGGATCACATCGCCCCAGCCGAACCAACAAAAATTGACAAAGAAGGCACAGGCGCGCATCCGCACCGGGGTATCGCTACGTTGACGTACCTAGTAAATGGTGAGGGCCAACATTTTGATAGCGCGGGAAACTATGCCTTGGTGCATTCGGGAGGGGTTCAATGGATGAACGCAGGAAACGGGATTATTCACGATGAAACGCTGAATGCGGATTCCAAAACAGACTCCAACTTAGTCCACGCCTTTCAGTTCTGGATCAATCTGCCCTCAGCAATTAAAGCCGGAGAACGCGCCTATCTAGCCATTGAAGGCCATGATGTCCCTTACAAGAAATTGCCGGATGAACGGGGATGGATTAAGGTCATTGTGGGTTCATTTGAGGAGCTTTCATCGGCGATACCGAACTATTCAGAACAGTTCTTATACCACATCCATTTGGAGCCCGGTGCCCGTTTCACAATCGATTTTGCCGATAAGATAGAAGTGGCCGCTTTCCTGCCTACTCTCCCGGCTTCCATCAATGATGAACTCTTTAATGCCGGGGATTTTATAGAATTTGGCCGGGAGGCAGGAAGTCTGGAATTGCAGAATGAAAACGAGGAGGCTTGCGACTTCTTGCTCTTTGGGGGTGAGCCCTATACGGAGCCAATCGCTGCCGAAGGGCCATTCGTGATGAACTCCAAGCTGGAAATTGCGGATGCTTACCGCGATTTCTATAATGGCAAATACGGTAATCTCAATGAGAATCGCTAGAATTTCCGATTCGGTGAACCTCCGGGACACCTGAGCGTTTTGTTTTCATTTCGCTTTTCAACCGGATTTGGCATCAACACAATCCGCTTATCCCACTACTAAACGTGATTATCGCCAAGCCGGGCGAAGGTATGCTGACCAACAACCAGATTTTACCTTACTTGATGAAAATAACGATGCCCACCAAGCGTACGATGTCCAGGGAGATACGCTTTTCGTCATCAGGCCAGATGGCTACATTGGCCTGATGACTCAACGACTACTTTACCACTCAACTTTTCTGGATAGCATAAAGTAAGGATTTAATACCCCCTTGCTGGTTACTTGCCTACCTTCCTCTACGTTGGGTGCTGGCGTCTGCCCCTCAATATTGTTGGGGTCAATAAGGGCTCCTTTTTTGACCATAATAAAGAGTTGGACTTGGCTTATCCTAGCTCTTATTTCCCGATACATGCCTATAAAAGCATTTTCGTCTTCCGTTAAGGTGGCATTAGTGAGAGTCCGGAATTTACTCTAATTTCCCCCGAATTTCTCAGATTGATTATCATAACGTTTGATTCTACAATTGAAAAATTACTGTATTCAAACCCTTCCTGGTTGGTCAGTTTCAACTCGGTTCAGTCACCAAAGCTATGATTTCGTTTATTCTTCGCCTGTTCCTCACCTGTTTCGTTCTTGGTCTTGTAGGTGAAATATGGGCTCAGCAGCCGCCTGTTACCTTCACTGATGCCCGTAGGCTTACCTTGATTGGCAAGGCCGGCAACAGCGAACCGTTCTTCCACCGGCTGGATACGGCTGCCTTTCCGACCCTTCCAGCCAATGTCAAGCGCTTAGCGACGCATTCGGCCGGATTGGCCATCAGTTTTCAGACCAATAGCACCACCCTTACAGCCAAGTGGTGTACCAGCTCCCGTACGCCAAGTGCCAACATGACCGCCATCGCCTATCGAGGAATGGATTTGTACATCAAACGCGATAATCGCTGGCAGTACGCCGGCGTGGCGGTGCCCAAAGCCCAGCCTTGTTCGCAAGCTAGTATCGTGGAACATATGGCACCGGGCAATAAAACCTGTCTACTCTTTTTACCCACCTATGATGAGACTCTTTCCCTTGAAATCGGCACTGATTCGGGCGCAACCATAACGCCTGGAGGCAACCCTTTTCGAAAGAATATCCTGATTTATGGGTCCAGTATCACCCAGGGAGCGTCGGCTAGCCGACCGGGGCTGGCCTATCCGGCCCGGCTTTCCCGGGAAACGGGCTATCATTTTATCAATCTGGGTTTCAGCGGTAGCGGTAAAATGGAACCGGCGGTTGCCGACCTGATCGCCCCTTTACCCATGGATGCGTATATTTTAGATTGCCTTCCCAATCCCTCTCCGGAGGAAATTTTAGCCCGCACGAGCCATTTGGTTCATACCATTCGCAAGTTCCACCCAGCGGTACCGATCATTATCATCCAAACGGTGGCGCGTGAAAAAGGTAATTTTGACCAGCAAGTGGCGGCTATCGTCGCGCTAAAAGATCGGTACATCAACCAAGAAGTTGAGAAATTGCAACAGCAGGACAAACACTTATATCTAATCAGTGCGGATGGTCTTTTGGGGGCTGACCAGGAAGGTACTACCGATGGCATCCACCCCAACGACTTGGGGTTCGACCGAATGCTCCAAACGATTCGGCCAGCAATCTTGAAAATTCTGAGTCGCTATGGAATCTAATGATACCTAAAAGCCACCAGGAGACGAACGCTCTACAAGTTATTTTAGCCTGTTGCCAATGCAGTTAAATACAACCCCAGTACGTGCACCAAAGGCTTACCACAGCTGATCGCATAGGACCTGTACCCCAAGCTTACATGATAATGTTCCTCAGCGAAACGGAAGAATGTTCACCTAGCACCTGCCTAAAAGGTAGTTAGCATACAACTAAATTAGAAACTAGCCCCTAGCTATCAAACTTTTTAAGTGCCTCTGGGGTCACCGGCGTAAAGAAATTTACCAGATTACCATCCGGATCTCGGAACAGCAATGATCGGTTTCCCCAAGGCATGGTAGTCGGTTTCTGAACAATCATCTCCCCAAGAAATTCCGCTAATCGTTGGTACGCACTGTCAACATCATCCACCCGGAATTCAATAATGGCGGAGTGATTACTGGCGGCCTTAGCTACATCATCTCCACCAAATAGTTGCAAAGTACGTGTGCTCCCAATGGCTAACGTGGCCGAAGAGGTATGTAATTCGGCAAAATCATCCGTATACTGGGTCAATGGCTTACCAATTACCTGCTCGTAGAAGCGAACCAGGGGCTGAATGTCGGTGGTAATAATGCGAACGGAGACAAAATTCATAACCTATGTAAGTTTGTGTTGAATCATACAAAGTAAACTACGCCCATTGACAGCCGTATGTCAGTAGTGATTCACCTTTATTTTCAGTGTAACTGAGAAGGGAATGAAAGCCGCTGCAACGACGGAACGCACTAAGAATAGAAACCGAGTAGCCGGACCCATTGAAGATTCTTATTCTGGATCGCCTGACGGACGAAGCGGTAGATATTGATTGGCTGGCGGTGAAACTGGGCATGAGTCGTACCCAGCTTCACCGGAACTTTCGAAGGAAGGCTTTTTCAGTGTAATGCAGCAGGTATATACCGTGTGATTGAATGAGGGTTATGGCTCATTAACGAATTGCAAAACCTGTTTCATTCTTTGATTGTTGGAGCCGAAAGAAGCCCGCAAGCTGCAATCTTTACCGGAGAGCTTGGTTGGCCAGGTCCATAAAGGTAGTGGTTTGATTGGTTCGATCTTTGGCTGTAAGCCCTTCCCGCAGATTCAGACGTGTATAGACGTGCAAGTCCGAATCAATTATCTCAACGGCAATAGGACTACCATCAGCTTGTTTTGTGCCTCGAAAGATCAGCACCGCACTCACCGGATCAGCCGTCGGATCTTTCTTCGATTTGTAAACTTTTAACTGGCAGTTCGTCGGTAAGGTGATGCCCTGCTCTAGGTCTTTTCGAACTACAGTCAAGACTTTTTGCAATTGCTGCAAGGTTTCCTGAGGACGGAAGTGGTAGTAAACCTTATCCTCCGCTGCGGGTTGATCCGCTTCAATATAGCCCAGCATTGGCCCTACCACACCAACCAGTGACAAGGTCTTATCCGACGGAATCACAATTGGATCCACTAGCAACAGGTTACGCGGAGTAGGGCGCTTTGCAAAATATCCGGAAGCGACCATTTCCAGCAGCAGGGCCCCGCTCGTAGACGATCCTACCAGGCTAATGTTCTGGTAGCCAGCTTCGACTAGGGAGTCATACTCGGCCATAATGGCCAATTGCCAATCCTGCCAGCTGGCTTTTTTGAAGTCTTCATAGCTGCGGCCATGCCCGCCCAAAAGCACCTGCGAGAGATACACATCCGTTCGGTTACCCAGAAATGCCCGAAACTCATCCCATTCGAAGGTCGTGGCTGAATAGCCGTGGCAAGCGATAATGACCGGTTTTCGGGCCTGCTCGGGTGTGGGATTGGGAATGGCTTTTGAGATGAGGTACTTTTCCGGATTATAGATCGATGGATCGAACAGGGTGCCGCTATCCAGCATCGCAGGGGTAATAGCAGGCTCTTTGCCGCAGGCCAGCACCAACAAGCTCAGTAGTAAAAAGCAAAGCCACGTTTTCATGGTCGGGTTGTCGATTGATTCAAGAGGTTCCAAAAAATACTCATTTGCACAAAAACGGGATACAGGGTTCCGGGACCCGTTACGCCATTGCCTGTGATGAGGTTATAGCCAAGCGAGGCACCGATCTTTAGGGGAAAAGCCGGGCTGTAACAGAGTCCAGCTTCAGGTGAGACCAGGGGCGAGCTTTGGGGTAAATCCTTGAATATATCCTCCTCGTAGTGGGCTTTAAAGTAACCCGCATTCATTTTGACAAAGGGCTGAACTGTACGGGTTGGCCGAAAATGGTAGCTTGTGGAAAGAAGCAGGTTATCCTGTTTGATGGCATTCGAAAACAAAGCGGTTCCCAGCCGAGAGGTCACATAACTAGCCCCCAAGTAGAGACGGCTATGAACTAATTTCGGATGCGTGTACTGGAGGGTTAATCCGTTTTCGGTGTACAAATTGACGCTTTTTTGCAGCCGGATTCCTATATCTAATACCGAGCCGCTCCGGGCCGGTTGCAGGCGCTGTCCGAAAGCCGAGTGAACGATCAGCCAGCCACCATAAAGTGCAAGGTAAAAGAGTTGCCTGCGGGTCATACCTGAGGATTGAAAAGTGAAGGGAGGCAGCGATAGCCTATGGTGATACAACTACTGGTACTCGACAGAAATCTGGGTATGCCTCTTCATCCCGAGGGGTAAGGGGAGCCCCACATAGTTTGGTGACAATGCTATGAAATTTTCGCTACTTATGCTAACACGTTGGCTACCGACAGGGCGTGATTTACCGACTGCTGCTCACGTATTTTATCGGTTGTCTTATGCATAGAGGATCAGACTGAGCGAAATAATCACAAAAGAACCATTCTCCATGAGAAGAAGAGAACGAACTATAACGACGTAGCCTGCCATCAGATTCTACAAGTAATTTGTTGATTTGGCTACTTCGTTTTCTATACGCTAGTGATGGAAAGTGCTCCAAGCGTATTTTTTACGCAAAAAGGTACGCTTGGAGCGTTACTTACCACATCCTTATTCGTCTAAGTTTAAAGAGCATTACCTGTTTTCCTACTATATCCACCCATGATTTTTTTACGCGGAACATTTTTAATGATACTCGGATGGCTGCTGATTTCCAATCCTCTTCAAGCGCAGGACAACAGCTGGGCGGTTGGTTTTCGATTGGGCGAGCCAACCGGTGTAAACATCCGCAAATACTTCAGTAACGGTAACGGATTTGATTTCAACATTGGTACGTATGGTGGCCTCTACGGCAAGGTAAGAAAGTACCGCCAAGGCCGCTTTAACAATGTTGGACTGGCTTTTCAGGGGCACTACATTCGGCACGGGGAAGTCGGTCGATCCCAAACATTGCATTATTATTACGGCCTGGGGGCTCAAGTTTCGTCCAGACGGTATTTCCCAAATGATAAAATCAATCAGCCTACAAACTTCGAGAAAAACATTGGTTTAGGCGGTTCCGGAATTGTTGGGCTGGAATACTTTTTACCCCAAAAACCGTCCTCGATCTTTGTTGAAACGGGGTTATATGCGGAAGTTGTACCGGGGTTTCTTTTTTTTAATTTACAATCCGCCATTGGTGTGCGGTACAATTTCTAGTCTTTCGTGAAATGAAGCCAGGGGAGGCTTCATCGTTGCCACAACTGGGGAGCCACTATTGCTCCTTTACTACAGGTCGCTTCTTCGAAGAAACGGAACATGGAGTAAAAACCTATTGACACCGCAAACGCTTGACCGCTGTTTTCCCCAAGCCAAACAACTACCTGAAAAGTAGCTAACAGAACCCGTAGTGAGGGGCTACTTGGCAGTGCTGTATCCTTCAATTTCCTTGAGCATTTCCATCGATTTAATAACAGGATCCCATTCTTTCCCGTTAAAAATAAACCGAAACCAACGCTTCTGACGGTTTTCGTACGTAATATTGAAGAAGAGCCATAAGGCTATTCCTGAAAAAACGAGTGTTACGGCCCCTTGGGAAATTAACCAAGTGGGATGTTCAACCATGTTTTCCTGAATGCTAAACGTTGTCCAGACCGGAGCGTGCAAAAACATCAACCGGGAAATCAGTAGCGTCGAACTCTTTAACGAAGCCAGTCGGTGTTGCGTTTTAACCAAAGCTTCACTTAGATCGGTCTGAAAAATCAGCACGACCTGATACACATAAATTCCGATCACGATCGTAAGCAACACGACATGGATGGCGATCGAAAACCAGAAAAACGGACTTGCGTAAGCATACGTACGATAAAGGACAACGCTCAGAAACGTAAGCCAAATTATCCCAGCGATAATAGTGAAAATTTTCAGGGGTGCCATGGCACCCACCAGCGACTTGATTTTGATGAGCGTGATGGCTGCGGCATTTTGCCGGTTCAAAACAAGGTTTTCCTCCAGCTTTTGGTCATAGGACCGCCACAATGCGATTAAGTCTGATTCTTGCATGGTTGTTACGAATTTAATGTTGCAAATTTTTGCCTTAGTTGCTCTTTGATCCTGGCCACCTTCGTCGAAACATTAGAAGGCGTAATGCCAAGAATGTCCGCAATTTCGTGCTGACTCCGCTCTTCCAGGTAGAGCAGAATGAGTGCCCGATCCAACTCTTTCAATTCGCGAATGAAGCCGTGAAGCATTGCCAGATCGGAATCAATGTCCAATCGTTCCTCGTCGGTAATCAGACGGAGGATTTCAGTCGTTAGCGGTTGATTGAACTTGTCTCGGCTCGTCTGTTTGCGGTAAAAGGAAATGGAAACGTTCAAGGCGATACGATATAACCAGGTCGTCACCATGAATTTTTCATCGTAGTTGGGAAATGCCAGCCAGAGTTGTGCGGTAATCTCCTGAATGAGGTCTTTTCGGTTTTCTTTGTCCTGGCAATACGCGTTTGCCACTTTGTAGATTATGCCCTTGTTTGCCTCGATAACATGCAAGAAGTGGGTGGTATCTCGTGGAAGCGGCATAGGACATGCTGGTTGGCAACAGGGAAAAATAATGCTTACCTACAATTATTCGTAGCCCTCCAAAGAATGTCACAGAAATACCAGGTATTTTTTTGTAGCAAGGGTAAACTGATGACCAGCTACGGCAACTTTTTCCGCAGATCGCCCGATGGTTTGTGCGGGGGTAAAGCGCCAGGTTTTTTCAGGGCTGTAGACGGACGTATTATTTTTGATTTAGTTGTCCGGCTGAATTGATCAGGTTTAAAATGGCTTGCTATTCAGTACGCTAAGCCGCTTTTTCCTGTTCGCGAGCCCTACGTTGTCCGACCAAGGGAACGCTTTTTTGTGTTTCAGTCAAAAAGTTAACCGTTTGCTAAAACGTCTTCTTGTCAGGTTAATCAAACCCATATATTCGGTACGATACAATTCAATGGCAGGAAGCTTTTTAGCAGGAAGATTGCTCAAACGTTTTGAGCCTCAAAAATTTAACAACCTTATCCCTTACCATGATTACAATTCGAATTCTTCTCAAAACACCTCGTAAAAAAAAGGCAGGCACCGATGCTGATGTCCAGGCTGCGATCACCGCTTCGAAAGGAGGGATGGATTGGACCACACTGGACCAAAAATATGTCGATGATCGGGAACAGGGGAGCTATGACTACTACTCGTTTTCGCTGCCCCAGGATATTGGCATCGTTCAAGAATTAAGACTGCGGGTAAAAAGAGCGAATGAAGATGGCCCTGAATGGCTGTTGGAGTCCGCCTACGTTCACATAGTCAACAATTCTAATCTGTACAAATTCTACTATAATCAGTGGATCAATCCTACCTCCTATACGGAGTGGGTGGTTGTTAAGCTGACCAATCCCAAAATTTTGAATGTCCACAATACCGAATTTGGTCAACCCAGGCCCTATACCTTGTAATAGGAACTTGATTTGCCAAATTGGTTCGCAAGGCCAAATTCGACCCAGCACTCCCGACCATCGGATGCCCCAGGAAGATTGGTCTTTTCTTTTTCAGAACGAATAAGTGAAGGGAGTTGATCAACTCCCTTCCTTCGAGCGATCTACCAGGGCTTTCCTGTGCCCTGAATTAACCACATTTTAGCCCACTGATCATTGGTGGCCGGGCTTAACCGTTCAATGGCTGCCCGGGTGTTTTCCGGGTTGTAATTTTGATCACTTTCTCCGTAGATGTACCGTACAGGAATTTTGTTGCCCTGCGATCCATTGATAATATTGCCGCTGATCGTAGGGTAGCCTGTCCGGCGCCAGTCAAACCAGCTTTCCAGGGTGGAAAAGGTAGCCAGCCATTTCTGTTCCAGAATGGTTTGAAGCGGATTGGATGCGGCATTGAGTTCGACGGTCACCGCATTAAGATAGGCGGTTTTGTCAAAGGCGTTTAGCGCGTGCGTGTTGGGGTTATACACCTTTACATCGCCACTCGCAATTTTATATTGATCAAATGAAGCCGAAACCCCCTGTCGGAAATACTCCTGCGACGAACCCGAAATCCAGCCTTTTGTGGCGGCTTCCGCCAGGATGAAATGGACTTCGGCTGCCGAGATAAAAACGGTTTTCACCAGCGGATCGGTATTGGATCGGAAAATGGACCCCAGGTAAGAAACGAATGGGTTGGCCGCGCCACTGTTGTAAATGCTGCTCGAAAGGGCCACTGCCTGGGTACGATGACTGGCCTGGTTATTATTGTAACTGTCGGGCAATTCCATCGCAATTTTAAGGCCTACATAGAGCGAAGTATCAATACCGGTTTGGTAAGCTTTTAGGTAGCGTTTTACCTGCCCTTTTTCATCCTTACCAATCACCACGTCGGCTCCTTTATCGCGCACCAGCGTCTGAACCTCTACTGGTCTGAACCATACGGTTAGCCGGGGGTCTTTGCGGGATTTTAAATAATCCACCACCGTTGAAGCCGCTTTTACGCGGTAAAATTCCGAAAGATTGGTCATCACCAATGGTCCCATGGGCCAAGAGTCATTGACATTGGTTCCCGGAAATGATCCAGCGGCATTATCGGTGCTTTGCGTGAGGAGGGGGTAGGTAGCCGGGTCGGCAACCATGGCCCTGAATAAGCCGGGAACGTCAACGCCTACTTCCTTCATGGCCCCACTTTTTTCCGACAACCGCATCAAATACCGCAAGCGTAGCGAGTTTGCAAATTGCCGCCATTTCAGGGTGTTACCACCGAAGAGGATGTCGGCCGAGGTCATTACGGAAGATTTGACTGCCCCCGCCCTTTTTAAACAATCGTTGGCAACGTCGAGCTCTTTTAGCAAGCCGGCGAAAATATCGATCTGGCGATCAAAAACGGGTTGTAGATTGTTGGTGCCTTGGTTGGCCTGACTATACGGAATATCGCCCCAGGCCGAGGTCAGCGTGCCATACCAGTAGGCTTGCATGATTTTAGCGGTTCCCCGGATGAACAGGGAGTCCACATTTCCCGCAGCCCGCTGTTCCAAATAACTCGCATTGGCCAGCGGAACGTGCAAATTGCGGTAATCAAAAGAAGACGAAAGCCAGGAAAACTGGTTCGTGATGGCATACTCCAAAAAGTCCCGTTGGGTATATTGCATGGCTTCCGGGATTACCCGCTGCGTAATGTTGCCGGAAAAGGCCATATCGGCCATTTTGCGGGTCGATTCAGCCAGGACTGATGTCAACACATACGCGGGGTTCACTTTATCACCCGTCAGTTCATTGGGGTTGACATTGATTTCGGTAAGGTTTTGACAACCTGCCAGCAGAAACGTCAGGATTCCAAAGGCAAATCCGTTGGAAAATTTAATGCGCAGTTCCATCGATGGTTACGGTTAGAATTGAATGGAAAGTTTCAGGCCGCTTGAGAGCGTCCAGGGGTAGAAAGAAGCGCGGTCGTAACCGAGATGGTACTTGGCTGTTGCCGTGAACTGATCGTTGGTATTCATCATGGTTGATTCCGGATCGATGAAATTTTTGGCTTTCGTCCACAAAATCAGGTTGCGGACAAAGAATGACAGGGATAGCCCGCCCGCTCCAATACGGCGCGCAACGGTTTCCGGCAGCCGGTAGGCAACAGCCAACTCCCGGAGTTTGATAAAGGAGGCATCATAAATCCAACTCTGAACGCCACGGCTCCAGTACCCTGCACCGGGGTCGGCGATCAGGTCACTGCGGAAATACTTGGTGCCCGCTTCGCCAAAATTCTCGATGTACTCGCCATTACCGCCGGCCATAACACCCGGGAAAAAGGCTCCATTGGCAATGGCTCCGCCATACGCAAATCCGCCCAGTTCAGCATTTCGCCCCCCCACATACGTTAAACCGTTCATCCCGTTATACTTGTCCGGGTTGTTACGAATTTCTTCGGCGAGTAAAGCGTTGTTGCCGTTGAAAGAATTGTTGCTCAGGATTCCCGTGAAGGTGCTGGAGCCGTCACCTTTGTACCAACTGTCCTGCCTGCCGTCGCGGGTCAGGCGTTTCATGCTTTCCGAGTAATAGTCACCGCCCTGGCGCCAGTCGAAACTGGCTGAAAGGGTCCATCGTTTCACGGAAAGATTGGTTTGCAAACCCAGCATAAAATCAGGCATAACGTTGCCGAGCTTCGTGTTGGTGGGACTGAGTTGCACATAGCCGTTCCGATCCAGCAGAGGCCAGCCGGCGTATTTCCCTTCCTTTACCCGGACAACGTCGGGGCCCCATAAATCGCCTACCGTGCCGTTGAGGTCGGTTTGGCTGTAGATGTTATTTCTCGACCAGAACTGGAAGTTGCTTACCCCCACGGGCAGGGCCGTCAACTTGCTTCGTTCCCGGGTGAAATTGAACGTGACATCCCAGTTGACAGCGCGGGTTTGCACCGGAACTACCCGAAACGAAAGTTCAAGACCCCGATTCTGCACGATACCTGCATTGACGTTGGCCGAGGTAAAACCCGTCAGACCAGTGGCCGACATTTTCGTGATCTGATTTTTATTTTCAACCTCGTAATACGTGAAATTCAGCCCTACTCGTTTCTTAAAGAATGCCAGGTCGAAGCCGAGTTCCGACGAGGTAATGCTTTGGGGGAGGAGATTCGCAGTTGGGGTCGTTTGGGGGAGGGAATACAGGGTACTGGAGCCCCAGGTTGATTGGGTCAGTGTCGTGGCTAACTGGTACGGATCGGTATCTTTCCCCACCTTTGCCCATCCTCCGCGTAGTTTCAGCAGGGAAATGGAAGTAGGAAGTTTCAGCAGGTCCGAAACCACTACACTAAGCGACGCCGATGGATAAAAGTAAGACCGATTGGCCGCCGGAAGCGTACTGGACCAATCGTTCCGGCTCGTTACTTCCAAAAATACCGCATCTTTATAGCCGATGGAAGCCATACCGTACAAACTATTAATGCGTTTGTTGAATTTCTGAGCGGTGTAGGCAACGGAAGCCCGGTCAATATTGCTGGCCGTGTACAAGCCCGGCAATACATAACTCTGCCCGGTGATGGTGGCTAATGCATTGTTTTGAAAGAGCAGGTTGCCACCAACGGAAGCATCAAACGAGAATTGATTGATGGTTTTCTTGTAGTTGAGCAAAAAGTCGGTGTTGATTTCCTGGTAACTCCGGGAAATATGAGAATAGCCTCCTTTAGGAACCGCTTTTTCGGACAAAGCGGTTCGATTATCCGTGACATACGATTCATTAAAACCCCCGATCCGGGTCATCAGGCTTAATCCCTCCACGATATCCCAATCCAGTTTGATGTTGCCGTACGGGCGGATTTTTCGGAAGGTGTTAATATTTTCGTGAACTGTAAACCAGGGATTATTAAAGCCGTTCGACCAAACGTTTTGTTGAACGGTTGGCTCCTTCCAGTAGTCTTTTAATGCATGAATGTCCAGCCAGTTCGGGGTGAAATACAAGTCTTCATACGGATAGTTGTCATAAGAGAGCCCCCGAAAATTATCCGAACCCGAATTCAGGTAATTGAAATTGGCTCCGATGCGTAGACGATTGGTAAAGTTGTAGGTAGCCGAAAGGGCAATGGCATTCTTCCGTAGGTTGCTTTCCGGATAGATTCCGGTACTCCGTGTGTCGGAAAGAGAAAGGGAAAAGCTCAGCTTTTCATTGGTATTCGATAGGGTAATGTCGTTCACCCAGCCGTTCCCTTGCCTGGCAAAATCCCGAACGTTATCGGGATGCGGCTCGAGGGGCAATGCCTGCCCATTGGTGCCAAACCGGGCCACGGAAGTACCCATTTCGGGTCCCCACCACAAATTACTGGTCTGATCAAAGTTGCCATTGGCACCCGTGGCAAAGCGTTGCTGGAGGGGAACAAACCGGTAGGGAACGGTTGCTGTGAACGCAGAATTAACACTGACACCTAATCCTTTTTTCCCTTTGTTGCCACTTTTTGTGGTGATAAGCAGAACCCCGCTGCCGGCCCGGGAGCCGTACAGAGCGGCTGCACTGGGGCCTTTCAATATGTTTACACTTTCAATGTTATCGGCGCTCAGGTCGGAAAGCACACTGACATCGGTACCCGTCGGCAGGCCGTCCACCACAATCAAAGGGGAATTATTACCGGATAGGGAAGTGTAGCCCCGGATCAAAATCATGGGATCGCTGTTGACGTCCGGGGTGGTATTGATCACCCGCACACCCGAAACTTTTCCCGTGAGGGCGTTGACGACGTTTTCTTGCGGCACCCGGGTTAGTTCCTCACTTTTTATTTCCCCAACGGCATACCCCAGGGCTTTGGTTTTTCGCTGCACCCCCAGGGCTGTTACGACCACTTCGTCCAGGGCTTGATTGGATTGAAGTAATTTCACCGCAATCGCCGACTGGTTTGTAATCACCAATTCCTGGGATTGATAACCCACAAAAGAAAAAATCAACGTAGTGGATTGGTCCGGAATCGTCAGGCTAAACCTACCGCTTTCATCGGTAGTGGTCCCCCGCTGCTGTCCTTTCACCAGGATGCTCACACCGGGTAAAGGCTCCTCTTTTTCATCTTTTACCACCCCCGTCACCTGCCGTTCGGCAATCCGTTCTACGGCTACTGCGGGCTGCAGAAGGGTTTCGGACGCGGGTTCAATGGGTAAGCTCAATATAATGCGGTTCCGGATCATTTTGTAATTGATTCTATCCGGTAGAAATAGCTCTTCGAGGAGCTGAGCCAGGGTCTTTTCTGTTGCATCAATGGTAACTTTTCGGTTGAGTGGGAGGGAACGGGAGCTATATACGAAACTCACACGTACCCGCTTTTCCAATTGGCTCAATACCGTTCTGATTTCTGCTTCTTTTACCTGCAGATGTACTTTGCTATGCAAGACGTCCTGGGCATAAGGGGCGGCCAAGGTTCGATACCACGACAACGACGGGAGCAACATCAGGGCAATGAGCATCACCCGATAAGACGTTGTAAGTCTTATTTCGTTCATATAAATTATGTTAGGGGTTAATTGATGCGAACTACAAGGTTAGTATGGGTGTGTATAGTCGGAAACAAAGTTTGTGCATAGAAAACTAGGGGCGAGCGGAAGAGCGGCAGCTCCCTCCCTTTATCATAACCCCGTCCTGACTCACGAAATACCGGGCGCTCAGGGCTGTTACAATCATTTCCAATTGAACCGGTAGCGGTTCGTTCGATAAATCAGCCGTAATAGGGCAATTGAGCATGTCCGGTTCATCAACTTGAATAGGAACTCCATAGGTTTCTTCCAGGCGCTTCAGGACGCCCCGCAATGGGCTGTCATTGAATACAAACGTTGCCGCAGTCACTGCCTGTGGGCCGATGGGTTTTGAATCGGTTGCCAGACTCGTTACCAACTCTTTTTTTAAAGGCTGGAAGGTCGCTTTCAGGTTTGCCGTTAGGAAAACGCTTTGATGGGGGAGCGGAGGGGCGGTTGAGGTTGTGGTAACGACATTAACCTGCACCTTACCGGTATGGACCTCTACTTCCGTTTCGCCGGAAACTGGATCCGATGTAATGGTAAATTCCGTACCCAGTACCCGGGTAGTGATGACATCCGTTTTTACCATAAACGGAACCGCAGGATTTTTGGTGACGGAAAAAGAAGCGTTTCCTGTCAAATCCACGGTTCGTAGTGTTGTGTTGAAACTCGCTGGGTAGCGCAGGGTTGCTGCGGGTTCCAGAACCACCCGACTCCCATCGGGCAAGGTAATGGAGCGAGGCTTGTCCGAACGATTGATTTCCAAGACGTCGGAGGAAATGCTGCGGTTGGAGACCGGAGTGGTCCCGGATGGCCACTCCATCAGATAGACCGTCAAGCCCATCATAAGCAACAGCACTGCGGCTGCGGCATACACGAAGGTTTTTCGGAAGCGAAACACGGAAGGTTGCGTAACTGGATCCACCTTATCGATTCGGTCAATGATTCGCTTCCAGACTTGTTCCTGACTGTTTTCCCGGCGAGGAAGGGTGTCGGTTTCGGGGTCGTCCAGTGAGTCATACCAGATATCAATCATGGACTGTTCCTGAGAGGTTGACTTACCCGTACGAAAGCGGGTAAGCAGTGCCAGAAAACCTTTCGTAAAGAAATGCCGCATGGTTGAGACCGGGTTTATAAGCAAGACGTTTTAGAACCGGATCACCGCAACTTTTACGAAAAATTTTATCGCAGCCTGTTTTTGGCTACCCAAACGGGAAGGTATGTAAAGAACCGGGTTGGTCAGAATAGGAAGATATAATCGTGGGCAATGCGTTGGTTGTTAGAAGGGTAGGTTTTTGGCTTCACCGTTTCCTTGATGCTGACCTGCACCAAGGAAACGGTACGATTTGATGAGGTGCCTGGCTTCAGCGATCTTCCTGTCCTCCGGTTTTCCTGGTAGCAAACGGTTGCCGTATGAACGAAATGGTAGAAAGTCGGCATCCCTAAAAACCGTCTTTTGTTAACTTAAAGCCAATACAAAATTAACCAGAAAGGCAGAAAGTCTTTCAACGCCACCCGCATACTACGCAGGGCTGCGGTTATGTGGTACTCGACGGTTCGTTTCGGAAGGATGAGCAGCGAGGCTATTTCCTCGGCAGATCGATTTTCCAGACGATTGAGAATAAAAATAGTCCGGGTCTTTTCGGGCAGGTTATCAATTCCACGTTCGATGGCTTGCTTTAAGTCATTGAACGTAAGAATATCGTCAGTGAAATTGGTGAATGGCTCCCCCAGACGGGATGCTTCATGGATAAAATTCTGCCGTACCAGCTGGGCTCGAAAGTAATCCAGCACTCCATTCCGGACGGCACGAAACAAATAACTTCGGAGATCTTCAATGGCCAGTTTATGACGTTTTTCCCACAAATTGACAAACACCTCCTGAACAATTTCTTCCGCTATTTCTTCGGAATGGATTTTTCGAAAAGCCATTCGGTATAACCCCTCCTGGTAGCGGTCATAGATGTGCCGAAACGCTTTTTTATCGTCCCGTTGAATACCCGAGACCAAGTCTGCATCAGTTCGCTGGAAATGAGTCATTTCATGATTCCGCATTTAGCTTCCAAACAGTTGGGAGTAAGAACTAATTACGAGTTTTGGTGTCGAGGTAAGCAAATTTCCTTGTACTACAAGTACGGAAAAAAAGATAAAAGTACCCTGCTCGCCCGTTATTTTGACGCAATAATTTCCATCGGCTTTGGTTGATGAAAACCTGTAGAGATGAAATTTCTGTGCTTGGAGCGGCCCCTTAGGCCGCAGTCATGTCAATTATCCCCTTTCCGGTTGCTGGCAGGAATTATGCTGGTCGAAAGGATGGTTTGGGCACAGAATGAGATTGAAGGGGATTGAAGTGAGTGAGAAATAGCTTGGTTTGGCTTACCTGCCAGGGTCAGAATCGGGTGCCGGGGCTACCGTACTTGAAGCCCTTCCCTCATGATGCACGACGAAAGGGTTGCTGGTTCGGGAGTTGAGCAATCCGGGTGGTACGGTCAATTCGCCCGTTTTGGGATCAACCAGACCATTTTTTTCGTCTTCGATGTTGGTGGCCTGGGTGTAAATATCACCCGCAATGTCGTGTTGCCGCACGGCCTGTTTAAAAAGTCGAATCCGGTTGGCCCGTTCTGAAGAATCCGCGGGACCGCCGTAATCGGCAAATCCAAAACCACCCCATTCGCTAATGACAAAGGGAACCTGTCGTCGGTAGAAAAAGGGGTCACCTACCACCAGCGGAAAAGCCGCTACGCCCGAGAGTTCACCCGACGACAGCCGGTGGAGTAGCTCATTCCAGCGCTCCAGGTCGGGCGTGTAAAGGTGGGCTGTCAGCAAATCCGATTTCAACCGGCCTTCAAACGAAACATGCTGCCAGCCATCATTATCCACCACCAGAAACTGCGGATAAGCGAGTTGCATGTAATGATACATATCCATTATGTATTGGCGCGTCTCCGGATTGGTCGCCACATCCTGTGCTCCCCAGTCCTCATTATAAAGGCTCCAGATTACCACCGAAGGATGCGTGCCGATCAGGGCAACCATGCGAAGGAGTTCAGCGCGGTGATTTTCCCGACTGCGAGGAGTTGAAATGTGCGTGCTGGGGACTTCTACCCATAACAGCAACCCCAGTTCATCGGCCAAATTATAAATGCGGGGATCAACACCTGCAATGTGTACACGTATCAGGTTACAACCCAATTCTTTCATCGCCCGCATATGCTGCTGCATTTCCTCAAAGGTCGCCGTACCGGGTTGATATAGAATACCGTCCAGGTAAACAGGTTCGTTGTTCAGGTAGATATAGCGGCCACGGGCTTCTATTTTTCGCAGGCCAAAATGGGTCTCAATCTGGGCTGCGTACCCTTCCTGGTCAATCAGTTGTGCGACGAGTTTATAGCGAACGGGATTTTCCGGCGACCAGAGCTGGGCCTGGTCCAGATCCAGCACGACGCGTTGTTGCTTTTGGCCGGTTTCCAGGCGTAGTGGATAATCGGAAGCCCCTAACAGCGTGTTGGTGTCCGGCGTAAACGCTTGCAGCCGCAGGGTATAATCGCCCGGATCATGAATCCGGGTAGTCACGCTAAACCGAACAAGCCGGTCTTCTACAATGCTCACGACCCCCACACGTGACCGTAGCCGGTTCCGTTCGACGGTTTCCAGCCACACACTGCGGACGGCACCCGTGTAGGTTTGGTACCATATGCCACCCCGTTTGTACACGTGCGACTCTTGTTTTCCCCGCGGAATTTCGGCGTCCATCGTGTCGGCAATACGCACCGTAAGCCGGTTGGCTGGACGCAGGTATTCTTCCGGTAATTCGTAGGAAAATGACGTATATTCCCCCAGGTGTGCTTCTTCGTTTTCGATCGTACGGAGAGGATGGCCATTGAGCCAAACCCGGGTTTCGTAGCCACAGGCTCCAAAAGTTAACTGAATCATCGAACGGGCGGGTGATTCGCTGCGCGGAGGTAAGGCAAACTCCCGTTCATACCAGGCCACCACCTTGTCCTGCCAGCTACCTGGCCTAAGTTGATCGTGTGCCTGAGCAAGATGCTCCTCCACGGATCCGGGCCAGTGGGCCGTAATAGAATAGGCGTGGCCCAGGTACCAATGATCCACCAGGCCCCGGTCGTCAGGGTCAAGGGCGAAACGCCACTCACCATCCAGGAGCAAATAATCGTTAGGCCGTAAAACGGCTCTGGGAAGCAGATTGATGGCTTCGGTGGTCTCAGAGCGGCTGGCCGAAAAACTCGTATTCGGTTTCTTTACCTCCATATTTTCAATGTATTGCAAAATCGTCGTTGAAGAACATTTTTCGGGCTTCCTTAAAAGGTTCATTCAATGACTAGCGTGCAGAAGCACGGATGACCGAGCTGTGGATACCCTCCTTCGATCAGCCAATTTTTCGTTGAGCATGAAGCGCCTAAGTAGGGCTGCAACCCTCGGGCAAGCGCCTGGTTGAGCGAAGGTTTCCGTTTTCCACCAAAGATGTCTTCGCGGTTTACCTGAACATTCATTCAAAGGGCGTTATCCATAGCAAATCGATCTTGAAAGAACCGTTGCACCTTCAAAAGAGCAGTTGACACCGGGAATGGATACAACAGCAAGCGGGCTGGTGGGATTGATTAGGGATCAAAAAATGAGAATTTGGCCCAAACCGTTTTCCCGGATGGTGAGGTCAATCGTGTTTAAACATACCAGGCCGAATCCTCACTCTTTGGCAGGTTGCCCACCATCTCGCCATGCTTACCGGTTGTTTAATTTTCAATAACGATTTAACGTCAAAACGAAGCAATGAAAAAGCTAATCATAGCGGCAGCGATACTGATTGCGTCGACCACACTGCCCACACGTGCGCAATCAACATCGGCCCAGAGTTCATCCGGCCAGCAACGGACGGGAGCGAGCGGGAGTGGCCAGGCCAGTGGATCGACCGGCTTGAATCCGGGCGCCACCCAACAAACCACTGGCTCGGACAAGAAAGTCCCCGGTGCATCCGGACAAACCTCCGGAACAAGCGGGCGAACGGGCGCAGGCACTCGGCTGGGAAGCCAGCATACATCCGGGGCCGCCAGCACGATTGAGCCATCCAATACGGGTTCGGCTTCTGGGCAGCAGGGGCGGAACCGACGCTCAGGAACCCCCTCATCTTCAGCCGGGAATTCGGGGACGGGAAGTGAAGAAACGGGTTCGCGCACGAACAAGAAGCCGAAGCGATCTCAGCCGAACAGCAGCTCATCCGAAACCCGTTCGGGCGAATCGTCCCGAAATGGCTCCCAACGATAAGAGAAGGTTTCCGATTTGATGTCGGTAGTGACCGTGGCCAGCGTGATGAACACGGTTTTTTTACGCAATCCGAAAAATTTGACGCTCGACAACGTATGAATTGATTTATGGGGGCTTTGGCTGGAAAGCCCGGGTCATCGCACTATCCCACTAGTTAGTCCCCATTTTACCGATTGGATCTTGGCCTATAGATTCATCGTGATCAGATTCGAACGGCTGCCCCTGCTTCGCCAACGCCGGGCTTCTTGTACACCCCAATGCCGGCGGGTGGGAGTGTTGATGATGGGGTTCGTCAGTGGTTGAAGAAGGAAAAACGATCATCAAAAAGCAAGAGTGAGTAACGTGAGATGACCAGTTCAAAGTTTATTTTAAGAAATAACCAGGAGCGATTGATGGTTTTTCAAAAAGACGCCCGTTGCCTTAGGTGTTTTTCGCGGCAAATTTGTCTATAGGATAGGGCCTGAATGGGCTGTTAATAGAGTTGGTAGGTAAACAGGCCCAGCCGTAGCTGGGCTTTGTTTTTGCCCGCTGATGCAGGCTTGACGATTCGGTTTGTACATGCTATCGCTTAGACTTGGAGTGACCTGTTTGCATCGCTTTAGGATGGCCTCCTTGCTCGAAACTCCTTAATCAGAACTCTTGATGAGCCTCTATCGGCCCCACTACGTGCCGCCTGCCACCATTCAGTGCCTGTAGTTTGTAAAAACCTTGCTGACTTTTCCGGATAGCAAGCCGCTTATTCGAACGTATATGCTGGTAAATACATATCTTGCCCCTGGTTTCAGTCCCAAGTTGGGTATCCGCTGCCTCTGTTGGTGCTGACCGGATTTAACCCTTGTCACCTTAACCCGTATCCCTGGCAGGAGCCTCGCAGATGCATACGCCCGATTCAGTCGCCGATAACCTGGCTTTTTATCCGCTCTTGATCAATGCCATGCCCGGCAAGGTGCTCGTGTTACAGCCGGATGCCCCCAAGTTTACCATCGTTGCTGTTTCGGATGAATACCTGCTCGCCCTGGGCCTGCAACGCCAGGCCCAGGTGGGGAGTGGCGTCTTTGAGCTCTTTTTCCAGGACGAGCGGAACCAGGCTGTCGCCCAACACCTCCGCCAGTCGCTGACTCAAGTACTTCAAAGCAAACAAATCCAGCTCATGCCTACGCTGCGCCATTGGTGGCCTAATCCCCAAACCGGGGTTTCAGAATGGCGCACCTGGCGATCAGTCAATAAGCCTGTCCTGGGACCAGGTGATGAATTACTTGGGATCATTCATTCCGTCGAGGACATCACGAACACTGTGCAGCAGATTGAGCTGGCCGAGGCCAACCGGTATTTACAAACCATCATCAATGGTTTTAAGGAACCTCTGCAAGTCCTCACGCCTATTTTTGAGAACGGCGAAATTATCGACTTTTACTTTACATTAACCAATCAGGCCTATGCCTCTTATGCAAACACGACACCCGAACAATTGCAGGGCAAGCGGGTGGGTGAGGTGTTTCCCGGTTATCTCCAAACAGAGAGCTTTACCAACCCGGTGATTACCTTTACTACGGGACAGTCGATGACTTTTGAGATCCACTACGATCAAGATGGGCTGGATCTGTATAACTTAATGAGTACCAGCAAACTTGGCGAGCAGGTTGTCATTCATTTCACTGATTTTACCCGCTTGAGACACTTGCAGCTTCAGTTGGAAAACAAGATCGAGGAATTGAAGCGTTCCAATGACAATCTGCAGCAGTTTGCCTATGTAGCTTCTCATGATTTGCAGGAGCCTTTGCGCAAGATCCAGCAGTTTGGTGATCTGCTTAAAAATAGTTTTGGAGAACAGCAAATCACAGGCATTGCCCATTTGGAGCGGATGCAATTGGCCGCCGGGCGCATGTCGGTACTCATTCGGGATCTGTTAACCTTTTCACGCATTGACACTTTGCCTGTTGCCCCGCAATGGGTTTCTCTCTCTACGGTAGTCGCTCAAAGTTTGACGGATTTGGAACTGATCGTGGAGGAAACCGGAGCAGAGGTAGAGATCGGTAGGCTTCCCACGGTGTTGGGAGATCCCGTGCAACTGGGGCAGCTATTTAGCAATTTGCTCTCGAATGCACTAAAGTTTCGACGGCAAAGCCAGGTGCCGGTCATCACCATAAATACCCGGCTGGTAGGGGTCCAGGAGTTGCCGCCCAGCCTGGAAGTAATGGGAGGAACATTAACGTATCATCTCATTGAGGTAAAAGATAATGGCATCGGTTTCAATGAGAAATACACAGACCGTATTTTCCAGGTTTTCCAGCGTCTGCATAGCAAGCAGGAGTTTGCCGGGACGGGGATTGGTTTGGCTATTTGCCAGAAAGTAGTGGCTAATCACGGGGGGGCGATCACGGCCCACAGCTCCCCGGGGGACGGGGCTACTTTCCTGGTTTTCCTGCCGGTTAAAGCGTAAGGAGTTACCAGGCGCTGCTGGTCGTTCTGGGAACGTGATGATTAGCGTGCGATGACCGCATCCAGCCGGTTTTTGAACTCCATAATCTACAATCAGACTGCTAACCAAGATTGCCGTGCCAAAGAAACCGTGGCATTTCAAAGGCGCGGTATAGTACGTTTGGTTTACCCTCGCTCACCCGGTATAGCTACTCACCCGTCCTTACTTCAAGGCCGTTGTGTTACGTCCGTAGGTCTCTTACGGCCAAAAAAGATGCAAATGGGCCGACGATCAAAGCGCCAGAGCCTTTGTTTTTCATTAAAGCCGTCCGGCATAATGTGGCCGTTTTATGGGCCGCTTCCTCACTAAAAATGATCCCTTATCTACTATTGCCATCCGCTCTGGTTTAACGGATACACACAACGCCCCATGACCCTCTGAACAGGGGTTGGAAGAGCCGGAATGCGAACCCATTAACACAAACAGCATGTCTAATCATCAAACTAGAACGGGCACCCAAGCCGGTCCTCCGCAATTAGTTAATCTTTACGTATCGGAGCTCGAAACACCAACTTCATCACCATCAGAAATCAACGATCTACTTTGTTTCTCTCACTTGCGCTGGAACTTTGTTTACCAGCGACCTCAACACCTGCTCAGTTGTGCCAGTCACCATTACCGGGTCTGGTTTTGGGAAGAACCCGTGGAGGATGATCGTGCCTGGCTGGAAGTTCGTCAAATTCAGACTCAGATGAACGTGTTGGTACCGCATATACCCGCCAATACCGATGCCGATATGCGAGCCATCCTGCAACGGCGGTGGTTGGATGATTTTTTAGCTCAGCAACAAATTTCGGAATTTATCGCCTGGTATTACACCCCCATGGCCCTTGAGTTTTCCGGACACCTCCAACCGCGACTAACGCTTTACGATTGCATGGATGAGCTATCGGCTTTTCACGGTGCACCACCGCAATTACGGGAGTGCGAAAAGCAGTTAATGCAGCGGGCCAAGCTCGTTTTTACCGGTGGAATAAGTCTCTTTGAAGCCAAGCAGAACCTGCATCCATCCGTGCACGCCTTTCCCAGCAGTATCGACAATCAGCATTTTGGGCAGGCGCGGCAGGGGCTCGTCGATCCCGCTGATCAGCAAGCGTTTCCCTATCCGCGCATTGGCTTTAGTGGCGTCATTGATGAGCGACTGGATGTAGGCTTGCTGCGCGAATTGGCCCAGAAACGACCCGACTGGCACTTTGTCTTATTGGGGCCTGTTGTCAAGATCAATCCCGAAACCTTACCGCAGGGCCCTAACCTACACTATTTAGGCATGAAGCCCTACGAAGAATTACCGGCCTATTTCAGCAACTGGCAGGTAGCGCTGTTACCCTTTGCACTCAACGAAGCAACCCGGTTTATCAGTCCGACCAAAACGCCGGAATACCTGGCCGCCGGCCTTCCAGTTGTGTCAACACCGATTCGCGATGTGGTTACTACCTATGGCGGGTATGCCCCGGTCTGGATCGCTGGTACCGTTTCGGCCTTTGAAAAGGCAATTGAAGAAGCACTCCAAAGCCATACTGCCAAGGATTGGTCCGAAACAGATGCCTTGTTACAGCAGCAATCCTGGAAACAAACCTGGAAAGCGATGCACGAGCTCATGGAAAGCCAGTTGCTTACTCCCCGTGGTGCTGCAATAGCCGCCCCAAAAGCAATTGTTCTATGATGGGGCAAACGGAGTCTGCAACACCCCAAAAAAAGGTGTTGCAACCGTTAGCGCTATGGGGTGGCATTGAGTGTACCGTCAACCGGGTAGGGGATACGTATCAGGATCAACTCAGGCGCAACGGGCATCATCATCGCTGTGAAGATTTAGATCAACTTGCAGAGCTGGGAATAAAAACGCTCCGGTATCCCCTACTTTGGGAGCGAACGGCGCGGTGTCATATCGACCAACCCGACTGGCAGTGGGGCGATGAGCGTTTAAACCGACTGCGGCAAGTAGGCATTCGGCCCATTGTGGGGCTGGTGCACCACGGTTGTGGTCCTGATTATGCTACCTTTGCCGGAACGGGATTTGAGCAGCAGCTGCCCCAATATGCCCGCCAGGTTGCCGAGCGGTATCCCTGGGTAGACGCTTATACGCCCGTCAACGAACCCCTGACAACAGCCCGGTTTTCAGGTTTATACGGGCATTGGTACCCACATGCTCATTGTCCAAAGGAGTTTATTATCCTTTTGCTTCGCCAATGCAAGGCGACCGTACTGGCTATGCAACAGATCCGTGAGGTAAGGCCCGATGCGCAGCTGATTCAAACCGAGGATCTGGGCCAGACGCACAGTACGCCAACGCTGGCTTACCAGGCCGAGTGGGAAAATCACCGCCGTTGGCTAACCTGGGATTTGTTATGTGGTCAGATGACGGTGGATCACCCGCTCTGGGATTACCTGAGTTGGATTGGAATTCCGAGCCGTGATTTGCTTTTTTTTAGGGATAATCCGTGTCCACCATCCGTCATTGGCGTTAACCACTACATTACCAGTGAACGGTATCTGGATCAGGAGACCTGGCAATACCCGGAACACCTCCGGGGCGGCAATGGGCAACATAGTTACGTGGATACCGAAGTGGTGCGGGCATCTCCTGACCAGCGTATCGGATTGGCGGGTCTGCTGCAGCAAACCTGGGAACGCTATCGTTTACCCATTGTCGTTACCGAAGCCCACCTGGGCTGTACGGTTGATGAGCAAATGCGCTGGCTGATGGATATTTGGCAGCAGGTAGAGCAGGTCCGGAAAATCGGTGTCGATGTGCAGGCCGTCACGGCCTGGGCCTTGCTGGGTTCTTACGACTGGCATTGCCTGCTCACTCGCCAGGAGGGCTTTTACGAGCCGGGGGCTTTTGATGTCAGTACGGGCCAGCCGCAAAAAACGTTGTTGGGGGAGCTCATACAGCGACTCGCTACGGGCCAGGGACCCGGAAATATAGTCCCCGCCGGATTGGGATGGTGGCAGACCATCCCCCAAACAAGCTGGGTTTGAACGTCAACCCGGTACCTTGATGAGGTACCATTACCCTGTTTTTACAAGTTCTTTTCACACACTACTTGACCGTTTACATGCATTACGATTATGTTATTGTTGGAGCTGGCTTTGCTGGTAGCGTATTGGCTGAACGTTTGGCAACGCAGGCTGATAAACAAATTTTACTCATCGACAAACGTCCCCACATCGGAGGAAACGCTTACGACTGCCTGAATGAGGACGGAATTCTGATCCACCAATATGGCCCGCATATCTTCCATACCAATTCACCTGAAGTGATGGCTTACTTATCGCAGTTTACGGAATGGCGACCCTACGAACACCGGGTGCTGGCCTCGGTCGAGGGCCAGTTACTGCCAATTCCCATCAACCTCGATACCGTCAACCGCTTGTATGGCTACAATTTTACATCCGATCAGTTGGAGGAGTATTTTAAAACCGTTGGCGAACCGATTGATGACATCCGAACGTCCGAAGATGTGGTCGTGAGTCAGGTGGGGCGGGATCTGTACGAAAAATTCTTTCGCGGGTACACCCGAAAACAATGGGGCGTTGATCCTTCAGAGCTTGATAAGATGGTCACCGCCCGTATTCCAACCCGTACCAACCGGGACGACCGTTATTTTACCGACCAATTTCAATGTATGCCGCTGCTGGGTTACACGAAAATGTTTGAAAAGATGGTTGATCATCCCAACATTCACCTGATGCTCAACACCGACTTTAAAGCGGTAAAATCGAACCTGTCTTATGAGCAGTTAATTTACACCGGTCCCGTCGACGAGTATTTTGATTACTGTTTCGGTAAACTTCCGTATCGCTCGTTGCGGTTCGATCACCAGACGCTCGAGGTGAGTGATTTCCAGCCGGTTTCGGTGGTTAACTACCCCAATGATCACGCGTATACCCGTATTACAGAGTATAAGAAGTTAACCGGGCAGATCCATCCCAAAACGAGTATCACATTTGAATACCCCCAGGACGAAGGAGATCCGTATTACCCCGTACCGCGGCCCGAAAATGCCGCGCTTTACCGGCAATACAAACAATTGGCGGACGAGCAATCGTCGGTTCATTTTGTCGGACGGTTGTATAATATGGACCAGGTCGTCGCGCAGGCCCTGACCTTGTACAAGAAGCTTGCCGGTTTAGCCTCGTTTCACGAAACGGTGGCCAGTTAGATGCAGGGTCTTTCACCGATACACCCCATGAAGGGGGTGTGGTGGATCCATCTGGTCAAACCCAAGCGCCAGCAGGTCCGCTGTCGGATTATCAATTAATCTGGTTTGGCCCGATTGATAATCAAACAAAAAGACGGTTATATGGATCATTTATAGTGTATACTGATTCTGCTAAATGGATATGATGACCTATCAAGCGGTGAGCCAACGTTCGCTCGGTGTTACTTTTCAGGAGTCCGGAGAAGCTGAAATGCTTCTGTGGGCTCCCGTGGCTGATGAAATCGAGCTGGTTGTAGAGAACCGGGACTTAGCTATTCCCCTACAAAAACGAGAGACCGGCTATTGGCAAGTAATTACAGACCAACTCAAACCCGGTGATTATTACCAGCTCCGGCTGAATGGTGATACCCTGCGGGCCGACCCGGTTTCCCTTTCTCAGCCAAAAGGCGTGCACGGACCTTCGGAAGCGATTGATACAAACCAGTTCACCTGGACCGATCCGGATTGGAAAAATATCCCGTTGGACGCGTACATTCTTTACGAGCTTCACACGGGTGCGTTCACCCCGGATGGAACGTTTGCCGCCATTGAGCAAAAGCTGGATTATCTGAAAACGCTGGGCATCAATGCCATTGAAATTATGCCTATTGCGCAGTTTCCCGACGGCCGGAACTGGGGGTACGACGGGGTGTTTCCGTACGCGGCCGAAAATGCCTACGGTGGGCCTTTTAGTTTGCAGCGGCTAGTCGATACCTGCCATCAGAAAGGCATCGCCGTGGTGCTCGATGTGGTTTACAATCACTTTGGGCCGGAAGGAAATTACTTTTCCGATTTCGGACCCTATCTGACGAAGAAATACTGCACCCCCTGGGGAGACGCGATCAATTTTGATGATGCCTGGTGCGACGGTGTCCGGCGTTACTTCGTTGAAAACGTTTTGATGTGGTTTCAGGAGTTTCACATCGATGCCCTGCGGCTCGATGCGGTTCACGCCATCAAAGATTTTAGCCCGGTCCACATTTTACAAGAAATCCGTCAACAGGTGGATCTGCTCATGAAAACTACGGGTAGAACGCATTACCTGATTGTTGAAAACGATCTGAACGATCCTCGGTTTATCAATCCGCTGAACCAGCAGGGCTTCGGGATGGATGCCCAATGGATCGACGAGTTTCACCATGCGCTTCGGGTGGCATCCGGGGAAGAACGGAAGGGGTATTATTCCGATTTTAACGGCATTGCCCATTTGGTAAAATCGTATCAGGATGCCTATGTGTATGATGGCCAGTTTTCCGCGCACCGGAAAAAAGCCTTTGGTAGCAAAGCGGAAACGAATCCCGGTCGCCAGTTTGTGGTGTTTTCCCAAAATCATGATCAGGTAGGCAACCGAATGCGGGGTGAGCGGACGGGCCAGTTGGTAAGCTTTGAGATGCAGAAACTTCTGGCGGGTGCCGTCATGGTGAGTCCTTTTCTCCCTATGCTCTTTATGGGGGAGGAGTACGGTGAGACAAATCCGTTTCTTTATTTTGTCAGTCATACTGACCCCGATCTGGCCGAAGCTGTTCGTCAGGGGCGGAAGCAGGAATTTGCCGATTTTCACGATCAGGGCGAAGTGCCTGACCCGCTGTCAGAAGAAACCTTCACACAGTCCAAATTACAATGGGAATTGGTGGAGAAAGAACCGCATCAAACCCTTTTTCGTTACTACCAGGCCCTCATTGCTCTTCGGAAGCAGCACCCCGCTCTGCGCCATCTTAATCGGCAACACCTAGCGGTCAGTCTGTATGAGGAGCAGCAAACGATGCTCCTACACCGCTGGCATACCGATCAGCACGTTTACTGTTTTTTGAATTTTGCGAAAGAGCACCAGTTGATTTCGCTGCCCGGACAAAAAGCCAGGTGGCAGAAACTGTTCGACTCGGCGGATCCACAGTGGCAACAATCGCTCAGAGACGGTATTCCGACTGCGCTCGAAAAGGGGCCGGATTCAGATGCCATTCGGCTAGCGCCCGAATCGATTGTAATTTACTCGTAAGGCCTTATTACCCGGGCCCAGTATTTTTTTTATTCAATGGAACAACAAGAACCTTTTCAAAACTCATTCAAGTTTAAAGCCTGGCAGCACGCATTGCAGGCCCAGGAAGTACAGCTTCGGGAGGTCCAGGAGATTTATACCCGGCGAGGCAAGGAGGGAAACGTGCTCCATGCATTGGTAAAGATTGATACTCAGGCTCCTGATGGTGGCCAGCTGGCTCCCCTGTGCTTTATCAAAGGCCACGCCATTTCGATTGTGGTCGTCTTAATTGATGAAAAAAGCGGTGATAAGTTTGTGCTGCTGGTTCGGCAACGGCGGGTTTGCAACGGTTCCCGCACCTATGAACACCCCGCCGGCATGGTCGAGGATGACGAGGAACCCCTGGCGGTAGCCGTGCGTGAGCTCGAAGAAGAAACCGGCTTGCAAGCTACTCCGGACGAAATCATTCCGCTGGGTTCAAAACCTTGGTTTTCGGCAACCTCTACCAGCGATGAAGCTCTATTTTTTTTCTACTGCGAACGTTCAATGCCTGGGTCGGCGATTCAGGCTTTGCACGGAAAACAAATGGGCAAAGCATCCGAAAATGAACAGACTGAGCTTCATATTGCCACCTTTCCGGAAGCCCACCAGGTAGTCAGCAATATACACGGTATTATGGGCCATTTTTTATACCTACAAACCGTGGGAGATTACGAAACAATGAAGATGCTCTCATGTTGACTACGAATTTTGTCAATCAAAAAAGCTGGTCCTAACAGGGTCAGCTTTTTTGATTGACAAAATTAATTTTTTATTGAACTGCCACCTGTCGGGCAGCTATCACTGGTTGTTGGGTTTCCAGCGTTATTTCCTTAGTGGTTGTTTCCACGCCGTTGCTCACAGCGAGGTGGTACACCCCGTCGGGCAGGTTGCTCATATCCAGCCGGTAACGCACTGCTCCTTGATTCTTGCCGATGCGCTGGGCAAAGACGGGCTCACCTTTCGCATTGCGCAGCTGTACCAGAACCGGGCTGGTGGTCTCTTTCTGAACGGCCACCTGCAACTTGCCCTCGGTGGTGGTGTAGATGCCGGTCTGGAAAGCGGCCGCTTTTTTGGGTTCTTTCGGGTTCGCATTAACGGCGTTGAAGGAAGCAGCGGTTAAGGCAAAGGCAACGAGCAGGGTGCTGATCAGGGCTTTCATGGCGTCTATTGTTTTAAAGATTGTTGTTCTGTTTGATTGAGTCAAAGGTCGGCAGGTTGGCTAGCAAAGCCTGTCACAAATGAGTCAACTCCTGGTACTTTTGGGAAATGCAGTTGGAATCCTTTTTCGAGTGATGAATTTCAACGGGTAGCAACTCGTGATTCGGTAGGAGAGGTAACTTATAATGAGTATATCTATGATTTGGCTATGGGTCAAATCACGGGTTGTGGAAGCGAACCAAGGGAGTTTTTGAGTGTAGAAGTTTACTCTTTGTGGCTTTGCAGCCAGAGTCCTAATTTCTTTTGTTTCTAACAGTTCGTCGTGAGTTGGTCGCACAAGGCCAGCCCGAAATTAAAGCAAAATGGGCGACGGCACGGCCCCTTATTTGATCCCCCCGTTAAACTTTTCCTAAAATCCACGTCTAAAGTGTACCATTCCGATTTCACTTTTGTATGAGAAAATCACTTGTCCTTGCCTTTTTTCTACTAAGTACGCTGGTTATTGGCACCAGCATGGCGGTTCAGAAACAACCGGTTCGCATTCAGATCGTCATCGTTCAGAAAACCGGTCAACTCTGGGCGAACATGACTTTTACGAACCAATCGGCGCTGCCTATTTATTTAAACAAACTCGATATTGGCATGAGCCAACGGTTGATGAATAACCTATTTGTTGTGAAGCAGAAGGGACAGGAAGTATCTTACACCGGTGTGATGGCGAAACGACGCCCGCCGACGCTGGAGGATTTTGTGCTTCTGGAGCCGGGAAAGAGTGTAAGGACGACCATTCGACTGGATCCATCGTATGCCTTTAAACCCGGTAAAAATCGGTATTCGATCCAGTATCGGCATTACCACGGGTCACCGAAAGATTCCTCAGTTTTGCATGAATTAGTATCGAAGCTTTACTACTTCGACTACGCAAAACCGGTCATCGAACCTTGATGTAGCCGTATCAGCCGGTCAACAATCCCAATCGAGTTTGATGACCGGCTAATACGGGCTTCTGTAGCGAGGCTTTATTAATCGTTAAGTTTGTTCTGGTAACCCAGCCGTCTATTCACTTCTTAAACTTTTGACCGGATTCATCAAGGCGGCTTTGATGGACTGAAAGCTAATTGTCAGAAAGGTAATCAACAACGCCCCCAGGCCAGAAGCCGCTACGATCCACCACGATAGTTCGGTCCGATATTCGTATTGCTCCAGCCACTTGGGCAGCGCGTAGTAGGCCACTAGCGCAGCGATTCCAATGGCAATGACGACCAGAAGGATAAAATCTTTTGAAAGCAACATCCAGAGGTTGGTTACCGACGCTCCCAACACTTTCCGTACCCCAATTTCCTTGGTTCGTTGTTCGGCCATGAACGAAGCCAGACCGAACAGTCCCAGACAGCTGATGAAAATAGCCAGACCCGCAAACAGGCTGGCTAAGACCCCAATGCGTTCTTCGGTACGGAATTTCTGATCGTACTCCTCATCGACAAACGTATAGTTAAATGGCGCTTCGGGCAAGTGTTTCTTTAACACTGTGCCAATGGTAGCCAGAGCCGCCTGAGGGCTCTGACTCGGGTTGAGCCGCATGGTCAGGAATTGGCCAGGTTTGGGACTGATAAAAAAGACGGATGGCCTAGCGGGCTCATAGGGTGAATCCATAACCATATCCTTAACCACGCCAATGATGTGAAACCGGACGTCAAAATCACCACCCCTCCAGGTGATGGTTTGCCCCAGTGCATTCCGTAATCCCATAAACGCCAGAGCCGATTCGTTCAACACGATTCCCGTGGAATCCGAGGCCAGTTGTCGGGAAAAATCACGGCCTTGCTTAAAGTGCCAGCCGACGGTTTTGCCAAACTCGTGTGAGATACCCACTGTTCCAAAATTGACCTGTAACGTCGGATCTTTACCGGCCCACTCAAAACCGCCATTGGTGGAGCGAACTTCGGTTAAGGGACTGGCGGATTCCCCGACTTCTAGTACCGCACCTGATTTAAGTAACTCATTGCGAACCGTCTCGCGGTGCTGCTCGTAATGGGGTACATTCAATAGCAATGAAATTAAGCCCTGTCGGCTATACCCGATGGGACGGTTTTTAGCGTGCTGAATTTGCTGATAAACCACGATGGTGCCAATAATTAGGGTAATGGAGACGGTAAATTGCACCACTACCAGCATCCGACGGGGCGTAGCGATGCTATTGAGCGAGGGCAGTGATCCCTTTAGAACCGCAATGGGCTGAAACGACGACAGATAAAGGGCCGGGTAACTACCGGCAATTAGCCCTGTCAACCCGATAAAACCCAGTCCCAGCACCCAAAATTGGGGAGATAGGAGGGGCAGAACCATGTGTTTGTCGGCGATTTGATTAAACAACGGCAGCGCCAGGTATACCAGGAGCAGAGACACGACAAAAGCCAAAGAAGCTACCAGCACGGATTCACCAAAAAACTGAGCCATCAACTCCTGCCGCCGTGAGCCGATGGCTTTTCGAATTCCTACTTCTTTGGCCCGATTGACCGAGCGGGCCGTCGACAGGTTCATGAAGTTGATGCAGGCAAGCAATAAGACGAAGACCCCAATACTACCGAACAACCAGACAAACTGAATCCGGCCTCCGTCATTCACGCCATTTTTCCAGTCCGAGTACAGATGCCAGCGGGACATAGGGTAGAGGACTACTTCGGGGTTGGAGCGGTCATTCTGAGTTTTTCCTACCAACATCCTTTTGATTTTGGCCGATACATCGTCGAAAGTAGCTCCGGGAGCCAACTGGACATAAATCTCAAACGAGGTATTGGTCCAATCGTCTTTGGCCTGGCTTACCCAAGGGGTCGAAGCGGCATACAAATCCCAGGGGGCAATAAATTCTACATCTGCAAAGCTGCTGCCGTAGGGCAGGTCCTGGTAAATACCGGTCACCCGAACGGTCATGGAGTTATCGATTGACAGGGTCTTCTGTAGCGGATTGGCATCACCGAATAAGGTTCGTGCCAGAGACTCGGAGAGCAGAATGGATGCGGGATCTTTTAAACCATCCTGACTGCCTTTGAGCATCTTCAGCGATAGCATCTGGGGCGCTTCAGGAGTCATGAATTTACCACTCTTTGAAAACACCTGATTCGCTACCTTCAGGGAATGCCAACTTGTCCACCAAGCCAGAACAACATGCGTGAATGGTTGCGTTTCGGTGAGCCGGTCGTTGCCAGTCTTTCCGTAGTTGATTAGGAGGCTTTGGGCTAAGGGAATGGGAAGACCGGCTTTGGTATCTGTTTGTCCATTAACCGTTCGGTTTCGCATAAGCTGGGCAATGCGATCGTAATTAGCAAACGATCGATTAACCGAGAGTTCATCCTTCAGCCAAAGCCCAATGAGTATCGCAACTGCCATACCCACGGCCAACCCACTCAGGTTGATGAATGAGTATCCTTTGTTTTTAACCAGCTGTCGAAGAGCGATGAGGAGATAATTTCGTAGCATTGTCATCAGGGCAGGTTTAAGATGATTCGTTTCTTGTCGTTTCAGTAAGGAAGGACGCAGCAGACTCACCACATCACGCACATAACGCCACCGCGCCCGGGGCTGCCTCATTGTCTGCACCCGCAGTTGGAAAAGCTCTTCCAGGTCTCCCTCCATTTCCTCGAGCCGCTGGGAAGGGCAAAGCCAGTGTAGCAGCCGGGTTGCCCAGCTCGGTGGCCGGGACTGTTGGTTTGGCTCAACGTCGTCAAACGGGTTCATGACCAGGCGGTGGGAGGAATTATGTTCCACATCTGGTTGCGTAGCTGCCGGATCGCTTCCAACGTCTGGCGACCGTACGCCGTCACCGAATACAGGCGCTTTCGCCGGCCACCGCGTTCTGCGCTCATTCCTCCCATTTCCGATTTGACCATTCCTTTTTCCTGAAGCCGGTTGAGCGCGGAGTGCACCGCACCCAGATTGACCGAGCGGCCCATCTGCCGCTCAATCTCACTAACAATAGCTGCTCCGTAGGCATCGCCCGCCCGGATGGCCACGGCTAGCAAAACAACTTCTTCAAACTCACCCAGGTGCGTTCCTTTCATGTATCCGATTAATACTGTATATGTATAACAAATGACTTGCCAGAATCCTTAAAAAGAGTTTCCCAGGGTCTACATAGGCCTTTTGCCGGGACTGTGATGAAGGAAGGTGTCCAAAATCGGACAGAGCTGCGTACGATGATGGACACCCGTAGCCGGAGCAACTACAGGGTGTTGGTTCATCAGTCTGACCCGGTCGCAGCCCCTTGACTTTCCACTCTGCCCCATCCGTGTAGAGATGAACTTTTTAGTGTCAACCCAGTGCCGTTACTCCGTGGCCGAGGACGGTTTTGGGAGGGGAGTGCCCACCGCGATGGGAACACCAAAATCCGGGCTGCCCTCTTTTTTCCAGTTAAATTGCTGGGCGCGGGGCGTTCGATCCTTGCAGGCCTTATTGGCATGGGTCTTCGCATGATAGACAATCCAGTCTTCTTTACCATCGGCCAATTATGCGCCAAATATTGATATAGTGATTCAAAACGCCAAGTGAATTTAGTCTTCATGGGCCGACATGACTATGTCGGCTCGGTTGTGCGGAGGGGTTTCCGGTTTTTATCGAAGTCGACGAAAACTAGAGCAATGCGCTGACTTTTTGAGAAATCGACGGATCAATTCGGGGTTGGGGGCAAACTGCCGCCCCCAGTGTTTCAATACACTTGCCTAAAGCAAGGAAAAAAGGAAAAAGCGGCAAGACTTCCCACGATGACGGGGAGTCCCCACATGGCATGCAACCCGTGAAAGGCCTGGAGAATAATGATTTCAACCAGAAACCAGATAGCAAGGCCACCTAAAGCGAATCCTGCCAAGATCCAGTCGGTTTTTTTTCGACGAAGTACCGCCCAAAAGGCTGCCGTATTCAATACACCCAACCCGAGAAGGATCAGGCCGGGTACGAGAAAATCGCGGAAGACGCCCCGCATCATCCCAACCGGCATTTGCATCAGGCTCCCGTCTGGAGCGGCAACAAGCAGGCTTCCGCCGAGCAGGGCACCTGCTGCCTCGTAGGCTAGAACGCTAAGCAAGATGATCCGTTCACGCTTTGGTTGAATTCCCTGATATTGGGTATGCTGGTGGGTTTGTTCAGGGTATTTCATGGTTAGTTGTTGGTCTTTGAACCCTGTGAACTTCGCAAAATTCCGATGATGGAGCGATGACCTGGAACGCCTTCTCGTCTGATTCTGATCATTGCGTTTTTGCAAGGGTGACCTGTCCGGGAGTTCCTCACTCCCTAGCCTTGTCAGGTAAAGAAAGTGTAGAACGGGGAAGAGCGACAGTGGACGCGCCAAATAACGGGTTCCGACCGCCTTAAAAAGAAATCATTGCCTCTTGAATCCCGTTCAGGGCTGCAATCTGCGTATTGAGTTGGATAGCTACGGTTCCAAACCTGGGGAAATACCAACGTCTAGGCATACTTTCAAGCCCTAAAATTCACTTGAGCTTTTGAACAAATGAGAAAGAGCTTTACGGAAAACCGTCAAAAAACCGCTACGTGTACTTTTGTCTGGTCAAAAACAGGAGTAGAAATCAGTAAGACCTTAAAGTGATAAATTCAAACACAACACCTTTTATACTGGTGATCGGTGGAACAGGTACACAGGGCGGAAACGTTGCCCGGGAGCTCCTCAGGCATGGTCACCGAGTCCGTGTCCTTACCCGCAATCCAACTTCTACTGAGGCCCAGCAAATAGCCGCGCAGGGGGCTGATGTGGTCAAAGGCGATCTGGGCAATCTGGCTTCACTCTTACCAGCGATGAAAACTATTACCGGTATTTTTTCAGTACCCTATGCGGATCCGTACGATAGGTCAGTGGAACTTCGGTATGCAAGAAATATGGTGCAGGCGGCCCAGGAAATGAGAATCGGGCAAATTGATCCTACTTCGTCCTGATGCCAGAGCGTTTTCAATACCGTTTTTCGTATCCGGAAATACCCAGTCAAGTACCTGGGTGGCAGCTGGGTTTTGAATTGGTGCGATAACAGGAATTGCCGCTTTTCGCAGCGTAAAAGCAATGTCCGCCCCGCTGTCAGCATAGCCGCCCGGTTTCATGGGTTTGATGATGCCATCTTTAACGGGTGGAGGTTCGGCCTGGTACAGGACAGCCACGGGTTTTTCTGAGGAAACAAGCATACTGAAAAATGAATTGATCAGCGCCAAAACAGACCCTTTAATAAGCATGGCTCTTCCTGGCCAGTTCCCAGAAAGGTACCGACTGTGTGGAGGTCGCTGACTCAGTTGTAACCAGATTTACTAAGTAAATTCCCCTCCTCGCAAATTTCCTTGGCAAAATGGCGCCATTCCTGAAAGTCAAAGGGCTTCCGTTGAATTCTATAAATGCCTAATGCATCCGGGTCGATACCGGATTGCAGTGTTTGGCTTACAATATAATCGGCGCTCATCTGGCTGAATAAAATAATTTTGGGTGCTTCCTGATCCAGATTACTCCGAAGCCACCGAATGAATTCAATACCGTCCATTTCTGGCATCTGATAGTCGACCAGCATCAGGGTAGGCTGGTTGGAAAGTAGATTTGACTTTACCAGGCTCACATCATGAAAGGTGGTGATATCGCACTCGATTTGTTCTTTATGGAATGCTCTCGAAATGATATCAGCGACGTTTTCATCATCATCGATCAGCCAAATGGACGGTTTTGATTGCATCATGATTCTGGTTGATTGCGGTTTGTCAGTCAGATTACTACTTGTAACCTTATTCCATCACCAACGGTTTGATCGAATTTTGGATGGGGTGTATCCCAAAGCTGTAAACTGCTCATTATGAAATGGCTTGGTTTCAGTGCATCGGATGAACCACTAAATCCGCTGCGTTGAAAAGTATGGATAGTAGAAAAAACAAAGCAGGGAGGAGAATACTTAGCGCTTGAAAAAAGGATTGCCTCCTGGTAGCTATTCCGTAAAATTTATGGGTGTACCGGTGTTCCTTCTAAATGGGATTGAGTAAGGTATATGCGCCCTTTACATGCCTGTAAGAAACCGAAAATAAGGGTGTTTCAAAAGGCCAAACATATAGCCCCAAAAACAGAAAATTCTTGGAGTTACTGAAATGGATTTTTAGTAATATTGAAACTGCCATCTCTAACGTGTACAGGAAATGTTTGAATCCATTCGGGCTTATTTTAAAGGCAATCGCCTTGAAAAAGCCGTTCATGAAGCTCAGTTGCTGGAGTTTACTAATTTTTACGATGCCGCCCGGGTATGCAATCGATTATTCAGCAGCGGTAAAGATTATTCCGTCGTCAAGCACAAAAATGAAGAGCTGTTCTGGGCGGTAAAAACCAAACTGGTAAAAGCGCTGGTTGACGATGGACATGTCCTCATCAAACCCAAAGACCTCAAGTCTTCCCGAAAGTAATAGCCAGGGGTGATTTTAAGGCCTACCCATAAGCCCAAAGGCTCGACCGGGCTTTTTGGCTTATGAGTTGTGAAGTGCGTGGGACCGTACCCTTACCATCGGCAACCATAATTCAGCCGCGTGGTCTTTAGAGTAATTTAGTGTGAAAATGTGTTTAGAGAAAATAGCCGGAGGTGGCTGCTTCCGGCTATTTTATGAACCTGTACACCCAGCGTTAAAAACCGTTGGGAAGCCTGTCTCCAGGATGAAACTTTTGGGGTACTTTTTCAATCATGGTCAGGAAACAGCCTTCCCATTGCGGGATTGAGAGGGCGACTACCGGACTCTCAAGCTTTAATCCGTACTTGTTAGCTAGGTCCCGAACCTGGCTTTTCCTGAAAATCCGTTTTAGCGCAGTGTGGATGGCCAGCTCAGGTTCCCGCAATAAGCTGGACAAGAATGTCAGGTACTTTTCCTTATGTTGAAACCCAATGGGTGACTCTCTCTTTTTTATGGCCAAGAGGGCTGATTTTACGGTGGGCGGTGGCATGAAACATTGGGGTGGCAGTTCACACATCAGTTTTATATCGAAAAAGGTGCGGTAAAAAACCGTGTAAGGGTTGTAGACTTTTTCAGCAACCAACTTTTTCGCCGGTTCCAGTTGAATCACCAAAGACCCTCCCATAAAACACATGACCCGATCAAACAGGAGAGCTTTAAGAATATCCGCCGTGAGGCCGTAAGGGATATTGGAGACAACTTTGAAGCGCGTACTGGGATATGCGTAATGTCGAATATCAGCGTCAACGATGTGTACACTGGAATAACGGGCAAATTTCTTGCGTAAAATCCCGACCAGTGCTTTGTCATTCTCAATGGCGATGATGCTTTTGCAGCAATGAATCAAATGCGTCGTTACATTGCCAGTACCGGCGCCAATATCCAACACGGTATCCGTCTGTTGGAGGTTGGCAATTGTTATCGCATCGGCAATCAGGAGGTTGTCAACGGTGAAGTGCTGCCCCGTAAACCGTACGGGCAGTTTATTTTTTCTCATTACTTAAGTTGTAGCGATGAATACTGGGTTCAGATCACAGAAAAGTGATGAGCCAGCATGCACACCGCAGAAACTAAGCTTTGAGGTAAGGACTTACCTAGTGGGCATAGACCACCATTATGTAGCCATTAAAAGCTGCACATGAATGGTTTGAGAGGAGTATCGTCGGCTGACCATCACTTGGATCGTAGCCATGGCCGCATAAAGCCCGCACAACAATAAAAGCCCATGTTGAAGGATGTTAAAGTACTTATTGAATGCAAAGTTGGGGAAAAAGAATGAATAGTGGTTCATTTCAACCTGACTTTCTTAGACTGACTCTCCAGACGTAATTTCTTTTCCGGCAGCCTGGTGTCAAGCCATCCCGCTACCCAACCAGGCTATAATCCACGAATACAACCGATCCCGTGTAGGGTTTTATCAATAAATGCTGTTTTACTGTTTGATAAATTGAAGCCGATGTTGTAGTGAGTTACTAGTGAAACTTGCCGCTTTTCTAAAATGCAGCTTGGATGGGCGATTGCCTAAAAGCAGGTATATTCTAAAAAAGTTTTGATTTTATGTTAATATTTTGATTTTAAATTGTTTTTGGTTAAGATTTTTTACGGATATTAGCGGGTCGCTTAGCAATTCTTCTCCCAACTTAAAACAAACCAATGCTATGGTAATCGTTTCAGTCCGCCCTCCTCCGGGTTTAAGGAAAGTTGAAATTAATGTCTGATAATTATTTATCCGTGTTACGGTTCCCTCGCATGCGGAGGAGAAAAGCTCGGCTTCGTTGTAAACCGACCGCTTCATTTTTAACGAAATCATCCTTGTTATTTTAGTTCACAAATCGCATATGAAAAATAGTCTACTACTATTCACCTTTCTTATTACTTGCGTTTTCCCGGGCTTTGGGCAGGCCATTACCCTGCCAGGTTCGGACGGTGCCGTCTTTCAGCGGTGCGGAGTAGGTCAGGGAGCTGGACTCGAGATTGGGATCAATTTTAACGACGCTTCTTTATCCCAGGTGCAAGTGCTAGCTGAACGATTCACCAATACGGCTTTAACCACCACTACTGTTGTTCAAAACTGGGTATCTTACACCTGCGACGCGTATCCGGGCGTTGGTGGAGTCTATAAGCGCGTAGTCATTAACCTGGGAGACGGCATGTTTCGCATCAAAGTCCGGCGGCAGGACAATAATTCGATTCAAACGGATTACCGGCGGTTAGGGGTTGGCGAAGTCTTTTATGTGGCTGGGCAGTCCAACACAACGGGGAAAGGTGACGTTCCAACACCGGCGGTTTTGGATGCTGCGCTAGGAAACTGGATACGGTTTGAAAACAGCAAAAACTTTACCACGGTCAACCTCACGGCACCGTATCCAGCCTGCATTGCCAATCCGAATAGTACCACCCAATTCCCGGCGGGAGCGGACGGTTCTGACCCCAATGCCTCGTACATGGCACATTGGTACCGATTGGCGGAAAAGTTGGTACAGACCTGGAACGTCCCCGTGGCTATTTACCAAGCCGGGTGGGCGGGTTCTTCTATTGATGATTGGTCGACGGCGGCTGATGGAAATAAAGTTTGCCGCTTATGGCAGAATTCGGTAGGGTCCGTCCAAACCTATCCGTATCATAATTTAAAAACGTTATTTGCCGACCGGAAATACAACGGGGCGCGGGCCGTCTTATGGCATCAGGGGGAATTCGATGGCCTTCTTAATACCGCTCAAAGTGTTTATGAAACCAAATTGAGAAATCTGATTGCTAAGTCAAGAACGCATTCCCAAACGGATATGGGGGTCTCGATTAACTTACCCTGGGTCATTTCGCAAGCCAGCAAGAGCAACGGAGTTGCTTCCAAATCCGCCATTACGAATGCGCAGAATGCCGTGGCTGGTGATGCCAACAACTGGCTGGGACCCAATACGGACCTGTTGGATAACCGGGTGGATGGCACTCATTTCAATCAGGCGGGGTTGGTTCAACTAGCTGATGCCTGGTTCAGTAAACTAACGACGGGAGGTTTTTTGACGAGCCGCACCCCGATCCCTGCCTTTGGGCGCACGGTTTGTTGCACGACTTTACCGGCAGCACCGACCCTTTCTCCGATTTCCAGTACCATTTCATCCGGGCAATCCCAAGTGCTGACCGCTTCGGGTTGTTCGGGGGGCGTGATCACCTGGTCAACGGGTGCTACTGGCCCGGGTATAACGGTGAGTCCAGCCACGACCACCACCTACAGCGCCCGGTGTACCATCAACAATTGCACAAGCCTAATCAGTGGCGAAGCAACCGTCATCGTGAGCGGGATAAATCCGCCCTGTAGTTGTGGATACACGCTCATGTCAGCTAGCCAGGTTAGTGGCCAGATGAAGGGACAATACACGTTTAGCTCCTGCAGCGTCTCGTCGATGACCTGGCAGCTTAAAAACGGGGGGACGGTTTTGGCTTCGGGAACTGTCACGCCCAGCAGTGCCACAGTTACCTTCGATATTCCCAGCACGGTAGCCTCCGGCAACTATACGTTGCGGGTGGTGCCAAACAATTGCAGCGGAGATGGTAGTAGCGTGTATGAACGGGCCTTTGCCTACACCAAGCCAGGTGGGGGGCTATCCATCAATCCAACCACCTGGTCTACGGATGCGTATACCAATTCTCAAACGATTTCTGTTTCCAGTAACGTATCCTGGTCGGTTAGTAGCAATGCATCCTGGCTAACGGTAAGCCCTTCTACCGGCATCAACAACGGAACCTTTACGCTGAGTGTATCGTCCAATACAACCGGTAGTTCACGAACCGCAACTGCGACCGTGACGGGTTCTGGGGGCGGGGCAACGCCGAGTGTAACGGTTATTCAGGCCGCAGCGCCGGCTCAGTGCAGTTGTGGGTATACGCTCATGTCAGCTAGCCAGGTTAGTGGCCAAATGAAGGGACAGTTTATATTCAGTTCCTGCAGTGTATCATCTCTGACCTGGCAGCTCAAAAACGGAGGGACGGT
Organism: Larkinella harenae; assembly: GCF_054780515.1. Taxonomy (NCBI): domain Bacteria; kingdom Pseudomonadati; phylum Bacteroidota; class Cytophagia; order Cytophagales; family Spirosomataceae; genus Larkinella; species Larkinella harenae. The sequence continues at coordinate 124,856 of NZ_BAAGWE010000009.1, read as the reverse complement.
TTTGGCCTCGGGAACCGTTACGCCCAGCAGTGCCACAGTTACCTTCGATATTCCCAGCACGGTAGCCTCTGGCAACTATACGCTGCGGGTGGTACCAAACAATTGCAGCGGTGACGGCAGTAGTGTGTATTCTACATCGTTTACCTACGCCAAACCAGGAGGGGGGCGCATCGGCGCTGAATTGGTCCATTTGGAGGACCTGGTGGTTTCGCCCAACCCGAGCACGCGGGATCTTAACGTAAGTTATTACGTTGAGCCGGGCCAACCCGCTACCCTATCCGTTGTGGATTTACAAGGAAAAAGCTGGCATGAGAAAGCATTCGTGGGTGATGGATACCGCACGCAGGTTATTCATTTGAGTAACCAGGCCCAGGGAGTGTTCATGCTTCAACTGAAAACGACGGGCAAACTGCAGGCGAAGAAAGTCATTGTTCTGCCCTGACCGAGCCTGTCATGCCATACCTAATGGCAGCAGAGCTACCTTGATCGCGCTGCCGAACCAAGTTAGTTGATTGAAAGTCGAAAAGGCTGACCAGATTAAGGTCAGCCTTTTGATTTAAACAAAGCCTCCCTCGCCTGCTGGTTACGGAATGACGACCAATCGAGCCGGATGGCTGGGTTGATGCGTGGTGAGGGGAACGTGTTGGACGGTTTCTTCGATGCCGTTGCTGATCACTACCTGGTAAACCCCATCGGGAAGGTTGCTGACATCGAGCCGTAACCGGGCACCCGGCTGTCGTTTGCCGATTTGTTGCGCAAAGACAGCTGTTCCTGCCCTATTTTTCAAAAAAACCTTCATCTCATGCCCATGCGTTGACGGTCAATTGCTTGGCCCGAAAGCAAAGGCAATCCTTGTTTACTGGATCGAGGCCCTGAGCGCTTTACAAAAAGATAACATACCGTTTCCGGGCCAATGCTGAACTTTAGGTTCACCAAGCTGATAACCCATGACGTACGAACCACTACCCCCACCCGGCCGAAAGCGCCTGACCGATCATTCTGTTCACCTAACCTGGCATTCGTTATCGTTTGAACAAACCTGCTGGTTAATCAAACAGACTTACTTTCTTAAAAAAGCTGTTTTTGCTGACTTCTATTTTTATGAACAGCTGTGTTCCATCCACGTTAAAATTGGCCCCAGCGATACCACCACCCTCATTTTTCCACAATCCCGTGTAGGAACTATTACGGAGGAAATCATTAATCTGGTCATTCTTGAATTGACAACCTCGCCCGAGGAACTGGATTCGTAAGCCGCCTTTGAACACGTATAGGCTTTCGACAGGGCTGGCTTGAAGTTCCATTCGTTCGTAAGGCGCGGGCTATGACGGGTAAAAGGGCGTTTGGCCCCGAAAAGCTTACCGGGCCAGTTTTTTCCAACATAAAGTCATTCCGCTTGCTCGATCCTTATCCACGCCCAGACAAACATTATACGGTTTGCCCCGTTTCAAAAAAGGAAGGCTAGTGGAATGCTGAGGACGTGCTACTATTTTAGAATGAAAAAAAACACAATTGCCATTATTGGCGGAGGGGCTTGTGGCGTTGCAACCTTTATTCACCTGGTTTTAAAGATTGTTATTGAGCCCTTACCGGCCCCGGTTTCGCTCCACATCATTGAAAAAAACGACGAATTTGGACCCGGACTGGCTTACGGGACGGGTCAGCAGGCGCACCTGCTGAATACGCCGGCCTACCTGATGGGCATCTTTGCCGAAGAAAACCTGCACTTTGTCGAGTGGATGGAGCAAAACCGAAATTGGATAGAAGAAAATTATCCCGGGACAGAGATTCATCCGCAGTCCTATCCACCCCGAAACTTATACGGTCGTTACTTAACCGAAACGTTCGAAGAATATGCCCGGCTTGCCCGTAAACAGGGCGTGGAGGTGGTCCTGCATCGGGATGAAGCCATTGATGCCACTGTCAATAAAAAAAGCGTTAGGCTCAAACTGGCTTCCGGAAAATCCCTGCGGGCTACGGTAGCCGTGCTGGCAACGGGGACTCCCCGGTCCAATAATTTTACCCACCTGGAAGCGTCTGCTCATTACCTGGATTCTCCCTGGCCCGTGGAACGCGTTCACCAAACGGTTACCAATCCGCAGGCAACCGTCGGTATTCTGGGTGCCAGTCTGACTGCCATCGACGCGGCCATGACCTTGACCGACAACGGACATACTGGTCCGATTCGGTTTTTTTCCAAAGATGGGTTATTGCCCCGGGTTCAGCCGCCCAAGGAGGTGCCTTTTGATCGGCAGCTACTTACCCTTGCTGCCATCCGGAAGCTCGTCCGGCAACAGCAACAGCCCCTTCGCATCAAAGAGTTGTTTCGGTTATTTCTGGCCGAAGCGGAGCGGGTGCTTGGTCCGCAGGATAGCTGGAAACACGTCGATCGGATTGGACAACCGCCATTGGCCCTGCTGGAGGAAGACATTCACCTGGCTTTAAAAGGCGAAAATCAATTTCAGAATATCCTTTATTCGACTCGCTACGAATCTTTTCCTATTTGGCAACTTTTACCGGCCGACCAAAAACTTATGTTCATTAAATGGCTGAAGTCACTCTCCGACATTAATCGACACGCCATCCCCCTGATCAACGCAATGAAAGTTCGGGACCTGCTGAAATCAGGTCAACTCACCGTGAGTCCCCATTTGAAGGATGTCAACTGGGATTCGGCAAAAAAACAATTTGTGGTCACCACGGAAGATGAGGAACCTTTTTGGGCTGATTATATGATCAATGCCACTGGTCCGGCCACTGCATTGGAAAAAATGGACATTCCCCTTCTTCAACAATTAGCAAAAAAGAAGCAGCTAATTCCGTACGAACCCGGGGGAGTGCAAGCTGACGTTCAGACCATGCAAATTGTAGTGCCGGGCGTGCCCGATGCGCCCCTGTACGGCATTGGTCACTTATTGGTCGGTGAGCTGTTCGACACCAACTCTGTATGGTTTAATGTCGCCCGAATTGATCAACTGACCAATGACATCCTTAAACGCCTGAAGCATGGAAGTTCTCACTAAGCTCCTGACAAATGTCGTACCCCTGTACCTTTTCATTGGCGCAGGGTACGCTGCCAGCCGATGGTGGGGTCTTAAGAGCAAACCCATCTCCAAACTGTTGCTGTATGTTCTGATTCCACTCGTTATTTTCGACAATTTGCTCAAAGCCGAATTATCGCAGGTGGCCATTGTGGCAGGCATCGTCTTTTTGCTGGCCGCTTTCATGAACGGTCCGGCCTGGTGGGCCCGCCGGTATGCCGGTCAGGATATGGATCCGAATTTACTACGGTGTTCCTACTCCTATTTTAATGTGGGTTGGTTTGGTATTCCGGTGGTCATGGCCTTATTCGGGGAAGAAAAAATGCCACTTATCATTTCGGCTTACATGGGAAATGTTCTCTACGGGGATACCGTTGGCTATTATTTGGTTTCACGTAGCAAGGATTTACCAATCGGTGAGTCGGTGAAAAACGTGCTGAAAATTCCGGCCATTTATGCCGGAGCCGCTGCGCTGATTGCTAATGCATCGGGTGTTGACCTGCCCTCTGCTCTCGAACCCGTTGCCCAAGGAGCCAGTTGGACGCTTTCGGCCCTGGGTATGCTGATCATCGGGGTGACCCTGACCGAAATTGATTTTAAAAATGTAGCCTACGGCCGTTTTGGCAAGTTACTGGGCATCCGCTACGGGGCTGCGGCCTTGTTAATGGCGCTCTTGGTGCTAGCGGAGAAAACGATTGTTGGGCAACTGGAAGGGGATGAGCAAAAGCTATTGCTGCTGATTGCTTCGTTCCCTATTGCGGCCAATTTGGTCGTTTTTGCCACGTACCTAGAGACCGAAACCTCAACGGCTTCGCTGTTGGTCGCCCTATCGTCTTTGATTTCACTGGTATTGGTGCCGACAGCTTGCCTGTTGTTGTTTCAATAGCCCCTATTGTCTTCTGAACAGTGTGTCAACGACGGTTTTTGTAGTATCCTATTTCTTTTTGATCGGAGTAAGGCAGTGATTCATGCAAGAGTGGGTCCAACGAAAAATAAGGTATTTTATGGTTGGGAATAGTATTTTTAAGGACAAGTTAAGTATACTAACAAACCCTCATTGGGCTTCTAATAGAGATTGGTAAGTAGACAGAACCCGGTTTGTAGCCGGGTTCTGTCTTTTAAAAAGAAAGTAACCTGGCTGCCTTTCAATGCCAAAGGCGTCATCACCAACTACTTTCATGGTTTTGCCCAGGTGGTTGCTGGACATCATCTTGCTGCACTTCGAATCAGACTGATCTTAACCCTGACAACTGGCTAATAAATGAGTAGAGAAATCAGGTACGAAACCACCTGGTTAAGACAGGAAGCCTTCATTACTTCTGAAGATCTCCTGCGATCGGACGGAAAATATCCACTCTCTTACTGATAAGGCACGTTTGAGCAACCTCCCATTGCGGAAATTTTTGAATCCATCCGGCCCCACAGGTTCTGAGCTTCCAGATGCTGGAGAGTGTAAGTCTTGGAGAGCGTTTCAAATACCTTCCCATTCGCGTGGGTTTTGCCCATCCTCTGATCTTCGCAATATAAATGGAGCAAATACTTCGGCAGATATTTTATGGCTAACTCCCGGTTTCGCCGACCGACATTTTTTAGCCGGGTGTCTTCCGGAAGCGATTGGTCAAACCAGGCCTTGTAAGTAGCCTCTGTAATCAGCAGCTCCCCGGCCCCAATGACGGGATCTTTGGCTAACGAACTGTAGGGGGTATCGCCATGATCCAGGTAATAGCCTTCGGTCATAAAATGGACCTGACTATGCCCCACGCTTCCAGCCATGCCTACTGGAATGTTTACTGTCCGCAGCAGCATGCGTAAAAAAGCGGCCGTTCCCCCACATCCTGGCGTCCAATGCCGTAGGCCCAAACCGGGATCAAGGCTATAAACCGATCCACTCAGTATCCGGGTCATGGGGGGCCGGCCCCAGTATTGATAATGCAGGTTCATGGTCGAGTCACTCCAGGTTCCATAGGTATGGGATAGGTTGTACCGACACCAGTCCAGGGTGCGCCCGATGGTCGCCAGTCGGGTGGTGCCGATCATCCCCTGGTTCTTCAGGAACTGATAACTGGCTAAAGGAGGCCCCGGAGTGACGGATTGAAATAACACATACCCCTGCACCGAACCGTAGTCCTTCCAGGTAAACATGCCGTTGCTGCTAAAGATCCAGAAGAGCTGCATCGTTGAGTAGTTACGGACCGACCAGTGGACGCGTTTGCCCAATTCCAGGGCCAGGGAATGGGCCACGCTACTCCGATAATATGCCCAGGCATCATCTACCGATAACAGCGTTCCCTGCCGGTCGGAATGGGCATTGCGGTTGAGGGGAATTTCGGGCACAAAAATGGAGTTTCCCTGCCAGGCTTTACAGAAGGCCACCCAGAGCTGGGTTTTCTCCGTAGCACTCCACTCTGGCCAGCGATGAGGGCCCTGTGCATCGTTCCAAGTGACGTATTCAGCGACACTAGGGTTATTTTGTAACCATTCAAACAGATCCGGCCGGGTTGGATCGATAACGACGGGTGTACCATTGTTTTTGGCGATCACGGGCCGGTTTGCTTCATAATCCTTGGGTAAATCAACCCGCAGCAGGTCATTTAGGGAAGCGGCCTCCCGCAGACTGATGCCCGTCACGGCCTCGGAAGTATTGCGATCGTACTGGAAGACGATGTCAAAGGTACCCTCCCGATTTTTAGTAATAGTATAGCGGGTCAGGGGCGCTTTTTTGCCGATCAGCAGTTTCGATGACTCCCCTGTACGATCATCCGTTGTTTGGCGGGCGCCGTTGGGGCTGAGAAATTCCGATTGGGGTGAAAGCCCCGCTTTCTCGCAGGCAATTAAAAGCCAGATCAGGCTGCAGACGAAAACGATTCGTTTCATGGTGTGAATGCGTAGGTATTGGTAAATAATGGATGGCAAAAGTAGAGAGAAAGGGGTGTGGGGGAGGGTTATCCGGAATGGGATAGGATATAAGCCTCGACTCAGCAGCTGAAAGCAGGCGTTGCGAGGCTCAATGAGGGAGCGGTTGACCATGTTGATGCGCTATTTAACGTCGCTTCGGTGACCACTTCCTCATTCGGCCGGTGGAGGCCGGGTTTGATCGTTTTATTTCCTCTTTTCAGCCGCTTCATCGATGACTTGTCCTTCCATTGCCCCTGACTCCCCTTTCTTTGCGGGCAGTATCACCATTCACATCATACCAGTATGAAACCATTCATTTTAGCCCTTTTGCTGCTGGGGGCATGTACAGCCTGCCAACCAGATGAACACCAAATTACGCCTACGGCCGCCCACTCTTCGGTCCGGTTGGAGGTCAAACCCATTTCCAGTCCGCCGATTCTGGTCGACTATTTGTTCTGGCCGCCCCAGTCCCCCAACTATTCGGTGGTGTGCTTCTATGCTAAAGCGGTGAGCGGGAGCATGCCAGTCGTGTTTCCACTGAAGGTTTACCTAAACGGGGTCTACCTGGGCCAAATTCAGGAGCAATACGGTGGCCATGCCAAAGGTCCGTTGTATGACACCCAGCCGATCAAACCCCACCAACGGCTCATCACCACCTTGTCTACGCCGGTGGGGCCAGTACATTACCGGGTATCGATCACTGATAACACGGGTAAAAACGTAGAATATAATCCATCAGTGACAGCCTATCCCTCCGATCGGAGCAACTTCAATATCTACCCCCACGTCACAGGATGGCAATAGGGAAGGACTAAGTAGTGTTAACTCCCCCTCCTGGCCTGTTCAGGCTAAGGGGGCTTTGATGGATCGCCATCCAAATCAAATAGTATGGTGTCATAGCGTTCTGCCTTTCGAAAGGCAGAACCATCCACCCTTACCCGCTTGGGCAAATATTGAGTTGGGGAAAACCGTTTTATGAGTGATCCTCAATAAGGAAGAGTAACTGGTTGGCTATCAGCTTACAGAGGCAATCCGCTGGTCAACCAGCGGATTGTAAGGCGATGGCCTGCAAAGTTGCTAAGCTCGATTTAATCGTCATGCTTAGGGAGAGGAGTAGTCCGGTGCGTTCTGAGCGAATATTTTACGGGCGCATTGGACATTGCGATAGAAGAATTTTTGCTGATGAATCTGGAGAGTATTTCACCCTGTTAGGATCCCTTTAAAAACAGCCAACTGTCATGCATTGATAATTTGTGATCGATACTATCCCCGAAATGAGGTAAAATCCACTTAAGATTCGGAGTCAAATTGGTTAAAGTCATCGGCTTTTAAATCATCCTGCTTTTGAGCTATATCCCATAATTCCTTGATTGTTAAGTCCGTTTCTATAAGTTCAATGGGCATACCGACATCATCAATGATGGCCACTTTGTAGCCGGGAATGGGTTCGTAAGGGTTCACCAATACCCGTTTCCCCTCAATGGCTTCCAGGACATTGTCAACCTGAAAGGCAATATGAGGGCGTTTCTGCAGAAGTGGGTGTAAGGGACTATCTTCTTCAAAGCGATGGAACTGAATGCGAAAATCACCCTGATGATCAGTGGTATACATTTTAAAGAATTTGCTATAGCGTTCATTTGGCATTACCTCATTAGTAGGTATGCCGAGATGATGAAAGCGATAATTTTGAGCCATATTGGATCATGTTTGATATGAATTAGTCCTTAATTGGTTGTAAGACAGCAGGGGTGAATCAAGTGCATCAGCCCATTCGGGAAAGGACACTAGCTGAATGGCCTTGATTATCAGCCTGCTAAGAGGCTGGTTTAAAAAGCAAGCCTAGGTACGAAAAAAGGTCTGGATTTGTAATGCCTACGCCACACCAGCTAAGATATCCATCAGGTCGAATGAGCCAACAAACTTCGTGCTGTAGGGAATAGGTATGCGTTAACGATCCATGAGTATCCTGTACCCAAGCAATATCAGGAACGATTCTGGCATTTTCTGGATGGGAACCAACGGCTACAATTAGCAGGTATGAATTGATGTCGTCCCCAAATTCAACGCGAAGGCGTAACCTCAATGCGCACAAGTCCACCAACTTTCGTTGTGAATCGGTTTGCAAATCAACCAATAAAACATGATCGATACCTGTTAGGATATCGAACAATCGGATGGGGTAACCAATTCCCTGCCGTCGTAAACCCAGGCAATCAGGAGCCCGATCCCCCGGCCGTAAATCTGTTATCCACTGCTCATCCGGCAATGGGGCAATCCAGGGGCTGTTGCGGTACGATACGGTAAGTTGGGTATCATGCAGCCGGTCGGTTTTAAACCCCTGAACTCCTGTATTCATAGAAGCCCGAAGCGATCGTTCGATGACCTTTTCGCCTTCTTCCCGTCGTTCAGCCGTATAACTCCCAAGCAGAGTCTCTGGAGATCTTCCCTTCAGGACAAGGGCCATCTTCCAGGCCAAATTAAAGGCATCCTGAATACCCGTATTCATGCCCTGGCCGCCCGTTGGTGGGTGAATGTGTGCCGAATCACCGGCCAGGAATACCTTACCCGCCTGGTACGAACTGGCCAGCCGCATGCTAATTCGAAAAATGGAAGACCAGCGAAGGTCACGCAAGCGGGTGGGTTCACCCACCAGTTGATCGGCTTTGGCCTGGAGCTGTTCTAACCCCGGAGCTAGTCGCTCAGGCTGTAACCCATGATCTGTACCCGCTTCGTCTGAAATTAATTCAGGGGTAGCCAGCATCGATACCCGGTATCGATGTGGTTCGGGTAAAGGAATGGCCACAAAAAATTCGGGCGCGGCCTGGTCGCCGGGATAAATGGACTGATACGAATAGCCGCTGGGTAATTGCCAGTCGATCTGCACATCCCCCAGCATAAATGCATAGGGGAATGTTTCTCCTTCAAAGTCAATCCCGGCAGCCCGCCGAACGAAGCTATGGGCTCCGTCACAGCCCACTACGTAGCGAAACTGCGTTTCTTCGGTTTGCCCGTCAGTTGATGTTAACTGGACCGTTACCGTTTCATCATCCTGCGTCAAGGCGGTAAGGCTAACGCCCCGCTCCGGAAACACACCCAAAAACGATAAATGGCTGGTCAGAATCCTTTCAGTCATCGGCTGTGGTAGGCTCAGGGAAGCGTGTGCATAAGGAAACCCGTTTAAATCTTCCTGATAATCCTGAGCAGGTTTACCGGCAATGGTTATACGTCTCCCCTTAATCCAAATTCCGGCATCAATGGCCTCTCGCAGAATTCCGATCTTCTCCCATACCTCCAGGGTCCGGCTTGTTACGCTTAGCGCCCGACAGAAAGGGGAGGGTTGAGGAAGGGCATCAATAAGCCGGCAACGAATACCATGCCGGGCTAGCTCGGCAGCCATCACTAAGCCCACGGGGCCAGCGCCTACGACAAGAACAGTATGTTTCATTGGGGATCATGTATACTTTTTTTTACAAGATGCTTAAAAAGGGCAGCCTGTAACGGTTTTAACCGTATAGCCTGGGGTCTTAAACGTTCAATGCTCCCACAACCAAGGGAGTACAATATTGATTTACTCGCACTGATTTGTGTGATAAAGAAGGATAGGTGATCCGGTGTTTTACATACACCGGATGTCGTTTTCTCCAGATAAAAGGTTAGGGGCAGAATTTTACGTGGGCTTATACAGGAAAAGCCTGATCTTTTCCCGAATGGGATCGTAGAGGACGATAGCAGGATAGCTAGGAGTTGCCAGGATCTTGGTTATCTGGGCAGAAGCCAGCGTGGAATCTGCTGCTACCGGCGTAATCTGTTTTCCTTCGTCAAAAGTTTCAAATAAGCTTAGCGAGGTTTGAGGACCATTGACGGCTCCTCCGAAAAGGAGGTGATGGGGATCGGCGGGGTCGATCCAGATGCCATAAAAATACGTATACGGAAATTTTGGATCGTCCTCCTCCACTTTAACGATAAACTGGGTGGTTGTCCCGGTTACTTTGGCCAAGGCGCCTTCCTGACCCACGTAAATGCTGTTTCCGGTATACGCGTTCGTCTGAAGTTCCACCGGCCTTCTATTGCCAAAAACATTTCTATTCACCACTTTGGTGAAATTTGTTAGTCGCACCGGATCCTGTCCATCAATGTCGTACCGACCTAGCCAGGCATCGTCCAATGGATTTTCACTGCCCTGAAAGAGTTGATTGGGATTATCGGGCAAAAAAACAATCGTACTTCGATATCCCCAGTGAGAATCTGTCTCATTATTCATTCTTTTCCAGTGGTTTCCCCCATCGGTTGATACGGCGATCATGCTGCCTCCTTCTACGTTGGCATAGATGTGATCGGGATGAGCGGGTCGAACGGCCAAACTGACATAGGTTTCATACTGATTGTTCAGCTTATCGAAGATCGGTGAGTTCGCTGCCGTCCAGCTTACCCCACCGTCGTTGGAGATAAACAATGATTTTTCGTTCGTCTGTTCGTTGGGCACAATACCGGCAAACAGCTTGTTGTCCTGGGTAGGGTGCTTGTAAATACAGGACACCTTCTGACCGGCAAATCCACTGATGGACCACTGTTTGGTTTGGAGATTGATTTTCCATAATCCATTTGAGGTAGCCACAAAGACAAAATTGTTATGGTAAACGGCCATCTGGAATTCATTGGAAGCGAATTCGGAATGGCCCGCTACCGGTACAGGTATTTCACCCAACTCCACAAGCGTACCCTGGCCCGCCCTCGGAGTAGGCACACCCCTTTCTCGGTTCATACAACCACTAGTAACCATTAAAAGTATACTCAATAGGATTAGTGGAATGATGAGTTTACATCCTATTATTTTCATGGTAGGGCTCATTAAAAAGATGATTATTCTTTCCTCGTGCTTGACAGGGGCCACCTTATCGTTGCTGAAGATCCGTGATCGTGTCAACCTGATTTCGGTTGAGCTGACGTATTTATACGGTAATTATTTCGAAATGGCATCAATAACCGCTTGGGGAAACGCAAAGGCGTCCTTATAATACGCCATGACATGTTGATACTTAGCCTCTTGAAAATAAGTGCCGGATCCATCAGGATACACATTCGCCCTCCCCTGGAAAACAAACTCCCGCTCGGGGGCAATGCGCTGGTAGGTTTTTGAATCAATCACCAATTTGAGCGCATCATACGCTAACTGGTCCTTGAGGGGTAAGCGAAATCCCGCTTTGCCACCCGGATTGAACGGGGGGGCGTTCTTGTACAACGACGGAATCTTTGCGAACATATCCTTTTGCCAGGCATGGGGAACGATGTCGTTGGCGTTGATGACCGAGTGGTAGCCCTCCCCAAATTGCCCGGTAGCATAAAGAGCAAACTCCTTGTTTCCGGGCGTGGGTCCGGCAATGGGGTAGACACTCACCGTCAGGTTGGTATAGCCCATCTGCTGCTTTTGCTCAATAAATTTGAGCGCCATCAGGGGTGAGAGAGCACCGCCCAGACTATGGCCCGTAAAGGCTACCTCGGTAGGCCCGTCATCGCTGAGCGTACTGAGAAACTGGAGCAATGTTTGTCCGGTGGCGGGATCGGTCATGGTGTTGAGGATGGTAAAGCCCAGTGCGCTGCCCGCACTGATTTTACCACTGTTGGGCGTATCCCAGGCCTTCTCGTTGATGACATTGAAATCTTCTGATAGGGCACCTTTGCGCGAGACCGCATTGGTACCCGCGATGGCTACCACATACTGCCGCTTCCCCGTGGCCAGTTCGGTGCCCCGGGCCACGTACATCGTATTATCGGTGACGAAACTGTCAACTTTACTAGTGCTGGATTTTCTGATGCTATTGGAAATCGCCGGACCCCAGACGACCTGCCAGTCGGTGCCCAAGTAAGCGCGGATCGTGGTGTTGTTTTGCAGGGCATCATTGATTTTGAGCGTGTTCTGACTTAACTCTTGCTCCGATGCTGCTACCAGATCGTAGTTGATATTCGAAAGCATACAGAGCAAGGCAATGCGTTTGTGGGCATCGGTTAGCAGGGTAGGTTCACCAATACCTGGCGGCACTCGGTGGTCGCTACAGGCCGCGAGGGTGATGACGCCCAGCAGCAGGGCGACCAACAGACTTTTCTTTTTTATCATGTTCACGTACGGCAGATAATTATGTCGCAAGGCAATCCCGGAAACAGGCTGCCTTAAAATGCTCAAGGCAGCCTGTTTACAAAGACGAAAAAGGCTATTTGGCAATCGATTTTATGTAATCCCAGTGCGCTCTGCGAGCTGCCCTTAACTCATTGGTAATCAAATCAGCTGGAATGGTACGATGCGGTAAGGCCTTGGCGAAATCAGCGGCTGATCGTTCTTTCGGACTTCTTATGTAGATGGCACGAATCGCGTTCAAGGCTTCTGCGGGTGAGTTCCAGTATTGGAACCCAAACACAATGCAGTCAGCGGAACCATAGAAACCACTTACTCCATTGATATGCATACTCGAAAGAGCCATGTTGGCATATTGCCAAGCAGCACCCTGACTACCAAATTTTCCGCCAAAATCATTGGTAGTTGTCCCGTCATTGAAGACAAACTGCATCGAATTAACAATGTCACCGAACGTGACTCTGGCTAGGGTAATCGGGTTATTGGGAGATATTGGCAGATTGCCCTGGTTACTGCCACCATTAGCACCCATTCGTTTTGTTTGAGTAACCCCACCTGGTCCGCTGTTTGCCGGATAAGTTAGCTGGACCGCATTAACTCGATCACCACCCCAGACGCTTAGATTAGTCGGGAATTGTGTTGCTGTAGGAGTCGCCATGACGATATTTCCGCTGTTATCGCAGGTACCCATTGGATCCGTGTAAATCTCGCGGGTTAACCGATCTTTCGATCCATTCGGGTAAACAGTGGCATCAAAATAAGGCCAGGCATCTCTAAAGTAAAACACCTTAAACGACATCTCGCGGTCCCAATGATTCACTGTTCGGAAAGGCTCGCAGTTATGGTCATTTCGCTTCGTACTGTTTACTATACGAGATCGGCCAATACCCCCTATTTCATCGACCCAACTTTGGTACTTTTGGATAGAAGCTGTTAATTTTGTAGCTTGGTCCTGCACTTGTTTATCAGTAAAACCCCACTTTTTCCCTGAGATAACCATATCGCGTAATACAGACAGGTGCATGTTGGCAAACTGCGCAAATAAGCCCAACAGTGGCAACTCGAACCCTTGTTCCTGAAAATTGGGCAAGTAAAGATCAAAATCGTCTGATAGGTCTATCCAATAATCTCTGAGAGTTTTTCCATAATCCTTCGTGGGATCATCCTGAATGATAGCATTAAAATTATTAATTTCATTTAAGTAGTTACCTGAAACGTTTTTCAGACCTGCCAGATTGCCTGTAACACGTCCGTAGACTTCATCTGTGATTTGCGAAGTGACTAATGCTATTACTTGATTTTTGACCTGGCTCCAGACGTCCTCCCCCGATTTGGGCCAAAAGATGTCGACCAAAGGCCCAAGGATTTCACCGGCTTCGGGTATCATCTCAATCCCGGTGGTGATTACAGTTTTCGCTGCGTCATTCCAATCAATACTATATCCCTCTCCAAGCGGAAGGATAGGCGGAATGACAGCCCCACCAGGGCTGGGAAAGTTGTGGTCTTTGATGCAGCTTTGCAGCATACTGGGCAACAAAAAGGCGCTACCAAATCCCAGCATGGAGCGTTGCAGAAAATTTCGGCGATGAATAACGTTTTGTGAAGACATGACTAACTAGTTTTGATAAGTAGAAATTGTATGGAAAGAAGTTGAGTAAACAGCGCTTCGAAAGAGCTTCACCGAATCCGTCACCTGACGGGCCGGCATGCCCCGGCTCGGGTCACGGATTAAGGATTTTGTTTCACGGCAACCAGCTTGAACTGTACATCCATGCCGGGGTTGATGTACTGGTCGTTCTTCCTATAAGCTTTGCGTGACGCCTTAGAATGGCCCGGCGGGGCCCGGGCCATTGATCAAGTAGCCGCTTCGCGGAGACTGAGACAACTTATTGGTTGGCAAGTGCTTTAATCCGCTCCCGGTGTGGTTTGCGAGCTGTTCTTATCATCGTTGTGAACGAATCAGCCGAAAATCCAGGATTGGGAAGGTGTTGGACCCATTAGTCGCCGAGCGTTCGATAGGGCTTGTTACCGGCCAATCGCGATTAGTTGTGGAACGGCCAGGGCACAAAGCCAAACACGATGCAGTTGATACTTTTGCCCGGATCCCAATAACTGGTTCCCTGAACGTAAATGCTGGACAGTGCATAACCGGCATACCCGATGGAAAATAGCTTGGAATCCCCAGTTGTTTTGCCCATCCTACCAGTACCTGTGCCATCGTTAAAGATGAACTCAAGCGTATCAGTAGCCATTTCGTCACCATTGGAGGGGGAGTGATACGTATTAATATTTACCTGAGTAATCGGATTGAAGGGCGAAAGGTTAAAGGTATGTGCAGTACCCCCATTTTTGTCCCCCATCCGGGGCGTTTCTGAAGCGAAGCCGGGTCCACCATTGGCCGGATAGCCGGCCACCTGAACCGCATCAATCCGATCGCCCGACCAGACGGTTAGCAGAGTCGGAAGCTCGGTGGCCGGTGAGGGTAATATGAGGGGCATTACCGGGTTGTTCCCAACACCTAAGATATTGCCATGCGGGTCTGAATAGATTTCGCGGATAAATAAGCGCATCGGTGTTCCATCCGGGTTCTTGGCTCCATTAGGATATCTTGTGTAATCATAATAGAGCCAGGTGTCTTTGTAATCAAGAACTAGCATTGTCATCGTGCGGTCAAATTCGTTCGTGGATCTAAACGGTTCGACTTTCCACATATCCACATTTTTATTCGCCCGAGGTGATCTTCCTTTATCATACCAGTTATTGACCCAATCTGTAAATTCAGTGACTCTATCATGTGTTAGGTCGACATATGACTGCCACTCAGTCTGAGACATTCCCCAGGTTTTGCCGTAGAGTATCCCATCACGTAACAGACCCAGGTGCAGGTTGACAAATTGCGCAAACAAAGGCAGCAGAACCAACTCTTGGCCTTCTTCTTTGAACTGCTCTTTATCATGCTCAAGTTGATAAAATACATTTGACCAACTCGTATAGACGTTGGTATTGTTCTTGACAGCGCGATTGTAATCGTCGATGATAGCCCGATCACCTTTTAATACAGACGCCATGCGATCGTAAGCTTCAGTAGCGATTTTACTATCTATTAAGGCACCCACCTGGGCTTTGACCTGGTCCCACGGACTGTCTCCGGAGCTGGGCCAAACGATGTCAAGCAAATTGCTAAGGAATTTACCAGCTTCGGGTAACTCGCCAAGCCCTTCGCTGACAACTTTTTTAGCCAGGCCATTCCAGTCAATGTCAAGGTCTAAGAGGGGACCATCGGGGCCTTCGGGACCGGGAAAGTTGTGGTCTTTGATGCAGCTTTGCAGCATACTGGGCAACAAAAAGGCGCTACCAAATCCCAGCATGGAGCGTTGCAGAAAATTTCGGCGGGAATTCAGCCTACTTTGTAATGACATGACTAACTAGTTTTGATAAGTAGAAATTGTATGGAAAGAAGTTGAGTAAACAGCGCTTCGAAAGAGCTTCACCGAATCCGTCATCTGACGGGCCGGCATGCCCCGGCTCGGGTCACGGATTAAGGATTTTGTTTCACGGCAACCAGCTTGAACTGTACATCCATGCCGGGTCTGATGTACATGCCGTTCGTTACCGTTTCATCACTGGCGTAGTTCATGCCCCATTGGGTTCGGTCGATGCTGGTTTCACCGGTTACTTCCAGCCTGTTTCCCTGCGCGTTTAGCTTTATCGGAAAGCTGACCGGTTTGGCTTTTCCCAACATGGTTAGCTCACCTGCTGCCTGATAAGTGCCCGGCAGTAATGGATCCGGAGTCAGGGAAGTAAGCCGGAAGCCAATTTCAGGGTGGACGGCCATGTCGAAAAAGTCCGGACTTTGCAGGTGGTGGATAAGCTGGTTTTTGAGCTCATCGGTGGGCAGGTTGATATTGATCAGTGATCCCAGGGGCAACCTGATCTGTCCGCCGATGAGCTCGCCTGTTTCAGCGCCCAACAATTCTCCTTTGATTTGAATGGTGCCGTTGTTGCCACTGCCATCTTTCAGGTACCCTTTCCATTCCATGGCAGATGCCGACTCGTCGATGGTAAAATGATGCAGGTTGTCTGCCTTCTGGCAGGCCGTCAGCAGAAGCAGGCAGGAGGTAAGCAGCGCTACGATCAGGCTTATTTTCATAGTACTTCAATTTGTAGTCCGTGACACGGTTACAAAATTGAAGGCTGGGCAAGAAATGGACTATAAGCCACGTTGCAGATCCTATAACTGATGTTGCAAGGTGTGATATGTCCTACAATAGCTTTAAAAAGTGCTATTTATAAAGTCGGATGGTGTGACTCCGTAGAATTCCCGGAAACATTTAGTGAAATAGGCCGGACTATCAAACCCGGCTTTGTAAGCGGATTCTGAACTGCTAAATCCTTCTTTGAGAAAGGCAGCGGCTCTGGTCAGTCGGAAATTTCTGACCAAATCACTGACGGGCATACCCGCCACGGCCCGCATTTTGCGGTGCAACTGGGATCTGCTCATGTTCATCCGCGACGCCAGTTGCTCCACGCTCACCGAAGAGTCGTCAAGGTCCTGGTCAATCACTGCATAGAATTTTGTTAAAAACGGATCCAGTTCGACGCTTTTCCCGGACTCGGCAGAAGGTGAGCTGAGCTGCTTCTGGATGTGTGCGCGCAACCGGCGCTGGCGTTCCAGCAGATTATAAACCCGCAGGTTCAGCTCCGGTACATGAAACGGTTTGGTCAAATAGTCGTCAGCTCCCGTCCTCAGTCCTTGCATGCGGCTTTCAAAGGCCACTTTTGCCGTCAGCAGGATTACCGGGATATGGCAGGTTTGTTCGTGGTGTTTTACTTGTTCGCAGAATTCAAATCCGTCCATCACCGGCATCATGACATCGCTGATGATCAGGTCAGGAATGGTCTCCAATGCTACTTTGAGACCATCCGCTCCATTAACTGCCCGGTCGATACTATAGTGGCCTGGTAAGCTACCGGCAATTAAATCGGCTAACTCGGTATTGTCCTCCAAAAGCAGAATGTGGATTTGCTCGGTTTCCAGGACAGGTATATCCAATGATTCGTGCAGCCCAGCATTCAAAAGGGTTACATCAACCGGTTCTGCGGGGCGGTAAGGCATGAAAATGCGGAAGGTAGTGCCTTTTCCAGGCTGGCTTTCAACCTCGATATGCCCCTGCTGCATCTCAACCAGCTCCTTGACGAGCGCCAGTCCTATGCCACTGCCCTTAACGGTCTGACTATCGTTCTCATGTACCTGATAGTACCGCTTGAATATAGACGCCATCTGGTCGGTGGGGATGCCAATGCCGGTATCCGCAACCGAGTACTGAATATACTCGCATGCTGCCGCTACGGCCATCGTGATTGCTCCACCGGCAGGGGTGAACTTTATCGCATTTCCGATCAGATTGCTCAGAACCCGTTCCAACTTAGGGCCGTCAAACCAGAAATGCCCCTGCAGCTGATTGCTGAACTTGACTGCGATGCCTTTTTTAGCCGCTTCTTCCCGAAACAAATCAAGTATATTTTCCGCGAATAGGCCAGGATCACCTGCCGACTCGTCCACGGCCAACATCTTGGCGTCGAGTTTTGAAAAGTCCAGCAGCTGATTGATCAGGGCCAATACTTGTTCGGCATTTCTTTTAATGGACAGCAATTTGCCCTCGTCTTCCGTCCCGGTGTATTTCCGGATTAACGGGGCCAAGGGTGAAAGGATCAACGTCAGCGGGGTCCGGAAGTCGTGGGTGACATTGGTAAAGAAACGCTCCTTGAGTTCCACCAGAGCCCGGAGCTGCTGGGCTTCTTGTTTCTTGAGTTCAGCGGCTTTGCGTTGCTCTATTCGGGCTAACTGCAGACGCAGCCAATACCATAGGCTACTGCCGATCACCAAAGCATAAATCAGATACGCCCACCAGGTCTGCCACCAGGGCGGCCGAACGATGATGACGAGTTTCTTTATTTCTTTGCTCCAGCGCCCAGCCGTATTACTGGCATTGACCGAAAACTCATAGCTGCCGGGCGGAATTTTTGTGTAGTTTGCAAAGGATATTTGCCCCGAATTTACCCAGTCATTGTCATATCCTGACAATTGATACCGGTATCGCAAATCCTGCGGCTGATTGAACTGCAGCCCTGCGAAGAAAAAGGTAACCGTGTTTTGATCGTAGGGCAACACGAGTTCCCGGGCCGCATTGACCGGTTTTGTAAGCAACCCGTCTGCGGATGGTGTTATGGTCTCATTGTTGATTTTAAGCGCCGTTAATGCAATCGAAGGTTGGTAAACATCGTCTTTTATCTTATCCGGATCAAAGACGGTCCAGCCATGCGTCCCGCCAAATGCCAGGCGACCATCCGGCAACATTAACTGGTGAAACCGGTTGAATTCGTCTTCCAGCAAGCCATGCCGGGTCTGAAAAACCCTAACTTTGTGCGTAATCGGGCTGAATATGCAGAGCCCTTTGTTGGTTCCAAACCACAAGTTACCGTAATGGTCGGTCAGCAGGGTATAGATGGTGTTGTCTGGCAGACCGGTCCCGGTGTTGAAGATCGCTGCTTTGAGCGTTTTTTTGTTCAAACTAATCAGGCCATTACGGCTACCGATCCAAAGTAAATCGGGCCTCGACGGATCGGACTTCAACCCCAGTAACTGGTTGGTCGGCAAGCTCCCGGGAGCCTGGGTATACCTAAGTTGCCTGATCTGACCCGTTTTACGTTCAATAAAGAGTAATCCGTCCATCTCAGTTGTGATCCAGATGCGCTCGGCATCCATCGCGATGTCCTGAGGGGTAAGCTTGGTGCCAACTTGAAGGCCGATCTTTCCGGGTGGCACCAGCCAGTCCCACGTTGCTTTGGTTTGATTGTAAATCAACACGTTCAGGTTATACCCGATCACAACGGGTGCGCCCTCGGGACTCACGGTCAGCCCCTTGATTCCAATTCCGCTTTCAGCCGGATTGGATACCTGGGTTAGCCGGGGAAGCTTCGAAAAGGTTTTGGCAGCCGTGTCGTAGCGAACAACCTGTTCCTTTAAACCCATCCAGAGCATCCCGGATTGATCATACACCGAACGCAGATGGTATCCCGATGCCGCAAAACGCTGGTCCCTGGGCCCCCAGGTAAACAAGCCCGATAATGACTGCTTAAATTCCTTTTGCAGGATATCGCCGGCAAAACCGTCCCTGACCGGAAAGGATGGAAAAAAGGGCGTAGTAAGGTCTACCTGGGTGATTCCGTGGGCATTGGTGCCCAGCCAAACCAAACCCGACTGGTCCACTAAAAACGATTGAATGGGATCTTTGTCCACTTCGGTTTGGCCATAAACCAACTTTAGACCCGTTTGATCGTTGTACCGGTAAATCGCGCTCCCCCGCTCGAAATACTCGCTCCCGTCAGCTCCCGTGCGTATCCAGGTTACCCCACGGTCACTCGGCGAGGTAAAACGGATTTTCTTCGAAAACATCTTTCGGGAAACAGAAAAAAAATACAGGAATTTTCGGTCAGCCCACATCAAATCGCCATTCTTTCGTTGATGCAGCCCCACGGGGAAACGGACTGCATTGCGGTAATCATGAAAATCGGGCAGTTGTGGTGATCCATAATTTTCAACCTTACCTGATTTCCTATCCAGGCTGCTAAGCCCATATTGGGTCAATAGCCATAAACGTTCGTCGGTTCCTTCACACAATCCCCAAAGTGTATCACTGTCAAACCCATTGGATTTTCTATTGTAAATTTTGGGTGTTGCGCCATATTGGATCAGGCCGGCTCCATCTATGATGCGCCAGATAGTACCCCTGGAGTCGGCTAGCCAGGCGCGACGAAGAAAGGCACCACTGGTGAACTTCATCGGAATAGAATAGTGTTTGAGCTCTTCTGAAACGGGATCAAGCTGATCAATGACACCCGTTTCGTGCTCGATCCATATGCTATTATGAAATCCTTTAATGTTGATAATTAAATTGGAGGCAAGTGAAGAGGGGTCAGCATTTTTATGTTGGAAAACTTTAAAAGTGATCCCATCATACTGGGCGAGCCCGTTTCTCGTACCTACCCAAACAAATCCGGCTTTATCCTGTTCCAGACCGGACACAAACGATTGCGGAAGACCGTCAATCGTGGAAAGGTTTCGGGTGGTCTGCCCAGCTACCTCTGTAGTAGCCAAACCCGATAAAATATAGATAATAGGAATAGCACCGAAAACTGTTTTAGTAATGGCAAGGGGTTTTATGTTTTTCCAAAAGCTGTTCGGACGGTTGAATAAAGTCTCCAGGCAGTTTAGTATTTGCGATGTGAGTGTCAAATAAAGTAGATTAGAATAAGCATAGCTTTGACGGTAATTGGAAGGTGGGTTTGGCCAGATATTCGAATTGGCACCCGTGGATTTGATACCACTGTGCCAAAGGCTGACCTGATTGAATACATCTTTCATCGGCTCAAAACGGGTTGCCAGCGGCAGCTCTCCAAGAACTCTTTAGCAAAAGGTCTTAAAGTGGAATTCCGTCTTTTCTACTACAGCAAATAAACGGGGCCATCCGGCAGGAAGGCCGGCTGTTGGCGCTCCAGCTGGGCTAATATACTGACGAAAAATGAAAATAGTTGGCCCTTTCAAATGTTGAGCTAGCGTGAGCCACACACTAGCCCAAAAAGAGGGGGGCTGCGATTGGGCGTTTTAAGGACGTAAAGCCTGTACTCAAGCGAAATACTTCGTTTTGCGGGAATAAAGTCTAGGGCCACTCCCAAAGAGGACCAGCTTCATGACCTGTTTCAAATTTAGGTTTTGATTGAGCAGAGGTGTCAGCTGCTCAAGGAAGGCTATCTTACCCCTTGAAGCGTTTGACATACTGTGGCGACGGATCGCTTGTAAAAACGGCCGGCTTACCGGTATGCTTACTCCACTTAACCTCGGGAACAATGAGCAAAATACGACAAACGTTCTTGCCAGAGGACCGTTACTTAGTGGGTCAAAAAGCCCAATATGTTGGGACCTCCAACGTTTGTCCGAGGTATAATCGTTGATCCATTCTGCTCCAAAGAAAATGGATTACGTTACTGTTTTTTGCTAACTTTTACTTCTGACACAGGTTAATGAACAGTCTCTCCCGTTAGAAGA
The DNA here is from genome assembly GCF_054780515.1 of Larkinella harenae. Classification (NCBI taxonomy): domain Bacteria; kingdom Pseudomonadati; phylum Bacteroidota; class Cytophagia; order Cytophagales; family Spirosomataceae; genus Larkinella; species Larkinella harenae. The sequence goes on along the minus strand of NZ_BAAGWE010000009.1, from coordinate 103,687 downwards.
TAAAGCAACGCCCGCTGGTCACCTTCCGGGTGATTAGGGGCTAATCTGGGAGATCAATACCGTGCCTTCAAATAGTTAACGCCACAAAGACGGCATGCGTTTTTTCTTTGTCTTGAGCCGTTTCAAAAGCCTGATTAATTTCATCCAGGGAGAATTGATGAGTGATCAACTTTTGAGCATTTAATTTCCCTTTGGCCAGCAAATCCAGGCACATCTGCATTTCCGGATCAATGCCCCAGAATGAGTAGCTCGCACTTGGAATGAGCTGGATTTCGGCCATTTGAATACGTTGCCATTCCAACGCGATGCTGGTTTTGCCTGGATCAAAGCCGCCAACAATCACGACTTTTCCGCCGATGCGGGCGAATGAGGTCGCTTGTGGCAGGGTCGTGGGCATCGATGGACCCCCGGCGCATTCAAAAGCAATATCAACGCCCCGGTTATTGGTAAATTCCATCACTTTCTGGTAACTGTCTTCCGTCTGGGTATTTACCACAACATCTGCGCCCAGCTCTTTTGCCAGTTGCAGAGATGAATCAACTACATCCGTAATAATGACTTCGGCCCCACTTAATTTTGCCAGTTGCAACTGCCCTAATCCGATCGGGCCGGCACCAATCACGGCCACCTTGTCGTTAATCTTGATGCCACTCAGATGGATGGCGTGCAAGCTTACCGAGAAGGTGTCCAGTAAGGTCGCTTCTTCGTAACTCACCTGATCGGGTAATTTATAAAACTTTTTGGCGGGCCCAATTACATACTGAGCGAAGGCTCGGGAAATTGTTTCCATACGTACCTCATAGAGGTGCGGGCACAGGTTATATTGCTGAACCCGGCACCAGTCACAGGTCTCGTCGCCCAGCAGGGTTTCAATCACGACTCGGTCGCCGGGTTTGACGTGCTTAACCGCCGGTCCAACTTCTACCACTTCGCCGGCCAGTTCGTGGCCCATGATCTTGCATTCCAGGTGAGGCTCTTCCTTTTTCCAGTGTCGCAAGTCCGTTCCGCAGATTCCCGCTACTTTAACCCGGGCCAGAACCCAGTCCGGTTGCGGGATGGTAGGCATTTCAACTTCAGTTACTTCAAACTCACCATTGGCGGTCTTGAGAGCCGCTTTCATTGTTTCTTTCATCGTGTTTTCTAAATTTCGGTTCAGCGGGTGAGGCCGCTTCTAAAAAGATATCCAATTGTCGCTGTTCATCAGGCACCCTTAAGTCAGGCTCCTGGCATTGGAGTCAGGCCTTCAGAAATTGGAAGTAGATTCGTCATTCATTTAGTCGTCACTTTGGATTGATAATCTAGTCATTGATAAGAACATACGTCCCGGCGGGAGCCTTGGTCTGGTCTTTTCGAACTTGCTGAGTAATGGGTAGTGGGTGGAGGGCCTGAGTCTGATCAAAAAACACATACCTATCATACCGTTGCCGTAAAATGGTTGGTACATAATGACCCTGTTCATGAGCCGGGTCATACACTACGCCAATGGCTCGCTGCCTCCGTTGTTGGGCCGAAGCGTCTGCTTCAAGCATTGATTGAGATAGACGATCCGGTTTTGCGGGCCGGTTCGGTGCAAGAATTCATTCCAGCTTCCCCGCTGAGCGTTCGGCACTGACATTCGCTCGGCGGGTGCACCCCAATAGTCTCCGGCAATTACCTCGGCTTAAAAGGTGCCAAATCCAACAAGGTATACGCCTTCGGGTTGGTGTGCCTGCCGGATCAACAGACCTAAATTAACCATTCCACCCTGCGTTAATGAATCGGTACTTTTTCACGACTTAAATCCCCCTCAGCCGCGTTGCTTTTCCATCGCATTAACCCCGAAAAAATAAAACCCGCTGGCTGTAAGCCGTTAAATAAGGCAACGGTCTGGCCGTAGAAAATCAGACCATGAACCGTACGCACCGACCCTCCACCGCTGTGAGGGCTTTTTTTAGGTCGGAAGGTGATTTTTAGGGAGGAGCGAATGGTGCGCTGGGTGTCAGTGGTGAGGATCGCCTAGACGGGCAGGCCGAATCCTCACTCTTTGCATTTCCCCGGTGACTTATTCGAATGGCTGCCTGTTGATGTGATTATTTAACGAATAAATTGCAACGCAAAGGAAGCCATGAAAAAAGTAGTTTGGGTAGCAGCGATGGTGGTGGTGATGGCCAGCCTTCATGCGCAAGCGCAGTCAACTGCCGGGAGCAGTTCTTCTTCATCCAGTCAGCAACGCCCCAATACCAGCGGTAGCGGGACAAGCGGACAGACGAGTGGTGCTGGTGCGCAGTCATCTGGTAACTCGGGCCAAAGCAGCGGAACGGGTACATCCAGCACGGTGGACCAAGGGAGAAGCGGTACAACATCCACGACAACGGGTACTGATCAGCAAAATAGGAATGGCCGTTCAGGTACCCAGCTAAATTCGGGTTCTGGCGCTATGGGGCAGGGAACCATGCAGGGCAGTGGTTCGGGCAATAACAAAAAGATGAAACGTTCCAACAAAAAGAACAACAATGATCCGAGTGGAACCTCATCGGGGAGCACCAGTGGATCTTCACGGAATGGTACGCAGCGATAACGGTTTGGGCAGTGCAACGGGACGCAGTCGAAAATTACGGGCTGCGTTCCCCTTTATTAAAATCCGATTGGACCCTACTCGCTCAACCGTTCATAAGCTCTCCCTCCACGCCAGTTAGTACCGTGATTTAGTATCCTACCATGAAGATCATTGAGATTCGCGCTTTACGAGGACCCAGCTATTGGTCTGTGCGCCGAACCAAGCTCGTTGTGATGACGTTGGATCTGGAGCAGTTAGAAGACTCCCCCACCAATACCATCGACGGATTTTACGAACGCCTGAAGCAATTATTACCCAGTTTGCATGAACACCGCTGTTCAGAGGGGCGGCCAGGCGGTTTTTTTTACCGGGTGCAAACCGGCACCTGGATGGGTCACGTTATTGAACACATTGCCCTCGAAATTCAAGCGCTGGCGGGGATGGAATGTGGTTTTGGACGCACCCGTTCAACGGGCGACTATGGGGGCTACCATGTTGTATTTGCCTACCAACAGGAACGAGCCGGTTTGTTCGCAGCGCAATCTGCCGTAAACATTGCGCAGGCGCTTGTGGAAGGCCTGGCGTATGATTTGCAGGCCGATATTGCGTTTCTTCGTCAACTGGATGAACAGGAACGGCTAGGCCCCAGCACTTCGGCCATTGTCAACGCTTGCCTGCGGAAAGGAGTGCCTTTTATCCGGTTGGATTCGGACTCGACGGTGCAGCTGGGTTACGGGCCCCGCCAAAAACGTATTCAGGCCACCGTTAGCAGTCAGACCAGTGGTTTGGCTATTGATCTAGCCGCGAACTAGCAGGAGACCAAACGCCGATTGAGCGATGCCAATATTCCCGTACCCCGTGGCAACGTTGTCCGTTCCGAAAAGGATCTTCAACATGCGCTCCGACACCTGGATTTTCCTCTGGTGGTCAAACCGCTGAATGGCAATCACGGCCGGGGCGTTACGACTAACATTCAAAGCGTTGAAGCGTTGTATACCGCTTTTCTGCTGGCAAAAAAACAGAGTGAGGAGGTGCTGGTCGAACAGTTCGTGGAAGGAGATGATTACCGGCTGCTGGTGATCGATTATAAACTATATGCCGTGGCGAAACGGGTTCCGGCCCGGGTCATCGGCGACGGTTTTTCCACGATTCGGCAGTTAGTCGATCAGGCGAATCGTGACCCCCGGCGTGGAGAGGGACATGTTAACCTGTTAACTAAGATTAAACTGGATGAAGCAACCCTCCACCTGCTGGCAGAGTACCAACTGACTGTCGATTCAGTTCTGGAAGCTGGTCAGGAGCTCCCTTGAAAAAAACCGCTAACCTGAGTACGGGAGGAACAGCAATCGATATGACCGCCCATGTGCATCCCCAAATTAAGGCGCTGGCCGAACGTACGGCCCGGATCATTGGTTTAGATATTTGTGGGATTGACCTGATGGCTCGGCATATTACAAGTCCGTTGCGTGCTTCGGGGGCAATGGTTATTGAAGTCAACGCCGGGCCGGGTTTACGAATGCATACGCACCCCTCGGAAGGCCAGCCCCAAGACGTTGGGAAAGCCATCGCCGATATGCTCTTTCCGGGCGATAATCCCGGGGGTATTCCCTTGGTCGCCGTGACGGGTACTAACGGCAAAACAACGACAACTCGGTTAACGGCGCACCTGTTCCGTCAGAATGGACTTCAGGTTGGTTATACAACAACGGAGGGAATTTACGTCGGTGATGATCTCCTGGAGGAAGGCGATTGCACGGGTCCCGTCAGTGCGTCCAAGGTTCTGATGGACCCTACAGTGGAAGCGGCCGTTTTGAAATGCGCCCGGGGAGGAATTCTGCGTTCGGGTCTGGCTTTCGATCAGTGCGACGTGGGCATTGTTACCAACGTCGCAGAAGACCACCTGGGTTTAAAAGGAATCCACTCCATTGAAGAAATGGCCCGGGTCAAATCCATTATTCCTGAAACCGTAAAAAAGAAGGGGTATGCGGTCCTGAACGCCGATAACGACCATACGTACGCCATGCGGGATAACCTGGCTTGTCATGTCGCGCTATTTAGCTTGAATCCGGAAAGTGACAGAATTCGTTCACACTGTGCCAATAATGGGCTGGCGGCTGTCTATGAAGACGGTTTTATCACCATTCGTCATCGAAATTGGAACGTTCAGGTCGAACATGTCAGCCGAATTCCTCTTTCTTTCGACGGAAAAGCGTTGTGTATGGTCGAGAACATTCTGGCGGCCACCTTAGCCGCTTATTGTTTTAACCTACCCGCCAGCAAAATCGCGGCTGGTTTACGGACCTTTGTGCCTTCTCCCCAAAATACGCCGGGTCGAATGAATCTGTTCCAATTCGAGCAGTTTAGCGTTATGGTGGACTATGCACATAACGCGCACGGTTTGGCGGCCCTGGGCAATTTCATTCAACAAACCGGATTATCCCGTAAAGTGGGTATTCTTACGGGCGTGGGCGACCGGCGTGATCATGATCTCACTTTGCTCGGCCAGGTCGCAGCCGGGATTTTTGACGAAATCATCATTCGGTTGGATGACGACACTCGTGGACGCGACCGCGAACAGATTGTTAAATTACTTCAGGAAGGTATTCAAACCGTCAACAGGAACATTGTCATCGAAGTGATACCGGACGAACGGCCCGGATAAAAAACTCACCATAACCTGTACACGGCACCGTGCAGGTTTCGTCGTTGGCGTATGTTCCGGCCCCGATGACCGGCGTGTTACCCACGCGCCCGTATTTTTATTCGTTAATCCTCCCGTTGAGGTGGCAGCAGCCAGGTTGCCATGCTTATCAAGCGCCACTGCCCCGACCGTTCCTTTCCCGGTATTTTTTTTGCTGTGATCCAACTGCGTTTTATTGGCTTTTTGGGCTTCTTTGAGTTGCCGAAAGCGCAATTCCGGAAAAAAGTACTCATCCGGAAAAAAGTACTCATCCGGTTCAAGCGTCAAATTATGGTCTTGAGCGAAGGTTTTTGCTCCGTCTCCCAGTAACAAGACATTTTCCGATTGCTCCATGACGGTCCTGGCTAGCGTGATGGGATTGCGGATGTTGGTTACACTGGCCACAGCTCCGGCTTTTAGCGATCGACCGCACATGATCGACGCATCGAGCTCGTGCTTGCCTTCGGCCGTAAAAACCGCCCCTCTGCCGGCATTGAAGAGTTCATTTCCCTCCAGACTCCTGACGGACTCTTCTACTGCATCCAGGGCTGAACCGCCCCGGGCCAGAATATGGTATCCGGCATCCAGGGCATCATTCAGACCCAATCGGAAAGCGTTTTCTTGTTCGGGTGTAATTTCAGACCGGGTAATGGTTCCAGAACCTCCGTGTATGGCGATGGTATACATAGCAAATCGTCGATTTAAAGCAGCCAACTTAGTCGTGTTTACCCAATCAAAAGGGCGTCGGATAGCCGTTCTGCTGCCTTCGTTTGGCAATATGCGCTGCCTCCTTATTGCGGGTCTATTCCGCCGGCGATTGGAACGGGAAGGGCGGCTTCCAATCGCCGTTATCCAACCCGTATTGGCGTTGTCGTTCACGGTATCATCAGAATCCGCCACCCTCAATCCATTTACTTGACACGCGTTTTTAGTTAATTAAAGCTTCAGCTCTCGGCGGAAATCTCCCATCATTTATCGCCCTGTTCCTCCTCGGGGTACCGGTAGTTCTCGCCAGAGGTGACAACGCCACCACTGGTCCATAAACCGCCACCGCGCGCTCCGTTATTTTTCGTGTTTTCTCCACTGGGTCCATCCTTTGGCACGTTCCGTTTCTTTTTTGGGTTGGTTTCTTCTACGTGCCCTTTGGGTACAGCGTCAATGCTGGCTCGTACCTCTTCCGTTGACTTGGTCTTTTTCATGATATAACTGATTTGATAGTAGGTTACCTATGACTGGGATTGGCAGAACGGTCTCCGTACCACCGGATTATAGGGTAATTCGTTTGGTATCTCAATGATGCTGTTTGAATTGATCGTTAAAATTTTGGGTTTCGATTGCTTTTTCCTGTTTGATTAATTCATTTTCATGGGGCAAATTTGATTTCGGAGTGAAAGAGTAGGGCACATTTTGGGGAATGAAATCCTGAGCGGCACCCGGTTTGCTGTAGTCATAAGGCCAGCGATAAACGGGCGGAATTTCGCCCGGCCAATTACCATGTCCCGGCTCAACGGGCGTTGTCCATTCCAATGTATTGGCCTGCCAGGGATTTTGAGGAGCCTTTTCACCCCAAAACAGATTATAAAAGAAATTATACAGAAAGATCAACTGGGCACCCGCAGTTAGAAAAGCCGCTACGGAGATAAATACATTCAGGTCGTTGTATTTGTGAAACATTTCAAAAGCGGTAAAGGCATAGTACCGCCTGGGAAAGCCAGCAATACCCAGATAATGCATGGGAAAAAAGACTAAATAAATACCGACAAAGGTCATCCAGAAGTGAATGTGCCCCAGTGTAGAATTGATCATGCGTCCGAACATTTTAGGATACCACTGGTAGATGCCAGTTAACAGACCAAAGGCGGATGCAGCCCCCATGACCAGGTGAAAGTGAGCAACAACGAAATAGGTATCGTGCAACTGGATATCCAAAGTGCTATTGCCCAGGACAATTCCCGTAACGCCCCCAGAAATAAAGAAGGAAACCATCCCAATCGCAAAGAGCATAGCGGGTGTAAAGATGATGTTCCCCTGCCATAACGTTGTGATGTAATTAAAGGCTTTGACCGCTGAGGGAACCGCAATGATCAACGTTAGGAACATAAAAATGGAGCCTAGGAACGGGTTCATCCCCGACACGAACATGTGGTGCGCCCAGACGATGAACGAAAGAAAGGCGATGCCCAGCATCGAAACAATCATGGCCCGGTAGCCAAAAATGGGTTTGCGAGCGTTTACGGAAATAACCTCTGACGTAATGCCCAGCGCTGGCAAAATCACAATGTATACTTCCGGATGGCCCAGAAACCAAAACAGGTGCTGGAACAAAACTGGAGAACCACCGGCGCGTGCCAAGGGCTCTCCGCCAATGTAGATTTCGCTCAGGTAAAAGCTAGTGCCAAAGTGGCGGTCAAAGATCAACAGTAAAACCGCGGAAAGCAGAACTGGGAACGAAATCAACCCTAGTACAGCGGTTAGCAGAAAGGACCAGATGGTTAACGGCAGTCGGCTGAAGGTCATACCCCGTGTCCGGAGATTGATCACCGTGGTGATGTAGTTGATCCCGCCGAGCAACTGTGATACGATAAAAAATGCCATGCTGATCAGCCAAAGCGTCATGCCCGTTCCTGAACCTGAAACCGCCTGGGGTAAGGCGCTTAAGGGTGGGTATACGGTCCAGCCGCCCATGGGCGGTCCTGTTTCCACGAATAAGGATCCAAACATGATGAGGCTGGCCAGAAAGAAAAACCAGTAGGAGAGCATGTTCAGAAACCCGGAAGCCATATCGCGGGCACCTATTTGCAGCGGAATTAGAAAGTTGGAGAACGTGCCACTCAGCCCTGCTGTCAGGACAAAGAAAACCATGATCGTCCCGTGCATCGTGACCAGCGCCAGGTAAAATTCAGGATCAAGTTTGCCACTATCGTCAATCCAGCTCCCTAAGAGAGGACGAATCCAATCCAGCTTCGCATTCTGAAACGCCAATTGTACCCGAAACAGCATGGAAAGCAGAATGCCCAGTATTGCCCAGAAGATACCGCTGAATAGATACTGTTTGGCAATGACCTTATGGTCTTCAGAAAAAATATACCTGCGCCAAAACGGGAGTGGGTCATGGTGGTCTATTTCCGCAATTTCTCCCCGTGTAATGGTTAGGGCATGTGGGTCAGGCGATTCCATAGTTAACCATGTAAAGATGTTCGCGATTGCTACAAAAACACGGTGGTTATGGGAGGGGCAGAAAAAAAGCAGAGTTAATAAGGCAATGGCCCGCTAAAAGCGCCTTGGGAATAAAGTAAGGTCCCATTTCCCACGAAGCAGGGTCGCTGATTCCAGGAGGCCAATTGGAGAAAATCTTCGCATCGGATAACCCGTTGGTGAGATGGACATGCAGGAGGTGATTCTCAAAACTCAATTCGGTTCCAAAAAAATCGCAGCTGTTTTGATAGAATGCTAAAAAAGGTCCAGTAGCCATTTCATATAAGAAAATGTAAGTATTCACCTCCAATGCGTGTGACTTTCCTGAATAAGCTACGTCTTACAAGGCAGCTGGTCTTGCAGGAGGCTGATGGGAGCCAGCGTGAAAACTCTGTTCTATCTTTAACCCGGTCGCTTGCGACCGGGTTTTGTTTTTTACAGAAGGTTTCCTGTTTCTTCTAACGAAACGCAGTGGACTTGCTTCGCAGGTTAAAAATGGCCGGTTTTGTTTATCATTTCCCTACCGTATCGGACCTGAATTCAACAGGTTACCTTATCCCCAAACAAGCCACGGTACATTTTATACGTCAGTTGGCAGTGCTTGGCGGCGTATCATTGAAAATTAGCTGAATAGCAATGGGGCTGCAAGCAAGAGAAGCCCAATCGTTTTCATGGCCATTGATGCTGTTACGTCAGCGTGTACGAACAATGACCAGTCGTTTTAAGAACTCACTACGGTTTCCTTCTGGAATAGTAAAAGAGTTTTTAAGGTCTAGCATAAACAGTTGATTCCCTTCAATTCGATCTAGATGATCTAAATTGATCATGAGAGAGCGGGATAGCCGATAGAAGTTTGATGCTTGAAAATAATGAGCCACATAACCCAGATTCATCGTTAACAAGAGGGGAGGGGCTTCATTCATCATAAAAATTTTGACGTATGCTCCTTCGGCCTGAAGATAGATTACGTCTTTTTTGGTGATTTTTTTATACCCTTTATTGATGGGCAAATAAAGGGTTTCAGAGACTAACAATTTGTCTGTTTGCCTGTTCTGTGACCGGTGATTATAATGAGCTAATTCAATCTGTAACATTAGCTCATGATGGCGGAAAGGTTTGAATAGGTAGGCAGCAGGCATTGTTTCTTTAGCTTGCTGAAAATAAGTAGGTTCTGAAGTGTCCGTGAGATAAATAATGGGCATGGAGTGATAGATTAATAAGTTGCGGGCGGCATCAATGCCGTCGCCCGTAATCCCGTCGAGCCGGATAGCAATCAATGCTACATGGGGTGGTTCTTTCTTGACAGCCGCAATGGCTTCCTGGGTATTTCGGGCGATGGCTGTTACGGTATGCCCAGCACTTTCTATAGTAGCTTGGATGTCAGTGGCGGTAATGAGCTGGTCTTCGACAATCAAAATCTTTAATGGCTCCATTTTAATACGTACTCAGTTAAATGGTACTGTGATATGGTATTATCGTTTGTTTGCTCAACCTAAATCATAGGTTTACTTCTATCTATCCGTTTCAAAGGCAATCCGAACTTCTGTGTAAATGTAGCCTGCTGCTAAAACCTTAGTGGTCGTGCGGTAGATAAAAGGGAGCATCGAGTCTCCTTCTTAAGCCGGCGGTCATCTTTTATGGTAGAGCCGATCTAGTTTGTGAAATTTTTTGCGAGGTTCCAAGGTTCATAAAAATTAACTGAGTAATCATTTCCAAGTCTTAAGGTCCGGTTTTTACTTGTGCGATAGCCGCGAAATGGAATTTGGAGTAATCGTACTCAGGTAAACCGAGTCAGCGGAGAATAGTTATCAGTTAAAAGGGCCCAAAAAAGCAGTTCGTTGGGTTATAAAGCAAGTTACCCATTGAATAGTAAAACAAGTTGAGGAAACCCAATTAATGCGATTTAAGTATGGAGTCATAACGGAAGAGAGATAACGGTTGCTATCAGTAGGATAAGTTATGTTAAAAATGAAAAATTAGGTCTGATATTTGATTAGAATACTAGAAAGTAACAGTATTTGTTAAAGGTATAAGTTTTGTGAATGATTATTGCAAACTTAGATACTTAAAATTAACATTTACTCTTATTGGTAACATAAATTTATGTAAAGTATGAATTTTAAAATGTTACCGATTGATGTTGTTTAGTGACTTATTTGCTGGTTTAGTTTGCTATATTTCCTTGTAATAGGTACTTAGAAAATCTCTTAAGTTTATTCACTTATGGAATTGAATTCGTTAAATGAAAACGTATCTCCGTAAAGGAAACAGGTGGTTTAATACAATATATTGTGTCTTTTTACCCGCTTGTACTATATTAGAAACCACTATAACAGCCTGGGATATAAGGCACGAGCAGCAGCTATAAAGGGGCTTTCAACTATGTTGAAGTGTCACTGATCTTTCAATCGGAATCGAATTAGCAATTGGATCTTACGGATTATGATAATACCCTCTACTGCGCTTTCCACCGAATCCGAATTAGCGTACCACCAAACTCAACCTGCCCCGGAAGAAACGGTGTGTGAGGCTTCTGATCCTATCAAGCCTGAGCCTGACCTTGTCCAATTTCTGGCAAAGCTGGCTCCGATTGAACAGTGGCAGTCCATTACTCATTCCACGATTGCGAAGCATCAGGTCCCACCTACCCGTCAGCATGTGTATTTAGATAAATTGCTTCTGAAGGCAGATAATCCGAGTCACCTGTTTGAACAAGTGCGGGAAGGGTTGTCACCCAATCATTATTTTGCGTTCAAAATTACCACGGCTGAAAATATCAAATCACTGATCAAAAGCAGATACTCGAATTTTCTGTTTACGGCTTATTACCCGTTTCACTTCCTTGGCCATCGAGTGCTACCTAAATTAAAAGGCTTCCGAAAAGTATGCCGACTGCTCCATATCGCTGTTGATATGTCGAAGGCTGAGGTAATGGGAAGACTGATTTTTCACGGGTTTGAAATTGTCCAGCTCATGGAAACCGATCAGGAGACGTATTTCGTGACCAAGCCCCACCCCTCGTATAGGCCCAGCGTTAGTCTTTCCCCCCCTAGCGAAGGTTTTTTATTCACCATGAAACGCGTAGGGAAAGAAAATAAACCGATAACGATCTACAAACTTCGGTCCATGCATCCCTACGCCGAGTATGCTCAGGAATATGTGCATAAAACCCAGGGTTTGGACACGGGCGGAAAATTCAAAAATGATTTCCGGGTTAGTACGGGAGGGAGGCTCATTCGAAAATACTGGATTGATGAACTGCCCATGCTGTATAATCTTCTGAAAGGCGATATCAAACTCATTGGTGTACGGCCCATTAGTGAACATTATTTTAATCTGTATCCTGAACGCCTTCGGGCAATTCGATGTAAACACAAACCGGGTTTATTGCCGCCTTTTTATGCCGATTTGCCAAAAGGCCTTGATGAGATTGTTCAATCAGAATTAATGTATCTGGAAGCTTACGAGAAAAATCCACTCAAAACCGACTTGACCTACCTGGGGAAAATTCTTAAAAATATAGTAGTAAACAAAGCCAGGAGCCAATGACTGAGCGCGATGCACTGGGTTCAAACGACTTGTAAAACACCTCAGCAGTCGTTCAGGTTGAAAATGCAAATCATGATTCGGAAAAAGAAAGTAATCGAAGTCAAGTAGCTGTTTCGTACGTATGGGTACTTATTCAGGGGTGGATGACACCATCCAAATGGTTGATTTAAAGAAACAATACTTGCGTAATAAAGTGGCAATCGATACTGCCATGCAGCGTTGTGTTGATGATGCAACTTTTATTAATGGTCCCCAAGTCGGGCAATTTGAGCAGGCCTTGTCCGGGTATCTAGGGGTACAGAGGGTGATTTCCTGCGCGAATGGCACCGATGCTCTGCAATTGGCCATGATGGCTTTGAATCTTAAACCAGGCGATGAAGTTATTGTGCCGGCATTCACTTACGTAGCTACAGCTGAAGTTATTGCGCTGCTGGGGTTGGTGCCGGTAATGGTTGATGTTGATCCGGTTACCTTTACCATTGCGGTACAAGAGATAGAGAAAGCGGTATCGAAAAAGACACGGGCGGTCGTTCCTGTGCATCTGTTCGGCCAGTGTGCCGATATGGAATCAATTTTAAAAATTTGCCAATATAACGATCTGGTAGTAATTGAGGATACCGCTCAAGCCATTGGAACTCAGTATACCTTTAGTCATGGGGAGGTTAGGTCGGCAGGTTGTTTAGGCAACGTAGGAACTACTTCTTTTTTTCCCTCTAAAAACCTCGGCTGTTTTGGCGACGGAGGAGCCGTTTTTACCAATGATCCTGCGGTAGCGGACCGTGTACGTCAAATTGCAAACCACGGACAAAGCCAGAAATACAAGCATGATGTAGTCGGTATCAATTCTCGGCTGGATACACTGCAAGCCGCTGTACTTCTTGAAAAATTAAATTATTTAGATGCCTATACAGCAGCTCGCCAACGGGCTGCTACCTGGTATGATCAGGCATTTGAAGATGTCTCAGCCATTGAACTCCCAGGACGCGTGCCTTACTCAACCCATGTATTCCACCAATATACGTTAAAGGTTCCTGCGCGTGACCGCGATAGACTAAGGGCTTTTCTCCTTGAGAAGCACATTCCAAGTATGGTATATTATCCTATTTCTTTAGCAAAACAAAAGGCTTATCAAGGGGTAGGGCGGGTCATTGGTGACTTGGCTGTAACAGAGGAGCTATGTCAACGTGTTGTTTCTCTTCCAATCCATACGGAATTGTCGGAATTGCAATTGGATTACATCTGTCATACGGTAAAACAATACTTCAATATAAAAAAGTATACAAATTGACAGGACAAACGAAGCTTTTGGTGTAATTTTTGTTTGGCTAACAAAATATACCACCGTTGACTTGAAAGACTTTTGAATGAAGAGTGCCAAAATCTGCATTGCGTAAAAGCTGAACGGAAAATAATCGGATACGTAACGGATAAGTTTCAATACGGATGAATTCATTTACATCTGCAGAAAAGGGTTACAACAAAACACCCACATCGAATGTCGAAAGTTTGATTTCTATGTTTTATTCAGCGAAAGTTATTTGATAAAGCTTTCAGTATTGTTTTGTGTAGTATACAATGCATTAGTGGAGGATCTTATTAATTACTTCGCTAATCAAACGTATTAATACAATTCCCCATTCCCATATTATTAATTCATTTATTTATAGGTTACCAGGGTATGGGACTGAACGGGCGAAGCCATCGATAATTTACAGCCAACTAACTATAGTGCGTATTTAGATCACTTGTTTATGCTTATAGAAATGGGTAAAAAATTCTTTTGTAAGAATACTTTATATATTTTCCTCTTTTTTGTACACGTATTCTATCTTTCATCTTGTGTTACCACAAAACAACTTCCACCTCAATTAGAATATTTTCAGAGTAACGATTCTATTTACCCCGTACTTGTTGAAACCGCTATCCCCCCTGTATCGACAATTCAAAAAGGAGATATTTTAGGGATCATCGTTAGCAGTTTGAATAAGGAATCTAACGAAGTTCTTAATTTCTATAACATTAGTTCCTTACCCTTAGCGTCGTTTTCGCCAGGCACGGCGGGTGTTGGTACACAGCCTTTGGGGTATCCAGTCGACTCGTTGGGTACTGTTTCAATGCCACTTATTGGGAAACAAAAATTAGAAGGAATGACCCTTCAGCAGGCCGAAGAAAAGATTCGGATTGAAGTTGAAAAAACCTTAAAAGATCCGGCAGTAAATATTCGGTATATGAACCATAAGTTCACGGTTCTGGGTGAGATCGGAAATCCTGGTATTTTCAATTTACTTAACGATAAAACTACTTTGATAGAAGCGATAACCGTTGCGGGTGATTTGTCAATTTATGGTAAACGAGATAGTATTACGGTTATAAGAGATAGAGGAGGTAAACGAGAAATTGGAAAAGTAAATCTTCATACCAGAGATATTTTTATGTCTCCATATTTTTTTGTACAAAATAATGATATTATATATGTTGAACCTACGAAAGAAAAAATGATTCCGAAGCAACAAGATCAGAAAAGCTTGTTTGCGCAGCGCGCTCCTATATACTTAAGCTTAACAACGACCTTGTTGTCATTTGTTTATTTAATATCTCGTTTCTAATAACTGTTTGTATAACCCATGAGTAGCGTTGAGCAACTATTTACTGAAGGAGATGACAGCGATATTCTAAGTTACTTTTATAAGTACATTAGGTACTGGTATTGGATAGCGTTGTCGTTAATTATAAGTATTGCATGTGCTTATATCTACCTAAAGAAATATACTCCTATTTACCAAGTAAGCGCAACGCTTCTTATTAAAGATGATAAGAAGATGAATACAGAGGTGCTTGAGAAACTGGATATGGGTGGTCGAAGCAAATTAGTTGAAAATGAAATTGAGGTTTTAAAATCTAGAGCACTGAGTAAAAAAATTGTTGAGGATTTAAATTTAGAAGTTACGTATTGGAAAGAAGCTAAGGCTCGTGATAATGAGTTACATACCACGAGTCCTATTGTTCTGAATGCATCGAATATTTCTGACTTTGCATATGATAATCCATTATATATAAAGAGTGAATCTGCTACTAAATACAAATTGTTGGATCATGATCAAGTTGAAATAGGTGCCTTTCATTACAGCCAATTAGTGAGTTCTAAATACGGTAAATTTCGCGTCTTTAACCGAGAAAAGTTTAAAACTAATGATGCTATTGTTAAGGTTGTATTTCAAAAGAAAGACTTCTTGGTAAATGACTTGATTCATGGACTCCAGATATCGCTATTAAACCCTAAAACTACGCTCATCTCATTAGGTCTTGAGACTTCAGTTCCTATAAAAGGAATCGATATTTTGAGTAAGTTGCTGAATGAATATACATTCTTATCATTGGAAGACAAGAATCGGGAGGCCACAAATACCCTTCGTTTTATTGAGGAACGATTAAAATTAGTTACAGCAGAGCTTGGGGATGTTGAACAAAATGTCGAAAGTTATCGGAGGAAAAAAGGGGTGAATGATTTAAGCTCTGAGGCTAATCTTTTTTTAGGTAAGGTAGAAGAGAATGATTCAAAACTCAATGAATTAGAGATTCAATTAAAAGTATTAGATGGAATCGAAAAATATTTAAATAGTGCTCAAGTGGGTATAGTGGCCCCGGCTACTATGATGGGCGTATCTGATCCTGTCTTAAATTCCTACATTGAACAGCTCTCGAAACTTGAGATCGAACGTAGTAAATTAGCGCAGACCGTTCAGCCCGGTAATCCCTATTTAGAAACGATTCTGTCTCAAATGCGGAATGTGAAACAGGCCATTAATGAAAACTTAATCAATCAGAAAGCTAGTTTAAATGTTTCTAAAAAGAGTTTAATTGATTTGAATAATAGATTAGAGGCTTCCATTTCATCGATACCAAGAAAAGAAAGAGAGTTTGTTGGTATTAAACGGCAGGCCAATATAAAAGAGGATTTGTATTTATTATTGCTTAAAACGAGGGAAGAGACGGCCTTATCTTATGCGTCCGCTGTTACAGATAGTCGTATTGTTGACGCTCCTTACACAACTGGCGATCCGATCCGACCTAATACTCAGAATATATATTTGGTAGCGCTATTATTGGGTATAGCCGTGCCAATTGCCCTAATTATTGCTAAAGAATCGTTGACAAATACGGTTCAGTCAAAAAAAGAGATTGAACGAAAAACAGGATTAGAGGTCTTTGCTGAAATAGGTGTGAAAGATAGAAGTGACAAAGGAGAAGTCATTGATATCAAAAGCCGTAGCTTTGTTAGCGAGCAAGTTCGAATGCTCCGGTCAAACCTTCAGTATTTATTTCATGAAACACAGGAAGACGTAGGAAAGACGGTACTCATCACTTCGTCTTCCAGCGGAGAGGGCAAAAGTTTTGTCGCGATTAACTTAGCAGCGTCATTAGCTTTCCTTGATAAAAAAGTTGTGATTTTAGGCTTTGACTTACGAAAACCGAAGGTTCAGGAATATCTTCAGGTGAGTAACATGACGGGACTCTCAAATTACCTGATCGGAAAAGCGGATATTGAAGATGTTATACAAACGACCAGTACCAATAATGTCTACATTATACCCAGTGGTCCAATCCCTCCAAATCCTTCTGAGCTAATCGCCAACGGCCGAGTAAAATACTTATTTGATTCCTTAAGAAAGTCTTTTGACTTTGTTATCGTTGACACCCCGCCGGTAGGGCTTGTGACCGATGCAACCCTTTTAGCTTCTTTTACCGACGTGTGTTTTTATCTGGTTCGTCACGAAAGAACGCCCCGTTTATACCTAAATACGATTTCTGATCTAAATAGGAAAGGGGTCTTTAAATCACTGAACATAATTTTCAACGGAGTCAATTATAAGAATTCCGCTGAGTACGGATATGGCTATGGATACGGCGGCTATTATGAGGAAAAGGTGACTCAAAACGGTTGGTTGAGCCGACTTGTAAAACGAGGATAGGGAGAAAAGTGGAAAAGGTTTTTATTCACCCAACAGCGGTTGTTGATGAAGGCTGTGAAATAGGCGAAGACACCTGTATTTGGCATTTTTCACACATTATGCCAGCGTGCATTATTGGAGCAAAATGTAATATTGGCCAGAATGTGGTTATATTTCCGCATGTTATTTTGGGTAATAACGTGAAAGTTCAGAACAATGTGTCAATCTATACGGGAGTCATTTGCGCGGATGACGTGTTTTTGGGACCTTCTATGGTATTTACGAACGTCATAAATCCACGTAGCGCGATCAACCGGCGGGGCCAATACCTTAGTACCCGCGTGGGCAAAGGAGCTAGTATTGGCGCGAATGCGACGATTGTATGCGGAAATGATATTGGTGAATTCGCTTTTATTGGCGCGGGTGCTGTTGTGACCAAAAGCGTGCCACCATACGCCTTGGTTGTTGGAAATCCGGCCCGTCAACTAGGGTGGGTCAGTGAATACGGGCATCGACTATTTTTTGACTCGCTAGGTCGTGCAACCTGCCCGGAAAGTGAAACTGATTACGTACTGAAAGAAGGCAAGGTTATGGCCATCGCCTAAATCGCTTCTATTTTTTTCGCTCATGAAAAAGTTTGCTCTGATCGGTGCGGCAGGTTATATCGCACCTCGCCATCTGAGAGCTATCAAGGATACGGGTAACCAACTCGTAACGGCTTTCGACAAATTCGATGCGGTAGGCGTTATGGATAGTTTTTTCCCCGATGCGGATTTCTTTACTGAGTTTGAGCGGTTTGATCGGCACGTCGATAAAATTCGACGGGATGGCGATTCGATTGACTACCTGGCGATTTGTAGCCCTAATTACCTTCACGACGCCCATATTCGGTTTGGCTTGCGTAATGGGGCCGATGTCATTTGTGAAAAACCACTCGTGTTGAACCCCTGGAACATTGAGGGATTAGCCGAAATGGAGCAGGAAACCGGTAAGCGAGTTAACAATATTTTACAACTCAGGTTGCACCCAAGTTTAATCCGTTTGAAAGAGCGGGTGGACCAGGGACCCGTTGGCAAAATTTACGATCTGGACCTGGCGTATATTACCTGCCGTGGGAAATGGTACAACATAAGTTGGAAGGGGGATCCAGCAAAATCTGGTGGTATTGCCACGAACATTGGGGTGCATTTTTTTGATATGCTCACCTGGATATTCGGAACGGTAAAGCAGAATATCGTTCATGTTCGTGAAGAAAATACCGCTGCAGGTTACCTGGAATTGGAACGGGCCCGTGTGCGCTGGTTTCTGAGTACAGAGTACGGATCATTGCCCGAACCCATCAAACTTGCCAACCGACGTACGTACCGATCGCTGCAAATAGAAGGGGAAGAGATCGAATTTAGCGACGGTTTTACGGACCTGCACACAAAGAGTTATGAAAAGATTCTGGAAGGGGATGGGTTCGGCTTGGGAGAAGCCTATCCTTCCATCGACATTGTACACCATATTCGAAATGTTAAACTGACGCGCCTGAACGGGGACTATCACCCTTTGATTAAGGTAAAACGGAATGGAATTGTGAGGGTCCCCGTAAATTCCTTTTTAAGCGATTTTGGCAGGTAGATAATGGTTCAAAATAACGAGATTGCAGATAGAGAAACCTATTCTCATTCCATTACCCCACAGAACAGCCTGTTCGATTTGCGTTTAAACGAGATTTGGCAATATCGGGATCTTCTGATGTTGTTTGTTCGCCGTGATTTTGTGGCAAAATACAAACAGACCATTCTTGGGCCAATCTGGTTTTTCGTTCAGCCTATGTTCCAAACATTGGTAATGGCCATCGTCTTTGGGGCCATGGCCGGTCTCTCTACCGATGGCGTTCCCCCCATCCTGTTTTACCTGGCAGGGGTTACAGCCTGGAATTATTTTTCCAATTGCCTGCGGGCTACGTCCAATACCTTCACTGCCAATGCGGGTTTATTTGGTAAAGTATATTTCCCCAGAGCAGTAACCCCACTGTCGATTGTCATTAGTAACCTGATTCAGTTTGGCATGGGCATGATCCTGTTTACGGTGCTGTATTTCTGTTATATATTGACAGGCACCCGGGTACATCCAACGAATGCCCTGCTTTTATTGCCGCTCCTTGTCGGTATGATGGGTTTTATGGGCTTGGGCTTGGGCATGCTGGTATCTGCAATGACCACCCGCTACCGGGATTTGCAATATTTGGTAGAGTTTGGGGTGCAACTCTTGATGTATGCAACTCCTGTTATTATTCCGTTGGCGGCTATTCCTGCAAAGTATAAATGGGTTATGCTCGCCAATCCCATGACGGGTGTTATTGAAACCTTCAAATACGGTTTTTTCGGAACAGGTACCTTATCTGGAGGGCTGCTTGGCTATTCGGCTGGATTTACCATCATTGTTTTTCTGGTTGGTTTAGCGGTTTTTAACCGGATAGAAAAAAATTTTATGGACACGGTGTAAACCGGTCTTCTTTGTCGGAATGAAGCCAAGTATAAGAGTCGAAATGTTATCCAAACAATACCGGTTAGGAACCATTGGAGCTGGAACCATTCGGGAGGATGTGCAGCGATGGTGGCACCGTATCCGGGGAAAAGAAGACCCCTATCTGAAAATTGGGGATACCAACGATCGACGTAGCAAAGGGAGTAGTGATTACGTATGGGCGCTTAAGGACATTAATTTCGAAGTAATGCCCGGGGACATACTGGGAATTATTGGTAAAAATGGGGCCGGTAAATCAACCTTGCTAAAAATTCTTTCGAAAGTCACTGGACCCACCACCGGCCGGATTGACTTCAATGGACGAATTGGTAGCCTTCTGGAGGTTGGAACCGGTTTCCATCCGGACCTAACAGGCCGTGAAAATATCTTTCTGAATGGGGCAATTTTAGGGATGACCAAACGCGAAATTCGGTCAAAGCTCGAGGAAATAATTGACTTTTCTGGTTGTGAACGGTACATCGATACGCCGGTTAAACGCTATTCTAGCGGCATGACAGTACGCTTGGGATTTGCTATCGCTGCTCATTTGGACCCGGAAATTCTGGTTGTCGATGAAGTTTTAGCTGTGGGGGACGCTGAGTTTCAGAAGAAGGCAATTGGGAAAATGCAGGACGTTAGTAAGAATGAAGGACGAAGCGTATTATTTGTTAGCCATAATATGGGTAGCATTCGTCATTTATGTAATAAAGGAGTGCTGCTTTCAAATGGATGTGTGGAGACAGTAGGAGCGATTGATACACTAATAAATCAATATCTAGAAGTACAAGCGAATACGGCCAACATTACCCATGTTAATATTTCAAGTCTCAACCGACGGTTTGAGACATCCAGACAATTAGAATTCATAGAAGTATACCGAAAGAATGCTTATCAAATTGCGATGGATGAACCTCTTCAAGTCTCTTTGCTCATTAAGAGAAATAATCAGGTGAAGCGGGCGAGGCTAATAGGCATGCTAAATTACGAAGATGAAACTCGAGTTGGATTGTTTTTTTCAAAGGAATTCGAGGTGCCTAATGATCAGGAATATTTCTTATTAAATGTAGTTTTGGAGAATCATAATTTGGCGTATGGGCGCTATTTCTTTGACTTTAACATAGGGCGTGGAGATTATACAACGACATCAATGGAAGATTATGATGTTGTATACAATACGGTTTCATTTAAAGTCGAATACAGCGATCGGGTCAGTCGGAGCTATATTACTAGTTGGAAAAATCATTGGGGAAGAAACTGCTTTCAGGATGTAGAAGTTAATCTAGCTCAGGTATGAAGAAATATCTAATCGAAAAGATAAGGAAATTGGTTGGGGTAGAAAAAAATAAGTTTCTGCTTGAAGCAGTTTTAATGAGACTTGATAAGCAAGAAACAGTTTTAAATGAGATATACAATGCGAATCTATTCAGGGATTCTATATCCAGTAGTGAATGGTTGGAAAAAAAGAGTTTTTCTCCTGGCCGTTGGGCTGTAGATTATTCTTTTCTTTATATATTATATAGGGTATTGAATCATGTAAAACCTAAATATATTGTCGAGTTTGGCTTAGGTCAATCGACAAAAATGATTTCTCAATTTGCTGAATTTTATGATTTGGAACTTTCAGTTTTTGAAAATAATCAAGAATGGATAGATTTTTTTCAAAAAGATTTTGATATAGGGCGGAATTGCCGTCTCAACAAGGTAGAATTAGAATCTGTGCATTATGATGGGTTCGAATCTATTCGCTATAAAGATGTTGTTCATTATCTCTCTGCTTCAGAAATTGAGCTAATTGTACTTGATGGTCCGATAGGATCAAAACGATATTCGAGGACTCAAGTTTTAGATTTAATCCCAAAATACATTAATCAGAAACATTTTTGCGTATTGATTGACGATTATAATCGCCAAGGGGAAAAAGATACGGTTAACGAACTGTTGAATCAGCTAGAAGTTGGCAATATAGACTATGCTAAAGTCGTGTACACGGGTGAAAAAAATGTCATGTTAATTTGTTCTACAAACAATATTTATTTGACATCATTATAGTTGTTTGACAGACCCCTGCTTGATCTCTTACGATAAATATTGATATACATAGAGATTATGGATAACTCACTCGTCTCAATCATTATCCCTGCGTTTAATAGGGAAACCCTAATTGCTGAGACGCTAGAATCTGTCTTATATCAAACTTATCCATATTGGGAGTGCATTGTTATTGATGATCACTCAAATGACAATACAGTGGAGGTTGTTAAAGCTTATTGTAAACAGGACCACCGGTTTAAGTTAATAAGCCGAGATAGAGATCCTAAAGGAGCACAGACTTGTAGAAATATTGGCATCCAGCAAAGCAAAGGGGTGTTTCTACTTTTTTTAGATTCGGATGATTTACTATTTAGGAATGCAATACAGGATAGGGTATCTTTTTTGAAAGAGAATACAAATTTAGATTTTTGTGTATCACAGGGCGTACTAGGCCAATATCCGCTCTCAAATGACAATAAATATTACTATACAACGGATTTATTGCAGACGGATTATATTTTTAAATTTTGTAGATTTTTAGCCAGTTGGATTACGCTAAATGCAATGTGGAAAAAAGAAAGCATTGTTAAAAACGAAATGTATTGGAATGAAAAATTGCCCGCTCTGCAAGATATTGACTTTCACCTAAAGGCCGTTTTAAAATGTTTTAATTTTGAATTTGTATCCAATACACCCGATTGTTTTTACCGAAACCATTCTTTAATAAGAATAAGTGTGAACGCTAAAAGAGAAAATGCATCATTGGTTATTTTGAATGAAAGCGTACTCCCCTTAGTTTCAAAAAAAAATAGAAATGATGTGTTGCCTTTGCTAAGTTATATAATTAATACTCACTATTTACTTCAAAATCCCATGTGTGGGATTTCTGAATTTGTTTATTTTAAATTGGTTGGTGTTCAGGGATTTATTCGTTTATGGCTAACTCTTCCAATACTGAGGAGATTGCTGTATATGAGAATTAAGGGTAGGTCATACCTATTGAGATGGCTTAACGATTTGTCTGGAATAAACCGTTATCTTACTATTGATGATAACGTAAAAAATTTTTCCAATGAAATAAGTAATGATGTATTACTGTACTCTAAGGAAGCCTTGGGTTTAACACGTAAAATTGATGTGTAGTGGTTTTATATAATATAAATATTACTAATTCAAATGCTTAATACGCCTATTTTATTTATAATATTTAATAGGGTAGATTTGGCTAAAACTGTATTTGATAAAATTCGTGCGCAGAGGCCTGTTAAATTATTTATTGCAGCTGACGGACCTCGGCCAGGGATTGAAATGGATCGGATAAACTGTGAAGTAGTTAGAAAATACGTCTTAGATAGTATTGATTGGGAATGTCAAGTGTATAAGCTCTTCAGAGAGACTAATTTAGGCTGTGGCCGAAGTGTTTCTTCGGCCATAAGCTGGTTCTTTGATGAAGTAGAAGAAGGAATCATTTTGGAGGATGATTGTGTGCCTAACGAACACTTTTTTAAATTTTGCGAAACGCTTCTGCAGCGTTATCGTAGTAATCATTCTATCTCTGCGATTTCTGGTAATAATTTCCAGCCATTGCAGCCTATGCTGATAGAGCCTGATTATTACTTTTCTGTTTTTCCATCAAGTTGGGGTTGGGCAACCTGGAGGAGAGCTTGGACGGGCTTTGATTTACATATATCAGATTGGCCTACAGCCCGGCAAAAAGAACTGGAATCGTTTCTATTCCAGGAAAAAAAATATTCGCACTGGTGGAAAAGACAGTTTGATCACTATTCTCATGATAAGGTTGAGCATACCTGGGATTTCCAATTTCATTATTTATCGATGAGCCGAAATCAACTTGCTGTGTTGCCAAAAGTGAACCTAGTATCGAATATTGGTACTGGAGATGATGCGACTCATTTTAAATCTGCTGAAAGTGAGTTGGTTAACATGCCAACTTTTAAGCTTTCGTTTCCATTGAAACATCCAAAATCGATTAGTAGAAATTATGAAGCGGATTTGTATCATCAAAAACTACTATTTGGTGAGGTAGAAATTCACAGCATCTACAAACGATTTAAGAAATTTGTAAAACGGGTTATCCGCTATCGGTTATTTTGATAACGTTGTCCATCATAACGGTTAATTTGAATAATAAGGATGGGTTGGAAAAGACAATACGTAGCGTATCCCAACAATCTTTTTCTGATTTTGAATATGTGTTAATCGATGGTGGCTCTACCGATGGCAGTATTCAAGTTGTTCTTGATAACGAGTATTTGTTTCAATATTGGACTTCAGAATCTGACAACGGTATTTACCACGCCATGAACAAAGGCATACTTGCTGCGAAAGGTGAGTACTGCCTGTTTTTGAATTCGGGTGATTGGTTGGTGTCTGCTGAAACGTTAGAAAAGGTGTTTGCCCCAAATCCACAAGCTGATGTGATTGCGGGAGATGTTTATTTTTTCAATACGTCAACAAACCAGGTGAAATGGCATAGTAATTCGCCTGATCGACTCACGGCTAAAACGCTGTTTCTAGGCACCTTGCCCCATCAGGCAACATTTATTCGACGAAGTTTATTCTCTAAACTAGGCTTATACAACGAACACTTAAGAATAGCATCGGATTGGCTTTTTTTTCTGGAAGCGTTGCTGGAGCACCATAGTTCATACCATCACCATGCCGAGCCGGTTGCTTATTTCAACATGGATGGGATTAGCTGTAACCCCCAGACGACCGATTTACCGCGCCGGGAGCAACTTACTATCCTTCAGCAAAAGTATCCGCGTTTTTTGCCTGATTATGAAGAGTTTGATCAACTCGAAAAACAAAGCCAGCATTGGTTGCAGAGCCGTGAGTACCGGGTTTATTGTTTTTTGAAGCGTATTGGGGTCATTCAGGTTGGTATTTGGGTGCGTCGGCTAAAACGATTCCTGCTACGAATTTTTAAATTGGATCACCTCGTTTGAAATCCTTTGTAAAGAAACTTGCCCAACGCTTTGGGTACGATATTCAGCACCTACCCACCGATCCTATTGTTCGGCAATGGTGCGATTTGATGCAGTCTAACGGTATTGACTTAATTTTTGATGTAGGAGCCAATATTGGTCAGTATGCTTTAAAAGTCAGGGGGTTGGGTTATGCTGGTGATATTATATCATTTGAACCCATGAGAGAGGCCTATCAACAGCTGCAAGTAAATGCCGCAACTGACGCTCGCTGGCATACCCTGCATACGGGCATTGGTCATTATGACGGCACCGCAGTGATCAACGTTTCTACCAATTCGTACAGTAGTTCGATCTTAGATATTTTGCCGCTGCACCTTGAAAGTGCACCTGATGCGGTGTATACCCGACAGGAACCTATTTCCATTCAACGATTAGATACACTGATTGATCAATTTTACAAACCAGGCAAGAATCTGTTTGTGAAGATTGATACGCAGGGATTCGAGCGGCAAGTGTTTGAAGGAAGCAAAAATGCCCTAAATAAAATCCGGGGGTTTCAGATGGAGTTGTCGCTCCAGCCGCTGTACGAAGGCGAAACCCTAATGCAGGAAATGATTGTGCTGATGCGTCAGAACGGATTCAAATTGAAACTAATTGAAAGTGGTTACCGAAGTGATGAAACCGGAGAGTTAATGCAAGTGGAAGGATATTTTTTCAGATAGGCAGCCTACCAACTAGTTACTAAAGGATTATTCCAGGGCAGAATATGGGCTATCGTTTCATTACCAGGCGGGGTACGTATTGAAACTTTGTTTTTTCGAGAAGCCCCAACGATAAACCATTGAGCGAACGGAATGCCATCACACGGACCGAAAAGAGCAGGTCGATGAAATCTCCAATAGATCGATATCATTTCTAGAAACGAGATGGAGCCAGTTTGCGAGGAAGGATTGCAGGGTAGGCAGCTTGTATCCATCATAACCGTGAATCTTAACAACGCTGGCGGGCTACAAAAAACAATTGATAGCGTTTTTCAGCAAACCTACACGGATTACGAATACTTGATTATTGATGGAGGTTCTACTGACGGCAGCCGTTTCGTCATTGAGCAGCACGCTCACCGGCTAAGCTATTGGATATCAGAGCCGGATGGGGGCATTTATCCAGCCATGAACAAGGGGATTGAACGGGCTAAGGGGGCGTATTGTTTATTCCTAAATTCAGGCGATTGGCTGGTCAATGAATACGTTCTCGAACAATGTTTCGGGATAAGACAAACAGCTGATGTATTGATCGGAGGGTGCCAGGTTTCAAAAAATGGGTCGATCGTTCATACGTACACACCATCTGAAGAGATCACCCTTCAATCCTTTTATGAAGCGACCATACCCCACCAATCAACCTTCATAAAAAAAACGCTCTTCGACAGGGTGGGGATGTATACGCAAACGTATAGGATTCATGGCGATTACGAATTCTGGATTCGCGCCATCATCATTCATCATTGCTCTGTCTCGCTTCTTAAATCTATTGTAGCTGATTATAACCTGGAGGGCTTGTCGAACAGCGCTGCGTGGCGCAGCCAATCGAAGGAAGAGGTTTATCAAATCCTTCGATTGATGATTCCAGAGCGTGTCTTGGCTGATTATGCAAGTTGGAAGGCTAAAAAAAGCGAACAACAACTTTGGGATTGGGTGAAATCTAAATATTTGATTTATAAGGTAATTCGGTTTGCCTACTTGCTAGCCACGAGGATGGTAGCACTAAAACGCGGACTGAAACCGCCAAAATCAGACCGAAAAAATGATTGAGACGCCCGTTTTACTCATCATTTTTAACCGACCCGACCTCACCCAGCGCACGTTTGATTCGATTCGAGCCGTAAAACCGCGAAAACTGTTTGTGGCTGCCGATGGGGCACGGTCCACTAAGCCAGCAGATATAGAGCGGTGCCGCGCTGCGCGTTCAATAATTGAACAGGTGGATTGGCCATGTGCGGTTCAGACTTTGTTCAGGACCGAAAATCGAGGTTGTGGACGTGGGCCAGCCGAGGCTATCACCTGGTTTTTTGAGCAAGTTGAAGAAGGAATTATTCTGGAAGATGATTGTTTACCTGATCCCAGTTTTTTTTCCTATTGTCAGGCATTGCTGGAGAAATACCGGCACGATGAACAAGTTTATATGATAAGTGGTACTAACGCCCTCAAGAAGTGGAGGCCTTACAAGTCGTCCTACTTTTTCAGTTATATGGGCCATAGCCTTGGTTGGGCTTCCTGGCGCCGAGCCTGGGCCGCCTTTGATTACGACATGCGCGGTTGGTCCACCGAAACCGGTAAGCAAAAGGTTCTTTCTACGCTCTCGTCACCCCTGTATTTTAACCATTTTAGCGGTGAATTTACCAAGTATCAATTAAGCCGGCCCGACGATGTATGGGATTTTCAATGGTTATTTGCCCGTTGGTCCAACGGCGGACAAACAATTGTTCCTGCCGTTAACCTGATTACGAACATTGGATTTCATGCAGATGCTACGCACTCATTCAATGAGACCGATTTGCGGGCTAACCTTCCTCGCTATGAAATACCGTTTCCCCTTGTTCACCCATCCCATCGAATCGATAAACTGTTCGACTGGTGTGTATTTGAGCGGTTTGTGAATCCGCAACGAAGACCATTCTGGAAAAAAGTATTGCTGAAGGTAATAAAGCTCATAAGTTGAAATAAAGCACAATAGAAGGCTTCCGCAACCGGAACGGCTTTCCAGGGGCTGCTTCCTGATTCGCGGCAGTCAGGTTTCGGTCTGTAAAGGAAAATTGTTCAGGGATAAAATTAGTTGAAAACGTCTTTTTCGATAGGGCAGGTTTCTGGTATCCTGTTAATAACTAAGTTCTTGGCTATTGAATGGGCCAAATAGCTGACGTAAGATGTATGGTTCTTCCGAACAAAGTAGTACTTAATTTATCCGCTTTAGATTATGGTGGGGCTGGTAGGTTCGCAGTAGACTTCAACCGGCTGCTGGTGGAGAATGGGTTATCATCGTACTTGGTGGTTAAAGACTGTAGAACAGATGGCCAGAATGTTATTGCCTACCCGGATAGACCGATGGACAACCTGTTTGGAAAGTTCTGGCGCAGGCATTATAAGCAAAAACGACCCGACGATTTATTTGCGTATGATTACTACTTCTACAATCGATATGAGACATTGTCGGTCGTGTCGGCACGAACTATATTGGCTTTGCTACCCCAAAAGCCGGACGTTATTTTTATTCATTGGGTGACGGATTTTATTAATGCCGAGGTCATGCACGAGTTAAAACGACTGACGAATGCTACGCTTTACTGGCTTGTCATTGATAACTCCCCTTTGACCGGGGGCTGTCACTATCCCTGGTCTTGTGAAGGGTATAAACATAGCTGCTCGTCCTGCCCCGCCATTCTAGCCGAACCGCTCAAGAAACTTGCTGAGCAAACGTTAGCGTATAAGCAGAAATACATACCCCTTGATCTGCGACTGATTACCTTTTCGCAAAAAGACTATGCCCGGGCCAAACAATCAACGCTCTTCCGTAATAAATCAGTGTTGAAGTGGCTGGGTTTTGTGGATGACGAGATATTCAAGCCGGGCAACCAAACCGTGGCCCGACAGCAGTTTGACTTGTCGGCAAATCAGCCGGTATTGTTTTTTGGAGCGGCTTCATTGAAAGAAAAACGGAAAGGAATGCAGTTGTTACTCGATGCGCTGGCGCTCAACCCAATTGACAATTGTGTGCTTTTGATGGCGGGTGACTTTCCCACGGAGCATTTGCCCACCAATGTCAAAAAGCTGGGATATCTGAATGATACCGAGCTGGTACTGGCCTATCAGGCTGCTGATGCATTCATCTGTCCATCCCTGGAAGACTCCGGCCCGATGATGATCAACCAAGCTCTAATGTGCGGAACTCCGGTAGTAGCCTTCGATACGGGTGTTGCGCAGGACTTAGTGATAACCGGCCAAACAGGCTACCGGGCCCAATTAGGCGATGCTCAGGATCTGGCCCAGGGCATAGTTTATATCCTCAATCAAAGTGCAGAAAGCCGGACTACTCTCCGAAAGCATTGCCGTACCCTGGCCTATAAATCATACGGCCGCGCAGCGTTTTCGGATCGTTTGCAAGAGGTACTAACTACTTAACCGAGCGCTGTTTGAAGGTGTCAACGATGAACCCTGTCTTTCTGGAGTGGGATAGTCAATTTTTCGGATTTAAAATTGGTCAGCTTACTCAAATACATGCTCAACACCTTACGGAAGTGCTAGAAGTGGCTCGTAAGCAGCACTATAAGCTACTCTATGTCTTTACTGATGTTGAGGTAGCGATACCTGAGCAGACACTGCAAACCTACAACGGACGGTTTGTCGATCATAAACGCACCTATGAAAGAGAGCTGATCAGCAAAAGTGTACCACTGGCAACGTCCGTTCGATTGTTCCAAGCAAATGATGACATTCACCAACTGTACAAGTTGGCTTATCAGAGTGGCGGATTTTCACGATTTAAAATCGACCCGGCTTTTGGGGAAGCAAGGTTTCAGGAACTATACAGGCAGTGGATTGACCGCTCTGTTGCCGGGGGAATAGCAGATGCCGTGTTTGTCTGGAAAACGGCGGGTTTCGTCAACGGATTGATTACAGTCAAGCAAAAAGGAAACACCGGCGTAATTGGGCTACTGGCCACCGATGCGCACCACCGGAAACAAGGCATTGGTACAGGCTTACTCACTCAAGTGGAGCAGTACGCCTTCAATGCAAATTTGACCCGGCTGGAAGTAACCACGCAGGGGGCGAATGTACTAGCCTGTCAGTTCTACGAAAAAAAGCAGTTTGTGGTGAAGAGCGAGACAAACGTATATCATTTCTGGCTGTGAGTAAGTATAGGATTCCATTTAACAAACCCTTTCTTTCCGGGCGGGAAACACGCTACATTACGGAAGCGGTGAAATCGGGAAAGATTTCTGGAAATGGACTCTATACGCAAAAGTGCCATACTTTTTTTACGAAGCGGTACGGATTTGCTAAAGTGCTTTTAACAACTTCCTGTACCGATGCTTTGGAGATGGCAGCCATCCTAAGCGATATCCAGCCGGGTGATGAGGTGATCATTCCTTCTTACACCTTTGTTTCAACCGCCCTGGCTTTTGTCAGGCAAGGCGCGACAATCGTTTTTGCCGATAGCGGTTCCGACAATCCAAACTTGGACGCAGATCGACTGGAGTCGCTTATTACATGCCGTACAAAAGTCATTGTACCCGTTCATTATGCGGGTGTGGCATGCGATATGGATAAAATTATGAATCTCGCGGACCGATACAATTTACTGGTGGTTGAAGATGCGGCCCAAGCCATTGATTCCTATTACAAAGGTCGCCCGCTCGGGGCAATTGGCCACTTAGCTGCCTTTTCATTTCACGAAACAAAAAATATAATAGCAGGTGAAGGTGGCATGCTCGTCATAAATGACAAACGGTTTCTGAAACGAGCAGAAATAATTTGGGAAAAAGGTACGAATCGTAGTGAGTTTTTCAGAGGGGAGGTCAATAAATATGGGTGGGTTGATACCGGTTCATCTTTTCTTCCTTCAGAAATCATATCGGCCTTTTTGTATGCCCAGGTAGAGCAAATGGATTTAATTCAACGCCAGAGAATACGTTTATGGAACTACTATTACCAAGCGTTGTTGCCCCTGGCGCTGGCCGGTTGCTTTCGATTGCCGTTTATTCCTGGCTACTCAACAAACAATGCCCATCTGTTCTATTTGATTTGCCACACAACAGGTGATCGTGAATACCTCATCGGTGCCTTAAAAGAACAGGGTATACTAGCCGTATTTCACTATTTAAGTTTACACAAAAGCCCGTATTACAATTCTAAATACAATGGGCCAGAATTGCCCCAGGCGGACCGATATACGGATTGTCTGGTTCGACTGCCTTTATACTACGAACTGACGTTTTCAGAGATTGATCAAATTGTAGCTGTAATCACTCATGTTTATCAATTGAAATACCGTGTTGAAACTGTCTATCATAACGATCAATCTTAACAACGCTAGCGGTTTATCAAGAACGATTGAAAGCGTTTTAAGCCAGACTTCAAGTGAGGTTGAATTTATTGTGATTGATGGAGGGTCAACGGATGGCAGTACAGAACTACTTAGACAGTATCAGGACAAAATTGACTACTGGATTAGTGAGCCTGATCACGGTATATACCATGCTATGAATAAAGGAATTAGACTGGCGAAAGGGGTCTATTGTCAGTTTCTGAATTCGGGTGATTATCTAGCAAGTCCCGATGTCATTGAAAGAATGCTGGATAATATACCAGATGCTGGTGTTGTCATTGGAAACCTGCTCCTTATTGAACGGGATGGGAAGGTGAGAAGGGATAAGGGCACGACGAATGATATTTCTTTTTTAACGTTTTATCGAGGGACGCTGAACCACTCCTCAGCATTTATTAAGCGGGAACTGTTTGATCTGTACGGGCTCTACGATGAAACGTTAAGGGTTGTTTCTGACTGGAAGTTTTACCTGATAGTTGTGGGCATACATAATGAGAAGGTCATTCATCGCAATATTGATGTGTCTTATTTTAAGTTAGATGGAATAAGTACTAGCCAGATTGGGTTATTACAGGAAGAACGAAGGAAAGTGTTAAATGATTTAGTGCCAAAAGGTATATTACTGGATTATGACCGTTATTGGTTTGATATAGAGCAAATGAATCGTTTGAAAAAAAACTCATTTATTAGATTATCGATCTACTTTTTGGAAAGATTTATTTTTAAAGTAGAGGCTTTTGTGAAAAATTATAGAACGTTATTTAATCAAGTCGATAAGTCGTTGTAGTGATATCTGTTATTATTCCCTTATATAACAAAGCTGATTATATTAAAAAATCAGTTCAATCTGTCCTTCAGCAATCCTTTCGTTATTTTGAATTGGTCATCGTTAATGATGGATCGACCGATAACAGTCTAAATGAACTACTAAATTTTACTGACAGTAGAATTTCTATTATCAGTCAAGAAAATGCTGGCGTTTCAGTGGCTAGGAATAATGGCGTAAAGAAAGCAAAATACGATTTCATTGCCTTTCTGGATGCCGATGATTGGTGGGATCCGCACTATTTGGAAGAAATGTTTAGTCTTATACGTGATTTTCCTGAAGCCTCAGTTTTTGGATGCCAATACTATTGGGTTAAAGGAGAAACGTTTACACCTTCGGTTAACCCATATGTAAAAGGGTTTAGAGGATATATTGATTATGTTAAAGCGTATATACATGCCTGGTGGATGCCGCTTTCTTCCATATCTGTTGTCATTGATAAAGCCACTTTTCAGAAACTCGGTGGATTTAAAGAAGAATTGAAATTTGGAGAAGATTTTGATCTTTGGATTCGGTTTGCATTGTACTATAAAGTTGCTTATTTCAATAAACCTCTTGCTTATTATAACCAAAATGTTTCATCAACCTCACGAGCTTTAGGTAATGATAAGCTTTATAATCCTAAAAATCATTTTATCTTTAACTTAACGTTTCTTCGCACTTTTGAAGAAAGTTCGAGCGAATTGAAATGTTTGTTAGATGGCTTACGGGTACGCAACCTTACTTCTTATTATACGTCGCAACTTTATATATCAGAAGTTAACCAAGTATTAGGAGAAGTTGTTTTTCAAAAACAACCATTTTTTTTTCAACTTGTATATAGTTCTCCTATTTGGTTCGTTCGTTCATTGTTTAGACTTAAATTTATCGGTTCGCATGTTAAACAAACTCTAAAGAAAGTTCTAGCGAGATGAAAGTCGCTTATATGCTGGGGGGACTTGACCGAGGTGGATTAGAAACAATGCTATTGGATACCATCCGGCAAATAAACCCGGCACAAATAGAAGGTCTGGTTATTTATCGCAAGGATGGTGCGTTAAAAGATGAATTTACGAAAACCGGTATTTCACTTATCCATTTACCATTTCGAATCCCATTTAGCTTTACTTATTTTTACCAACTTCGGAAAATACTTCGTTCACATCATGTGCAAATAGTTCACGCCCAACTTCCGTTCGATGCCTTTCTTGCCTACTGGGCCTGCTTTGGGACGAGTATTCGGGTGATATTAAGTGTTCATGGATATGATTTTGGTTACAACTTCTTAACCCGTTGCTTGGTAAAGTTTATCTTGTTGTATTCTCACTTAAATATATATGTAAGTGAGAGTTTAAAATCATACTACATTTCTACCTATTCATTAGGAATTTCCGAACGTCAACAAGTTGTTTATAATGGTGTAGATTTTACCAGGTTAGATAGGGTTGAATCTCCCGGAGGAATTAGAAAAGAATTAGGAATTCCGTCCAATGTATTAGTAATGGGTTGCATCGGGAATTTTGTTCCCGTTCGAGATCACCTACTCATCTGCCATTTTTTGAACAAATTAAAAGAAATACCGGTTGATTTTCACTTTATTTTCGCCGGTGCCCGTAATTCCAACTTGCCGCATTTATATGATGACTGCGTTAACTTTTGTCAATTAAATAACCTGCTGGATCGCGTTCATTTTATTGGGTCGCGCCGGGATATACCAGTTATATTAAATGATATAGATGCTTTTGTGTACGCAAGCAACCACGACACCTTTGGCATTGCTGTGGTTGAGGCCATGTCGGTTGGTAAGCCTGTTTTTGTAAATGATTGGTCAGCAATGATGGAGATCACGGAAAATGGCCGTTTCGCCCAGCTTTATAAAACAGAAGATAGTTTAGACCTTTTGAAAAAAATTGAATACTTTCTAGATAACCGCGAATTTGTAGAAAATATTGCTCAAGAGAACAACGCGTATATTCGCGATAAATATTCTATAAATACCCATATTAATAAATTGATACAAACTTACACGTCCTTGTTGCATTTAAATGAATAATTCCACGATCAGATATATTCCATTTTATTTTACTCGAAAAGGATTATTGACCTTTTTTTTTATTGTTGTTTTTTTATCTGTTCTGTTTATTCAGCAAGTATTGCCCTTACAATGGACTCTATTTGGTTTTGTTGTAACCTTACTTTTTTTCTACTATACTTCTAAAATATCTGCCCTCTGGTTAAATATTTCAAATGAAAAGTTTTCAAGAAAATTGCTTTACACTGCCTTCGCTATTAGATTATTTTGGGTTGTATTAAGTTATTTCTATTTTATATGGTCTACCGGAAAACCCTTTGAGTTCTTAACCGCTGATGCTTTAGGGTATCATAATGAGGCCATTTGGCTCGTTGGCCTGCTTCGAGATGGTAAATTTGACCTGTATTTAAATTATATTGGTTCAAATTATGCGGATATGGGCTATCCCTTTTACCTTGGCATCTTATATTATTTGTTTGGGGATGGTGTAATAGTACCACGAATTTTAAAAGCTGCGTTAAGTTCTTATACCTGTCTGTTGGTTTATTACATTGGACGCAATAATTTCAACGAGTCTGTTGGTCGAATGGCTGGTGTTTTAACGATGCTGGTGCCAAACCTTATTTATTATTGTGGTATTCACGTGAAGGAAACGGAAATGGTTTTCCTGACGGTTTGCTTTATTTATCTGGCGGATCGATTTATCCGTGAGCCTACCGTGTATTTCGGTACGGTTGCTGGCCTCATTTTAGCGGGAGGCTCACTATTCTTCTTTCGAACGGTATTAGCGGGTTGTCTGATTGGATCGGTGGCTATGGCGACGTTTTTGACTTCCAGTCGAATTTCAACAAGAAATAAACGGTTCTTGCTCATTATGTTGCTTGTAATGGTCGTTTTTCTTATTTATTCAACGTCTCTGGGGCAGCGGATTGATGAATATTGGACAACTGGCGATCAGAACCTTACCTCACAAATGGATAATTTTGCTACGAGGCAGGGCGCGAATCGGCTCGCTCGCTACGGATCGAAAAGCCTTTTTTTACCAATTATGTTGATAGCCCCTTTCCCGACGCTGGTCAATATTCCTGAACAGCAAAATGCAATGATGTTAGGTGGGCCTATTTTTACCCGCAATGTTTACGCTTTTTTCGTTATCATCGGGCTTTGGGCTCTTTATAAACAGAAAAAAATACGGGAACATATTCTGTTATTGGCCGTGCTTTTCTCCTATATTTTTGTGCTCGCTTCCAGTGGGTTTGCTTTATCGGAGCGTTTTCATTTACCCCTTATACCGTTCCTGCTGATTCTGGCGGCTTATGGTGTTTCCCAGCTTAACCAACGGAATAAAAAATATTACGTTCCTTATCTATTCTTGGTGTCGGTTATCATTATCGGCTGGAATTGGTTTAAACTAGCAGGTCGGTCGTAGGTATCGTGCGTATACTTGTCGTATGTAGTGGCAATGCACCACGTTTCGATGTCCGATTGCATCAGGCGTTTGTTTATGACCAGGTGGAGGCACTAAAACAGCTAGACCCTACGCTGCAGTTTGATTACTTTTTCATTCGTGGAAAAGGGATCCCGGGGTATCTTTCATCCTTCAGTAAGCTGGTTGATCAACTACAGACTTGTTCGTATGACGGGATTCATGCCCATGTAACGATGTCTGCGCTATTGGCAAATCTCCAGCGGAGTGTGCCTGTCATTACAACCTTTCATGGCTCCGACATAAACGTGCTTCCGGTACGGATTATTTCGCTTCTTGTGGAATTACTCAGTTATCGAACCATCTACATAAGCCCTCATCTTTTCACCAAAGCAATTTATGCGCGGAGCGGTAAAGCAGCCATAATACCCTGTGGTGTCGATTTTGACTTATTTAAACCCCGTCTTAAATCGGTAAGCCGGCAACAGCTGGGTTTGGTAAAGACAAAGAAATACGTGCTGTTTTCGTCGTGCTTCACCAATACCGTTAAAAATTATCCATTAGCGAAGGCGGCTGTTGCGATGCTGGAAGGTGATGTTGAACTGCTGGAACTGAAAAACTATTCTCGTGAGCAAGTGGCATTGCTGTTGACGGCGGTCGATGTGGCCCTGTTGACTTCGCATTCGGAAGGCTCTCCGCAATTCATTAAAGAAGCACTGGCCTGCAATTGTCCGGTTGTATCCACCCGGGTTGGCGATGTTGAGTTGGTTTTAAGCCCCATTGCCGGTTGTTACCTCACATCGCATGATCCTGCTGATGTCGCAGACAAATTAAGGACCGTACTGAAAAACCCTGAACCGATCGCTTCGCGGGAATTAGTTAGGCGTTTTGACAATCGGCTCATTGCTCAACAAGTGCGTGACGTTTATCAACAATTGCTATGAGTGCGCAAACCGATCTTGTCATCATCGACTATGGCATGGGAAATCTACGTTCGGTCCAGAAAAAATTTGATCGGCTGGAGGGCCGTGTCCGGGTTTCATCGGATCGCCAGGAGATTGCCCATGCCGATAAACTGGTGCTTCCTGGGGTTGGACATTTTGCCAACGGGGTCAAAAAATTAAAAGAATCAGGTATTTGGGACGTGTTGAATCAGAAGGTACTCGTTGAGAAAACACCCATACTGGGTATCTGTTTAGGAATGCAATTAATGGCGCGATTTAGTGAAGAAGGAAATACCGCGGGGTTTGGCTGGCTGGATGCGGAGGTGATCCGGTTTCGTGTGCATGATGCATTGACCCATAAGGTTCCGCACATGGGTTGGAATACGGGTGAGCGGGCCAAGCAGTCCGACCTGTTGGCTACTATACCCGATCAGGCGCTTTTTTATTTTGTCCATTCGTATCACATGGTTTGCCGGCAGCCGCAGGATATACTCACCATGACCACCTATTCGTATCCATTTGTATCGGCGGTTGAGAAAGCCAATATCTATGGTACCCAATTCCATCCCGAAAAAAGCCACGATTGGGGAGAAAGAGTCATGGCCAATTTTATGGCCATGGATTAGAAGCAGGCTTCCTGCTCAAATACCGCACTACTCCGTCGCTACATTGTTCTAGCATGTTCAGACCACGTGTTATTCCACTATTGCTCGTCCGCAACAAAGGGCTGGTAAAGTCGGTCAACTACAGAGACTATACCTATATCGGTGATCCGATTAATGCGGTAAAGATATTCAATGACCTCCGGGCCGACGAGTTGGTACTGTTGGATATTCTGGCAACCCGGGAAGGGCGCTGCATCGATCTTGAGTTTGTCCGGCAGGTTGGCGACGAGGCTAACATGCCGTTCGCGGTAGGGGGAGGGATTCGGCGGATTGATGAGATACGAAAACTAATTAATGCCGGCGCGGAGAAAGTAATCATTAACTCGTCCGCCATCAATAAACCGGCTTTTATTAAAGAAGCATCGGAAGAGTTTGGCTGTTCAACCATTGTGGTCTCCATCGATGTCAGGAAGAAGTTTTTAGGGAAGCAGCAGGTTTACGCCGAAGGGGGAAGCCGAGCTACTGGACTTGATCCTGTTGGCTGGGCGCAGCAAATGGAAGCCAATGGCGCCGGCGAATTGATCGTATCCTCCATCGCGCATGAGGGGATGATGCAGGGGTATGATCTAAAATTGATCCAAGAACTGGCGGCTGCCGTTCGTATACCGGTGGTGGCTTCGGGTGGGGCAGGATGCTTAGCCGATTTAAAACTGGCTGTCCAGACAGCCAATGCGTCGGCCGTAGCGGCTGGTTCGCTGTTTGTGTATCATGGTCCCCGAAAGGCGGTTTTGGTCAATTACCCGAAAAATGAGGAGCTTCTAGCCTTATTTGCCAATCGTAACTAATCTTCTTACCCCCATAGGAATTGGGGTTTTCAAAGTCATCATGAAAATTTGTGCAAAAGGCGTGTGGGATGAGACCATCCCCGGGATTGCCTTCGATGAGGACGGTGTATCGAACTTCTGTAGGCTACAGGAGAAGATGATGGCCGATTACCCCCGAGGAAAACAGGGGCAGGACGACTGGGGGAAGTTGGTCACTGAAATGAAAGCGGCTGGTAAAAAAAGGCGCTACGATTGCATAGTTGGCGTCAGTGGGGGAGTTGATAGTTCTTATTTGCTGCATCTGATTCACCAGTACGGTCTTCGTCCACTAGCGGTTAATTTAGATAATGGCTTTAACAGCGAAACGGCTGTTCAAAACATTTATAAGGTAACATCGAAACTCGGCATTGATCTGGAGACCTACGTAATCAATTATGAAGAAATAAAAGATTTACTTCGGGCGTACATGAAAGCGGGAGTGCCTTGGATCGATACGCCCACCGATTTGGCAATAAAAGCTGCGATGTACAAAGTGGCGCGTTCGGAGGGAATTCGGTATATTCTGCGGGGGAACGATTTTCGGTCGGAGGGCAAACAACCCAAAGAGTGGACATATGCTGACGCGAAGCAATTACGGTTTATTCACAAGCGGTTTGGCTCCGGTATTGCCCTTAAAACCTATCCCTTACTAACCTTATTTACACTAATCTATTCGGGCCTGGTTCGAAGAATTAGGGATATTCGACCGTACTATTATCTGGACTATAAAAAGCAGGATGCCAAGCGGCTGATGATGGATGTCTATGACTGGAAAGATTATGGCGGCCATCACCACGAAAATTTATTTACCAAGTTTTCTATGGCTTATTGGCTTCCCCGAAAATTTGGAATTGATAAGCGAAAAATCAACTTGTCGGCGCAGGTACTTAGCCAGGCCATAACCCGTAAAGAAGCGTTAGCTCAGCTGCAACAACCTTTTTCCACCGATTCGGATTTAGAGCTAACCAGAGCGTATATACAGAAGAAATTAGCGCTCTCCGATCAGGAATTTGAACAGATCTGGGCCGCATCAGCCAAACAAACATTCGATTATCCGTCACATTATGACCTGATTTTTGGATCAATTGGACGGCTTCGCCCGCTTTTGAAAAAACTGTATGCCTTCACGCCCCTGTCTGTTTCGGCGAGCGCTGTTCTGGATACCAAACCACGGCATTGATGAAGTTTTTATTTTACTTTGGTCATCCCGCTCAGTACCTTTTTGTACGGGAAACAATCAAACAGCTCTCGGCTGCACATCAGGTTACCATCCTGATAAAAACAAAGGATGTGTTAGAAGATTTGATTCGAGAAGATGGACTGCCGTACACCAACATTTTAAGTAAGCCGCGGGGCTCAACGCATTGGATGATCATTTTGAGCTACCTCAAACGGCTACTGGTCATTATTCCCATCATCCTGCGAAACCGCTTTACCCTATTGATTGGTACCGATGCCACCATTGCCCAGTTGGGGAAAGTATTTGGGATCAATCGAATCACGATTCTTGAGGACGATTATGAAGTAATAAAAAGCCTGGCTCAAATAACGTATCCGCTCACGCAGACGATTCTTTGCCCGGAGGTATGCCAGGTTGGCCCCTGGACGTCCAAAAAAGTTGGGTATAAGGGCTACATGAAACTGGGGTATTTACATCCGGCGGTTTTCAAGCCTGACCCCCAAACTCCGGCGAAGTATCAGTTGAGCAATCCGTATGTATTAATTCGGTTGGCCCGCTTAACTGCCTACCATGACGTTGGAAAACGAGGTATTGATTTAGCCTTGTTAAAGCGAATCATCAGCCTGGTAGAAGCCAAAGGGTATGCCGTTAAAATCTCCAGCGAAGATGGGTTGGGTGAATACTTCAAGGATTATATACTCAGGCCCGATCCCAGGGATATGCATCATTTATTGGCTCATTCGGCTCTTTTGATCTGTGATAGCCAAAGTATGAGCGTAGAAGCAGCCATGCTTGGGGTGCCCTCCATACGGTATAGTGACTTCTCTGGTAAAATATCAGTATTGGAAGAATTGGAACATACCTATCAGTTAACCTATGGTATTCTGCCGGGGCGAGAAACCGAATTATTATCCAGGATCTCAGAAGTAATGGAGCGTTCAGCCAATGATTTTTTACAAAGAAGGAATAGAATGTTGAATGAAAAAATAAATGTAACGCCATTCCTGGTATGGTTTTTAGAAAACTATCCGGCCAGTGTAAAAACGCTAAAAGCAAATCCTGCCTATCAGGATCGATTTATAGTTCATGCCGTTGCTGAAGTTTAAGTTACTTGCTTTTGTTAGAGTGTAACCTTTTGGTAGCATTTTGTTGAGTAAAATTTGGGCAATTAATGGTTGAGATTTCTAATCTGGCTAAAATAGCTACCTGGATTTATACTGGATTGATCCTTTTGGTCGTAATGTTGCCACTGAATGGAGATGGGCAACATTTAGGTAAGATCAATGATAACTATGTACTACAAATTCGGTTGGATTATCTAGCACATTTTCTGCTGTTTGTGCCTTGGGTAGTACTCCTCGCGTATGGCTATAGAATACCTCATAGAGGCAGCATATGGATTGGGCTGTCGTATGTGCCCGCTTTGACCTTTGCGCTTTCTTGCGAATTATTACAACGGTTTTTGCCCTACCGTACTTTTAATGTCAATGATTTAGTAGCCAATTTCTTGGGTGTTACACTCGGTTATTTATTGGTTGGTTTTTGGGCAAGGTTAACCAAAAAAGCGCAGCGGGTTACGTAAACTTCAATATGCTTACACTGCTCACTATTATTGGTGCCCGGCCGCAGATTATCAAGGCGGCTGCCATTAGCCGTGCTGTGAAAAATAAATTTTCCTCTTGTATTCGTGACATTATTGTACATACTGGTCAGCATTATGATGCGCAAATGTCCGATGTGTTTTTCAATGAGTTGAAAATTCCAAAGCCGGATTATAACCTGAACGTTGGCTCCGGAAATCACGGAGTACAAACC
Organism: Larkinella harenae; assembly: GCF_054780515.1. Classification (NCBI taxonomy): domain Bacteria; kingdom Pseudomonadati; phylum Bacteroidota; class Cytophagia; order Cytophagales; family Spirosomataceae; genus Larkinella; species Larkinella harenae. Next base: position 63,510 of record NZ_BAAGWE010000009.1, on the reverse strand, counting down.
GCAAAAATGATTATTGGAATAGAAGAGATATTGGAGATAGAAAGACCCCACTTTCTAATTCTATATGGAGATACTAACTCAACGATAGCAGCTGCTATAGCCGCTTCTAAATTGGATATCCCCATCGTTCATATTGAAGCGGGGTTACGATCATATAACAAAAGAATGCCTGAAGAAATAAATAGGGTGGTGAGTGATCATGTCGCGACCTATCTGTTTCCACCGACTGAAACTGGTTTTAAGAATCTAATCCTTGAGGGCTTTAAAACCGATACCAAGCCACCCTATACCATCAATAAGCCCGGAATCTTCAATGTGGGGGATGTAATGTACGATAATACATTGTTTTTTAGTGGTGTAGCGGAGCAAGAAACATCCATTCTTGAACAGTATACTCTTAAAGCAGATGGCTATGTTCTGGCCACCTTGCACCGAAATTCTAACACGGACGATGCGGCTCGACTGAAGGCTTTGTTTCGGTCGTTTCAGCGAATCGTAGAAACGTTTGCTACCAAGGTTGTGCTACCCCTTCACCCCCGTACGGTTAAACAGATGGAGTTACTATTGGACGCCGAACACCTTCAGAGCATTAAAAACCATACACAAATTTTATTGATTCCGCCGGTTTCCTTTCTCGAAATGATTCAATTGGAAAAAAACGCCCACCTGATTCTCACCGATTCAGGGGGAGTACAGAAAGAGGCTTACTTTTTAAACAAACCGTGTATCATCATGCGGCCCGAAACGGAATGGGTGGAAATTGTGGAAAGTGGGGCTGCAATTCTATGCAATGCTGATGAAAACCGTATTCTTCAAGCGTATGAATATTTCGAAAATAAACCTGCCATCACTTTTCAGCCCTTTTACGGAGACGGTCGCGCGGCCGAAAGAATACTAAAAATCCTGATGGACTATCATCCTTCCAAAGAATGATTCCTGCCCTCTATACGATCTTGTTGAGTAAATGACCTGGTTTGTCGTTTACACCAAATTGCGATCTGAAAAGCTATTCATCACTGAAGGAGAGATAGAAAAGTTGAACAACGGCTAGTTCAGCAATCCCTTTTGTCTACCAATAATCGAATTTACCTACCAATTATGAAGACGACTCATCCGCTCTTCCTTGTTATTGTGTGCTGTTGCCTAGTTGTATCTTCAGCCGTAAAGGCTCAGCGTCCGAAGAGGCCACTTTATTCCGTTGAAGCGGGAACCTTTCTGGCGACGCAGGGCACGAATCCCTTCTGGATACGGTCGAATGAGTTTGGTGAAATTCCGCTGAATTCACAGGGATTTACTATTCGGGCTCAGGCGAAAAAAGAGTATGACAGTGTGTTTACGAAAAAATTTTCCTACGGATACGGTGCCCGGGCTGTACTTAATGTGGGCAAAACTAACCAGGTTTTGTTGGCTGAACTGTACGGCAAGATTCGTTACGGTATCTTTGAATTTTCCGCCGGAAGGCGCCGGGAAATCCAGGGATTAGCTGACTCGAGTTTAAGTGCTGGCTCTTACATTTGGTCGGGAAACGCCCTACCGCTGCCTAAAGTAGAGGTCAGCATCCCGAAGTATACCCGAATTATGAAAAACGGGTTAATCGCTGTAAAAGGGAATTTTGCACATGGCTGGTTTGGGGCGGCAGATTCAATGAAAAACTATTATTTGCACCAGAAAAGTTTTTACCTGCGGATCGGCAAACCCGACTGGCGATTTAAATTTTATGGCGGGTTTAATCACCAGGTGCAATGGGGCGGGACACTTTTGTATCCACGTATAGACCGGGGCGTTCAAATAACAAAGTACGGTAGCGATCTGGAATCCTATCTGTACGTAGTCACCGCTAAATCCTTGTATACGGGGGATTTGGTGATTCGGAATGGAAAAGCATCAGCGGAGGGAGGAAACCGGGTTGGCAACCATCTGGGCACCTTCGACATTGGCCTGGAATATGAAAATTCGTCTGCCAAATGGTTTTTGTATCGTCAATCCATCTACGAAGATGGTTCACTCTATTATTTGAACAACATCGCCGACGGCTTGCTGGGCCTTTCCGTCAGTCGCAAACAGGCTGATCGGGGGGTGTTGCGGGTAGTATTGGAATACCTGAACACCACCAGCCAGGGTGGCCCCTACACATCCAGCGCTGGGGGCGATGACCGGTTGCGGGGACGTGATAACTATTTCAATAATGGACGCTACATAGACGGGTGGACGTACAAGGGGCAAACCATCGGCACCCCGTTTATCATGCCCTTACGCTACACCACGGGGCTTCCCCAAAATTTGGCCGCTAATCCTAACCTCATCGTTAACAACCGTATACGAGCGTTCATGGTCGCCGTTAGAAGCCAAGTAAGTAAGTTTGATTTGATAACGCGGATTTCGGTAAGCGAAAATTTAGGCAGCTACGATATTCCATTAAAGTATAATCAAACCTCCCTACAACAACAGGTTGTTTATGCGCTGAATAACTACACGATCAAGGCGACTGTTGCGTATGACAACGGCGGTTTGCTGAAACAAAATTTTGGGGCCAGCCTGCTGGCAAAGCGGTCTTTCTGAAAAGTTTTCATTTTATAGCCTACCTTGATGAAACTACTTGTATCCATCCTACTGTGGGGGTTATCGGTTCCTACCTTCGCGCAATTTTCTACATTTAACTGGCCTGGAAGTGAACATGCAGTTTCTGCTGCAGGTATTCAGGTGGCAAGAGGTGATTTTGCTGCAATTGCTCCAACAAAATCCCAACCCACTAGCGCGGCCGTTTTGGCGGACGATTCACTCTGGTCGAAACGGAATTTCTTTACAACAACCATCCACAGTAAAGCCGGAAAGCTGTCGAATACTACCCTTAGGGAAATGTTTCAGGCTGCGCCAAAAACACTGGTAAAATACCGTTGGGGGCAAATTTTACAACCCGTTGGTCCGTTGGTTTCTCTCGCTGGCGTTGCTGTTGCGTACAATGGGCTTAAGGGCCACAAAGAGATTTCCTACGTTCGTGGTCCTCGCACTCCAACAAATGCGAACCCTTCCGATGTAAAGGTTGAATACACCGTTCGTAGTTTGCCCAAAATTCTCGGCGGACTAGGGCTTTTTGTAAGTGGTATTTGTTTGTTTGAGCTTTCCCATGAACTGATCGCCAAATCAGCCAGGCAATTTACCGTACGTTACAGCTACAGTAATAAACGCATGCCTCCGAAACTAGTTAAATTGGGGTTGACGACGAGTGGAAATTTGGGCCTTGAAGCCCAATTCTAATTAGCCCAGTAAGCAATTGCTCGCAAAGAAAGTATCAGAACGCCACTGTCGGGCAATGCTATTAAGAGATGGTGAATGCCCGGGCTTCAGTTTCCCACGCCCCATTCCCTCATCATTCAAAACCGGAAATTTCATCGGGAGTTAACAGGGCAATAAAAGCTATATTGATGTCACTTGTGACTGATCACTTCGAATAGCCGGACAAGACCGTCCGGCTATTTTTTTTGCATAAAATCCACCTTATCCTGCTATGAGAGATCGATTTTGCCCTATTTTTTGTTGAATAGGAAACAACCTACTATGGACATTACCAAACTAACTGCCCCGCTGCGGGCCGAGGAGATTGAATGGCGCGTGCAGCAGCAAATTGAAGCCAAAAATGGCAAACCCGCCAAGTTGATTGTGGTTCCCTACATCACCAATCGTTGTGTGATGGAGCGCTTTGATGAGCAATTTGGCTGGGCCAACTGGAGCAATGAGGTCAGAGAAATTGATGGCGGTTTTCTGTGTAGTATTACCGTGACATTACCAACTGGCGAAAAGGTCAGTAAAACCGATGGGGCAGGCCGTACGGCCGTGGAACCGCTCAAAGGAGGTATATCTGATTCCATGAAACGGGCGGCTGTTCATTTTGGTTTGGGCCGTGGGTTGTATTCCTTTCCTAAAGTGTTTATTGAGGTGGAGGGCAAATACATTCCTGAATGGGCGAACCGCCTGCTCGATGCTTTGGTGGACTCTATCAACAGTGGGAAGCCGCAACGGGATGTGATTGTATTGAAAGAAGACCATGTTCGGCGGTTGCAACCACCTCAACCGGTCCGATCGGCGGCCTGAACGCTAAGCCCGGTATTTACCGGGCTTTTTTGTGTTCTCTCGATAGCAATTTCATAAACGCTTTCTGGCGATCTTAACGGTCATCCTACACGAATCGGACGGGTTGCGCTTTTTCGTTTATTTTCCGGGCAATCCGATGAATTGCGTTTCCATCGAAGGTGAATGTGGAGAAAGTTATTCCAGGGGTGCCCAAAGCAACAAGGTCAATTGAAGAGTGCTGTTCAGCGAAGGGTCAGTTGCGTAGCCGACTTTAAATACGTTTGCCGGGGCGGTAAATAGAGCGGTGAACCCTTTGGTAATGGTCACCTGTTCCCGCATTAAGGTTGGATACTCGGGGCTGCTACTTAGTTGAAGCAAGACCCGATTCACCCGCGATGCGTCAAAATTTTCCACCGTGAGCTGATCCAGCACTTTGGACAAAAGTTCTTCACTGCGGTTGGTTCCAGCGGCTTGCTGCCGAACAACAGCGGCACGGCCCCGGCCCCGTAAGACGTGTCGTACATCATAATAGTCTACAGAACCCAGGGTTTGGGTGCAAATATCCAGTATACCTTCCAGCGCCACCGTGAGCTGAGAAAGCAGGTACTCATGGCTTCTTTTCGGAGCTTCAAAAACCAGCAGGCCCTGGCAAATATCGGCCAGGGAAGAAATCGGGGCTGACAAGGTGGAGTCAATGGCCTGAGAAAGCGCCAGAACCCCAATACAGGGTTGGTCTACCGCTTGCAAAAAGCGGGCGGTGGCCAGAACGGTTTGTAACGTCGCTTCGTCATGGACTTGGGCGATCACAAAAACGAGCTTGGCGGTTTTAACCAATGGAGAAAGTGACTCTGTCCAGTGGGTATCGGAAGCGTTCAGGGGAAGCAGAATTTTCTCCCGAATACGCGAGGCCTGGAGTGAATTCAGATCGCTCAGACAGGCGACGGCCGTTAAGTCGGGCAGACCCCGATCGGTCAAATGGTCCAATACCTGCACACCCGCGGGTCCGATTCCAATGATTGTAAAAGAGGTTTCCATGTTGGTAGGGCTGGAAAACCGAAAATTACGGTTTTTAGCCGAAGTCAGAATATAGCTTCGGCTGTAAAATAAAAATAATACTTAGGGTCAATACCCTTCATGACCCTGCTGTTCCAAACACCAAAACGGCTCACCCTAGGGTAAGCCGTTTGGCGGAGAATCATCAAGTTTGTTGTTACTGTTCCAGAGGGGAAGGTAAGTTCGAATTAGTGAATAGCAACCAGGCGGGGAGTGGCCACCGGCTGCTGAGTAGCCAGCGTCACTTCTTTGGTGGTCGTTTCTACACCATTGCTGACCACCACCTGGTAGACTCCGTCGGGCAGGTGGCTGACATCCATCCGGAAGCGAACCGCCTGTTGGCGTTTTGCCATTCGTTGGCTAAAGACTTCTTCGCCTTTTGCATTGCGCAGCTGCACCAGGATCGGGCTGGTGGTCTCTTTCTGAATGGCAACCTGCAACTTGCCTTGGGTAGTAGTGTAAATGCCGGTCTGGAAAGCGGCCGCTTTCTTGGGATGGTTGGGATTGGCGTTGGCTGGGTTGAAGCTGGCAGCGGTAATAGCAAAAGCGAGGATCAGGGTATTGACGAAGGCTTTCATGGCGTATGTTGTTTAGAGTTGTCTTCCTGTTTGATTGAGTCAAAGGTCGGCTGTTTGGCGGGCAAAGCCTGTCACAAATGAGTCAACTCCTGGTACTTTTGGGAAACATCGCTAAAATCTTTGTCTGCCGGGAGAAAAATGGGCTTACAAGTAGGGGAAATTAGCTAACCTTTTACGGCAAAAGCAACCACTGTTGGCTACCAAGGGTTATTCCGTAGAAAGCCGAAAAACGGTAGACCGCTGTCCCTTCGTTCTTTCATGAGAAGTCTCTTTAACCAGTCAGGCAAATGCCTGTCTTTTTTACATGATTCGCTATCCGCTATGAAACGATTCCTGTTGCAGATTTTAGTTGGCTCTTTGCTGTTTTTGGCCCCTGCCGTTGCACAGACCACCCGAAGCGTGCCATCCAATAAGACCACTTTTTCGAATCCCTTGCCGGTACAGCTTGGAGATCCGTACATTTTATATACCAAGGGCACTTATTACTTATACGGAACGGGCGGTGGCGCTAACAAGGGATTTAGTACCTACTCCTCCACCGATCTGGTAAACTGGAAGCCAGAAGGCCAGGTTTATTTTCATGACAATAAAAATGGCTGGAGTGACCCCAAAGCCAGTTGGGGCGGGGCCTATTGGGCACCGGAAGTGTATGAAGTGAAGGGAAAGTATTACCTGTTTTACAGTGCCCAGTGGAAGGTCAATCCGACCCGCGAAGTAGAAAATTTTCGCATTGGGGTGGCCGTCGCTGACAAGCCGACGGGTCCTTTTGTTGATCTGGCGAACCAACCCGTTTTTGATCCGGGCTATCCCATCATTGATGCCAATGTCTTTTTTGATACCAACGGCAAAGCTTATTTGTATTACTCGCGGGCCTGCTACAAACATCCGGTGAAAAGTGAAGTGGCCGATTTAGCGCGCCAGAAAGGCTGGTTCAAGGAAATTGAAGAAAGCTGGGTATACGGCGTAGAACTGAAACCGGATTTCACCGGTGTAATTGGGCAGCCCGTTTTAATCTTACGCCCCCCAGTTCGGCTCAGCGATAAGCAGGCCGAATGGGAGAGCCGGTCGGTAACGGCCCGCGAAGTAAACCGTCGCTGGACGGAGGGGTCGGTTACGTTTAAAAAGGACAACACCTATTACATCATGTATTCAGCGAATCATTTTGGCGGTCGTTATTATGCCATTGGGTACGCTACCTCCTCGTCCCCGTTGGGTCCGTTTAAAAAAGCCGCTAACAATCCGATCTTGCAGCAGAATGTTGATAAGGGCGGCTCGGTAACGGGCACTGGACACAACAGCATCGCTTACTCACCGGATGGCAAAGAGATGTTCTGCGTCTACCACGGTCGAACCGCTCAAACCGGCGATGAACGGGTTGTATTTATTGATCGGATGCAGGTGAAAAACGGAACGATCACCATTGCAGGTCCTACTACGACTCCCCAGAAGCTGCCTTCAGGGACCGGTAAACGCCCTAAAAAACCGTAAACGGGGTATTACCGTTTCCGGAGTGATACAACCTTTATAAAATGACAATGTGTGAAAAGCTTTGCTCGAAATGAAACGGTATCTTTTTCGTAACGAAGCCATACGTTGACATCTTTTTGCCGTCGAAATTGCTCGGGGACCTCATCAGCCGGGAAAAATTCTGAGCCAACTTCAAAGCGCCAACCCGCACAAGGATTGTACGTGTCATCCTGGAACCCTCTTAAAACAGCTTTTACTTCTCTGGGAGGAACACGATCCGAGCGGCAAGCTGACAGAAGCAAAAGAAGTATTACGGCTATTCGTGCGCTCATTGGGATTGCTATTTTTTCGGGAGGGATTCTGGTACCACGAAAACCGTTGGAAATAGGTTATAGAAAGTGGTAAATTAGTGAGCAGACGCGACAAAAGCAGCTATAACGGGCTGTAGGAGCGGCAGTAGGGTCTCAATCTGCGTTTTTTCTTCGTCAGTCCAGTGTCGGGGGCGCCCAAACAGGCAGGGCTGCAAAATTCCCCAGAGTTGGTTATCCTGGTGAATGTGGGCATGAATCAGGGCCCGGTGACCGAAGGTTTCCCGCTCGAACTGTCGATTGAGCACCTCAGGGCCTGCGGTTTCAACATCATCCACATACACGGATGGCTTCATGGCCAACGCGGCACGAATCAGCGGGTCTTCAGCGGGTAATGTGGTGGTATCGGGTTGCCAGTTGGGCTGTATCGTGTTTTTGTCGGAGATTTTCTCATTTTTACGCCAGCAAAAGGCGGTTCGTCCCCGCTCCTGATCGGGCTGCCTGACGTACAGGAAGCATCGGTCGGCATTCAGGGCCGTCCCGACGCATTGAACCACCAGCGATAATGTTTCAGAAGGCGAATGGCCGGCCTGGACAATGTTGTCAATGGTTGCCGCTAAGGTGTGTATAGGCATCATGGATGCTTAACCCCTGATCGCTGGTCCTGGTTTTCAGATTTATTTAACCAATCTGCCTCACTTTACCTGGACTGGATTTTAACCTTCGAACGGACGGGCCAGGACGCCAATAGTCACTCCGGTTTTCGAGTGTAAGTGATGTCCAGGGCGGCTCCTGCATCGCCTTGCTCGTTCATCCAGGCTTCTAATTTCTGTCGGTAGTGCTGAATCCTGTTTTGGAATGCCGGATTTGCCGCCAGGTTGGTAAACTCTCCGGGATCGGTCTGGGTGTCGTAGAACTCAACGGCGGGTCGTTTCACAAACCGGTCGGTAATGCGCTTGGCTTTCGGATCGCTAGTGGCCTGATCGACCCAGGAAAACCACACAGAATTACCATCTTTCCGTTGGGGATTCATCATAAACCGATTGTAGTATTCCTCGTTGGGCGTCAGGTTCAGAATTAATTTATAACGCGTATCACGGATGCTGCGGATGGGATACGGATTTCCCTCCGGAATGTTGTTGTGAATGCCGTACGCATACGAGCGGGCCTGCTGCCTTTTTCCGCGCAAGACCGGCAGGAAGCTGCGGCCGTCCAAACCGGCTATCGGCTTTCCACCCGCCAGCTCAATGAGCGTCGGGGTGATGTCTTCGTATTGAACCAGCGCATCGGTTTCGGTTCGGGGTTTGACGGTTCCGGGCCATTTCACCAGCATGGAGCTTTTCTGTCCCACATCCCACAGATTCCATTTGGCCCCGGGAAACTGGGCACCCTGCTCGCCGAGAAAGATAACGATGGTGTTTTTTTCCTGCCCGGTTTCTTTCAATAGGCGGGTAATATCGCCCACCTGGTTGTCAAGCCGCCGGATTTCGGCCAAGTATTTGACAAATTGCCGGCGCGTCAATTTGGTGTCGACGCAATAAGAAGGCAACATCAGTTGATCCGGATTAAACTCGGTGGTATCGCCGACGGTCCAGGGTGTATGCGGATTGATGCTCATCACGAAGAGACAATACGGTTTGTCGTCCCGGGTGATGTATTCCTTGACGCCATCCAGTGTGTACGAATCGGTTGCCGCCACGCAGTTGGGTTCAAAACCGCTTACCTTGTCGAAGGGGAATACGGTTTGGGGTTTGGTACTGTGGTCTTTGCCCGTCAATCCAACCCGGTAACCCAGAGCGGCCAGGTAATGGCCAATGCTTTTCAGGTGTGGGTAAACGGGTTTGTGATTCTGGAACGAACCATGCCGGACTGGGTACAGGCCCGTGAACAACGACGCCCGCGTGGGCACACACATGGCTTCGGACGCATAAATGTGGTTGAATTTAATACCCTGATCGGCCAAGGCGTCGATGTGGGTGGTTCGAAGGTTCTTTCCCCCGTAGCAACTCAACTGGCGACTGTCGAGGTCGTCAGCCATGATGATGACAACATTGGGTGGAGTGGCGGCTGGCCGTTGGGCAAATCCCGCATTGCTACATCCAACTGACAGGATCATTAATCCGATTAACCAACTGCTATTCTTTTTTTGGCGCATTGCAATCCAGGTTTTAGGGATAAAGGCAAACGAGCGGTTTTCCGGGGTTCCAATTCGTTCCGTCGGCTCGGGGTAAAGTCAATGCAACGGAAACCCGTATGATAAATTAAACCAGCACCTAAGTTACTCTAAAAGGGCTTGTTTTTCAGTTTTTTAAGCGTTAGCTGTACCGCTTGGTCAATGACCTTTGGGGGCAATCCAACCTTTTAACCCAAAAGCATGTCTCTACTAAAAATTCACCCTAAATCACCTGATTTTTATGAAGCGACTTTTCTTTACGCTGCTGCTTCCGTTTAGTGTCGTGATTTTGTTCGATGCCTGCACGGTTCAGGATCATCAGCCTGGGCCGTCGGCCTGCCAGCTGCTGACGTTTACGGTTATTGATAAATCGGCCCGTTCCGAGATCCCGTATTTCCAGCCTTTGAGTGAAACCGCTGAATTGGACGGCAAATCCGTTCAGATTGGAACCCGGTTCACCGAGAAGTACACGTATGATGAGCAAGGCCGGTTAAGTCAGTATGTTTTTGACCCTACTGGCAACTTCACACCAACGACTCTAAACTATTCCTACCAGCCTGGATTGATGAAGGGAGGTTACTCCGATTTGGCTTTGAATGAACAGGGACTGTTAGCGGATGTTACCACCAATACCCAGGTTCCCACCTACTATACGTACAATGCGGAAGGATACTTGATAAGAAAGGAAACGGATGGACTTGTTCAAATCTATACGGTTGCGGATGGTAATATAATCAACGAGGAAGCCATCGTAAAAGCTACTGGGTCAAAGATGGTCTATGAGTACGAATACGACTTTACCCGGCCCAATTTGCCAAACATTGCGCCCCAGGAAGGCAAAGCGAGCAAAAACCTGCCGATTCAATTAACCGTGAAGAATTATGGCACATCGTCCGATCCGATCGTAAGCGTCTACAAGTACAACTACCTGTATGACGAGCAGGGTCGGGTCAAACGGAAATACTTTCTGGAAATGAGCGCTAGCACTCCTTATTACCGGGTGATGGATTATAGCTATACCTGCCGGTAGGTTGTCCCTGCTCTGGTACCTCATTTGTTCTCAGATAGTCCAAAGAGGTCTTTGGACTATCTGAGACGTTGCCACAGAGGGTTGTCTGTGGGGATGGTTGAGATTGAGAAGCGGATTATTCAGGCGACTGGACCGCAATCGAAGTCAGTCCGCTTCGGTTGCCTCGACAAGGTCGGAAACCGTACCGGAGGAAAGCGATTGGTAGGCACTCGGGGTACGAGGCTTGAAATTACTGATGTTATGTTAAGCCTGGATGCTGTCAAACCGGCAAATAAATGAAGAAGGTAGCGCCCTGTCCCGGTTGGCTTACAGCGGTGATTGCTCCACCGTGATTGTCCACTACTTTCTGGCAGATGGCAAGGCCAATGCCCGTGCCTACGTACTCGTTCTTGCCGTGTAGCCGCTGAAAGACCTGAAAGATGCGGTCGAGGTACTTTTCATCAAAACCTACTCCATTGTCCTTAACGGCAATTTGGTGATACCGGTCTGCGGGCTGGCTGGGCTGGAGACCCAGGGGCAAATCACCGGCCGCCAGGGCCTGATACTGGATCTGAATATGGGGTGGTTGGTCGGCTTGCCCAAACTTCAACGCATTGCTCAGCAGGTTCTGGAACAGTTGGCCCAGTTGCAGGGCATCGCCCGGTAGGGAGGGTAATGCATCCACGTCAATGACGGCTTTTGCCTCAGTGATCACGAGTTCTAAATCAGAGAGCACCGTATCCACCACCTGATTCAGGGAGACTACTGTTTTACTTTTTTGCAGGATCGAAATACGGGAATAGGTCAGTAAGGCACGAATCAACGTCGACATGCGGCTGGCGGCTGACTGCATTCGTTCCAAGTAGGTTACCCCATCTTGTAACTGACTTGCATACTGACTTTTCAATAGGTCGCCAAACTGTTGAATTTTCCGCAGCGGTTCCTGTAAGTCGTGGGAGGCTACGTAAGCAAACTGTTCCAGGCTTTCGTTTGACCGGTACAAGGCCTTATTGGCCGACGCCAGCGCTTCATTCGCACTTTTCAGTTGCGCCTGCGTTTGCTTCTGTACAGTTAAATCGGTCAGTATTAAACTCAAACATTTTCCTTCATCCAATACCAACGGGGTAGCGGAAACCAGGCATACCAGGTCATTCTGGCGTTGATAAAGCGTCAGTTCGCGCTTGCTGGCATTTTGCCAGCTTTCCTGGATAAAGTCCTCGTACGCGGACTGACAATTGGGGCTGATGTATGGCTTGAATGCCGTCCCGATGACACTTGACAGGGGCTTTTCAACCATCCCGGCAAAGGTAGCGTTGCTGTATAAAATAAGCCCCTGCTCATTCAACGTTACGGCACCTTCGTGCATGGTTTCAATAAATACCCGGTAGGTTTGATCAGCCGTTTTGAGGGTGTAAAGTTCATGTCCTTGCTGGCCTTCCACCACAATAGCGTCTACCTGCCCCAGGCGAATGGCCTGAATGGTTTCTAAAGCTTCCTCTAACTGAATGCGTAACTGCTCGTTTTCGGCAGAAACCTGGTCGAACGTTTTTGGGGGAATCATCAGCTAACAATGCCTAAACCTTTCAATACCTTGTCTGTGTCCGAGAGGTCGCCGATGAATCGGCGCTCGGGCCAGGGCGTTTCTTTGATGAGCAAAGGAAGGGCGATCAGTTGCGCTGCCTCGGAAAGCTGCTTCTGCTGATGCACATCAATAATGTTCAACGAATAACGGCCCGGTAGGTGGGTTTCGCAGATGTGTTTGATGTTGGCAATCGCCCGAACCGAATGCGTTGAAGCGCCCGTTACGTACAAGCGAAAGTGAAAGAACTCCTGCTCCTTCGGTTCATCGACACCTTCCCAATCGGCTGGCTGACTCATCTTATTTTTTCGCCGAGCGAATGTCTAAACCCACCAAGACTTTTTCTTCATTTGACAAATCTCCAATGATCTTGCGGATGGGTTCAGGTACTTTTTTCACCAAGGTTGGAACGGCCAGAATCTGATCGCCAGCCGCCAGTTGGGGATTTACTAACAAATCAATTACTTCAATAACATAGTTGCCCGCTAAATGTTCTTCACAATAGCGCTTCAGATTCGCAAGCGCCGTTACGGATTTAGTCGTCTTGCCAGCTACATAGAGTCGCAGCTCCCAGACGTTTTCTTGATTTTCCATTCTTAAAATGGGTAAATAACCGGTGCTTATTCGTCGTTATGACGATTCCGGATCATTTGATCCCGATTTTGTTCGATAATCTCTTTTCGTAGTTCTTCTTCGACAAAGGTACGGTTCAATTCCTCCTGTACCGATTCGAATTCTTCTTTGAGGCTGGCAATTTTTGATTCCAGGACCAGGCGTTTGCGTTCAATTTCCCGGTCTTTGCGGGTTACGGCATGATCCCGTAGGGCAACTCCGGTTGCTTCCTGCAGTTGCTGGGCTTCGCGGGCAGACCCGGTCAGTACGCCCTCTGCACCCAGGTAGACATCGATCAAATCCACCCCTGTGTCGGTAATGACAAATTCCCGAACCTGATTGGAGTGCTTCATGCCCCGTGATTTCATCACATACAAACCGCGGTTTCGCTCCCCATTCGATTCAATGTCACGCACCAATAACCAGGCATCTACCAGAGAGGAAACACCCTCGTCGGTTTGTTGGTCAACAATGGTATTGAGGGAGAGGGCTGTAAAGAGTACGGTAATCTGCTCGGCCTGCAAGAAATCAATGAGCCGGATGAGCATCGCTCGAACTTCCCGTAAGGTTCCAACAGTTACCAAGTTGGTAATCGGGTCCAGCACAACAACGGCGGGTTTGAACGCTTTGACGAGCTTATGGATGGTTACCAGGTGCATTTCCAGCCCATTAAGTGTTGGCCGGGAGGCCTGGAATTCCAACAATCCTTTTTTCGTGTGGGCCTCCAAATCCATACCAATCGAACGCATGTTGCGGCATATTTGCTGGGGCGATTCTTCGAAGGCAAAGTAAAGTACTCGCTCACCCCGCCGACAGGCCGCATGAACAAAGCTGGCCGCCATACTGGTCTTCCCTGTTCCGGCCGTTCCCGACACCAGAATGCTACTCCCTTTGTAGAATCCCTTGCCGTCCAGCATTTTATCCAGGGCCGGAATGCCCGATGAAACGTGGTCGAGTGAAACGGGATGATCCAGCGTGAGGGAGGTGATGGGCAATACCGAAATTCCGTCTTTGTCAATTAAATACGGGTACTCGTTGGTGCCATGTACGGACCCCCGGTACTTAACGATCCGCAGCAGCCGGGTCGATATCTGGTCGACAACCCGATGCTGAAGGAGAATGACACAGTCGGAAACGTACTCCTCCAGTCCATCCCGGGTTAGCGTACCGGTTCCCTGTTCCCCGGTAATAATGGCCGTTACTCCTTTTTCTTTTAACCAACCAAATAACCGGCGGAGTTCGCTGCGAATAATGGCCTGATTGGCCAAACTGGAAAACAAGTTTTCAATGGTGTCAAGCACCACGCGTTTGGCTCCAATGCTATCGATGGCGTATCCTAACCGGATGAACAAACCATCGAGGTCATACTCACCGGTTTCTTCAATCTCATTCCGATCAATATGAACGTGATCGATCTTGAGCAATTGGTCGGTTTGAAGTTGGTTCAAATCGAAGCCTAGCGAGGCTACATTGGCGGCTAATTCATCGGCCTTCTCCTCAAAAGCGACAAATACGCCGGGCTCATTAAACTCCAGGGCACCGCGGACAACAAACTCCAGGGAAAATAGGGTTTTTCCGCAACCTGGTCCTCCGCAGAGGAGCGTTGGTCGCCCTTTCGGTAGGCCACCATTGGTGATTTCATCAAAGCCGCCAATACCCGTAAGAACTTTGGGTAACGAAGGATGATGCGAATTAACAGGCTGATGAGTGGGTGAATTCATTAAATAGGTAGGTAACTAACCACGCTAAAGTCTAAAACAATGGGTTTTCCAGGGGAGTTAGATTATTCCGAGACTCCATTATTAGGTGGATTAAATGGAGGGAAGCTAACACCAACCCCTTCTTAAGCTGAGCAGCCATTAGCATAATCAGACACAAGAGGGAGCCTACGCAATTATAATAAAAAATTCTTCTTATACAATTCTGGGTAGATAGGCAGCAGGCCATTGATGCAAGATGGCGAATTGACAATCGACGACCGATCTGTCCGTCGTGAAGGTTTACGCTTGAAAAGCCACAAATCTAAATCGGCTTCATTTTTGCCTTAATATGCTTTTTGTCCACCTCCTCCCGCCATTTGTAGGACGAATCCCATATCCTCCGTTGCTAGTTTTGCCGAAAAGTAAAACAGATCATGGCAAATATCTTGAAAAAAGCAGCAGCCGGTCTGCTGGAGATGATGTTGACTCCGGCCCAGGTAACGGATGTTCGGGCCTGGCAACCGGCTACTCTTTACGAAGTCGATGTGTACCTACCCACGGTTAATATGGAAAAATGGAATTCGATCAAACGTTTCAAATGCAAGGTCGATGCCTTTGCCTATCGGGATTATACCCCGGCCTTGTGGAATGCCAACCGACAGGTGTGTACGCTTTATATTGAAGCGGGGCATCAGGGAGCCGGAAGCCGTTGGGTTCAGCAACTCCATACGGGCGATGAAATTTTTCTGGGCGTAGCCCACGCAGCCCCGCTGCCCACGCAGGTGGGTAAAATATTGTGCCTGGGTGACGGAAGTGCCCTGGGCCATTTTTTAGGATTGAAGCAATTGACAGATCGGACAAACTACCCGTTGGAAGCAGCGGTTGCGCTGCATGACAATTACCAATTGCCCACCGCTTTGCTTAAGAACAATCCCGAATTTGAATTCATCATAAAGCCACAAGGTGATAGCCTTACTCAATTAGCCCAATGGTATGCGTCAAAAGATTTAAGTGCTTATTCGTCGGTGTATATTGCGGGAAATATCCCCATGGTAACGGGTTTACGAAGAAAGCTGAAAGCGATGCAGGACGTACACGCCAGAATTTATTCCCATGGATTTTGGTCATAAAAATGAAAGGATGGCGAAAGAAAAAATTCAGATTTATTCTATTGCCGAAAGTTTGACCGGCGTAGAAATTTTTCACCTATCGGACCCAACCGCCCTCGAACTGGGTGAAGAAAGGGCCCTTATCCCACACCGTCATGATCATTATTTTTGCTTTTTACTCGAGGAAGGGGTTCTAAACTTTAGCGTAGATTTTCAGAACCTGGAGATTCAGGCTTCTTCTCTTTTAGTATCTTGTCCGGGGCAAGTTCACCAGACGGGTTATGCCAGGGACGTGGCGGGGTGGATCCTGGTGTTCGATGCAAGATTCATTGATATAAATGCCCGAATGGTGATTGAGCAATCGTTGGCGAAAGTTGCGTTGCTCCAGTTGGAATGTTCCGAACAGGAATGGATTACCGGAGTTTTCCGGTTAATGCAGTCTACCCTGCACGAAAAAAGGCCGGAATCCTTTTATCCCCAGCTACTGCAAACCTTGGTCAATGCGTTCTTCTACAAAGCTGTGAGTCTGTTTCAGTTGCAAGAAACGAAACGTATTCAGGAGTATTCGCTGCGAAGCATTGAAATCGCCAAGACGTTTCAGCAACTGGTGAAAGAACATTTTTTTACCTCTAAAAAACCGGCTGATTATGCATCCAAGATGAACCTGACCGTCAGCTACCTGAACGATACGGTGAAGTCGGTGACGGGTTTTCCTTCGACCTATTTTATTCAGCACGAAATAATCCGTGAAGCACAACGACTACTGTTTTATACCGCTAAAAGTGTGAAAGAAATTGCTTTCCAGCTGGGGTATGAAGATCACAAATATTTTATCAGGCTGTTTAGCAAAACCGCCGGAATATCGCCGGCTAACTTTAGGAAAACCAACAAACAATAGGTTTTATCGAGTTACCACTGCACAACGGGCAATGGGCGTGTAGGTCTCCCCATAAAGGCCAAACAACACTAAAGTAGTAGCTTATAGGTTAAGTTTTCGGCCTGCATTATGCTGGCGGGCGTTCTGTACCCGGGTGTAACGCCGAATCATTTCCGTGGTCTTGTGGCCGGTCTGCTGCATGATTTCTGAATCGACCGCCCCGTTCAGTTTGGAAATCGTGACAAATGAGGCCCTGAGTGAGTGGGCTGAAAACTCCTCGCCCAGATACTGTTTGGTAATTCGGTCTACGGCCTTGTCACTCAGCCGCTCGGTGGTTACCTGATTACCTTTCCGAATTCGTACGAAAAGGGGACCATCGGTCGTACCTGTTTCCAGTTCCCGAACCCGTATCCACTCCTGAAGCATTCGTACCGGGCACAGCGCGCGTTCCGGACTGTAGAAGAATACCTTCGTTTCCCGCTGACCCAGTTGATTCGTCTTGCTGCGTGTTTGGGTAATCATGGCCCCGTCTGCATCGAATTGAACTTGATTCGTGTCCAGGGCTACCAGCTCGGAACGACGAAAAGCACCCGCAAACCCGACCAGCAGCAGGACTTTGTCCCGCAAGGCGGTAAACAAGGGCACTCCCTGGCTTTCGGTTTCGACGGCGCGTAATCGATTCTTAATCGTCTCTAGCTCAAAAGCTGGGGCCTGGTGCTGGGGTTGGGCGTGTTCCCGTTGAATTCCCTTTAGCAGGGCTTTCAAGCTGGCATCTTCGAAATCGGCGGGCTGCCCCATGAGTTGATGCCATTTGCGAATAGCCGCCAGGCGTCGTCCCAGTGTGGCCCATTTGAGCTCGGGGCCCACGGCTGTCAGGTATTGGGTAAGGACCTGAGACGTAGCGGGCAGATCTACCAAGTTGTGTTGCTGGCACCAGTTGCGGTAATGGCGCAGATCGGAAGCATACCCCCTCACCGTATTTTGGGCTCCTTCCAGACCGCGCCGGATGTATTGCTCCCGCCGGGCGTTGAGCTCAGAATCCGGAACGACAGGCAGGGATTCGTTCGATAAGTCCACTATTTCGCTCATGGGCATTTGTTAAGTCCAAGGTATTTTCGTCAAGTATACGGCTCCGAAAAGCGCCACCATTACTAAAACCTAAATGTAGCGTGCATTTCTCTTAAAATCGATTGAGTCCGATAACTTTTACTTGTCGGACCAATTAAGCATTGTCAAAATTAGCGTACAAGTAGCTCTTACCACCTTATTGAAAGAAGATTAAAGCCAACCAGTAACCACCTTTGCCCTACTTGTTTTATTTGGAAATAGAGAATCGGGTTGTATTTTAGCTAATCAGACCATTAACGATAGTCCAACAAGTGGAAAATACAACGACAATTACCGCACAGCAATTACGGAAAGAATCGACAGAGTACCTCAATCGGGTCTATTATACCGGTCAGGCGTATACCATTGTTAAAAGTGAAAAGAATGCCAAACCGTTTGCAGCCCTGGTACCAATGCATGTGTTAGACCGCCTGGCTGAACTGGAAGCTTTGTTGAGCGCTCAGGCGGAAAGCGGACAATCCTCTTTGACGGACGAAAGCTCCAGTGTACTTTAAACGGATCTTTTCAATTGCGAGGAAAGTACCGTCTACTTTCCCTTTTGACTCCTGACCCAATTGGGTTGAATGGACGAGGTGAGCTGTGTGAAACTACGGTTGCTTGAGTACACCCCATGCCTGCAAAAACGGTTACTAGTGCTTTGTGAAAATAAGCTAAAAGCCATTCCTTAACGCGGGTTGATTGAAACCCGCTGAGCACCGCCCCTGATTGTAAAGGCGTCTTATTCCTTCTCTACAACTATTTTCCGGTACATCAAAAGCTGTATTACTATTCCCGGGTTGCCAGGTGCGCGCTCTGCCTGCAAACTGACAAAATTTCAGTGTTAACCCCGGTGAAAGAGTATGAAAAAATGACAGGCATGGCCTGCGGATTGCTGCCATGATTGGTTTGGCATAGGGTTTGTAAGGACGGTTTTTGAAGGGTAATCTCGGGGTTTTCCCTTCAGTAAATTCTTGTTTAACATTTAAAAAGTTAGGTTAATCATGTCACTCATCAAAAGAAATGGGGCATTGCCCACGGCATTTCCGGCGCTCTTCGATGACTTTTTTGGCCGGGATCTTTTTAACTGGAACAGTCGGAATTTTTCGTCCACTCAAACCAGCCTACCGTCGGTCAATATTAAAGAAACCGCCGATGCGTTCGAGGTAGAAATGGCCGCTCCCGGCATGGAGAAGCAGGATTTCAAGGTTGAACTCAATGGTAACCAGCTAACCATTTCCTCCATCAAAGAAAACCGGGAGGAAAAACAGGAAGGGGGTTATACCCATCGGGAATTTAGCTACCAATCTTTCCAACGCAGCTTTATGCTGCCTAAGGATGTGGTTGATGAAGACCGGATCGAAGCCCGGTACGAAAACGGGGTTTTACATTTGGCAATTCCCAAAAAAGAGGATGCTAAACTAAAAGCGCCCCGTCGGATCGAAATCCGCTAAAATGGCTCCCGTCTGTTTGGCCTGTACCCCTACAGGGGTACAGGCTTTTTGTTTTTATCTTTACCCAAAGTCGTCTATTCGTCAAGGAGTTTGCTGCTTCAAAAGAAACCTTGAGTGGTGGGTAGCCCTCGATTTGTCAGTAGGTCTGCTTTATCGCTTGAGAAGGCTACAAGTTAATCCATCTCCCCGGCCTTTTTGTTAATGGTACGATTACAGGATAGGATGATAACCTCCCGTTTTCTCACTTTCGGCACCAACCGTAGTCTTATCGCTTCCACCGTTCGTTCAGCGAAAGAGTATTTTACGAATTGTAAAGCCAGTGGCTTGATCGGAGAGCGTAACCCGAGTACGGGGGAGTTTGAATGAACAGGTAGGTGCTGGTCTGGGATATTATAACAAATCAAGCCATGAAAAAGAGTCTTTCATTCGGTAGCCTATGGGTAATTCTTCTCTTTTTACAAAGTAGTTGTACGAGCGGTGTTCGTGACCTTGATTTAATCAATCAACAATTTCAGGTCACGTATAATGTTGACTCGACTCGGGGGTTCGATTCCACCCAGCTGGCTACCCTGCAAAGCTCCAAAGCCATCTATGTATTTAGCGAGGATGGGAAAGGCACCAGCCATGTTTCAATGGGTATGGTGTCGAAAGACAATCCATTTACCTGGTCGCTGAACAAAGATACGCTCTTGATTGACCAAACCGCCTACCGCATTCGGAAGGAAGGTCAGCGGTTTATTCTGCGTTCCGATTCCGTAAAGATTCTGATGAGCCAGCAAAAGTAAGTGGTGATTCAACCCGCCTTTATTTTTGCATGCGGGAACGACAGACAGCTGCCGTTTGACAGGAAAGCTGAAGGGTGGCCGTTGAGCACTGGGTGGCAACACGCGAAGGTAGGTATACGACAATCTAAGCACCCCGAAATTCCGTCGCTGGAGTCGACTTTAAGGCACTAGTTGGATTCAGCGCCTTGCAACATTACCACTGAATGGGGGTTTATGTAGAAACTAAGAGCATAAAATACGATGGAAAATAAGGTTGAAGATCCGCTTCAAAAGGCAGTCAAGTACTGGTGGATTCCTTTGCTAATCGGTTTACTTTTAATTGCATTCAGCCTATGGATTGTGTTTACTCCTGTGGCTTCGTATGCAACCTTAAGTGTACTGTTTAGTCTTATGCTTACCGTATCCGGGCTTTCCGAAGTGGCTTCGGCGGTCAACTACCGCCAATCGGTTAAGGGGTGGGGCTGGATGCTCGTTGGAGGCATCATTGATCTGGCATTTGGCATGTACTTACTCATGAATCCTTCTGTTACCATGGCCGTGCTGCCGATACTTTTAGGGGTTGTGTTGCTGTTGCGTGGAGTCTTCTCAATGGGGCTATCATTGAATCTGCGGGCTTATGGTACCCCCAATTGGGGCTGGATATTGTTGTTGGGAGCCGGACTGGTCATTTTTGCCATTATGATGATTACCAACCCCGCATTTGGCGTATTTAATATTGTCATTTGGACCGGAATGGCCATCTTCTTTGCTGGCATTTTCCGGGTTTCGCTGGCAATACGGCTTCGCAGCATGAAAAAGCGGATGGAATAGGAAGGCTTGCTAGCAAAACGGGGGAGTTACGAAACGCGTACACGTTATTGCAACGGGAATCAAAATGATTATTCAACAGTAGAATTGAACGAACGAAGCCCTTCATTCAAAATATCAAAAAGCGCATTGGTATTGATGAATCCCGTTTTATCCATCTGTTTTACCGCTTCATGGGCGCTGAGCGGTACGGTTTCTCCCCAGCTTGACTTTGCCATGATGATCATTTTTTCTCAGGCGGGAAAATTTCATTGATTTGTCGAACCTGCTCGTTCAGTTCTTCGGGCGTTACGGGCTTTATTTCTTTCTTCTTTTCATGCGGTAAAGGTACGGAAAAGCCCAGCCTTGCAGCTAAGTCTCTTTATTTCTTTCGCACAATAGGGAGACGGGGAAAAGTAACGGTTCCTAAGAGGTACAATTGGCGTGTAAGCACCGAAACGACGGTCTGTTTAGTCGTTCCATTACTAAAACCTCCTGTTCATAGGATGGGCCTAGCCAATAGGACGCGTTACCGGAAAATTCAAGATATTTAGTAGAGATTGAGGAGTTTATTGCTTGGTAAATAAATAAACGCTGCGCGTAGTCGGTTGTACAAATTTGTTAATCATATGGATATCTTTTGTAAGTTTCGTTCGTGGCCTATGAAAAGGATCGGATTTACCTTTTTATTGGCTGTTGCACTGGGAGGATCAGCTTTCGCCCAGACCGAAAAAGGCCGCTGGCTAGTGGGGGCTCAGGTGGGCGAATTCTCCTATCGGATATACAAGAATAATTCGGGCCATTATTTCTCGGTCAACCTGACGCCATCAGCTGGCTATTTCATCGCTAACAATTTGCTGGTTGCCGCCGTACTTCCCTTTGATGTTAACACCCAAAATGTCAACTACGGTCCAAGCTTTTACAATCGGAGCATCGGAATTGGGCCGAGTATCCAGTATTATGTGGGAAATAGGAGGCTCAAGCCTTACTTCGGAATTGGCTACACCTATAGCCGGAGCTACACCAAATGGACAAATTTGGGAGGGATTGACCCGGAAAGCATCACCAAAAGCTACGTTGGTAACCTGACACCGACGGCGGGAATTGCTTATTTTATCAATCGAAATGCGCTAGTAACAGCCGGTTTCAATTACAACATACAGCACAACGGGCAGGAGACGTATTCTCCCTCCCGACCAACTACCGTTACCAATAGCTACGCCGAAAATTTCAAATCGCTGTCGCTCGGAATTCGCTTTGCTCTCCTATTCGGGAAGTAAGCCCCGACTTACTTTCGGAAACAAATTGATCAGTTAAAATACGCAGAACCATGAAGAGGTCTTTGTACCATGCTAAAGGCCGATATCGTTCTGTATTCACTCATCTATGCACTGGCCGCCACCGTCCACGTTATTCCTCCACAAGAATCTCGATAGGGAGCTTTCTGACTGACTCCAGCACCTTATTTAGTGCGGCACTCACCAGAAGTGTAGGTATTGATACCATATGCTTTCGCAATGCAGGGGTTATCATAGGTTTTTCCATTACAACCACAAACCGGATTCAACTCAAATGTGCATAAAACCGGTGTATGTAACGGTTTTTCAATACATGCTGGGTCTATTTCTTTCTTACAGCTGCCAAAAGCGCCGATTAGTAGTAAACTCAGTAAAATCCTCATGGTGTTTCGCGGTTTGAGTAATGACCCTGGTAAATCCAGAAGGGTTTAAAAGAACGGTTTTCGAATCTGCTGACTCATTGCGTCACCCGGATACCAACAGGACCATTCGCTTACTATTCAGGTCACTGGCAAGATTTGGCTGGTAATTTGAGGTAATACTTCTATCGGTTGTTCTTCTTTCTTTATACCGTTGGCTTTGGCCATTCGATCCATTGGGTGTGCTAAATTTTGCTAATCCACCGAACGAATAATACTTTACCCCATGTCTCCAGAATCGATCAAAGCTCAGCTTCAGGAATTGGAATGGGTCGTCTCAAAAGGATTTCAATTGAGGCATCATCGTTCCAAACGGTTTCCGCCTTCCATGATTAAAGATGCAATCATCCTGATTCGTCAGTTTCGCAAGTTGAATCGTTCTTAACGGGGGGCTTGTGAAGGACGTGACAAACCGGAAGGCCAGATCCTTTGGCAATGCGTCCCGAGGTGATCATAACTACTTATTGAGCGAACGAATGACTGCACTTTGTTAGCCATTTTTAAACGGATTTCCCCCTGAATGGCCTTTTTGACGTTTTCTATCCATATGCTCTAACTTTTCAGAACAAGTCAGGTTATTATTCAGTTATCGTCTTTTTTATGGAGAACGACCTACATCTTGCTTCGTTAAGAAAACAGATTGACTTGCTGGATGGCTACACCCAACGGCTGGAAGAGTTTCTGCTAAAAAATGAGACCATGCTGAAAAGCGCAGAAGCGCAATTCAAGGATACGAATCTGAGGAAGCGCTGGATTACGCATTACCAATCCCAACATCTCCTCCTAAAACGTGTTCTGATTAGATTCAACCAACTAAAACAACAGACTACGGTCCAATTGCAGCAGTTTGAAGCAATCGATTCCTATTACGAATGAGTGGTGGCGGTGTCGATTACTGCGATTTTCGCGCTCATGAAGGGGCGTTTTATCATCGCGAAACGTTTAAGAATTTGTTTCGGGCAACGGGTAAACTACGCTGATTCGCCGTTTCACGGCATCCGAAAAGACCGGACATCCTTCACAAATCTATTCAGTGGGTGATTGAGAAATCCACGAAGAATGAGTCAGGTTCGACTTATACGCCTACACCTGGCTCTATTCCGTATTCAAATACCTGGCCCACAGTGGGTTGAAAGCTAAACGGTCAAGTTGCCCTCGATTGAATCATCCAGTGTTTTTCCGAGCACAGCACCGGTTGCCATTTTCAGAAAGGCGACCACATTGCCGTGTTTGTTATCCCAGTAGTACCCTTGTTGAGTGACCACTTTGATCACCGTAATCCGAGGATCATCGATGCCTTCTGTAAACCAGGTTTTTAACAACGGTTCCCACAATTCTTCAATGAGCGCCCGGTCCGTAGAAATGCTGGCTTCGCCGTATACACTCAAAAAACCGGAATGCTCCGAGCCCTGAAAGAGCAAGTGTACCCGACTGTCCCGGGCTATTTCGGCATTTTTATGACTGTCGTTCGCGCTCAAAAACCAGAACACGCCACTTTCTTCCACTTTTTGCACCGACATGGGACGCGTGCGCAGCGGCTCACCGGTGGTAAGTTGGGTACAGAAAAAGCAAGTGCTGCTTTTGTCCACCAACTCCTTAATTTTCAGGCCTGCTTCGGAGCCGGTCAAATCCTGGTGGTTTTCTTCCGGCTGTTGTTGATTGATGCTATCCATGCGTGTGTGATTTGAACAAAGTTGATTACCTGAAAAGTCTAACTACCCAAAGCGATAATCGTCTTTCCAAACCATATATTTCTTTTAGCAGGGTTGAAAAACCGTTCACAGCTTTTTACAAACCTAGGACCTTGTCGCGCAACCCATCCGATTGACAAGCTGCTGAGCGGTTTTCTGAGGGTGAAGTGAGGAGAGAATTCGTCCGTTTTCGTCCTGGCCAACACGGTCATTTTTTGAACCAAGCCGGTAGAAATTTGTTAAGTCCTCATACGCTTAAGCCCCAGTGAATTAGGTGTAGGTCATCTACGGGCAGGAAGGATGCCGTACAAAAGAATTATGGATTCGTTCTTGCACCGAAACAGATTTGAGTTTTAAGTTTTGGGCACTATTAATCCCCGTAACCCGAAAGCATCTGCTTTTATCATGCAGAACAACTACTATTTACTCCTTCAAAATATCAGTGAAGCCCTGTTGATCTTAGACGTCAATGGTCAGGTCAATGATGCTAACCCGGCGGCCTCATCGCTTATGGGGTATTCAAGGGGCGAGTTTTTTCATCTTTCGCTGGCCATGCTTTATCCTCAGCGCAACGATGACATTAAAATGGATTATGAACTGACCCAGGCTCGCAAGCAGGGAAAGCTGGTGGTGGAGGGATGGAAAGTAAAAAAAGACGGTACACTGTTTTGGGCGGAAATGACCCTGGCACCGGCTTACGATGAAAACCATACCCTTACGGGGTATACTTGTCTGATTCGGGATGTTACCCAAAAAAAGGAACAGCGGCTTGAGCTCCGGAAAAGTGAAGAACGCTACCGACTGATGGTGGAAGGTGTTCGGGATTATGCCATTTTTATGCTCGATACGACCGGGCATATTCAGACCTGGAATGAAGGAGCCAAACGCATTAAAGGCTACGTGAGTGACGAGATTATTGGCCAGCATTTCTCTATTTTCTATACGCAGCGGGACCTGGATGACCAGAAGCCTCAACGGGAGTTGGAGATTGCCCTGGCAACGGGAAAATACGAGGAAGAAGGCTGGCGAATCAAAAAGGACGGCTCTATTTTCTGGGCGAACGTGGTTATCACAGCCTTGTTCAATACCCAGAATGAATTAGTTGGCTTTTCGAAAGTAACCCGGGATTTGACCGAACGAAAATCAATGGAAGAAGCGATTCGCCGGAGAGAAGAGCTATTTCGTTCGCTGGTTGAGCAGGTGACCGATTACGGCATTTTCATGTTAGATGAAAAGGGCCGAATTGTGAGTTGGAACGAAGGGGCCAACCGCATCAATGGTTATAGTGAAGAGGAGATCATCGGAAAATATTTTTCCATATTTTATCCTGAGGAAGACATTCTGAATGGCAAGCCTGCTTACGAATTGAAAGTAGCGCGGCAATCCGGTAAATACGAGGAAGAAGGCTGGCGGCTGCGGAAAGACGGCAGTTCGTTTTGGGCCAGTATTGTCATCACGGCGGTCTACAACAGCGCGCAGGTACTCATTGGCTTTTCCAAGGTGACCCGCGATCTGACCGAGCGCAAAGAAGCCGAAAAAGCGTTGCGAAACAGCTATGAGCAGCAGCGGTTGCTGGCCCAGCAATTGCAAACGACCAACGAAGAGCTGGCCGCCATGAACGAAGAGTTAGCAGCGATGAATGACGATATGGCCGAATCCAACCGGTTGCTGCTGCGTTCTAACCAAAGTCTGCAACAGTTTGCCTACGTGGCCAGTCACGACTTGCAGGAACCCCTGCGCAAAATTCTTTCGTTCAGTACTTTGCTGCAAACTCAATTCGCGGACCAGTTGGGAGAGGGGGCCGATTACCTGGAGCGGATGCATTCCGCAGCGGGCCGCATGTCGGCCCTGATCCGGGATTTGCTTACGTTTTCACGGCTTTCAACCCAGAATGATACGCATCAGGCGGTCTCGTTGAATGCCGTGGTTCAGCAGGTGGTGACTGATCTGGAGTTAACCATTCAGGAAACCGGTGCCGAAGTGCTGGTGGGTGCCTTGCCAACCGTGCCTGGAAACATCGTGCATTTGCAGCAACTGTTCCAGAATTTACTCAGTAATGCGCTGAAGTTTCGCCGGCAGGACGTCAAACCGATCATTGAAGTTTCTGCCCAAATCCTTTCAGGCGAGGAGTTACCCGTATCCATCAAGCCGGTTCGGACGGCAACGGTATACCATCGTATAGAGGTATCCGACAACGGAATTGGGTTTGAAGAAAAATACGCTACCCGCATCTTCGAAGTCTTCCAGCGACTGCACACCCGTAGTAACTACCCCGGCACGGGCATCGGCCTGGCTATTTGCGAAAAAGTTGTCGCTAATCACGGAGGCACTATTTTGGCACGAAGTCAACCCATGCAGGGCGCAACGTTTAGTATTTATTTACCGGTAGTCGATACTGAGTAGCGTCGCCAGCCGCATTTAACGGCCTGCATGAAAGGTTTTCAGCAGCCGTGGGCGATACGGGCAACCGTTTAGTAGGGTGGCGTTTGAAATCAACGGAGTAAGTATTCTAAATAAATACTATCTTATGGCTCTGTTACAGCTCTGTTCATCCGTACTGCCTGCCGATGTCAAAACTGCTGGCCTTATGCACCTTCCGCTTCTGTGGGCTATTGATTCTGCTCCTGGCACCACCGCGCACGGGCGCGCAGTCGCTGCCATCCTCACCGGCACCCGAGAGCTATCCGATTGCCAATCAATTTGAACACCTGAGCGCGGAAGATGGCTTATCCAATAATTACGTGACGGCTATTCTCCAGGATCAGGACGGTTTTATGTGGTTCGGAACGGCGGATGGCCTGAATAAGTACGACGGTTCAACCTTCACCGTGTTCAAGCCCAATCCAGGCGAGCCCAGCCGCAGTTTTCAAAATGGATTTATCATGGGCCTGTGTGCGGGAGACGCCAACCAACTCTGGGTCGTTACCGATGGGGGCGGATTGCACGAAGTCAACCGAAAAACGGGTCAGGTGATACCCCACCTGATTCATGCGCCCCAGGCCAATCGCTGGAACACCCAACTTTCCGTTTATCGGGACCAGCAACGCATGCTCTGGATCAGTACCCAGGCGGGTTTGGCTCGCTATGAACCAGCTAAACACCACTTCACCCTTTATCCGTCGCCCGTCGCCGACATTGCGGTCAAAACCGTTTTCGAAGATCGCCAGCATCGTTTTTGGGTGGCAACCCACCAGGGTTTGTACCTGTTCAATCGCTCAACTGGCCAATTTACGCTCGTTCCTCTGCTGGATTGGAAAAGCTCCCAACCCTCCTTTCAGTCTTTTTATCTGGATCAGAATGAGGTGTTGTGGTTGGGAACAGCAACGGCCGGCTGTAGTCTGTTTAAGCTCGACCTGCGCAAACAACCCTGGCAATTGATTCCGTACAACCCCGGCAGGCAACTTAATCCCTATATCTGGCGCAACACCATTCACCGGGACACAACGGGGCTGGTCTGGGTAGGTACCACCACGGGTTTACAGGTCATTGATCCGACCACTGATAGGGTGTTTACCTACCAGTCCACTCCGAATGATGACAAAGGACTCAGCAGTAGCAGCGCTCAGGCGGTTTATCATGACCGGTCGGGTATGCTATGGGTTGGTACCGATAATGGCATCGATCGGCGGGCAGCCAACACCAAACCCTTTTCAACCTACCAGGTCAAGCCCAACGTACGCGGGGCGAGTATGCCCGACAACCGAGCCTTTGCGGTGTTTCAGGATAAGCGTGGTCAACTCTGGTTCAACAATTCGCCGACTTTGTACCGGCTTTCCGCCGATCAGCGCCACCTGGACCGAATACCGGCTCACCAATTGGGCAACAGTGAGCAACATGCTAACGAGGTGACCGCCTTTTTGCCCGACGAGAAAGAAGGTATTTGGATGGGTTCGTACGATGGCTTGTATCATTATGAGCCCGCTTCGGGTCAGTTGATAAGCTATCCATCCGAAATACCGGCCCAGTTCATTGCGGTTCAGTACAACAATCGAAAACCGTCGGGTGATATCTGGGTGGGAGGGGAGCGGGGGTTTGCCTCGTTTAATCCCCGGACCTACCGCTATACGTACTACAAATACCGGCCCGGGGATTCCAACGGTATTCCGGACCAGTACGTTTACGGGATGCTGGTCAGTCAGACGGGCGACGTATGGATTATCATCAACCATTTGGGGCTTTGCCGATTGAACCCTGCAACTGGGAAGATGATCCGCTACTCCGCGGGGGATTTGGGTGAGCTGAGTACAAACGAGGTGCTGACTTTGTACGAAGATGATGCGGGCATTATCTGGATCGGCACGCACCGGGGCGGGTTGAACCGGTTTGACCCTAGAACGGGTCTGTTTTCAGTGATTTCCCATCAGGACGGCATCCCCGGCAACACCATTGTCGGCATAACCGGGGATGCTTCAGGGCAGCTCTGGCTAAGCACCAACGCCGGTCTTTGCCGGATCAATCCCCGCACCAAAGCCATTCATACCTACACCCTTTCAGACGGTTTGCCGAGTGATAATTTCAAGCAAAATGCCGTTTTTCGGAACGGCGATCACCTCATTTTTGGCAGTGAGAATGGGATTGTTCAATTCAACCCCGCGCAGATCCGCGATGATACACGACCCTTTCCGGTGCACATCACCAGGCTCTCGGTTTTGGATAAACCCCGGCCACTGACGGACAAGACGATTCGGTTGAATCATGACGAGAATCTATTGACGATTGGGTTTGCGGCTTTGACGTACGAGCAACCCATTAAGAATCAATATGCCTATCAGCTCGTTGGCATCAACAAGGACTGGGTACCCAACGGAAACCGCACAGTGGCCTCTTTTAACAGCCTACCGCCCGGCGACTACACGTTTCGGGTAAAAGCGGCTAATGCCAATGGATTCTGGTCTTTCCGGGTTGCTTCCCTTCAACTCATTGTGTTGCCGCCTTGGTGGGCTACGTGGTGGGCCTATGGAGGGTATAGCCTGCTTCTTGTTAGCGGCATTTGGGGTGCCATCCGGTTTTTTACCCATCGAATCCGGCAACGCCAGGAACTGGAGCTAAACCGTCGCCAGGCCGAACAGCTAAAAATCGTTGATGAGCTGAAAACACGGTTTTTTGCAAACATCACCCACGAATTCCGTACCCCCCTCTCGTTGATAATCGCGCCCGTTGAGAAATTGCTGCACGAAAGTCGGTTTGATGGTCCGATCCTGACGCAGGTCCACCAGAATGCCGAAAAGCTCCTGCGGCTCATCAACCAGTTGCTGGATCTGGCCAAACTCGAAGGGCACCACATGAATAGTACGCTCAGGCGAGGGCTACCCAATGCGTTTATCGACCAGCTCCTTACGGATTTTCGCCCAGCAGCGGAACAGAAAAATATAACCTTCACCTGGGATTTGAAAGGCTTCCCTCCGCAGGAGCTGGTGTTTGATGCGGATAAATGGGAGAAAATAGTTACCAATTTAGTTGCTAACGCGCTCAAGTTTACCGGCGCTGGCGGACATGTCCGAATGACCGTCGAGCCGGTTCGGGGGGGCGATGAACCAACGGGCGTGCACTTTCAATTGGTAGATTCAGGCATCGGCATCGGCCCCCAGCAGCTACCGCATATTTTTGACCGGTTTTATCAGGTTGACACCTCTACCACCCGGGCCCATGAAGGAACGGGCCTTGGGTTGGCCTTGGTTCATGAATTGATTCAGCTGCTCGGCGGCCAAATTACCGTAGAGAGTGAATTGGGGATCGGAACGACTTTCCGTTGGACCTTACCCGTTGGACCTGGATCGGCAACGGAGGAGCTTCCATTGGTGAGCAGGCCTACACTGCACCCACTTCCCGTGGAGGTAAGTTCGTTCCGGGAACCGGTTCTTCCGGTTCCTAACCGGGAACCTCAGCCCGCAGCCCGAATCCTGATCGTGGAAGATAATGTAGAATTGCGGGAGTTTCTGGTCGGGGAGCTGACCCCATTGTACCAGGTTCTGGCGGCAGGCGATGGCCAGGAAGGCTGGGATATTGCGCAGGCTGAGCTGCCCGACATTGTGCTGACGGATGTCATGATGCCCCGCCTGGATGGCTACGAATTATGCCAACTCATCAAAAACCATCCGGATACTGACCATGTAGCCGTGGTGATGCTGACGGCCAAAGCGACTCAACCAAGCCGGATTCAAGGGCTGGAACAGGGTGCCGACGAGTATCTTTCCAAGCCCTTCAGTATGGTTGAACTACGCCTGCGGCTGCAAAACCTACGCACGCGGCAGCAAAAATTGGGGGCGTACTACCGGAGAATGTTCACCCTGCCAGAGCCGCCCAGCGATTCACCCCTTCCGCCTGCCAACTTTTCAATACCCATCCTGTCGGGTACTGCTGACCCCTTTTTAAGGCGGGTTTTCGCTCTGCTGGATGAGCATCTGGATGATACAACCGTTGGTGTAGACTGGTTAGCGGATGCGTTGGCCATGAGCCGCAAGACGCTATACCGAAAACTTCAGAGTCTGATCCAATTACCGCCCGCTGACTTAATCCGGCAATACCGGATCCGAAAGGGTGCCGATTTCCTGCTGGCCGGTCACTCGGTGGCCGAAACGGCAGATTTGGTCGGCTTTAGTACACCTTCTTATTTTTCGCTGGTTTTTAAAGAAATGGTCGGGCAAACGCCAACCGAGTTTGTCGCCCGGCACGCAAAAACCACCTGATTTTTCCCTCCGCCGGGTTTCTTCGGCTGATTTGTCCCCAATTTGACGATATCTGTCCCCAATCTAACCGCCTTCTGGCGCTTGATAAAGCACTTTTGTGCTTATAAATCGACGCTATCCACACCATTTAAACAACTCCTTTGAACCAATCGAATAGCCGCACGAGCACTGAATGCGTCCGCGTTCAGTGCTCGGTGAATGCGCTTGATGAAAATGATCGGGCGCCATTCACCTATCGGTGCCAACGCCGATATAAAGCTGATCATGACTTAACGGGCGGTTTTGATGCGATCACAACCCCATTCTTTTTCAAAAATTACCCGAACCTACAAAGAGTACGGCAATATGGACTTATCATCAAAGTATTTTACCCTGCTCAGGGCGCCAGGCCCGGAGGTCTTGAAGCATGCCTGGCGTTTTGGGCTGGATATTCACCGAGTTGGCAAACTACGGGAGTTGATTTCTTTTATCCTCTGGGAGATCAGGCACCGGTTTCACATATATCGATACCATGATCGGTACCTTAAATTTACGGCTCACCCGAGTGTATCGATCTCCAGGCAGGAACAGGAACCCGCCGATGACCTGATAACCAGCGCATTTTTAAGGGAGAACGAGCTATGTTTCCGTCGGATTGCCATTGACTGGAAATTCTGTTTTCAAACAAGGAGCGGGCTTTGTTGGGGTACCCGGTTCGAAGATCCTAATGCCCTGTATTGCAGTCAGGACCAGAGCCAGTCGGCATTTTCGGTTTATGAATTTGCGCATCCGATTATGGCACTTTTTGTCAGTCGGCAAAACGTACTTTTCATTTGCTCCAACGGAATCGTTTACGCCAGTACTGATCAGGGCGTATCGTTCAATCCCGTTTTACGGTTTTCGTCTTCCATTAGCTATTTTTTATTTAACAACGGCATGACCGAATTACCCGACGGGACTCTGATAATCGGGGAATACGGTTCTATTTGGCAGGGCAATAAGTGGCAGAACCTGGCTTACCTGTACTCTTCTACGGATGGGGGAATAACCTGGGAAAAATCGGATTTTTTGATTCGGCAGGGCGTCAACAAACACATTCATCTCGTAAAGTACTCACCCCTGTTAAAAGCCATCCTGCTCACCGATGGCGATAACAAGAAGCAATTGTGGCTGAAAAAGAATGCCACTGCCGTGAAAGCGGACAAGGAGTGGCATTTAGTGACCAAATTCCACCATCAGACGGGGGGCTATTTGTCGATGGCCGAAACGGAAGAGGGGGTGCTGTTTGGCAGCGATTATTTAGGTGGAACCAATTTTGTGGTCAGTACAACCGATGGGCAGCGGTTTCGGAAGTTGGTGCTACCGGACCCGTATCGTCGAAGCCCAATCATGAACATGGTCTGTCGGCAGTCGGCTTCCTCCTCTGAAATTTGGGCAACGTCCTACAGTTGCCTTTCAGATAGCGCCCGAAGTTTAATGATGTGTACCCGAGATGCCGGAAAAACCTGGACACGGGTGCTGGATTTTGTGGGGGCCAAACATGAAGTTCGCTTAGTCAACGCGTCGCACGACCGTACCGAAGATCTTTACATTTCCATCACGGAGTTCCAGGAAAACCAAGACCAACCCACGCACCGGGTTTACAAGCTGGATCGGGTATGCCACGCCCGGGATGTGGCCTCCAGCTAGTGCCACGCAGCATTACTGGCGTACCCAGCCATTTCACTTTCTAAGTACATCGTCCTATTCATGCACCCAAAAACGGATCACTATGTTAACCTCTACGGCTTCTCATCGGCCCTGGCAGCCCTCAGTCGGCAAACTTATTAACACCCAAATTGATCGGCCAGCGCTCAAGTACGGTTTTGTAGGGCTGCTGTTGTTGCTCACCTTTCCGTACCTGGATTTTGTGCATACACCCACCGAAGGCATCGATAATTCGTGGCGCATTGCCCTGGAGTTGATTCATCAAAAAGGGCTGATCTGGGGGCAGGACGTTATTTTTACCTACGGGCCGCTTGGGCGTTGGTTGCAGCGCTACACCATCATTACGTCACCGGCGGAGCTTTTACTGGTTGACCTGTTCTTTGCCCTTAATGTGGCCTGCCTTTTGTATAGTTTCCTGCCCAACCCGCTTAAGCTTTGGCACTTACCCGTATACTTCCTCATTTGGGCCATTGTCAACGGCATGTGGGGCGAATGGATTCATTTTACCTGGTTTTATATTGTCATTTACTGGGGAATCCGGCTGGTTTTCCAACCTGCTCCAAACCGCGGGTTACTTATTTACTTAACGGTTGTGTGTACCATCAATTTTTATCTAAAGGTTAATTTTGGACTGATTGCCATTGGCTATTTAGGGGTTTTGGTAGGGTACCTTTTTTGGGACAACCGACTGACGACAGGGCAATTGCTGGAAATTCTTGGGCTACAGATTCTGTTGGTGGTGCTGGGAGCGTACTGGCTTCGTACGGATTTGATCCGGTATGTTACTTCAAGTGTCCATGTGATTACGGGTTACAATGAATCACAGGCTATATTCCCCCACAACAGGTTACGAATAGTCGCTTTCTCGTATGCCTCTTTTCTGTTGCAAGTGTTCTTGGCCCTGGTTTACGTTGTAAAACGGGTTGCAGGCCGTCAGAAACTAGACCGGCAACACCGCAACACCATCTTCGCCTTGTTCTGGGCGCTGACGATTTCCTTTATCGTTCTTAAGTATGCGTTCACCCGGGCCGATGATGGCCATCTGACGGCTTTTGTCAAGCAATCCAGTCTGGTGTTGATCCTGCTGGCGGTGTGTGTTCAGGAAGAACGGCTCCGAAAAGCCGTTTTTGGCTTACTGCTTTTAAATTGCGGTAGTTACCTCATTTTATATGTCCCTCTCTTTGGAAAAATACCCGCGAATCATGCAATGATCTTTCCCCACAAAATACAGCTGGTCATGCATTACTTTCAGATGGCCGCCCATCAAACGTATCCTGATCCTCAACCAACGATCCCACCTTCAATTCGGCAAAAAATCGGGCGGCAGACGACCGATGTCATTCCCAATGATATCGCCGAAGTTTATTTTAATGGATTGAATTACAACCCGCGCCCAACACTTCAGTCTTACCAATCGTATACTAGCTTTCTGGATCACAAAAACCGGGAGAAGTACCTGTCCTCCACGGCGCCAGACTGGGTTATCTATCGCTACGAATCCATCGACGGGAAATATCCTCTGGCGGATGAAACCCAAACCCTTCTGGCTATTTTGCAGCGATACCATGTTGATGATCAGTCTGATAAGCGGCTTTTCCTGAAGAAGAACTCTCAAACGAAGGCGTTGACACTAATCAGCCAACAAACCGTTCAACTCCGAATGGGCGAAAAGTTACAAGTGCAGGGCCCCGACTCGCTGCTGCATGTCCTTTACGCAAAAACGCATTACACATTCTGCGGTAAAATGCTGGGAGTTCTTTTTCAGCCGCCCCAGCTTACCATGACCCTTGAGGCTGAAAACCACACGGCGGTGCAGTACCGCGCTATACCGCTTTTACTGGAGAAAGGACTTCTGATCAATTCCCGGGTTGATGACCTGAACGATGCCCGCGAATTTCTTACCACACAACGTGTCAGGAACAAACGCCTGACGGGCCTTCGCTTTCACCAGGCGAATTGGGACCCAATCGGGTTTGAACCTGTCATGGAAGTTACTATTCAGTCCTACCAGAGTCAGACACCCCATTGATGGGCCTTGCTAAAGGCTGAACGTTATCCTCTTCTTGCACAGAAAATGATTTTCACCCCTTGAGCTCCTGCCGGGCTGCTCAAGGGGTGAAAACGTTTCCAGGGGGTGAGCGCTTTTTAGCCCGCATAAGCTGCTGTGCTAAGTTCAGGGTGTAATTTCACGTGTTCTGGCGCTCCATGCCGTTGTTGGGAACGACAAAAGCTCCCTATTTTCCACCACCTCACAGCTACCGAGCGAAACGCACCCTTTTGGGGGCGTTTGTCGGCCCTGTTAAGACAGTATTAAATTTTTTTGAAGTTTATTTAGGTGTTTTTTTTCGCTTCAATTGTCTTGTAGATAGAGGAAAGATAGGTGGTCTGATTGTCTAATTTTGAATGAGCTCAAATGGAGAATGCCGCAGAATTAAAGGGGCGTAAAAAACTGGAGGTGCTGTGTGCCCACCTGGACCAACATTGGGACAATACCGTGCGCATTCTGGACGCTGAACAATTGATCCGAAAAGCGTTCGATACGGATAAAAATCAGGGGATAGAGCTGCTGTTTCGCTGGTATTACCGCCCGCTTTGCAGCCATGCGGTCCGGTATGTTTCCTCCAAGGAAATCGCAGAAGACATCGTATCAGACGTTTTTTTTCAGTTCCATTTCGGAGAGCTGTATCAAACCGTCACCACCTCGTTTCGAGCGTATCTTTTTACGGCCGTGCGTTACCGGGCCTTTAATTATGTGAAGGCCGAAATGAAACACAACACGACCATTGAGTACGCCGAAAATGTATCGATTGAACACCATCAGTACCCGGATCAGATCACGCAGTTCGAAGATCTGTACCACGATGTAGAGAACGCCATCAATGCGTTACCCCTGAAACGCCGTAAGATTTACGTCATGCACCGATTCGAGGGAAAACGGTACCAGGACATCGCCAATGAACTCAATCTGTCGTTGCGCACGGTGGAGGCTCAGGTGTATATGGCGTTGCACCAGGTTAGAAAGTTGCTGAAAGACAAATGGTTACTGGTTATTCTTCTCGCCCTGTTCAAATAGGAACCGCATCATGAATACAATCCTTAATAGAGGTGTCTTGCTGGCTGGCCGGCGCCCAAAAAGTAGCAAACAATGAAACCAGAAATCAGTAAAGAAATGGTTTTCAATTATTTCGAAGGAAGAGCGACGGTTTTTCAAAAAGAAATGATTGAAGGGTGGGTAAACGAATCGGTCAATTTCGAGCAGTTTTTCGTGTGGCTTCAGGAGTGGGAAAATAACAACCTGCAATACATGACCGACGTCGATGCCGGGATTGACCGACACTGGGAACGAATCAATACCCAGACTACCCTTCTGGATAACAGGGTGGAAGAGCCCCAGAATGCGCCGAGACGATTTCGACAGGTGTTGTTTACCCGAAAAACCTGGCTGGTGGCTGCCACCGTCTCGGCGATTTTAGTGGCTGCGGCCGGGCTTTTCAACGACCGCATCAGGTATAAAACGTACACCACCGATTTTGGCGAAATTCGTCGGATTGAATTGACGGACGGCAGCAAAGTCATACTCAATGCGAATTCCTCGCTTCGGGTGCCGCGCTTTGGTTTTGGAGCGGAGACCCGCGAAGTACACCTTTCGGGTGAAGCCAATTTTTCCGTCGAGCATACCGTGAACAACCAACGGTTTGTCGTAAAAACCGAGAAAAAATTTGAGGTAGAGGTCTTGGGAACGGAGTTTAACGTATATGCGAGACCGTTAGTTTCTGCCCGTGTGGTATTGAACAAGGGTAAAATTCAGCTGAACTATCAGAAAGATCGAGAACGCAAAAAGTTGATGATGCAGCCCGGCGATCTGGTTACGGTGCATGCCAACGGGCGGGCGGAGCAACAGAAGACGACGAATCCCCAGAAGTACTCGGCCTGGAAACTACACCGGTTTGTGTTTGAAAAGACCGCCTTGAGTGAGATCTGCCTGCTTTTTAAGGAAAATTTCGGCTTGACCGTTTCGATCCCGGATAAGGAGCTGGCCAAGCTAACGGTTTCGGGCTCTTTTACGGCTTTGAATGCCGAAGAATTACTGGATATCCTGACCCTTGACATTAATCTGAAGTACACCAAATTAGAGGATGGTTCCGTCGTAATCCGGGCGTCTCCGTAACGTAATCTTCCTCAAGGCTATTCCTAAACGACTAAACCCTAAGCTTTTATGAAAAAAACAGTACAAGCCGTTCTGCTATGGCTTCTGATTGGCTGGCATTGCGAGTCGGGATTCGCCCAACTCCTGGCGAGTACACCCAGAACAACCGTTCAGCTACCGGGAAAGCCTGTAATGAAAAATCTGAAAGATGTTTTGGCGGACTACAAAAATCATTACCGGGTGGATATTTTGTATTTCGACCACCTGGTAGAGGGTCACGTCATTGCTTCCGACGAGGTTACGTACGAAAACCGCATTGAGCGAAGTCTGGAACATTTGCTCAAGCCATTTGGCTTGGGTTACCGAAAAACCAGAAACGGGGGGTATGTGGTAATTCAAAAAGTGGAAGTACCCAAATCGGGCAGGAGTCAGGGATTGTACGACAACGGTTCGTTTCACGAAACGCTGAAAGCCAGGCATTTGAACAGCTCCCCTTTTGTGCCCTCTCTAAAACTTCCCGACAATAACAGGATCGACCGGGCGATCAAAGGGAAAGTCAGCGACCAGAACGGGGGCAGTCTGCCGGGCGTGAATGTAGTGGTGAAGGGAACGTCGACCGGTACGGTGACCGACGGAAATGGCAATTATTCACTCACGGTGCCGGATAATGCCTTGCTGGTGTTCTCATTCATCGGGTACGTCAGCCGAGAAATTGCGGTCGCCAACGTTCAATCGACCCTGAACATAACGTTAACCGCCGATGTGCAGACCCTGAGCGAAGTAGTCGTGACGGGGTATTCGACGGAACGCAAAAAAGACATTACGGGCTCAGTGGCCATCGTTGATACCAAATCGTTGAAATCCATTCCGGCGGGTTCGGCGGTACAAGCCTTACAGGGACAGGCCGCCGGGGTGAATGTGATCAGTTCGGGCTCCCCGGGGGCCGGAAGCAATGTATTTATCCGGGGCATCAGTTCGTTTGGAAATACCCGTCCACTGGTCATTGTGGACGGTATTCAGGCCGAACTCAACGACATTAGCGCCGATGATATTGAGTCCATGCAGGTGTTGAAAGACGCTGGTGCTGCGGCCATCTATGGGGTTCGCGGTTCCAACGGGGTGATTATCGTAACCACCAAAAAAGGAAAATCAGGACAGCCCACCTTTACCTATGAAACATACTACGGTGTACAACAACCTTTACCGGGGAACCCCTTTGATTTATTGTCTTCGCAAGAGTACGCCCGGTTGAGCAAACAGGTGAACCCCAACAGCGTGCTGTTTGCCAACGGCTTGCCCGATTTTTTGTACAACGGCCCGGCCGGATCGGGCGTGGCGCGGGCGGGCGATCCGGCGGTCGACCCTTCCCGCTACAACCTGGACCTGACCAATCCTACCCGAAACTACCTGATTCAGGAAGTGAACAAAACGGGAACCGACTGGTTTCACGCCATTTTTAAGCCTGCCGCCATGACCAATCATAACCTGACGGCGAGTGGCGGTACCGAAAAATCCAGTTACCTCTTTACGCTCGGTTACTTCAACCAGCAGGGTACGCTGATTGAAACCTACCTGAAACGCTATTCTGCCCGGATCAATACCGAGTATAAACTCCGTCCCAATATCCGGGTGGGTGAAAACGCCTATGTTTTTTACAAGCAAAACCCGCAGATTAATAACCAGAACACGTTCAACGCCATTTCGGGCGCTATGGTGATGCTGCCCATTATTCCGGTTCGGGATATTCGGGGCAACTACGGTGGCACCTGGGCGGGCCCGGAACTGGGGAGCTGGGGAAACCCCGTGGCAGCCCAGGAAAATACCCGGAATAACCGCAACAATACTTGGTCGGTGGTCGGAAATGTATACGCCGAAGTCGACCTGTTCAAGCACCTGACGGCGCGAACCAGTTTTGGCGGCAACTTCACCAACGGCTATTACCACACCTTTACCCCTACGCCGTATTTCAACCGGGAAGGATACAGTAACCCGAATTCCTTCTCCGAAAATGCCTGGTACGAAAGCAATTCCATGTGGACCAACATCCTGACGTACAAAAACCAGTTTGCCAAACATTCGCTTTCGGTGTTGGCGGGTTCCGAAGCGATCCGGCGCTACGGGCGGGCGCTGGGCGGTAGCCGAACCGGTTTTTTCGCTACTAATTACGATTACCTCGTTCTGACGAATGGGACCGGTACCATTACCAACACGAGTGGGGCTTACGAAAACACCCTGTTTTCGCTGTTTGGCCGGCTGGATTATTCGTACGACGGCAAATACCTGCTGGGGGCAACCGTCCGGCGCGACGGTTCGTCCAAATTCGGAAAAGAAAGCCGTTACGGGGTGTTTCCGTCGGTCAGCCTGGGCTGGCGGATCAGTCAGGAAGCGTTTATGAAGCAGATTTCCTGGGTGAGTGATGTAAAAATCCGGGCCAGTTACGGGGTTCTGGGGTCTGAAGCCAACGTTGACCCGTCCAATGCCTACACGCTATTCGGGCAGGATCTGAAAAAATCATATTACGACATTGCCGGGACCAGCAACAGTGCGCAGCAAGGCTTTTATCAGATTGTCAACGGTAACTCCCGAACCGGTTGGGAGCGGAACAAAATTACCAACATTGGCCTGGACGTTAGCCTGTTCCGGTCACGCCTGGATTTCTCCGTGGAATATTACAAGAAGGCCGTTGACGGATTGCTGTTTCACCAGCCAGTTCCGGCCACCACGGGAGAGGCTAACCCGCCGGTGATCAACATCGGGGATATTCAGAACACCGGTTTTGACATTGCTGCCGGCTACCGGGGCCGGTTTGGCAACGGGTTGCAATACAACGCCAATGCCAATGTAACGACCTACAAAAATGAGGTTATGTCGATTCCGGCCCCCGGTTATTTCGATGCCTCTTACCACGTTCGTAATCAAGTCGGTATGCCGGTCAGTTCGTTCTTTGGGTACGAGGTGATGGGCTTGTTTAACAGTGCTGACGAGGTCGCAGCGGCTCCTACGCAGGAAGGCGCAGCACCGGGGCGGTTCCGCTACCGGGATGTCGATGGTGATGGGGCTATTACGCCCAATGACCGGACCTTTTTTGGTAATCCGAATCCTAAATTTACCTACGGTTTAAACCTGGGTTTGGAGTTCCGCGGGTTTGATCTGGCCGCCAATTTCTACGGCTCGCAGGGCAACGATGTCCTCAATGCAACCCGAATGACCACCGACTTCTTTTCGACGACAGTCAATAACAAAAGCAACCGGCTACTCAATGCCTGGACGCCCGAAAATACGAATACGACGATTCCTAAACTTGAATCACAACCTTCTTTCAGTACCACCACCGTTGTCAACTCCTACATCCTGGAAGATGGCTCGTACCTGCGGCTGCGATCGCTTATTCTGGGCTATACCCTCAGCCCGGCCCTGCTGAAGAGAATTGGGCTGACCAAACTACGGGTGTATACGCAGGCGGCCAACCTGTTCACCATTACCAACTACACGGGACTTGATCCGGAGCTGATGGGAAGCAGCGCAGCATTTGGCGTCGATTACGGCAATTACCCCAACAACCAGCGGAATTTTATTCTGGGACTCAATCTGGCATTCTAGACCCATTGGCTTTCAAAACCGAAGGACATGAAAAGAGCGTATCATAAAATTGTAGTGGCAGCCTGCCTGCTTTCCCTGGTGTCGATCAACGCCTGTCGAGACAGCTACCTGGATGTGGAGCCCAAGGGGAACCTGAATGAAACGGCGCTGGCTACCAAAGCCGGGGTGAATGGTCTGCTCATCGGCGCTTATTCACTGCTGGATGGAGTTGGCGGGCCAGGGACGTTTTTCCTGACTGGGGTGGCCAACGCCATTGTTGGCAGCATGGCAGCTGATGACTCACACAAGGGCGGAACCTACGGTGCCCAGCAGGACATTAATCTGATTGAAAACCACTCCCTGGACCCTTCGAATGGAATTATTAACGAAAAGTGGCGGGTGTATTACGCGGGCATTCAGCGAGCGAACGATGCGCTGCGTGTGCTGGCGAAAGTTCCGGCGGGTGAACTGACCCCGCAGGAAATCACTCAAATCCGTGCCGAGGCCATCTTTGTCCGGGCCGTTCAGCACCTGGAAGCCGCCAAAATGTGGCGAAATGTGCCGTACCTGGATGAGTCCGTTTCGTTTGCCAACAACAACTATTACGTCGACAATTCCACATCGGTATGGCCTAAAATCGAAGCGGATTTTAAATATGCCGCTGATAATCTGACGCCGACCAAGAGCGAAGTCGGGCGGGCCAACAGCTGGGCGGCCAAAGCGTTTCTGGCCAAAACATACCTGTTTCAGCGAAAATTTGCCGAAGCCAAACCGTTGCTAAAAGAGATCATCGATAACGGGGTAACGGCTTCGGGTAAAAAATACGCCCTGGTTCCGCTTTTTGCCGATACCTGGCTGGCGTCGGCCAAAAACAACTCCGAATCGGTTTTTGCGGTACAGTCCTCGGTCAACGACGGGGCCGTTGGCTACAATGGCAATGCCGGAGAAGCGCTTAATACGCCCACCATCCGCAATGGTGGTACCAATCAACCTTCGTTTTCCCTGGTCAACGCGTACAAAACGGATTCGGCTACGGGACTACCGCTGTTGGAAACGTTCAACAATACGAACATGAAAAACGACATGGGCCTGACCGTGACCGAACCGTTTACACCGTATACCGGAACCGTCGATCCGCGGCTGGACCATACCGTTGGCCGGCGTGGCATTCCGTACCTCGATTGGGGCTTGCACGGGCGGCAGTGGATTATTGCCCAGAACGAAGGAGGGCCGTTCAGTGCCAAGAAAACCTGGTTCAGAAAGGCCGATCTGGCCAAATATTCCGAATTGATCGACGGCTGGGCCGACGCCACTGCCAACAATTATACCATGATTCGCTTTGCCGATGTGTTGCTGTGGGCCGCTGAAGTAGAAGTAGAGATCGGAAGCCTGGCCGAAGCCGAACGACTCGTAAACCTCGTCCGGGCGCGGGCCGCCAACCGCGAAGGATGGGTGAAAACGTATGTCGACAACAGCGACCCGTCCAAAGGTTTTACCAGCACGCCAGCCGCCAATTACAAGATTGGCTTGTATACCGGGCAATTTGCGGCCAAAGGAAAGGAGTTCGCCCGCGAATCGGTACGGTTTGAACGCCGGTTGGAACTGGCGATGGAGGGGCACCGGTTCTTTGATCTCCAGCGCTACGACAATGGTACGGGTTACATGGCGGATGTGCTCAATGCGTACATCAAACACGAGACGACCACCTACGATTACCAGATTCTGAAAGGAGCCCGCTTTGTGAAGGGGAAACACGAACTGTATCCCATCCCCTTGGCGCAGATTGACCTAAGTATGCAGAATGGGCAGCCAACTCTGAAACAGAATCCCAATTACTAAACCGTTGGAACGAGTACAATGAAAAATAGAATTTGGCGCCT
Organism: Larkinella harenae; assembly: GCF_054780515.1. NCBI lineage: Bacteria > Pseudomonadati > Bacteroidota > Cytophagia > Cytophagales > Spirosomataceae > Larkinella > Larkinella harenae. The sequence goes on along the minus strand of NZ_BAAGWE010000009.1, from coordinate 21,462 downwards.
GTGGGTGGGCGTGGTGGCATGGCTGGCTCCCATCGCTGGATGGGCCCAGGGGTATGCCATTCAGCCCGTACCGTTTACATCCGTTAGCATCCGGGATCAATTCTGGGCGCCCCGGCTGAAAAGCCACGCCCAGACGACCCTGCGAATCTGCATCGCTCAGATGCGGGATTCGACCCAGCGCATCGCCAATTTTGAACGGGCTGCAGGTTTAAAATCCGGTGGACACCAGGGTATCTTCTTCGATGATTCGGATGTTTACAAGGCGATGGAGGGGATGGCCTACTCCCTGCAACACAACCGCGACCCGGAGATTGAAGCGGTGATGGATCACTGGACGAGCCTCATTGCCAAAGCCCAGCAGCCCGACGGCTATATCAACACCTATTTTACACTGGATCACCCGCAGGATGAGTGGGGCGACTCAGGACGCTGGACCGACGTGGGGCGGCACGAAATGTACTGCGGAGGGCACCTCATTGAAGCGGGCGTCGCCTATTTTAAAGCAACGGGCAAACGGGCCCTGCTGGACGTGGGAATCCGGTTTGCCGACCACTGGCTCGCTATCTTCGGGCCCGGCAAACGGCACTGGGTGGAGGGTCACCAGGAACCGGAACTGGCGCTGGTTAAGCTTTACCACGTTACCAATGATGAGCGGTATTTGAATTTTGCGCACTGGCTGCTGGAAGAACGGGGGCATGGCCACGAAAAAGGACCCATGTGGGATGCCAACCCCAATGCCAGACGGGACATTCAAACCGAAGTGCCGGTTAAGGACCTGGCCGATATCAAAGGCCATGCGGTGCGGGCTACTTACATGTTTACCGGCATGGCGGATGTGCTGGCCAACACCCGGGATAAAACTTACCTGCCCGCCCTGTTGCGGGTCTGGGATGATGTGGTGTTGCGGAACATGTACATCACGGGCGGCATTGGGTCATCGGCTACCAACGAAGGATTTGTGGAAGACTATGATCTACCCAACAAAACCGCCTACAGCGAAACCTGTGCTTCCGTAGGCATGGTGTTGTGGAACAGCCGGATGAACCTGTTGTCTGGTGATGGTAAGTACGCCGATGTCATGGAACGGTCGATGTACAATGCGGTGCTGGCAGGAGTATCCCTCGCGGGAAACCGATTTTTCTACGTCAATCCGCTGGAATCTGACGGAGCGCACCACCGCCAAAGCTGGTTCGGCTGCGCGTGCTGCCCGAGCAACATATCCCGGTTTCTGCCATCAGTCGGTAATTATGTTTACGCTCAGAAAGACCGGGAGTTATTGGTTAACTTATACGTAGCCAGTGAAACGCACCTGCAACTGGGAACAACGCCGGTAGTCATCACGCAGGAAACGGCCTACCCCTGGGAAGGCCGCATCAAGCTGGCGGTCAAACCGGAAACCGCCGTGGATGGCGTGATCAAACTCCGGATTCCGGGCTGGTGCAAGTCGTATTCTGTGCAGGTAAACGGCCGGAAAATGGAACCCAAAAAGTTGGACACAGGCTACTGGACGCTGGACCGGACCTGGAAGAAAGGGGATGTGGTCACGTTGGATCTGGATATGCCCGTGGAAGTGGTTGCGGCTGACCCACGCGTCAAGGCCAATGTTGGAAAGCGTGCTATTCAGCGCGGCCCCATTGTCTACTGCCTGGAGCAGATCGACAACCCAGGCGTGGACCTGAATACCCTGAAAATTTCGGCCAAAAACCGCTACCGTATCGCGGAAAGCGATGGGATGCTCCAGGGAATGAAAGTGTTGCAGACGACCGTAGCGAGCCAGCCACTGACGTACGTGCCCTATTACGCCTGGGACAATCGGGCGGCCGGAAAAATGCGGGTCTGGGTCGATTATACCAACTGAAACTGGACGGCGATTTCCCGTGAATTCATCACTCAACTAGACCCTTAACCTCGAAAACCCAAATGAACCCTTTCAGTACCCGTTCATTTACCCAAACCAAACTGGTTGTGTTTGTTTTCTCGGCTGTCGTGTTTTTGACAGCCGGGAATTCAACCCATGTCCCGCAGCCCGTTTCCCAAACCCGGTTCGATACGCTGCTGACGGAAGACCAGAAACGCTTGCCCCAAAATGCCCTGAAAGGGCTCTCCGTGGCATCGGGTCTCACCGTACAGTTGATGGCAACCGAACCAACGCTTAAAAATCCTACGAACATTGACATCGATGCGCGCGGACGCATCTGGGTAACCGAAGCCCACAACTACCGCTCCGCTATCAATGGAAATCCGGCCAATCCCGCAGGAGACCGGATTCTGATTCTGGAAGACCGGGATGGCGACGGGCGGACGGAAATCAGCAAGGTGTTTTACCAGGGGCCGGAAATCAACGCGCCGATGGGCGTTTGCGTCCTCGGCAATCGGGTGTTGATTGCCCAAAGTCCCTACGTCTGGGCGTTTTACGACGACAACGGCGATGACAAGGCCGATCGCAAAGAAGTTCTTTTTCAGGGAATTGGCGGGGAGCAGCACGATCACGGCATGCACACCTTTACCACTGGACCGGACGGTAAACTCTATTTTAATTTCGGAAACGAAGGCAAAACCCTAAAAGACAAAAACGGAAACGTGGTGCGCGATCAGGACGGCGACGAAATTGGTCCGAAGAAATACCGGCAGGGGATGGTTTTCCGCTGTAACCTGGATGGCTCGCAGGTAGAGTGCCTGGGGCATAATTTCCGAAATAACTACGAAGTGGCCGTGGATAGCTACGGCACGATGTGGCAAAGCGACAACGACGATGACGGCAACCGGGGTGTGCGCATCAACTACGTCATGGAATACGGCAACTATGGCTACACCGACGAAATGACCGGCATGGGCTGGCCTGCCAACCGCACCAACCGGGAAGATTCCATTCCGTTGCGGCACTGGCACCAGAACGATCCGGGCGTAGTTCCCAACCTGTTACAAACGGGGTCAGGCTCGCCGACGGGCCTGATCGTGTACGAAGGAGCTTTATTGCCGGAACCGTTTCGCAACCAGATGATTCACTGCGAACCGGGGCACAATGTGGTCCGCTCATACCCGGTCGAAAAACAGGGGGCAGGCTACCGGGCCACCCTCGTCAATATCCTGAAAGGCGAAAACGACCAGTGGTTTCGCCCGGCCGATGTGTGCGCAGCACCCGACGGGTCGCTGATCGTCGCTGACTGGTACGATCCGGGTGTGGGAGGGCATGGTGCCGGTGACCAGCAGAAAGGCCGTCTGTACCGCATTGCCCCTGCAAACGTGCCTTACCGGATGCCCGCGCTTGATTTTTCCACGCCTGCCGGGGCCCTGATCGCCTTGGAAAATCCGAACAAAGCCGTTCAGTTCCAGGCCCGGGAAGCTTTGCAGCGCTTTGGAAAACAAGCTGTTGCCGGTCTTGAAAAACGCTGGAAATCAGCAGAGAATCCGCGGATGCGGGCCCGGGCGTTTTGGGTGCTTGCGAAACGGCCGGGTGGAGACAAATACATTGATCAGGCCATTCGGGACAAAAATCCGGATATTCGAATCTGCGGTTTGCGGGCAGCCCGGCAGCTCCAGATGCGCACCATCGCCGTGGTGGGTCGGCTGGTCAATGATCCGGACCCACAGGTGCGCCGGGAATGCGCCCTGGCCCTTCGGCATAATCCGTCGCCGGAAGCCGCCAAACTTTGGGCTGCGCTGGCCAATCAGTACGACGCCCGCGATCGCTGGTACCTGGAAGCGCTCGGCATTGGGGCAGACCGGCAGTGGGATCGGTTCTTCGAAGCCTATGAGCAATTGCAACCCAAGCCCATGCAAACGCCAGCGGGGCGGGATCTGATCTGGCGGGCCCGCTCCGAAAAAACGTTGCCCCTGCTGGCCAGGCTGGCCACGGATGCGTCGGTGGATTGGAAAAGCCGTCAGCGGTATTTTCGGGCGTTTGATTTCAACACGGGCCCGGTGAAGTCAAAGCTTCTGTTGCAAATGCTGGCCGACAACACCGCCCGCGATCAGGCGTTGACCATTCTGGTTCTGCACCACCTGGACGTTGACGATGTAACCCGGTCGGCGGTGGCGAAAAAGGCCCTGAGCGAAGTGTTGAAATCGGTATACGGCACGGGTACGTACATCGAACTGGTGCGGCAATACCAGCAAGTAAGCGAAAAACCGCAATTGATGCGGCTCATCCTGGAGCGCTCCAACGAAGACATTGCGGTGGAAGCGGTTCGGCTGTACCTGGCTTATGATGGTGAGCAGGAACTGCGCGGCATGATTGCTGGCCAGGATGCCGATAAAATCGATCATTTGCTTTCGGCGCTGGGGCGTGTTGGCTATACGCAGTCCATCGATATGATCCAGACAGTTTTGTTATCGGAGGCTTACAGCAAACCGCTGCGCTTGAAAGCCGCCGACCGGCTCGGGAAAAGTTTTGGGGGGGAAGATCGGGTGCTGGAATTACTACAAGCTAAAAAAGTGCCGACGGAATTGATTCCAACGCTGGTTGAAGGCCTGAAAGGCGGTATGCGAACCATCATGCACCTGAAAGCATCAGCGTTTCTGCCCGGCGCTGCCACTACGGAAAGCGAAGACGGCGCGTTTGATCCGCGCGCGGTTTTGGCCCTTAAGGGAGATGGAAGGAAAGGAAAAGGTGTATTTCAGACCAACTGCGCGGTTTGCCACCAGGTCAGAAATGAAGGCGTAAATTTTGGCCCAAAACTGACAGAAATCGGTTCTAAATTACCCAAAGAAGGCTTGCTGGAGGCCATCATGAATCCCTCGGCCGGCATTAGTTTTGGCTACGAAACCTGGGAGTTAAAACTCAAAAATGGATCGACCCTCATGGGCCTGATCACGGGGAAAACCGAAGCCGAAATCGACTTCAAATTCCCCGGAGGGGCAACGCAGAAAATAAAAACGAAAGACGTCAAATCCCTGACTAAACTGCCGGAGTCGCTGATGCCCGCCCTGCACGAGGCCATGAATAAACAGGACCTGGCCAACCTGATCGAATACCTTTCAGGGCTGACCAAAAGCTGACTTCCGAGAAGGAGTTCGTTCAACCAATTAAACGATAGCTACTTATGCGTCACCTTATCATAATCACAGGACTGTGTGTCGCTTTCCTGATCGCGTCCTTTCAATCTCCTACTGATCCGGGGAGGGCACCGAAACGTCAGAAATTGTCCGAGAAAAAAATTGTATTCATTGCGGGCGTCGACAGCCACGGTCGGGGGGACCATGAACACTCGGGAGGCAGCCGGTTGCTCGCCAAAATGCTCAATGAACACGCCAAAGGTTTCAAAGCCGTTGTAGTAACCAACGGATGGCCTGCCGATGCTTCGATTCTGAACGATGCCGACGCCATTGTCACCTATTGCGACGGTGCTGAGCGTCACGTCCTGTACGATCATCTGGAGGAAACAGACAAATTAATGAAAAAAGGGGTCGGTCTGGTGAATCTACATTACGCCGTTGAGGTGCCTAAAGGCCGGGCAGGTAACGCCTTTCTCAATTGGGTGGGTGGTTATTTTGAGCTATGGTATTCCGTCAATCCGGTTTGGACGGCACGAATCGAAGCGCTGCCCAAACACCCGATTACCAACGGGGTAAAACCGTTCGAGTTGCTCGATGAGTGGTATTACCACATGCGGTTTGTGGATGGCATGAAAAACGTTACGCCCATTTTGCGCCTGCTTCCACCCGCGTCTACGCTGGAACGCGGGGACGGTCAGCACTCCAACAACGAACACGTGCGCCGGGATGTGCTGGAACGCAAAGAACCCCAGACGCTGGCCTGGGCGTACGAACGACCCGGCGGTGGTCGGGGCTTTGGCTTCACGGGCGGCCATATTCACAACAACTGGAAACACGACGATTACCGGATGCTGGTGCTGAACGCCATCGTCTGGGCGGCCAACGGCAAAGTCCCGAAAGGGGGGATTACAACCCCCACGCCCTCCCAGGCCGAACTGGATTCTTATTTAAGACCGCTGGAGCAACCACAGGCTGGTAAATGAGCAGACGAAAGAGGGCATGAAGAAAATAAGTTGGCTTTTTGGAGTATTTACGGTGCTCATCGCCTGCCGGGGTGCTTTCGCCACCGAATTGCGCATTGGCACGGCCACGATGGACATCACCCCGCCGTTGCCTTTTGCCCTGATGGGGCAGTTCGATCTGCGGATAGCCCGGACCGTGGAAACGCCCCTGACGGCCAACGTTATTGCGCTTGAGTTGCGGAACGGAAACCACTCCCAGGAAACCGCCATTCTGATTTCCTGCGATCTGGCAACCATCCCAACGGTTTTACTCACCCGTCTCCGGGAATCGGTTCGTAAACAGTTGCCCGAGCTGGATGTGCGTAAAATCATCGTCAATGCAACGCACACTCATACGTCGCCTGTATTGGCCAATGACCTTTTGACGTATCCCATTCCGAAAGAGGGGGTTACCCAATTGGAAGCCTGCCAGACATTTGTCGTCAATCGCCTGACCGAAGCCGTGGTGAAAGCCTGGAAAAACCGGTCTCCCGGGAGTGTGTCCTGGGGGTTGGGACAAGCCGTTGTCGGGGCAAACCGGCGGGTGGTGTATGCCAACGGTGGAGCTGCGCTGTACGGCGGAACGAACGTGCCCGAGTTTCAACACCTGGAAGGTACCGAAGACCACGGCATTCATTCCCTTTTTTTCTGGAACACAAGCGGAAAGCTGATGGCGATTGGGGTAGCCGTAGCCTGTCCGGCGCAGGAAGTGGAAGGCCATCTGGCAGTTAACGCCGATTATTGGCATACCGTCCGTATACAGTTGCAGAAACGGTTTGGGGCCGGATTGTGCGTACTGGGGTGGGTCGGTGCTTCGGGGGATGTGACATCGCATCTGCTTTATCGGCAGGCTGCGGAAGAACGAATGCTCAGATTAAAAAAGGGCAACAGTTTAGAAGAAATTGGTAAGCGTATAAGTAATACCGTTATAGAGACGTACGAAGTAGTCGAGAAAGAACGGACTTCAAACGTACCTCTGGTCCATACCGTAGCCACCCTGTCGCTGCCCATGCAACTCGTCAACGACGCAGACTACGCGGTTTCGAAAGCGGAACACGATAAAGCCGTGGCTCAGATGGCAGCCGATGTCCGGACCACGGAAAAGGTGTATGCTTCCATGAGCTGGCACCGGGACGCCATGACCCGCTACGAAACACAAAAAACCGTTCGGAATCCCACGTTGGAAACGGAGGTGCATGTGTTGCGGCTGGGCGACGTGGCCCTCTGCACCAATCCGTTTGAGCTGTTTACCGACTACGGGATTCAGATTCAGGCACGCAGCAAAGCCCTGCAAACCGTGGTGGTGGAGCTAGTAGGCCCAGGAACCTACCTGCCCACGGAACGAGCGGTTCGAGGGGGCGGCTACAGTGCCATCAGCCAGAGCAATTTGGTGGGGCCGGAAGGCGGGAAAGTGCTTGTGGATCGAACGGTGGAGTTGATCAATGACCTGTGGCGGTAAGTATAAAGAAATGTTGAGAATTGAGCTGGTGGCTGTTAACCAGTTTGTTATGCGAGTTATTGGTTGATTATGGAAAAGAGACAATGCCAACGTTGGCGTCGATGGGGTTGGGCGCAGGTGCTGAGTGTGTTGCTGGTGTTGCTGGCGGGGTGTGGCGAAAAACCGGATACGGACCTGGCTGCCGGGGCTGTGCCCCCGGATAAGGCGCTGGCTACGCTGGAAGTGGAAGCGGGTTTTCAGGTCGAGCTGCTGGCTCACGAGCCGCTGATTGCCAGCCCGGTCGACATGGAGATTGACGAGTACGGACGGCTATACGTGGTGGAAATGCCGGGCTATCCACTCGATAAAAGTGGCTCGGGGAAAATCAAACTGCTGGCGGACACCGATGGCGACGGCCAGATGGACAAAAGCACGGTGTTTGCGGAAGGCCTGACCTTACCGAACGGCATTATGCGTTGGAAAAAAGGGGTTCTGGTCACCGATGCCCCCGATGTATTGTACCTGGAGGACTCCGACGGCGACGGAAAAGCCGATATCCGGCAGAGCGTGCTGACGGGTTTTTCGCTGTCTAACCCGCATATCAACGTCAACAATCCAGTCTATGGGCTGGATAACTGGATCTACCTGGCTCATCATGGAGCCATTTCGACCCGGAAATACGAAAAGGAATTTGGCGATGAGGGCACGAATATCCATTTCCCGGAGAAAACCGGTGCCCCGCGCTTACCCAAAAATGCAGAAGGGCGGACGGTACGGTTTCGGCCCGACGCCCACCAGTTGGAAATGACCTCAAGCCGCAGCCAGTTCGGCCACACTTTCGATCCCTGGGGGCATCATTTTCTGACGTTCAACCAGAACCATATTTACCAGGAAGTGATGGCCGCAGCCTACGTCGGACGGAATCCGGAATTACCGCTGGCCGAAGCTACCCAGTCTATTTCTGACCACGGCGATGCCACGGAGGTGTTCCAGATTACCGACAACCCGGACCGACAGTTGTTTACGCCCGCCGGATTGACCACTTCCTCCAGCGGCATCACGGCCTATACCGGGGGCGCTTTCCCCGAACCGTTCAATACCAACGCCGTGTTTGTGACCGAATCCGTCAGTAACCTGGTGCACGTCGATTTGTTGAAAGACAAAGGTGCCAGTTTTGTGGCCAGCCGCCACCATAATAACAAGGAATTTCTGGCCTCTACCGACTCCTGGTTTCGCCCGGTGAATATGTACGTGGGACCGGACGGCGCGCTGTACGTGCTGGATTACTACCGGCAGATCATTGAACACCCCGAGTGGATGTCAGACGAAGCCATTCAGGCCGGCGGACTGTACAACGGCAAAGACAAAGGTCGAATTTACCGCATTAGCCCGAAAGGGGCGAAGCGGGCCGACTGGACCACCGGACTCAAACTGGGCGATGCCAGCCGTGCAGAGCTGGTGGAAAAATTGACGCATGCCAACCAATGGTGGCGGCTGCACGCCCAGCGCCTGCTGGTGGACCGAAATGATGTAAAAAGCGTTCCGTCTCTGGAGGCCCTGGCACAGCACCCGACGTTACCACTGGGCCGACTGCACGCACTCTGGACGCTGGAAGGCATGGGGCAGTTAAAACCAACGTTGATTGAACGGGCGCTCCGGGATTCAGTGGCCGGGGTTCGGCAGAACGCCATCAAACTGGCTGAACTCCACCGAAACGAAGCGCCCGAACTGGCGGTAAAGCTACCGGCGTTGCAAAACGACCCGGATGCAAAAGTGCGGTATCAGTTGCTGTGCACGCTGGGCTTTATCAACAGTCCCGAGTCGGATGCGTCCCGTCAGCAGCTCTTATTTCGAGATCTGGACGACCCCTGGGTGCAGGTGGCGGCTTTGTCGGCGTCTTCTGCGCAAGCCGGGGCGCTGCTGGATGTGGTGTTGAAGAACTACCAATCCGATGTTCCGGCCTACGCTTCGCTGGTGCAACGGCTGACCACGATGGTGGGGGCGGGGAACGATGCCGGTCGAATTCAGGCACTGATTCGGCAGGCCACCCGTTCCAACACTGCCGATTGGCAGGCACCGATTCTGGCCGGGTTGACGGAAGGGTTAAGCCGCCGGAAAATTGACCTTTCCCGTTTGCGGGAAGAACCGCGTCAACTGGTGCAAACCTGTTTCGATCATCCCGCAGGAGCGGTGCGGAAGGCCTCTCTTCAACTGCTGAAAGTAGTTGGGATGCCGGACCCGGCGCAGGCCAGAATCGCCTTCGATAAAGCTGTGACCAGGGCCGGAAACCGATCGCTGTCGGATGAGAAAAGAACGGAAGCGCTTGATTTTCTGGCCTTGGGCGATCCGACTCCGCAGGTATCATTTCTCAAAAAACTGATTACCCCCCGGGAACAACCGTCGGTACAGCTGGCGGCTCTGCGGGTATTGAGTCGGGTGCCCGGTCAAACCGCTACCCAGTACGCTTTGCAGCAATGGCCGACTTTGACGCCCGAAATTCGGGATGAAGCGCTGGCGGTTTTTATGGCAAACTCCGAGCGAACTGCGCTTTTGCTGAATGCCCTCGAGTCCGGAAAAATCCAGGCGGCCAGTTTGGGCTGGGCGCAGAAAACGCGGCTGATGGGCCATTCGGACGAAAAACTTCGGGATCGTGCCCGAGCCCTGCTGTTGCGCAACGACGAGCAGAAAATTAACGAAGAATACCAGCAATCGCTCAAGCTGAAGGGCGATGCGGTGAAAGGGAAAGCCGTTTACCAACAGAGCTGTTCGCTTTGCCACCAAGTGCGGGGAGAACTGGGCGTGGCCTACGGGCCCGATCTGGGAACGGTGCACAACTGGCTGGCCAAGGACATAATGGCCAATGTGCTGGCACCCAACCTTTCGATTGCCCCCGGCTTCGATTTCTGGGCCATTGAACTGACCGACGGCAGTTCGTTGCAGGGAACGTTGGCGTCGGAGACCTCGGCAGCCATCACCGTTCGAACGGCACCGGGGGTTACCAAAACCCTGAACCGGCAGACGATCAAATCGCTAACGCTGCTCAACATGTCGCCCATGCCGAGTTTTGCGGGCCAGATGGACCAGCAGCAAATGGCCGACTTACTGGCTTTTTTACGACAGAAAAACTAAGTATTCCTAAACCCTTGTTTCAATGTACAGTACAATTCGACGTTGCTTTTTCTGGCTGGTTTTGGGGTTAAACGGTTTTGGGGCCGCTGCGCAAAAACCGGCTGCCTGGAAGCAACTCTTCAACGGGAAAGACCTGACGGGCTGGGATACCTACCTGCGGGCAACGAACCTAACGGGTTATCTGGATGATCCGGCAATTCCGTACGAGCCGCCCATTGGTCTGAATAACGATCCACTGAAGGTATTTACCGTTCATGATGGACTGCTGCACATCTCCGGTCAAATCTGGGGCGCGATTACGTCCAAAGAATCCTACAGCAATTATCACCTGCGGTTTGAAACGAAATGGGGGCAGAAAAAATGGGCACCCAAAGACAAATCCCTGCGCGACGGTGGCCTGCTTTTTCACTGTTCGGGTCCGTTCGACTACGGTTTTAAGTGCTGGATGCGAAGCCTGGAAATGCAGATTCAGGAAGGTGAAATCGGGGATTTCTTCAACGTAGACGGCGGTGAACCCGAATTTCAGGCGACCAAAACAACCACGAAAAACAACGAAACCGCTGAGCAGTATGATCCATCAGCTCCCTTGAAACGCTACGGCGGGCGGGTGTACCGCTCTGGTGACTTTGAAAGCCCACCTGGCGAGTGGACCACCAGCGAAATGGTGGCCCGCCAGGCCGATGCGGTTTTTATCGTTAACGGTTTTGTTGTAAACCGGCTGTACAACATTTTCCGGCAGGACTTACAACGGCAGGTGACGAGTGGCAAACTGCAGTTTCAGAGCGAAGGGGCGGAGCACTTCTACCGCAAGATTGAAATCCGACCCATCGCCTTTGTGCAGGGGAAACCCGCTTTGGTCAGTAACCACCGGGAGCTTGTGGTGAACGCGGACCAGACCCAGCAACTCGAAATTACGAACCAGGGTGAAGCCGTGGAGCTGATTGCGGTCGAGCTGCTGGGTAAGGAGATTGAACAATTCCGGGTGAAACTGCCAACCTTTCCGCTGGTGCTGAAAAAAGGCGGAACACTGACCCTTCCCGTGACGCTGAAGCCGGGCGGATCAGAGGGTAACCAAGTCAGGTTTCGGCTGGAAACCGTCTTGGGCCCCGTTCCGGATTTTGAGGTGAATCTGGTGGCAAAATAAACAAGGAGTTCATCTGAATCGATTGCGTATGAAAGGGGTTGTGCTTCGTTGTTGTAACATTCTGGTAAGTTTTGCGGTGGGGTTGGGAGTAGTGGCCTTTTACACCGATTCGGGCAAACGGTTTCGGAGCCAGAACCCGGTGAATCCCAAGCTGGACAAGCTAAAGCTACCGCCGGGTTTCCGGGCTGAACACCTCTACAGTCCGTCCGAAAACGGTACCGGCTCCTGGGTCTCGATGACCTTCGATGGGAAGGGACGATTGATTGCTTCGGATCAATATGGTGCGCTGTATCGGCTGGAGCTTCCGCCCATCGGCGGGACCCAGAAACCGGTACGGGTTGAAAAACTGACGCTAAAAACCGGTGCACCCCTGGGCCGTGCGCAGGGATTGGTCTGGGCCTTCAACAGCCTGTATGCGGTTATCAACACGGAAACCGACAGTGTTTTCAGGCAGGGTAGTGGTTTTTACCGGTTTCAGGACACCGATCACGACGATCAGTTCGACCGGGTTACTTGCCTCCAATCGTTCACGGGCTTTGAAGAACACGGCCCGCATAGCGTGGTGCTGGCGCCCGACCAAAAGTCGCTGTACCTTATTGCCGGCAATTTTACTCAAACGCCCCGGACGAATGCGACCCGGTTTGCGATGGGTTCTCAACGCGACAACCTGCTGCCGGACCGCTCCAATCCCGACGGCCGGGCCAACGCCGGTGGGGGCTGGATTGCCCGGGTCGATTCGGCAGGAAAGCATTGGGAGTTGATCAGTCGGGGCCTGCGCAACCCCTTTGACCTGGCTTTTAACGAAGCGGGGGAGCTGTTTACCTATGATTCCGACATGGAATGGGACATTGGTATGCCGTGGTACCGGCCCACCCGCATCTGCCACGTCACCAGCGGGAGCGAGTTTGGCTGGCGCGACGGCAACGCTAAATGGTCGCCCGACTGGCCGGATAACCTACCTCCGGTCTTGAACATTGGTCCGGGATCGCCCACCAACCTGATTTCGGCCCATACCGCACGTTTTCCCGAAAAATACCGCCATACCCTGCTGGCCTTCGACTGGAGTTTTGGCCTTATTTACGCCGTTCATCTACAACCGGCGGGGGCGTCGTATCAAGCCCGGGCCGAGGAGTTTATTTCGGGCGCGCCCTTGCCGTTGACCGATGGCGTTATTGGACCGGATGGGGCCCTGTACTTTTTGACGGGCGGGCGTCGGCTGGAATCGGACTTGTACCGGGTCTACTACGTCGGGGATGAAGCAACGGCTGCGGTTTCTGAAGGATCGGAAGTGAACCGGTCCACGCAACTCCGGCGGCAACTGGAACAATTTCACGGAACTCAAAATCCGCTGGCCGTTGAAACCGCCTGGCCGTTTTTGAAAGATCAGGATCGGTTTATCCGCTATGCCGCCCGGGTCGCCGTTGAGCACCAGCCCGTGAGCCAGTGGCAGGAACGTGCCCTGACGGAAACCGACCCGGTGAGCCGGACGCAGGGGCTGATAGCCCTGGCGCGGCAGGGTGAAAAAACCGTGAAAAACCGGCTGCTCGATGCCCTGATGAAGGTCAATTTTGACCGACTGTCCTCAGCCCAGCAGCTTGATCACCTGCGGGCGATCGAGCTGACACTGGTGCGAATGGGCCGCCCCGACCCCGGGCAGACTGCCCGGCTGGTGGCGTATCTAAATCCTCGCTATCCCGCTCGCACCAACGCCCTGAACCGTGAACTCAGCAAACAACTGAGCTTTTTGGAAGCAACCCAGGTGGTTGGGAAAACGCTGGCCCTGCTGGCGACGGCCAAAGACGATACGTTGGGACAAGCGACCGTAGCGCAGTCCTCGGACCTGATCTTCCGGAATCCACAGTACGGCATGGATCTGGCCAGTGTCCTGACCAATATTCCTCCCGCGCAGCAAATTCATTACGCCTTGGTGCTGAGCGGAGTGAGCAAAGGCTGGACGCCTGCTTTGCGAGAAAATTATTTCAAATGGTACCATAAAGCCTACAGCTACCGGGGTGGCCGTCAGTACATTGGCTATCTGGATAAATGCCGGGATAGAGCCCTGAAAACCGTTCCCCGGGAGCAGGTAGCTCACTACGACCGGCTGTCGCAGAATCAACCGTCCGTTGATTCTGCGATCGACTGGGTCAAGATCATGAGTGACGGCGGACCCGGTCGCAACTGGAAGCTGGAGGAGGCTTTGGCCGCCGTTCAGAACGACAAAACAGTCCGTAGTTTTGAGCAGGGGAAGCTGATGTTTGCGGCCAGTGCCTGCAACTCCTGCCACGGGATGCGTGGCGAAGGCGGGGCCATTGGGCCGGACCTGACCCAGCTCGGAACCCGGTTTTCACCCCGCGACATACTGGAATCCATCCTTGATCCCAACAAAGTCATTTCGGACCAGTATGCCGCGACGGTTTTTTTTCTCCGAAATGGCAACTCGGTGGTGGGTCGATTTAGCCGGGAAGATGACCGCCATTACTACTTGTCCCAGAACCCATTTGCGCCCCAGACGTTGCGGGCGGTGGCTAAGCAGGATGTTGTTGGTACGCGCCTGTCGAAGGTTTCGTTCATGCCGCCGGGATTGGTCAATAGCCTGAACGAGGAGCGGCTGAAGGATTTGATGGCGTATCTCGTTGCGGGCGGCAACCGGGATCACCCGATTTATAAGGAACTACCAAAAGAGTAAGGCCGCCGTCCGATAACGAATGAGGTTTTTAACCGGAATCAACTGGATGATGAAACGCAGAAATTGGATTGAAAAAATGGGTATAGCCTCCCTCGGTGCGCTGTGGAGCAGCGGTCCGGCCGAAGCCGCTACCGGAAAGCAGGGGAAGCCCAGGCACGCCGATGCGACAGAAAGATCGGTGTATAACGTCCGGACATTTGGTGCCACAGGAAACGGTAAAACCAACGATGCCCCGGCTATTCAAAAAGCCATTGACACCTGCGCGAAAAACGGCGGTGGTGTCGTGCTGCTCGATAAAGGTCGCTTTTTAAGTACCGGCATTGCGTTTAAAAGTCACGTCGAATTGCGGCTGACCTCCACCGCAACGCTGCTGGGCTCGCCCGATCTGAGCCGGTACAACAAGGATGATAAATTTGGCTTTAGCGATAGCGTGCGCTCCCTACTCTACGCGGATGGTTGCCAGCACATTGCCTTGACGGGTTCTGGCACCATCGACGGGCAGGGCAAGCAATTTCGGTCCGATCGGTCCTATGCCGAACGTCCGCAATTGATTCAGTTACGGGGGTGTCAGGACGTCCGGATCAGCGATGTATTACTGACCAATTCCGGCATGTGGGGTTGCTGGCTATTGCAGTGCGTTCGGGTTCGGGTGGAAGGGTTGCGGATCAAAAACCTGCTGAGTCCTAACCGGGACGGGATTGATATCGACGGATGCCGCGAAGTGTTTATTGCCAACTGCAACATCGACACCGAAGACGACAGCATTGCCTTTAAGGGCAGCGAAAAGGGATTTCCGTGCCGGGATGTGGTCATTACCAACTGCCTGATCAGTTCGCGTTGTGCCGCCATTCGCCTGGGCCCCGACGCTGTGGATGCCATCGAAAACATTACGGTTTCTAATTGTGTCATCCGCAACACGCACCTGAACGGCATCAAAATTCAGGAAACAATGGGGGCGGCTATCCAGAACATTACATTTTCGAACATCGTCATGGAAAATGTGCGCGGCCCCATTTCCATCCGGCTAGCGGGCTGGAAGCTGGACCCGTCCATCCAGATCTGGGCTAAGTTCGACGACAGCCACTGGGAACAGGGCAAGCTTCAGAATATCCTGTTTGAAAACATCCGAGGAACGATGCCCAGAGACAACATTGCCATGTCCATTACGGGAACGACCAAAACCCGCCCCCGGCAGATCACCTTCAGCAACGTTGATCTGACGTTTGCGGGGGGCGGCACGGCGGCCCAGGGTGCCCGGCGCAGCGTACCGGATCTGGAACGGGATTACCCGGAGATGTACATTTTTGGAGAGTTACCGGCCTACGGTCTTTACATGCACCACGTATCCGGGGTTGTGATGAACAACGTGCAGTTCCGGCTGGCCGATGACGATCAGCGCCCCGCCCTGGTTTGTGACGATGTCGATGACCTGGAGTTGGCGGGGTTTAAGGTCGCGGGCAGCGCGCGGGCCGAATCGGTCATCCGATTGCAGAATACGCGGCACGTGTTTATTCATACCTCCCGGGTGTTGAACGAAACCGGAACGTTTCTGCGGGTGGAAGGTGCGCAAAGCCGGGATATTCTGCTGACTGGAAATAAACTCCAATTGGCCAGGAACGTTCTGGACACCGCCACCGATGTACCCAATGATGCGGCCTTGCTGGCGCACAATTATTAATCGCTTAAAACGGCAGGAAAGCTGCCATTGAACAAAAATGAAGAGTACGATACGGTTTGGCGGGTTGCTGTGCGGGTTGCTGCTAGGGTTACTGCGTACGCATGAAGTGCGGGGACAGCGGAGTACCGCCGATAGCCTGAAAAGCATGAGCTACATTCAGAATGAACAGGTGAAACTCGGCATCGACCTGAACCTGGGCGGGGCCATTACCTACCTGGCCGATGCCCGAAAGCAGGAAAATCTAATCAATAATTTCGACTGGGGGCGGCAGGTGCAGATGTCGTTTTACAGCGGCCCCGTTCCCTATGAAACGCCCGATAAAAAACCGCATAAAAACTGGACGTTCATTGGCTGGAATCCCATCCAGTCCGGAGACGTGGCCGGTAATCGCTCGAAAGTGATCGCGCACAAAAAGACCAAAAACAGCCTGTATGTGAAGTGCATTCCCATGCACTGGCCGCTGGACGGCGTTCCCGGCGAGTGTACGTTTGAGTCCTGGATTCAACTGAAGGGCAATGCCGTAGAGGTGCGAAGCCGGATTGTTAACAACCGCAAGGATACCACCCAGTACGCGGCCCGGGGCCAGGAGCTTCCGGCGGTTTATACCAACGCGCCCTACCATCGGCTGGTGACGTACCGGGGCGAAAAACCGTTTACCAACGACACACTCAGCGTTATTCGCAACCACAATTCACCGAGTGCACCTGAAATCCGCTGGGCCGACTGGCAGGCCACCGAAAACTGGGCTGCGAGTGTCAACGAGGACAATTACGGGCTGGCCATCTGGAACGAGGCCGTGCAGGGCTTCTCGGGCGGATTTTTTGGCGACCATTCCTTTCAGGGGGGCAGCAAAGATATTTCCACCGGCTACATTTCTCCGGTGAACGTAGAAGTGCTGGACCACAATATTACGTATGACTACACCTATTCCCTGATTCTGGGGACAGTAGATCAAATCCGGTCGCATGTCTACAAAAACCGTTCGGTGGGTGGTTTGCCCTGCTATAACTTCCGGCAGGACCGGCAGCATTGGGTCTATGAAAACACGACTGATGCTGGATGGCCCATTCGCAGGGGGCTGGTGGTCAAAACCGCCAAAGAGGCCGCCATGCGGAGTCCGTACACCTTCTGGCTGGCCGAACAAGCACCCCGGCTGGTGGTGGAGGCCATGTACCCCCCCGGCAGCGCTGCCAACGCCCGGGTGTATTGGCGCCCTCTCAACGGCGGCTTTGATGCAAAAAACAGCCAGGAGTTCGCGGTGATTCCCGACGGAAAATTGCATACGTATACCATCCCACTCCACCAGTCCAAGCAGTACAAGGGGGCGTTGAGCGGGCTGAAGATGACGCTGACTTCCGGTGGAGACGCCGGGCAGGCACAAACCGCAACGATCAAATCCATTTGTTTACAAGGTAACTAAACCCAGATCCATGAATCGATTCCACAACAACAGACTGCTGATCTGTTGCACCGGATTGGTATTGCTTTACGCCCAGGGGTGCCAACTGCCCGGCAAGAGCACCAGCACCCCGAATGACCGGGCCAAATTTGGGGATAACGTCCGAACGACCGCCTTCCGCACGCCCGAAGAAGAACGATTGGGTTTTCACCTGCCCGAGGGCTTCGAAATTACACTGTTTGCCGCCGAACCCGACATCACCAAACCCATGAACATGGAGTTCGATGACCGGGGCCGTTTGTGGGTCACCCAGTCGTCGGAATACCCGCTACCTGCCGATCCGGGCAACGGGAAAGACCGCATTACCATCCTGGAAGATACGGATGGCGACGGCAAGGCCGACCGCTTTACCCCTTTCGACAGTAAGCTCAATATTCCCATTGGCATCCTGCCGATGACGGACGGGGCCATTGCCTACAGCATTCCGAACCTGACCCGCTACCGGGATACGGATGACGACGGGAAAGCCGATCAGGAGAAGGTGGTGCTGGGGCCGTTTGGCTACCGCGACACGCACGGCATGGTCAACAACCTGGTGCGGGGGTTTGATGGCTGGGTGTATGCCTGCCACGGTTTTACTAACCTCTCGACGGTCGCCGGAAATGACGGCGATTCCATCACCATGCATTCGGGCAACACCTTCCGGTTCCGGCCTGACGGCAGCCGGGTGGAGCAAACCACCTTTGGCCGGGTCAATCCGTTTGGCAACGCCTACGACGAACGCGGCTACTTGTATTCGGTAGATTGCCACTCCAAGCCCATTTATCAACTGATTTTTGGCGCCGAATACCCGCACTTTGGTAAGAAAGCACCGGGCATCGGTTTTGCGCCAGAAATGATGAGCTACGAACTGGGGTCGACGGCCATTGCGGGGCTGGTGTATTACACGGGGTTGCAGTTTCCGGAAGAATACCGGCACAGCTTTTTTTCGGGGGATGTAGTGACCTGTCAGATCAACCGCAACACCATCACACACACGGGTTCAACGCCCATTTCCAAGCGGGAAGCCGACTTTCTGATCAGCGATGATCCGTGGTTCCGGCCGGTGGATATTAAAGTGGGTCCGGATGGGGCGCTGTACGTGGCCGATTTTTACAACCGCATCATTGGGCATTACGAAGTGGATTTAAAGCATCCGGGCCGGGATCGGGTCAGTGGCCGCATCTGGAAAATTAGGTATGTGGGCAAGAAACCGCATCAGAATCTGCCCGTAACCGACTGGTCAAAAGCCAGCTTGCCGGAGCTGGTAGCGGGCCTGAATCATCCGCAGCTGAATGTTCGGCTGAAGATTGCCGACCGGCTGGTGGAGGTAGGGCAGCAAAAAGCCGTTGAACCCGTTCGGCAGCTGATGGCAGCGCCCAACGTTGCCCCCAAAACGTACGTGCAGGGTCTGTGGATTCTGAACCGACTGAACGCGCTTTCCGACGAGCAGTTGGGCGTTGCCCTGACGCACGCCGAGCCGCTGATTCAGCTGCATGCCTTGCGGGTGCTAATTGAACGCCCTGTTTTCTCCGAAAAACAACACCAGCTGGTAACGCAGGCATTGACGAGTGCGCAACCGGATATCCGGCGCGTTGCCGCCACGGTTTTGGGCCGCTTTCCGAACAAGGCGGACCTGGCTGCTCTGACGGATTTGTACGATAAAACAGGGGTGGAAGACTCACATTTACGGCATACGGTTTTGGTGGCTGTGCGGGATTTGCTGCGCGAGCCTGCCATCATGGCGCAGGTGCCGGGCCAACACTGGACTGCTCCCCAATTGGCCGTACTGTCCAAAGCCCTGACCGATGTGCCGACACCCCAGGCGGCCGCCTACGTGCTGGATCAGTTGCAGCGCGACCGCCTGCCCGCGGACCAGTTGAACGATCTGATGGCCTACATCAGTCGCTATTTACCCGCATCCCGGCAAAATGAAGCCATCGAAATGGTGCGGAAGAAGTTTGCCCGTGCCTACGATAGCCAACTAAGCCTGTACCAGACCATGCTCGGCGGTATGGCGCAAAGTGGAACCGCCCTCAGCCCGATTATGAAAGAGTGGGGTATTGACCTGGCTAAACACTACCTTTCTGGCATTTCGGAAACGAGTGATGCCTGGAAAATTCGCTCGCTGGATAAACCCGGCGAAACCAGCGTTTGGACGGTTTCGCGTGATTTGGCAACGCAAAAAGTGTCGGCGGTCCGCATGCTACTGGGGCAGTGGGCCACCACTTCGCAACTTTACTCGACGACGTTTGAATTGCCGCAATCGCTGCGGCTCAACGTGTACGATAACGATCTGTTTAACCGCGAAACAAAAGTCGGCCTATCGAAAAATGCTGTTCGGGTCCGGTTGGCAGATGGTGGCAAAATCATTGCCGAATACCGGGCGCAGCAGCAGAATCCGGCGCAGGACGGTGATCTGATTCAGCAACCCACGCTGGATCTGGGGGCGTTCCGGGGGCAGCGTGGGTACCTGGAAGTGATCGACAGCTCTAAAACCAGCACCATCGGCATCGGACAATTGGAACCGGCGGTCTTGGCCATCCCGGAAAGAAGCCCCGGCGAAATCGCCGAGCAGCGCATTCTGGCAGCTGAACTGGCGGGCAAATACAACATAACTGCCCTGGAACCGGCGCTGCAACAACTGCTCCGGGCTAGGTGGATGGATTACCGCGTGCGCACGACCGCAGCTGCGTCCCTTATGGGCATGGCTCCGGAGCGGAATACGGCGTTGCTGGCGGAGGTATTTACCGATCGGCTGGAACCCGTGGCGCTGCGGCAAAAGCTGGTGGCTTCACTGGGTCAGGTAGCATCCGAGAAAGTGTATGCGCAACTGGCGAACGGCCTCTCGGGTAGCGCCCGGCCCTTGCAGGTGGCTATTGCCAACGAGCTGGCGAATTCCCCGGCGGGGATCAGTCACCTGATCATGGCCCTAACCGATGAACAGGTGGGCCCCGACGTTTTGGCGGAAACCTCGGTTCGGGAGCGCCTGGCCGCCAAAGCCAGCGCCGAACAGCAAAAGCAATTGACAAATCTCTTGGCGAGCGGAGCTAGTGAGCGCGAAGAACGGGAAAAGCTGATTTTGGCCCGTACGGCCGGTTTGAATGCCGCGAATGCCTCCACCGAGGTAGGACGCAGCGTCTTTATGAACAATTGTAGTATGTGCCATCAGATCAAAGGCAGTGGCGGGCTGGTTGGGCCGCAGCTTGATGGGATTGGCAACTGGGGTCAGAAAGCCCTAACCGAGAAAATTCTGGACCCGAACCGCAGCATTTCGGAGGCCTTCCGCACCTACAACATCGTGCTTAAAAACGGGCAGACGCAGACCGGCTTATACCGCCGGGCGGAGGGGGAAGTGATTGTGTTTGCCAACCTGGATGGCAAGGAGTTTTCGGTGGCCAAAAGCGATATGAAGGAATACAAGGCGTCGAAATACACGCTGATGCCCGACCAGTTTCGGCACACCATTCCCGAAAAGGATTTTTATGCGTTGGTGACCTATTTGTTGAGTGTCAAATAGTTGGTTTTGGGAAAAGGAGGAATTAAAATGACCGATAAAATAAAAAAACGACCAAGGGGTTCTGTAAACCGGGTCGCCTTGCTGCTTGGCAGCTGGCTGATGCTGGGTGTTTCTGCGGCAGAGGCTCAAAAGGGAAAAAGTGGGCGCTCGGTGCCGTTTACCCGGCAGGTGCTGACCCGGGATTTTATTGCCGAAGGTGCAACGGTGCTGGATGTGAATAAAGACGGCAAAAAAGATGTGGTGTCGGGCGCTTTCTGGTTCGAAGCCCCCAATTGGACGCCCCACCAACTGGCCAAACCCCAGAAATTTATCTACAACGAAGGCTACAGCAACTCCTTCCTCAACTTCGCCCTGGATGTCAACCAGGACGGCTGGGTGGACGTCATCCGCATCGACTTTCCCGGAAAAGCCGCCGTCTGGCACGAAAATCCCA
>NZ_BAAGWE010000008.1:0-185755 GCF_054780515.1 Larkinella harenae | reverse complement strand
GTACCAATGCCTCGGCGGAATCCTTCAACGCGAAAATCAAGGCATTTCGGGCATCATCCAGAGGAGTCAGAGACATTGCTTTCTTTCTGTTCCGATTGACCAAACTTTATGCCTAACTTCCCCCCAATTTTTGCTCTTGATCCCTTTTCTAAATGGGTCTTCAATCAGGAGCCGGCTCAAATGACTTAAGCCGGCTCTTGTATAAAAAAGCATACTTAAGGCACCGACAGAAAAGCCAAAGGTGCCCTCAGTATGAACCATCAGGCCAAATCAAATCGGTCCAGATTCATTACTTTATTCCAGGCGGCCACAAAATCGTTGACAAATTTATCCTGGCCATCGGCGCTGCCGTACACTTCCGCAATTGCCCGCAGTTCGGCGTTGGAGCCGAACACGAGGTCGGCGCGGGTAGCGGTCCATTTTACGTCACCAGTTGCCCGGTCACGGCCTTGGTAAAGCTCCCTATCGGCCGATATTGCCTTCCAGGCGGTGCTCATATCCAGCAGGTTTACAAAGAAATCGTTGGTAAGCTGACCGGGCCGGTCGGTGAAAACACCATCTCCGGAGCCATCAAAATTGGTATTCAACACACGCATTCCCCCTACCAGCACGGTTAATTCGGGTGTGGTTAAGGTGAGCAACTGAGCTTTATCAATCAACAGCTCCTCGGTGGATACGGAATAGCTGGCCTGACGGTAATTGCGGAAACCATCGGCAACGGGCTCCAGATACCCAACCGATTCAACATCGGTTTGGTCCTGCGAAGCATCCATCCGGCCCGGTGTAAACGGAACGGTAATCGAACGGCCCGCGTCCTTTGCCGCTTTTTCAACGCCAGCGCAACCCGCCAGCACGATCAAATCTGCCAGTGAAACTTTTTTCCCGTCAGCCTGCGCACCGTTGAACTCATTCTGGATCCGTTCCAGCGTACTCAAAACCCGTTGTAGCTGCGTTGGATTATTGACCCGCCAATACCGCTGAGGAGCCAGCCGAATGCGGGCACCATTTGCTCCCCCGCGTTTGTCAGATCCGCGGAACGTCGAAGCCGAAGCCCAGGCTGTCGCAACCAGCTCAGACACGCTCAAACCGGAT
Source organism: Larkinella harenae (assembly GCF_054780515.1). Taxonomy (NCBI): domain Bacteria; kingdom Pseudomonadati; phylum Bacteroidota; class Cytophagia; order Cytophagales; family Spirosomataceae; genus Larkinella; species Larkinella harenae. Next base: position 184,663 of record NZ_BAAGWE010000008.1, on the reverse strand, counting down.
TCCTGCACCTTTGCCTTCAGCGCTTCGAAATCATTTTCGTCAACCAACGCGTGATCAACCGCCGGGATCGGATCCTGCCAAAGCAGCACCTCTTCCGGCACATCTGGTCCGAGGTAGCGGGCGCGAGGCCCCATATCGCGGTGCGTCAGTTTAAACCACGCCCGGGCAAACGCATCAGCAAACGCGTCAGGGTCTTCCAGAAAGCGCCGGGATATTTTTTCGTAAGCCGGATCGAACCGCAAGGCCAGATCGGTTGTCAGCATGGTGGGCGCGTGCTTCTTGGTACTATCATACGCATCCGGAATGATACCGTCGGCGTCCTTGGCCACCCACTGGTGCGCTCCGCCCGGGCTTTTGGTTAATTCCCACTCAAAGCCAAACAGGTTTTCGAAGAAGTTATTACTCCATTGGGTGGGTGTTTTTGTCCAGATGACTTCCAGCCCGCTGGTAATGGTGTCAGCTCCTCTACCAGAACCATAGCTGTTGGCCCAGCCCAGGCCCTGCAATTCCAGATCGGCCGCTTCGGGCTCTTTGCCTACATGTTCGGAGGGAGCCGCGCCGTGGGTTTTACCGAAACTGTGGCCACCGGCGATCAAAGCAACGGTTTCTTCGTCATTCATGGCCATCCGGCCGAAGGTAACCCGGATGTCTTTGGCAGCAGCAATCGGATCAGGGTTTCCGTCGGGTCCTTCCGGGTTTACGTAAATTAGCCCCATGTGAGCCGCGGCCAACGGTTCTTCCAGGTCACGTGAATGGATTTTGCCATCGGCATCTTCATCCGAACTTACGACGCCATGCGCTGCAACCCCCGGAACTCCTTTTGAATACCGGTGTTCGTTGCCCAACCAGGTGGTTTCAGAACCCCAGTATACATCCTCATCGGGTTCCCAAACATCGGCGCGGCCACCGGCAAAACCGAATGTTTTAAAACCCATCGATTCCAGGGCCACATTACCGGTCAGGATCAGCAAATCCGCCCACGAAATTTTGCGGCCATATTTCTGTTTGATCGGCCAGAGCAACCGACGGGCTTTATCGAGGCTGACGTTGTCGGGCCAGCTATTGAGCGGGGCAAACCGCTGCTGCCCTGCACCGGCCCCACCCCGGCCATCAAATACCCGATAGGTACCGGCACTGTGCCAGGCCATGCGAATGAACAGGGGACCGTAATGCCCGAAGTCAGCCGGCCACCAGTCCTGGGAGTCGGTCATGAGGTCATGCAGATCTTTTTTGACAGCTTCCAGGTCGAGGCTTTTAAAAGCTTCGGCATAGTCGAACTCTTCATCCATCGGGTTGGATAAGGACGAATGCTGACGCAGGATGGTTAACTTCAACTGATTGGGCCACCAGTCACGGTTTCTGGTGCCACCACCACCCACATTGTGGGTTAGGGTACCGTTGTGGAAGGGGCATTTGCTGAGATCATTTGATCCTTTTTCCTTTTCCATGAGTTTATGTGTTAAAGCTATACGTGCCTGCAACTGATCTTTTGCAGCGCGATAAAATTATGTTGTAAAAAAAAATAATCATAATCGATTAATTCTATACTCGTATAGCTAAAATCTATTATCAGGATTCTGATGCCCCTTGCGAAGTTTCTTCGTGTTGAAATGCAGTCCAATAAGCACTGCAAGGAAAGGAAATAAAAAGCAGATAAAACCCCTGAACCTAGCCTGCGGGCTTGCTAAAATAGAAGAAACCGATCCCATACATACGGTTATTCTGCAATTTGGTACCGGGCCAGGAGGTGCGAATTAAGAAGCTGGGAAATGATCAGTAGCTTTCAGAAACCAGTTGAGCTGGCCACGGCAGCATCAGCTGCCAATCAGGCGCTACGCCTGCTGCCTCCGCTGAATCGACGCCCGTTCCAGGGCATCCTTCAGGATGTTTAGCGAAATGGGTTTTGAAATGTAATCGTTCATACCCGCCTGCAAACACTCTTCCTGGTCCTCTTTCATCGCGTTTGCCGTCATGGCAATGATGATCGGCTGCGAACCCGGTTGCTGGCGAATTTGACGGGTTGCGTCTAGTCCGTTCATCTCCGGCATCTGAACGTCCATCAAGATGGCGTCATACGGCCGTTCTTTCAGCATATTCAGCACTTCCACCCCGTTTTGAGCCAAGTGCGGTTCATAGCCCAGTTTATTCAATATGTTTTGAATCAGTTTTTGATTAGCCAGGTAGTCTTCGGCAATTAAGATTGTGAGCGGGTGCTCCCGGGCAAAATCCTCCGACAAGGCGTGCTGCGTTGGCCGGGGCGCAGCAACCGGCATTTCTTCGGTCTGCTTTAGTTGCCGTTGTACCAGATCAAAGAGCTGCTGCTGGTGAATAGGTTTGGTCAGAATAGCGGAAAACAAGTCATGGTACGCCTTACGGGTTTCTTCGCCCACCGAACTGAGCAGAATGATGGGCAATCGCGGATACTGGTCCCGGATGCTACGCGCCAACTCCACTCCGTTCATGCCGGGCATTTGCATATCCGTAACCACGAGCTGAAACGGAGCACTGGCCCCCAGCAGCGCCAGTGCCTGCGGCCCCGACGATGCAATGGTAGGCACCAACTTCCACTGCTCCAGCTGCGTTTTCAGAATTGTCAGATTAGTCTGGTTATCGTCCACCACCAGTACCCGTTTTCCGGCGTTTTCGGTGGTGTTAAACAATACATAATGACGTTTAGCCTGCTGGCTCGTTTGGCACCGGACCGTAAACGAGAAGGTCGTTCCCCGGCCTTCCTGGCTTTCTACCCAGATATCGCCCGCCATGAGTTTAACCAACCGCTCGCTGATGGCCAATCCCAGACCGGTTCCGCCGTATTTCCGGGTCATCGACGAGTCGCCCTGCGAAAAAGCCTTGAAAAGCCGCTGGAGCTTGTCCTCCGAAATGCCAATTCCTGTATCCCGCACCTGAAAAATGAGATCCAGTTCCCGGTCGTTGTGGTACTTCTGAACATCAACCCGGACAAAAACCTCTCCCTTGTGGGTAAATTTAACGGCATTTCCCACCAGGTTGATCAGGATTTGTCGAAGCCGCAAGGCATCGCCTACCACCGTCATGGGCACGTGATGTTCAAATTGATACACCAGATCCAGGCCACTTTCGGCGGCCTTTCCGGCAAACATGTCGAGCACATCCTCAACGCAATGCAGCAGATCAATATCGCCCAGCTCCAGTTCCAGGCTGCCAGACTCAATTTTGGAGAAGTCCAGAATGTCGTTGATAACGCCCAGTAAATTGGTTCCGCATTGGTAAATCGTATCGACATACTCGTGCTGTTCCTCCGACAATTCGGTTTCCTGAAGCAGATACGTCATCCCCAGCACACCGTTCATCGGCGTACGGATTTCGTGGCTCATGGTGGCCAGAAACACACTTTTGGCCTGATTCGCCTTCTCGGCTTCTTCCTTCGCCAGCTGTTCCTGAAGCCGTTGTTCATGCAGTTCTTCGATCAGGGCCTGCAGGTGTTCGGATTGGGTCTTCAGCTCTTCCTTCTGGAAATAAACTTCGGCGGTGCGCTCACTGACCGTTTCTTCCAGTTTCTTCTTCTGCGCCTGCAACGACCGGGTTCGCCAGCGGTAAATCACGTTCGGACTCGCTAAAAAGGCAATGGCAATCAGGGTGCCAAACCACCAGGTTTGCCAGAATGGCGGTTTTATGATCACCCGAAATGAGTCTCCGTGCCGGTTCCAGACGCCATCATTGTTGGAAGCCATCACCCGGAATGTATACAAACCCGGGTCCAGATTCGTGTAGGCCGCCGTCCGGCTATTGGTCTTTATAATCCAGTCATCATCAAATCCTTCGAGCATGTAAGCGTATTGATTTTTCTCGGGCAGTGAATAGTTCAAAGCCGCAAACTCAAACGCAATCGTCGATTCTTCGTGCGAAAGGGTGATTTTGTTTTCCTTCGTCATCACCGGTTTCCCAAACAGCATAAATTTGGTAATAAACACTGGCGGAACATAGGGGTTATCCCGTAAGCTGTCCGGGTAAAACGCGTTCATTCCTTTGATACCCCCAAAATACAGCTTTCCCTGCTTGTCGTTGAAAACCGCCATCCGGTTGAAGTGATTGCGCTGTAAACCATCCCCTACATCAAAATTCCGGAACGTTTTCGTTTTGGAATTGAGCTTCGACAGTCCTTTGTTGGTGCTTACCCAAATATTGCCTTGCGTATCACTCGTGATGGCTTGAATGATCTCATTCGGCAAACCGTGTTTCTGCCGGAAGGTTGTAAAGGTCTGATTTTTGGGATTAAACCGATTGAGTCCGCCATTGGTACCTACCCACAACTGGCCTGCATCGTCTTCGTACAAGCTCACTACCAGGTTGTGGCTCAAACTCCCGGGTATTTTTGAATTATGCAGGTAGGTAGTAAACGTGCCGGTTGTGGGGTGAAACAGATTTAAGCCTCCGCCCTCATTACCAATCCATAGCTGCCCTTTTCGATCGTACAAGATGGCACTGTTGTAGCCTTCGCTAATGGCACCCGGGCGGGCGGGATTCGGGCGAAAATGAGTAAATTTACGGGTCTTTTTATCGTATCGGCTGATTCCGGCCCCCAGTGTTCCCAGCCAGATTTCTCCTTTTTTTCCTTCCGTGATGGTACAAATGGTTTCGTGGCTCAGCCCGTTGATATCATTGGTGGGCCTGTAGTTGAAAAAATGGTTGGTGCCTTGTTGCTTGAGGCTAAGGCCGCCCTTGTACGTTCCGACCCAGATATCCCCATCACTATCCTGAAAAACACTCATCACGAAATTACTTCCCAGACTTTTCGGATCAGCCGGATTGTTTTTGTAGTACGCAAACCGGTTGGTAGCCTTCATCAATACATTCAAGCCACCTCCATCCGTGCCCAGCCATAAATTGCCCTGACGATCCTGCGTCAGTGACATTACATTGTTGTTATTCAGGCTGTTGGGGTCATTGGTCTTTTTCTCGTAAAGCGCAAACTTAACCGGTTCATGATCCAGGAAATTAACGCCACCATTATACGTACCGAACCACATATTTCCGCTTCGGTCCTGATAAACCGCATTAACGCTCCGGTCGTTGAGTCCATACGGGTTGTTTTCATCGTAGAGATACCGTGTGAATCCGGTACGGTCTTTGTTCAGCACGCTCATTCCGCCATTTTCCGTACCAATCCACAGATTTCCTTTTGAATCTTCTCCGAGTGTATTTAAATCATTGTGCCCGATTGAAGTTGGAACGGCCGGGTTGTTCAGAAACCGAGTGAAGGTTTGCTGATCACTTTTCAGCAGATTCAGCCCTCCGCCTTCCGTAGCGATCCAGAGTTGTCCCTGAGCATCTTCAAACAGTTTTTTGACATTGTTATGACTCAGCGAATTCTCAACGGTTGGGATGTTTTTGAATTGCCGAAAGGTATTGGTTGACAAATCCATCCGGTTGACGCCCCCGCCGAAGGTGGCCACCCAGACCTGGCCTTTTCGGTCGACGAGCACATCCCGAACCCGATCATTACTCAGGCTGGTCGGAACACCGGTCTGGTTGGTGTACCGGGTAAACGACCCCTTAGCGGGATTAAACCGGTTCAAACCACCATCCGTACCTACCCACAGATTCCCGCGCGCATCCTCCGCAATCGCCGTTACGCGGTCACTGCTCAAACTATTGCGCTTATCTTTGGCGTGCCTGTAAATAACGAAACCGCCGGTTGATTTATCAAAAAGGCACAATCCCCCGTTATCGGTACCAATCCAAAGACGCCCTTTGCGATCTTCATACAACGACCGGATAAAATCGTCGCTCAGGCTGCTCGGACGGTTTTCATCGTTGCGATAAACCGTAAATGAATTGCCATCGTAAAGGTTGAGCCCATCCTGCGTTCCAAACCACATAAACCCTCTCTTATCCTGCAAAATACAGGTTACATTACTTTGAGAGAGTCCATTCTGCGTTGTAATATGCTTGAATCGAACAGCATTATTCTGAGCTACAGCCAACTGAACCACCCAAAATACGGCGAATAGCGCGGTAATAAATACTTTCATAGATGGTTTTAAAATTCTTAACCCGTATGAAACCTGACGATGCTGTACGTTTTTATAAATGTCCGATAATTGAGTATAATTAACAAAAATCGATCCTAATTTTTAACTATATTTTTAAGGGGCCTCTTTCTGCAAAAGACGGTACTAAATAAGGTTTTTAGGGCCATTCCGTAACAATCCGACCGCCTATTACCGCCTATTTTTAAAATATAGTAACTTGTTAGGTCACCAACCTCAATGGCGTTCTATGTGTTACTCCGTCAAAGCAATTTCTGAATTGGGAAAATTAGCCAAGCTGTACAAGGCTGATTATCCGAAAGATGAAACTTACCAACCGGCAGCAAAAAGCTCCGGCTTTGCCCATCCCAGATTGCCTGTCATCACCCAGGAAAACCCATCCGAAATTCAGCTTTTCCAGTGGGGGCTCATCCCAACCTGGGCCCGCGAGGATAAAGCTGGCGAACTCGCCAAAATGACGCTCAACGCCCGCGAGGATACGATTTTTGAGAAACCGTCTTTCCGGGACAGCATTAGCAACCAGCGTTGTCTTTTACTCATTGACGGTTTTTACGAATGGCGGCACGAAGGCAAACAGAAGATTCCGTATTTTATTACTTTGTCGGATGGCCAACCGTTTGCGCTGGGATGCATTTATTCCATCTGGAACGGCCAGCCCACGTTCTCCATCGTAACCACGAAGGCCAATCCGCGCATGGAATACATCCATAATACCAAAAAGCGGATGCCGTTGATGCTGACGCACGAAGAAGAACGTCGTTGGATTGATCCGGAACTGACCAAAACAGAAATCAGGGAATTGATGCAGCCCCTGGATGAAGAATTGATGCAGGCCAGCGTCCTTGATTAAAGGCTTGCTATTGGCAGGGGCACCTCCGTGCTATACCCAACCATTTTGCCCGAACGGTTTTTAACGAAATACCCGGTCAACTTCATCTATAACCTTCTGCAAATCAGCTGGTTTTTCTACGTAGTCCAGCGTATTGACATCAATCACCAGGAGCTTTCCGGCCCTGTACTCGGCCGTAAACGCTTCGTAATAGCGGTTCAGACTTTCCAGGTATCCCGGGCTGATGGATTGTTCATAATCCCGGCCCCGCAACCGGATGCGCTCCTGCAACCGGGCCACATCGGCCCGCAGGTAAATCATCAGATCCGGTGGGCGAACCAGCGCCAGCATGTTTTCAAAAACCCGGCGATACGTCTGGTAGTCGCGCGGACTCATCAAATCACTCTCGTACAGATTCCGGGCAAAAATATAAGCATCTTCATAAATCGTGCGGTCCTGCACCACCGACCGGTTGGTAGTATTGATGGTACGCATCTGCTCAAACCGGCTGTTCAGAAAAAAAATCTGCAGGTTGAATGACCAGCGTTGCATATCGGCGTAAAAATCCGCCAGGTACGGATTCCCTTCGACGGCTTCGTTGAGCACTTCCCAGCCGTAATGAGCGGCCAGTAGGGTAGCCAGGGTTGTTTTTCCGGCCCCAATATTTCCGGTAATTGCAATGTGCATAGTCCCAGTTTTTAGCCCTGACGTGGTCGTCAGGGATACTTTTTGTATCTTTGTGTGTTTACCCAAGACAGATGTCCTTGTATGATGAAGCCCTATCGCGTCCTATTATATTATTGTTATACAACCATCGAAAACCCTGAGCAGTTTCGTGACGAACACCATCAGTTGTGCATTCGCCTGAATTTACTGGGACGAATCATCGTAGCTGCTGAAGGATTGAACGGCACGGTTTCGGGTTCGCCCGCCGACTGCGACGAATACATGCGCGTGGTCAAAGCCGACCCGCGTTTTGAAAGGCTGGAGTTCAAAGTGGACGAATCGGACGAACACGCTTTTCAGAAATTGAACGTTCGGCTGAAAAACGAAATCGTCAACTCGGACTTGCCGGTTGACCCGCTCAAGCGCACCGGCATTCACCTCGAACCGGACGAATTCAAGACAATGAAGGACCAGGAGGATGTTGTGCTGATCGACATGCGGTCCAATTACGAGCATTCCGTCGGAAAGTTTAAAGGAGCCATTACATTCGACATGGAGAACCTGCGCGAACTGCCGCAGCACATGGACGAAATCAGGCACCTGAAAGATAAAAAAATCATTACCTACTGCACGGGCGGCATTAAGTGCGAAAAAGCCAGCGCCTACCTGCTGGATCAGGGGTTTGAAAATGTGTACCAATTGCACGGCGGCATCATTAAGTACGGAATCGAATCCGGCGGGGAAGATTTTGATGGCAAATGCTACGTCTTTGACAACCGGGTGGCGGTGGAGGTAAATCAGGTAAATCCAGCCGTGATTTCAACGTGTTTCCGCTGTGGCTCGTCCACCGACCGGATGATCAACTGTGCGAGCCCAGCCTGCAACAACCACGTTACCCTCTGCGAAGCCTGCGGAGATGAACACCAGGGCACTTGCCGGGACGAATGCAAAAGCGATCCGAATTTACGCGCCTACGATGGCACTGGATATTACGCCAAAGAAACCCGGGGTTACTCGCCCTGGCTCGGTTACCGGAGTCAGCAGTCATCCATGAGCCACTAAGGCTTTTTCCAGCACAAAATCATTCATCCAGTAAGGTCCGATCGGAATATCTTCTTCGCGGACTACAACAAAGCCCAGTCGTTCGTAGAACTGCCGGGCTTTGTTGTACCGGTTGACATTCAGATACAAGCGCTGTCCGCCCGCTGCCAGGCACTGCCGGATCACTTCTTCCAGCAGAAACCGTCCGGTTCCCTTGCCCTGCTCGGTGGGCAATACGTAGATTTTGTGTAACTTAAACCGCTGAGGATTTGCCGGATTCGGGGAATAGGAAGCAAACCCCGTCAACGTGTTATCATTGTAGGCCAGGATGAAGGTCTGGTTCTCATTAATCATCTGATCCCGAAGTGCTTCCCGGGAATAAATGGCCTGAAACATATAATTGATCTGTTCCTGGTCAAGAATGGCCCGGTAGGTTGGCTCCCAGATTTTCTCCTGGAGCGCAATGATGGAATCAATGTCTTCAACGGTGGCGGTTCGAAATTCGAGCGGCATGCGATTGGGGTTTTGCATCCTGATACACGACCCAATTTACCGTTTTTAAGCACATCCGCTACCGTTATCTTTATAAAAGGTACCGATTCCCTTGGCAATAATGCTTACCTTTGGCAACCAGTAAACACGCTAACACGCTTACTATGTCGGCTCAAAAACCGTTGATTTTAGTCTCGAATGACGATGGCATCAATGCTCCGGGCATTCGTAATTTAGTATCGCTCATGAAACAACTGGGTGACGTTGTGGTGGTTGCCCCCAGCAGTCCGCAGTCGGGCATGGGGCACGCCATTACCATTGCATCACCCCTTCGTCTATACCAGGTTGATCTTTTTCCCGGGATTCCCGCCTATGAATGCTCCGGCACGCCCGCCGATTGCGTCAAACTGGCAAAACATTATGTCTTGAAGGATCGCAACCCGGATCTGGTGGTCAGTGGCATCAACCACGGCAGCAACACCTCCATCAGTGTGTTGTATTCCGGAACCATGTCGGCGGCTATCGAAGCGGCCATTGAGGGCATTCCCGCCATTGGGTTTTCTCTCTGCGATTACGGCCATGATGCCGATTTTACCCATACGTACGATCACATCCTGAAAATTGCCGGCCACGCTCTGGAAAATGGCATTCCCAAAGGAACCGCCCTGAACGTGAATTTTCCGGCCAAATCCGACGAGCCCCTGCGCGAAATCCGGATTTGCCGGCAGGCCGATGCCCGCTGGCAGGAAGTGTTTGATGAACGCAAAGATCCCTACGGTCGGGGGTACTTCTGGATGGCTGGCAAATTTGTCAATAACGACAAGGGCGAGGACACCGACGAGTTTGCGTTATCGCAAAACTGCACGTCCGTTGTGCCGTGTCAGCTCGATTTGACGGATTATAAAAGCCTATCCACCTTACAATCGTGGAAAATGAACGAGCCTGATTCAGCCATACCCCATGCTGACAGCGTCACGACCCCGTAAGGAAAGCGAGTGAGAACGGTTTTCGGCGCCCTGTTTCGCCCACAACCGAACTGCTTGCGCTTACTTTGCCTGACAGTTAGACAACGAACATAAACGCATTGACCCCATGGCATTATTGGGAAGCCTATTGAAACGCGGAATTTCACTGACCGGTGTGGTCAGGAGAAAGAAATTGAATCCGCTGAAATTGCAGAAAAAAACCTTTGTCAAATTAATCGGCAAAGCACGATACACCCAGTTTGGACAAGCCTACCAGTTCGAAGAAATTGAAAATGCGGCTTTTTTCAGCGACGAAAAAGAATTTTACCAGAAATACAAGGAGCTGGTTCCCATTTACGATTACAACAAGATCTACAAAGAATGGTGGCACCGGTCTGTCAACGGGGAAAAAAACGTCTGTTGGCCGGGCCGGGTTAAGTATTTTGCCCTGAGTTCGGGCACCTCGGAATCGGCATCGAAATCCATTCCCGTCACCAAAGCGATGACGAAAGCGATTCAGAAAACCAGCATCCGGCAAATTCTGAGCCTGAGTCGGTACCAGCACCTGCCCTCGCAGCTCTACGAAAAGGGCATGTTGATGTTGGGGGGCAGCACCCAGCTGAGTTACCGCGACAACCATTTTGAAGGCGATCTGAGCGGGATTCAGGCCAAGCAGATTCCGTTCTGGTTTCAGAAGTTTTACAAACCCGGCAAAGAGATTGCCCAGGAGCGCGACTGGGCGCTAAAACTGGACGAAATTACGGAACAGGCATCCCAATGGGATATCGGTTTTGTGGTGGGAGTACCGGCCTGGATTCAGTTGCTGATGGAAAAAATCATTGCCCATTACAAGGTCAAAACCATCCATGACATCTGGCCCAACCTGATGGTTTTCTGCCACGGTGGCGTTTCGTTTGAACCTTATCGCAAAGGTTTCGAGCACTTGCTGGCTCACCCCATTACTTACATTGAAACGTACCTGGCCTCGGAAGGTTTTATTGCCTACCAGACGCATCCCGACGCCGAAGGCATGCAATTGATTCTTGACAATGGGATTTTCTTTGAGTTTATCCCCTTCAACGTGGATAATTTCAACGCCGATGGCGAGGTGGTCGAAAAACCGCAGACCTTGATGATCGATGAAGTCGAAGAAGGCAAAGAATACGCCCTGCTGATTTCAACCTGCTCGGGTGCCTGGCGCTATCTGATCGGTGATACCATCAAATTCGTTTCCAAAAAACGCTGCGAGATTGTTATTACGGGCCGAACGAAACATTTCCTGAGTCTGTGCGGAGAACATTTATCGGTCGACAACATGAACAAGGCCGTCGAGCTGGCGTCCCGCGAACTGAAAATCAATGTGCGGGAATTTACCGTAGCCGGTATTTCTCACGACTCTTTATTTGCCCATCACTGGTACATTGGTACCGATGATACGGTGGATGATACGGTTTTGAAAGAATTGATCGATGCCAAACTGAAGGACCTCAACGACGACTACGCCGTTGAACGCCGACACGCCCTCAAAGATGTCTTTGTGACTACCCTTCCGACGTCTACGTTCTACAAATGGATGGAGTCCAAAGGAAAAATGGGCGGTCAGAACAAATTTCCGCGCGTCCTGAAGAAAAACCTGATTGCGGATTGGGAAGGTTTCCTGAAAACGCAGGGAATTGACTCCGAAAGCAAACAAATTGAAAAGTAACTTTTCCAAACCGGGTCTTCCATTCCATCGAAGATCCGGTTTATTGCTTCAACATGGTGATCAGCGGGTCATACAAGCGGGTCCAGGCCAGCTGGAGAGCAATAAAAATAAAAACAACGCCCGTGGTCCGGTTGAAAACCAAGACAACTTTAGGGGTAAAAAACCGCTTTAACTTGTGCGCAAACACGGCCAATGCTGACTCCGTTGTGAAAATACCGACCAAGCTGGAAACCATGAAAACAATTCGCTCCTGCGACGTATAGTGCAACGAATTGGTCAGGTATGCCGCCAGCGTAACCCAGGTAATGAAATTGATGGGATTGATGGCATTCAGAACGAATCCGGTTGAAAAATAGTAGACGAAATTTCCAAAACGGGTTTTGGGGTAGGCCAACCGTGGTGTTCCTTTAAAGAGGTTGGCAATGCCCATCGCCAGGAGCAAGACAACCCCGAACAAGGTTAGATAAACTTCAAAACCGTCAATTTTGGGCAGAAAAGCCGTTCCAAACAACGCACACACCACAAAAATTGCATCGCAAACAACAACCCCAAATGCAATCTTGATGCCGGATCGATAGCCATTATCGACACTATTCTGCATGAGGGAGAAAAAGACGGTTCCGAAGGTAAAGCAGAGTAAAATGCCAGCGACTAAACCGTATAAAATGGCCAAAATCATGTGGTCTTAAAGCTGTTTCAACCGCGCCACTTTCAGCAGGGCGCAGACACTAAGTGCGTCGGTTATTTCGCTGTTCATCACCATCTGAACGGCGTCACTTAGGGAAACCCGCCGAATTTGCAATTGTTCAGTTTCTTCGGGTTCGTGGGTTCCCTGCGACAATTCTTCGGCGATGTACAAAAAACCTTCCTCGTCGGTAGCAGAATTCGACGTATGGATCCGACCGATCATGGTCCACTGAGCGGCTTCCAGCCCGGTTTCTTCCTTCAGTTCCCGCCGGGCCGATTCCAGCAAATCGGTACCGATGGGTGCCCCGCCCTCCGGAACTTCCCAGGAATATTCGTCGAGCGGATACCGGTATTGCCCCACCAGGTACGTATAGCCTTCCTGATCAATGGGCACCACAACCACGGCTTTATTCTTGAAACTGACAACCCCGTAAATGCCGGGGGTGTTGGACGGCGTGATCACATCTTCATGCCTGATTTTCAACCAATTATTTTCGTAAGCAATGGTTGAAGTAAGCGTTTTCCAGGGATTATCGGTCAACTCCATAGGCGCAAAGGTAAAGAGAAATCCTTAACAGTTTGCTACCTTTGCGGGCTATAACCACCCAATGGCTTCATGCTAACCATCCAGCAGACGAAATACAAGTGGATGACAATCTCCCTGGTTTTGAGTGTTGCCCTGATGCTGCTCAAGTTCACGGCCTGGTGGCTAACGTCTTCCACGGCCATTCTGACCGATGCGCTGGAATCGATAATTAATGTGATTGCCAGCGGGTTTGCGTTATACAGTATTTACCTTTCTGGTTTACCCCGCGATCGCAACCACCCGTACGGCCACGGCAAAATTGAGTTTTTTTCCTCCGGTTTTGAAGGGGCGTTGATTCTATCAGCCGGTGTTTTTATCATTTACCAGGCGATTGAGTCTTTTTACAATCCTCAACCGATCACGTACCTGGGTTGGGGGGGGGCGCTGGTTGCTCTGACTTCTGTTGCCAATGCCCTAATCGGCTGGCTGCTCATCCGGAATGGCCGAATTACCAATTCGATTACCCTCATTGCCGACGGCCGGCATTTGTTAACCGATAGCCTGAGTAGTGTGGTGGTGGTAGCCGGCATGGGCATGATCTGGCTAACAGGCCTGACCTGGCTGGACGGCATTCTGTCGCTAATCCTGTCGGGGTTGATTATCTGGAACGGTTTTGGATTGATTCGAGCTTCGGTAGCGGGCCTAATGGACGAAACTGATCTCCCCTTGCTTGAGCGCATCCTGGCTATTCTCAATCAAAACAAACATAGAAACTGGATTGACATCCATAACCTTCGGGCTCAGCGGTACGGTGCCGATGTGCACATCGATTGTCATCTGACACTGCCCTATTACTGGAATCTGGACAAGGTTCACCAGGAGGTACACGAGTTTGAAGAACTGCTGAAACGGGAAATCAATACGGAAGTGGAGATTTTTATCCATGCCGATCCCTGCCTGCCCGACTGCTGCCACTACTGCCGGATCGATGACTGTCCGGTGCGGAGTCAAGCTTTTTCCGGGGATGTAGAATGGACAATCGCCAACATCTCGACGAACCAAAAGCATTTTGTGCAGACAGCGCCGTAATGGCCCTACACGCTGACAAAAATTTATAAAATTTCCGGAAAAAAGTTGTCCCTTTGGAACTTTTTTGTAATTTTCGGAGAGAATTTAGTGCTCAAATGAGATACTTAATTCAGGTTGTATTCATATCCCGGTTAAAAAGGCCCTTCCTACCAACGGAGAGGGCCTTTTTCCTTTCAGGGGAAGCCTGGGGAAGTTGCTCAAAAAATAGGAATGTTACTAAGCGGCAGAGAGAACAGGTTTAAAATGATTCACTTTCGAACTTAGTTAGACTTTCAATCATCATTTTGAACAGATGTTCGCAAGCTTTGAAATCGACTAGACGCTAAACTAGTTTTTTCTGAATTAAGCTTTTTCCTCCAATTCGGATAAGCACCAAAACCAACTCTCGAGAGTGGTTTTGGAAATCTACATTGATAACAATTTAAATCTATCAATCCCAGTTCGTTTACCCAGTAGTGGTACCAAGAATGAGGGACAAGATTGGCGTTCATTGCTATGATTTTGGCAAAAATTTGAATCACCAATTCAAACCATACTGTTATTCCTCCTTTAGTAATTTCACTAATTCATCAATCGCCAGCCGGATGTTGTTTCGAACGTCCAGAATGGAAGCCTCCATCATGTAGCAAGGGGCGGTTATGATTTTGTATTCCCGATCAACCGCCACTTCCCGAACGGTTTTCATTTCGGCCTGTTGCCCCAGCGAAGTCATGCCCGCTGAAATGCTGCTGATTTCATATGGACTATCTTCGGCATCGGTTCCTACGGTGAGGTGGGCCGAAATGCCACTGCCCTCCAGGGCTTTGGCAATGGTGGTTGGACTCATACAAAGGCCGACGATCGGTTTTTTCTGAGCGATGAGGTCGAGGATCAATTGCCGGACTGGCTCCAGAATGGCTCCCTGGGGTCCTTCAAAGGCCCACTTGGTCAGGTTTTTAGCCGTACCAAAGCCGCCGGGCATTACCAGCGCGTCCAGTTCGTCGGCGGGAAGCGTGGCCAGGTTCCGGATGTTGCCCCGCGCAATCCGCGCGGATTCAACCAGCACGTTGCGAGTTTCCGCCATTTCTTCGCCGGTCAGGTGGTTTACCACATGATGCTGCGCCACATCGGGGGCCAGGCAAATCGTTTCGGCTCCCACTTCTTCCAGGGCTAAGAGGGTGAGTACTGCCTCGTGAATTTCGGTTCCATCATATACGCCGTTTCCGTGTAACAAAACGCCAATTTTCATCGTTCTGGGGATTATCTGAATGGTTTTTTGGGGGAAATTAAGTCAAAAAGTTGTAACTTCAACAATTCATTTCAACCTTCGCCCGGCGAAACGGTATTCGTTGAAAAGAAACCAAAACCGAAATCAATACATCAAATATGGCAATGGAATTAACAGGTAAACTGGTTAAAGTTTTGCCCGAACAATCGGGGCAGGGACGGAACGGAACCTGGACAAAACAACAATTTATAATCGAAACGATCGACCAGTTTCCCAAGCAGGTATGCCTGATGGCCTGGGGCGACAAAACGGGGGATTTGGCTCAGTTTGTGCCGGGCGACACCCTGCGGCTGGCCATCAGCATTGAATCGCGGGAGTACAACGACCGTTGGTATACCGACGTAAGAGCCTGGCGCATCGAAGCGGGCGAAGGCGGGGAACAGCCCGCTGCGGCACCTGCACCACGTCGCACGGAATCGCGTCCGGTCAACGATCGGCCGCTGACGGCTTTTGAAGAAGACGACAACGGACTGCCTTTCTAAGCCTTCTAACAGCATTCGGGCGGTTTTCAGACGTTGAAAGCCGCCCGATTTATAACCGGGCAAATAACTTCTCCATGCCCTCTTCCAGTTGTTTCTGGAGCTTCTCCGGCTTGTTGGGAACAATTCCTTCTACGATTCCCTGCCAGACCATTTCGTTGCGCTTGGCGTCGACCAGGTGCACATCAATAGTTCCCTGACGGTACTTACCCACCGGAACTTCACGACTCTGCCAGCTGTAGCGCCGTTGCCCAATGTAAAAGGGCGGATCGGTGCGAATGTCGGTTTGCCGGGTTTGCGTTTTTTCGTTAATGGCAACACCGATGTTCATCATCAGGTCGGGTTGAGAATCGACCCGGCGCAACCCTTTTCTAACGAGTTGGGTTTCGATTGCTTTTTTGAGGGCGTCGACCTGTGAGCGGTAAAAACCGCTTTGGGGCATGTCACCGATTGATTCAATGTCGGAGAACGCAAACGTGCGGTAATTGGTCAGGGCAAAATTCTCGGCTGGTTCGGTTTTGACTACGCGTACGGAGCTGCAAGCCGACAGAATCAATAAGGAGGCCGCAAAAGCAAAGGAGACAATCGTTTTCATGGTTTTAATAACGCTCACCAGTTAGAAGTCGGAAATCTAATGCATAACCGATCGGAGCCCGGAAAGTTGATAAAGGAGGTATAGATACTCACTATAGTGCGAATCAGGTCCAGGCCGGCTTCGGAACGTAAGAACCGCTGTAAACAAAAAAAGCGCACTTTCGTGCGCCTTTTGTGATCCGGCTGGGATTCGAACCCAGGACCCATACATTAAAAGTGTATTGCTCTACCAGCTGAGCTACCAGATCGAAATCGGTAAAAGAGTAATGAATAATGAAGCTGGAAAATCGTTATTCATTGAGTTTTTTTGTGATCCGGCTGGGATTCGAACCCAGGACCCATACATTAAAAGTGTATTGCTCTACCAGCTGAGCTACCAGATCAAAAAAGGAGAAGATGAAAAGAAATGATCTATACCGTAACCTTTCTACTTTTACCTTTTGTAATTTTGAGCTGCTTCCCAAAATTGCGATGCAAAAGTACCTTTTCTGATATGAAAAAGCAAGGCTATTGGCTGAAATTGCTCTATTTTTTTTCTCTACTCGCCTTTTTTGGGGGGGCAGATGCGGTGGCCAAACAGGCTACGATAACCCTCTATCAGGCTGATTCTCTGTTTGCTGCCGGACGTTACCTGGACGCCGTTGACGCCTATGAAAAATATCTGAATTTAGCCCATAAACCGACCGATCCGATGCTCCTGAAACTGGCTTATGGCTGGGAAAAACAGGGCGACGTGGCAAAAATGCTCTATTACCTGCAAGTTTATTTTGACCGGCGACCCGACGAAGCAGTGTTGAAGAAGATGCACGATGTAGCAAGTCAGAATAACCTGCGGGGCTACGAAACCGACGACCTGAATTATTTTTACCTTTTCTACAAACAATACGGGTTGTACATTACCCTGGCGCTGGTGTTGCTGGGAACGTATGCTTTTGGGATTTTCTGGATGAAGTACCGCAACCGGGAACCGGCCCGCCGACGACACAAGCTGATTGTCCTGGCTTATTTGACGGGCCTGCTGCTGATGGTCAACCTGCCCGAAGGGTATCAGTCGGGGATCATCAACCGTGATCGGGTGTTGCTCCGGCGCGACCCGTCAGCCGCAGCGCCCGTGGCCGATGTAATCAGCCGGGGCCATAAAATCAATATCCTGGGCAGTCAGGATATCTGGCTCCACGTTTTCTGGAACGACGGGCTGTACTACGTCCGCAAAGACAACGTCTGGGTGATTTAGGGTGATCGTTTACGGTTTTAATCCGGGTGGTTAAAGCGGGTGCAGCCACTGAAAACCATCAACTGCTACATTTTTTTCAGCGGAGAGTCTTTTTCTTTCGCCAGCGTATTGTAGACCATGCGATCCGTCAGTCCGGGGAACAACTTGTTCAGGAAAACTACTAGCTTGCCCTGCGCGGTAAGCACCAGATCGCGTTTCCGGCGTTTTACGGCCTTCAAAATGTGATCGGCACATTCTTCCGCACTCATCATTTTGCTTTCGTCACGGACGGTTTCTCCCGCTACAGCGCCTTCATTGTTCAGGGCCGAATACCGGATGTTGGACGTCGTAAAGCCCGGGCAGGCCACCAGCACGTGGACACCGGTGTTCAGCAGTTCGGTTCGCAGGGCTTCGAGGAAACCGTTCATCGCGAATTTTGAAGCCGAATACCCGCTGCGAACCGGTAAGCCCCGGTAGCCAGCAATGGACGAAATGCCGACAATCGAACCTTTGGCTTGCAGAATATAGGGTAGGGCGTACCGGGTGGCATACACCGTTCCCATGAAATTAATGTCCATCACTTTTCGGATCACGTCCGGGTCCATGTCCAGCACCATCGAGCGCATTGTAATACCGGCGTTGTTGATCAGGATATCCAGCCGACCAAATTGCTGCACGGTTTTTTCGATCAACCGCTTTACGTCAGCTTCCACACTGACGTCGGCCTGGAGGCAAAGGTTGCGGATGCCACTCCGGCTTAATTCCGCGCCAACGGTTTCGAGCGACTCCAGCCGACGGGCGCAAATGACGATGATGGCCTGTTCACGGCCGAAGGCAAACGCCAGGGCTTTGCCTATTCCTGACGACGCACCGGTAATGACAACAACTTTGTCTTTCATGAAAATCTGGAAATACGGGATAATGCACGGCTGACAAATGGATATTTGTTACTTTTTGATAAGAAACTTCTCTTTAAAAAAAGTTATATACGTATTGCCCGCCTGAGGTTGTAGAGAATTTCAGCAAAGTTAGTATTATTGCGGAGCAATCTGGACCATTCAATATTCACGATTTATGAAAAGAACATTTGCTTATCTGATGACGGCCTTTCTGGCAACAGCCCTGGCGGTTTCATCCTGTGGACCCATTAAAGACGCACCTGACAAGAAAGATACCGTCGAATTTGAGGCAGCCTTAGCTGGTAACTGGGCACTTCCTGGTACGCCCTCATCCGCAACGGGAACGATGACTGGAACCTACAATAAACCAACCAAAGAATTATCGTACACGGTCAACTATACGGGAATTACGCCTACAGCAGCACGCATTCATTTGGCTCCAGGCGGCCCCGGAACCAATGGACCTGGCATTATTACTCTAACCTCGACAACGAGCCCGGCCAGTGGAAAAAGTACGTTAACGCAGGACCAGGAAAACGCCCTGATGGAAGGCCGGTTGTACGTGCTTCTGACCTCGCAACAGTATCCTGCCGGTGAAATTCGCGGTAATATCCAGCGGGTTCAGTTTACCAATAATTAATTATTGTTTCGTACCTACTGACCCTACTCGCCGTTATTCGGTGAAAAGGGGTGATCTTCAATAAGATTGTAACAAAAGAGCTACCTGATCAGTCAGGTAGCTCTTTTGTTTTCGTAAGAAGCTGGTTAGCGCAGGAGCGCTACCATTCCTTTGTAGGAGCGGTGCGTATACTGGATGGAGTAGTGGTAGTTGCCCGGCGGTAAATCAGCACCATCCCATTCAAAATCGCGGCTGGTTGACGAAAAAACCGCTTTTCCCCAACGATTTACAATATCCACCCGCCGAAACTGGTCCGCACAATTGTCGATGGGCAAATTCGGAACGCTGAACGTATCATTTTTGCCGTCTCCGTTGGGCGTGATGACGTTCGTGATGCTGATGTTATAATCCGTAGGAATATCCTTGATCACAAACGTGACGCGGGTGGTATCGTACTGGTTCGGACAGCTGCTGTCCTGCGAAATAAAATCCAGCTCGTAGGTCGCTTCGCTCTTGCCCTGCAAAACCGGGCAACCCGGTTGCCAGCTGAACGGTGAGGTGAGCGGTCCCTGACCGGTTTTTTCTTCGAACTGCATGCCCATGCTTTTCCAGTCGAAATGGTGGCCCACCGCGGTCAATTTGAGAATTTCCGGATCAGGATCTTCGGCGATGGCATCGAAACGGACGAGGGCCGGAATCGAGTCGGTCAGGGTTAGCTCGATAACCGGATGGTCGAGCGTGGTTTTTACGGTGGGGGCCCGGGTGGTGACCGGAGTTGCTTTCAGCCGGACGGTAACCGTGTCGCGCTGGTTGCGATTACAGCGGGTATCAGTAACAATAAAATCAATTACGTACTCCGACTGTCGTACCTGAGCGCATTGGGGTGTCCATTTAAATTGCTGGCTTACGGAGCCCTGCCCCGTTGCGCTGGGAAAACTCATTCCCATTTGGGTGATGTTAAAACCCCGCCCAACGGCCACGAGCGTAAGTTGGTCGCCATCCGGGTCGGTACCGTTTACCGTGAATTGCAGCGCTGTTCCCGCCTGAACGCTCGTCTGGTTGCCGGGTAATGTCGTGACAACATCCGGTTTCCGGTTGAGTTCCGGGGCCATTTCCAGCGTAATCACCAAGGTGTCCTGCAGTCCTTGCGGGCAGCCTTCGTCGGTGGCCAGCAGCGAAAGTTTAAGTGGTTTCCCTTCCGCCAGACACTGGTCGAAGCAAACGCGTGTTCGCACCGAGTCGCCCGAATTTCGGATGTGCACTTCATTCGGAGCGAAGGTAATGCCCTGGGCGGGGCCGTTCAAAACGCTTAACCGGACGCGCTGGTTCGGATCCAGATCCGTGATATAGAGATCCAGGCAATTGGCTTCTTTGCTGGTGATTTTTAAAACCGTTCCTTCCTGGTAAAAGGAGTTCTGCCCGGGCGGTCGCATGGCCAGGGAGGGAGGGTTATTTTTTTGACAATCAATTACTTTTAGCTGAAAGTCTCGTCGCACCAATCCGATTCGCTGCCAGATTCCGGCTGCATTTTTACGGTATTCCTCCACCTGTACGCAAAAGACAAATAACCCGACCTGGCCCGCTGTGACCGTCAGCAGGCCCGTTCGGGGATTGACCTGTAAGGGCGAAGGGCCCGGAATGGCCCGGTCCTGATTGAGTCCGCTGTTCCAGCGGACTTCCGGGTAGGCTGAGCTGGGTACGGCAATCTGAGGCCGGGGATTGTTGGTTGTGCTAAACCCGTTGTAGGGAGTTACCAGTCGGTATACCAGACTGTCACCATCCGAATCGGTAGCACCGAAGTCGAACGAGAAGGGCTGATTGACGCAGATGTAGTCGCCAACTACCTGCCGAAACGCCGGGGAAGAATTGATGACATCCGTTCGGCCGTTCCGCTGGGCCGGAAATTCCAGGTAAAACGTTGATCCGGCTGCACCGGGATTCTGAATATTGCTGATGATGTTGTTCCGGCAACACCGCTCCCAAACCATGTAATACCCCCGCGAATCGTTAAAGGCTTCCAAATTAAAAATGACGTTGCCGCCATAGCGCAAAAGCCGGGTGCGGAGGGAAGGAACGGCGCATTCGGGTTTGGTATAATTGACCAGCTGGGAGCTCACCAATGGCAGAGCAATTGACCCGATATACGCGTTGTCGCCTTTGCGGTAAATAAAAATGTCAACCGTTGGGTCAGTGGCATCCTGATTGCCATTGATATCGTCAAAGTAAAGGTTGAGGTTGATTTGGTGGGTATACGGACTTTGGTTGATTAAGCGTTTTAATTCCAGCTCTCCACCCACAATATGGGTGGCCGAAGCCGCCAAAGCCAGCCCTAACCAGCATCCCATAAACCAACTGCACCAGGCTGTAATCCGATAAAACTGTTTCATTCAGGTAAAAAGAGGGTTGTCGAAACGAAAATACGGTGCTTAATTTACAGAATTTATCACAGTAAAGTATGTCAGGAAAGACCCAAAAGAAGATACAACGGTTGCAAGGTGTTCGGATTGATGACGTTGCGGCAGAAGGAAAGTGCCTGGTTCGAACGGAAGAAGGGATCATATTTGTAGAGGGCCAACTGGGTGGGCCGGTGGCTGCGCCGGGTGATCTGGTTGATATCCGGGTAGTTAACCGAAAAAAGCAGTACCGCGAAGCGGTCGTCGAAAAAATACACGAATACGGCCCGAGCCGGGCCGAACCGTTCTGCCCCCATTTCGGAACCTGCGGAGGCTGCAAATGGCAGCATATCCAGTACAACGAGCAATTGCGGTTTAAGGGACAGCAGGTCGTTGATCACCTGACCCGCATTGGCAAGGTGCAGCTGCCGGCGGTTTTGCCCACGTTCCCGTCGCAGCAAACAACGTACTACCGCAACAAACTGGAGTTTACCTGCGCCGACGGGCGTTGGTTGACCCCGGAGGAAGTTCGTTCCGATTTGTCGCTCGACAAGCGGGCCGTCGGATTTCACATTCCCAAACGGTTTGATAAAATTTTGCCCATTGCGCATTGTTACCTGCAACCCGATCCCTCCAATGCCATTCGGCTGGCGGTAGGCGCGTACGCGTTTCAGCACGGGCTGAGCATGTACAACCTGAATTCGCACGTTGGTTTTCTGCGCACGGTAATTATTCGGACGGCCTCGACCGGACAGGTCATGGTGACCGTTCAGGTGGCGGAAGACCGGCCGCAGGAGCTGGAAGGACTCATGGATATGCTGAAAACTTCGTTTCCGCAGATCACCTCGCTGAATTATATTCTCAACCGCAAACTGAACGATTCGTACCAGGATCAGCACGTGGTGCCGTATTGGGGAAAACCGTACATTGAAGAGCAGATGGATGCGGGCGATGGGCAGCCGCTGACGTTCCGGGTTGGCCCCAAGTCCTTTTACCAGACCAATGCCACACAGGCGTTTGAGCTGTATAAAATTACCCGGGAGTGGGCCGGTCTGACGGGTTCGGAACGGGTGTATGATTTGTATACCGGCACCGGCACCATTGCGTTGTTTGTGGCCCGGCAAGCCAAAGAGGTGATTGGAATTGAGTATGTGGAACCGGCCGTGGAAGATGCGCGGGTAAATGCCGCGATCAACAATATCGAAAACGCGCGGTTTCTGGCGGGGGATATGGGCACCCTACTGACGCCCGCACTGTTTAAAAAATACGGAAAACCGGATGTGGTCATTACAGATCCTCCCCGGGCCGGAATGGACGAAGCCGTCACGCGTAACCTGTTATTGGCGGCTCCCCAGCGAATTGTTTACGTGAGTTGCAACACGGCAACCCAAGCCCGCGATTTGGCCATTCTGGACGAATTGTACGAAGTGAAAGCCGTGCAGCCCGTCGACATGTTTCCGCACACGCACCATGTAGAAAACATAGTAAAGCTGGAGAAAAGAAATTAAGACCTAAGACTGCAGCGGTATGAATTTACGCTCCGCGGCAGCAACGCCTACCGCTGCAGTCTTAGCTCAAAACGGGGTTTCCTGCTGGTTTGGATCGACGAAACCAAAGTTGGAGAGCCCACCGGAATTCGGGGGAGTATTTAGGTTGTTGGCTTTGCTTTTGAGAATACCGCCCTGGTTTTCAAAGGATTGTGCGCCGGATAGCTTAGGGTCAAAACCAGCCGATGGCCCCCCAAAAGGAGCGGGTGCCTGCGGCATGAAGAACGAGTCCAGGTCGCCAAATTTGGTGTACTTCCCGATAAACCGCAGTTGAACGGTATCCAGGGAGCCACTCCGGTTTTTAGCAATAATGACCTCGCCGATTCCGGAGACGGAATTGCCTTGTTCATCGGCGGTAATTCCGTAGTATTCAGGGCGGTACAGGAAAATAACCATATCGGCATCCTGCTCAATGGAACCGGATTCCCGAAGGTCAGAAAGCTGCGGTTTTTTGTCGCCACCCCGGGTTTCTACAGCCCGGCTTAACTGCGACAGGGCAATGACCGGTACGTTAAGTTCTTTGGCGAGGTTTTTCATCGCCCGCGAAATCGAGGCAATTTCCTGTTCCCGGTTCCCACCTGGGCGGCCCGATGAATCCCCCGACATGAGCTGGAGGTAGTCAATCACCACCATTTGAATGTCATGCTGGGCTTTCAACCGACGGCATTTGGCCCGCATTTCCAGAATCGACAGGGCGGGGGTGTCGTCGATAAAAATAGGGGCTTCGGTCAGTTTTTGAATCTTATGGTGGAGCTGCGCCCATTCGTGCGGAGCCAGGTTTCCTTTCTTGATTTTTTCACTGTCAATTTCGGCTTCGGCCGAAATCAACCGGTTAACCAGCTGAACCGAAGACATCTCGAGTGAGAAAATGGCTACGGCCTGGCCAAAATCAACGGCGGCATTGCGGAGCGCACTCACGACGAAGGCGGTTTTCCCCATACCGGGCCGGGCGGCCAGAATAATCAATTCCGAACGCTGCCAGCCGGACGTCAGCCGGTCGAGGGCACTGAACCCCGACGGGACGCCGGTCAGGCCGTCCTTCATGTTTTTTTTCTGCTCCAGCTCGTCCAGGGCCTGCCGCATGATGGTGCCCATGTCGGCGTAATTTTTCCGGATGTTGGATTCGGAAATCCGGAACATGGACTGTTCGATGCGGTCGAGGAGGTTAAAGACATCGGTGGTGTCTTCGTACGCATCCCGCTGAATTTCGTTGGCAACGGTAATCAGCGCCCGCTTAATGGACGCTTCGGCAATGACCCGGGCGTGGTACTCAATGTTGGCTGCCGAAGAAACCCGGGTTGTCAGATCGGTAATGTAACCACCACCGCCAACGATTTCGATTTCGCCATTTTTACGCAGTTGCTGCGTAACGGTCAGCATATCAACCGGTTCGGCGTTTCCAAACAGGGTGACGATGGCGTTGTAGATCCGTTGATTGGCCTCTTTGTAAAAACTTTCCGGCTTTAGAATGTCGATGACCGCTGAAAGGGCATCTTTTTCGATCATCAACGCTCCCAGTACCGCTTCTTCCAGGTCAATGGCCTGGGGAGGTAGTTTTCCCAATCCGGTGGGCGTCAGCATGTGGTTCACACCATCGGACAGGCTGCGTCGATTGTTACCCGTGTAGGGGGTCTTACGAAAGGGAGAATTGGTGGGGCGATCGTTTTCCATTATAATGCAAGTATAGCCAATCATTGATACAATGAAAAGCCGTTGGACGAATACCCAGGATTGATTTGGTTACGAATTGGAATAGTAAGTTCTTGGCTCTAAAGTACATATTCTTTAGCGCCAGGCTTAAAAATCAAAGAAAAAAAAACGTCAATTTAGCTTACGGCTGACGGACATCCTTGAACGGCAGTCAGGCTTGTTTGCGCATAAATGGCAAAGCGGCTCCTCGGTCGATGCAAATGATTAACCATGAAGAGTTTGCGGATATTTGGGGCAACGGGGAGATAATAATTGATAAATTTTGTTGTTTAGTACGTACGATCCCCTAAATTTAGAAGGGAAATTAGTCGTAATGCTCACACTGAAAACATGAACCTTGATTTGGTAGAAAAAGTAATCACCCTTGACAATGTATCACTCATCGACTTTTTAGGCGTTGAAAACAACAACATCAAAGAGGTAGCGGCCGCCTTTCCGATGAGTAAAATTATTTCCCGAGGTAACGAAATCCGCATCAAAGGAACGAGCCCGGAAATTTCCCGTATTACCGACATTCTGGATTCGCTGCTTGAGCATTACCAGCGTTACGGCAAACTTACGCACGAAAACGTCAGGAGCTTTTTGCAAAACACGGAACGCGAGACGCAGGCGATTGTGCAGCCGGATGACAACGTTCTGGTGTACGGAACCAAAGGCGTGATTGTACGGGCGAAAACCGCTAATCAGCAGCGGCTGGTCGATGTTTCGGAAAAGTACGATCTGGTGTTTGCCGTTGGCCCAGCCGGAACGGGAAAAACCTACACAGCGGTGGCTATTGCGGTTCGGGCGCTGAAAAATAAGGAAGTTAAAAAAATTATCATCACCCGCCCGGCCGTAGAAGCGGGTGAAAACCTGGGGTTTCTGCCCGGGGATCTGAAAGAAAAGATCGACCCGTACCTGCGACCCATCTACGACGCCCTGGATGATATGATCCCGGCCGAAAAACTAAAAACATACATTGAAAACCGGACGATCGAAATTGCCCCGCTGGCGTATATGCGCGGTCGTACCCTCAATAATGCGTTTATCTTACTGGACGAAGCCCAGAATACGACGCCGATGCAGATGAAAATGTTTCTGACGCGGATGGGTCCGAATTCGAAAGCAATCATCACGGGCGACCGCTCGCAGATTGACTTGCCGAAAAACCAGCGCTCGGGTCTGATCGAAGCCGTTGACATTCTGAAAGATATTAAAGGAATTGCCTTCGTTGAGCTGGATGGAAGTGATGTAGTTCGGCACCGGTTGGTTAGAGAAATCATCACGGCGTATGAACGGTCTGAAAAATAAGCCGTGGATTGCGGTATTGGGACTTTTACTTGGTCTGGGACTGCCGGACTCACGGGCGCAACTGCCCGTGAGTCCGCAGCGTTGTGGCATCGAGGCCCGGGAACTGACGTTGCAGAAACGGGATCCCGATCGGTTGAACAAACGCCAGCAGCTGAATGAACAGGTGCAACAACTCATCAGCCGCCGGTCGAAGGAGCAAGACAAGGCCCGAATCGGGGAAGTCGTGTACCGGATTCCGGTGGTGGTGCACATCGTACACAACAACTCGTCCGGATTTGTTGGGGGTGCCAATAATACCAATATTTCCGATGAGCAGGTTGCCTCCCAGATTCGGGTCCTGAACGAAGATTACCGACGCATGCCGGACACCCGGGGGTTCAACACCAGCCCGATTGGGGCTGATACCGGTATTGAATTTTTTCTGGCCCGCGTTGATCCGGAGGGCAAGGCGACGAATGGTATTACCCGGCATTACACGGAAAAAGCCAGTTTTGACATTTACGATAGCTTCAGCGGTGACGACATCCAATTGTCGCAGATTGCATATTGGTCCAGCGATCAGTACCTGAACATCTGGGTGACAACGTTGAAGAATGAGTACCTGGGCTATGCCCAATTTCCGGAAGCGACGGGAATACCGGGATTAGCTCCGCTGGAAAACGAGCGCACCGATGGCGTTATCATTGATTATCGGTATTTCGGAAGCAATACCGGGGCGGTGACCAGCCCTATTTATAAATATGGCCGTACGACGACACACGAAGTCGGGCATTGGCTGGGCCTGATTCATACCTGGGGCGATTCATTCTGTGGGGACGATTATTGCAACGATACCCCGCCAACTGAAAGTGCCAATCAAAGTACGTCCTGCCCCGAGCTGTATTCCAACTGCAACGGGGTTCGGACCCGCAATCTGATTGAAAATTACCTGGACTACACGCCGGATGCTTGTATGAATCTTTTTACGCAGGACCAACGGGCCCGAATGCGGGCGGTAATTGAAGCCAGTCCGCGCCGTCAGCGGGTGGTGCGATCGGCTGATCCATTGCCGCAAACGGAAACCCTGACGGTGAATGTTTACCCGAATCCCGCGCAACGGCAATCGACACTGGAGGTGTTATTTACCGGATTTCAGTCTTTTAAAATAGATATTGTCGATCTGTCGGGTCGGGTGATCCGGACGCAGAACTACGACAATTATCCCAGTTCTTCCATTAGTCTGCCGCTGGAAACCCTGGATCGGGGCGTGTATTTTGTGAAAGTTCGTACTGATAAAGAATCGGCCTCCCGCCGGTTGCTGATTCATTAGGGTACGGTTTTGGTGATCGGTAATGTGCCCATGGGCAGCGATCATGAATCAACCGTATTCGTAAACCTCCCGCGTATGATTGACGTGATTCAAGTGAGTAGCCCGACAGAAATGCAGCAGGTTTTTGCGATCCGTGAAGCCGTCTTTGTGAAAGAACAGAAAGTGCCGGCTGAGGAAGAATACGATGAATTTGAATCCATTAGCCACCATTTTCTGGCGCTTTACAACGGGAAACCCGGTGGGGCGGCCCGCTGGCGTAAAACCTCGAATGGCATCAAACTGGAGCGGTTTGCTGTGCTGGCTCGTTTTCGCGGAAAAGGGGTAGGGCAAGCGCTGGTGCAGGCGGTGCTGGATGATATTTTCAATCAGCAGCCCGAACCTATTGAATCCATCTACCTGAATGCACAGGTAACGGCCATGCCGCTGTACGCCAAGTTTGGTTTTAAGGCCGTAGGACAACAATTTGAAGAATGCGGGATTCCGCATTACAAAATGGTGTTGCCTGCTTCATCGTTTCCTGCCTGATGCTACGCTGGAATGCTTATCCGTTTGTTCGCTACGTGCTGGCGCTAATGAGCGGAATGCTGGCCTACCTGCTGTTGCCGGAGGTTGAAATTTATGTTGTTATCTTTTTGTTGCTTGTCAATGCAAGTTTATTTGTCTTTGCCACTACGCAGCATCCCACAAATTGGTCTCTGCTAAAAGGAGGAACCGGTTTGCTGATGCTGGCTAGCCTGGGCTGGCTGACAACGGATTTGCACACGGTGACAAACGATCCCGAACATTGGGTTCATTTGCATCGGCCGGTTCGGGCGTACGAAGCCGTTGTCAGTTCGCAGGCTGAAAGCCGGGCCAAAACTTTTCGACTGGAACTGGAGGTTCGGCGGGTGCTGGCTGATAGCTGCTGGCAGCCCGTCCGTGGCCGTTTGATTGTATACATGGATAAAAACATACCGGAAAAACCTCGCTACGGCGACGTTTGGCTGGTACGAGGGGAGCCCCGCACCATTGATCCGCCTTTAAATCCGGGTGAATTTAATTACAAACAATTTCTGTCCCATCGGGGCATTTTCCATCAACAATACGTACAACCAGACGATCGGATGGTGCTGGGCAATCAACCCGCCAACCAGTTGACCGCCCGGGCGTACGCCATCAACGAATGGGCCGACAGCGTTTTTACGAGCCACTTGGGCAATGGAGCGGAGTTTGCCATTGTCAAGGCGATGATTCTGGGGCTGCGCGACGGGATTGATCCCGACTTGCAGCAGGCGTATTCGGTAGCGGGGGCCGTTCACATTCTATCGGTTTCGGGCCTGCATGTGGGGGTGTTATTTGCCGCAGTGGGGTTCGTTTTTGCCTTTTTGAAACGCCGAAAGGGAGGCCAATACCTATTTGCCGTCCTTATGTTGGCCCTGCTTTGGTTTTACGCCCTGATGACGGGTTTTTCGGCACCGGTGCTACGGTCGGCCATCATGTTTTCGCTGCTGTTGATAGGCCAGACCATCGGACGCGTGAACAACCCGTTGAATACCCTGGCGGCCTCGGCCTTTCTGATTTTGCTGTACGACCCGTACGCGCTGACAACGGTCGGCTTTCAACTGTCGTACCTGGCCATCGGTGCTTTAATCGTATGGCAACAACCACTTTATCAAAGCATTACCCTGCGGTATCGCTGGGCCGACGCCTTATGGAAAATAACGGCAGTGGCGCTGGTGGCCCAGTTGCTGACGTTTCCATTGAGTATTTACCATTTCCACCAGTTTCCGACCTATTTCTGGCTCGCCAATCCACTGGTTATTCCGTTGTCGTCGCTCGTGCTGGTGCTGGCCATGAGTTTGCTGGTGGTCGGCTGGCTGCCTTTGGTGGGCGTGTTGGTTGGTAAAATGCTGTATGGGACGATGTGGTTATTGAATCAGTGTATTCTCGCAACAGAGCAACTGCCGTATGCCGCTCTCAAACCGTTGATGGTAACGGGTTGGGAACTGCTGATGCTGTATGCACTTATTTTTTTGGGAGCCGCCCTGTTGGCTTACCGGCAGAAACGATTGGGCTGGGCCGTCGCCGTTTGTGCGGTTTTCCTGACGGTTTCGGTGGGCTGGACTACTGTGCGTCGAAAAACGCAGCGGTTATTGATAGTTCATTTTGTACCGCACCAATCGGCGCTCAGTTTCGTACACGGAAAGGAAGCTTTTCTGCTGACCACTGCGACGGTATCGGACAAAAGTCCGGAAGTGAGATTTTACATTCGAAACACCTGGGACAGTCTGGGAGTTAGCCAGATCAGCTACACGCATCCGGGTCAAATTGATCCCCGACTACCGGTTTTTCGGGATGAACGGTTTGCGCTGGTTAGCTGGCAGGGAAAAAGCCTACTCATTGTCAACCGACTGGGCAGAAAGGATCGATGGCGGTTGCCAGCGGTGGTTGATTACCTGGTTATCAGCAAAAACGCCGTGCAGGAATGGGATCAACTGAAAGGACGGGTGGTGGCCCGTCACATCATTTTCGATGACTCCAACAAAACCCCATTGACGGATCGGTTGCTGGCCGAAGCACGGCAACGCGGCATTTCCTGCCATTCCGTTCGTCAGCAGGGAGCGTTTGTTGCCCCGTTTTAAAGGGCCATTTCATGCCCGGGATTGTCCAACCGAATGGCCATCCCCACGCCTGGGCTTAACCAAACCCAAGCCACCTGATGGCGTCCAGGTGTCCAACACCGTAGCGCCTTTTCGAGGCAAATGTCGCGTGAGCGGGTTGGAGCGTTATGGAAATGCCTTTACATTTGCGGGGAGTAGACGACCGTTTTTAATTTCTTTCCCTGTACTAGCCGCTACCCATTATGGCTTCATTTGATATTGTTAGTAAAGTTGACCTGCAAACCCTGGACAATGCCATTAATGTGGCGATCAAGGAGATTGCTAACCGCTATGATTTACGGAACAGCAAAACCAGCGTAGAACTCAATAAAAAGGACCTGAACGTCCGGATCGATACCGACAACGATATGAGCCTGAAATCGGTGGAGGATGTTCTGTTGGCCCGCATGGTGAAACAGGGTGTTGATGGGCGAAGCCTGGATTTTTCGGCGGAACCCCAGCCGTCGGGAAATCGGCTGCGACGGGATCTGAAAATTCGCCAGGGTTTGGATAAGGATCAGCAGCGTAAAATCCTGAAACTGATCAAGGAACACTTTCCCAAGATCACCGCTCAGGCAATGGATGACCAGGTGCGCGTGACGAGTAAAAAGATCGATGATCTGCAAGCGGTGATTGGCATGTTGCGCCGGGCTGAGCTGGAGATTTCTTTGCAGTTTGTGAACATGAAAAGCTAAACTTTTTTTCCAGACGCTTCGTTCTCAAAGCATGGAGAAACAGGAAAAAATCCGTAAAGCCTACGTTGATTACGTGCTTGAAAACGGAGCCCCACCACCGAGCGTTTTTCAGTTTGCGAAAAAATTGAAGCTGTCGGAAGCCGAATTTTACCAGGAGTACACCTCCTTTGAATCCATCGAAGCCGATGTCTGGCTGGCTATTTTTAAGCAGACGGTGCAATCCATCGAGGCCGACCCGGTTTATCAGACGTACTCTGTTCGGGAAAAACTGCTGGCCTTTTATTATACCTGGATTGAAGCGCTGAAAGCCCAGCGCAGTTTTGCAGTTTTCAGTTACGAACGGATGCGTGCAATGGCGGAACCGTCGTCGCCGGTTGCCAGGGTGCGCCGGGCCAAATCGTCTCCGCGGGTTTTGCATCTTTTCAAAGATGCTTATTTTGATTATATCCGGGATTTGCTGGCCGAAGGACGCGAGAGCAAGGAGGTGGAACCGCGGCCTTTTCTGTCGGATCGCTACGCCGACGGGCTGTGGTTGCAAACCGGGTACATTCTCCAGTTCTGGATCAACGACGTCAGCAAGAATTTCGAAAAAACCGATACTGTCATCGAAAAGTCCGTTAATACGGCGTTTGATCTGATCGGGCGTTCTCCGCTGGATTCGCTGTTTGATCTGGCCAAATTCCTCTATCAAAATAAAGGATGAACCAGAAGGAAATGGTGAAGTAGGAATGATGCGTTAAAGGCCAATCCATTCATCGTTCCTACTTCATCATACCAAGCTAAGCTACATGAAAACCCAGAATCATATCCCGACTTCCAAAGTGGCCCGCGCCAGTCAGTTTGTTAAAGCGGGGGTGAAAGTTGGTGGCAATTACCTGAAACATTACGGTAAAAAACTGCTGGATCCCGAACTGACTAAAGAAGAACTGCATCAGGACAACGCAACCGATATTTACAAGGCGCTGAGTGAACTGAAGGGCAGCGCCCTGAAAATGGCGCAGATGCTCAGTATGGACCGGAATATTTTGCCGCGGGCCTACGTCGATCAGTTCACCATGTCGCAGTATTCGGCGCCCCCGCTGTCGGGGCCGCTGGTGGTCAAGCTGTTTCGGACGTATTTTAATAAAACACCCCAGCAGATTTACGACCGGTTTGACATGAATGCCGTCAATGCCGCATCGATTGGGCAGGTCCATCAGGCCTGGAAAAACGGTAAGAAGCTGGCGGTCAAGGTCCAATACCCGGGCGTGGCCGATAGTGTTAGTTCCGACCTGCGGATTGCCAAACCCCTGGCCATTCGGTTGTTGAACCTGAATGAAAAGGATATCAACCGCTACATGGGCGAGGTGGAGTCGAAGCTGTTGGAAGAAACCGATTACGAGCTGGAGCTCAACCGCTCAATCTATATTTCCGGGCGTTGCGCGTCGATTCCAAACCTGGTTTTTCCGACGTACTACCCCGAATTGTCGAGCCAGCGCATTCTGACGATGGACTGGCTCGACGGTTTTCATATGAAGGATTTTCTGAAAACGAACCCATCGGCGGAGGTGCGGAATCAGATTGGTCAGGCACTCTGGGACTTTTACCATTTTCAGATTCACGAACTCCGGCAGGTGCATGCCGATCCGCACCCGGGTAATTTTCTGATGCGCACCGATGGCAAGATGGGCGTAATTGATTTCGGCTGCGTGAAAGTGATTCCGGAGTTCTTTTATGACAATTATTTTCGGTTGATCAACTTTGATACGCTGGATGATGAACAGGCAACGCTGGCGATTTTCCGGAATCTGGAGTTCATTGTTCCCGACGATTCGCCCAAGGAGCAGGCTTTTTTTGCCGACTTGTTCAAGAAAATGATTGTGTTGCTCGGCAAACCGTTTGCTTCGCCCACCTTCGATTTTGGGGACGATACCTATTTCGATACCGTGTACGGTTTTGCGGAAGAGCTGGCGAATGTACAGGAATTGAAAAACTCGAAAGTGGCGCGGGGGTCACAGCACGGTTTGTACATCAACCGCACGTACTTTGGGCTTTATTCCATGCTTAATGAACTGAAGGCCAACGTTGTTACGCACAAACCCGACTGGCTGGTGTCGAAAAAACTGCGGCAGCAATTGCAAAACGAGGCTTAAGATTTAGCGGTGTTGCGGTATTTTCATTTACTTTGATCCCGTTTCCGCTTGACTATAGCTCGATGACAAAACCGCATTTTGATGATATTTTTATGGAATTGGCCGTTAATCTTTCAAGACGGTCGCATTGCATAAAAGCCCAGGTTGGCGCCGTACTGACCAAAGACACCCGGATTATTTCGATCGGGTACAATGGGCCGCCGGCTGGTACCCACAACTGCGACGAGGAATTTCCCGCAGTGGGTTGCCCGCGTGATTCGAAAGGAAGTTGTTCGCTGGCCCTGCACGCCGAACAGAACGCGATTTTGTACGCGGCCAAAAACGGGGCTGGCATCGAAGGCGCGACGATTTACGTCACCCTGTCGCCCTGCATTGCCTGCGCCCGGATCATTTTCAGCATGAAAATTGCGAAGGTGGTTTTTCTGCACTCGTACGCGCAGTATAAGGGGATACCCACGGACGAGGGAGTTGAATTTTTGCGTAAATTCGGTGTAGAAACCGTTCAGTATCAGCCTTCGGAAGGGTTTGAAGCGACGTTTGTGCAGGGCGACCCGCATCTGTAGGTGAATTGGAATGAATATCTTAGCGCACGCCTTCCTGTCAGGCCATGATGAGGGATTACTTATCGGCAATTTTATCGCGGATTTCGTCAAAGGACATCCCGGCCACCCCCGTCATGCCTTGTCGGCTCCGGTGCAGCGCGGTATCTGGCTGCATCGCCGGATTGATTTCTTCACCGATCAGCACCCGTTGATCGAAGAAATGCGGGTGGTGCTGCGGCCCCGGTGCCACAAATACGCCGGCGCGGCCATCGATGTCTTCATGGATCATTTTCTGGCCGTTCATTTTGCCGAATTCGCTGCGCTCTCGTTGCCGGTTTTTGTCCGGGGCTTTTATCAATTTCTGACAACGCACCGGCAGCAGCTGCCCGAGGGAGCCCGGCGCATGAGCGAGTACATGATTCAGCAGGACTGGCTGACCAATTACCAAGGACTGGAAGGCATCGATCGGAGTTTGAAAGGGATGGCCCGCCGAACGGCTTTTCCGTCGAATCTGGATACGGCGGTTGAGGATTTAAAGGCGAATTACCGTAGTTTTGAGGTTTCGTTTGGGCAGTTTTTTCCCGATCTGCAGCGGCATGTAGCGGCTTTTCTGATCGATGGAGAAGCGCCCAACCCGCCCTTCCCATGAAGAATGGATTACGTATATAGATTATCGTTATGACGCCGGCTATTGAACAGATTCTCAAAGACATTCGCAGGAAAAATTTCTCGCCGGTTTATCTATTGCACGGGGAGGAACCGTATTTTCTGGATCTGATTGCGGAGGAAATCGAAAAAACGGTGGTGCCCGACCACGAGAAAGGCTTTAATCAGTTTGTTGTCTTTGGCAAAGATGTGCAGGTCGGGGCGGTGATGAACATGGCTCGGCGTTATCCGTTTATGGCCGAACGTCAGCTGGTTCTGGTGAAGGAAGCGCAGCAATTGGGTGGTTTTGGGGAAAAAGCCAATCAGGGGTTGCTGGAGGACTACGTGAAGGCTCCGTTGCCATCGACGGTGCTGGTGTTGTGCCATACCGGGGCCTATGATGAACGGAAGGCGCTGGCCAAAGCGGTCGGACAGAAAGGGGTGTTACTCAATGCCAAAAAGCTGTACGATAACAAGGTGCCGGACTGGATCGGCGATTACTGCCGCCAGCAGAACGCCAAAATCAGTCTGAAAGCCATTCAGATGCTGTTTGATTACATCGGTAATGATTTAAAGCGACTCGCCGGGGAGATCGATAAAATCAAGATCAACCTCAAACCGGGGGAAGAGATCAGCGCCGAAACCGTAGAGCGACTCGTCGGCATCAGCAAAGAGTACAACGTTTTTGAACTCCAGA
The DNA here is from genome assembly GCF_054780515.1 of Larkinella harenae. Lineage (NCBI taxonomy): Bacteria > Pseudomonadati > Bacteroidota > Cytophagia > Cytophagales > Spirosomataceae > Larkinella > Larkinella harenae. Next base: position 149,964 of record NZ_BAAGWE010000008.1, on the reverse strand, counting down.
AAGCCCTGACCCTGCGGGATGTGGTGAAAGCCAACCGGATTGTTGATTATTTCGGGCGAAATCCCAAGGATAATCCGTTGCCGCCCATGCTGATTATCCTATACCAATTTTTTACGAAGGTTCTGATGGTCCAGGCCTCCCGGGATCAGTCCGAAAAGGCGCTGGCTACCTTGCTGAGCGTGCATACGTTCTTCGTCAAGGATTACCTGCAAACCGCCCGGGCCTATCCGTTGTGGAAAGTGGCGGGTATTCTGCGGTCCATTCGTCAGGCCGACGCCCACTGCAAAGGAGTTGACACCCCTACGTTGACCGAAGCGGGTATTCTGAAGCAATTGATTTTTGACATTCTGCACTGACGCTGCTAGAAAAGCGCCGGGATGAAAAAGAAAAAACCGCCAGCGAAGGGCGGTTTTAGATTCTGCACGGTTTTTGCAGAAGAAGTAGCGGGGACAAGTTTTGGGGTTTAAAAGCGGTTTATTTGGAATAGGAGGGTGGTTTTACCCAAACTCGTACCTTTTTTACCGATTTTTTGCCTTATTTTTTCCCGCTGCTTCCCTTATTTACGCTGACAGGAAATATCCTGCCTGGTAGATGAGTGGTCAGCTAATGAGTCTATTGAAAAGTTGTGATGCGGGGCGGTAATATCCCCGATAATTCATTCCTTCAATTATCAATTGCTGGCCTGCGTCATACTCATCTACCTTGTGGAAAGGGATTGAAGTGGATTTTTTCATATCCAAAGCGTCCTTATACGCATCTTTTGCCTCCCTTGTTGCTTCTAAAAGCTCCTTCAATTGGCGGTTCTCTTCTTGCAGTCTTTTAATTAGCGGCAAAGCGTCTGTAGATTTCGAACCATTGCCTTTTGCGGCAACTCCAGTCAGAACATAATCAATATCCATTTCGGGATAACTCTGGGCCAAGAGCATCAAATTTTCAAAATTGAAACTATGACTCTTGCCATTTCTGACCATGTAGATTGATGCACTACTTACTCCAAGACGTTCTGCAACCTCTCCAATCCCTTTTTCAGAGATAAATTCCATAGCCCGATCAATAGCCTTTCTTACCTCCGGATTGACGGACTTTTTAGGCTTAGATTTTTTTTGCGTTTCCATATTGAAATATAAGTAAACTTATTTAAATTTGTAAGCAAGCTTAGTTAAATGCTGGAAATAGTTGTTATCAATAAACCTGCTTACAAATTTAAATAAATTTACTTATGAAAACTCTAAAAGAAGAACTTTTTGAGGTAGCGGCAGATATGGGCTTAAAGATAGAGGAGGCCGTTGATTTGGTTTTACCTGTATTAAAGGAAGAAGGGTTGCTGCCTAAGCAATCTAGAGAGTACACGCGCAATATTGTACGTAATGTTTTCTACGGATTATCGAAGGATGAAAACATATTACCCGTACTGAAGTCCATTCAATATAAAAGAAGTGGCAAAAAACTCTCAGAAGTGGAGATGGCCGAACAAAAACTCAAAGAGGCCCGTCAGGAGTATTTCAAGGTTGTAAGCAGCGTTGTCTAAAAAATTTGTTTAAAAAACTAAGTATACTTAGTTTATCTAAATTTAATTATTATTTTTGTAAGCATACTTAGTAAACACAAAGCCCGGTCATCGCGCCGGGCCTGTAGAAAATCAAACAAATAATAAGGCAAAGCTATGAATTCTCTTTCATCTCCCCAAATCCTGCCCGGCCAGCACTACCTACAAATCTCGCGCACCAGCCCAGCGGGTGTTACTGCCGTGGGCCGGGTGACGCTGGCTGATGCGGGTCAAGTACTGAAACTGCCCGGTCGCCGTCGAATCATGATCAAGCCTGTAATGATCAAGAGACGCCCGACGTTCCGCTCGGTGCTCTACATCGAGCACGGCGGCTATACCTACTCCATCATGCGGGTGCAGAATCAAGACATGGCCCTAACCGCTAACCTCTCGATCTGATGAAAAGCCATTCGTTCCTGTGCCGGGTTTATGACCCGGCCACTCGCACCAACATTGACGATTTCGCACTGATTGAAGCCGAAACGAAAGAGAAAGCCCAAGCCATTGCCGAGGGCGATTTCGAGAAGCGGTTCGGACGCAAGCCCGCGTATCAGCGGTTTGACTGGATTCGGACAAAGGATATTAAAGAACCTGTAACCGCTGTAGCCGCATGAAGACAATTGAAGTTGAAGACTCGCTTTTTGAGCGGCTGATTGCGCTATCGACCGAAATCAACACCCAGAACAACCGTTGCACAGCAACCCCTTACCTGTTCCAGATCCGGACGGATGAAAAGGTTTACGATTCTGAAGGATTGAACGGGGATGTGAAAGTGATTCTAAGTGCCGATTGGGAAGAAGTTGGGGAATTTAACCAAAAAACGATCCGGCAAATCTGCAAAGAAGAAGGCGTTGGACGTCCGTACTTCTACAAAGACGTTAAGGACTTAATCTTTCTGGATTGGGACGAGGTGCGGGATTGGCTGAATTCGTTTGACATGAGGCTCAGTTCGTACACCATCAAACACAAGCTGGAAAATGGGTTTCTGACCGAAAAGGCTTGTAAAGCCCACATCAAGGCTAACCATTACCACTACGACAATCCCACGGACTATTTAAGTCATGCGTTCCGTAATCCGGACTTAGAAACGGTCTTCACATTCTTGAAAGGCTTGACGGCCGGAAAGGAGGGCAACCCGTCATGAACACCTTATATATATGGACGGCGCTTCTGTTTGCCCCTTCTGCCTACGGTGCCTATCATCATACCTCGCTGTGGGTGCAGTTCATCAGCATTTCAATCCTGTTCGCGGCTATCGTTATCTATGATTCACTGTATCAGGGTTGGTTTCGCAGAGCCCGTAACCGGGTAAAAGCGGTGGTGCTGGACTGGTTCCCTGATGTTTGGCCGGTTGTAATGGCTTGTCTTGCTGCAATTGTGTACGGTACTTTCCTCGTATTTATCGCCCCTTACTTATGAATCCTGAACCAGCCAACAACGCCAATGGTGTTGAAGTGCCGACCCATGCAGAAGATATCTGCTGCCCCAATTGCGATCTCGTACAGAGGGGTATTGTTGAACACACTGTCCCGTTCTGGACCTACGTTCACGAGTGCATTTATTGTCACTATGTTATTACTGAAAGCGAGTGGGGGCTATGAAGACTGATAGCAAACCATCAGCCACCGCAACGGCCCGCGCTATCGTCGCTGACCTGTGGGACTTACTGCCCGGCTGTGACGATAAAACCGACTGGAACAACACGTTTCAGGCACTTTGTGTGGTGTTCGACTGCGGACGGCAATACCACAACTACACGGGCTTTAGGCTGGTCCGGCAAGCCTGGAAATCAGCAACGTACTTCTACAACGGGCACATTCACAACCCCGCGTATCCGCCCTTGCTACGAATAACCATTTGTAACCGCATTGTCGTTGGACTGATCCGCATGTCAACGGATGACGACCGGATTTGGGGCGCCCATCAAGAATGGTTTTACGCGCTGAACGGTGGGGCGTTTCGCATAACTACTTATCAGAAATGATTCATGCAATATGTGGATACTTCCGAAGAATCACCCGTTATCCTCAGCTTTTGTCCAGGACTTCGCGGACTCGAAAGAGGACTTGAACGAGTATTTCAGTCAATCCGAGTTGCCGCTTATGTGGAAATCGAAGCCTTTATCTGCGAAAACCTTCTGGCTGCAATGGAAGCGGGTTTACTGGCTCCGTCACCTATCTGGACGAATCTTAAAACCTTCAACCCGCAACCGCTTCGAAACCGCATTGACGGAATCATTGGCGGCTATCCCTGCCAGCCTTTTAGCCTCGCCGGTCAACGCAAAGGCGAAGATGACCCAAGACACCTTTGGCCGTATATACAGCGATCGATTGCGGCAATTAAACCTGTTTGGTGCTTCTTCGAAAATGTCAGCGGCCACCTCTCAATGGGATACGCTGAAGTTTACCGAAGCCTTCGAGATATGGGTTACGCAGTTGAGAGCGGAATCTACTCTGCGGAAGAAGTTGGCGCACCACACGAGAGGGACCGGCTGTTTATCCTTGCTGTCTTGGCGAACCCCAATGTCACAAGATCATGGTGGCAGTACGCGGGAAGACTTCTCGCCGAAGCTCAGCGAACAGGTGAAACACTGGTCAACGCCAACAACTTCAGTTGCGAACTCTCATCCGGAGAAAGTGCCCAGGAACTCCCCGACGTTGGCAACCCAGGTTGCCAACTGGCCGACGCCTTGCACAACGAGGGGAGACTACCAAAATCAAGCGAATGGGACGAAAGCCGACAAACTTTCTGGGGCCGTGAAGAAATGGCCGACCCCTTACGCTTCACAGGAAAGGAAATGGAAGGCCAAACGAGGGAGTCAGTCAGCCGACTGGAACCTATCCTCAATGGCAAGAAGGGGCGAGCTCAGTGGCCAGCAGGACAAGGCTATTTCCAATACGATTACGAACCGCCCCGTACGGTTGAATCCCGGATGGTCTATACTGTTAATGGGTACAACTTTGAGGAAGATCTTCACCGTGCCATTGGCAATTCAGTCGTAGAGCAGACCGCCGAAATAGCCTTCTTTGACTTGCTTCTCAAGCATCAATCGAATTCTAAACCCCTGTAACACCATGTTTAAAAATCAAGACACCGACCCGGTTTTTTCGGTCCTGATGGGCCTTCTGTCCCTTTTTGCAATCCTGTTTTTCGCGGCTTCTGCCGTGATGCTGTATTTCTTTTCTCGCTAGTAACCAACGGCAACCTATGGACATTCTGGAAAAAGAATTGGAAGACATGATTTGGGATGCGGCCAGCACGCCCGAAGGTCGGGAGTTTCTTTCTTATCGCGGACTAGACATTGAAGGTAAACTGCTCAGGCAGGTTCCGCTAGGCAAGTACGGTATTGCCGATTTGATTTCAGTTGAGTTTGCAGGCCGTGAAATGGACTTCACAGAGCCAAGAGTTTTAAGAAATGTACTGATTACGGTCTGGGAGCTAAAGCGGGGCATTATTAATACCGAAGCCATCATGCAGGCTTTTCGGTACCTGTCGGCGGTCAAACGGATTGTCAACCCGGAAAGGGCTTATTACGATAGGCGAATCCATTTCTCATTTCGGGTTCGAATGGCTGGTTCAGGATTGGACCACAATACCGACCTGATTTACATGCTGGAGCACTTCAGACGCCAGCTTTCCATTTTCCGCTACTCATTTTCCTACAAAGGCATTGATTTCGATCAGGTGCCGCTAGATGGGTGGGGAATCCAAGACCCCGGATTTAACCGCAATCTAGCCCATTTCTCGCGGTCTGACCTCAAATCAATCTTTCAGGAGTTACCCTCAACATTGCCATTCTAATGAATGAATTTACCGGCATATGGCTACCTGAGTCAATCCTATCCTTGAAGGATTTGAACCTGACTGAGCGCGTCCTTTTGGCTCAGGTAGTACTACTGTCTTTGTCCGGTGAATGCCGGGCACTCAACAGGACATTGGCGGGCAACATGCGGGTTACCGAAACGACCGTGAGCTTGTCCGTTAAATCCCTGCGAATTAAGGAGTACTTGGTAGTGGAGGACAATAACGCTACTGGCAATCAGCGACTTATCTACCCCTCTTTAAAAACTTTAATGACCCTCTTTAAAAATCTTAAAGAGGGGGATGGGTACTCTTTAAAAATCTTAAAGAGCCTCTTTAAAAATCTTAAAGAGGGGGTTTCAAAATCTGAAAGAGGGTATTTAAAAATTTTAAAGAGCCTCTTTAAAAATCTTAAAGAGCTATATATATGGTTAGAAATAAAATTAGAAATAAAAGGGGAAATAAAACCTGAAATAAATAAACCACAAGAACCAATCCGCGACGAGTCGCGCGGTGGGGAGACTGGAGAAAATGAGTTGACCGATCCAGAACCAGAAAAGCCCTCTTCCCCCGGTTCCGCTGCCCCCCCTTCTCCCAAACCGGGCAAGCCGCCAAAGAAACCGCCCCAGCCGATCAATATTCCCTTTGATGTGTGGTGGGACGCTTACGAGAAAAAAATAGACCGTAAGCCCTGCGAACGAAAATGGAACCGGCTCACCGACGAGCAGCGACAAGCCGCCCTAGCCCACACCGGCCCCTATGTACTCTCAACGCCCGACGTGTCAAAGCGGAAAAATCCAGAGACGTACCTCAACAAAGAATCTTGGACTAGTGAAATCATCGAATACCATGAGCCAGCAAGACAAGCCACAAATGGCACACATCGCACGAACCGGCGCTCAAACGGTAGCAGCCAGCCCGAAAACTTCGGAACTGAGCTTGATCAACTCATTGAAGGATACTACGGCACTTGAAATTGCTAACACCCTGCCCGATACCGCAGCCATTCACCTGCTGATGTTGCAGGAATCGGTTAACCTGGTCGAAGCCGAGCAAGCCAAAAAGATTTTCCAGATCAGGGCGTCAATTGGTCAGCCGATGGTGCTAAAGCTGGTTTGCGCCATCATCAAGCGGTTTGACGACAGTTTGAACACGTCCGAGCGCATGACACCCCTGCAAGTGTTTGAAGCGGGTCAGCTCTGGATTGATAGCTACCCGACCGAATCGCTGAAAGATTTGATTCTGTGCCTGAAGCGGGCGAAGACGGGACAATACGGGAAGATTTTTAACCGGGTTGACGTGCAGGTTCTCAGCGAGTTTTTCGGCAAGTACCTCCAAGAAAAAGCCGAGTGGCGCGAAAGTCGGGCGTCGCAATTCCGGGTTGAAGAGGGCGCAAACCAGAACATAAAGCTGGCCGAAAAGATGGAAGAGCTTCAACTGCCGGACATGCTCAGGGACAAAATAGCCAACCGGGTAAAAGGAACGCCCACCGTTGAAACGCCCCCTTCGCCCATGTCCAGCTATGAGCAATACCTGGCAGACCTAAAAAAAACAATCCAGCACGCCAGCGAAGCCGAACTATCCGATTTGCGCAAACAGGCTGCGGCCCGCGAAGTGTCCGACGTGGTGACAATGATTGATGAGGAACGGCGCCGTCGTGATAATGTCCCCGAAAATTTAACCGAAGAAAATCTCTGATCATGGCCTTTCAAATGCCCATCCACAAGCAAACGCCCTACTGCGTGGGGATCGATCCCGACATCAAAGCCTCTGGCGTATCGGTCTGGAGTCGAACCGAACGCCGGTTGATCTTCTCAAAAGCAATGCCTTTCGCGCAGTGGCTCGAATGGCTACAGACGGAAGACCCCGACAATGTATTCTTTTTCGTGGAAGCGGGCTGGCTTAACAAAACCGCCAACTACCACACGGTCAAGCTGCCTGCACGGATGGCAAACGCCAGCGTCGAGGCAAAAGCCCGCTACACATCGGGTGTTCGGGAACGGGTCAGCAAGGACGTCGGACAGAATCACGCAACGGGTAAACTGATGGTCGAGGTACTGGAACATTTCGGGTTTGGCCATGTGCTCATTCAGCCCAAATCAAAGAAATGGACGCCCGACGAATACACCCACTTTACGGGCCTCAAAACGAAGAATCAAGACATTATCGACAGCGCCCGGCTTGTTGTCGGACTCTAACCGCACACTTTTTAACTCACCTTTTAACTCACTTTTTCATGTCACAAGCAAATCAACCCCTTGAATTATTCGCCATTGTTGAGCTTTTCGGTCATCAGCAGATTGCTGGAAAACTAACTGAACAGGTTGTAGCGGGTGCCAGCATGGTACGTGTTGATGTTCCCGCCGTCGATGAGCAGCCCGAATTCACCCGCTTCTTTAACCCGTCGGCCATTTACGCGATCAACCCCGTCACCCAGGAAATCGCAGAATACCGGGCGCAGCAGATTAAAGCCCGCCCGATCAGCCCCTATGACATTCGGGAAATGAACAAACGTCTGCTGGAAACGGGCGCAAAACCCGCAGAAAACCAAGATGAGGACGAGTATAACGAAGACGCTGACGAAGAAACCCCTTGGTAATTCATTCTCACTTACTCACTCTCAAAACCCCTTCTACAATCATGTCTCAGTGGTATCAATCCAATGTCAAATACCGGACGCAGGACGTCAACGGTAAATGGAAAACAATCTCCGAATCATTCCTGCATGACGGTGTTTCGTTTAGCGATGTTGAAACGCAGCTCCACGAAATACTGAAAGAACGTCTGAAAGATTTTGGTGTAAAAGCCATCAAAGAAACCACCTATAGCAACGTGTACGATACGTTTGTAGGGGGTGATTTCTACAAAGTGACCATCCAAACCGATTACGGCGACGGTAAAACCTCGAACGAAAATCATTTGGTGGCTGCATCGGATGTGGTGGATGCTGAGAAGCGGGCCGAAAACTACATGAAAGGATGGGTTACGAATACCTCCATCATTGCCGTTGTTAAAAGCTCCATTCTGGGCGTGTGGCATCCGAAAGCCGAACCCTGGCAGGAAGATTTTCGGGAGCGCATGGCTGAACTGGAATTGAAGGGACATAAATCCGTAAACGCCAATCAGACCGAAATCAACTTTGACAAGAAGGTCGATATTGAAGATGCAGAAGCCCAGGTTATTACCGACGAATCCCACATGCTTCCAGAGGGCCAAAAGGCATTGCCAGCAGCCCCGCTGCTGTTGCCGGTCGGTGATGTAGAATCCGAAGACCGTCAATACTCAGATGAGTATGACGAATATGTACCAGAACAGTCTTCTATTGACAAATACAATGCCGTGCTGGATGATATTTCCATGCAACTGAGCTTCAACGACTATCACCCGTTCAACGTCAGCCAGTTTGCCAAAAAACACGGTATTGGAACCAATATCATGTCAATTCTGGTCGAAATGGGCGCTTTAACCAAAGCCCCGAAAATCAAACAAACCGAGCAAAGCCAATACCGCAAAGAGGACAAGTTCGATGCGATTACGGCAATTGATGTTCTGAAACACATCAACGCCAAGAAGCCCCAGCCCGTCGAATCTGTATAACCCACCGGCCCGGCGCTGACAAAGGTTCCGGGCCTTACCTCTCCACAAAGGCAATGAAAATCTTAGAATTCATCTTCCAAAGTTTCTGGCACTTCATCGGCACAATAATCCTCTTCCTGGTCATTTGTGAAGGGATAGCTCAGATTGTTGCCGCTTTCCGCAAATAACCATGTTCAACAAAGGCGATATTAACGTTTTCGAGTGCAAGCGGGGCCACGTGACCGTTACCCGCAATGCAGTATTTGGCGCGATTCCCCGCGATACAGTTTGCCCGGAGTGCCAGAGTAAAGCCAGTCACGTAGCGACTGACCCGAAGCGGGCTGACGAAGCAACCCACGAATGGGTAAAACCGGCATGGGGTCAGTACGGCCCCGATCAGCGGCAATACGTGCTCATGGGCGGGTTGATGCTGCGCAAAATCGACACCAGCCCGGCCAAACAGCCTTTAATCACAACGGGCGGTCTGCCGAGCGAAACGTATCTGGAATTCCCCCGTAGCTCCCATTCCCGCAACTGGTGTAAGTCGTTCGATCAATACCTACGCACGACGGTACCGGGCAACTACAAAGGCATAAAGGGCCGAAAGTTCTGGTTTGCCTTCTCCGACGATAAGGCCCGCGACATTTTCTTGAAGGAAATGGCCTCATCGTTCGAGCGTCATCATACTGAATTTCAAAAATCCGAATCAACCCTGACACACTGACACCATGCCCGCGAAAGAAATTACGATCGATGATGAATTGAAGGAGTTGAAACGCGAATTGAGAATGCGCGAACGGCTTTATCCGGGTTGGACTAAAGGGCCAAGTCCGAAGATTAAACCCGATGACGCAAAGCATCAACTCGCCTGTTTAGAATCCACCATTGCCCGACTGGAAAAGGATATAGCCAGCAAGCGGGGCGAACAAGCTAAACTATTCTAAGACATGGAATCCATTGAAAAGCAAATTCAAGACTACCTAAGTAGCAAACCTTCTAAGCTGTCCGAAATCATCATTCAAGACCGTACCGCCGACGTAAACGCCGGAATTGGGATGGGCGTTGTGTGGGGCCGGTATGATCAACAGTCGCTCGTTGATTTGCTGAAAGCCGAGATTGACGCATTAAAGACGGCCCACCAAAACGAATTAGACATTCAAGTGGATCGGCACAGAAACGAGGTAAAGGATTTGAAGGATAGCTATGAAAAACGGCTATCGAGCGCCGAACAAGCCGGACGTGACGCCATGCGGAAGGAAATTGAAGCCGAATACATCCTCATGCCCCGCAGCGGCCAGCCGCCCACGCCAACCCCTGAACCGCCGACCCCGACACCCCGGCCGGAAGAACCAAAACCTGACACCCCGCAGCAGGCCCGAATCGACATTCCGGCGAAGGACTTCAGAGGAACGTCGGTAACCGAATCTGACCCCGTTGTTTTCGAAGCGGTTCCGGTCAAGAATCCCCGTCCGCAGGGTAATCACGTAGCGTTTGCCGAACAGCAGGCCCAATTCGTACTGAATCCAAACCGTTTTCGTAGGATACGCAGCAGTGGGGCTATCGTGTTTATCTGGCACTTCCCGGTTTTTGGCACCTACACCCAATGCCCGGTTATCGAAATGGGCGCAAGTCACATTCACGCCTACCCGAAACTACGTCAGGGCGATCAACCATTTTTCACGAAGGATTCTGAACCGGCCAGCCGTCGAGCCGCGTTCATGTACGATGCCCATTTGTACGAAATGGCGGGAATCTGGGCAGGCAGACGGGCCAAAGCAATCCGGGAGTCTGGGGGCAACCCGGATCAGGATGCGGTTTACGTTCGTCTGATGCAACTGTGCGCCGGGCCCAAAATCGACAACATTGTGATGCACCGCATGGTGACCCACAAACCGACCGTCGATTACCTGGCACCGTTCATTCTGGATGAATTTTTGAACGTTCAAGGCCAGGGCGCGGGTGTTGATTTCATCACCTTTGATGTTGAAACGAATCAGCACAGCAGTTTGGACAACGTGCAGGCGGGCAAAATCCCCGAACACAACCTCAAGCAAGCCGACCAATACCGATTCCTGGGGATGCTCTACGACCGCGTTTGCGAGCTGGGGGCTGAAAAAGGATTCGCGCTGCGCCCCTTCACCTACTCCGACGGACTGATTAACGCGGGCGGTAAGCAGTGGAACAAGGAGGACAAAGATAATCTGCTCAACTACCTGACCGGCCCGGACAAAAATCGCCCTTATTCCTCATCCGATCACCCCTATATCCTGATGCTGAAAAAGTGGGGCGGGGCGGTTGGAAACGGCAACTACTTCCCCGTCACCTGGTCGCACGGAACATGGTACGACAAAGATGCCAGCGGTAAGTACATTATCAAAGACGGTGCCCGCGTCACCCGTTCCACCGACCACGAAGCAATGCTGTACGGCCAGCTAGTGCCATTCAAAGGCATCGATCAGAATGCGAACGGACAGAAAGAAGCGGACGTGGCTCTGATGCACGCGAACAAACAACTGGCCCTAATTCAGTCGTATCTGTGGGCGTTCAACGATGCCCGGCCAGCGTTCCGATACTCAGATCGAATTGACGTTTTTCGGAATGTCGCGGTTGCCGAGTGGATGCGCTATGATACCGAGCCGCTACACAGCAATCCGGGCGGCAAAGCGTTTGGTGAGCGTCCGGTCAACCCGCACATGATAACGAACGCTCTCCTAGACCGGGCGCCGTTCTGTCACCAAAGCGGCTGGTGTGCCGAACCTCGTTACGAATTTGGGAAGGATCAGCAGGGCGGCATTTCAGCCAAGGGGCCATTGGAGATCATTCTGCTGGCATTGAAACGGGCGGAAAACATGATTGGGGCGTTCAAAAACAAGCACAAGGACTTTTATATTGGATTCCCTTTTCAGAATTACGTGGACGAATTTGGCGGCGATCCCAACCGCACTAACGCCCGCTATGCCCAGAAAAACCCTCCAATCTGGCTTCTGAGCGAAGGAAATGACCTATTGGTCAAAGCCTGTTATCTGGCGCAGGATGAGGAAGAAAGCCGCACCCTGACTATTACTCATACGAAGGTGCCGGGATGGAAAGCCGAATTGCAGATGATTGGGCGTGATGCCGCTACCGAATGGTTTGTCCTGCCTGAAGCGGTAGGCGATTGCAACCCGAAGGATTTACGTTTGAGCTTCACGGATCTGGTGGGCGAGAAACGGACGGTGGCAGGCGACTGGCACTATAAGGTATAGTCCAACAACTCCAGTGCAACAACTAGCGTTTTATGTCCCTTGATTGTTGCACTGGCTTTTAAGCCTCCTACGAATACCTACTCTTTACAATCATTTATCATTCACAAATCACACGTTTTATGAACTACGAAGATTGCCATCACATGCGCGACGTTCTGGATGAAGTAGCAAACGAACGAAAGCGTCAGGAGGAGAAATGGGGCCAGCAAAATCATGCCCCGGTCTATTACAATGCCATACTACAGGAAGAAGTCGGAGAGGTTGCAAAAGAGGTAGTCGAATACACCTTTGCCGAGCCCGGCGTACCACGACTTCAAAATATTCGTAAGGAACTTGTTCAAGTAGCAGCCGTTGCAGTCGCAATGATTCAATCACTAGATCGTAATGAATTGCGGTCAAAATAACCTCCCATATGGAAATCAAATCACACCAACAACTAACTGACGTAACCAGGCTGAGTCGCAATGACGTCGCTCCCTATTATGCTGATCTAATCCTATTTGGCTCCCAGAAAGAAGTGCTCCGGATCAATGGATTGATCCTAAAAAAATGGCAACCGAGTGGCTTGATATACATCAAAGAAAAGGCGTGGGCCATTGCCAATACTGTGGGACGAGAAGCTCAGGAAACATTTTCAGGAAAATACACGGTTGAACTTTCCCCCGAAAAAAAGAAAGCTGTGCTTGAACGCTTATCTAAAATGGTTTAAAAACGTCCGAAAATGGTAGCACATCACATCCAACGTCAGACAGATCGTCTGTATTTTGAAATTCAGCGACTTCAAATTAAAGTGGCAGGGGGCGAACGTCTTGACGCATACAACGATTTTGAGACACTTATCGGAATCAGAAATAGTTTGGTCTTCCTTAAAGACTTAGTTGCTGAAAACGATTTCGAACCAGCCGATTGTGACATTGCCGTAAGTGATTCAGGAAATCTCTGTCCAGTCGCAAAATCCAATAAATAAACCGTCCGATTGTCGTAGAAAAAAAGTTAGAAAATATTCTTACAAATACTTGACACAAGTTAGAATATATTCTACCTTTACATCATCAATCAAACGCAAAACAACTACGACAATGGCAAAGCAAAAAGTAAATCTGGAAGGACGCGAAATCTATGTTGATTTTGATTACGAGGGAAAAAATTATGAAGAAAACCCTTCGGAATGTCCCGCTTATGAAGTTCAGGGAGACGACTTTGAATACATTGGCACCTACAACGAGGTAACTAAAATATTTACGCCGGAATGAGCGAGGACTTTCAAAAATCGGTCGGGCTGGCTCTCAAGCTGGCCCGGCAACGTTCAGGCTTGACGCAGCAGGAAGTGGCCGACAAGTCTGGAATGAAGAAGCAGGACGTGTCCAACATCGAAAACGGAAAACGGAATATTTCGCTGGACATTATCAAGCGGTTCGCGGAAGCCGTTGGCATGGAGCCTGAATTCATCATAAAGTAAAGCAATGAACAACGATTCGACTTGTCCCTGGTGCTTGTATTTTGGCCCCACATTGGCAGTTAATAAAAGCGTCAGGCGCTGCCGGAATTGCAAGCATACATTTCGCGTAGATAGAAATGAGTATGAAAATGCCCCCGACCTATCTATTACTGCCGCTAAACTTCTCACACTAAGCAAGTATTTTGTTTACCGACACAGCCTAACTATTGGCGATTTTTATGCATTGAAAATAGTCAATAAAAGCATATACCTAGTGCCTGACACTGAAGGGTTTATTGTAAAAAAACACCCTTCCGGCAGCCTAATACTACATCCTGGTTATCCAGCACTAAAGGTGATTCTGGCTCACTTCAATTTAAGCAATATCAATACTCACCATTTCAAAGCAGAGATGGTGCAAAATGGGTATCTAATCAGGCCCATTACCCGCACCATCATTGAACCCACCACCTCGAAAAGATCAAAGCTGCCCCTGATTAATGTATCAGCCAGAATGCTCAGCCTGTTTGTGGAACTGGCCGGCGAAACCCTGCAACTAACCAAAGGCTGCCGGGTTGTATTGCGCACAGAGAATGGGACTCTTTACATCGCCAAGTCTGATTTGGTAGAGGGATTTCATGCCGGGTTGGCTAAATATGGCAGCAATTATGTAGCTAGCTCATCAAAAATGGCTGAAGCTATTTATGATCATTTTGCTCTTGAATACGCTACAAAACACAGTTTTCTTTTGCTGAAACCCATTGAAAAAGAAGGCTTGAAGCTTTTTCCACTACAGTTGTTTAAATAACTGTCGCCTTTAAAATCTTTTGAAGTGTAAATATGAAAATCTAACAAACGTCCGAATTCGATATGTATAGATTCGGCCAAAATCTATGCATATCAACAACGAACTGTATAAAATCTTTATATTCGCTGCATGGCAAAGAAAAAAGAAGTAAAGCCCGTTACCCCGGAAGAACTCGCTGAACAGGTTCGACAGATCAATGAGGTTTTCCCGCCTGAAAAGTAGTTCCAACATTTATCACACAAAAAAGCCCGGCACCATCAGGACCGGGCTTTTTGATTTTACCTATGATTACAAAAATGGATTCTGCTGCTTGTTATCCCCGCTTATCCAATAGCCAATCAGGGCGCCAATGCCTAGCGCAATGAGCACCTGAAGGAACGAGGAAAGGACTTGCAGGGCAATGATCATGCTACGGGCCGTTTTGTTACACCCAAGGCCGTTTTTGTCCTCACCAGCAGGGCTTTTCGATCCTCAAACCCGTTTAACCCGCCATTAATCCGGCGAGTAACCGCTTCTGTATTATCCAGATTCGCCAGCGAATTGATATTTCGGGTTTTCCAGAACCAGCAAGCAGCGCGTACGGCATCATCGGGGCGGGTCAACCAATCCGGATTGTTCACGTAATCAATGCCCGTTTCCCGCGTCAAATCTTTGTAGGCTCCCTTTCCGGTGTTCTGTAAAATACCCCGCCCCCGGTACCGCCAACCATCGCCCGACTCTTCCGGCCCGTTGCCCATGCGGTTTGCGTACACGTAGTTTGCAATGCGGATGGGTTTACGGGCGTATAACTGGGCGGTGTCTGCATCAAACCGATTTGGCCAGGTGTCCAACAGTGCCTTGGCGGAATAGTTCAGGTTTTCAATCAACCTCGTATACCGCATACTTTCGTGCAGTGTCTGGGCAAGAAAATGCGCCACCTGGAGGGGGGTGCTGATCTGGTATGCCCCCAACCACTGGTTCAGCGGCCCGACGAAGTTCGGGGCTACTGTATGGGCTACGCCCGCAGCAATGAGTTTAGCAAGGTCAATTGTACCAATACCTCGCGGAGAAATGGTCATGCTTTAAGAGGTTCGATGTAAACGCAGAAAATAAGCAGTAAGAGCATGGCCACAGTGGGCCAGAACCAGTACAAAAGCTTTCGTTTCGAGGTCCGGCGAATGGCGGCTGAAATGGCGGTCGAGTGCACATGTATCAGCCAGGGAACGCCCGTCAACAAGGCGCTCACGGTGATCATGAATACCCCCGCGTTCAGGTGCTTTTCGTTCCAGAACGCAAAACTGGCACTCGTGACGAACGATACCGCAGAGGCAAAAATCGGGTAGCGAATGAACGCGGGGAGTGGCGTAGTAGCGCCCACGAGATACGAAATAACGCCCGCCAATAGCAGGGCGAAACCTAACAGTGTGATCATGGTGTTTGGTTGTCTTTGGTGAGAGAAACGTACAGATTGTACAGGGGTTTGAGTGCGTAGATAAGTGCCTGCTTCGCAATTTTGTTACGGTTTTTCCACATCTGTTGCCCGATTTCATCAGCGACTATTTTCCAGACGTGGCCCAGGTAGCCAGCCAGCCCGCACCATGCGCTAAATAGCACCTTGTGGGGCTTGTAGCCAGCAATATCAATCAGTCCAAACGTTAAACCTCCAACAACAATACCAAAAAACAGCCCGGTCACCAACGCAGCAAAGGCCAATTGAACACTGATCACTTTTTTGTTAATTGCCTGAATCATAGACCCCGATAAGAGTGCAACAAAGGATAACCCCAATAGGGGCAAATCGTTGATATTTTCAACAAGTTCGTTCACGTTATGGGGTTAGTGGGTTGTTGGTACTAGTTGAATGAAGGAGCGCCCGACACGGAGGACACTACCCACGTGTTTGCATCTACCTTTTTTAAAATAACACTGTCGTACTGCGCCGTCGAAGCTACATAGCCGCCCGTTCCCGCTGTGGTTGCCCCAGCCGACGATTTGATGATGGTGGCCGCTTCCGGTTGAGCGATTCGCCAACCCCCGGCCCCTTGGCCAACCACTTCCACAAAATCCCCAATTCGGCTGTTGGCATTGGTGGGAAGCGTGACATACACCCGCGCGGCATTGTTGGTATAATAGGCAGTGTTTGAGGTCGCGCTAATACTAACGGCTGTTACGGACATAGGGGCTGTGGGCGTTGATAATACATCGGCTGTGCGCAGATTGTATTTTATAGCCGAAGCGCCATTAACTGCGTAGGAGTACGGATTCAGCACGTAAATAGGGTCAGAAGTAGCCGCACTAAAATCGGCGGCATACAACGAATAATTGAGAATGGAATTATTCGACAAGGTTCCCCGGCCCGAATTCCCCGTCGCGGTGATGCAGCTAGTTCCCAGGGGCGCCAGCGTCATCGCCTTGCGGCCGTCGAAATAGTTGTTTTCGGCGATAAACTGCCGGGCGTCCTGAAAACGAATTCCAATGATCCCGTAGTCTGCTGTTGCAGTTGTCGTGTTAGGAACGCCAAAATTGTTTTTAATCGAAATCCCAGCGAGGTTGTACACGTACACGCAGGTCATGTTACCTACCTGGCTGCTGATTGAATAGTGACAGCCATCGACTAGCCCACCAACACCGCCAGCGTTGAAAAATACAGCCCGTTCTCCGGCATCCTCGAAGTTGATTCCCCGAATCGTCACCTGACTACCCGCCGTAACCTGAATGCCGTATACACTACTATAAGACGAAGCGTTGGCAACAGTTCCCCCCTCGATACTAACGCGGTTGGTCCGGGCCTTGGAAATACTATAGCCCGCGTTATCATAGCCGTACGCCTGATTGCCCTTGAAGGAGGTATTTACGCACCCCGCAGCCTCGTAGCCATACCGGATGCCGTCGCGGACATTATTATCGGAAACCGTTGTCGAATCGGTGTTATCGAGCGAAATGCCCCAAATTGAATTAGCGCCCGATACCCGGCTTCCCCGAATGATGTTACCCGATATGAGATGATTCGAGGAAACCGAATTGGTATAGGAATCCCCGCGCCAGACCTCAATAGCCAGCGCCGAATTTGTCGGCGTAACCCCCGAATAGTCAATCGTATTATTCAACACCCGGCCATTCTTGCTAACCAGCGTCAGGGTGGCCCCATCATGAGAATGTACCTTGATGCCGTCGTCAAGGTTGCCGCGCAACAGGTTTTTTTCTATCGTAAAATTCAATACGCCACCGTGGAGGAATATGGACTCACCCGCTGAACCAAAAATTTTACAGGACGAAATACTGACGACATTGGCTTTCTTGATGTAAATCGCATTTCGACCGGCATTGCGGATGGTGACATTTTCAATCGTCAAACTGTCATAGTCAACCGATCGAATGCCCGCATTGCCCAGCGTCGCCGTCGTATTTTCCGCCTTGTTGTAGTCGATGGTGCCCGATCCGGAAATTCGCAGGCCGTGCGCCCCAATAACGATAACCGATCCGTTTTGTCCTGCTGCTTGTTTTAACGTTGCTCCATTCAGGTCCAAATCACTTTTCAGGGTAATCTGCCGCACCCGGTAGACTTTGTTTTTGGCGAGACGTAAAACGCCTTTTCCGGCAATAGCGTTGGTCGCTTTCTGGAGCGCGTCGGTGTCATCCGTCGTACCATTCCCAGCAAGCCCCATCACACTGGCATTGTAAACACCATCCGTTATAACTCGCTCGTAACGAAAATTTCCCTGAGCGGGAAATTCCAAGGTGCCGTACCCGGCGACCGTGGCGCTTGTCGTACCCGTTACCTTGACGCAGATACCCCCATCCACAGGATGTAAAACCCGGTCGGCGCTCGATGTTGCAAAGGCGGCTACACTTTTTAAGGGTACCGCAGCCGCCAGGATGGGAGACTGGCCCTTTTTTACCGTATAGACCGCCCCGTCTGCCCCCTGTTGGATTTCGCGGTCTGTTGTATCCGCGTTGACTCCGACAACCGCCGGAATGGAGCCAACCCGTTTGGCGCGAAACTGGGCTTCGGACGAAAAGGCAATTAAAAGGGGTAGCAGTAAATGCAGAAAACGTTTCATGTTCAGATTGAGTTGCGGTTAATTTCGTCACCTGTCAGGCTTCGAATGATGTTTCCAGAAGTGAGAATAACGTACTGCCCCGCTGGGTAGGTGGTATTGTTGATCACCTGATCAGTGGTGACCAGAACCGGAAAAGCCCCAAAACCGGGGCCGTATTGTAAGGCTAAAAGTGCCGTAAAGTTATCAACAATGATAGTGGAAAGTTGTCCGGCGATTTGCTCAATTGCTTCCCGATCTTCGGCGGTCTGGGCGGCTGCTTGCTGGGCCAGGGCCACGTACTGCGCCCCGCCTGCCTCGCTAACCCCCAGTTGAACCGTCTGGCCGGGTGTAATGGTAATCGGTATGGTTGTATTGCCATCGCCACCGCCCACACTAGCAATGCCAAACCCCGCCGTTTTGGTAAACCGCAGGGTTCCGGCCCCGACAACGTTCGTGCCGTACTTGATTTCCAGCCACGCGCCCGTTTCGCCGATAAGCTGCGTTTTCAGGTTCGAAAATACAACCTCCGTTCCGCCCGTAAATGTGACGATTTCGGGCTGTTGATTCGAGGGCAGTTCCGCGTTTTTGAGCGTGTTGTTGTACGCCCTGGCTGTAATGGGCTGGAGCGTGTGGCCTTCGGGCAACGTGGATGGATTCAGCAGCCGGAAAGCGAAGGTGTTGCCCCGGTAGCTGGTGCGGGAAATATCCACCGGCATGAGCACCTGTTGGGCGTAGGTACCGATCGAGGAAAGCAGTAGCGTACAAAAGAGAAGGAAGCGTTTCATGTTACAGGTTATAGTCAATTGTTAGAATTCGGTTTCGACGGTGACGCCCCCGTTCTGGGCAATCTTGTTCACAAACTTCTCGGCCATCAACGGGCCCGGCGCGTTGCGGTCTTTGGGCAGGCGCTTGTAGAGCGTTACGTCCACGTACCAGAATGTAATTTGGCCATCATCGGTGTTTTGGTACCAGCGGAACAGGAAAGGCGATTGGCGAAGCTCTTCTGAGAAGCCAATGCCTAACGCGACCGGACTGGGCGCCCGTAGCGTTACCTTATCGTTATCGATCGTCAGGTACTGGCTATCGGTTTCAATGGTGTGGCTCCAGGCTTCCGCAAAGTCGTTGGTAATCTCAATACAGATGTTCCAGCCGGTTACGCTTCGGGGGCTTCCGTCGGCATTTTCGAAGCGGCACGCTACCGAAAAAATGTCAGTGAGCAGCCGATCAACAATCGATTCCGGAATAAAGGGGGCTGATATTTCTTTCATTATCTGCGGTACGGTTTAGCGTGAATCCAGTTGACAGCCGCGATTTTTACGCCCTGTTCAACGGGTGCCCCGGTGTGAATCATGTCTCTGCTGGGCTGTCCGTCAGCGTCGAGGTTGTCCCACATAACCAGCCGACCCGCGACCGCAGGGTACGCCCGTTCCAATGTCGGGAACTCCGTCCGTCCGCCCGACTGGGGTTCCTGAAGCGTGAGCAAAACCGTGTACTGACGTTCGTTGTCCTTGTTGGTTTTCAGCCCCGTATCGTAATGGGCCTTGAACACATTCGTTTCGTCGTAGCGGTTCAGTTGCCAGCCCTCCCAGCGGTCGGATTCAATGCCCAGCAGTTCTTCAATCTGCGACTCAACCCGCAGTAGTTCAGTCGAAACCTCCAGCGGGAACCTATGCGGGAATAGGGTTTTCGAGGTGCGAAAATCGGTTTTCTGGGCCTGATGGGTCGTACTGTTAACGGTCTGGCTTTCCTCAAACGGACTGCTGAGTAGCGTTTCGACCAGGGCCGCGCAGGTTTCGACGGACAGAAAACTGTCAATCACCAGCACCCTTTCGGTTTGTAGATACTCCTTAATCATCGCTCAGTTCGAATGCAGGTTTGAGATAATAGCCCAGTCCGCCCCCTTCCTCGTCGGGCGTAGGTGCGCCGTGCAGCTTCTCCATGATCACGGCAAACAGGGGCAGATGAAGTTCATTGGGATCTAGCTTAGTATACTTCAGGTAGAAGTCATACAATTCCTTAAAAGGAATTACGTCATCGGGACTTGGTGCAAACACTTCACTTAATGGCAGAAAGTCAAAGCCTTTCCCCTTTGGATCGGTCATGATTTCTTCAAATTGCTGCGCTAACTGAGGGGATAAAAACATGGTCGTTTCGTCTAAAGAGTTTCGTCAATTCGGATCACCCTGATCGGCTGGCTGAAGCCCTCTGGCTCCCATGCCCACATGTCAGAGAAGTCATTGTTTCGCATCTTGGATGCGTAAACATTAATAGTTTTAGCCTCGCTGAATGTAGGAACAGGCGTGTTCAGGATATTGGTAGCAACCACATCATCAACCACGGGTAGCAGGTGCGGCAATTTCGCGTAGCTAAATCCAAAAAGTGTAATAATCCATGCTCCACGCTGGTAAGCGCCAACGAGCTTGCCGACTACCTCGTTTTTCGGGAAGATGTAGTTTGGTGCAACGCCTGGTGCGTAGTAGTCGTCTACCCATCCGTATTCGACCGAAACTAAACCGCCATCGGCTTCCATGCCGTTCTTGCCTTTAGGGGATACGTAGCGGTTCCGGTCTGTTTCGCGCGGCCAGTTTTCGGAGGTGTGGAAGTTCTCCTTGTAAAAATCGGCCTCGGCAGAAAAGCCCATTACGTTCAGCGTTGCGTACAACGTTGATTGTCCATTTTTGGATGAACCAACTTCGGAGCCTACTAATGCTGTAGGTCGGTATTTCCGTACCGTCCGTTCGTACCAACGCTGATGCTGGTGCACCCGCGAGTTGCGGTACATCTGGGCGTATCTGCCATTTCCGCTACCAATGAAGCTGTTAAATGAATCGTTGGCGTCATAGGGTAAATAGATCGAATCAAAATTGGCGTAACTTGACCCCCAGGCGTTGTTAAGCGCCTGAATACTGTTATTGAACTTGCCGCGCAGGTAGCTTCGATAGCCATTTTGCGCCCTTGGCCCGTATCCTGACGGCGGGCCAACGCGGTAGCCTTTGCCATCCGCGCGGGGTATCAGCTTTGTACTGTAGCCTGACTCTAGCGGAACCTGAGAACCCGTTGTAAAAATGGTTGCTTCTGGATTCTGCTGAACAACACCCTTGATGTAATCCACGTCCATATGATAGTACGGGTTGCCCGGCACCATCGGTTCATCAAGCCACTCGAAATCGGGGCAGACGTGAATTGTATCATACGTACTGTCGGCGTACATCTGGCACATGTCCAGCGTCAACCATGATGGCATTTCCCACCGCAGCGCCACCGTCGGGAGATGAATAGAAACAACGGCATCATTAGCGACCGCCTGATCAATGAATAGACGGTAGTTTGTGTGGTTGCCACTAATCCACCCGTAAGCATAGATAAGAAATCCAAAACCGTTACAGCCGTGATCATACAGCACCTGGTTCATATTCAGATGCTCGGTAATGTCGTCGTTGATACCAAACCCAAGATTTCGGATCATCAACAACCGGCTACTTGCGCCACTCGGCGGAGGTGTTCCCACTGTGGGCGGAGGTGTCCCGACCGTCGGCGGGGTTCCTACGGTCGGTGGGGGCGTTCCCACCGTCGGGGGCGGTGGCGGAGTCGGCGCATTGATCGGCAGGGCGGTTACATTCGAGGTTACCCGGAACGGCACTAGCTGCTCATTGCCACTGGTGCCGTCTTTTTTGAACCGTAGGCGGTGATCGACGTTGCGGACAATGCCCGTTACGTTGTTGCCGTTGACCTGACCTGCGCCTTTGTGCATCCGGCCCCGGTGCGTAAAACCGGCCCGGCTAGTGTCCGCAGCAACGGGCAGCCAGGTTTCGCCACCCGTCCAAAGCAATTCGCCCCCATCTTCGGGGGAGCGGAAGTTTTTGCCGTAAACGCCGTTGCCGTCCGTGCGTTCGACCGTAAAAACAACCGTTTCGCCGTGGTTGGGCAGCGTCAGCCATACGTCGGCTGAATCGTTGCCTGCATCCTGCGTCAATTCACCCGAAGCAACCCAATTGACGTTCGGATACCGCTGAATCCAGGGGCCGACCGCCTGACTTTTGGGGTCATACTGCGTCAGCAGGGTTTCCGGGAAAATACTGCCACACCGGAAGTAAGCGCGGGCGTACGACCCGTTACTGACCGTATTGGGGTCGATCTGGAAGGCCACCTGAGTAAAACCGCCATCCGTGTTTTTGCCCAGATCCCCCCAGCTAATCGTGGGATTCGGCGAGTTAACCGGATCGTAAACCTGAATCCCTAATTCGCCCTTGATATTATCCGGAATGTTGGCGGCTGTGACGTTGATCGTAAATTTGACAACCTGCGTACTGCTGACGTACTCGGTTTTGGTTTCGATTTTTGAAATCAACGGCGTGGCGCCCACGGTTGGCGGGGGTGTTCCCACGGTTGGTGGGGGCGTCCCTACGGTCGGCGGAGGGGCCGGGTTGTTGGTTACTTCTCCCCCCGAATCAACGCCCGCCGTCAGTGTAATCAGAATTGAAATATTGCGGTTGTAATCGCTCTTATCGCGAGCAATGAGCATCCACCGCCCCGGATTGACGTTCTTGCCTCCTAAGAAGTCCGGAAGCCATCCGTAGTGGCGGTTGTAACTAAATCCGTATTGAGTGCCCGATTGCAGATTAGCCGTACGGTACGGCGCATCCGGGTACCAGTCTTGCCCGTCCAGGGGCTGCAACTTGATTTCGTAATCCTTGTTGTCCTGAACAAACAGGTAGGAATCCAGCGACTTTGTGCCCTGATCCCATTTGTAGCCCAATCGGATTGGGGGTACGGTCGGCGGTGGCGGAGGTGTTCCGACGGTCGGTGGGGGTGTTCCCACCGTCGGGGGCGGTGGCGAGCCGGGCAACGGCTGCTCGTCGTTCGCAGAATCGTACTTGAAAATACCCCATTTGCCCGCTTCATCGATAGTCACAAAGCCAACCTGCTCGGTTACCCCGTCAGTGCTGGTGACTTTGTAGAGTCCAGCGGGCACGTTGTTGTAGATGTAGCGGCTCGGCCAGTTGGTGCCCGCAAACGGCGTTACAATGTTTTCGACGTTGTAATACTGATTGTCGGTCCAGGCGACAGTTCCCGTCTGCTGTTCCAGTTTGACCCGAATCTGACCCGCCCGGTTGACGCCAATCGTCATGCGCCGTCCATTCTGTGGCTCGAACATGAAGCCCATGTTGAGCACCGTTCCCGGCGTCGGAGTGGGGGGCGGTGGCGTTCCCACGGTCGGAGGTGGCGTACCGACTGTAGGCGGAGGGTTCTCCCCAACGGTGGGGGGCGGATTCTCGCCGACGGTTGGCGGGGTTCCTACCGTGGGGGGCGGTGTTCCGACGGTACCGACGCCCAACCGCTGGCCAATAATTTCAACGAGTTTTTCTATCGTAATCGCTTCGGCTTCGCGACTGACGGCGTTGTAAGCGAAAAGGTGCGTGAAATTCTGCGCGGTTTTGGGGTCGGTGACGTACAGGCTTTTGAATGTCGCGTTGTTAGTCACCCGTATTGGAAAAGCCGACGAAATGCCGTTATTCAGCCGAAATTCGGGCTTGTATTGGTCTGGATCGGCGGTCGTAAAGATCAGGGTTCCCGCAGGGGTTACCTGCGCTACCGCTTCATCAATCGCTACCGACTTGCCCCAGGCTTTTACGTCATAAACCGCGTATTCGCGGTTGCATTGCAGGTAGATAACTACCGACTGATCAGCTTGCCGGTAAGCCGCCAAATCCACGAGGTTTTGTCCACCTTCCACCGTGTAGCGGTAGGTGAAACCATCGCGATTGGCGAATGTAGCCTCTATCTTGGTTTTCTGACCCGAACCCCAGCCACCGCCCAGCAGCTCAATCACGCACTGATTCAGGGCACTGGCATCGGATTTGGGCAGGGTTGCGATTCGCCGGGTGAGTACCTGGCCGGGAGCGCCCCGAAAAAATGAGTTATGATACGAGCCGATTCCGGCCTTGAAGGTATTGGAAAGGTCGATTTCGCCGGAATCGTCATCATTGAACAATTCAAACCCTGAGCCGTCCGACTTGGCCCGAAACCGCAGAATCTGACCCGCTTGCACATTTTCCAGTACGGGCATCAACAACGGCGCCAACAATTCCATGACCGCAGGCGCTGACAATACCCGGTCAGGATCGTCCAGGTGTTCGGGGTCGTCCGGATCAGCCAGCTTCACCATACCCGCCTTGAGGTAGGTAGCCAGACCGGGCAGGATGGCGTTAGCTATTTGGGTAAGGGTCGCAAATGCAGCCGCAAAGTTAATAGCCGTTTGCTCGCCCGAATAGCGGGTGATGGTTAGGATGCCATTGGTAGGATTGAATTCATACGAAAGTGGAATTTCGCCAATGGCCTGATTGAGTTTTTCCCGGCCCTGATTTACGAAATCCCCCTCGTTGATGGGGTTGACTGCCATAAGACGCTACACGAAATGTATGTGAGCGCTTCGCAGTCCGGTAGAGAAGCAGACCAAATATACTAACTGTCAGTTGAAATCCAAAAACCGGCAAAACAGATAGACGTTCGGGTCGGCGGTCGGATCGGTTTCGAACCGTTCAAACGTCCAATCACGGTACAAATCGCAGTCAACCTGATTGGTGATACCGTACCGTTTCAGCATTTTGATTTCGGCCATTTTTGAGCACGGATTATACCGAATGTAGCCGCCCATCCGAATCCAGCCGCTGACAAATTCGCCGTCAGGATTCATGATTGAAATATAACCTCGGCGAAGGTCTTCGGGCGCTTCCTCGCTGTCAGCGAGTGCGGCCAGCATTAGGTTCAACTCTTCCCGTTCGATTTGGACCGACGCATACACCCATTCGGGCGAAAACAGCCGACCGGCGTTCTTTTCCAGTACCCCAAGGGCAACCGGCCCGGTTTCGTACACCGTCTGTTTAAACGGATCACCGGGCAGCGGATTGGATTCCGGCCGGACGGTGGAAATCATGTTGCCATTCTGGGCAAAGAAGGTGCAGCGCAGTTCGGAAGAAAGCGGTTTGTAGCGCAACCCGTTCAGAATAAACGGGGCGTGTTGCCGCAGCATTCGGGCGGGCGACAGTTCGGCATTCACCACGGAGTCAGGATCTGCAATACCCGTAATCGTCAGCCGGTCGTTCGTGCGAATCTTGAGCGGTTCGCTGCCCGACTGGAAGGTGATCAAATCAAAATCGGTTGTGAAAGCGGGAATACTGCCCGTCAAGACCTGAATTTCAACGCGGGTGCCGGAAATGATGTTGCGAGAAATCACCCGAACGACTTTGAAGGTGCTGCCCGCCCCGACCCCTGACGTGATGGTGATTTCGGCCCCCGCTCGTACGACAGCAGCATTGAAGAGAAACGAAGCCACCTGGTAGGGATATTGAATGCCCGGAAACGGTTCGGCTTCCACCAGCGAAAAGCGTACGAACGCCCGGTAAACGGCGTTCTGACCGTGCAGGATAAATCCGTCGTCGTCGTTGGTGTGGCTGGTCGTGGGTTCCTCGGCAAATTGCACCCGTCTAACCTGCTCAATCTGGGTACCTGCGCCAATCAGCGGGTTTTTGATTTCCAGCTTCTGCGCGTAATTGACAAGGGGCGTTTGATACGTCCGGATTGTGTTAAATTCTTCCCGAACGCCCGGCCCCTCAGTGGGGTATTTCTCGTAGCCCACATCAATTTGATTGAACAGATGGTCGGTTGCAACTTCTTCACGGTATTCGGATACGTTGGTGATTTGTAGTATTTCCGTGTCCTGATAGAAAAACAATCCTTCTTCAATCTGTACCTGATTGCCCCTGTACTGCATTCCGGCGTTGTGGTAGGCATACAGAACACCCAGTAGCTGTTTCAGTGTAAAAGACGGGGCTTTCTGTTTCTGGGAGAAGCCAGACCCCGCCGACGGCAAACCGCGCAAACAAAGCCCATTGGTGACCATGTATTCACCCGCTGGCCCTGCGTCGAGCAGTCCGGACAACAGTGGATCAACGGGGTTGGTGTCCAAATCGGATTGATTGGTAATGCAGCGCAGTACGTGCCGGATCGCATCCGACAGCAGCCAGACGCGGGCCTTGGAGGGTTCAGCTTTAGTGAGTGTGGCCAGCTTGATACGAACCTGGAGCGAGGAAACGTTTACCGTTATCTTTTTGGCTGGTTTGTTGGCGCCAATTTGGATTACCGAATAGATAAAAACCCGGTCGTCGCGCTCCAGCGTCAGTGTTTCGTTTACGTGGACTTCCACGGTCTTGCGGTCGAGGTGGGTTTTATCGCCCGATCCGCGTTGCAGGGGCGCAATGTCTTTTTCTGTGCGCTGGCCGCTGGCACTGACCGTAACCATCATTGTCTTGATCCCCCAGGCGGCAAACTTGATGGCTCCGAAATCCAGCGGGTTCGCCTTGGTCATGCTGGCTTCCACGGTAAAAACCCAGTCAAATTCCAGCTTGAAGGTGCCGGTAGCATCGGCCCGCAGAAAGGGCATTGACTGACCGCCCCCCAAATCCTCTGGGCTCATGTTGGCCGTTACCCCGCCGATGGAGCGTTTTAGGCTGGCGATTGATTCGACTTTTGGGGTTTCACTGTTGGGCTCTGGGGGCAGTTCGTCCGTGTTAGGTGTCACGAAAAAGTACATAGCCGGTACACCCGTAACCTCGGCGGAATAATCGTCGCGTTGAACCCGGTTGGACTCTTCGCCCTGCTGGATAGCCTGACCGGGTAAGCGCAAATCTTTGTAAGCAGGCGGGGTTAGGGCTTTGCCGTCGAGCGTTGTTTTGGCGTCGAGGGAAATCGGGGAATCAAACCGGGAATCTACCAGTTGGTGAATGCCTTTTTGCTCCACCTTTGCTTTAACCCGGCCTGGCTGGATAACAATGCTGTCACCCTTGATCATTCCGTCAAAATCAACCGTTTCAACATTGCTATCATCCGTGTGGATGATTTGAAACCGAATATCCAGGTCTGAGCCGTATTTGTAATACTGCTCAGAAATCAAGCTGTGCGCCGATTCGCACGTAAATTCCAATAGTATGCCATCTTCGGAATAGTTGTACAGAAAGCCGTGGTATTTCTCGTCCGAATCGCCCTGAATTTTGACGTCAGCGAATTTAATCGGTTCTTCTATTTTGGGATCGACAACGACGGGGGCAGTTACACCGATGGATTCAATGGACGTGATCAAACGGAATGAGTGCATATACAGCGGCAGTTAGTGTATGTGCCCCAGTCCGGTAGAGGTTCGTAAATATACAAAAAAGCCCGGTTCGTGCCGGGCTTTGATTATTTGCTGTTAATTTCTTCTGGCCTGCCTGAAACGCTGGCCATTACATATTTCCCTTTTGAACTTTCCTCTTCAAGTAGCTTTCCATTTACGGAAATTCTTGCGATTACCTCAGTGTCTTCGTTGTTATTTTGGGCACTTAACATAACGAACTCGTCGCCCCGAACAACCACTCTTTTACTCCAATACGCTGCAACTTTATCAACTTTATCCGTACCGCCAGTGTCATTCGTATAGCTAACATCACAGTCAAGACAAGTCACCTCGTATTCGACAGTATAGTAATCATTTGACTGCATAGCTTCGCTGAAAAGAGCAAAAATTACTATACCTCCAATCAGCAGTGCCAAAAGGCTAAATATCTTGTTTTTATCACGAACCAGCCCAATTATTGAGAATGCAACAACTCCAATGATCGGGATTGTTAACAGAAATCGCGGAGTGAAAAAAATTATGATCGCAATAACAACTGCAATAATTCCGAAGACACTAGACCGCTGGTTATTACTTTGCGGATGACCATTAATGATGGGGGTTTGTTGCGGAGGTGAGGGCGGGGGGTTTTCACCTAAAATCTGCGCCCTTTGCTCTAAAAACTGCTCATCAGTAATAATGCCTTGGGTATGGAGCTGCCCAAGGCGCTCTAGTTTGTCTAATTGTTCATTTGTCATAGAGGCAAGAGGAAAGGATTTTTTTTCTCAATCCTACAATTTTTGTCTGAAAAAACAAAAATGAGACCGCTAACGCCGTCCAAAATGCCTACGGTTGTTTCGCTCAATTGTCGCTGTTGTGTCTTTGATGATTTTCCGGGTAAACCCATTCTCGTCAATATTTAACTGAAGCCAGGGCCGTTTTTCCAGTTCATCAGCCAATGCATTTGCTATATCCCTAGCGCTGGGGCCACGGTATGAAGAGTTTCTTTTATTTGCTTGAACGATGTTATTATACGACACTTGGTTTCTGATAACTTGGTCTAAAATTGCACGACCCTCAAACGCTCCATTATTAGACAGTAGCCGTTCGGTTACCGGATTAGGTAAAATCACGTCGTTTTTGCCAACATTTACAATTGACGGCCTATCAACCATTTCAACACCGTTTTTGCCAAACCACAACTCCCGGCCAGCCTCCCCAACGAGCGCCGGACCTTCGTACCGATCCAGCGATTCGAGGTTTTTTCCGTCCTTGAACTGTGGAATTGGCTTTGCTATCACCGCTGCCGTTTGGATAGCAGCCAGGGCAATCAATAAGGCATTTAGGGGAGCTGCGGCAATTGGTGTAAAATTTTTATTGTTCCGGATAATCCCCACGGCCAAATCAATACCGATCGAGAAAACCGCAGCGGCTTTTTCAGCAATTGCCTGCTTGCGTTTAATCTGGGCTGCTTCGGCATCGTATTTACGGTCAATAGCGGCCATCGCATTGCGTTTGGCCTCCTGGCTCATTTTCTCGTACGATACTGATTCTTCCAGCCGTTTCTTTTCTGCTTCCCGGTTCTTCTCCACTCGATCTAAATCCCGTTGTCTGAATTCATTGACAAGGTCGAAATAGCCCTGAGCCGCTTCTCCTGCCAACTGCCATTGTAGCTGCTCCTTCGTAGTTTTAAACTGCTCTGAATCTGTATCGTACTTGGCCCGATCCGCATTTGGAAGAATATTGTCAGCTTTTTTTGTTGAAACATCGGATTGGCTTGAATCCCGCTTTGCGCCAGACTCAGCCAGTTTTTTCATTTTCGCTTGCTCAAGTTCTGCAATTTTTACCTTGGCATCGGAAATCTGTTTGTAGGTAAGCGTACTGGATTCAAGCAGCTTTTTTAATTGTGCAATCTCTTCATCGTATCGGTTGATGATGGTAATTTCCTGTTCGTCGTAGGCATCGGTAACTACGGAGGAAAGTTTAGTCAAGTACTCTTCCCGAATAGCGTGAATGCGTTCATTACGCTGTTTTTCGGTAATAAGCTGTTTATTGTAGTCTTCCCGAATTAGCCTTTCCCGATTGGAATAATCAACCTCCAGTTCATCGGCCCGCTTTTTCAAAGCCCGGCTTTCAGTGTCTCCTACATCATTCAATGCTTTCTTGGCGACTTCTAGCGCCTTGTTCCATGCATCATTTTCAAGTTTGTTACGACCTTCGTACCAATCTGCGGCCGCATCGGTAATTTCTTTCTGGGCGGCTGCATACTCAGATTTCCAATTTGCAGCACCCTGCTTATTGGCTTGATTAAGTATCCGGATCTGCTCTAAAGCAGCATCGGTCCGCGCCTTATACTGGGCAGTAATAAAATCGGCATCGGTCATTTCCCCGCGCTCATTAGACCCACGAAAGCCGTTAACATCCGAACTTGCATTTGTCCGGATTGTAGAAAGGCGTTCACGTAGTCGGCGGTCAGCTTCATTTTCTGCCCGTTTAGCTGCTGCGTCCCGCTTTTTCTTACCCTCTTCCCACTCCATCGCCTTGCGGTCATCGTCTTCTTTTTTTAGACGCTCCTGCAAAACGGCATCTTCTTTCAACGCCAACATGTGGATTGTCTGCATACGCTGAATTTTGCGTTCATAGAAATCCAATTCTTTTTCCAGTTGCTTTAATCGGTTTTGAATTTCAGCCTTTTCATTCACATCACGGGGTGCCCGATCACGTAAAGTATTGATTTGAGCTTGAATAGCCCCCGACCTGGTTATAAATTCAGAACGCCGATTTGTGCGAGCTTCGGGAGACATACGCTTATATGCCTCTTCATCTGCAATGTTGGCGCGGCTACGTTGCACCATTGCATCAACCTGTGGCGCCGTATAGCCAGTTAAATCGGTCGCAAACTTGAATATCAACCCCCAATCCTTGCTTTGCAAAACTACCCGAACCTTTTCGAGTCGATCAGATAGCGTTTTTAAAAGGCTCGTAAACGGGCCTGTGACCCCTTTATCTTCATTGAGTATTTTAAGTAGCAAGGCAACTTCGGTATTGAGGTTGTTCCACTGACCGCCGAAGGTTTCAATATTGCGCTGCGCATCCTTGCCGTAAGTTTTGTCTAACTCTTTGGCGAGCTTTGGTAGCACATCGCGTGCGTACAAGTCCCCATTTTCAACAAGTTTGTTCAATTGAGCTTCGGATATTCCTAGCGCGTTCGAGAGCAATTTCATCGCGCCCGGCAATCTCTCACCCAATTGCTGCCGGAGTTCTTCCATCGAAACCTTGCCTTTGCTGACCATTTGAGAGATGGCGTACAATGACCCCTCTACCTCTTCATTGCTCAGTTGCAAGGCCGCGCCCGCCCGAATAATACCTGCAAAAATCTGCTGGGCCCGTTGGCCTTCTAAGGAGGTGTCCCGCGTTGCAGCCCCTAGCCCTTTATAGGTCTTGGTGACTATTTCATAATCCTGCCCTAACTGCTTTGAAAGGTTAATTAAAAATTGCTGAGTTTGAATAAAATCCTCGTTATCACGGGTGATGGCCCTAATTCCTGCATCCATTCGCTCCATGCGAACCGTCAAATCAAAGGCAGACTTCAAGCCATTAAATAAAGCCTGAATAGAAAGAAGCCCAGTCCCAACGCCAATCAACTGTCCCTTTAAATTTCCTAGAACAGAGGAATAATTCCCGACATTACGCTGATGGTTGCCCATTGTGGCATCCATATTCTTCAGCGCCCGGTCTGACACTTCAATTTGTTTTTGAAGCTCTACAGCAGCCTTATTGTTCTTGTTGATTGCGCCGGTCGTTTCATTAAAAGCATTCGGCATAGCCCGTAACTGGGCTTTCATCTGGTTAAGCTGCTGACTCAGCCGGTCGTAGGAGCCTACCGCGCCGTTTACTGCCTGGGTCGCTAGTTTAGTAGCATTGACCTGTTCCCGTAGAACGGTATTCAAAGCCTTTGTTTCGGCTTCAATTGCCTTTTTTCGCGCAGCGTCTTTGGCCTCGGCATTACTCAGTGAATCGTACTCCCGGCGCAAATCTTTCACGCGGGTTTTTAGTGCATCAACTGACGCGCCGTTTGCATCAAACAGGGCGTTATTGCGTTGTAATAATTCCTGCTGCTGTTTATGGGCTTTTTCGAGCTTATAGACCTCGTTGGCTTCGTCCTGTAGCTGTTTCTGACGGGCTTTCTGGGCAACATTGAGTTGCAGAATCGTTTCTTTCTGTTCTTTGAGACTTTCGATGACCTTTTTATTCGCCTGGCTAATCCGGTCGTTGACCGCTTCGGCGGACTTGCCGTACTTCTCGTTAGCCTGGGATAATTGATCAATGCCGCGTAAAATACCTTTTACGTCGGCTAAGTCATCAAATAGAGTTTGATTAGCGGGCATGGGACTGCTGGCGAAATTGTGAGAATATGGGGCCGCAGTCCGGTAGCGGAGGTTTGTAAATTTACACTAACTTTCAAGAAAAAACGTAATACTATGACTCAGATAAAGATTATAACCGCCGAAACCCCTTTGGATATTGAGCATTTTGTAAACCAGTATTTAAATGAAAATGCCGGGTTTATGGACAATGCTACCGTTTCTGTCACGACAGCGAGTTCACGGGTAGCCGCAGATGGCTTTCTGTATGTTGCTACAATAAGTTATTCACCAAGGGGCAGAAGAAATAAATTAGAGGAAGATATTGAAATGGATTGATGAAAAAAGCAGGTTTTTGCCTGCTTTTTTAACACCTGTTCACTTCCGAAAAGTCCGTCTGATACATTTCAAAACTTCCCTCACTAATCCGTCTGTGATCACTGCCCGAATTGTACCCCGTTTTGATTGAATACGGGCTACCGTTGATCAGTATATCTTTGTGTCTCAAAAGCGTCTGCCAACCTTCATGCCCAATCGCATCCGTGAGGGGCGTCTTAAACGGTACCGCCAGATCCTGTTTGATTTCCACCGCTACCCGCCGACCAGTCGTTACCTGCCGGTAATCCTCTGTTTCCGTATCCGCCTGGGGAACGCCCGTCACGCACTTGAGCCGCAGAATGTTCCGAAAGCCGTTCATAGCGGGCAATTCATACGGAATATGGGCCAACGAGCGCCGGTTCCGCCACGAAAACAGGGCGGTGTTCAAATCGACACCCGACCGCAGACACAGCAGCCGGCTTGAAATCCAGTACGTGTTTGCCTCCTGCGCCTGCAATACCAGCCGGTAGTATCCTTCCGGTAGATTCTGCGGAACCTTAAATGTAATGTAGTACTGATTGATGCCCAGGGCTGGGTTTACAAAGCTGTTGGCTGTACCGACCCCTGCGGAGTGGGGCTTGTTGGCATTGGTCCGAAGGTGTACCGTAAAGTCGCCGACGGGCATCTGAACAGAATTGTTGACGAAGAATGTGTACGTCTCACCGGGCAGCATCACGACTGACGACACCATTTTACCCAAATAACCGCCCTGGGGCAAATTGTGCAAATCTTCGGGTTCGGGCGGTGTCAGGTAAGAAAAAACGATGAAATTGAATCGATTGACGAGAATAGCCATGGTGTAGACGCTGGTTTTACAGAAAAAAACTCAGTTTTTCGGCTTCAATGATTGCCGCCTTTTTCAACCGACGTAGCCGAAATTCATCGGCATCATACGGCCCGTCCATGATGGAAGGAAGAAAAACCTGACCCAGCCTAATACCCCGCTGGGCACAGAGCAGTATTTCCATTGCCTCACAGGATTTACTGTTTTCGATGCCTGCAATGTCAATAAACCGGAAGAGGGGCGTACTTACATCGGCCAGTTTCCAGTTATCGGGCATTTCGTCGCGGTAATCCTGCGGCCGGGAATAAACCGACATCATTTGGTTTATCTGCGTGGGGTATTGCTCCAGAATTTCCCGGCAAGCAATATGCGACCGTACGCCACCATCGTACATCAATACCCGCATTCCATTGATCGCCATTTCAACCGCTTCGACATAAACGGGGATAGATCCGGAAGCCAGGATGAGACTAAGGGCGTTTTCGTACGTGTGGTTTTTCAGGTTTTCAAAAATCCGACTACCACGAATGAAATCAATGGCCAGCACCCAAACTTCAGGGCTTTCCAAATCGGTTGCCCAGGCGTCGAACTCCGCTTTGGAAACGATTGACCGGATTGCTTCCAATGACTTGCGTTGTTTCCCTAAATACGGTTTGCCGGTAGCCGCATTCCAGATGGCAGAGGCCGTTAATTTGCCTTTTTTATTGACGGGTGCCGGGTCAAACATCACCTTCAGAATATCCGCCGAAATCGCGTCCATCAAATCGGATGCGGCTTGTTTTTTACCCAATGCCAGCGGCAAAGCCAAATACGACCCGGCACTGACGCCGGTAATTACATCCGGTTTAAAGCCCCGATCCATCAGGCTTATTGCTGCGGCTCCAATACCCACGATTCGGGTTCCTCCGCCCGAAAGATTCAAAATATTAAGTCCTACCTTCATTGCGGTTGTTTTTGCACTTCTGTTCAAGAGCATCGTAGTAGCTCCAATAATCATAGGTCGAGGTTGTATCATTCACCGTCAACCCTTCTAACTCCATTGCCACCCGGTTTTTTCGGTAGCCGCTGCGCATCGCATCCAATGCGTTGCCCGGATGCTTGTGCTCCAGAACGGGCGGCTGGGCGGATTCAGCGAGCTCCTGCGTGAAATTCTGCTGACGAAGTTCCAGCAGCGGGTTTTCGGGATCGACAATCAAATCAATTCGAATCAATAGCGACTCTTGTAAAAGCTCACTTTTGCGCTGGTCCGAATCCGGAAACCGGGCCTCAAACGCTTCCGTCAGTTCAGTGGTGAGTTTTTTTTTACGTCGAGCAAGGTTGTTGCTACCAGTTCATCGTTCAGTCCTTCGTCGGACAATCGCCTGACGAGCCGTTCCAGCCCCTCTTCGGTCAAATCCGTTTGCTTCTCACCGTTCACCGTATCGACCAGACACATTAACGCCAGCGAGCGGGCGGAAATCTGCTTGTTGAACAGGTTGTAGAACAGATAGCGCAGGTTGTTGATGCCGTTCATGAAGTCTTCCTTCTTGTCGGCGTTGGCCAGCACCAGCAGACTTTC
This sequence comes from Larkinella harenae, assembly GCF_054780515.1. Taxonomy (NCBI): domain Bacteria; kingdom Pseudomonadati; phylum Bacteroidota; class Cytophagia; order Cytophagales; family Spirosomataceae; genus Larkinella; species Larkinella harenae. The sequence continues at coordinate 115,299 of NZ_BAAGWE010000008.1, read as the reverse complement.
AAAATGCCTATCCACGTCATCGAGCGATGAACCGACACCCGATTCAATCAGAGAATAACATTCAGCTTCCACCCGTCGGAATTCAGGCAGTTGGCGGATGGAATCAAACAGCGTCAGGGTTGTTCCGGAGGGCAAAGTAAGGGTTGTCATTTCAACAGACTTTTAGCGATTTGCCAGAAGGCAAGCTGCATGGGAATAGCTGCCAGCGGTACGAAAAAATAAATCGTGTTCGGTATCAGGCATAATAGCGTAAAAACCATACAGCCGATCCAGAATCCACGGCACAACATACACGGCTTTTCCGGCCAGATGACCGACCAAAACGGGTCGGTATTCATAAAGTTGTCAACCTTCCACTTTTCCATTAGGATAACGCCCGCTGACCCGCAGAGGATCGTAAGGATTAGGTTCAGAATCATACGCAGTCAATGAAGTAGTTTACGGTTGTTTCAATCCGGAAGGCCCGGTACGGATAGGTATTGTACTGATCCATCAGCCCTTTTAAGCTGAAACCCGGATACACGCCAGGGCTTTTGCTCTGGTCGAACGTGTGGTGAACCTCCGACACGCAGGCCAGTTCCCGCAGCCGGATAACGATTTCATCTTTGAACTTCTCAATGGATGGGGTTGATTGCTGTAGTCGCTCCAGATTAAGCCAAACAATGACAGAAAGCGTCCGTTGGCCCAGATAACCGAAACCCATTACCTTCTCATCATCGTGCGGATACAGGGCCGAAAACGTGTCAAGCGTATCATTCGGATACGCCGGGTAATAGTCTTTGCCTTCTTTGTGTATCCAGGGCTCAATGTTGCCCTCTTCATCCACCTGCGGGTAAATGCGGCCTAAACTGGTGAGTTCCAGCCAGGACAGATTCGCCAGATCAGCCCGGATGATTTTACAAACCCGGTCTATGCCTACATCAGACAGGTTGATTTCCGTTGGTATTTTCAGCGCCTGGCTCATAGTCCGATGTAGTGTTTAATTTTAGCGATGTAGAGCGGTTTGATGTGCTGGGCTAGCCGTTCTACGTCCTCTTTCGACATGCCCAGTATCTCATCACCGTATTTGGTCCGCAGGGATTCTATTTTGGGATCGGAGTTTTCCACAGTGAACGCAGCGTAAAACACATCCACAAAAATCCGCTCGTACACATCGCCCTTGTCCCTGAGCGTTACCCGGTCGTCGGGCTGGTTTTTCTTCCGTTTAATCCCCTTTGTACTTTCTTTGTAGCCGGGCCGAATTTCGGAACCGTCGGTGTTCTTGCCCTGAAATAGCCGATCCTGATTGAGTTTTTTGATATAATCCTCATTCTCGGTTACAACCTCCGCCATCAGGTGATACAAAACCGATTCGTTGAGCTTTAAAAGCGGCTCAACAAAACACGTTGATAGCGATTTACGGGCGGTTGGCATCAGTCAAAAACGTTCTCAAATCGAATCGTACGCCTTGCAGCATCAGTCGTTACGCAGCAGGGCCGCATTTTCTCCAAAACCCCTTTCAATTCCTTGATCACCTTGTCACGGTGGTAAGCTAGTGCGTGGTCTGAATCCTTCTGCCCGTACAATGCTATGTACGCCTGATTCGACAGTTCTTTTTTCGCTGCGTTCACCCGGTCGGAGGTGGACAACTCTTCCAGTACATCACAGGCCAGCACATGTAGCAAGGCATTAACCAACATTTTCCGGTTCTGAACCAGAAAACTAGTCACATCACATTCGACTTCAATAATTGCATTGATGCCCCAGGATTGCAAGTTGACGGACTTTTCCTCCGCCCACGAAAGCACAGGCCCGGAAACCGCGTTTTCGACGTAAACCGGTTCAATCGACAGGTAGGGAGATCGACTCCGGATGAACTCGTTTTCGATGTTGCCGCAGGTAGAGCAGCTAGCCAGGTTCCAGCCCCTTTCTGCACCGATCGCCGAAACACCCGACGGCAAATCCTCTTCAAAATAGCCCAGCAGGTAATAGCCGCCCTTGCTGCTGTACATGTACACATCCTCAGTAGCCGCCCCCCAGACCGTGCGCCCTGATAGCGTCGAGGTGAGCGAATACACTTTAATCGGTTCTGACTGCTCCGAATGGAATAGATACATGGGCACGTTTGCGACTGGCCCAGATAATTGAACGCCTACCTTTGGCACCTTAACGGCAATGTCACGCTGTGGGAGCGTGAAGCGAAGCGCCAGGAACCGGCCCGTTTTGTTTAGTGCTCCCTGCAAATTTGCTTCCTTGGGGTACAGCGAGGTAGATTCCAGCAGCGGTTTGGCGGGGGGATTGGCAGCGACCAGTAGGCCCAGTTTGTTGATGGCTCCTGATTCAATCCGCGTGTACCATCTCATCAGGGTATTCGCTTCGGGTTGAATTGGCCCCAGCGAGTCAAGTACTTCCGGCCGTAGCAGCTTATGAGCGTCTTGCAGGTATACGATTGGCGTTGCGTGTTTGGCATCCGAATAGTTCTCGTCAGTGCCATCCACAACGGGCGGATACAGGCCAACGGTGCCGGTCAGGATTTCGCGCAGTTTTTCAAGATCGATCATGAGCCTTTCCGTTGAAAAGTGAACCCAAAAGCTGACTTATTTTTACCCCTCAGCACGTTAGTGATGTTTGAAGGGTGCCGTATGCCTAATCCTTGAGCAGCTTCTTTGGTAGAATCGTACTGGGCTATCTGTTTGCCGTCCTTGAAAACAATCACAGGTGCACGATAACGATTGACGATGCCCAACCTCAGCCTTTCATAATGATTCTCACCGTAAATAGAAGTCCCTTTAACCACGCACCGATTTTCTGCCAGTTGCTTGACTCGCAAGTTTTCGAACTCGAAACCGCCTTGAATATTGATTCGCTCAAGTGTTGGCGCCATGTCGCTTACATACTGAAATGACTTCCACTTCCGGAAGGCTAGCAGGAACTCGTTATTATGCTGGAAATATTCGCGGAATGTGTCAAGCGTATAGGGTATAGCCACACCCTTACGGCGGCATTGTTTAACGACCCCTCGGTACAACATCGATAATCGACCCTGTTTTGTCTTCTGGTACCGGGCATTGTTGATGGCGGCACGCATAAGGTCTTCTTTGTTTTTGTAGCGACTCATAAGTACAGTTGTTACATAGGCTGATTTATAAGAAAGTCCGGCAACCACGTTGGCGATTGCCGGAACTCAGTTCCAAAAACCCTTAACCTTTTAACTTGTCTGTCTCCACTTATCCGGGTCAACCTCCCGTCTGCGCCGACCAAATCGGAAAAACAGTAATGGCAGTAATGCGTAAGCAGAAAAAAGATGTGTTCGAAGTCGTACGATGGTCAGCGAGTCACGCAACGCACCGGGGCCGGTTGCCAGTCCTGAGAATTTCAACCGACTGACATTTCCTTTCCAGATGACCTCCCCTGAATTTTTGTCCCGAATCGTTATCAAGCCTTTATAGCCGTTGTGTTCCAGAATGACGGGCTTTGTGGCAATGAGCGTCTTTTTGAAGTTCGGGGAATTGTACGCAGCAGTTGAATCAAAAAACTCAATCGTTTGCGTTGCTGAGGAACTGATCACCGTCGTTGCGAAAGCAGCGGAACCGGTTTTCTGCCCGTACGACAATCCAGCTACTAACAGCAGGACAGTAAGCGCGAAGAATTTAAACAGTTTCATTGGAGTATTAATAAAGAGTGGCGGAATGCGTGAGAATGACAAAGGGAAAGCCCGGTAGTGAGCCGGGCCGTTGGTTACAGCGTGATTTCGATCCGCTTAATCGGCGATTCGCCGCTAGTGGACGTGAAACCAGAAGCCAGCATGAAGTCAGACGACAGTTTTACGTCGTGCTGACGGGCTTCGTTTACGCAGGTAACTTTCTGCAAGACACCCCAATTCCAATCCGGGAACAGGTCATCGGGCGTTTGCGCCCAGTTGGTCAGCTCGGATTTGTCGTTGAAGTTGGACCAGGCATCCAGGTATTCAGGTGAACCCAGAACCGGCGCGTTGCGGTAATCGTAGTCGATCATGTTCGTGATACCTACGGAACCCGTCGGCATTACGTAGTAGACCGTCCGATTCGAGCCACGGGCAATCCGGTTGGACCACTCGAAATTTTCAATACCAGCGCCTTCCATGATGGCCTTGGTATCAAAAATGGCACCTCCGCCCGGATTCAGCAGTTTGTTCCGGTCAGCCAGCGCGTAGGTAGAACCGATCACGGAGTAAGGGCCGTTGATGTCCAGTTCGGCCATGATTGCGGGCAGGTTGTTGTAAAAATCCTCTGGCTTGCTGCTCGGCATTTGGTAAGCGCCCGAAATGGCATCATACAACGGATACGAACCCGGCGTTTGGGTCGTGTCCTTGTTGGTGTCCAGGTGAGCCGCGCACAGCGTATCAAGGTATTCTAACAACGTCCGACGGGCGTTTTTGTACTGGTGAGTTAGTACATCCTGCGCCGAAACGTAGTTATCTTCCAGCAACGCCGGGGTTACGGTCATATCGACAGCAACGTGAATCCGGGTCAGCGTTTTCAATGTTGGCGAAATGTCCGGTCCACTGATCGAGCAGGAACGAACCGTCAGGATCGTGTGAGCATACTTGTTGAGGATCGGAATTTTCACCGTACGGGTGTAGGGCAGCTTCCGAATCTTTGCCAGCAGGGAAGGCGAAAACAACTCTGGGGTTTGGGCATAATACGAGTTTAAAGCCCCGTAGTGGCTCAAACGATCTTCAAGAGCACCGAACTTGCCAGGGCTGACACTTGTAATTACCTCCGGTAATGTAAGCGCAGTTAGAGACATGATTTTTGTGAAGTTAAATTGTGAAACATGGCCTCACGATTGGCAGTCCGGTAGCTACTCGTAAGTTGTATTGATTGAATTAAAAAATGCTTTACTGAATATTTGCAGCCTTCTTTTTCTCGGCTACAAACTCCTTCCATTCGGCTGATCCGAACCGGTGCCCAGCGGTAGCCGCAGCCCGGTAGATAGCGTCCAGGGTATTAGGATTGCCCCCGCCCGAATTGCCACCACCTCCACCACCGCCTTGCTGCTGACGTCCTTCGACGGCCAGAAACATTTTGTGGTTTTGTTTGATGATTTCCAGCGGAGTCATGTAACGGCCCTCTGCTGTGTTAACCAGTGCATCTTTAGCATCTTTCAGCCCTTTTTTCGTGAAATAGATTTCGTCGTCATCGTCCCGATGCGCGTCGTATTTCTGCTTAAAAAGAACTTCCAGATCACCAATAGCCGCTTTCTTGGCCTCTGCCTTTTCGGAATCCTTCAGCGAAGAATCCAGCACGACATTAGCGTTACGCAGGTCGGTACGAATTACCCGCGAAGCCTGTTTTTCGAGGTCTTTAGCTTCCTTTTCCGGGTCGCCTTTTTCCAGTTTTTCGAGCTTATCTTTCAGCTCGTTCACCATTGCTTCAGTCAACGGATTGGAACCGTTTCCTTTTAAAGCAGCTTTGATTTTGGCTACCTGGGCATCCGTAAACGGTAACAAATCCTCATCAGCAAGGGCATTCACCCAATCGCGGGTTTTCATGCCTGCGGGTTTCGTTTTGCCGGTCGCAATGGCAAGCATACTGTCGATAGATGGGTACAGTTTGGCCCCTTCGTTATCGATAGCCTCCTGATTGAGTTTGGTAGCTTTCTCTGTGGCTTTGGTTTCTACCTCTGAATCGTAGTCAGCTTTGGGCTTAACTACGTGGCCTTTATCAGTCAGGTATTTAACCGCGTCCTGGGAACGCTTCTCGAAAAACTCGTTTAACAGTTCTGGTTTTGCCGCAAATTCGGTTTCTAGTTCGGCGTAGTCTGCAATTGGCATAACGGTCCGGTGGTTATGATTTTGTGTTTAACGTAGATTTGATCCGGTAAAAGCCGGGATTATTTTTAAAATCGTTGGATTATTCCGGTTTGTGAACGAGCGTATAGTTCACGCCAAGGGCTTCGTAAATCGACAGTCCGTTTTTGTCGTTCGGCTTGCTCCAGGCTTCAAAGTCCTGCGGATTGACAAACTGGATTTCGCGGAGCTTTTCAGTTTCCTTCACATCACCAGCCGGGTCCGTATAATACTGACGCTTTACGATGATCACCTTATCGTCAGGCAGTTTGGCGATAGGAAGAAACTTCCGTAAGTCAAATTCTTTCTTACGGTCTTTGTTTCCGAATAGAGGCTTCGACATATCAACTTCCTCCGCTTCTCTGGCCTGGGCCTCTTCAATCAGCCGCTTTTCTTCGAGTTGGGCAGCTTCCGCAGCAGCCCGCGCATCCTCTTCCTCCTGTTTTTTTTTGTCGGCCATGCGCTGCTCAAACTCCGCAAAGCGTTTTTCGACGGCGGCATCAACAGCCGTTTCGAATTCAGGCGTTTTCGTGAAATCGGGTGCAGGGGCCGGTTCAGCACTAGGCTTTTGCTGGCTCTCGTTTGGGTTTTGGCTTCCCGCCCCCTTGTTGGCTTCCGGATTCTGTTTCGAGTCCGAGGTCTGGCCGGGTTTCGATTGTTGATTTGACATAACTGTATAGTGTTTCGTAAATCGTGGAAATGCGTTTGTTGTAGTCGGTAGCCAGGCCAAAGCGTTCAATGAATGTTCGATTTTCACGCTCAAACCGCGCAATAAGGCCCATAAGACCCGTAGAAACCATGTACCCGTACGGATCAAGCGTATTGATGCCCGCTGTTCGAAGCTCAGAAGGCGACTTGTAGGGGTACGGATTCAAGTCGTTGATCATCTTGTAGCGCAGGCGCTTGGATGCATCGTTACGACCGTAGAAATCCTGCATCATGGAGTCAATTTCCTCCAACACCCAATCCGACATACCCGCTTTTTTAGCCGCATCGTAGAGGGTTGTAAGCTGATCGCCCGTCAGGATCGTGTACCGGCGTCCGAAATCGACATTACAGCCGATGTACTCAGTTCCGTATCGCAGCTTTCCGATGGTGTCAATCAGGTTGCGGGTCAGGTTTTCGTAGTGCGTAGCCATGTACTGGCCAATTTGGCGAGCCCGTTCCAGGATAGCGCCAATCTGATCCTCGTTGATGGCTTCGTTACGAACCGGCCCACCGTCGTAGCCTGTTGCTGTGCGGACGATATCCGACCGCATGAGCGAAATGAAGTCCTGATGGAATTTCAGGGCGTTTACATCCACATTGATCCAGTCCGCAGGTACCCGCCAGTCGGCATCCTCTTTGGTCTGCTGGGCCGGAATGGGAATGCGTGAACCCGGTCCCAGAATCCGGCGGGCGGAACAGCGCGGGCAGGCTTTGCCGGTACCGACTGATTGGCCATCGATCGTTACCATCATCGCCCCTTTCTGGCAGAAATGGCGCTCGTTGTCGTTGTAAAAACTGTAATCGCAGGTGTCGGAGGTTTCTAAAAACCAGAAAATGGGATTGGAAGACGATAAGCGAAGCGCCCGAAACGAACCCTCTTCAATCACGTAGCTGTCGAGCTTGCCCAACAGGGGGCGTAACACCGTGTTTGATAGCAGGGGATTGGTACTCGAAACGTCCGACCACAGTTTGAAAACAGGTGTGTGGCCCAGGTTGTGGGGAAACGAGTTTTTTAGCTTCCATTCGCCAGAGCCGTCTTCTTTAACGTAAATGCTGTACGCTTCGGAGTCGTACAACCCGGCGCGGGTTATCCTGCGACCCTCCTGCACATGCTTGAAAAAGGCAAAAACCAGTTTCCCGGCTTGTTGGTGCAGTTTCTGGGCTTCAACCGCTATCACCTGATCGAGATTGAGCAAATAGAGGTAAGGTTCCGGAAAGTCGGTTGTTTGTTCTTCCGGCAAATCCACAACGACCAGCGAGTTTGGGGCTTCAAAGTGGGCGTTGTGGCACTCGTTCGAAATAAAGCCGTTCAGGTTGATTCGTTCTAGGTACTGTTCAAAGTCGCGTTGTAGCTTCTCGTCCCGGCATTCTACCGTAATGTTCCGATCCTGGGCGTAATGCACTGCCGAACACGCATCCGAAATATCATCGACAACCTCATTGGAGCACAAGGGGAAGAAGATTTGCCGCAGCATCTGTTCCCGCTGACCTTTGCCCACAATCGATGGCGTAATGATCTTATCCACCAGCCGGTTCCAATAAGGAGAAGCCGAAGCCGCATCGGTAGCAGCTTCGGCGTGGAGCCGGTGACGCTCATCGTCGGCTTTGGCAGCGTTCAGATGCTGGGCGTTGGCTTTCTTAACCCTTGGATCGACGGGCGTTAGTGGCATTCGTCTGTGCTTCGGTTTTATCTGGGGCCGCTACGGTGGGTACGACTTCCCAGCATTGTACACCAATCCGCTTTTCCAGATCGAGTAGCCGGTCGGCGTGCTCGTTGGTTACGGTAATCGTTCGCCCGAAGTAGGGCTGGTCTGGATGCTGTATTTCTTGCAGCGTTACCATTCCTTAGTTTTTAATCAGGCTGTGATTGAATGAAAGGTCTAAAACCTTGGCGTTGCGATACCAGCCTTTGGGTAGTTCGAACGTTGCATTAAACAGCGTCAAACTGTGCAGTTGACCGCCCGCTGGATCGCTGATGAATGCATTCATGATGTCAATGCCGCCGCCGCCTTCCGCGAAGACAATCTGACGGTCACCCAAAAAGAAATAGGCCCAGACCGTTGAAATGTCGCCCCCCACGTTGGCGAAGGCCAGCAGGTCTTCAAACTCTTTGTACTGCGTCGGCGAAAGGCCCATATACTGCGCATTCAGCATAGGCACCGACTGACCGACGATGAACGAGCGACCGTCCGGCGTCGTGTTGTCGTTGCTGCCCACCCGAACGGGTTCCGTGGCAGTGAACTCAGGGCTGAACAACTTATTAGAGGGTGCAACGATCTTGGTGTCATCGCTGGCCGCAAGTGGCGTTGTCCAGGTTGCCTGGGTAGCAATCGTCGCGTTGCTAAACGAGGGGCTGGCCTGCTTCTTTTGCAGGACTACACGCCGAACCTGCTGTAAAATCGTGGCGCAATTGGCCTCGGTTACTGCCGTAAGCGCACCCGTTAGGGACGCACAGGATTTGAATTGCATAATGGAGCTGTCGGTAGCGCCCAGAAGGGCGAGGTGAAACATGGGTCACCGACAGTCCGGTAGTCGAGTGAGATTGATGCGAATATAAATACGTTTTTAGAAAACACAAGCATACTTAGTCTAAAATAAGTATACTTATCGGATTTACGAGTTATCAAACCCGCGTGAAGTACGCCGGGCCTGCCCGTAGCGTGTGGCGTCGGCGTAGCGCAGAGCATCCATTAAGTGGTTCTTTCGATCTTCGGGCTTGTCTGTGGGGTTTTTGTCCGCGTCAAGCTGCCAGCGGTATTCCTGATATTCTTCCTCCAAATGCGGGCTGTTCTCCGTATAATTGACTGTCAACGTCCGCACGTGCTTGATGCCCCATAAAACCGAATCTGGACCTTTGGCCGCATTGATGACATGGAAGCCAGCAGAGCGCAGTTCAGCGATGGATTTCGGTTCGGCGCTGTCCGCATATATTGGCCCACGAATATCAAGCGTTTTCATGCGCTCAATCAGCATCCGGTTTGTTAAGCCAGGCGAGTAGATCAATTCCCGAACCCACCGCTGTTGATTATGGGCCTTAACTTCAATGAGGGCTACCGGATCTTCTGAATACCCAAAATCCAGCCCGTAGAAGCTATCATACGGCAACTGGCTAAACTCATTACTGGGCATTGGGCGCCAACCCCGGTAAATGCGTCCTTTGGCACCCTCGCTGACCAATCCTAAAACCGTGGTGTAGTACCAGTCTGGGCGACTTTCGAGGTAGCTTTCGAGGTTGGCAACAAATGTGGGATTCAGATTACGCAGGTTGTCGTGATAGGTGGAGAAAATTGATAACAGGTTAGGGTTCGTTTTGGCCGAAGCGTGATAGTAACCCACGACAGGCAACCCGGCCGCATCGGTAAGGTCCGCTTCGGTCAGGTTGTAGTACTTTTTAATCAACCAGTGATTCTTTTTCGGCGGGTTAAACAGGCGGATGATTTGAATGTTCCCTTTCATCGTGCGGAAACTGTCATCGAGCTTCATAAACTCATCTTCCTCAACCTCTTCGCACTCTTCAATGATTACATGCGTAGCGCCCGCCAGCGACTTCAATTTAGCCGTCTGTTTGCCGGATTGCTTCTTGAACCCCTTGCTGAGTATCCGGTTGCCCGTAACCAGGTCCGTAATACTCATATGGTGATCGTTGATCAGGAAACGGCCCTTGTTGGTGCGGTCAAGGCCCATTTCATCCATCCGGTCAAGAAGATCACGAAACAGCGATTCCCGTACATCGTTCAACACTTCCCGCATAATGTAACCACGGAAATACTGCGGCTGCTGAATCAGGTAGAGGTAGTAAGCCGTTGCAAAGTGGGAACCACCCCGACCCCGACCGCCCCAAATGTCAATGTAGCGTGCCGACGTAACAAAAACCGGCTTGTAGATGTGATTAAACCGAAACTGCTGTTCGTACAGCGTAGGTAGCTTACTCATTGCTGTTCGGTATAGTCTTCAAAAATAACCTTGTGCTGCGTCGGAATCGGTTTGCCGCCCGATGTATGGTCAGTGCGTTGGATAATCCGACCGTGCAGCTCCAGCATGAGTTTGGAAGCCGCCATACTATCGTGCAATTCAATTTCAGTCCAAACCTCTTCCGTAACCGACTCTTCCGAAGTGCGCGTGATAACCCGTTGCTTGATCTTCTTGATCAAATGATAGTACTCCTTCGCGTCAGGGTGATTCAGGTTGATTGTTACCCGGTTCGACTCATCTATCTTGAGAAAGTGAGCCATCGTTCCCCGTGCGTAATCACTGATTCGGGACGTTGCTTCGCCCACCGTCATGTAAAAAGCACTCAGGTAGGCGTTAATGGCAGCGATAATCTGAGGTTTTCTGAGGTTTTCGTACGCAATCTCATCGTCAGAGTTGGGAGAATAGCCCGCAAGACGGGCAGCTTTGGCACCGTTGCGGTGTTCGCACCATTGAATTACAAATGCACGTTGCTTTTCATTTAGTCCGAAATCCCACGGCTTTTCTTCAGTGAGTGCAGCACTAGACTCATCGGGCAATTCTTCATTGTCATCTGTCATAACCAGTCCGGTAGGTTGGTAAAAAAATCTCTCAAATATAAACTAAGTATGCTTATTAAATAATTCAATTTATTTGTAAGTATACTTAGCTTTAGTTATATTTGTACACATCAAACAAATAATAAGACTTATGAAAAAGAACGTATTTGAACTCGCCTGGAACTTGGTTCGCAAGTCGGGTATGTCGATGGTTGACGCGCTGAAACGGGCGTGGGCTGTCGTGAAACTGAAACTGTCTTTGTCCAACACGGACGAACGGGGTATGTGGGTGAAGTTTAAAAAGGTCAACGGCGAAGTAACCGAGCGGTTGGTTACGCGGACGCTGGCTTATGTGCCCGCTGAGCATTTGCCCAAGAATTCGAAAGTAGAAGGCTTGACGCTGCCGATGTTCGATTTGATCAAAGGGGCGTGGATTTCGGCACGGGTTGAAAATCTGATTTTGTAAGTCTTGTAAGTGATTTTGTAAACAATGAACCGCGCAAACGCTGGAATGCTGGTCAAAACGCAGGCGGGGAAACTCGCCCGCTACCTCTACGCGGATCAGAAGAGCGCCCCCGAACGAAAAGCCCTGATTCGCATGATCAATGCTGATTATACGCCCCGAAAGGATGATTTCGGGCGGGAAATTGTCAAGTTCTGCGACCCGGCAACCCTCACAGTGATTGGATACATCAACTAGCCGACACATCCATGAAGAGTACTGACGAAATTATACCAATCTATTTCTGTTGCGACCAATGCAGAAAAAAACAACATGGACACCCAATTCGTAAGTGGGCAAATGGTGTAACCTGGTATTTCTGTTCCATATCATGCGCGATAACATTCTGTACCTCATCATCTAAATAATCCAAATTTTGCGGCAATAATCCCGCCTTTTCACTTCCAAAATCTTTTAAAACTACAATTATGACGAAGCAAGACAAAGCAGTAGCGACGACTAACAATGTTGAAGTAAAGCCCTATATGAAAGCCGATGCCGATACCGGCGAGTTTGTGAACAAATACAAATACCTGGAAGGTCACCCGCGCCAATACCGTTTTGATGCCAAAGACGGAAGTTTCAATATCAACGGCGATACCCCCGCAGGTAAACAGTTGAATTTTCAGCCGATAGCGTGGCGAATCTTTAAAGACAACATCCTCAATATGGGTACAAAAAACTGGGCGGAGGTGTTTTTTATCGATGAAAAGAACTGCGTTTCGGCAATCCTGTTTCATGGCTATTCGGTTGATGCCATCTTTAAACTGGTCGAACCCCTGTTCTATGATGATTTAACACTCGCAGATGTGGTCATTACCTGCGTGCCTGAAAAGAAGGAAAATACGAAGATTCAACCTAAAGGAGTATACTACATCGCTTCATTCACCTATGCGCTGGCTGATCCTGCCAAAACAGAGGAACTAAAAGCATTCGCGCAGGATAACCGGATTTTTCGTCAGGAGACATTAACTGACATTGCTAATATCCAAACGTCGTACAATTACTACAATCCGTTTGATCACCCAACTACCACGATTGATATTACCGAACCCGGCACGAATCGGCTGTCCGAATAACCCACTTCATCAACCCGCCCGGCTGCTGGCGACAGTGGCCGGGCTTCACCTTCTGACTGATGAGAACAAAACCTACTGTTTTTATGCCTAATGATATTGAATTAGGCGATAAGCAAGCCGCATTGAAAATGATCCGAAAGGCTGTTAAAAAGCACCCGGAAGCTATAGCAGACTATGTGTTGGTAGATATACTGGGGGAGGAATTGAACATTAAGTTCTTCCCTGGCGATGTGGTTGATGAAGTCTGCAAAAAGCACAATATAACGCCACGCGATTACTGCATGATTCAAATGCGGAAGCAAAACGGATTTTACGACAATCTTAAATAGGGTCAAATGGAGCTGGTAGTAGATTTCGCGCAAACGGAAGAAAAACAGAAGCTATACGACCAACTGCGGGGCTGTAAGCCGGTTCGGTACCGCATTTCGATCAAGCAGGAACGCGATTCGGTTTCCAAAGCGCAGCGCGGGTATTACTGGGCCGTGGTCGTTCCGACGCTGGCTGACTTCTGCGGCTATGAGGTTGAAGAGATGCACGAAATTCTCAAATCCATGTTCAACGCCGAGCGGAAGTATATTGAACTAACTGGCAAGTGGATTAAAGTGGTCAAATCTACCGAAGAGTTAGACACCGCCGAGTATGCACACTACCTGACCCGTATTCTTCGCTGGGCCGCGCAAACGCTGGCGTGTTACGTGCCAGAACCTTCAAAAACGATTATTCAAGCTATTTAACCTCACAACATTTATGGAAGCAGTTCAAGAAGTCGCCGTGCTCGACGGCAAAGCCCTTGGTTTTCCCATTGCCGACGATCAAATATCAAAGTACTATGACGATTTTATGAGCCTGCACATTGCCGGTGTTGATGACCGGGCCGGTTTTAACCAGGTGCATGATGCCCGGATGGTTATTAAAAATTCCCGCATCAACGTGGAGAACCGGCGCAAGGAGCTGGTAGAGGAATCCGTAGCCTACCAGAAGAAGGTGAACGGGGAAGCGAATCGTATTAAAAGATTACTGGAACCCATTGAGCAACATTTGCAGGAACAGGAAGACGCCTATAAAGCCGAGAAAGAACGGATTCGGATTGAAGCGGAGCGGCAAAAGCAAATTCGACTCAACAACCGAATGATGCGAATGCTGTCGCTGGAAATGGAGCATTCGCCGACGTCGGATCATTGGTTTTTGGGTGAAGAGTTCATTACGGGGGAAGATGTAGCAGGACTGCCCGATGATGAATTTGAATCGGTAATGCTCATGTTTGAGGGCATCTATCAGGAAATTTTAGACAAACGGGCTGAAGAGAAACGCAAAGCGGAGGAAGAAGCTGCCCGGATAGAAGCTGAACGAAAAGCCGAAGCAGACCGCATTGCTGCTGAACAGAAAGCTGAACGAGAACGGCTGGCGGCTGAACGCGCCCGTCAGCAGGAAGAACAACGAAAATTGGACGAAGAAAGGGCCAAAATTCAACGAATGCAGGACGAACTAGCTGCTGAGAAAAAACGGGCCCAGGATGCCGAGAACGCACGGATTGCCGCAGAGCAGCAACGGATTCGGGATGAAAGGTTGAAAAAGGAAGCAGTAGCGGAAGCCAAACGCAAGGAGGAAGAAAAACGGTTGGCGGAAGAGAAGAAAGCCGCCCGCAAACTCGCCCTGGCACCCGATAAGGATAAATTGAAGATGCTGGCCGACGCCTACGGACAGGTTCAATTCGGACTTGTTTTCAATTCTACGGAAGCGGCTCAACTAGCCGAGAACTTCCAAAAGGATATAAATAGCCTAATTGTTGGGCTACGGGAAGCTACTCACGAACTCATTTAAAAACATCCCCACCGCCCGGTAGCCAACGTTGGCCCGTAAATTAGCCGTTTATCCAATGTGCTGGCGCGGTGGGGTTTTCTCTCTTTATTACATGAAAATCTACACAATACATTCAATCACTTTTAATGGAAAGTATTTAGAATTCCGGTTTAGTGACTGGGACGGGGAAAAGTTAATTGATCTTGACAACCCTGACGAGTATCACGCCTATTGTAAATGGGATCATTTTTGGGCTGCTGCGGAAAAGTCGGGCGTTAAAGAACGTGATTTGTGGCTATATGGACTGAAAGGCAAGCAAATAGCTTGGCTTGGCCCAGATCCTCAGTTTTTAGTTAACTTTTTCGAAATAGCCTAATCATGACTGATCTGGAATACCGCCGACTACAGCGAATCGCCAATTCTGACCTTACCGAGCTGCTGGCCATTAAAACGGGGAAGCCCCTGCAAAAAGCCGAACCCAAAACCCTACAATTTGGCACAACGTTTCACCAGATGATTCTGGAGCCAGAAAAGCCGGTTGATTGGAATATCCACCACGTTACCGAACGGGCAAAGCTGTTGGAAATGCACTCTTCATTTCTTCGCTGGGACCCTTATTGGTTTGCCAATATGCACTTATTTGAAACTGAGATGGTAGTTGATGACGCCATAGATGACAATACGGGCGTTGCACTAAAAGCAAAGCTGGATTTGTTTAACAAGCAGTACCGTTGGATTTCTGACGTAAAAACTACCTCCTGTAGAAGTTCACAAGATTTTTTCGATACCTTCACAACGTACGGATATGACCGTCAGGCTGCGTTTTATCTGGATATTTATAGCGTGAAGGGCTACAAATTCAAATTTATCGGCATTCAAAAAGTGAAGCCTTATGATGTTTTCGTAATTGATATGTCGATTAGCGATGACCGGCGTAGAATGATCGATGAGGGCAGACGCAAAAACGCACAGCTATTGAAGGTCGCTAAACGGGAACTGGAAAACCCGAACGGCTGGCGTCCCAGTAGTTGGTCAAGATAATTATAGTAGGACAGTATGTAACGAATCCCCGCGCCGTTTGAGTGTGGGGATTTTTATTAGATTGTAGGCTAAACCAAAAACCAATTTCTATGAAAAAACGATTGAAGGATTTAACTGTCAGTGAAATTGTTGACTTGTACAATTTTGCTTCAGATATGGCCAATAGCTATGCTGATGCAGCAGAGAAAGCTCAAAGCGGATCTGGCATCCATTCATTTCAAATACAAGCAAATAAATGGGAGTCTTATGGCAATGAACTGGAGTCGCATTTAGAAGAAAGGATTAAGTATGCGCTAGACAGAGAGGATAATAAACCTCCAGCTTTCATTTAAATAAAAAGCCGCAGTCCATCAGATTGCGGCTTTTTGATTTAGAAAACAAGTACTGAACTATTGAAAGAATTGCGTAGCCTGAACGCGCTGCATTTCGTAATCCACCAGCGAGGGAATGAATTTGACGTAGTGTTTTTGCGTGGTTCGAATGTCGGAATGGCCCAGTAGTTTAGACACGAACTCAATGCTGTGACCTTTCAGCAAAAACACATAGCCCGCCGTCTTCCGGCATATTTTCGAGGTGAGCGACTTTTTAAAGTTCACCAGCCCTTCAATCAGGTGCATGTGGTAGTTGATCACGCGAAGGGTAGGGGGCTTCGGTACTTTTTTGCAAAATAGATAATCGACCTCCGCCAGGATCGGAATTTCACACATATTAAAGGGGGGCTTGCTGCGGTGGATGACAATTTTACGGCCCGCAAACGTTGTTACGCGCTCGTATTCTTCCCGGTCGTTCGCATAGCGGACGGCATCCACATAATCAAGTCCGGTAAAACACATGAGCTTAATATACCAGATTGCGGCTGCGCCTTCGCCAGATGATAATTCTAAGGCCCATAGCTTTTTAAGGTGCGGTTCTTCCAGAAAATACACTTCTTTATCCTTGCTGCGTTTTATTGAAAAATTGCCGATGGGCGATACCTGAAAGAATCCCTGATCGACGGCTAGTTCCATCATCTGCTTGAGTGGGTGGAGGTACCGGGCGGCACTATCTTTGTTCATGCCCTTTTTGCCCGGTTTGGCCACCTGGAGCCAAATCATCCAGGAGCGGCACCAGGCTTTGTTTACCTCTGCAATGGTCATATCTGGCGTATTGGTTTCCGCTAGATATTTTTTCAGGTATTCTTTCCCTAAATAATAACGTTCAATCGTACGCTGCGCTACCTCGTCTTCCGTGCCGGTCAGTTCATCGACATAATCAAGGTAGACCTGATAGTACGTCAGTAAATTGGGTACTGTGGGGACAGCGACAGGCTGAACAGCCGCCTTGCCTTTTAGAAATTCAGTCTTGACAGTCAGCGGGGTTGGCTCGGGGCCGACACCTTTTAAAAACCGTTTCTTTTGTTTTTTGAGAATATTCTCATGTTTTAAGCAAATTTCCTCTAAATCGCGATTACGGTCTTTCACTTCGGGGCTGTCGCCTTCTACCAATTGTTCTTTTTGTTTCCATTTGCGGGGTCTGACGTATATACCTGACGGGTAGTCAGATATGGGAACGCCATTGACTCGCAAGCGGATATACAATTGTTTTTTTGCAACAAGCCCCCGATGTTCAGGTCGTAATCGGAAGCGAACCGATAGTTCCATTTTTTTTCTGGTACTTTTCATTGCTTCAATAGGATAGAGTGAGGAATATTTTCCTATTAAAGCAAATGGGTCAATGAGGTGGTTTTAAAATGGGTACGAAAATTGTTTACCCAAACTAGTGCGGTAATTTTACCTATACGTCAAACTCTATGTTTAACATATGACCAATGCGGTTACAAGGGGATATAAAAGAAAAAACCGCCGGTGGGTGGGGCGGTTTTTCTGCCAGCGTAGGCGAGGGAGATTCGTAGCGGGGACGAGAGTTGAACTCGTGACCTCAGGGTTATGAATCCTGTGCTCTAACCAACTGAGCTACCCCGCCGTCTTTCGTGCCACAAAAGTAAGAAAAAAAACTTCTACTCCAAATCACTTTTTTAAGCACCGTGTTTAATTTCTGCTAACTTTGCCTCGTTACCTATTTAAAATCACTGATATGGAAAAATACAAATTTGTTGCGGAATACGAGCTTCGGGCTTCTCCTAAGGTCCTTTTTCCTTATATCAGCACCGCTTCTGGGCTCTCTCAGTGGTTTGCCAACAAGGTAAACGTGCGACCCGACCACCAATTCGATTTTTTCTGGGATAACGAAAGTCACCTGGCCCGGCAGGTATCCATTCGTCAGAATAAAAGTGTGCGGTTTGAGTTTTTGAACGGAACCACCGCCAGCGAAGACCATAATTACATTGATTTCCGGGTCGACGTCAGTGAACTGACCCAATCCACCTTTTTGCGTGTCACTGATTACTCGTCCAATACCGATGCCGACGAACTTAAATCGTTGTGGAACGGTTTAATTGACAAGTTGAAAGAAATTGTGGGAAGCTGATTGCTGATGAAAAAAATTGACAAGCTCGTACTAAAGTCATTTTGGGGGCCGTTCGTATTGACGCTTTGTGTAGTAGTTTTTATTTTTCTGATGCGGTTGATGATGTTTTACATCGATCAGTTTGTGTCGAAAGATGTTGAGTTAGTGGTTTTTGGCAAAATACTGGTTTATTTTAGCCTGATTACCGTCCCCATTGCCCTGCCGTTGGCGGTTCTGCTTTCCTCTTTGATGACTTACGGCAATCTGGGTGAATTCTTCGAGTTGACGGCGATGAAAAGCGCCGGCATTTCTCTGACCCGGGCGATGCGCCCCCTGCTGATTGTAGCAACGTGTATTGCCATTTTCTCCTTCTGGTTTAATAATAAGGTAGCGCCCTGGGCCAACCTCAAAGGGTATAGTCTGCTGTGGGACATTAAATCATCCAAGGCGACGCTGAGTATTAAGGAAGGGATTTTTTACAACGATTTGCCCGGCTACAGCATCAAGGCCGATAAGAAAGACGGCGAAATCCTGCGCGGTATGGTGATTTACAAACACCAGGAAAACGGGATCGAAACCGGAAACCGGGAAATCATTCTGGCGGATTCAGGCCGAATGTTTACGACTCCCGACAAACAATACCTGATTTTTGAATTATACAACGGAAACGATTACACCGAATACACGGACAATTCCAACGTTTCCTACGCCAGTACGGGCACCCAGAATCAGCAGGGAAAATTCCTGCGGAACGGTTTTCAGCATTATAAACTTCGGATCAGCCTGGAATCATACGGGTTGAAACGAACCGATGAGCAGCAGTTTGAGTATCATGAGTACATGAAAAACCTCGCCGAGCTGGCTACTCTGACGGATTCCCTGAAGAAAGAACTCAAGACGAGTCTGGCCACGACGGCCACGACTTCAAAACAATATTATAGCTATCAGTTTAAGCAGCCCGCTGCGGCTGCGGTTCCGGTTACCACGCCCGCTTCCACCACGGGGACACCAGCGGGCCCTCCTGTAGTCCGGGCGGGAAAATGGATCGACTCGTTGCTGGCCCGCCCCGTCGAGCCCCGTATTCAGAGCGAAACGCTGGATATGGCCTTGTCGCAGGCTCGTAACATGCTTTCGTACGCCGAATCGAATCAGACGTATTTAAAGGAAAAAGCGAAGACCGTTAATCGCTACGAACTCGAAAGTCACCACAAATTCACGCAGGCCATTTCGTGCTTCATTATGTTTCTGATTGGCGCACCGCTG
Source organism: Larkinella harenae (assembly GCF_054780515.1). Classification (NCBI taxonomy): domain Bacteria; kingdom Pseudomonadati; phylum Bacteroidota; class Cytophagia; order Cytophagales; family Spirosomataceae; genus Larkinella; species Larkinella harenae. The sequence goes on along the minus strand of NZ_BAAGWE010000008.1, from coordinate 96,144 downwards.
GGGGCTATTATCAAGAAAGGAGGGTTCGGGGTGCCGGTGCTGGTCTCGATTATCTTTTTTATCTTGCTGTACGTCCTGACGCTGACGGGTGATAAATACGCCAAAGACGGCTTGGTCTGGGTACCGGCGGGGGCCTGGATGGCCAATGTGGTGTTGTTGCCGATTGGTCTTTACCTGATGAAACAGGCCCGGAATGATTCCCGGCTCTTTGATAAGGATGTTTACGTGATCTGGTGGGAACGGACAAAAAAGCGCTATGCCGCCTGGCGGGCGGGCCGCGTTCAACCCAAGATGGCCTAAAATATTCTGATACGGTTTTCCATAGAATGAAAAATAAAATCGTACCTTTGCGTTTCATTCAATTTATTTCTTATTTTTAGCTGTCTGACGATGTATATTAACACCGAAAAAAAGCAAGAAATTTTTGCTGCTCAGGGGTTCAAGAGAACCGCGGAAGACTCTGGGTCGGCCGAATCTCAGATTGCACTGTTCACATTCCGGATTAACCACCTGACAGAGCATCTGAAAAAACACAAACATGATTACGGCACTCGCCTGGGCCTGCTGAAACTGGTCGGTAAGCGCCGTCGGTTGCTGGATTATCTGATTAAAAAAGACATCAATCGGTACCGGGCTATCATTGCCGAGTTAGGTATTCGGAAGTAAGACTTCAGTACAATCAGGGAATCTTTCAAACAGGTTCCCTGATTTCATGTTAACCTGATTAAGTAGATTACCTCTTTTAAGTTCTTTCCGTTCGGATAGCCCGAACGAGCGGTTGGTAAGTATAGCTTATTTATTGCGGCTTTCGTAGAAGCAATCGGTTTAAAAGCGGCTGTTGTGGGTATTATTCTCTCGTTTATGTCACAAATCATCACTCAATCCATTCCCCTTCCTGACGGACGCACCATCACCATTGAAACGGGCAAGCTGGCTCGTCAGGCGGATGGGGCTGTTGTCGTTCGGCTGGGGGATACCATGTTGCTGGCAACAGTGGTATCGACCAAAGAAGCCAAAGAAGGCGTAGATTTTCTGCCCCTTTCGGTTGATTATCAGGAAAAATTTGCGTCGGCCGGCCGGATTCCAGGCAGCTTCCAGCGTCGGGAAGGTCGGTTGGGCGACCACGAAATATTAATCAGTCGGCTGGTAGACCGGGCATTGCGTCCGATTTTCCCGGAAGACTACCACGCTGATACGCAGGTTATGATTACGCTGATTTCGGCGGATGCGGAGGTACAACCCGACGCACTGGCGGCTTTAGCGGCATCGTCGGCCCTGGCCGTTTCCGATATTCCGTTCAACGGTCCGATTTCGGAAGTACGGGTGGCCAAAATCGACGGCGAATTCCAGATTAACCCCAAAACGTCCGATCTGGAACGGGCTACACTCGACCTGATTGTGGCGGCCACTGCCAAAGATATCTGCATGGTGGAAGGCCAGATGAACGAATGTTCGGAGGAAGAAGTCGTGGAGGCTCTGAAAGCAGCACACGAAGTGATCAAAGTGCAGTGCGCAGCCCAGAAAGAGCTGGAAGCCGCCGTTGGCAAACAGCAGAAGCGGGTGTATAGCCACGAAACGCACGATGAAGAACTGCGTCAGTTTGTGCATCAGCAGACCTACGACAAAGTATATGCCGTTGCGCGGCAGGCAAATAACAACAAAAAAGTTCGCAGCGAATCCTTCAAAGCCGTTTTTGAAGAATTCAGAACCATTCTGTTCCCGGATGGAGAAGAAGATTCGGCGAAGCTGGCGTTGGCCAAAACGTATTTCCACGATGTGCAATGGGAAGCCTCCCGGCGGCTGGTGCTCGACGAACGTTTCCGGCTCGACGGTCGGAAGCTCGACGAAATCCGGAACATTACGTCGGAAGTTGATTACCTGCCATCGGCTCACGGTTCAGCCGTCTTTACCCGCGGTGAAACCCAGTCGCTGACGACGGTGACCCTCGGTACCAAAATGGACGAGCAGATTGTCGATCAGGCAATGACCCAGGGGTACGCCAAATTTTTGCTGCATTACAATTTTCCCGGCTTTTCAACGGGCGAAGTGAAACCGAACCGGGGTGCCGGTCGCCGGGAAATCGGCCACGGAAACCTGGCGCACCGGGCGCTGAAAAAAGTGATGCCGGCGGATGCTGACAATCCGTACACCATTCGGATCGTTTCCGATATTCTGGAGTCCAACGGGTCATCGTCAATGGCAACGGTTTGTGCCGGAACGCTGGCACTGATGGATGCCGGGGTGAAAATCAAGGCACCGGTGGCCGGAATCGCGATGGGATTGATCACGGACAATACCGGCAAATACGCCGTTCTGTCCGATATTCTGGGGGATGAAGATCACCTGGGAGATATGGACTTCAAAGTGACGGGTACCGAAGCGGGTATTACGGCTTGCCAGATGGATATCAAGGTCGACGGGTTGTCGTATGAAGTACTGACCGAAGCGCTGCACCAGGCACGGGCGGGCCGTCTGCATATCCTGGGTGAAATGAACAAAGCGCTGGCGGCTCCCCGTCCGGATCTGAAACCCCACGCTCCCCGGGCTGTCACCATTAAAATTGATCGCGAATTCATCGGGGCCGTTATCGGGCCGGGTGGTAAAGTGGTGCAGGAAATTCAGAAAGAATCCGGTGCTACCATCGTCATCGAAGAAAAAGACAATGCTGGTTTCGTCAATATCTTTGCGACGAACCAGACCAGCATGGATAAGGCTGTTTCCCGAATCAAAGGAATTGCCACCGTTCCGGAAGTGGGCGAAATTTACGATGGAAAAGTAAAAACCATCATGCCGTTCGGAGCGTTTGTTGAATTCCTGCCGGGCAAAGATGGTTTATTGCATATTTCCGAGATTAAGTGGGATCGTTTGGAGTCCATGGAGGGCGTACTGGAAGTGGGTGAAGAGGTCCGGGTGAAGTTGATCGACATTGATAAAAAAACCGGAAAATACCGTTTATCACGGAAAGTATTGCTGCCCAAGCCCGTGAACAAAAATCCGGCCTGATTTGTTACATTTTAGTGTACAGAATCAGTTTATGATTTCGTTAACAATTGGACTTGCGACGGCATTTAGCCTGATGAAGTAGTAATAAAACCGGACCGCCGGAAGGCGGTATTCCGTACATGAGACAGCTAAAAATTTCCAAACAGATTACCAACCGCGAAAGCCAGTCGCTTGACAAGTATTTGCAGGAGATTGGTAAAGTGGATCTGCTAACGCCCGACGAAGAAGTACAGTTGGCCCAGAAAATCCGCGAAGGCGACCAGTTATCGCTTGAGCGGCTGACCAAAGCCAACCTGCGGTTTGTCGTCTCGGTAGCAAAACAATACCAGAACCAGGGATTGTCGCTGGGCGATTTGATCAACGAGGGAAACCTGGGGTTGATCAAAGCTGCTCAACGGTTTGACGAAACCCGGGGGTTTAAATTTATTTCGTACGCCGTTTGGTGGATTCGTCAGTCGATTCTGCAGGCTCTGGCTGAGCAGTCGCGGATTGTTCGTCTGCCGCTCAACCGGGTCGGGTCGCTGAACAAGATTTCGAAAACGTTCTCCGATCTGGAGCAGAAGTTTGAGCGGGAACCGTCGCCGGAAGAATTGGCTGCGGTACTCGAGATTTCGGCTGCCGAAGTGGTGGACACGTTGAAAATTTCCGGTCGGCACGTTTCCATGGATGCGCCGTTTGTGCAGGGTGAGGAAAATAGCCTGCTCGATGTACTGGAAAACGATGGAGAAGACAAACCGGATTCGGGCCTGATCAATGACTCACTGCGCAAAGAAGTACAACGCGCTCTGTCGACGCTGACCCAGCGGGAAGCCGATGTCATCACGCTGTATTTCGGGTTGAATGGCGAACACGCCATGACGCTCGAAGAAATTGGTGAGAAATTCAACCTGACCCGCGAGCGGGTTCGTCAGATCAAGGAAAAAGCCATCCGTCGTCTGCGGCACACCTCGCGTTCGAAAGCGCTGAAGACTTATTTGGGTTAATTGGCTTTTAGGGTAGGGTTTATCGAGGCAACGGTAAATCCCAAACCAGAAACCAATAATACGGTAATAAATAACTGAGCCGTCCGAAAATACCGGGAATGCAATTTCAATTTGCGGACTTGGTTTTTTGGACGGCTTCGTCATGTTAATTTGATTTCGTTGTGGCTATTCATCAGCATCTCCTCAACCTCGTTGAATTATGTGTCCGGAAGGGAATCCGACAGGCGGTGATCTCGCCCGGTTCGCGCAGCGCTCCGTTGACACTGGCGCTGGCCCGGCATCCGGACATTCAAACCCGCGTTGTGGCCGATGAACGATCCGCCGGTTTTATCGCGCTCGGAATCGCTCAGCAGATTCGGCAGCCGGTTATCGTCGTGTGTACGTCGGGCAGCGCGGTGTACAATCTGGCCCCCGCTGTGGCCGAAGCGTACTTCCTGGAAATACCGTTGCTGATTCTGACTGCCGACCGGCCGAAGGAGTGGACGCACCAACTCGACGGACAAACCATTTACCAAACCGAAATTTTTGGCAGGCACGTCAAACAGTCGTTTGAACTGCCCGCTGATTTTGTGCATCCCGATGCCCGCTGGTTTGCCGAACGGGTGTCGAACGAAGCAGTCGATCTGGCCCGTACCGAACCGCGTGGCCCGGTTCATGTCAACATTCCACTGCGCGAACCGTTGTACCCGACCGCCGATGAACGGTTTGAGTTTGGGCCGGTTCGGGTGATTGAACAACTGCCGGCCACTCCGGCTTTGTCGTCGGAACGCTGGCATCGGTTGCAGGACGAGTGGGAAACGGCGGAGCGAAAACTGATTGCAGTTGGGCAAGGGCCACACGATCCGGCTTTGCTGGCAATTCTGAAAAAAATAAGCGACGAATGGCGAATTCCGGTGGTGGGTGATGTAATTGCAAACCTGCCTCGAAACGGAGAGTTCATCACCGGCCAGGACGTTTTTCTGAACCTGACCGATGACGGAATGCGCAGTGGTTTATCCCCCGATCTGCTCATTACGTGCGGGCAGTCGTTTATTTCCAAGCAGTTCAAAATTTTCCTGCGCTCGCACCCGCCCCGTCAGCACTGGCAGATTCAGCCGCACATGCGTCTGGCCGACCCGTTTCAGTCGTTGACGCAGTTGATTCCTTCCGAACCGACGGCTTTTTTTGAAAAACTGTTTTCGGATATTGATTACCAGCGGTTTGTCAGCAACGATGATGAGACGACAGCGGATGATTATTTTCAGGAAAGCTGGCAGAAACTGGACCGCCGAGCCGCGCGGTTGGTCCGTCAGTTTCTGAAGGAGGAAACGGTTTTTCACGAATGGGCAGTGGTGCAGCGATCGCTGGATGGATTACCGGCCAAAAGCCAGCTGCACGTGGCCAACAGCATGCCGGTTCGGTACGTCAATTTGTGCGGGCTGGATGAGAATCAGCAGGTTGAAGTGTTTGCCAACCGCGGAACCAGTGGCATCGATGGCTGCCTGAGTACGGCGGTGGGGGCCGCCCTGACAACGTCGAAAACCGTTACGGCCCTGATTGGCGACGTGGCGTTTTTTTACGACCGGAATGCCCTCTGGAATAATCTGATCCCGGAAAATCTGCGGGTAATTGTGCTCAACAACCACGGGGGGAATATTTTCCGGATTATTGATGGGCCTTCGCGTCAGCCGGAACTGGAAGATTATTTTGAAACCAGTCAGCCGCTTTCGGCGGAGAATACCGCTAAAGATGCCGGGATGATTTACGAGAAGGTTGCATCGTACGCTGCCCTAAAAACCGTTCTGCCGGATTTTTTTGCGAAGAGCGATCGACCGAAACTGCTGGAAATTGAAACGGATCGGCATATAAACTCCGGGGAATTTCAACGGTATAAGCAACTGGTTCAGGACGCCTTCGGGGCGGATCAGCGACAGTAACGGGTTTGGTTTTCCCGGGCCAGCTCATCGTCAATCCGGCTACCCATTTTCCAGGCTGCACAAGCCTGAACGGGGTCGCCCAATTGCTGGTAGGCCTGCCCCAGATAGGCATACACGTGTTCGATGGATGGATCAAGCTGTTCGGCTTCCTTGAAGGCTGTAACGGCCTGATTGGGTTGCTGTTGGGCCAAATAGTAGAGGCCTAAATTCCGGTGTGCCCAGCCATTTCGGTCGTCGAGTTTCAAGGATTGCTGAATAAGTTTGAGGGCATCCGCCGGTCGGTTCAACTGGAGAAGTAGGTAGCCTTTGTTGTTGAGGTAATAGGGCTGTGTGGGTTGCAGCGCCAGGGCTTTTTCGGTCAATTGCAGCGCTTCGGCGTACTTCTGTTCCCGACCCAGAATTAATCCTAGGTTATTGAATGCAAAATGCTGTTTGGGATTGAGTTGGGTGGCCTGTTGAAAATCGGCTTTGGCCAGTTCGTACTGTTTCTGATTGAAATACAAAACACCCCGGTTGGTCAGGGCTTCGGCATTTTTCGGGTCCAGCACCAGGGCTTTTTCATAAGAAGCCTGAGCGGCTGGCTCCGCATGCTGCTTTACTTGTAAATTCCCGAGTCGGACGTAGTAGTAAGACGAATCTTTGTAAACCGTCTGAATCTTTTTCAGGTCTTCGGCGCTACCGGCCAGATCGTCCAGGTCCGCCCGGACTTCGGCGCGGTTAAAATACGCCTGCCAGAATTCACCGTCTTTGTCGATGGCCTGGGTGTAATCGGCGAGCGCTTCCTGGTAGTTTCCGAGCCGGTAATTGGCCAAACCACGGTTGTTGTAAGCGTCGGCAAAGTCCGGTTTTTTTTCAATAGCCTCGTTGTAAAACTTGATGGCCTGACGCTGTTCGCCGGATTTGAGCGCTAAATTTGCCCGTTGAAAAAATACAATAGCCTCGCTGTTGCCGGAGTCTGAACAGGCCCAAAAAACTGAACCGCCGACCAACCACAAAGAACCATAGAGAAGCCGACGTAGTAAATAGTATTTCATTAGTTTGGAGAAATGGCAATTAATAAGTAACCTAACAGTGTTAAATGGTAACAAAATGCGCTATCTAAAAGAAATTCCGCATCCGGCGTTCCGGGTTGGCCTGTATGCCTGGAACAACAAATACCTCATTAAGATTGAAGCCGGGCTGTACGAACAAACGTACAAGATCAGCGAAATGGACGTCACTTCCGATGACGAAGTGATTCGTCTGGTGGATGAGACCTTCCTGCAACGGGTGAACGACCGGTTTGCCCAGATGCACGAAGATTTCATGAACACCGTTGAACGGCACGAGTTCGACTAGCTGTTGTTGACCATCAACCAGCGTTTGTATAAACTCATTTGCTCGGCGGTCGGGCTGGCGACGGGCTGAATGCGATAAGCCGCCAGCGGATTGCCGATGAGCTCCAGGTGTACGGTTTTGAGCTGGCCACCGCGATTGACCAAAACCGTAATGGTTTGGCCCGGATGGTAATGGTCTAGTAGCTTGTCGAGGTCGTTGCCAACCCGTAGGTTGTTGACGGAAATCAGTTCATCATTAACGTTCAAGCCGCTTTTCCAGGCCGGTGAGTCGCGCCGGACCGACGAGACCGTGAGCTTTCCGTCGGCGTATTTGGTCATGGCTCCGATGTACGCATCCTGTTTACTGGCGCTGGCATCGAGCATCTGCAGGCCCACTGGATTCAGAAAACGGTTGTAATCAATTTTTTCGGTGCCGAATACGTACTTCTGAAAGAACGCATCCATTTTTTGTCCGGCCACTTTCTCCACGGCGGCCTGAAATTCTTCGTCGGTAAACCCGCGTTTTTCTTTCTTATAATACGTAGTATATAATAGGCGCAGTACATCATCGAGTTTCTTCTGTCCCTTGGTGCTCGACAGAATGGCCAGATTGAGTAAACCGCCGAGGACACTGCCTTTACTGTAATACGAAACCGTGCTGTTGATCGAATTTTCGTTGGGGCGGTAGTATTTGATCCAGGCATCCAGGCTGGACTCGGCGACGGATTGAACGTCGTTACCCGGCAAATTCTCAATTCCGGAAATTTCGCCCGCAAATGAGCGTAGATACGCTTCGGAAGTCATAAAACCGCTGCGTTGCAAGATGGCAGTCTGGTAAAAACTGGTAATGCCTTCGGCCACCCACAACAAATGCGTGTAATTTTCATTTTCGTAATCGAACGGACCGAGCGCTTTGGGCCGAATCCGTTTGACGTTCCAGAGGTGGAAATATTCGTGGGCCACCAGACTCAGGAAATTCTGGTAAAGCTGCCCGTTTAGAAAGGCGTTGCGGGTAATCTGCAAGGTCGACGAATTGGCGTGTTCCAGGCCGCCCCCGCCCGTGGGTGTCTGGTGAATGATAAAGGTGTAATCCCGACAAGGGTGTTCGCCAATGACGTTGTAGGTTTCCTCGCACACCCGTTTCAGGTCATCGGCCAGTTTGGCGTCGTCGTAGATGGTATCGCCGTACATGGCCACGGTATGCGGAACACCCGCAGCGGTAAACGAAAAGGTGTGGTGATTACCAATCTCCACCGGACTGTCCACCAGCACATCGTAGTCGGCGGCTTCGTAGGTGTTGGCCTGGCCCGAAACGGCGGCTAAGCCGGTGCTGATCTTTTTCCAGTCTTTATACGGCTGAATCACGAGCCGGTGGGGTTGAGCGCGCAGGTGGTCAACGTACAGAAAAATGCTGGCGCCGTTCAGGTAGCCGTGGGAAGCGTCGATGAAGCTGGTCCGTACGCTAAGTTCATACGCGTATACCTTGTAATGAATGGAAAGCTGGTCGGCGGTGGAATAAATCCGCCAGGTATTTTTGCGAATTTTCTCGGAACGGACGGGTTGGTTGCCGGTCATGGCTCGAAAGCCTTCCACATTTTTGGCGTACTCCCGGATCAGGTACGAACCGGGCGTCCAGACGGGCATTTTTACATCGATGTAGCCCGTAGACCCGTTTTGGGAACCGCGCGCTGCGCCCGTCAGCCGCATCTCTACTTCAAAATAATGCGTTTGCGGTTCGGGCATGGAAAGAATATACGTAATGGAAGGCGAAGCCGCCACCGATGGGGTTTCTGTTGATGGAACTGTCGAAATGGCTCCGAGAACCTGGAAGGGTAAACCGAGCAAAAAGAAAAGCCAATGATTTTTTTTCATACGGAAAATGCGTGTACTTTCGTTTTCAGATGGTAAAAACCGTTCTTACGACCTACAAAAGTAATAACGGCATTACGATAAAGAAAATTAGATTAACGCCAACATATGCGTCCGACCCTGTTTGGAAAAGCATTTCAATTATCGGTCTTAGTAACCTGCTCGGTGCTGACGATTCCGGTATCCGCCCAGCGAACACTAAGTTATACAGAACCCGATGCCCTGTTCCGGAACGGACTGGAGTGGTTCGAGAAAAACAACTACGCGGCCGCGCGGCAGGAGTTCCTGCAGTACCTGGAACGGAAGAAACCGATCACGAACATCAGTGATCAGAACGCGATTTCGGCGGAATATTACATCGCCCTATCTGGTTTGTACCTGGACATTCCGGAAGCGGAGGTGCAGGTAGACCGGTTTGTGAAGAACCACCGCGAACACCCCAAAGCGGGCTTGCTGTACGGGGATCTGGGCAAGTATTATTTCGACAAAGCCGATTACGACCGGGCGATTACGTACCTGGAGAAAGCCATTAAAAATAATTCGAACGCGTATGGACAGGCCGAAAGCAAGTACCTGCTGGCCATGGCCTACTATTCGAAGCAGGATTTGCGGCAGGCATTGCCCTTGCTGAACCAGATCAAACAGGACCCCGGCCTGGAACAGGCTCCGGCGGCTTCGTACTACGCGGGGGTGATCAACTTCCGGCAGGGTAATTACCGGGAAGCCATCAGTGACTTCCGCCGGATCGAACAGAACCCCACCTACCAGAATGAGGTTCCCAACTGGATTGTGCAGTCGATGTATAAGGCTGGCCAGTACGATCAATTACTGGCTTACGCCCAGCCTTTACTGCAACGCAACCGGGGCAATGCGGCTCAATTGGCCGATGTCGCACTTTTTACGGCGGAGGTGCTTTATAAAAAAGATGAATACGCGAAAGCTATTCCGTTTTATAAACAATACAGTAATACGAAAGGGCGTAGTGTGCCGCCGGCGGTTCAGTTCCGGTACGGCGATGCGCTGTTCAAAACCGGGGATTACCAGGGAACGATTGCAGCCCTGAAAAATGTGTCGGCGGGGAAAGACACGATTGCGCAGTATTCGGCCTACCGGATGGGCATTAGCTACCTGCAAACCTCCAATCCGAGTTTTGCCCTGAATGCCTTCGATCAGTCGGCGCGTCTGGGCTTCAATAAAGATATTCAGGAAGAATCCCAGTTCAACCACGCCAAGCTGCAACTCGATCTGAACAACGGGGGCGATGCGGTGAAGGAGTTTACGGAATTTCTGCGAAAATACCCGAACAGCAAATTCGAAAACGAGTCGAATGAGTTGTTGAGTGAAGCGTACTTTTCCTCCAATAATTACGGCGCGGCCATTTCATACATTGAAGGGCTGAAACGGCGAACCCCGCGCATCAACGCGTCGTACCAGCGCATCACGTACAACCAGGCGGTAAATGATTTCAACGCCGAGCGTTACGATCAGGCGCTGGTGCTTTTTGACAAATCGCTGAAAAATCCCGTCGATGCCGACCTGCGCAATAATGCCCTGTTCTGGAAAGCCGAAACTTTCTCGGCCCAGCGCAAATACGATGAGGCTATTCCGCTGTATCAGCAGGTGTTGCGCAGCAATGCGAATGCCGAATTGCAGGGCAAAAGTCTGTATGCTTTAGGGTACGCGTCGTACAACAAGAAAAATTACGCGCAGGCAGTTACCTATTTCCGGGATTTCATTGCCAAATCCGGAACCTCGGACAAGCAGGCGTTGGAAGATGCCACGGTTCGGGTGGCCGACAGCTACTTTGCAACCAAGAACTATAACGAAGCCATGCGGTATTACGACAATGCCATTGCGCAGGGCCGTATTGACCGGGATTACGCGGCTTACCAGAAAGGAATGATTCTGGCTTTCATGGAGCGGGATACCGAAGCAAAGGCGCAGTTTGAGAAAGTTCTGACCCAGTTCCCCAATTCACGCTACGCTGACGATGCCCTGTTTCAGGCGGCTAATGTGGATTTTGAAAAAGGAGCTTACCAGGCTTCGATTCGCGGTTTTAGCCGGTTGATTAATGACAAACCCAAAAGTTATCTGATTCCGGCGGCTTTGCTGAAGCGGGCCACGGCCAGCACGAACCTGCAACTGTATGAACCGGCTATTCAGGACTACCGACGTATTCTGGATCAGTACGGTGGAAGCCCGTCAGCATCCGGAGCCTTACTGGGGCTTCAGAATGCCCTGAGTGATGCGGGCCGCGCCGACGAATTCAGCAGTACGTTATCCAGCTACAAGAAAAATAACCCCGGTAGCACGGATCTACAAAAGGTTGAGTTTGAGAATGCTAAAGGCTTATATTTCAACGAGAAATACGGTCAGGCAATCACGACTTTACTGGAGTTTATCAACGACAATCCAAACAGTCCGCTGGCGTATGAAGCCCGGTATTACCTGGCAGATTCATACTACCGTTCCAACGATTTGGCCAATGCCCTGAAGTACTTCTATACCGTCATTGCGGATAACAAGTCTGACTTTGTAACGCGGGCGGCTGCCCGGGCGGCCGATATCGAACGGCAACAGAAAAACTACCCGCTGGCCATCCGCAACTACCGCGCGGTGTTAACCCAGTCGAAAAGCAAGAATGAACGGTCGCAGGCGGTGTTGGGCCTAATGGATACGTACTATGCGACGGGCAATTACGATTCGACCCAGGTAGCGGCCCGCGAGGTGCTGTCGATGGGCAACGTGGTGCCGGGAGCTCAGAACCGGGCGCAATTGATGCTGGGAAAAGTGGCCTACGCCAAAGGGGATTACAAGCAGGCTACGACGGAGTTTGAAAAAACCATGGCACTGGCCAAAGATGAGCAGGGAGCGGAGGCCAACTACTGGATTGCAGATATGTTGTACCGGACCAAGAAGTACAAGGAGTCCATTGATGCCTTGCTGCGGTTTAATTCGGATTTTGCGCAATATGATTATTGGAAAGGCAAAGGTTTTATTCTGGTTGCGGATAACAACGTTGCCCAGAATGAAATTGCCCAGGCCAAAGCCGTTCTGAATTCGATCATTGAAAACGCAGAAAGCCAGGAGATTATAACGGAAGCCAAACAGAAGCTGGCCGCGCTCGACAACCGCAACTAGTCGTTGTTCTGTAATTACTTACACCATTAAGCCGATATGCACCGGTCCAAACCGAATAGCTACATGTCAGTACCAAAAGCATCGATCGATCATTTTGCTTTCCTTTTGATTGTAACGGGCAGCTTATTGCTGAATACCATCGATGCGCGGGCGCAACAACCCCAGCGTCCGACGACGCCCCCGGTTCGGCAGGGTGAGATCGATGATCAGGAGATCACCATTGAGAAGAACCGGAAAATTGAAATGCCGCCGGCCAACCGGCTTTTTAACAAAATACCGTCCATCAAACCATCGCAGGACCAGCGGAAGTTGATGTATGAATTTAATGACCGGTCGTTGTCGGTGGGCGATCCGAAGCTGTCGCCATCGGCTTTACCGCTTCCGGCGGCTCAGGCCGAACAGCAGGAGCTGTTCAACAATTACATAAAAGCCGGTGCCGGTAACTATGGCTCCTTTTACGGGGAAGCCTTCGGGAGCGGGCAGGTCATGGAAAATCTTTCGGTAGACGGTTCGTTCAAGCATTTGTCGTCTGCGCAGGGCCCGGTTGACGGGAAAAATTCGGCGACGAGCGAAAACCGGATCAAGCTCAACGGAAATTACCAGACCGATGCATTCAAGCTCTCGGCCAACCTGGGGTACGACCGGGAAGCTTTTTATTTCTACGGTTACCGTCGCCCGCAGGAAATCGACCGGCAGACCATTCGCCAGGTTCTGACCACCTCACAGTTTCGGGTCGGGATTGAAAATGTGAATCCCGAGCAAACCATTGATTATTCTTTGAAGACGGGAATTGTCAATCTATCCGACAATTATGACGTGAATGAGTTGGACTGGGCGACGAACCTGAAAGGCTCCGTCGGGATTTCCGATAACTTCGTAGCGCTGTTTGCGGCCGATGCATTCATTACCCAGCGTACCGACGGCCCGGTTGATAACCGGAACCTGTTCCGTGTGAAGCCGACCTTTAAATATTCAAATTCTTTTCTGACTGCTACGTTCGGGGTTAACGCTGTTAACGAATCGGACAAGCGACTGGCAATCAACCGGACGCGCGCTTTTCCCGTTATCGACCTCGATGTGGTTCCGGCGGGGAATATTCACTTTTTTGTGGGCGTTGATGGGGACATTAACCGGAACACGTTGCGGAGTTTTCTGGGCGAAAACCGGTGGCTGGCTCCACAGGTGGTGCTGGCCAACACGGAAAAAACCTGGGATATCTACGGGGGAAGCAAGGGAGAACTTGGGGGCGGGATTTCGTACGAAGGAAAAGTTTCGTACGCTCGTTACCGCAATTTCTACGGCTTCAATAATACCTGGCCGGATACCTCCAAATTCTTTGTGGTGTATGATGGCAATCGTTCGCATGTACTGACGGTGTCGGGGCAGGTGGGGTATACCTATAAGGAAATTTTCCGCTCGACCCTGCGGGCGGATTTCTACGATTATAGTTTAACCCGAATGGAAGAAGCCTGGCACCGGCCCACCGTCTCAGGTTCCTGGGCCAACTCGTTTATTGTGGATAAAAAATTGTTTATCACGGTTGATTTGTACCACTATCAGGGTATGAAGGGAAAAAATTTCGTTACCAATCAGGTTTTTACCCTCAAACCCATTTGGGATCTGAACCTGAAAATTGACTATTTCCTAGGAAAACAGGTTTCAGCTTTTGTTTCGTTAAATAACATTATAGGTGGTAATTATCAGCGGTATTTGTATTATCCGCAACAAGGGCTTAACTTTCTCGGAGGATTGTCGTACAGCTTTTGACAATGCCCAACTAGAAAGCTCATGGTATCTGTATCGGATTATCTAAAAAAACTTCTGTTTCAGTACGATTGCATCGTTGTTCCGGAGCTGGGTGGCTTCATCCTGCATTATGTGCCGGCTACGTTCGTCGAAGCAACCGGGATGTATATGCCTCCCCGGAAGAAGATTGCTTTTAATGAAGCGCTTAAGCTGGACGATGGGTTATTGATCAATTACATGATGCTGCACGACGGCTGTACGCGGGAAGCGGCAGGGCAGGCCATTCGGCAGTTTGCGGAAGAAATGAAGCAAACGCTCCGGCAAGGCCAAATCTTTGCCATCGACGGTGTAGGGCTTTTCTCGGAAAACGAGGAAGGAAAGCTTCAGTTTGATCCCGAAATTCGGCATAACTTTCAGGGCGAGTCGTACGGGTATCAACCGGTGTCGGCGCGTTTGGTGAACGCCGTTGAGAAGACGGAAGTACCCCAGGAAGTAGTGAAATTGCCGAAAGAAGCGCCGATTGCGGTTGAGGCAGAAGAAGTTCCAGCTCGAGTTGTTGCCATGCCGGTAACGAATACTCGTCGGCAGTATTTGGCCTGGGCAGCTGCGGTGTTGCTGGTTTGCTCGCTGGGGGTGATTGTTTCGGTGAAGAAATCACCTTCGCTGGTGGTTAGTAGCCTGAATCCGTTCGAACTCTTTGCCCAGGAGGAGGAAGCTGTTCCGGCTTCTACCGAACCCGTCGAAAAAAACAGCGTGCGGACTGCGGTTGTTGACGCTGAACCTGCAGCAACGCGCACAGTACCCGTTGTACCGGTCGCGTCTCCTGTAGTCATGGTAACGCCAGTTGTGAAAGAACCGGTTGTAGTGGCTGAACCGAAGCGGGAAGAGGCCTATTACCTGGCCATCGCGGGCAGTTTTTCCAGCAAAGCGAATGCAAAACGATTGATGAACCGATTGCGCCGGGCTGGGTTTGAAACCGCTTATATTCTTCCCCAGACGAAGACCAAAGAACTGGTGAAGGTAGCCGCTGTAGGTTCATCCGATAAAGATGAAATTCTGGCTTCGCTCGAAAAAGTAAGCAAGCTGGCGGGGGCTCGCGCCTGGGTTTGTAAGATTGATTAGTTATTTTATGCAGATAAACCGATAAAGGCAGCCTGGGTGGTTGCCTTTTTGTATGGTGTGAACTGAACAATTCCCGAATTCGTTTTATTTTTGCCGGTGAACGCAATACGATCTCCCGGTTGGTGCGTTTAATGCCTAAATACGTATTTGCATGAATCGATTTGCGCTCGAAAATGAGAAGGAATATCGGGTAACGGCTTTGGCCAGTGCGTCGGCTGTGTGCGCGCTGCTTTTTTTTCTGCTGTTATACATCCGCTTGTGGCAGTCGGTTCCCGAGCCACCACCGATTGAATACGTCGATGTCAATTTCGGCACGGATCTGGTGGGGAGTGGTTCCATCCAGACCTACAATAAAGCGAGCGATTCGAAAAATACCGAAGACGTTAAGAAGGAAGAGGACAAACCAAATCCGAAAGTGACTACCACTTCGCGGGTTGAAAAAACACCGACCGCACCTGTTCCTAAAATTGTAGAGGCTAAACCGAGCAAAGTCATTACCGAGAAGCCGGATATTGCCAGCAAAATAGAAAGCCCGGTAACAGTTCCGGAAAAGGCGGACCCTAAAAAGGCCGAGTCGACTACGCCAAAACCAACACCTGCACCGCCTAAAGCGGAACCGGTGGCCGAACCGAAAAAGGTGGACGCCAATGCGTTGTATAAACGGTCTCCCTCGGGTGGATCCAATGGTACTGTGGGAAAAGCGTCTGGAATTGGGGGAAACAACAACGGTGATGACGCATCCGGCGTCGGTGATAAAGGAAATCCGGATGGAAACATCAACGCGAAACAATTTTACGGAACGCCGGGCGGTACGGGATCGGGGGTTTCGCTGAATATGGCAGGTTGGCGACTGGCCAGTTCACGCATTGCGCAGGACAATTCCGGCGAAAGTGGCGTTATCAGATTTGAAATTACGGTGGATGATAGAGGGGATGTAATTAATGTTAGATTAAAAGAAACACAGCTGAGCCCAACTGTAACAGAATTCTATAAACAACAGGTTTATAAATTACAGTTAGTAGCAAAAGGATCTTCTGCACCACCAAGATCTACTGGAATTTACACAATTAAGATTCGATCAAATTAGTACCGAATGACGTATTCGGAAGCGATTGCTTATTTATACGCGCAATTGCCGGTTTTTCACCGCGTAGGAGCGAAGGCCATTAAACCTGGTCTGGATAATATACTTCATTTTTGTGCCTATCTGGGCAATCCACATGAGCAGTTCAGGAGCATCCACGTTGGGGGAACCAACGGCAAAGGAAGCTCTTCGCACATGCTGGCTTCGGTTCTGCAAGCCGCCGGGTACAAAACTGCCCTGTACACGTCTCCCCACTTAAAATCGTTCACGGAACGAATCCGCATTGACGGTCTGCCAATCCCGGAAGCGGAGGTAGCAGCCTTTGTGCTCGATCATAAGGCGTTTATCGAGGATTTGCGGCCTTCTTTCTTCGAGGTGACTGTTGCTATGGCCTTCGACTATTTCGCCCGTCAGCGCGTGGATATTGCGGTAATAGAGGTAGGGTTGGGAGGAAGGCTTGATTCGACGAACATTATTACGCCCTTGGTGTCCCTGATTACAAACATTGGATGGGATCATAGCGATATTTTGGGGGACAGTCTGGAGAAGATTGCCTTTGAGAAAGCCGGCATTATCAAACCTGGTGTTCCGGTGGTGGTTAGTGAACGAGACTCTGACACACAGGAGGTGTTTAGTCTGAAAGCAGCGGAGTGTGGGAGTCGGATTGTATTTGCATCGGATGGAAGCTTTCAGGTGCTGGATGAGGGAATCAAAGCAGAACGGCGCCAGCTGTCCATTGTCGATAGCCATCGCAATGGGTTTACGCTTGAACTTGGCTTGCTTGGCTCGTATCAACTGAAAAATGTTGCCGGTGTTCTGACCACACTCAATCAGCTTTCCTCGCCTGATTGGCAGACCAATGGTGCTTCTCCACCATTTCCTGTTTCTGTTACAGCGCTTCAGTATGGAATTGCCAATGTAGTTGAATTAACCGGGTTGAAAGGCCGGTGGCAGTTTTTGCAACGCAATCCAATCGTTATTTGCGACACGGCGCATAACGAACCCGGAATTCGGAATGTGCTCGAATCGTTGAGGACGGTTTCATACCGTACGCTGCACCTGGTGCTGGGATTTGTGAAAGACAAGGATTTGTCGAAGCTAATCAAACTGTTTCCGGAAGAGGCAAATTATTACTTTTGTGAGCCTGATATTCCACGGGCGCTGGATGCAGAAGCGCTCTCGAATGAATTTCGTCAGTATGGTATGGTGGGAGCGGTTTTTAAAACCGTTAATCAGGCGCTGGAAAGTGCGCTGGAACGTGCCGGGGCTGACGATTGTATCCTGGTGACCGGAAGTACCTATGTTGTTGCAGAAATAAATCAATTATAACGATAGTGAGTAGAAATAAATTGGCCCGTTTTGAGCACAATCGCGTCAGTTCGAATGTGTTGGAACCGGGGAAGGAGCTTTTTGAAACGATTAAAGGAAATTGGCGGCAGGTTTATTTCCAGAATACGAATCCAATTGTGGTCGAAATAGCCTGTGGGCGGGGGGAGTACACGGTGGGCCTGGCCCGACACTATCCTGACCTGAATTTTATTGGAATTGATCGCAAAGGGGATCGAATTGCGCAAGGGAGCCAGCAAGCGCTGGAAGCGGGCCTGACCAATGTTGCGTTTTTGCGGACGGATGTATTTCGATTACTCGATTTCTTTGCAAAAGATGAGGTGAATGAACTCTGGATTACCTTTCCAGACCCCCAGCCGCGAATCAGTCAAATTAAAAACCGGCTGACCGCGCCCCGTTTTCTGGCATTGTATCACGAGGTGCTGGCTGCTTCAGGTACGCTGCATCTGAAAACCGACCACGATGATTTTTTTGACTACAGTGTAGTTACCCTAACAGATCACGGTTTTTCGGATTTGGTAACCACCCGGAATCTTTATCAGTCTGAGATGAATGATCTTCACTACGGTATTAAGACCCGGTATGAAGATATTTTTTACCGAAAGGGGTATTCCATAAAATACTTAAAATGCAAAAAGGCGGAGTAAAACCCCGCCTTTTTTGTTGCCTTGCCTTTTTATATTACAATTTTGCAATCAGATCGGCAATGCGGCTTGAGTAGCCAAACTCGTTGTCGTACCAGCCTACAATTTTAACCAGCGTTCCGTTGGCCGAAGTCAGTTTGGAATCGAAGATGCAGGAGTGGGGATTGCCAACGATGTCGGTTGATACGATCTCATCAACACAGTATTCCAGAATACCTTTCAGCGGTCCTTCGGCTGCGGCTTTCATGGCCTCGTTGATTTCTTCTTTTGTTACTTCCCGTTTCAGGATTGCTGTTAAATCCGTTACAGAACCGTCTGGAATGGGAACACGCAGTGCATATCCGTCCAGTTTACCCTTCAATTGCGGCAATACTAAACCAACAGCTTTAGCAGCACCGGTTGAAGTTGGAACGATGGACAGAGCAGCTGCCCGAGCCCGGCGCAGATCGGAATGAGGAGCATCCTGCAGATTTTGATCGGCTGTATAAGCATGTACCGTAGTCATGTAGCCTTTCTCAATTCCAAAAACGTCGTCGAGGACTTTGGCCATTGGTGCTAGACAGTTTGTCGTACACGAAGCATTGGAAAGAATGGTTTCCTCGCCACTCAGTGTATCTTCATTCACACCTAAAACAACAGTTGGAATGTTGCCTTTAGCGGGAGCGGAGATAACTACTTTTTTGGCACCAGCAGTTAAATGTTGGCCTGCACCTGCTTCATCAACGAATCGGCCGGTTGATTCAAGAACTACATCTACACCGAGAGAAGCCCAAGGTAATGCTTTAGGATCGCGTTCAGCGTAGGCATGAATGCGTGTTCCATTAATGGTTAAACTATCGCTGTCAGATGCGATTTCGCCCTGAAATTTGCCATGAACAGAATCGTATTTTAATAAATGTGCCAGCGTTGCATTATCAGTCAGGTCGTTGATGGCAACGATTTCTACATTTTCTTTTTCAAGAAGTCTTCTAAAAGACAATCGGCCTATGCGACCGAACCCGTTGATGGCGACTTTAATTTTGCCCATTGTGTGTTTGAGAATTGGTTACAAGAACGCTACAAAGATATTAATACAATTTGAAAAAGGGCAAGGTAGGGAGAGAACATCTCTAATAGGTATGCATAGGGATAAATAAAAAAGAATGCTGCAAAGCCGGACATCATAATTAGTATTTTAGCAAATCTAAATTAGTCAAATAGTATAAAAATTAGTATATAATGTTTAATTAGTTAGCAAATTACTAAAACAAGTGCTGCATTTTACTAATTTTAATAGTATACATTTTCTTTTTTTACGCCTAGCGATTAGAATATTACCTTATTCTCTACAACTACCATGTTTTTATTAGCAATCCTTTTTTATTCATTTGAATTATCAATACCTTCACACTGATAGATTGAACGAAAGTTTATGGTGAAAAATTAACAGTCAAAAGTATATCAAAAAGCAAAATTCAATTCTAGCTTCTCTCACGGAATCCTCTTGCTCATTGGGCACGATGAATACAGAAACTCCTCTAACTTTTTCAAGTGGGCAGAAGAGAGTTTTGTCACCCCATCATTTTTTTCTACTGGTTCAATTACAAATCACCAACGTAGGTATAAAATTACTTAGACCATGAATCGCTGCGTGACAGGTACGATTCATTATAATGCAATCTTCGAAGGTTGGGACACTATAACGCGGGCAGCTGTTCGGGCGGCCAATATCGAGAAGAGAAATATTGAATGAATACAGACGAATAGTATGAGAAGCATGGTACTATGGTCCGTTGTAGAAGTAGTAATAATAGGCGTAAAAACAATTGTAGTTAACAAAAGATTAATAAGGCGGCTCATCGTATTAGAGCAATCAAGTAGGGTAGTTGATATAATGCATTTATATTATAATGTTACGAACATACACTAAATACAGGACGACATTGATCACTTTTTCTCACCCTATCAATCGAACCTTTTAAGTGAAAGGATAGTGCCAATTGTATAGTGCCAATTATAACAAATCCAATTAGAATCTTTAAACTGCCAGAGTCGTAATAATCTTATTATCAGCAGATTAAATACATAAAAATAAATTAACAGTGCAATTAAATTTTTGAACTATGGAGTACAAGAGTATTATTGAAAATTGTTGGTCGGACCGTACATTGCTGACCGATTCGGCAACCTTAAAAGTAATCCAGGAAGTTCTTGCTGAACTTGATCATGGGCGCCTGCGCGTTGCAGAGCCTGACAGTGCAGGGGAGAAGTGGACAGTTAATGAATGGGTGAAGAAAGCTATTCTACTTTATTTTGTTTCCCGATCAATGCAAACTCAGGAAGTAGGCATTTTTGAGTTTCATGATAAAATCCCTCTAAAGACTGATTACCAGAAAAGGGGAGTTCGCGTGGTTCCACCAGCGGTGGCGCGGTACGGATCTTTTATTGCTCCAGGCGCGATCTTGATGCCATCTTATGTAAATGTCGGAGCTTATGTAGATGAAGGGACGATGGTAGATACCTGGGCTACGGTAGGTAGTTGTGCTCAGATCGGTAAGGATGTTCATTTGAGTGGGGGAGTAGGAATCGGTGGCGTTCTGGAACCACCACAGGCGTCGCCTGTGATTGTGGAAGACGGTGCCTTTATTGGCTCCCGTTGCATCGTAGTTGAAGGCGCTCATATAGGCAAGAAAGCCGTACTAGGAGCAGGTGTTACCATTACTGGCAGCTCTAAAATTATTGATGTAACCGGAGCATCTCCAGTTGAACATCGTGGGTATGTTCCCGACAATTCAGTCGTCATTCCGGGGAGTATTGCTAAAGAGTTTGCTGCAGGCGTTTACCACGTACCGTGTGCACTCATCATTGGTCAACGCAAAGAATCGACCGATTTGAAAACGTCATTGAATGACGCGCTACGCGAAAATAATGTGACAGTTTAACAAACTGTTTTTCTCCATCAATTTACATCTTATGAAGGCCGGTTTACATTTGTAAGCTGGCCTTTTTTTGATTCCACTTGTTTACATTTGTCATAATTTACTTTTGTAATAAATTTGCGCTTGTTTATCATTGTAAATAATTTACTTTTGTTAAAAAAAGCTTGTTATGAATGTAAATGACAAAATTAAACAGGTACTGAAGGACAAGAACTTAACTCCTTCTTATTTCGCCGATGAAATCGGTGTACAACGTTCAAGTATCTCACACATCTTATCGGGTAGAAACCGCCCAAGTTTTGATATCATTCAGAAGATTATCCGCCGGTTTCCCGAACTAGGTTACGATTGGATACTGGAAGATGAACAACCGTCATTTACAAATGTGAACGCGCGAACGGTCGAAGCACCACCACAACCAGTCAGGAAAACCGTTTCACAACCTGAAATTGTGGCAGAAGCCCCACAGTATTCAGCCCCTTCACAATTGCCTACAGCTAAAAAAATAGAAGAAAAAACCATAGAGCGGATTCTCATCTTCTATACAGATGGAACGTTCCGCGAGTATTCTCCTTCATAGATACAGACTTCTGAACACCCCTTTCCATGGTCCTGGGCAAACCCCATTTGCCCAGGACTTTTTTTGTGATTCCCTATACCGGGTCTCTACAAGGTTTGATTGAAAATCCTTCGCAATGCGTTACCTTTGCCTCTGAGAAAAGGCGCTACCTGACACATGTCAGGAATGGCTTAATAGGGAAGCCGGTGTAAGACCGGCACTGTCCCCGCAACTGTAAACTCAATAAGTCTGTTTTCTCTTCTTGCCACTGTCCGAAACTAAGGTCGGATGGGAAGGCCGAAAGCAGGGAGTAAGTCAGGAGACCTACCTTTTTAACAGCTGTTCAACCGGCCGCTTTCGGGTGTAGAAGAACCGGCTTGTGAATCTCTCTGGAGATCTAGAGACGATCCTTTTTACTTAATTAACTTAGTATGCGGTACAGAGACGGGATTTTCCTGTCCTTACTGATCAGTTCGTTTTCGATTGCGAACGGGCAGACCAGCAATGTTGACCAAACCTTACCGGCTATAACGGTTTGGGCGACTCCTCCGGAACGGTTTTCGGCGGGCCTAAAAACGCACCGCATCGATTCCGTGGCTTTGGAACAGTTTCGTTTTCAAAACCTAACGGATATGCTGACGTACCATACACCCCTGGCTTTTAAGGTGTACGGTGCTGGTCAGCTGGCCACAGTCTCTTTTCGGGGCACATCCGCCAACCACACCGCCGTGCTTTGGAACGGTATTAATATCAACCAACCAACCCTGGGCACCACCGATTTTTCAACTTTGCCCGTCATCGGATTCGATCAAGTAGCTATTCAATACGGTTCCTCGGCCAGTAGCGTAGGTTCCGACGCCGTCGGTGGTAGCATCCTGCTCATGAATAATCCGCAGTGGCAACAGCCGGGTTTGTTTGCCTCAATGGGCCAGCAGATCGCCAGCTTTCGTAATTTTAGCACCCAGGGCGGCATCCGGTTTGTGAGTCCGGTTGGTAAAAAATGGCAGGTTTCGGGCAAATCATACGCCAACCTCAGCCACTTCAACAATGATTTTCCGTACCGGGAACGGGGCAACTACTTTGTCGAACATTCAACGACCCGGCAGAAAGGTGTGATCCAGGATTTGTATTTCCGAAATCAGAAAGGAAATCAGCTCGCGTTGAACATGTGGCTGACCGACAATGATTTGGTTATTTCGCCAAATGACACCACAGCACGGGAGCGAACCCGTTCCCAATCATACCGTTTAGTAACAACTTACGAAAACCAAACGCTTTCAGCACGGCTGGGTTTCACGCGTGATATAATTGATTACGCCCGCGGGAATTTCAGAAACCCCAGCCATTCAATGACTGATCGACTAGTCAGTCGAATTGAAAAAGAACTATCCAAATCGTATTCGTCAGGGCTGGCCACGCTGCGGATAGGGGGTGAATGGTCACATTACTGGACCCGCGTCGATGGTTACGATTCTCCGCAGATTGAGGAAGATAGGGCGGATTTGTTTGCCCTCTTACGAATTCAATTAGCAAAATGGCTTTTGTCGGCCAACCTGCGGCAAGCTTTTGTCACTCGGTTCGATCCCCCCATAACGCCTTCCGTTGGCGCCGACTACTTTATTTTTCAAAAAGACAAAGTAAGCTTAACGGCCAAAGCCTCAGCGGGACGAAGCTACCGGGTTCCTACGTTAAACGAACGCTATTGGAAAGAGCTGGGCAATCCTGATCTACGACCCGAGAATGGGTTCAACCTGGAAACAGGTTTGGCCGTGCAGTGGGCACCGGACAAAAATTGGAAAGCTACCACCGAAGCAACGGTTTTCCGCAACCGCATTGACAATTGGTCGTATTGGAATCCCGACTACGGGTATCGGGTCGAAAATCTGCAACTCGTCGTTTCCCGGGGTCTGGAATGGACCAGTACCCTTGCATACCAGACATTGGCCTGGCAATCGGGGCTAAATCTGACGTATGCTTTCACACGCTCGAGCCAGGAGCGGGCTTATAATGCCTATTCACAGGACATTGTTGGCAAACAACTCGTGTATGTTCCCAAACACGTGGGGCGGTTATCAGCGTACATGGCCTGGGGTAAAAACCGTCTGACTATTCAGAATCAGGTTAATTCGCGCCAATACATCACCTTCGACAACATTCAGTTTCTGCGCGGTTTTATGCTGACAAATATTCTGCTTGAAACCGCAGTTAAACTCGGCCCCGTGCAAACACGCATTCAGGGGCAGGTCAACAACGTTTTTGACACTGTTTATCTAAACATCAAGCGCAACGCTATGCCGGGGCGGTACGTTGCCATTCAATTAATCTGTAATCTGAATACCAAAAACCAATGAAGAAGAAAACAATGCTATCGACTAGTCGGCTCAAACTGGCGTTAGGGGTTCTGGTCGCATTTACCTGGTCGTGTAACAACGACAACAATAATCCAGAAGCATTGCCCTACGGTTCGGGCGTGCTGGTGATCAACTCGGGAAATTTCACAGACAACAACGGCTCCATCACGTATTTGCCACCCACCGGAAATTCCATCACTTACGATATATTTAATCAGGTCAACCAACGTTCGCTTACTGGCGGGGTGCAGGGCTACACTGAAGCTGACGGCAAAGGGCTGATTCTAGTAGACAACACAACGGCAGCACAGGATAAAATTGAAATCGTCGACGCCAATACCTTTAAATCGTTGGCGACATTGCGATCACCGGAAATTGAAAATCCGCGATCAGCCATTCGCGTGAGTGCCAATAAAGTATACGTGAGTTGCTGGGACGTCTCCGGCGATTTTAACAATGGCACATTTTATAAAGATCCGGGTTATATTGCTGTTGTCGATCTGACTACCAATACCGTCACGAAGAAAATCCCGGCGGTAAAAGGAGTAGAGTCGCTTCTGCTGGTCGGTACTGAAGTGTTTGCTGGATCAGCGGGTGAAGCCACCAAATTAATAATTATCGACACGACAACGGATCAATTGAAATCCAGTATCGAAATGGGTCCGAATCCAAACCCGGTAGCCGTCGATGCCAATGGCAAATTGTGGGTGCACTCCGGGCACGAATTAATTCGCTTCAACACCAGCAGCAAAACCGTGGAGACGCGCGTTAAAATCGGAAACGACAACACAAAGTCACCAAGTCTTTTTCGATTGAGTGCCGACAAACAATATTTCTATTTTGTCAACAGTTTTTACGACAGCAGTTTCCAGCAAAAAGGAGAACTGTACCGATTCGCCGTAACCGACACCAGCGTTCCGGCCACCACGCCGTTTATCAATCGCTTGTTCAGTGGTCTGGCTGTTGAACCACAAAGTGGCATCATTTACGCCGGATTTGCACCGTCGCTTAAACAGGCCGGTTACGTGATTCGCTACCAGCCCAATGGAACTCTGATTGATTCCCTCAAAGCCGAGATAGGTCCATCCGGATTTTATTTCAAATAAATAACTGCAGAATAAAAAGCGATTAAAGACTTCAGCGATTTGGGTCTTTAATCGCTTTTTTATTGATACTACCTGATGCTGAGCTGATCGAAATCAAAGCAGCAGTAACTTTAGTGCCATTATAGAGCTATAAACCAGCCTATTGTTCCACGTGAATCCATAAACTATTGATCTACACTATCTTATACAATGAACTAATAACCAATAAGTTACACATGATTTTCAGGCTCTAAAATTACACAAAATATTTGTTGTATAATTTATATTATGTTAACTAAGGTTTTCGAATTCATAGAGCCCGCCATATGTTATTCAATTCCCCGCCCTCTTTAGTATTCAATTTACTTGGCTTTATTGAACGGTAATAATTACTTTTTTCTCTGCACATACTGGTCAAATCCAAGACAGAACAATTTCGAGGCTAGGCTACAAAAATAACCAAGCCATTCAATCCACAAACACATGCAGATTATTTGAAACGCAATCCAACCAACCTTACAAACATCGCGCATGACGACCATGCATTAGTGGAATTTTCGGTAAGCCCTAGCTTTGCGGATTAACAACTGGATTTGTCTCTCTCATGTCCCAATCATTTCTCCTCATTCTAACCGAGATGAATTTAGCTTTTGCTTTATCACTACACGCTATAAAACATAGGCATAAAAAAAGAGGACAGTTTTAAAACTGTCCTCTACTATATTAATCGAAACCGTTTGTTATTTGCTTTCGACACAAGCAATTTTCTTTTCTTCAAACTGCTTCAGAATATTCTGAAGGTTAGTCAGGTTATCATTCAGATCCTGATCCGAATCCTTCGCGGCTTTTGCTTTTTCAAAGTAAGGCAATGCCTGTTTGAATTTTCCACAGACCTGACCTTCAATTTGCGCACCCTTTGCCTGATACTCTTTCATATCCATCGAAGAAAGCTGATCCCGAATGATCACGGCTTCGTTGAAGTAAACGGCACCCAGGTTGAAGTTGGCATCGAAGTTGTTCGGATCAACCTGCAAGGCTTTGGTGTAATACTCTTTCACCATTGACCGGTCGCTGTCGACGGCTTTGGTCAATTCCGCCAGCTTCTGCTCCTGGTTTCCGGCAGCCTGCCCTTGTTGAGCCTGCTCCTGAACAGCTTTCTCAAAACCGCTAATTTTCGACTGTGAATCCGTGATCATCTGTTTGACGCGAGCGATCTGGTTTTTCACATCCGCGTTTTTCGGCTCTCTCTTCTGGCGAGCCGTCAGACGTGTTAATTCATTTTGTGATTCTTTCAAGACCACTTTTTCATCAGCCAACTGCTTGGCAGCATCCGGACCTTTTTTTACCGAAGCCTTCAGCTTTTTCAACTCGTCCGATCCTTCACGCATTTTATTGTCGTAAATGTTCGCCAGTGTCAGCAGGTTATTCAAGTTGTTCGGGTCTTTCGCCAACGACTCTTTCAAAGTCGCAATAGCGTCATCCGTTTTGCCGGAAGTAACCAAAATACTCGTGCGCTGCGTGTTCAAGTCTTTATTGTTCGGAAAAATCGTCAAGCCTTTATCGATCGTGGCAATGGCTTTCTCAATTTCCTTGTCCTGATAGTACAAGCTCACCAGCGTTGTGTAGACCGAAACGTCCTTCCCACCATTGGCGATGTAGCGTTCGAACTGTGTTTTAGCCGCGCTCGGATTGTCGGAGCTTTGCAGGAAAATACCACCGTACAGAGCAGCCGTCGTATCTTTCGGGTTGATCTCACCGGCTTTCTGCATAAACGTAGCCGCATCCTTGAAGTTCTTCGCCTGGTATTTGTAGATTCCCGAGTTCATAAACGCCTGGAACAGCGACTGGCCTTTCAGCGCTTCCTCTGCTTCCTTCGCCATTTTACCGGGTCCACCCTTTTTGTCCTTATCTAATTCGACAACCTTCTGATAGGCTTCGTATGCGACGTTTGCGGCATTGGAATCCAGCTTAATGGCCTGCGTAGCAATGTTTTCGTAGGTTTTCGCACGATCCATCCAGGTTTTGGCTTTTGCAGATGATTTTTCATCCGTGATCGCCTTGTCGCTTTTTTCTTTCTCGCTCTGGAAAGTTTTCTCAGTCAGCGCATCGAGCCCCTGTTGTTGCTGCGCGTATGCCCCTACTGATAAAAACCCCGCCAGTAGAAAAAACGAGAGTCGTTTCATATGACTAAAATTTGTGGTTAAACGTTGTTTTCTGAATTAACGTTGGAAAGTACTGAATAAATTGTGGGATTATCAAGCCATTTACTCAGAGGCCGACTCCTCGGGCCCCGTTACGAGACCTTCCGTAATCCCATCATTCCCTTCCGTTTCCTCATCTTCTTCCCGGGCAATACGGGTTACCGACGATATTTCGTCACCGTCCCGCAGGTTGATCAGACGAACACCCTGGGTATTACGGCCAATGACCCGCACCTCTTCAACGTGCATCCGAATGGCCGTTCCCGATTTGGTAATGATCATCAGATCGTCCGAATCCGTCACTTCCAGAATGCCAACCAGGTTTCCGACTTTATCCGTCACTTTCAGGGTACCAACCCCTTTGGCTCCGCGGTTTGTCACCCGGTATTCTTCCAGCGGAGACCGCTTTCCAAACCCTTTCTGCGACACCACCAGCAATTGAGCGTCTTCCCGACCGATGCACACCATCCCGACCGCTTTCACCCCGGGTTCCAGATCAATCCCCCGAACGCCGGCGGCTGTGCGGCCCATCGGACGCACCCGGTTTTCATTGAACCGAACGGCTTTCCCTTCGCTCGATGCAATGATGATATCGTTCTGACCGTTGGTCATACACACGTTCAATAACCGATCGCCTTCTTCTTCGTTGATCGTAATGGCAATGATACCATTCTGACGCGGGCGGGAGTAAGCTTCGAGCAGGGTTTTCTTGATGGTCCCCAGCTCCGTACACATAACGATATAATTATTATTAATATAATCGGTATTCTTCAGATCTTTCACGTTGATCACCGCCCGGACTTTATCGTCCGATTCAATGTTGATGAAGTTGGCCAACGGCCGACCTTTTGAATCACGCGCTCCTTCGGGCAGTTCATAAACCGGCAGCCAGTACAAACGTCCTTTCTGGGTAAAGATCAGCAGCGTATTGTGCATGGTGGCCATGAACAAATGCTCCGTAAAATCATCCTCCTTGGTTTTGGCCGCTCTCGAGCCAACCCCTCCCCGGCTCTGCGCCCGGTATTCCGTCAACGGTGTCCGTTTGATATAGCCTTCGTGCGAAATCGTGATCAACATTTCCTCGTCGGCAATCAGCGACAGATCACTGATATTGCCATCACCGAGCATGTTAATTTCCGACCGGCGCTCGTCACCGTAGCGAGCTTTCAATTCGAGCAGCTCATCCCGGACAATCGTCAGCTTGCGTTCTTCGCTGGCCAGAATATCTTTCAGATCAGCGATCAGCCGCGCCAGTTCTTCGTATTCAGCAATGATCTTATCGCGCTCCAGTCCGGTCAGCCGTTGGAGCCGCAGTTCCAGAATGGCTTTTGCCTGAATCTCCGTCAACTCAAACCGTTCAATCAAACCGTTCTTGGCCACATCCGGGTCACGCGAGCTCCGGATGAGTTCAATCACAGCGTCCAGGTTATCCAGAGCAATCAGCAAACCTTGCAAAATATGCGCCCGCTTCTCGGCCTCCCGCAATTCGTACTGCGTCCGGCGGGTAATCACCTCCTGGCGGTGCTCCACGTAATACCGGATCATGTCTTTCAGGTTCAGCAACACCGGCCGGCCTTTCACCAGCGCGACGTTATTGATGTTGAAAGACGATTGTAACTGGGTATATTTATACAGGTTATTCAGCACCACGTTCGGAACCGCATCACGCTTCAGGTCGTAGACGACACGCAAGCCATCCCGGTCCGACTCATCCCGGAAAGCCGAGATACCTTCAATCTTCCGGTCATTGATCAGTTCCGCCGTTTTTTCCAGCATCATGGCCTTATTGACCATGTACGGAACATCGGTAACAATAATCTGGGTCTTTCCTTTATTCTCTTCAATGGTTGCATGCGCCCGCAGCACAACCCGGCCCTGCCCGGTCCGGAAAGCATTACGAACCCCTTCCATTCCGTAAATCGTTGCGCCCGTCGGAAAATCCGGAGCCAGGATATACTCCATCAACTCATCGACCGTAATATCCTGGTTTTCGATATACGCCACAATCCCATTGACGACCTCTGTCAGGTTGTGGGGCGCCATATTCGTCGCCATTCCCACCGCAATACCCGACGACCCGTTGAGCAACAGGTTCGGCAGCTTGGCGGGCATCACACTTGGTTCTTCCAGCGAATCATCGAAGTTAGGCTGAAAATCGACCGTCTCTTTGTAAATATCCGTCAGAACCTCTTCGGCAATCCGTTTCAGGCGCGCTTCCGTGTACCGCATGGCAGCCGGGGCATCCCCATCAATCGAACCGAAATTTCCCTGACCATCCACCAGCGGGTAACGCAATGACCAGTCCTGGGCCATCCGTACCATCGTACTGTAAACGGACGAGTCTCCGTGTGGGTGGTATTTCCCCAACACCTCGCCCACAATCCGGGCCGATTTCTTAAATGGTTTGTTGTAATTCACGCCCAATTCAGCCATCCCGAACAGAACCCGGCGGTGAACCGGCTTCAATCCGTCACGAACATCCGGCAGGGCCCGGGAAATAATAACCGACATCGAATAATCGATGTAGGCCCCGCGCATTTCGTCTTCAATGTTGATGGGAATAATGTTGGTGGAGTTGTTCTGCTCTTCTGTTTCTTCTGCCATAAGAAGTCAATTCTCAGTCCGATAATTCGAACAAAGCAATGGTTAAAATGTGGAACCGCCCAATGCCAGAGGCCAATTGGCTTCTGGCATCCTGAGCTGTAGGCCTATCATACAAATATGCAAAAAAATCGCCACAAATAAAAGCATTTGCCGCAAGAAGTGCAATTTCCGGCTCATCCTCTCCCCGATCGCAATGACGGGCACCCCTCAACCCATAACCCGGCTGGCAACACCCCCTTTTTTTTCCTGTATTCCTCCCATCAACCGGACTTCCTCCCCTTTTTTCTTCGCCAGCCACCCTTCCCGGTTCGTATTCCCAAATGGATGTAACAGCGGCCTTATTTTAGCTCATTCCCAATTCTCACCAAAAAGTTAGTTTATATAACAAAAGAAAGCCCAATGAAACAGAAACTAACTTTACGAAAGCCTGAAATTGTATTTGAGGGATATTACTTATCTTTGAAACATACACAACTCCTTCCATTGACAACGCATTCCCATTGATGGCCCACACCTACCGGATTATCATTACCGACGACGACGACGACGACCGGCTTCTGTTTAGAACCGTATTAGGGGCAAGCTGGGCCGATTGCGAGGTTGTTTTTGCGGGAGATGGGGTTGAATTGCTTGATCAGCTGGAAAAAAACCGCCAGCTCCCCGCTTTGATTTTCCTGGATTTGAACATGCCGCGCATGGACGGTTTTACAACCCTCAAAGAATTACGCGCCAATCCAGCCTATCGCTCCATACCGGTTATCATTTTCACGACCTCTTCGCTCCCCGAACACATAACCCGCTGTTATGAGCTGGGGGCCAACTCCTACCTAACCAAGCCCACTGGCTATCACGAGCTTACTCATCTGGTCAATCAAATTCGTTCGTTCTGGCTGGAAACCGCCCGCATTCCGACGGTTCTGTAAATTAATTCTTCTCCAGTCACCTCACAACGGCTTGCCGGTAAACCCACCAGCCATTATTTTTAAGGACAGAAAATTTTGGAGCAAAAATTGTGGCGTAAAAAATACCCAAACCGTTGTCTGACAATTAACCTGTTTGCTTCTTTAAAACGGGAAGCAGTCTGAGTACATGAAAAGCCGTCCGTTTGCGCACAAAACGAAGCTGTTTATCTATTATAGCCTCATCGGGCTGATAGCTTTTCTGGCAGTGGGTTGTTCCTTCAGCGGGTTTCGGGTGCACACCGCCCCCCTACCGCTCGCCCAGAATGGCGTCATTGATCTTCGCACCATCAACTTTGAGCAGGTATCCGTCCCTTTGGCCGGTACCTGGAAGTGGCACTGGCAAACGCTCCTACAGCCGGGCACCCCCGAAACCGCATTTGAGTATACGCCATTTCCCAAACTCTGGACCCAAAACACCTGGCACGGCCAGCCTTTGCCTTCGTACGGATACGCTACCTACACCCTCACCGTTTTACTTCCGCCCAATGCTCCTCCGCTCGGATTGAAGGTCCCTGACATGTACACCGCCTGCCGCATCTTTCTGAACGGCCGGGAAGTGGCCCGAAGTGGCTTGCCGGGCACATCCCGGGAAACCACCTTGCCTTTTTTCTCAACACAGATCAAACCCATTCCAGAAAAAGCGGACACGCTACGTATTCTTCTCCAAATCGCAAACTTCTCCCATTCCAAAGGAGGCACTGACCAAACCTTAACCCTGGGAAAAGCGGACGATCTGTTTTTTAAGTACAACCGGGAAGAAGCGTTGAATTTCTTCCTGACCGGCTGCCTCTTCATGGGTGGGTTGTTTTTTTTAGGTTTATTCCTGTTCGGGCGGCACGAAATTTCCATCCTCTACTTTTCACTGTTCTGCCTACTCTACAGCTACCGCATTGCGGGCAGCGACCAGTATCCACTTCACTCCACCTTCCACGGTGTCGAGTGGTCCCTCCTGCTCCACCTCGAATACCTGTCGCTTTTTCTCGGCATTGCGGTTTTTGTGCTGTATACCAAATCGCTGTACCCCCGGGATGTCCACAACTACATTGTCAATGGAATGGCCTGGGTATGTCTGAGCTTTGCCGCCATTACGGTTATTTTTCCGCCCATCGTTTTCACCCATCTGATCAATCCATTTCTGGTGCTGATGGTTTTTTACATTGGGTACGCCTTTTACGTCTACTGGCTGGCGGCCCGGCGCGGCCGGCCGGGGGCCAATTACTCCCTGATGAGCACCGGGGTGTTACTGGCCGTGTTTTTCATCATTATTTTAAAATACTTCCAGATTGCCTACCCGGAAGACATCATTCTGTATAGCGGGTACCTGGCCTTTTTCTTTCTGCAATCACTCGTGCTGTCCTTCCGGTTTGCGTTTACCCTGCAACAGGCCAAGGATCAGGCCGAAGAAGGATTACGGACGAAAAATGAATTCCTGAGCACCATCAGTCACGAAATCCGGACCCCCCTGAATGCCGTACTCGGCCTGAATCATCTGCTGCTCCAGGACACCCCCCGCGCCGATCAGAAACAACATCTGGAAGTAATTCAGTTGTCAGCCCGCAACCTGCTGCACATTGTCAACGACATCCTGGATTTTAACCGAAACGAGGAAGCCCGAACGACGCTGGATCTTCAACCCCTGGACCTGGTCGGCATTCTGCAGAATGTGGTTGCTAGTTACCAGCCGTCGGCCCGGGAGAAATCGCTCACACTCCGCCTGGTCACCGACCCCGGCTTTCAATCTACTGTCACCGGCGACCCAACCCGGCTGGCCCAGGTCATTGCCAACCTGGTTCACAACGCCATTAAATTTACCGAACGGGGTCACATTCAGGTATCGCTGGATGTTGTTGAACAGAACGACCAGCACGCAACGGTTACTATTGCAGTGACCGATACGGGAATCGGTATTGCGCCCGAAAACCAGGAAAAGATTTTTAACCGGTTTACGCAGGTTGACTCCTCCCACTCCCGCAGCTACGGCGGTACAGGAATGGGGCTGGCAATTTCCCGGCAGATCCTGCGGCACCAGAACGTAACGTTGAACCTCCACAGCGAACCCGGCAAAGGCTCGCGGTTTTTCTTCACGCAGACATTTCCTAAAATCGCTCCGCTTCCGGCAAAATCGGTTTCTCTGGAAAACCAGGAAACACCTCCAACGCCACAAAAGGCCAAACCGCTGGAAGCCATTGGCGTTCTGCTGGTGGACGACAACGCCCTGAATGTTATGCTCGCCAAGACGCTCCTGGAACGGCTGGGGGCCACTGTCGACACCGCCACGAATGGTCAGGAAGCCCTCGACATGCTGGATTCTTCCCGGCACCGGGTTGTGCTGATGGACCTGCAAATGCCCATCATGGACGGTTACGAAGCCACGCGGATCATGCGGCAACGCAAGGAAACCCTGCCCATCATTGCCATCACCGCCAGCCTCGCGCAGGAAGTTGGCGACCGGGCCCAACAGGCCGGACTGGACGAGATTCTGGTCAAACCGTACAATCCCGGCAGTCTGACCAGTATTAT
Source organism: Larkinella harenae (assembly GCF_054780515.1). Lineage (NCBI taxonomy): Bacteria > Pseudomonadati > Bacteroidota > Cytophagia > Cytophagales > Spirosomataceae > Larkinella > Larkinella harenae. The sequence continues at coordinate 62,773 of NZ_BAAGWE010000008.1, read as the reverse complement.
TTTGAAGCACCTCCACACTCCCCACTAATCAAGCATTACCCGAGCCGGTTAGCGGTCTGCTCTTAAAACCCCGGCCACCAAACTAGGAATTTGACGGCAGGGGCTTTTACCTTTGTGGTGGTTTCCGCTTTATCAACCCCAATTCCATGCGCACACTTCCTTTTCTGCTTTTATTTTTTCTTACCCAACCGATTTGGGCCCAGACCGTCAATCAGGTCCCGGACCCCGTCGAATTTGTCAATGTCCTGATGGGAACGGACTCGAAACCGAGTCTTTCCAACGGCAACACCTACCCGGCCATCGCCCTGCCCTGGGGCATGAATTTCTGGATGCCCCAGACCGGAAAAATGGGCGACGGCTGGGCCTACACCTACGCAGCCGATAAAATTCGGGGGTTCAAACAAACGCACCAGCCCTCGCCCTGGATGAACGATTACGGCCAGTTTGCCATCATGCCCGTCACCGGCAAAATCCGCTTCGACGAGAATGAACGCGCGAGCTGGTTTTCGCACAAGGCCGAGATTGCCAAACCGTATTACTACAAGGTGTACCTGGCCGACCATAACGTAACAACCGAAATTGCGCCGACCGAACGGGCCGCCCGCTTCCGGTTCACCTTCCCGCAAACCGACAGTGCCTCGGTGGTCATCGATGCGCTCGACAAGGGTTCGTTCATCAAAGTCATTCCCAGCGAAAACAAAATCATCGGCTACACGACCAAAAACAGCGGGGGCGTTCCGGACAACTTCAAGAATTATTTCGTCCTCATTTTTGACAAACCGTTTGCCTTCCGCCAGGTTTTCGACAACAAAAAAGCAACCAGCCAGGCGCTGGAAGTGCAGGCCGATCATGCCGGGGCCATCGTGGGCTTCAAAACCCGGAAGGGCGAGGTGGTCAACGTTCGGGTGGCTTCGTCGTTCATCAGCCCCGAACAGGCCGAGCTGAACCTGGCCGAAATCGGCTCCGACTCGTTTGAAACCGTGGCGCAGAAAGCCAAAGCCGCCTGGAACAGGGAACTGGGCCGGATCAGGATTGAGGGCGGCACGGTTGATCAGACCCGCACCTTCTACTCCTGCCTGTACCGCTCACTGCTGTTTCCGCGCAAATTCTACGAAATCGACGCAACCCAAAAGGTGGTGCACTACAGCCCGTACAACGGCAAGGTGCTGCCGGGGTACCTGTTTACCGACACCGGTTTCTGGGACACGTTCCGGTCGCTGTTTCCGTTCCTGAACCTGATGTACCCGTCGCTCAACGCCCAGATGCAGGAAGGGCTGGTGAATGCCTACAAAGAAGGCGGCTGGTTGCCCGAGTGGGCCAGTCCGGGGCTGCGCAACACGATGATCGGCTCCAACTCGGCCTCGATTGTGGCGGATGCCTACCTGAAAGGCTTACGCGGTTACGACATCAACACGCTCTACGAAGCGGTTTTGAAAAATTCCGAAAACGAAGGGCCACTGGATGCCGTGGGCCGGCGCGGGGTTCAATATTATAACAAACTGGGCTACGTACCCTACGATGTAAAAATCAACGAAAATGCCGCCCGAACGCTGGAATACGCTTACGCCGACTTTACAATTTACCAACTGGCCAAAGCCCTCAAACGCCCGCAGGCCGAAATTGACCGGTTTGCCAAACGCAGCCAGAATTACCGCAACCTCTTCGACCCGGCCACGGGCCTGATGCGCGGCAAAAACCAGGATGGTACGTTTCAAAAACCGTTCAACCCGTTTAAATGGGGTGACGCGTTTACGGAGGGCAACAGCTGGCACTACACCTGGTCGGTTTTCCACGATGTACAGGGGCTGATCGGATTGATGGGCGGCCCGAAGAATTTTGTCGCCAAGCTGGACTCGGTTTTTACGCTGCCACCGGTTTTCGATGAAAGCTACTACGGCAGCGTGATCCACGAAATTCGGGAAATGCAGATCGCCGATATGGGCAATTACGCCCACGGCAACCAACCCATTCAGCACATGATCTACCTCTACAACTACGCCGGAGCGCCCTGGAAAACCCAGTACTGGATTCGCGAAACCCTGAACCGGCTGTACCTGCCCACGCCCGACGGCTACTGTGGCGACGAAGACAACGGCCAGACTTCGGCCTGGTACGTGTTTTCGGCACTGGGTTTTTATCCGGTCTGCCCCGGAACCGATCAGTACGTGCTGGGCGCTCCGTTGTTTAAAAAAGCGACGATTACGCTCGAAAACGGCAAAAAGCTGGTAATCAATTCACCCACCAACTTGGAGAAAAACCGGTACGTGGATGCGGTGAAGGTAAACGGAAAACCGTATGCGGCCAACTGGCTGAGCCACCAGGCACTCTTGCAGGGCGGAACCGTTGAGTTTACGATGCGCCCCACACCCAACCAGCAACGTGGCACTCAGCCCTCGGCCTTTCCGTATTCGTTTTCGAACGAAAAACGGTAAATGGCGCTGACTGGGAGTCGGGCCACGTTTCCGGTGGCCCGACTTTTTTAGTTCTCGTTGGTTTTAACGGTTTTTTTCGGTGAAGCAAATGTCGTTGTGACCGGTTCGTCTTGTTTCCATCAAGCAAAAAACCTATATTAGCCAGTAAAATAACGCAGCCTGCTGCAGGCCGAGTCGTTCTTCGTTCTGTCATACCGTTCATGCCATTTCGCCGGATTTTCCAACATCCCCTGCTCCGCTTTTCGAAGCGACGCATCTGGATTTTTGTGGGCCTGGTTTCCTGGTCGGCCCCGATTGGCGTCTACAACTGGTTTGGCAACCGTTACCTTTCTGACTGGCGAATCTGGCTTCCCACCACGGTTTTCGCCTACGTGGTTTGTATGATGTTATTAGTGATTCAGGAAAACCTGATCTTCCGGATCATGAAACGGTTTCCCGAAATCCGGCAGACCTTAACGCGGATCGGGCTGGAGTTTCTGGTGTTTCTGTCGACCATCGGCGCTTCTACCCTGATTCCTTTCTACACCTTCCAGGCCATTCCTTTCCTGAATTTTCACCCGGAAAAACTGGCGACCAATAACCTCTGGCTGGGAGCCTGCACCATCATTCTTTTTATCGGTTTGTACGAAGGCCTTTATTCGCTGACCAAATGGAAGGAAAACAGTTTGCAGGCCGAAACCTACAAACGCGAGGTGTTGCTCAACCAGCTGGACGTGCTGAAGAACCAGATTAATCCGCATTTTCTGTTTAATAGCCTCAACGCCCTGTCGTCGCTCATTAGTGAAGAACCGAAACAGGCCGAGCAATACGTCGATGAGCTGGCGAAAGTGTACCGCTACCTGCTGCAAACCAACGAAAACACGCTGACGACGCTGGAAAACGAGCTGACGTTTATTCAGTCGTACTACCACCTGCTGAAAATGCGGCACGGAACCGGCGTGGCACTCTCGCTCGACGTTCCGCCCACTCATCACGACCGGCAACTGCCTCCGCTGAGCCTTCAACTGCTGGTGGAAAATGCCGTCAAGCACAACCGTATTCTGGCCGGAAAACCGCTGGAAATTCAAATCGAACTGACGCCCGAAAACTGGCTTCAGGTTCGCAACAACCTCCAGCGCAAAACGACCCGGGTGGTGTCCAACCGCGTGGGACTAACCAACATTGTAGCCAAATACCGGCTGCTCGGCGAATCGGAACCGATCATCGCCGAGCAGGACGGTTATTTCACGGTTACCTTGCCACTGCTCAAACCAGCCACCGTCTCCCAGGCTTAACGGGTTTGGGCCGACGCCGACCGGATCACCACCACTTTGTCGTTTTTTCCGTCCGGCACCACCAGCCGCCCGTTGCTCACGGTTGCGGTGTTGAGTTTCTGGCCCGTCACCACGTCCGTCCATTCGGCCCGATACGTTCCTTTTTTCAGCTTGAGACTCAATTCGTACGGTTTGACGGCCATCGGTTCGTAATAGATCACCCATTCCGACGTTCCGTTGCTCAGTGCCTGCGTTCGGGCGCCAGGGGCCACCGCCACCACCGACGGATCGGGTTTGAGTGGCACGAAATTCAGCGATTCGAAAAAGGTTTTTAGCGTCTTGAACTGCGCCCGCAGAGCCGGGCTTCCGCCACCGGGTGCTTTATAGGAAGTATCCTTCCCGGTTTCGGCTCCCACCGAATACGAATAATCAAGCTGGTTGAACAGCCCGCCCCCGGCCATCAGAAACCGCCAGGCCTGCCGCCGGTACGTAGCATCCTCCCGACCGGCAAATCCCGTTTCATTGAAACCGATCACACGATTCAGGTGGTAATTTTCCGAAACCGCTTCCGGCAGGGCGTAGTGAAAAGTGAAGATGGAAATGTTCGGATCGGCATCGGCAATTGGGTAGTGGAAATTACTGATATCCTGCGAAATCAGGTGCCGGTTGGGCAACTGACCCTCCTCGTCTTTGATCCAGCGGGCCACCTGCCGATGCCAGGCATTCGAGCGTTGGGAAACCACTTGCAGGGTTGAGCGCCAGTCGTTGTCAGGACCGTATTCGTTGCGTTTCAGAATAATTTCCGTCTGATCGGCCCAGGGTTCATTCTGTATCTCGAAGTACAGGTTATCAAAACCGTTCAGCTCCCGCACGATCTTTCGGACATACCGTTCCTGATGCGCCAGCAGATTCCCGTTTTCCAGGGTGTTTACCAGTTGTGAACGAACGCTGTCGGTGTTGTTGACATTGTTTTTGTGGTGGAAAGCGCAATTGACCCACCCATCGCCGTAATGCGCCGAAAACAGATTGATTTCCACAATGACGCCGTTTTTTCGGGCCTCAATCATGAAACTTTTCAGCCGGTCAAAATACGCCGGGTCCCACTGATTGAGGTCAAACCGGTTGCCCCCCAGTGCAAAGCCGGTTTCGTTGCTCCGACGCCAGGGAAGCACCAACCGGCCCTCCGCCGGGGCAAGGGTATTTTTTAAAATACCAAAAACCCCGGGTTTTTCGATGTAGGCCCCCGTAAACAGCCGGGTGGTATTCATACCATCGGTCGCAGTCGCCTGCAAGTACGTTTTGTAGTCGAAATCCAGGTTGATGACCGCACCGTAGTGCTCGCCCGAGCCGACGAGCACCATCGGTTTGTTCTGATACTGAAAATAATGCGGATTTTGAGGATGCAATTGAAAACCGGCGGTTGGTTTTTGCGCCTTCCCCACCGAAACAGCAAGGGCCAGCAAGCCAGCCCAAGCCCCGAACCGGCTAGTCCGTCTCCACATAGTTCAGATCCTTTTTGAACGTTTCTTCCATGAAAAACAACGCAATAAAGGCCATTCCTGAAGTGAGTAACCCTACGGCAAGCGCACTGTTCAGGGTACCAAAGTGATCTTTGCCATACACAAACAGAGATGTCAGCGGAATGACCGCTCCCCGCACAAAGTTTGGAACGGTGGTGGCTACGGTGGCCCGCAGGTTGGTACCAAACAGCTCGGCGGCAATGGTGACAAACAAGGCCCAATAGCCGTTTGCAATGCCCAAAAAGACGCACACCATATAGAAGGTATCCAGGTCATTCAACGGAACCAGCAGGTAAATCAGTACGAAAAACAACGACAGCGCAATAAAACCGCCGATTACTTTTTTACGGCTTTTGAAAACCTGGCTTAGTAAACCGCTGGCAATATCGCCCACAACCTGTCCGGCGAAGGAAAGCATGACCGCCTTACCGGCCACCACGGGTTCCGACAAGCCCATGGCCTGGCCCAGCTCCGGCGAAAACGTGATCAGAATGCCGACGACAAACCAGATTGGCAAACCAACCAGGATGCATTGCAGGTATTTCCAAAACCGTTCCGGCTTGGTGAACAGCATAATCAAATCGCCCCGCTTCACCTGCTTTTCCTTTACTTTTTCAAAAATCCGTGATTCAAATACGTTCATCCGCAGTACCAGCAGCATGAGGCCCAATCCTCCACCGACAAAATACGAGACGCGCCATTGGAACAAATCGGCGACAAAATACGCCATGATAGCCCCCAACACGCCCATCGTGGCGACAATCGTGGTGCCATACCCCCGAATCTGTTTCGGCAGCACCTCCGTCACCAGTGTCACCCCAGCTCCCAGTTCGCCCGCCAGACCGACACCGGCCACAAACCGCAGGGCGGCATACATCGGCAGGCTCGATACCATGCCGTTGGCAATGTTGGCCAGGGAATAGATCAGGATCGACCCGAACAGCACCGACAGACGCCCGCGTTTGTCGCCCATGATTCCCCAGAAAATACCACCCAGCAGCATTCCGGCCATCTGCCAGTTCAACAGGGTAATTCCTTCGGGCAGAAGCTGGTCGCCCTCCACCCCCAGCGCTTTCAGGCTCGGAACCCGCACCACGCTGAACAGAAATAAATCGTACATATCGACCAGATAGCCCAGGGCGGCCACTATCACCGGTAGTTGCAGTAACTGACTACTCAGGCTTTTCTCGGTTTGCGGTTGCTCAATCATCTTAAAGTTTAAGGTTTAAGGTTTGGCGTTTAAGGCAAAATTCAAGGGGTAACGAGATTCTAGGGATTATTCACAAAGAGCGTTAAACCTCAAACTTTAAACCTTAAACCCAAAAACTATACTTGCTTCGGCAGCGTGTAGGGTGCCCGGTACTGGCGAGTGAGTTGCGCGTTGGCTTCCGAATCGCCGATAAATTCTTCTTTTTTCGGATCAAATTTCAACTGGCGGCCCAATCGATAGGCGATGTTTCCCAGGTGAGCCAGCCCCGACGACAGGTGGGCGGTTTCAACCGGCCCGTTCAGCTTCGCTTTATCCCGCGACCGTACGGCTTCGATAAAGTTCAGGTAGTGATCTCCACCCGCGTGCCCCGCCGGTCCCGGGGTGCGTTCCTTGCCCAGAAAAGTTTTGTAGTCGTTGTAGCCATTGATGACCATGTAGCCTTTGTCGCCGTAAAACAGGTTACCCACTTCAACGCCGTCTTCCTTGTTGGTCATCCACGGGCGCACTTCGAACTGAATTACCTTGCCTTCTTTCGGGTAATTGTACGTCGACGTCAGCACCTCCGGCGTTTCCTTGCAGTCTTTCCACAGGTATTTTCCACCCGCCGAACTGATTTCTTCCGGTAGCCCTACGTCCAGGCCCCACATCGCCAGATCGGTTTCGTGAATTCCCTGATTACCAATATCGCCGTTGCCGTAGTCCCAGAACCAGTGCCAGTTGTAATGAACGTAGTTCTTGCTGAAGGTCCGCGCTTTGGCCGGTCCCTGCCAGAGATCCCAGTTCAACCCATCCGGAACCGCACTGTTGCCCTGGTTACCAATATCAGGGCGCCACTTATACACCAGTCCCCGGGCCATGTAGACCTTTCCGATCAGGCCCTCGCGCAGGTGTTTGATGGCTTCCTGAATAGCCGTCGAACTGCGCAACTGTACGCCGTGTTGCACCATCCGGTTGTATTTCGAGGCCGCTTCAATCAACTTCCGGCCTTCTTTCAGGTTGTGCGTGCCCGGTTTTTCGACGTATACGTCTTTCCCGGCCTGACACGCCCAGATGGCCGCCAGCGCGTGCCAGTGGTTGGGCGTTGCAATGCTGACGGCGTCAATGTTTTTGTCGTCGTATACTTTGCGCAAATCCTGCTCGGTTTTCACCTTGCGGCCGTATTTTTTCTCAAACTCAGCCGCCTGCCCGGCGGCTACTACGTTGTCCACATCGCAGAGCGTTACAACCTCTACGTTGGGCAAATTGGAGAATCCGGCAATATGGTTTTTTCCGCGTCCGTTGACGCCGATGACGGCCACACGAATGCGGTCGTTGGCGCCAAACGCGTGCGCCGGAATGATGGTGGGCAAACCCAGCACGGCCAGCGAACCGGTGGCTGCGGTTTTCAGAAAGGTACGTCGGGAGTCGTTTTGCATGCGCTTAAGGGATTTAGGAAGCTCTCATTTTGCTGTTACGCAGGATGTATCGGAGTTCCCCGATCACCTCTGGTTTTCTCCGATAAATCCTGTGTAACAACCGGTATCATAATCTCGGTATCGTCATCCCGCCATCGACCATGATCACCTGACCGGTCGAGTACGGAAAGTCGCCCCGGGCCAGTGCGGCCACGGCCCGGCCCACATCGTCAGGAAAACCCCAGCGTTTCTGGATGGTCAGCCCTTCGTCGATCAGCTTGTCGTATTTCCCGACGACGCCCGCCGTCATGTCGGTACGAATAATACCGGGTCGAACTTCAAACACTGGAATATCAAACTCACCCAGCCGGGCGGCAAACAACTGCGTGGCCATGCTCAGTCCGGCTTTTGCAATGCAGTACTCTCCCCGATTTAACGAGGCCACCGTTGCCGAGATGGACGAAACATTGATGATACTCCCCGTAAAATCCGCCTGATCCGCTTTTTGGCTGATCATCCAGTTGGCCGCAGCCTGCGTCAGAAAATACGCGCCCTGCAGGTTCGTCGAAACCACGTACTCAAAGCTCTCTTCCGTGGCTTCCAGAATATCCCGGCGCTCTTTCGGCGCAACGCCCGCGTTGTTGACCAACACGTGCAACCGGCCAAAATGACTTTTGATCTGGTCGATCATCCGCGTCCGATCTTCCCGGGAGGCAATGTTGCCAGGGCAATAGATCACCTCAGCCCCCAGCGCCCGCAAACCGGCCAGGGCATCTCCGACCGACTCTTCGGGCCGTACCCCATTGATGACCAGGTCAAAACCGGCCTTCGCCAGGTGTTCCGCAATCCCGTATCCAATTCCCCGGCTCCCGCCGGTTACCAATGCAACTCGTTTCATCGAATACAGCTTAATCTACTTCCGGAATATCCACCCAACACCGTTTTTCCCAGCTTTCCAGCCCTTTTTCGGCCAGTTGCACGCCTTTTGCGCCTTCCCGCAGGTCCCAGGGAAACGGTTCGTCTTTGACGACGTGTTTCAGGAACAATTCCCACTGAACCTTGAACGCGTTGTCAAACGGCTCCTGCTCCGGCACTTTGGCCCAACCTTCAAAAAACTTGATCGGCTGCTCAATGTCGGGGTTCCAGACCGGTTTTGGCGTGTTGCCGTAATGCTGGATGTAGCATTCCCGCAAACCAGCCACCGCCGACCCTTTCGTTCCATCCACGTGTAAGGTCAGCAAATCATCCCGCCGAACGCGCGTGGTCCAGGATGAGTTGAATTGCGCGATCACTCCACCCTCCAGTTCGAACGTGGCATAGGCCGCATCGTCCGCCGTGGCCGTATACGGTTTTCCCTGCTCATCGATGCGTTCCGGGATATGGGTAGCGCCCAGACACGATACGGATTTCACTTTCCCAAATACATTGTCCAGCACGTAGCGCCAGTGACACAGCATGTCGACAATAATGCCGCCGTCATCTTCCTTGCGGTAATTCCAGGAAGGTCGCTGGGCCGGGATGGTATGCCCTTCAAAGACCCAGTAGCCAAATTCACCCCGCACCGACAGAATTTCTCCGAAGAATCCGTTCTGAATCAGGCGTTTCAGCTTCAGTAAGCCCGGCAGCCAGAGTTTGTCCTGAACCACGCCGTTTTTGAGTCCGGCTTCTTTGCAAAGATTGTAAAGCTCCAGGGCCACTTCCGTGCTGACCGCCGTGGGTTTTTCGCAGTAAACGTGTTTTCCGGCGGCTACGGCTTTGCGGACGCCTTCGGCCCGACGGCCTGTGGTCTGGGCGTCGAAATAAATGATGTTGTGCGGATCGGCCAGGGCCTCATCCACGTTGGTCGTCATTTTCTGAACGCCCGACTGCTGGCACAATTTTTCGAGTTTATTACTATCCCGGCCCACCAGAATCGGGTCCGGCATGATTACCTCGTCCGGTCCGACTTTGACGCCCCCTTGCTTAATGATGGCAGCAATGGAACGCAACAGGTGCTGATTTGTACCCATCCGACCGGTTACGCCGTTCATGATAATACCAACTTTGTGTTCTTTCACGAGTAATAGATGGTTAAAAACTAACTAGTTAAAATCGTTTGATTCCCCATCAGCTCAACGGTTTGGTCCGTGGGGATGGATGCAGTGCTACGAATGGTATAAATAACCGTGTTTGATTTTCCCGAGAAACTCAGCCTGATCCTCCGCCCAATACCGGTTTGAGAAAATTTCGACCTCGTTGAAACCGTTGAACCCCGTCGCTTCGACCCACGACCGGATCTGGCGAATGTTGATGCAGCCTTCACCCATCAATCCCCGGTCGTTCAGCAAATCCAGCGTCGGTGTCTTCCAGTCACAGATGTGAAAAGCGAACAGATGCCCGTTTTGCCCACAGCGGGCAATTTCCCTTTCCAGGTTCGGATCCCACCAGAGGTGATACACATCGACGGCCACGCCCACGTAAGGCGAATTCAACTCCTCGGCCATGTCATTGGCCTGCCCCAACGTATTGACGGCCGAACGGTTATCGGCATACATTGGGTGCAGCGGTTCGATGGCCAGCTTTACTCCATTGGCTTCGGCATGGGGCAGCAGGGCGGCAATCCCGTCGCGAATCTGCTTGCGGGATTCGGTCAGCGGCTGACCCGGTGCCGCTCCGCAGACGAGCACCACGTGGGGGGCACCCAGCTCGGCAGCTTCGTCGATGGCCCGGCGGTTGTCGTCAATGGCAGCCTGGCGGCCACCGGCTTCGAGGTGCGGAAAAAAACCGCCCCGGCAGAGCGAAACAACCGTCAGGTTATGGTCGCGCAGCAGCTGACCGGTTTGCTGAATGTTGCGATTGGCCAACGCGTCGCGCCAAACCGTAATGCCGCCGATGCCGGAAAGAGCAAAATGCTCGGCGGCTTCTTCCACCGACCACGGTTTGGTCGTGATCGTGTGGACACACAATTTTGAGAAGTCCGTGAACGACGGTTCCCGGCCCTCTGCCTCAGGTTGCGGGGTTTCGTTCATGACAAAGCGCCGAAGAAAGTATAATATTTTTCGTTGTTTAGAACGCGCTGGAGGTAAAGCGCTAGTTCGCGGGCGTGGTAATCGCCCCACATACTCGACTCTCCATACGGAATCTTACTTCCTTCCGGCACGTAATCCCAGCCGTTGGGCCGGTGATAAATCGAATGCAGCAACAACCCCTGGTGGGTCGGATCGGTGCTCAGGTAAGGCTCAGACAGGAGCGAATCCAGGACCGTCAGCCCTGCCTGCCAGTACTTGAGGCCGTTTTCGATTTCCCCTTTTTCGGAAAGGTATTTACCCAGCCGCAGTAATCCCTGCGCCCCGATGGCAGCCGCCGAGCTGTCTACCGGCTCGTAATCATTGTAGGGATCGGCCGCCCGGCTGAGGTAATCACCCATATGGGCCAGACCCGGTGCGCCGGTATCCCAGTACGGAATCCCGTTGGTCGGCGTATGTTCAATGTAAAAGTCGCAGGTAGCCCGGGCTGCTTTCAGCAGATACGCTTCAATAACCGGCCAGCCGCCAAACGATTCGAGCTGCTCTTTGTCGAAGGTACTCAGGTATTCGAGTTGCTCGGCAAAACCGCACATGGCCCAAGCCAGTCCGCGTGTCCAGGTTGTAAAACCGGTGTATCCCTGCTGGGAGTTGGGGCAACGGAAGTTACCATCTTTGGTGTTGAACACACTTTCATGCGCCGTGCGGCCCCACAAATCGTACGTATCGCGTCCTTCTCCGTAAAATACGGAGTATTCGGCGGTGGCTTTCATGTGCTGCAAGGCCCGGTCAAGCAGGTTGATGACCACATCACCTTCGCCCTGAAAAACATGGCCGAGGCTATGACTCAGCACCACGGCCCGGCAGGACCGGATGGTATCCACAAAGAGTGAATGCGGTCCGTTGAAGGAGTGAATAAAACCACCAGTTTTCACGCTGGTCCAGCGGCTGGCCTGCACCGCCCCGGAGATTTTGAGCGCCAGCTCGTAGAAATTCTTTTCCCACTCGTTGAAGTCGGTTTTCCCTTCGTTCATGAGTCGCAGCAGGTTCCCGTAGGTGCTCACGTTGTTGAAACCGTGGTCGTGAACGCCAATGTGGCTGATGTGGGGTGCCATCACCGCCAGCGTTTTTTGCCGACCGGTTTCCAGAAAATGCGAATCGCCGGTGGCGTCGAACTGTAAAATGGACGAACCAAACTGAAAACCCTGGGTCCATTCGGTCCAGCCCCGGGTGGTGTATTGCCCCTGAACCGTAAAAACCGGCGAACCTTTGGCGGTATCATACTGGCTGTCAATGAGATTGATTTTTTGGGCGGATAGCTCCCAGAACTGTTGAAGTCGGGTAGAAAAGTCGGCCGGTTGAAGGGCGTTGTTGATTTGAATCATTGGTCAGGAAATCGGAAAACAAAAAAGTCCTTTGAATTACCTGTATAAGACAAAATCGGGCCCGACATACCGTTTTTGCCAAAAATAAGTTGTGACGCAGCAACCTCCGAACCTCAGGTAGAGATCAAAAACTACAAATGGCGGCCCAGGGATGTGCCCCTGGGCCGCCATTTGTAATTCGCTCCCAGCGAATTACAAATCGACCGGTTCCTCTTCACCGACCTGAACACGTCCCTTTCGTTAAACGGATCCGAATCAAACCAGCTTTGCACTGTAACCTTCCGAAATCAGGCCGCAATCTGCGACAAATACCGTTGTTGCAGCAGACCCGGGCTCTCGTAGCGATTGCCCAACACCCGCAGCTGACGGGCGTGCAGGGCGCTGAGGGAAAAGGCCGGAAATTCGCGCGTTCCTAACGGCTGGAACAGGGCGTATCCACACCGGTGGTTTGACCAGCCGATCTCAAAAATACGACCATCCCATTCCACCAGATCGCATTCGTACAGCAAAATTCCCTGCCGGTCCGACTGCCCGATGGTCCGCATCAGCCGCCAGGAAAATGTGGTCTGGTTCATTTCTAACTCCGTTGGCGGAACCTGACTAACCAGGGCAATGGCTTCCTGTAGCCAGATGGTAAGGTATGGCTCGGGGGTCATGGGAAGCCCGGTGAGGTAGAGCATTTTCTGACCGTCCCAGATACGGGATTGAATAGGTTGCATACGACTACAAGTGATAAAGTTCTGCTATTCGATATGACAAATCTATATCATAAACTCTCTTTTTGCAAAGAAAAACGATATAGTTATATCACTTAGGATAACTATAAGTAGTCGAATATGTGTAAACGGTACAGAAGTTACCCTTATTTACCCGTTATCACCAAACAAGCCAATTTGATACCTACCCCGGGGTCTTTTTCGCAGGGATTTGTTGAAATTCTGCTAAATCTGGGAAAAAGCCGTCGGAATTAGAAACAGGCGGGTGATGTTGGAAAGAATCCGGTCGTTGGCGTACTCGGGCAGGGCGCTGACTTTCTTCCAGTCGGGATCGCTCCCGAATGCTTTCCAGTTGCGGTCGTGCTCTGCCATGTCATCAAACGTTAGCAGATACGTCAGGTTCGGACGCAGCGGCCCAATCAACGTTTCGCCAAAAAACACCGGTGTTAGTCCCACCCGTTTGAAAATCTTGATTTCTCCGCCTTCATTAAACATCTCGATTTTTTTCTTACCGGCGGTTTCGTTGTGGCTTTCGTACCGACGCAGTTCAAAAATACGCGGTTTTTTCTCGGGCGCTTCGAGCCTGGGCATGTCGGCAAAGGCTTTCAACAGTGAGCTTTCGATGCGTTCATAAGCCGGGTTCGTGGCCTGGGCATTCAGGTATTCCGCTGCGGCTTGCTGATAGGCCGTGTCCTTGCTCAGTTTGTCCGGCAACGCAAAATAATCATCCAGCGACGTAAAAGGCATCACCACCACCAATTTGGTCTGGCTCTGCGGAAGGTATTCGGTGAAAACCCCCACGGTTTTGCCACCCAACCGATTGTAGGCCGGGATCAGCGCATTTTGAAAGTAGTTTTCAACCACTTTCTGTTGTTTGTTATTTTTCAGGGTATAAACTCGGAGTTCATAAAATTCCGGTGCAGTTGTTTGCGGCAAGGCACCAGCATTTGCCTGACTCATCATACCGGCCGAACCAGCCAGCAGGGAGGCTTTAACGAAATTACGTCTTTTCATGGGATGTTGAAGGATTCACTAGGTACGAAAGATACATCCTTATGCGATTCTACCCTTCCAAACGCTTCAGAAAAAGTAAGCGGATTGTACCCACACCCCCACCTTTTCGGCTGGCAATCTGGCTACCAGTGAATTAACCCCATCTCCCCAATCCGGCCCGGCTGGCAACCCTCTCTTTTGCCCCTCATCAAATGCCGCTACAAGCCGGATGAACTTTATCCCCTATACGCAGGATAAAGTTTACCAGATCCTTCGGGTGTCAGCGGCCAAAATAATGCCCGGCGTTGAGATCTTCCAACAAGCCGGAGTGTACGGGTTGCCAACCCAGCCGTTCGCTTGTTTTTTCGCGAGAGGCCAGGCTATCGAACTGAATAAAGCGGCCCATCCAGTCGAAATGGCGGTCTGCTTCTTCCGGGGAGATTGACACAACGGGGAGATTCAGTTGCTTACCGATTACTTCCGCAATTTCCCGAACGGGAATCCCTTCGTCCCCAATGCCGTGATACCGCGCCCCGCGGGTTCCTTTCTCCAATGCCAGCCGAAACAGAAGGGCCGCATCAAGCCGGTGCACGGCAGGCCAGTGGTTGTTTCCATTGCCCACGTAAGCTGACACCCCTTTTTCGCGGGCCGTGTTAATCAGAAAGGGAACAAAACCGTAGTCTCCAACGTCGTGGACCGAGGGCGGAAGCCGAATAACCGATGCATGAACACCAGCTTCCGCCAATGCCATTGCCGTTGTTTCGGAGGCCCGTAGCGAACCGGAAGCCCGATCGTCTTCGGTGATGTAACCTCCATCGGCGCGAATTCCTAACATACCGGCGGTAACAATGAACGGGCGGGTTGAGCCAGCCAATGACGCGCCGATGGCTTCAATCGCCCGTTTGTCTGTTTCGGCGGCCGCTCCGTAGTTCGAAAAATCGTGAATGAAGGCCGTGTGAATAACCCCATCGGCCTCAGCCGCTCCTTTTTTTAAACGGTCAACGTCTTCCAGACTGCCCCTCAGGGCAACGACCCCGTTTTGCGTAAGCGCCTGGACAGCAGCTTCGGAACGGGCAAGCCCGATCACCTGATGCCCTGAGCGGACTAATTCCTGGACAATAGCGGAGCCAATAAAGCCCGTGGCTCCTGTGACGAATACTCGCATAGTTTTACTGAGTTAATTGGTTCGTGGATGACACATACGCTGACCTTGACAGGACAATGGTATTCATCATCTGTGCGTTTATTCGACAAAGTTGCGGAATGTCCGGGCGGCAAAAGAAGACATTTGTCCCTATTTTACGGGGCGCTGAAGTTGGGCCTGCCGGATGCGCGTCAGGGTTTTAAGCGAAACCCCCAGGTACGATGCCACCATGCGCAACGGCAAGCGGGACAGAATACCGGGATGGCTTTTCACAAAATCCTCGTACTTTTCGGCCGGAGTAGCGCTAATAGCCTTGTACAGGCGGTTACGGCTGGCGTATAGATTCCGGGAAATAAGCTGTTCGGAAAATTCCCGGAGGGCCGGCATCTGACGAAGCAACGCATCAAAACCATCCCGGCTCCACAGTAGCAACCGGCTATCTTCCAGTGTTTCAATCGTATAAGCCGACGGAGTTCGATTCGTGTAACTCTCGCCGTCGGTGATCCAGGTCAGTTCCGGCGAAAATTGCATCACGTGCTCGCTACCATCCGCTGCAACCCGGTACGTCCGCAAAAAGCCCTTGACAATAAAGATTTTGAAGCGACAGACATCCCCGGCCTGCAACAACGTTTGTTTTCGGTGGACGGTTTTTTCCGTCGCTGCGGCACCAACCAGCCTGATCTCCTCATCCGATAAGGTGGTGCCCTGCGCTTTGATGTAGTTCTCGAAGGTGACCAGCATTTCCTGCTAAATTGGGCTTAGAGCGTTTTGCGAAATCATCCCCGCCAGGCTATCAAAACCTGGCGGGGATATGACTTCTGGTTTAAACCTAAATGGTGATTTTTTCGGGTTGGGCGAAATGCCTCATGGCTTCATTGGCATTCTCGAAGGCTTTCCGGTTTTTGTATTCAAACCACGCCTTTGTAAAATACTTCTTCATGAAGTTATCGATCCGCATTTCACCGAGCAAGTTCCAGGCGCCTTCGATCCGCTTTAGCCAGGATTCGTTCAGAACGCGCAGCGCCAGGGCGTAACCACCGTCGATGTACTCGATATAGTGCCAGTAACCGGCCGGAATGTAGAGTGTCTCGCCGTAGTCCAGCGTGCATTCATACCCTTTGACGTGCTGTAAAGCCGGGTATTTTTCGTAATCCGGGTTGTTGACGTTGGTATAGGTAATAACCGAATACGGCAATCGGTACAACATCGGCGTGTATTCGGGGGCAAACAACACCACCCGTTTCCGGCCCACAAACTGCGTCAGGAAGACGTGGGACAGATCAATGTCAAAGTGCATGTGCACCACCGACCCCGCTCCACCATAGAACATAAACGGCAGACTCATGGCAAAACCGTCGACCAGATCCGGTTTCAGAATGTCTTTTTTCAGGGAAGGGATGTGCTTGAAAATATTGAAGAGAAAAATTCGGAGCTCCACCTGCTCATTCGACGATATTTTGTCCAGATACGCCCCGAAATTCATTCGTTCGTCGACAAACATGGTACTCTTGTCCGGGGCCGCGGGCTTGTTATTGTACAAATCTACCGTCAGGTGGCCCGCGCGTTCTTTTAACTTTTCAAACGACCAGTTGGTGTAAGCCGGCCAGTCGTGGCAAAAATCCTGAATTACGGCGGGTTTGTGTGGCTTAAAATAGGATTGCTGAAAGAGGTCCTTATCGGCTTTCTTGATCCGATCAATGGGTAATAATTCTATAGCCATACGGGTGGTGCAGTTGTTTACAACAAAAATGTCATTTGTGTTAACAAGACAGCATCACCGATGGGTTCACAGAATGTGCTAAATTTAGGCGCTGAGGGGTTAAAACAGGATTAATATTAGCCAAAACCGTCGTACAGCCAGCCCGACCCTTTTTGAAAAGGACAGGTTGGCCGTACGACGGTTTTCCGCTTTGGTTAGAAAATAAATTTGGTCGACAAGAAAGCCGACTGATGCTGCTCAACAATACCGTTCAGAATGCTTTTGCTCGACTCGGTATCTTTCGTTGCCACGACCGTGCGGATGGAGAAGGACCGCAGGGCATCATCCACCGACAGCGTTCCCTCCGCGGAGTCTTTTCGTCCGGTAAACGGAAATGTATCCGGCCCCCGCTGGCACTGCGCGTTGATGTTGACCCGGCTCACCTGATTGACCAGTTGGTCGACCAGATTACCGATCTGGGCGGTTTCGGTTCCGAATATGCTTACCTGCTGTCCGTGATCGGCGTTGATAATGTAATCAATCGGCTCCTCAATGTCGTCGAACGGAACCACCGGCACCACGGGGCCGAATTGTTCTTCCCGGTACAGCTTCATGCCGCTTTTGACCGGATAAACCAGGGCCGGAAACACGAATGATTCCACGGTCGTACCACCGCCTTCGTTCAGCACACGGGCACCCTGCGCTTCGGCATCGCGCAGGCATTCATCCAGGTACGCCGGTTTGCCCGGTTCGGGCAGTGGTGTCACCTGCGCCCCTTTGTCCCACGGCATACCGGGTTTGAGCTTGTTCAGCTCCTCGCCCATTCGCTGCAAAAAGGCATCGGCAACGCTCCGGTGTACCCAAAGGATTTTCAACGCCGTACAGCGTTGCCCGTTGAACGACATCGCACCCAGCATGCATTCCTTCACCGTTAATTCGATATCGGCACCGGGCAAAATAACGGCGGCATTTTTAGCATCCAGACTCAATACCGCCCGTAACCGGTTGCTTTTGGGGTGCATTTTTTTCAAACTGTCGGCCACCCGGCTCGAACCGATCAACGCCAGTACATTGATTTTTCCCGATTTCATCAACGTCGGCACTACCGTAGCGCCCCGGCCATACACCGTATTGACAACCCCCTTCGGAAACGAGGTTCGGAAGGCTTCGAGCAACGGGTAATGCAGCAGGGTTCCGTGTTTCGGCGGTTTGAACAAAACCGTATTTCCCATCAGGATCGCCGGTATCAGCGTGGTATAGGTTTCGTTGAGCGGGTAGTTGAAGGGACCCATGCACAACACCACGCCCAACGGAGAGCGCCGGATTTGCCCGATGATTCCTTCCTCAATCCGAAACCGTGAACCCGCCCGATCGAGGTCCTTAAAAGCATCGATGGTATCGTAGATATATTGTACGGTGCGGTCAAACTCCTTGATCGAATCGGCCAGGGTTTTGCCAATCTCCCACATCAGCAGGTTGACAACGTCTTTTTTCTGCTCCATCATTTTCCCGACGAAACGCTCCATGCACGCGATCCGGTCGGTTACCGACATCGTCGGCCATTCGCCCCGGCCGTTGTCGAAGGCCCGCACAGCCGCGTCGAGCGCATCCAGCGCTTCGTTATCGTCCGTCGGAAGTGGATAACTCCCGATCACTTTCCGAACCAGGCCCTCGGGCGTGTGCACAAAAACCGGTGAGACCACTTCCTGCGTTGGTCCATTCCAGGACCGGAGTTCGCCATCGATCAGGTATTCCCGCTGGTGTACCGGATCGATCCGAAACTCTTCCGGAATCTGCTCTTCGGCTGGAAATAAGCGTTCCAGCTGCTGTGATAAATCAATCATACTATTGAGTTAAGAAATGGTAATTGCGGCTACGTTGGCACAAAAAAACCGTCCCCAGATGCGGGCCGGTCATTAACAAATAAGAAGTCGATGAAGATTGGAATGCGATCCTGTAAGGTGTGCAAAAGTAGAAAAAAGTGTCTGAAAACGCAGCAAAACCGCCGGATGAAAATTGAGAAAAACAGGAACCAGGCCTGACGGTTTGCCCAGTACCGAGCGTCCAAAACCGAAAAACCGCCCAACTGACTCGGGCGGTTTTCACAAAGACTCGTTAGTTTTTCATCACAGAAACGTAGCGACCCGTCGCCGGTTTATCAGGTTAACCCGTTGTTTTTCGAGCCAGGTAACCGGCTGCTGCATGGCAGAAAGTCTGAATTTATTTGATGGGTTGAAGACCCACCTGCCCGGCCAGCCGCGTTATCTCCTGTACAATCAGGTTCGGAACCGCCGGTGCCCAGATGCTCGGCAATCCGTACACCATTTGGGACGAAGCGCCCTCGTAACCGCCTTCCCGCAAAATCGTAGCCGACGGAATGTAGGCCATCACGTCATTCGAATAGCCGAGCACAAACACATCGGACCCAAACCGTTTTTTGCATTCAAGGGCGTATTCAACCACCAGCTCCCCACCGAAACTAAACAAGGATTGACTGCCCAGTTGCCACACCTGCAACGGATACGAATAACTGGTCCGAACCGGTTTTCCGGCCTGCTTTTCCGCCAGCATCCGGCTGGCCCAGCGCTTGATGTAACCCTCATTTTCCCGGCTCATTTTTCCCAACTCCGCATCGGCAGGTGGCGGTGCCAGTGGCAGTTCGATTTCGGAATAGGCGGTCTGGAGCTGCGCGGCCAGTGGGCGCATCGGTTCGTCGAGCACCCGCTCCACAGCAGCCGCCAACTCCCGGCCGTATTGGCGGGCCAGTGGCACGGTTCGCCGGGGCAGCGGATTCTGGTCTCCGGCGGCTCCCTGAAAAAACAGCGCCGTGACGCCGGGATGGGCTTTTTCAAGCTCCAGCTGGGCAAAGCCGACGTAGTCGCCCGACCATTGATACAAATCCAAAACCGTAGGGTGACAGGCATACCCGAAGGCAACGGCCTTGAGTTTTCCGCTGGCACCCATCACCTTGATCACGGGTACGGCGTAATCATTTGGTCCACTCAGCTCGGTCTGTTCCCGCAGCGACGGTTCTTTGTTCGTCCGGCGATTGACCTGAAACCGGGTTACGCCATTTTGCGCGGATACGTCTGCGGGTTCCATTTTTTGCAGTGCCTGCCCCACCAGACCGATTATGCGCTCTTCCAGCTGGCGGGTATAGCGTTCAATCCGATCCTGTTCACGGGCATCGAGCGGATAAATATCAGACAGCGCGTTGGCCAGTACGGGGCCCGAATGCGTGTGTGAACTATTGAGAATAATCTGCGCCCGGGACAAGCCCAGCTGCCGGTTCAGCCCGTCGCGAATCCGGTCGGATACCGCTTTGGGAAACCCCAGCAAATCGGTGGTCACCAGAACAGCCCGGTTTCCTTTTGCGTCCTCCAGCGCCAACACCTTGGCCCATAGGTCGTGGAGCTTTCCGTCGGCTGCGTGTGTCCGGGCTGCGTACCCTGCCATCCATTGCGGTTCCTGCGGGGTAATAACCACGCTGGCCACGCCCGCTTTCCACCCCTGTCCCCAGCTAAGCGAACTGGCCAACGTCCAGAAAGCCAGCAAACTCATCCGTCGTAGTCGTGCGTTCATTTCCGGCTCAGAAGTTGATCGGCGTTGGTATAAATTTTCTCGATGGCCCGGACAATTTCATCCATGTCGGCCCGGCTACCCAGCAGCATATTCTGGGTAAACCACACAGCCTCTTCCTGACAAAGACGGTCATTTTCCGGACAGTGATTCCGTTCAACGTAGGATTTAAAATCCAGGTGGTCTTTGCTGTACATACGCTGGAAGTTTTTCGACCGAAAGGCGTCATCGAGGTACGGCATCTTGTTCAACGGCGCGTAGCCTTTCGAGCACGGAACGCCCTCTGCCGCCAATGCCTGGAGGAAAACCTCGCGCGGCAATCCCTTAAACTTCTCTTTTTGGTACCGAAAGGGAAACAGGTGAAAAGCCGCCCGCGTTACGTCTGGGTACAATTTATATGGAACAATTCCCGGAATTTGCTGAAGTTTCAATTTCAGATAGGCCGCATTTTCGTTGCGGAGCGTGGTTTCGGCATCCAGTCGTTGGAGCTGTGCCAGACCGATAGCGGCCTGGTATTCCGTCAACCGCTGCTTATTGCCCTGAATCAACGTACCGGCTCCGATCACGCCCGAAACCGTGCCGAAAGGGTTTCCGTAATTATGGTACGAAAAACAACGGTCCATGAACGCGTCATCGTTGCTGACAATTGCGCCCCCTTCGCCAATCGCCAGGTTTTTGGAATTCTGAAAGCTGAAGCACCCGGCATGACCCAACGTGCCGACTTTCCGGTGGTTTATTTCGGCCAGATGCGCCTGGCAGGCGTCTTCAATCACCACCAGATTGTGCTTTTGGGCAATGGCTAGAATCTTGGTCATATCGACCGGCAACCCCAGAATATGCACCGGAATAATGGCCCGGGTCTGGGGTGTAATACGGGCTTCGATCTTGGCGGGATCCAGCTGAAACGTTTCGGGATCAACATCCACAAATACCGGCATGGCGCCCACCCCCAGTACCGGGGCTACCGTTCCAATAAACGTGTAGGGCGGCACCAGCACCTCATCCCCACCACCAATGCCGAATTGCGCCAAGGCCGTTAAAATCGCATTGGTGCCATTTACAACGGCCAGTGAGCGTTTTACACCGAGGGTAGCCGCCCACTGGGCCTCAAACTCATTGACCACATTGGCCCGCGACCAGACACCGCTCCGAATTACATCCAGCAGCTGGCGTTCGTCGGTTTCGGGTTTCCACAACGGCCAGCTGGGCCACTGTTTTGCCCGAACGGGTTTTCCGCCCAGCAGGGCAAGCGGCTCGGCAGTTAAGAGCGCGGCAGGAAGCGCCGGTCCGGCAACCTCGGTTGCGATCGGATTACCGAGCCCTTTTGTCACCAGCGAAGGCGCTAGCACTGCGCCAAAGCCGGTCAATGAATTTCGCTTCAGGAATTCCCGTCTGGAGAATATCGGGTTTGTCATGCCAATATGAGGTTGAAGGGTTAGAGGATCTGTTTCCGGTTGCATTACGATTATGGCTGGCGGAAACCGTGCCACCAAAGTAAATATAAAAAACAGGACAACTTATTGCTTTTCAACCGAATTCTCAACCTGCGCCCACCCGCTACACCGAAACCCTGCTCCGTGTCCGGCAAATCCGCCCGTTGCTGTTTACTACCTAATCGCGTCGCCCTGTATACAAAATCATTATTTTGGTGACATATTTTGACCATTCTAGTAGGAATGGCTCAGTTTTTGCGTATCGACTAGGTGATCGACGCAAGACAACTACCTCCCTAGTTGTCGAGTCTCTTGTGTTCTCTGCCCAAAATTACTCCGGCGTGTGTAGCTTGACCGTGTGAAGAAAATGCAATTCAACCTATGATTTTGTAGCCTATTTAATCGATCGATGTACAACAATTCTCGACATTTTACACCGTAGGCGCGGCCATTAGAACAGACATATGACTCAACGTATACACTTTACCGAATCACGACTTCTGCTCACCGGGACGACCTGAATTCGTTTCAGCGATCAGCTCAATTCTTTTCCGTCAGGACTTTTCCCTGACGTTTATGTACTCAACGTTTTACTATTTATTGTTTTATGAACTCAACGGTTTACCACCTGAAAAGGCTGGCACTGGTCTTGTCCCTTCTTTTCATTTCTGTGAATGCCTGGGCCCAGCTTTCACTCACGTCCCCCCTTGAACGAATCGTTTACCAACGCAACCGAGACAACAAAGCCTATATTCCCATTCGGGGCAACGGGCCTTCCAACACCACCCGAATCGATGCCCGGGTTATAGCTCGAAATGGCCAGGGGCAAACAACGGGCTGGTTTACGATTGCGACGAATCCCCAAAACGGACAATTTCAGGGAAGTTTACCCGCAATGGGTGGCTGGTACAGTCTGGAGGTACGGGCCATGTCTGGCAATTCAACAGTAGGCACCGCCCGGATTGAACGGGTTGGTGTGGGTGAAGTCTTCGTTGTTGCCGGGCACTCCGTCGCGCAGGGGCAGGAAATCAACCTGTCGGGCAGTGACGACGACCGGGTCAGTGCGGCCCCGGTTTATCCCGGAACATCGACTTACGCCGATTACGAACACACTGCGGATCCGGTTTATCTACCGCGGACGTACACCCATTATTCCTCGGGTGTTTCACCCGCTCCCTTTGCGCACGGCACTTATTTTTGGGCAAAAACGGGGCAATACCTCAGCCAGCGCCTGAATGTACCTGTCCTGATTTTCAATTCGGCGTTCGGAGGAACCAGTCTGGAACACTGGTCGAAATCAGCGCTCGGACAATACTTCGAACACGGTTTCGTCAATGCCCGAATCCGGATGCCCTACATCAACCTCAAGAATACGCTCCAGATTTACATCACTCAAACGGGTATGCGCGGCATTCTTTCCGATCAGGGGCAAAACGACTGGACCAACAACAACGAGGATCAGGTATTTCAATATTACCAGGACTGGGTTAACCAGGCCCGATCCGATCTGGGCTTCGGTTCGCTCGCTGTCGTAGTCAACCGGCAAACGCCGTTCAACCGGCAAACGATCCGGCGGGCGCAGGAACGGATGATCCGGTTGAACAACAGCTTTCCCGGCCCTGACTACGATGTTCAATTAACTGCCGAGGATCGCCACGATGGTGTCCACCTGAGCCATTCAGGAACCGAGAAAGCGGCCCATTGCTGGGCAAACTCATTGAACGATGTCTTTTTTGCGAACGCCCAACCGTACGTCATTTCCTCCCTATCCACCGCAACTCCGGTTGAGGAGACCCCGGGTAATCAACTCCCGGTGGCTCCCACCGTGTCCAACCTGACGGCTACAGTCAAAACCGCTTTCAGTACAATTCTACCCGCCTTCACCGACGCCAACAATGATCCGCTCACCTACACGCTGACGGGCTTGCCGCCGGGGTTGCGGTTTGACGCGGGCAACCGCAGCATTTCTGGCACACCGACTCAATCAGGCAGCTACAATTTGACGTATTCGGCCACTGATGGCAAGAGTGCCGCGGTGTCTATGACTATCACCCTAACGGTGGACAGTGGCGGCTCCAACCCCACCAACCAGCCCCCAGTAGCCCCCACCCTCGCTGATTTTTCAGCCCCCCTCAACGCCCCCTTCAACTACCAGCTTCTGGCCTTCACCGATCCTGAGAACGATCCGCTCACCTACGCACTGGAAGGACTGCCGGACGGCCTGAGCTTCAACAAAGGCAACCGGATCATCTCGGGCTTTCCCCGCCAGCAGGGCACGTTCACGCTGACCTATTCGGCCTCCGATGGCAAGAGCGCGGCTGTCTCCCTCACCGTACGTTTCACGGTGGGCAATGGCGGCTCTACACCCACCAACCAGCCGCCCGTGGCCCCTACGGTTTCGGCACTATCAGCCACGGTCAACACCGCTTTCAGCCACACGCTGCCGGTGTTCACCGATGCCAACAACGATCCGCTCACCTACTCACTGACAGGTTTGCCTTCGGGACTGAGCTTCGATGCGGGTAACCGCAGTATTACAGGTACACCCACCCAATCGGGCAGCTTCAACCTGAGCTACGCAGCCACCGATGGCAAGAGTGCCACCGTGTCCACCACCGTCCTGCTGACGGTCGGTACCAGTGGTGGTCCTGTGGTGACGGGTGACTTCGAAGGCTACCTCACCCAGGAGGCCAACTGCAACACCTTCTCGGGCTGGGTCTACGACCGAAACCGCCCCAACATGACCTTCTCCGTCGAGTTCTTCGAAGGAGCCTCCATCGCCAGCGGCACACTGGTGGGCTCGATCCTGGCCAAGGACTTCCGCCAGCACCTGAAGGATGCCGGCAAGGGCAACGGCGAACACTGGTATGAATTTCCCATCCCCGAGAGCTTGAAGGACAACCAGCCCCACACCATCTGGGCCCGGGTGCAGGGCTCCACCTACGTGCTGATCTGGGCGCCCAAAACCATCCGTTGTGCGGGTAGTGGGGTGCCCCCCACCAACCAGCCTCCGGTGGCCCCCACGGTTTCCAACCTGACGGCCACGGTGAATTCGGCCTTCAGCCACACGCTGCCCGTGTTCACCGATGCCAACAACGATCGGCTGACCTACTCGCTGACGGGTCTGCCCTCGGGCTTGAACTTCGACGCGGGCAACCGCACCATCTCGGGTACGCCTACTCAATCGGGCAGCTTCAACCTGGCCTATTCGGCCACTGATGGCAAAAGTGCCGCGGTGTCTACCACCGTGCGCTTCACGGTGAACAATGGTGGAGGCACTGGCAACCCTACCAACCAACCCCCAGTAGCCCCCACCCTCGCTGATTTTTCAGCCCCCCTCAACGATCCCTTCAACTACCAGCTTCTGGCCTTCACCGATCCCGAGAACGATCCGCTCACCTACGCGCTGGAAGGACTGCCAGACGGCCTGAGCTTCAACAAAGGCAACCGCATCATCTCGGGCTTTCCCCGCCAGCAGGGCACGTTCAACCTGACCTATTCGGCCACTGATGGCAAGAATGCCCCCGTCACCACGACCCTCACCCTGACGGTGGGCAATGGTGGAGGGCCCGGCAACCCCACCAACCAACCCCCAGTAGCCCCCACGGTTTCCAACCTGACGGCGACTCTCAACTCGGCCTTCAGCCACACGCTGCCGGTGTTTACCGATGCCAACAACGATCCGCTGACTTACACGCTGACGGGTTTGCCCAGTGGACTGAGCTTCGATGCGGGTAACCGCAGTATCTCAGGTACACCCACCCAATCGGGCAGCTTCAACCTGAGCTACGCAGCCACCGATGGCAAGAGTGCCCCCGTCGCCACCACCCTTATCCTGACGGTCGGTACCAGTGGTGGCGGTCCCGTGGTGACGGGTGACTTCGAAGGCTACCTCACCCAGGAGGCCAACTGCAACACCTTCTCGGGCTGGGTCTACGACCGAAACCGCCCCAACATGACCTTCTCCGTCGAGTTCTTCGAAGGAGCCTCCATCGCCAGCGGCACACTGGTGGGCTCGATCCTGGCCAAGGACTTCCGCCAGCACCTGAAGGATGCCGGCAAGGGCAACGGCGAACACTGGTATGAATTTCCCATCCCCGAGAGCTTGAAGGACAACCAGCCCCACACCATCTGGGCCCGGGTGCAGGGATCCACCTATGTGCTGATCTGGGCCCCCAAAACCATCCGTTGTGCGGGTAGTGGGGTGCCCCCCACCAACCAGCCGCCAGTAGCCCCCACGGTTTCCAACCTGACGGCCACGGTGAATTCGGCCTTCAGCCACACGCTGCCCGTGTTCACCGATGCCAACAACGATCGGCTGACCTACACGCTGACGGGTCTGCCCTCGGGCTTGAACTTCGACGCGGGCAACCGCACCATCTCGGGTACGCCTACTCAATCGGGTAGTTTTAATTTGACCTATTCGGCCACTGATGGTAAAAGTGCCGCGGTGTCTACCACCGTGCGCTTCACGGTGAATAATGGTGGAGGCACTGGCAACCCTACCAACCAACCCCCAGTAGCCCCCACGGTTTCCAACCTGACGGCGACTCTCAACTCGGCCTTCAGCCACACGCTGCCGGTGTTTACCGATGCCAACAACGATCCGCTGACTTACACGCTGACGGGTTTGCCCAGTGGACTGAGCTTCGATGCGGGTAACCGCAGTATCTCAGGTACACCTACTCAATCGGGCAGCTTCAACCTGACCTACGCAGCCACCGATGGCAAGAGTGCCCCCCTCATCACCACCCTTATCCTGACGGTCGGTACCAGTGGTGGCGGTCCCGTGGTGACGGGTGACTTCGAAGGCTACCTCACCCAGGAGGCCAACTGCAACACCTTCTCGGGCTGGGTCTACGACCGAAACCGCCCCAACATGACCTTCTCCGTCGAGTTCTTCGAAGGAGCCTCCATCGCCAGCGGCACACTGGTGGGCTCCATCCTGGCCAAGGACTTCCGCCAGCACCTGAAGGATGCGGGCAAGGGCAACGGCGAACACTGGTATGAATTTCCCATCCCTGAGAGCTTGAAGGACAACCAGCCCCACACCATCTGGGCCCGGGTGCAGGGCTCCACCTACGTGCTGATCTGGGCCCCTAAAACCATCCGCTGTGCCGGTAGTGGGGTGCCCCCCACCAATCAGCCACCGGTGGCCCCCACGGTTTCTAACCTATCGGCCACGGTCAATGCCTCCTTCAGCACCATGCTGCCCGCCTTCAGTGACGCTAACAACGATCGGCTGACCTACACGCTGACGGGTCTGCCCTCGGGCTTGAACTTCGACGCGGGTAACCGCACAATCTCAGGTACGCCCACCCAATCGGGCACGTTCAACCTGGCCTACGCGGCCACCGATGGCAAAAGTGCCGCCGTAACCACGACCCTTACCCTGACGGTGGGAACCAGTGATGGACCCGGCAACCCGCCGACGGGCGGAGTAACCGGCCCGGGCAATTATGAGGGGTATCTGGATGTCGCCGATTGCAATAGCATTCGGGGCTGGGTCTGGGATCGGGACAAACCCAATACCGTTGTTGCGGTGGAGTTTCTGGATGGCGCAACGGTTATCGGATCCACGGACGCTAACATCTACCGGCATGACCTGAAAGATGCGGGCAAAGGCAATGGAATTCACGGGTACAGTTTCCCCGTTCCGTCGGCCTTAAAGGATGGACAACCCCACACCATCATCGGGCGGGTTCCCAACAGTTCGTACGTGCTGATGTGGTCGCCCAAAACCCTCACCTGCCCCAACGGAAGACGGCAAGGGTTTGAAAGTGCCGAAATTAGCCTGGAACTGACGGTCAGCCCGAACCCCAGCCGGGGTCAGGTCACCATCAGCTACCGGGTAAATACCGACGAGCGGGCTGATTTGCAGATTGTGGATATGCTGGGCCGGCCCGTGTGGCAAACCGCTCAGGTCGGCACGGGACGGGTGGAGCGCGAAACCGTCGATTTAAGCTCGGCGGGAGCGAACATGTACCTGGTTCAGCTAAAAACTGGCCAGCAAACCGTGACCAAGCGGCTGCTGATCAATCCGTAGTGGCCTCCTTCAGGCTGAGTTCTAAAACCGAAAAGCGGTATCCTACAAAAAGGATACCGCTTTTCGGTTTATTCTTGACCGCCCTACTCAGTCAGCTACATCAGGATGTTATCGACGGCCTGCATGCGTTGCGGCAGGTTGGTTTCGCCCAGCATCTCGCGGAGGTCAATCTCAACGGTACGGCAGATGGCCGTCATGGGCACGTCATTGATGCTGTTTTCGAAGGGATTTTCGCTCGTATCCCCCACGACCTCCATCGTGTAAAAGACCCAGGAGATAACCGTCGAGAACGGAATAGCCAGCCAAACATATTCGCTACCCAGCTTGCTTACTTCGGTCAACAACCCAAACGGCAACAGCAACACAAAGATCCAGACAAATACCTGGCTGAAGAAGGCGTACTGCCGGGGAAAGGGAAAGGATTTGATTCGCTCGGCTGCCCCCTGCTGGTTATAAAATTCGACCAGTAACCGTTCCAGCTCGCAGTGGTAATAATCCGAAAGGATGTCGCTCGACCGCAATGCCCGCAGCTGAGCCGACTGCTGTTTGATGATCTGAGCCGCGGGATTCTGGCGTTTGACAAAGTATTCAACTTCGTCGTCGTCCAGAAACAGACTGAGTTCTTTGTCCAGCTGGTTCTGGTCGAACGCGCTCTGGTCGCTGATAATTTCGGCCCCGATGTTCCGGTCATTGCTCCAGACCGTGCGGCTCCGCAGTTGCAGGCGCAGCGCGTTCAGGTAGGCAATGTGCCGGTAAATGAGCTGCTGCTGAATCCGGAAAAGCTCCAGCGGTGAACAGGCGCCGGAGCCCGGAGCCACCGCAATCAGATCGGCCACCAGCATGCCCCACGAGCGGCTGGCGTTGACCAGACTTCCCCAAATGCGCCGGGCCTCCCAAAGCCGTTCGTAGGAGGAGTTGTTTTTGAAACCCACATAAAACGCAACCGCCGTACCAATCGTGGCAATAGGCACAAAGGGTAGCGCCAGGAAGTTCCACCCCGCCAGCACATACAGTGCAAAAATGGTGGATGCGTACAGAAAGAAGAACAAAACCGCCTGCCAGCCAAATCGGGCAACGATGCGAAGGGGTATACGTTTAGCAGTATACATAACCGTAAAACAAGTAAGGGTAGACTTGTAAATCAGCCCGCGTAATGCAGGGTTAAAACCGTTATATCGTCAAACTGAGCGTTCTCACCGATGAAGGCCTGAACCTGGCGGAGCAACGAATCATTGATCTGTTGCGGACGGGCCGCCGGTGTTTCGGCCCGCAGGATATCCTTCACCCGCTGGAGTCCAAACCGTTCGCCAGCCCGGTTATTGGCATCAATAACGCCATCGGTATACGTAAACAGGGTATCGCCCGATTCGAGGGAGAACGTACCGGAAGTATATGGAAAGTCACTATCGATTGCCAACGCCAGCCCACCCCGTTTTTTCAACACTTCCACCTCGCCGTTTTGCCGTAAAATCAGAGGAGGCTCGTGACCCGCATCGATGTATTCTACCACGCCGGTGGTCAGGTCCAGAATCCCGATGAAAGCTGTCACAAACATCATTGACTGGTTATCCATACTCAAAAAACCGTTGATCCGCCCCACCTCGTCGCAGAGCGTGCCGCAGGTTTTGCTGGAAAAATGGCTCTTGAAAATGGCCTTGGTGATGGCCATGAACAACGAAGCCGGAACCCCCTTGTCCGACACATCCCCGATAATGAAGAACAGCCGGTTGTCATCCATCAACAGGTAATCAAACAAATCGCCACCCACCACCTTGGCCGCGTTCAGAAAGGCGTGCAGGTCAAAATCGGTCCGGCCCGGAAACGGCGGAAACCGTTTGGGTAACATCGACTGCTGAATATCCTGCGCAATGTTCAGGTCATTCTGAATCGACACGAGCTGGTCGTGTTCCCGCTGCGAACGCATCAGCATTTCGACGTGCTGAACGGTTTTGCTGATGGTAATTTCCAGATCGTCGAAATTGATGGGCTTGGTCACAAAATCAAACGCGCCCCGGTTCATGGCCGTCCGAATGTTGTCCATGTCGTTGAAGGCCGAAACCATCACCGCTTTCAGGTACGGGCTTTTGCGGTCATTCAGTTTGGAGAGAAAGGTAAGCCCGTCCATCTCCGGCATGTTGATATCGGAAAGCACCAGGCTAACATCCTGGTTTTCTTCGAGTTTTTCGAGCGCTTCGGCCCCGTTGGAGGCAAACACAAACTCGAACACCTTGTCACGAATCTGTCGCCGAAACCGCTGAGTAATCAGCATTTCCATGTCTGATTCGTCATCCACACTGAGTATCTTGATCGTCATGGCTTTAAAAAGAAGGCAAACGGGTGGATTGGCCAGCCCGGTTTTTGGATAATGAATTTTTGGTTTATTCCTGACCTGCGTTGAGCGGCAAACGAATGGTAAAGGCGGTATACTGGCCGGGCACAGAATCGACACTCAGCGAGCCTTTGTGCAAGCCGTTGATAATTTCCCGGCTGAGCGACAACCCCAGTCCCGTCCCTTTGCCCGCGGGCTTGGTGGTAAAAAACGGGGTAAAGAGCTTTTGCCGGACCTCGTCGGGAATACCCTCCCCGTTGTCGCGAATGGTCACGACGACGGAATCGGCTTCTTTCCGGGAGACAACGGTAATGATGGGTTTGTACTCGTCAGGTTGTTTTTTCCGGCGCTCGTTGACTGCATAACAGGCATTCAGGACCAGGTTCAGAATCACCCGGTTGAACTCGGAGGGCGCGATCGCCACCTTTCCAATGGCCGGATCCAGCTGAAACGCCAACGACACCACAAACTCGTTGTCGCCCGCCCGAAGGCCCTGGTAGGCCAGTTTGGTAAACTCTTCCAGCAGCGTATTCAGATCGGTGGGCTCAAAATGTGCGCCGTCGGTCCGGGCCTGGGCGAGCATTCCCTGAATCAATCGCTCGGCGCGGGCGCCGTTCTCCCGAATCCGGTTTATGTTGCCCCGGGTCATCTCGAGCAGGCTACTCAGTTCGTCCCACTCCGGATGATCTTTCAACCGTTCGCCAATGTCGTCAATCTCCCCCATCAGGTCGATCGAAAGCCGGGCGTAGTTGGAAATAAAATTGAGCGGATTCTTGAGCTCGTGCATAATGCCCGCCGTCAGCTGGCCGATGGACGCCAGCCGATCCAACTGCCCGACCCGCTCCTGCAGGACGGCCAGTTCCGCTTCGACAGCCAGCGGGAGATGTTGGGGAGATTCGGGTTCGGTTACTGATTGAGACGGTTCCATGGGCGTTCCTTTTAGCGTAAAAAGTAGGCGAATCGATCATCCGGCCTGCGTCGGCAGCACCATCAGGATTTCGGTGTACTCGCCTTCTTTCGAATTGATTTCAATTTTCCCTTTGTGTAATTCAACAATATCTTTGGTCATAAACAACCCCAAACCTGTTCCTTTAGAGGTGGG
The DNA here is from genome assembly GCF_054780515.1 of Larkinella harenae. Lineage (NCBI taxonomy): Bacteria > Pseudomonadati > Bacteroidota > Cytophagia > Cytophagales > Spirosomataceae > Larkinella > Larkinella harenae. Next base: position 31,536 of record NZ_BAAGWE010000008.1, on the reverse strand, counting down.
CTTGGTTGTAAAAAAAGGACTAAACAATTTGGCCAGCTCACTGGATGGAATGCCCTTGCCGTTGTCCCGGAAACGCAGCAAAACGTGGTTGTTCTCCACCTGGGTCGCAATCTGCACTTCGGGCGTAAACCCGCTCACGGTTTTGCTTTTCTCGAAAAGCGTGTAGTACGAATTGCTCACGATGTTCTGCACCACCTGCCCGAATTCGTACGGCAGTAGCCTGGTCCGAACCGGCTGCGGGTCCAGCTTCAGCACCAGGTTAACCCCAAAGTCCCGGTATTCGCCCTTCAGCTCCTGAACCAGCGTCCGCGCCTTGCTTTCGATAAAACCGTTGAGATCGGTTTCCAGAAATTCCCGTGACTTTTCCTTCAACAGCCGCTGCATATCTTTCAAAATCCGGGTTGTGCTGTTGCTGTGTTCCTGAATTTTGGCCAGGTTTTTTTTCAGAATACCCAGGTCATCGACCAGGTCATCCATGGCGTTGGTGCTCAGACCGTCCGGTTGTTTCTGAATTGTTTCGATCACTTCATCGATCATGTCGTCGGACGATTGCGAGAAGTTGTTGACGTAATTGAGCGGGTTCAGGATTCGGTCGACAATACCCTTGGTCAGCTGCCCCACCGACGCCAGTTTTTCCTGCCGGATCAGTTCTCCCTGCGCATTTTTCAGGTCGTTCAGCGTGTGTTCGAGGTCTTCCAGCAGGCGCGTTTTGATGAAAGCCGCAATCAGGTGTTCTTTCAGGTTGCCGATCATGGTCAGATCGCGCTGATCGAAGGCATTCGGCCGCAGGGTATTTTCGAGCGTGATGAACCCGTCGATGCCTTCTTCGTTGCCAATCACCAGCGTCACCAGCGACTGCGGGGGCGTCAGGTCGTCGATGGCATTGCCCAACGGCTCGAAGTGAACATCTCTTTTGAGGTAAATATTTTCCTGAATTTCGACCGCCTGCGCCAAAAACCGCCGTTCGGCCTGCTCCGGGCTCAACGCTGCCGACTCCACGTGCGACAGATCCCGGTTGCCTTTCAGGGCTTTATACCGGAATGTATTTGTGCTTTTGTCGTAGAGCAGGAAGCTCGCTCCGTTCATGTTCCGGATCACCGAAAACTTGGATAAAACCGTCTGAAACAGGTTGGCAAAATCAATTTCGGCATTGATCGATTGCACGAAAAGGTCAATTTTTTCGAGTTGATCGTTCTTGACCGCCAGTTCTTCCGATTGTTTTTCGAGTTCCGATTTCTGATGCACCACCTCCTCCGTTCGCTCCTGAATGAGCGTTTCGAGGGTCTGCTTTTCCCGCACCACGGCGGCCAGCCGCCAGCGAACCAGGGCCGCCAGCAACGCCCCCGCTCCGATCACCATCAGTGTAATGACCCACCAGCGCCCATACCAGGGCGGCAACACTGTAAACGCGTACGTGGCTTCCCGACCAGGTAGCTGGTATATATTCCGCGCCTTCACCCGGAACCGGTACGTTCCAGCGGGCAGGTTCGTGTATTCTTTCTTGCTTTCAGCCGTCCATTCCGACCAGCTTTTGTCGAAATTTTCGAGCTTATACTGAAACAGCAAGCCCTTCGCCGTCGGATAGCTGGCGGCCGAAAAATCGAAACTGATGGAATTTCCCTGATACGGCAGCTTCGTTCTGGCCCCATTGGGCGACTCGGCGGCTGCGTCAGCTCCTTCAAAACCGTTGAACAGCACGGTATTTTCGCCCGTCCGGATTTGCCGGATCAACGTTTCATACGGACGATTATACGGTTTCGAAACCGTCGCATCGAACCGGATCAACCCATCGCGTCCCCCCAGCCATACCACCCCGTTTCGGTCGGGGTAGATGACGTTGATCGGCGAAGACGAAAAAGGTAGAAAAGGAGTCGCAATCGCCCGAAACCCCTTCCGTTGTTTTTGGTAAAAGACCACCCGCCGTTTATCCCCGCCCACTGTCCAGAGGTTGCCCCGCTGATCTTCCCGTAAATCGTTTTGCCAGTGGTCCGCAGCCGGGCGACCATCACCGAACGGATTAAAGGCCTCAAACCGATCCTGCTGCGGATTGTACCGAAAAATCCCTTTTTCGTTGCACACCAGCAACCCCTGGGAGGTGTTCGTCAGCCGGTTGTACAGCAACGTGGGCAATCCCTGCAGGTTGGAGTACTGACTGACCTGGTTGGTAGCCGGCCGAAACTGGTGCAACCCGCGGGTCAGGGTTTCAAGCCAGATATTGCCCTGCGGATCTTCTTCGAGTCCAAAAATCCGTTCGTCAAGCGCCAGAAAAAAGGACGACGAAGACCGCGACTGCTCCGACACCGTCAGTACCCGCAGCCCGTTCTCGGTTCCGGCGTATAACCGGGATGGATCGCGCCGGGCGCTTTTCACGCTGAGGGTATATTCCGAAGTGAGGGCTTTTTTCTCCCCATTTTTCACCCGGAAAACACCTTTGCTCGTGGCCACAAAGAGAGCACCCCCGGCTTCGGCCAGCGAAAAACAACTCGCATTCAGACCCGCCACCGGACGCACCGCCGACTGGTCGATCTGAAACAATCCGTTCACGGTAGCCAGGTAAACTACGTTGCCCACCCGCCGAATATCCATTACCTCGCCCATTTGCCGCCCCGACCCGGCAAAAAATGATAATTGCGACGGTATTTCGACCTGCGCAATTCCATTGTTGAGGGCCAGCCACAGATTTCCCTCCCGGTCGGGAAACATCGCGTTCGTCATCTGGTCTGTGACACCGTCAATCCCCCGAATGATCTGCTTGAGCTGGCCATCGGGCGTTAGCAGAACAATGCCGCCCCGAAGCGTACTGACCGCCAGCGACTGATCGGGCAAGCGGGTGCCGCACGTGGCCTGACTGGCTGAAAAATAGGCATTGAGTGGACTGTCAAAAGACGCGATGGAGTTGTTCACCAACCGAAAACAACCTTGGTTACTGGTGACCAGCAACGCTTGCCCGTTGCTCAGGGGAAGCATCGCGACCAGGTCGTACAACGTGGGCAGCTGGCTGCTCCGATTCACCGGAACCAACGTTCCCGAGCGAAGCAAACTCAACCCTTTTTGCCGTTGAAAAACGTAGATCTGCCCATTAACCTGAAAAGCCGACTGGATGTCCAATGCCGTGTTCCACTCGGCAACGACGTTGCCATCCCAGCGAAACAGGGCGTTTCGGGCCATGAAATAGATGCCGTCCGGCGCTTCCAGAATGGCAAGAATTTCGTTAAAGCGGTTTTTCACGTTCTGGCTCAGGCTGACAAACTGAAGCTTGCCCGTTTGATCGGGCCGCAGGTACCCAAACTCCCCGTTGCCTCCCACGCAGATTTTGCCGTTTCCGGCCCGCAGCAACGACGGCACTTTGGTGATTGTGGCCGTCGGGATCGTCCGCCAGTCCAGACCGTCGTACTCCAACACCCCCGCAAAATTGCCGATGTACATCATACCCCGGCGATCCTGCGCGATGGCGAAATTCTGGCTGTGGGCATTGTATTGATCAGGCGAGTAGAACCGGGCCGGTGGCACCATTTCATCCGACGCCATTGGCTGCCCCCAGGCTATAGTAGCCCCCATCAGCCAACTCCATACCAGGCCCACGGTCCGTATGGTCGTTAATTTCCCCCGGCGGGTTTTGGCAAAAGGGCGGTTATCAAAGCGCATAGGTCAATGGTTTGTCGGCGTACCAGGACTCAATCAAGGGCCAGATGACAAGTTGTTCTCGTTCTACGCCGGCCGCAATCCGGCGAGTAACCGCAGCGCGTTCCGAATTCACATCCGCTTGCAGCTGACGCACCAGTTCCGCCAGACGAACCGGATTATGCTGTTTGAGGACATACAGTGCGGTTTCGGCCACCTGCCTGTCTGACGCACTGGCGTGGGCAACGAGCAGGGTGGTGGGATCATGGGCATCGTTTTCCGGCAATTCCAGCAGAGCGACGGTTTTAAGCCGGGCCGAAATGACGGTAAAATCTTTGTTGATGATGTCACGTAACCGTTCCCCCGCCGACAACTGCTGCTGCGGGTAGTGGGCCGAACAACGCCGGACTTGCTCCAGCAGCGGCATATCGGTAAACAAAGGCAGCAGATCGGATTTGATTTCATCCGGAACTGTGGTGGTCAGCAGCTCAATAACATACTCCCGAATATCGTCCACCTGACGGGTCAGCAACGTACTGATCAGGTCAAACCGATCATCGCCGTACAGGACGGCCAACCGATTAAAGAGGTTTGGAATCACCCGCTTTTCTTCCTCACGCAACGCCCGGATGATGGGCGACGACTCGCCGAGGCTGCTCAAATCCAGCCGGGCAGCCGCCAGCCACACCAGCAATGCAATCTGTTCGTCAATCTGTTGCATCACGTGGGGGCGCTCCGTGATGGTAGCCCGATGCCGCAACCGCTTTAGCCCGCTGAAGGCCTGGTGACGAACTCCCTGAACGGGATGATTGATTGCCGCCCGCAAAAACCGCAGGCTGGTTTCGTCGCCCATTTCACTGATCACCCCCGCAACCCGAATGGGCAGCTCGCCATCCCCCTGCGATTGATTGAATACCCGAATCAGCGTCGGAACAACCGGCTCGCCAATGGCGCACAGCGCAGAATGAGCCACATCCTGGTAGGCTGGCTTACGCAGGTGTTCCAGCAGTCGGGGCCACAGCTCCGACCGACCGGATTTCCCGGCAGCCACCAGGGCCGCGCGCCGGACCGACGGTTCAGCATCCTGCAACAGCGTCAAGATGTGTTTGTAAGCGTAATACCGACCCGAACGGCCGAGTTCGTCGGCGGCCCGAATGCGGTCTTGGGGCCGGAATGAGTTTACGAGCGCCAGCATTTCCCCAAAACCGGACGCCGGAGCCGGCGTGTGATCCGTTTCGTCCCGCACGGTTTTTGAGAATGCATCGGCTGGACTGGCAAACTGAATGGAGCGTACCACGGCGAGTTGAAGCATATCCCGATAGCCGACCTGAACCCGAAAAGCCAGAATGGACCAGCCAATGGCAACCACCAGAAACAGGTAACTCAGCTCAACCAGATCGATGAAACCCAGGTTGGTCAGCAGCAACAGCAACAAACCCGGCAGCAAGCTACCCAGCGCTTTGGGAACACTCTCGATGTAACTTTGTAAGGACGTCCGTTCGGCCAGTGGAATCGGCTGAAAAAGCACCTGATAGGCGGGTTCACTGATCGCTTTCCGCACCGAACTCATCAGAAACCGACTGACGGCCATCAATGCAAAAAACAGCGAAGAGGTGCCATAGACAGTCCCGTACAACGCGCCCAGGGCAAAACTCCCCGCCAACCCCAGCGGCAGGATCACGATGCCGGTCCGGATGGAATACGTGCTGATGAGCTGGTTGTAAAGAAAAGATTTGATGAGCAGTTCGATCACCGCACAGATCCCGAAGAAAATCCCCAGAAAACTGGCCAGCACCTCGTTGTTGGGAAAAATCTCCTTCGATAAAACCGTAAACATATACTCGACGTAAATCAGCCCGAACACCGGCATGAACGCCAGCAGCGCCAGCAGGTTGTAATACGGTTTTTGGTTGGAAGCGTCGTCGGCCACCACGGGCGCGGTGTCGGGCGACGTAACAGCCAGCGGGCTCAGGGCCAGTCGCTCGCTGAACTTCCGGTAGATGTAGGCCATCAGGCCAACGCAAAGCACCAGAAAAAACAGGCAGATAAACAGCAGATCGTGGGTCGATACGAGCTTCAGCAACAACGGAACGGAGAAATAGCTGAGTATCGACGCGACCACTTCGCCGGTGCTGATAAAGCTGAATAACCGTTTGGACTGGCTTAGTTTAAAAATTCGTCCGGCGGTGGCCCAGAACGTGATGCCGTGCACGAAAACAAACACCCGGTTCCAGAGAAAAAGCAGAAAATACAGCCATTTGCTGGGCGCCGAACTGCCCACCAACACCAGCCCGCCAATGGAAATCAGCAGAAAAACCAGCAGGTAACCGTTGACCCGCACAAAGCTGGCCCGTTGCCGCAGCACCTTGACCAACTGCCCCAGAACGTACACCAGCGAACCGCTGGCCACAAACGCCAGCGGCATTTGCGTTCGATCAAAATTGACCAGGAACAGGGAGGTTGTTGCCGTAAAGAAAACCGACACCGCAGCCCCCATCAGCAATGAATACGCCATGAAAAGCCAGACGGTTTCTTCTTCCCCGGCCTGCAAACTCAGGAGTTTAGCGATCGTGTTCCGTTGCACTTCCATCCGATGAACGAGTATGAAGATCGTATTCCATAAAAAATAAAGGCCATTCGGGGCGCTCGGGCACATTCTGCAATTCACAAAACCGCGTAAAACCCAATTTGAGCAGCGAGTTTAGCCGGAACACCAGTTGCGTGGACGTGACGGCCCGATTAACCAGGCACCGGGCGGCCATCTGAAGCCGCGCCTGGTCAAGCCGCTTCGATAACCCCAACCCCCGAAACTGCGGATCGACCACCAGTCGATTGAACGACGCAATGGTTTGTCCCCGCAAAGCCGCCCGACAGGCAGCCGGTAGCCGGTTCGCATACGGCGCTTCATCAATAGTAGCATGAATGCTCATGCGGGCCGAGGCCACCACGCGATCCTGATCCAGAATGACCCAGTGAAACGCCGATTCGTCCAGGGGTTCGATCCACGACGATTTGGTAAAAAAAGCCGGATCAGCGCCGGGTTCATGACGCCAGGCCCGCACCCGAAGCGCACCGATTTCGTCCATGCGATCTGGAAAGGACACTTCCTCCGGTTGGTAAGGTTGGGGTATAACGAGCGTTTTCATAGACGTTGCAAAAGGGCTGGATGACCAGCATTCGGTGATCGAGTTAGCAATCGGGTCATAGTTTCGAAAAGTTACCGCCCTCGTTCCGGGGAGTCATTGTATAATAAAGCCCCAGCGAAACCGTCCGGCGATCCTGCGGAAAGCGCGAGGCATAATTGAAATCATCGGCCTCCCGAATGCCCGGCACGAAATATTCTTTGTTCAATAAGTTGTTGACCGATGCCTGCACCGACAAGCCCGGCACCGGAATGCGGTACGTGAGGTTGGCATTCAGGATCAGGAAAGGATCAAACCGTTGGGCGGGATTGAGGCTACCCGATGTGCCTTGGCCGGTTTTGCGCGCCCCCACATAATTCCCGGAAACGTATCCGCTCAGCCGCGCGGTGACCTGATAATGAACCCCGGCGTTGGCCATAAAATCCGCAATATCACTGATGCGCAGGTCGGTGTCCTCGTCCCAGGGATTGGTGTACGTAAAATTCCACCAGCCATTCAGGCGGCTGGATTTGTAAGAACCTTCGCCCTGAATGCCCCAGATCCGGCGTTTGCCAATGGGCTGAAACTGTTGGGTAGTGCCCCCCGATTCGAGCGGCACGATGGCCGTACCGACGGCATTGCTGTAATTGGCCAGAAAGCCGACGGCGTTCATGCTCAATTGTTTACTAAACTGGTAATGTGTACTGAACTCGAGGTTACTAACCCGTTCGGGCAGCAGTGTCGGGTTCGGTAGCCGACGGGTAGCGGTGGTGCCGTATTTCTGGAGAAACGAGGCATCTTTAAATGCTTCGGCGTAAATAGCCTTGAAAATGGCCCGGCCCCGGCTGTAAATAGCGGCCAGCCGGGGATTCACCACCGTACCGTATCCACCACTCCGCCGAATCCGGTTGTGGTCGGCCCGCAACCCGCCAACCAGCTTCAGGGCGCTCATTGCCTGGTAAGTCACCTGGGAATACACCCCAACATCAGCGGTTTTAAAGTTGTTGCCCCCCGGCAGAATCGTGGCCAACCCACCGGTTTCGTCGGCCATCCCCTGCGTGGAGGTAATGTAATTGCCCTGAATCAAGCCACTCCGGAGTTCAAGGCCACCGCTCACGTTCACCTTGGCAGTGGGGTACCAGAACAGGCGGAGCTCGTTGCGCAACTGCGTCGATACGCGGTTCTGGTACGTGATTGTGGCCGCCGGAATCGAATCCCGGGCCAGTTCCAGCAAACCCAGCCGACCGTTGTAATAGCCATTATACGTGACCAGGCTGGTTGCGCCACTGATCTCGTGCAGCAGGTACGAAGCCAGGTTTAGTATCTGAAATTTTTCACTGAACGATTTGGTGTAGGTAATTGAAAAAGCCCGATCCGCGGTGACCCAACGCGGATTTTTATCCGTTGCCAGCGTCGAGCGGTTTGTATACCAGGGCATGGCTCCTTCGTCGGTTCGCCAGTTCAGGTACGAGATGGTCAGGTCTTTGAATTCCAGTTTGGCGCGTACAAACCAGTCGCGCTTGGTATTGCTGAAAGTAACGGGCCGTCCATTCAGCCCGTTGCCAAACAGGTTGTTGTCCAGCCGGGCGGCCCGGTCGGCGCCCTGCGGGCTCAATCGAATGGCGGTTGCCGTACCAGCGGGGTTGTAGTCAACGGAAAACAGGTTGCTACCAGGAAACCGATTGAGCAGGTTGGTGCGCTGGATATACTGCTGCGCCCGGTAGGTGCCGTCGGCATTGGTGCCGGTTAGGTTCAGTTGCCCCGTGTAATCGGCCGCCGTTCGGGGGCCAAAATCCCACTCGGGATACCGCGACAAATCCGCTTCTTGCGAGCGAAAAAACCGTCCCGTGACCGACAGCGCGACATCCGGCGTTTTGGCCGTCAGCACGCCATCGACGTGTTGGCGTTGCAGCGACCCCGCCCGCGTTTGTCCCGAAAAAGCAATCTGGCGACCCGGCCCCGGCAACTCCCGAAAATTCCGGGTGATGATGTTGATCACCCCCATGAACGCATTGGCCCCGTACATGGTCGAAGCCGGGCCGTAGATCACCTCAATCCGTTCGATGTCCGACAGCGGATACTGCGGAGCAATCAGCACCGAGTTGGAAACCAGGTCGTTTTCCTCCACGCCATCAATCAGAATCAGGGTCCGGTCGTTGGAAGTGGAGCGGTAGCCCCGCTGGTAAAAGTTGGAATAACCCAGCCCATTGCCTTTGATCATGTCAAAACCGGGCAAATCGTGCAAGGCCTGTTCGAGCGTCTGGTACCCCCGCTGAACCAGGTCTTTCTGCGTTAACACCACCACCGTAGCCGGTACGTAAAGCAGGTTTTCGGCCCGTTTCGATACCGATGTTACCTGTACCACCTGTTCCTGAAAATCCCGAACCTGCTGAAACAGCGCCTTATACCGGGGAGAAGCCGAGAAATCCGGTTCAAACTTCGGATTAAGCGCCAGCAGGTGCGCAATGGCCCGGGAGCTTTGCGGCAGCGAATCGATCGCCAGATACGTCATCGACAGAATTTTGTAAGCCTGCACACGCGCATTCTCGCTGAACGATTTTTCCAGGCAAGGCGTCAGGAGGGTAAATACATCATCAAATTTTCCGATGGCATACTGCTTCTCAGCCTCGGGAATGACCACCAGCTCATCGCAGTGGTTCTGTGCCCACACCGGTGGGCAAAACCACGGCATCAGCAGCAGGGCAATTCCTCCAAAAAAACCGTATAGTTTCGTCATGGTATTGGCTTCCGATTCGGTGTCAGTCGGGCTTGACTTTTTCGTACGTGATGTCCTTGCCGATGTACTTGTTCCACTCCTCGGCCGTCAGATTTCGTTTCACTTTTTTCAGCAATTCATTGTACAGGTCCGCCGGGTTTACGTTCCGGATGCGCACGGTTCGGTCGGCGCCAGCGGCCACCAGCCGTTTCCCGTCGCCGGAAAACCGGATGGCCATCACCCAGGAATCAAAATCATGAATCACAATGGGTTGCTGTTGATTGACGAGGTTGCTGGCATCCCGGATCTGGATGGTCCAATCGGCGCTGCAACTAGCCAGCAGCTTTCCATCCGGCGAAAAAACAATGTCGTTCACGGTCGATGTGTGCCGCCCGGACAACTGGCTCCCGTAGTCTGAGGGGGTCAGACCCGCCATATCCCAGGCATACAGCAACCCCGTTGCGGTGCCCGTCACCAGCTGCCGCCCATTCGCACTGAACGCCAGCGCCGTTACGCGGTCACCCAACTCCCGGCGCGTGATGATGGTCGGTTTGACCGCCAGGTTCTGCGGATCGAAACGCAGCAACCGCCCGTTGCTCGATCCGCACAACAACTGCTTTCCATCGGGCGACAGCCGGGCGCAGTAAATCGGCAGGGCCGTCTTTGTGTTTTGCAGGGAGTCAAGCCGGTTGTCCCCAAACCGCCAGCTGCGAATCTGTCCGTCGGTACCCACCGAAATCAGTCGGGAACCGTCGTTCAGGGCCAGCAGCGACACAATAGGGGCGGCATGGGCTTTGATGGCTGCGGACACGCCCGGCGTACGGTTTACATCCCAGCGATACATCAGGCCCTTTTCACTTCCCCCCCATACGGTTTTTCCATCCGGGCTGAATACCACCGACCGGATTCCGTTCAGATTCTGGCGCGGTGCCGTCAGGGATTGAGGAGTCTGGTCGGGGTTATCGTACGACCAGAGTTTAACGGTTCCGTCGTCGCTCCCCGACGCGATCACGTTGCGGGCTGAACCCGGCTGCACGGCCAGCGCCCGCACCACATCCGTATGCCGACGCCAAACCGTACGCGTGTTAGCGGCTTTGGACAAGGCATTGAAAATGTCCGGGTTATCGGAAAGTCCGCCGTTGCGCAGATTCAGTTGATAGGCAACCAGCGCCAGCAAAGCCGGTAAATCGTCCGAACTGTTTTCGGCCAACTGCAGGGCCTGCAACGACAACGTCCGGGCAACAGCCTTTCCGCGTTGCTGTTCGGCATACTGCTGGGACCGCACTGCCACGGCCCGCTGCGTTTCCGCATCTTTCTGGGACAATTCGGCACGGTTGCGCTGCTGTTCAGCTTCTTTCCGCGCCCCATCGGCCTGCAAACGCTGCCGTTGGGCTTCGTTCCGGGCCAGTTCGGCGCGTTGCTTTTGGGATACTGCCATCTGGCGGGCGATTTCCGCTTCCTGGCGTTTCAGCTCAATGGTGCGTTGCCCCCGCACCGCAATGACGCGTTGCTCTTCCGTCAGGTGCCGCTGTTGCTCCGCAATCAGTTCCTGCTGCTCCGCTATTTTTTTCTGCGTAATGGCTTCCCGGGTTTGTTCTTCCGCCCGATTTCGCTCAAACAAGGCAATTTTCTTTTCGGCGATGGCGGCTTCTTCACTCTGGCGAGCCTGTGCCCGCAAAACCGCCGAGACAATCAGAAAAAAAAGAGAAACCAGCGAACCGATTCCGAGAAAAATGGCAAAAAACCGCGCCCGGCGGAGTTCTTTTCTTTGCCGTTCTTCCCGGCTGCGAATGGCAAAATCAAACTGATCGCGGCTGTACTCCAGAAAGTTAATTACCCGTTCCAGGTACGGATCATAGCGATTGGCCCAGCCGGGCGTCGGACGGTTTTCGGCCAGCCACTTCAACCCGATCTGTAACTCAGGGTTGACCCACAGGCCCGTGCGTCCTTCATGGTACAAGGCAGCCGACTGGCTTACCTGCCGGTACAACTTGGCCGAATCAACTTCCTCTTTAACCCAGGTATGGAGCCGGTCCCACAGGTGAATCAGCCGTTCATGGCTCAGGTCAATGATCAGTTTTTCATCGGTATTCACCGTGGTGGAGGGCGTCAGAAACGCAACTTCCGGTTCCCGAAACCGATCGAGGACATGCCGTAACGAATCGTTGTCCAGCCCCGTCACCTTTTCCATTTCCTGCACCGATACCGGCTGAATCAGGCCGGTATTGCCCGCACTCAGGATAAGCAAGGACTTGAACATCTTTCCAGTTGCCAGTCGGCTCCGCTCGTCGGGCAGGTCTTCGTACACTTCTTCGGCGTGTACGTTGATTGCCTGCTGCATGGTGCCAATGGCTTCGTAGTCGCTCACTTCAATCTGATTGCCTGTGGTTCGGTTCAGTTGCCAGTAGTTCCAGGTGCGCATCAGGGCGTGTTGCAGAATCGGCAGCTGATCCACCTTCTCGCCAATGTCGCGCAGCAACCGGTCGATCAGTTCCTCCGAAATAGCGGCCCCCATCACTTCCACCGGCGTTACGATGGCCTCCCGAACCTCCTCCCGGTTCATCTTGGGCAGCAGGTAATACCCGTTGTTGATGGCTTCCGTCAGGCCCTCATAATCCGTGCATTCGTCCAGGTAATCCGAACGCATGGTCAGCACCACGTAAACCGACGCCGTGGGATGATGGCTCAGGGTCAGAATCAGGGTAATAAACCGCATCACCTCCTGCTGGTCTTCGTCGGCCTGGCGGTAGCGAAAGAGTTCTTCAAACTGGTCGATAACCAGGAGCAGATTGGTCTGTTTGCACCAGTCCAGCAAGCCTACGGGATCGGTACGCAGCCGCGTTTCAATGGCTTCCGGATTCAGGCGTTCGGCCAACGAATGATTGTGCCGGCTGAACATCCGGTGCAGGCTTTGTGCCAGGTTACGAATCGGGGTAGCTTCCGGGTTGAAAAAGACCACCTGCCAGGGGTCGGCGGTCGATGCCTTCAGGTTTCCGCCAATCAGCTCGGGAATGAGCCCGGCTTTGACCAGCGATGACTTGCCGCTGCCCGATGAACCAACAATGGCTAGAAAACGCGAATAGGCGAGTTTTTCCTTTAGATCACGCAGCTGGCTGTTGCGCCCAAAGAACAAGTAGGCGTCTTCCTGTTCAAAGCTCCGCAATCCGGGAAAAGGATTTGTATAGGTGATTTTATTGTAAACCTCAACCATTCCGTAACCCGCCGTTAATTCGTGTTTGTTTACTTGTCACCGACTTTGGTGATGAAAATGTTTCGGTTGCGGTTATTGACAAACTCATACCGAAATTCATCAATACCGTTGATGGTCAGAAAAATGCCCATTCCGCCAATGGGTCGTTCTTCCAGCGGCCGGGTAAAGGTTTCTTCGCCGGGCAAATCGCGTTGTAACGGATCAAAGGGCTCCGCATCATCTTCCAGCGTCAGCATCAACTGCTCATCGGTGGCTTCGCTGATGACATCGATTGACCCACTCCGCCCGGCTTCTTCGTAGCCGTGAACGATGATGTTGGTGGCAATCTCGTCGATGGCCAATACCAGCTTGTAGGTGGTTTTTTTGGATAACCCGACCCGCTGAGCTTCCTCTTGGGCTACCTGACGGATATCTGCCAGCGAATCGAGCGTACCCGGAAACGTTTTGCGTTCCATCGTTATTGGTTTGAGAAAGGTGATACTGCTGCCCGCCAACGGGCTGACCGACTGGGACGGTGGAAGCTTATTCGCTGTACTGTGGCTGGTTGAAACGACTCAGCGCCGTTTGGTCTACTTCTGTAAACTCAGTACCCACCTTTAACCGTGCCACAGCCAGGCGAATACGCTCCCACCGGGCCGAACCCGAATGATCCGGCCTTAGAGGTACTGGTCCACAATGTTGATGCTGTGGTGAAGACCGGTTTTCTCCAGCGTTTCGACCACCGACTCCTGCGGTTTTACCATATAAACCGCCAGGTGCGTGCCCATTTTCTGCTTGGCAAAAATCAGCACCCGCAAGCCCGCGGACGAAATGAACGTCAGGTTTTCGACAAACAGCACCAGCTCGTCCGGACCTTCGGCGGCCAGCCGCTCGATTTCTTTCTGAAACTCCCGGGCCGAGAGGGAATCCACTTCGCCGATCAGCGTGATTTTGGCTACTTTTTTGGCTTCTGCCAGTATTTGAAAGCTCATAGTTTGGTCTTTATTTTAGAATGAAAACAACCGAATTATTTTCCGATCAGGATCACGACACTCCGGGCACCGACCAGGAAGCTGGCCTGATTCGCGAGCTCGGGCTCCTGACCGATCTCGAAACTATCCTCACCATAGCCCATGTCGGTGTTGGCCACGAGATACCAGCGTTTGCTTTCGGGCAAGGCGGGCAATTCGAAATGCAACCCGTTCCAGTACATGTTGGTGGCAACGTACACCATATCGTCTTTGACGATGCCCTGCTTGGCATGATCCCCGCAGAGCAGGAACGCGAACGACCGACTCGACTCCGACCAGTCGCAGTTCCAGGCTTTGGTGCCGTGGAAACTGATGTCCGGAAAACCGCTGCTGGCGTAATCCCAGTACTGGAAAAAGGCCGGGCTGCGCAACACCGGATGGTGGCGTCGAAACTGAATCATGCGCCGGGCAAACTGGTACAAATCCTTGTTCGTGTCCAGCTGTGACCAGTCGAACCAGTTCAGTTCGTTGTCCTGGCAATAGGTGTTGTTGTTTCCTTTCTGGGTTCGGCCTACTTCGTCGCCCATGAGTACCATCGGAATGCCCTGGCTCACCATCAGCAGGGCAAAGGAATTTTTGACCAGCTTGTGCCGCAGGTAGTTGATGGCCGGTTCATCGGTTTCGCCCTCCCAGCCGCAGTTCCACGAATTATTGTCGTTGGCGCCGTCGTTGTTGTTTTCGCCGTTGGCCTCGTTGTGCTTTTCGTTGTAGGCAAACAGGTCGTAGAGCGAAAAACCGTCGTGGCAGGTGATGAAATTGATGCTGGCGGTGGGTCCGCGCTGGCTGTACAAATCCGGTGAGCCGATGATGCGCTGCACCATTTCCCGCACCATGCCCGCATCGCTTTTCAGGAATTTACGCGCGGCATCCCGGTATTTCCCATTCCACTCCGCCCAGCGTCCGTAGGCCGGAAAAGACCCCACCTGATACAAACCGCCGGCATCCCAGGCTTCGGCAATCAGTTTGCACTTGGCCAGAATCGGGTCGTACGCCAGCGATTCGAGCAAGGGTGGATTGCTCAACGGACTGCCATCCGGCGCACGGCCCAGAATGGCGGCCAGGTCGAAGCGAAACCCGTCGATGTGGTAATCCGCGGCCCAGTACCGCAGGCAGTCGAGCACCATGTTGCGCACCACCGGGTTGTTGCAGTTCAGCGTGTTGCCGGTTCCCGAAAAGTTGAAGTAATAGCCTTCCGGAGTGAGCATGTAATACGTTTTGTTGTCGATGCCCCGGAACGAGATCGTGTGTCCCCGGTGATCGCCCTCGGCGGTGTGGTTGAACACCACGTCGAGAATCACTTCGATACCGGCCTTGTGCAATTCCTTGATGAGCGTTTTCAGTTCATCGACCTGCATGCCGAACTTGCCCGTGGCTGCGTATCCAGCTTTGGGGGAGAAGAAATTCACCGTGCTGTAGCCCCAGTAATTCACCAGCACTTCGCCGGTGGTGGGGCTCTCGCGGCTGTTTTCCCACTCGTCAAATTCGTAGATCGGCAGCAGTTCGATGCAATTGACACCCAGCTCTTTCAAGTACGGAATTTTGGCCCGGATGGCGCTGAACGTACCCCGGTTTTTGACGCCGGAACTCGGGTGCTGCGTAAATCCGCGCACGTGCATCTCGTAAATCACCAGGTCTTCAATCGGCGTTTCGAGCGGGTGATCATTCTCCCAGTCGAAGTCTTCGAAGGCCAGCCGCGAACGGTACGGATAGATGTTGTCCCAGTTCGGTTTGGACAGCCAGGTGTCGCGCCCGCCGGTTACTTTGGCGTACGGGTCGCTCAGAATCTTCGTTGGATCGAACCTGTGCCCCTGGGCCGGATTGTAAGGTCCCTCCATGCGGTAACCGTATTCGAGCCGTTCGTAATCGAGTTCAAACACGATCATGCAGTACACATTGCCAATCCGGAATTCGTCGGGAAACGGAATTTCGGCAAAGGGTTCGGCTTCGCCCCGCTCAAACAGCACCAGCGTACAGGACGTAGCCGCGCTCGAATAGATGCTGAAGTTCACGCCGTTGGCAACCATCGTAGCCCCGAATGGCAGCGCGTGGCCGCGCCGGAACTTAATGCCCTGATGCTCGTGGGTCGGGTAATAATCAATCCGGTTCTCGATCATGGTCAGGCGGTTTTAAGGATGGTCAACCCTTCGTCCAGCGTTTCGGCCAGGCTGAAGAAGGCCAGAAAACCGGTATTGGCCATGATGTCCTGGATTTCTTCAGAAGTCCCGACCAGCACCACTTTCCCATTTTTGGCCTTCACCTGCCGGTAGATCATCAGCAGTACCCGCAACCCGGCGCTGGATAGAAAATCGACGTTCGTCAGGTCGATGATGACCTCACTTTGTCCCTGAATCGCCGTCAGTGCGGTTCGTTCGAAGTCGGGGGCGGTTTTGCTGTCGATGCTTCCGGCGGCTTCGATCAGGGTGATGGTATCAACTGTACTGGATGTTACATTCATGCCTTTAAACGTTTGGAATGGCTTATTGAACCGGAGTAAGCAACACTTTCACCCGCACCTGCTGGTCAGTATCAGGCAGTTTCACGGTCAGCGCCTGGGCGTCGAAATTCGCGTACGGCTGATCATCGATGAAGCATTCGGTAATGACGACGCTCCCTTTGGGCAGGATGTCCGGCGAAACGTACAACACATTGTCCTTGAACGAATCCGGGTACGGTTTGAAGTAGAAATAGGTTGGTTGCTTGGTAATCAGCAGGTTGATATAGACCGTCGACAGGTAGCAAAGCTCCGTGCTGTGGTAGGCGCTCATTGAGTGGCTGCCCTTGAACCGCTCGGTGCCCAGCAGATACGGCATTCCGTTGGAGAACACGTTGAAATATACCCCACCATCGTCGGTATCGAGGAAGAAGGCGTTGTAGAACGAGGCTGCTTCGCGGGCCTGCTTTTCGTACTCCTTGTCGTCGAGCAGACCATGCATGATCAGGTACGCCAGAATGGCCTGTTCCTGTTGCCACCAGGCTTTGCGGTCGTGCCACACAAACCGGTGGTGTTTGCCGCCCGCTTTCGATTCGCGTTCCACCACGTCGTACCACCCCCCGCGTTGCTGATCGGAACCAGCTACGGGCATGAGTTCGGCAATTTTTTGGGCAAATTCGAGGTATTCCGGTTTCGGGTTGAGCGAATGCATCCGCATCAGGTTCCAGGCAATTTTCAGGTTGTGCCCCACCACGGCCCGGTTTTGCTGCCAGCCCCAGGTCTGGTCCTTGCTCCAGTCTTCCATGAATTTTTCCTGCACGAACGGGCTGTTTTCGTAATCCGGGAAATACTTCGTGATCGTATCGAAGGTATATTCCAGAAAATCAGCGTACTTCTGCTCGCCGGTAGCCAGGTAAAGATTCACCAGATAGGCCGGCGCGTGGTCGCCCACGGAGTTCCAGTTTTTGCGGGCGCGGTTGTGCGCCAGCGATTCATCGCGCGGATCGAGGCCAATCGGATCGATGTGCGAGAAATACCCTTCTTTTTCGTTGTCTTTATAGTATTTCTCAAACAGATCGATCGTTTTTTCGATGTCAAACAGAATCTTTTTATCCCCCGTAATCCGGAAAGTCTGCGTCGGACCGGCCAGGGCATAGATCTGCTCATACATCGGAATGGAATAGTAATCATCCCCGAATTCGGAGGTGAGCAGCTTGGTTTCCTTATCGCCGTCGACTTTCAGGCCGTGGTACCAGTAAATGAGGTTGTCGTCCTGATCGAAAAACCGCATGTGTTCGCGTAGGTATTCCGTGCCTTTCTCGGCACCTTCCAGAAAAGCGTCGTTACCGGTCAGCAAATACGCCGAAGCAAACCCGTAAATCATCCGGGAGATGGTATCCGTTTCCTGGAGGTAGTCGCCTTTTTTGGCCCCGCCCAGGTGCAGCATCGTGCGGTATTTGCGGTAATCGATGGGCTCTTCCGGGTGATTGAATTGCCATTTCAGGTAACTTTTGGCAATGGAATCAATTTGCTGAATCCACCAGTCCTGCGATTCGTGCCGGAATTCGAGCGGCTCTTTGCCGGGAAACACCAGCCACTGCGCTTCGAACAGCGGTTCGTCGTTGTCTACCCCGGGATAGAATGTTCCGTACGCGTGTACATACTGACCTTTTTGCGACAGCATTTCAAAAATGACCGCCGTGGCATCCTGATACCCTTCTTCCAGATTCCGGACGCTACGGGCATAGGTGGTCGGAATCAGATTCAGTTTGAAATGCCGACCATCAGACGTTTCGAGCACGAAAGCCCGTTCTGCGGGAATAAATTCGGTCACGTAGCCCGAAATGGTGTCCGAAAACGTAAAGTCAATGCGCATGTTGGCCGTCTTGCCCAACTGACCGTTGGTGCCCTGAGCCGGTTTTACCGCTTCGATTTCCATAAAATTGGAGTAAGAGTTTTTGAGTGAGATTGAAATCTTGAACGACGTAGAAGATCAGGCTTCCTGATCGGTATAGCCCTGACTAATTTCGACGATATTGCCGTCGGGGTCTTTGAGCCAGACGGTTTTCCAGCCCGGAATGAAATCACTGAAATCGAGCGGCCCCAGCGTGATCTCGGCGTCCTGGCCCAGCGCCTGAACGGTCGCGTCTACGTCGGTGACCTGAAATGCCAGGTGCCGGATACCCGGATAATGCGGACCGTCGCCGTCGGAAGCGGGCAGCCCGGGCAGCCCGGCATCGGCCCGAAAGAGCTCCAGATAAACGGCCTGCTCATTTTTCAGAAAAACGATTGCATTGTCTCCGCCCAGCGGAATAACCCGGGCCCGGCGGAAACCGAAATGGTTGCTGTAAAACTGTTCGGTACGGGCGGGGTCGGCACACGATAACGCGATGTGCGAAAAAACCAGGTTAGCCATACAAAGGTGGGTGCGTTAGTCAGCGAGGAGTTCAATAATTTTTCGGGCAAAAAGGTGAGCGTGCCCACCGGATCGACCCGTTACCAGGTCACCGTCCACCACCACATCTTCGTTGGTATAATGGGCGCCGTAGGCTTTAGCATCACCAATCAGGTTGTTGTGGCACACCAGCCGCCGACCCGCCACAAGCTCTGTTGCCGGAGCCACCAGCCACAAGCCGTGGCAGATGATGCCTTTCAAAATCGTTTTTTCGGCAAAAACCCGCTGCAGGAAAGCCGTGGCCGGGGGAATTTTGTCGACGTCTTCGGTATACCGCAACCGATCCGATACCATGCCCGACGGCACGATAATGGCTGAATAACTACGCAACTCCTCGTCGGTGATCGACTCAAAACTTTCCCAGCATTCCATCGGGGCGCGGTATTCGTGGCCCTGAAACGTGATGCGTTCCTGCCCCCAGAGCCGCGTCAGAAAGTGCAGTTCGGCCCCTTCTTCCGGGAAACGGTATTTATAGTAAAAGATCTCGTTTTCGTAGTAGTCGCTTTCCAGCAGAATCCCGATTTTTTTTCCTGAGAGCTTCATAACGTGCGGTTAAAGGATGAAAATCAGGCTTAGGCCAGCGAACCGTCGGGATGTTGCACCATGCCCGCAAAGTGAATGGCAATCCGGCCGTCGCGCAGCACCCAGCTATCGGCAAACCGCATGTTGCTTTCGCCCTCGGCGGTGGTCATCGTAATCTGCTCGGTGATCATGAGCGTTTCGGGCTCCTGGGTTTCAGCCCAGAACACAATGTCGGTTTCCAGGCCGTCGATGCCCAGAATACCTTCCATGTGCTTGCGAATCTGCTCGCGGCCCTGGTAAATCAGCGGTTTTTTCATAAAGCTGCTGATCAGCAACGCGTCATCGGTGTATTGGTCCAGGAGGGCTTCGATGTTCTTGTCGAGAATATGCTGGATATGCTCCTTGTACAGCTGCCCTAGTTTGCTATTGGGAACGTTTTTCATACGATTAAAAGAGAGGAAGGTCGAGTTACGAGAAATAAATTAGGCCATCTGAAACAGCATCACATCGGACATGACCAATGTCAACGGCAAGCGGTACTCCGGGTACTGCTGTTTGATCCGGTTGATCAGCTCCTCTCCTTTCAGGCCCGCCAGCACCTGCGCTTTGGCAAATTCCAGGTAGGTGATCATGGTCGGGAAAATGGACGCATCTGTCGGGTCGCCGTGGCCCGGCACAATGATGTGGTAGTTTTGGGCCTGAAAACCGCGCAGAACCGCAATCCAGGCATCGAAGCAATAGTCACCGTCGGCGGTTTTCTCACCGAAATAAGGGTAGGCACCGTTGTAAACCAGATCCTGCGGCAACAGAATACCGTAGTCCGGCAGTTCGATCACCAGGTTGACGGGCGCTTCTGTGTCCGTAATTTTGATGAGGTTGAGCCTCAGGCCGTCAAACTCCAGTTCCCCTTCCGGCAACACCTGATCGGGCGTCACTTTCTCGGACGGAATCAGCGCAGCGGCTTTTTCGCCGTGAATGTTCCGGTGGTAATCCAGAACAAAATCAGCCATCTGGTTGATGCGGTCGATTACATCTGGCAGCGCATACAGCGGATAATCCTTGAACGTAGCCGCTCCGAACCAGTGGTCGGGGTGGTAGTGCGAGATAATGACCCGGTCGAGCGGTTTGCCCAGACTTTCGAGGTACGCCCGCAGCTCATCGGCATGCGGTTTCAGCTGAAGCGTATCCACTAGCAGCAGCTTCGTTGGGGTTTCGATGATCTGCGCGTTGACCAGCTCGCCGTCTTCGGGTGCCTGCACGCAGTGAATCGTAAACGCATCGCGCTCAATGGTTTTTACCGAGAGGTACGTAAGGGTTTGGGTAAGCATGACGGGTTGGGAATAAATGGTTTCGGACTCCGTGGATCAGGATTACAGCGTGGCCGATCCTTCGTGGTATTTCAGGTCATCGACCACGTACCGGGTGATGACCGGCTGATCGCCTTGTAGCTTCACCTGCCAGGTCTGGTAGGCATCGGCCACAATGCGCTTGCTGGTGGCTTCGGGGGCGTTCCAGACGCTGGCTTCCCACTGCACGATGACCTTCACCTCGGCCTGGTCGCCCTGAATCGTGGACGTCACTTCTTTCAGCGTGTGCACCTCGTCGAAAAAGATCCGGATCACGCGCTGGAACCAGCCTTCAAACCCGGCCCAGCCGGTTATGGTGGCTTCGGGAAATACCATTTCCAGTTCCGCATCGGCCAGTAGCGGCAACAGCTCCACCATCGGTGCGTGAACATCTAATTTTTTATACCATACGTCGGCCAGGGACGTAATAGCCTCCTTTGTCAGTTGCTGTGACATAGTACGCGTAAACGGTTTTCTGTGAAATGAACGAATAGAATTACTCAGATTTTTGCGGTTTATTGACCGCAGGCAACACTCACCAGGTCAGGGTTGGAATCGCCCGCTAGCACTAAATCGATCAGGAACGGTTTGTCGTCGGCCAGCATCCGCTCGATGGCGGGCTGAATCTCTTCCACCTTCTCGACCCGAACCGCGTCTACGCCCATCGCCCGGGCCAGCTGATCGAACTGAATAGCCGGGTAAGAAAGGTCAAAACTCAGCGGAAAGGCGTGTTCGGCAATGGTTCGCTCCTTCCAGTACTGGCTGATGTTGAGCTGAAGCAGCTTGTACGATCCGTTGTTGCAAACGACGAACTTGGCTCCGGTTTTGTGCCGAACCGCCGACCACAGCGTCTGGATGGTGTACATGCTGCCGCCGTCGCCCGAAAAACCGATGACGGTTTTGGACGGATCGACCATCTTAACCCCGATGGCACCCGGAAAACCGACGCCCAGCGAACCACCCCGGGTGGTGAAATAACTGCCGGGCTGCTGCGGAGGAATAAACCGTTGCAACGCGGGCGAACTCGTCAGGGCTTCGTCGAAGATAACCACATCAGCAGGCACGTGCTGCGCCAGCACTTCCGCAAACTGCTCCATCGTCAGGGCACCGCCGGTAGCCGGTGAAGCAGTGGCGGTTTTACCGGCTTTTGCTTTCGACAGCTGCCGGATTCGCTCGGTGGCGGCCTGCCGCTGCGCTGGGCTCAATTTCTGCTCCAGCGCGTCGGCCAAAAGCCCCAGCGACAGCTTGGGATCACTGACCACGCCCAAGTCAACGCGGTGATTTTTAGCGATTTCGTACGCATCCAGATCCATATGAATAACTTTTGAACCCGGTTTGTAAATATCATCCAGCCGCGGAAACACTTCCGGAACCATGTAGGTTCCGACAACCAGATTCACATCGCCCTGGCTGGTGATCGGTAGACTATAGTCGCCGAACATATGGCCCGTGGTGCCCTGATACAGCGGGTGCGTATTGTCCATGAACACATCCCCGAAATCGACACCGTAGACCTTCGCCCCCAGCAGCTCCGCCACACGGGTCAGCTCGGCATTGGCCCCCGAATACGCCACCCCGTCTCCGGCAAAGAGAATCGGAGTTTGGGCACCTGCCAGCCACTCGGCGGCCTGTTCGATCAATGCCGCTTCGGGCACTACCCGGGTAGATGGCAGACTCGTTGGATAAACCGGTTCGTCGTTCAGTTCATCCAGCACGTCCATCGGCAGACACACGTAAACCGGCCCCATCGGCGGGGTTACCGCAATTTTAATGGCCCGACGGAGCGTACGCAGCAGCGACTTCGACGAATGCACCAGTGTGGCGTATTTCGTGACGGGTGCCATCATGGCCACCAGATCATTTGCCATTTGAGCGTCCATGTTCATGTATTGTAACCCCGCATCAGCGCCAATCACCACCAGGGGGGCATGGCCCCGCTTGGCCTGGTACAAGGCCCCCACCGCGTTGCCGATGCCCGGCGAGCTGTGGAGCTGCACGAGGGTCGGTTTTTGCGTAGACCGGGCATACCCGTCGGCCATCATCACGGCAATGGATTCCTGCAACGTCAGGATGTATTTCATGTCGGGGTATTCCGACACCGCGTCCAGGAAGCCCTGTTCAACGGTGCCGGGATTGCCAAACATGTGGGTCATCCCATCGGCCAGAAACTGCTCGATGATTTTCTGATTCCCCGTTTTACCAGCCATACCGCTTCACGCCCTGGTCCAAAACCGCAACAAACTGTTCGCCAAATTCAAATGCACATTGCAGCGACCGGGCTGTAATAAACGGGTAATCAACAATGACGGAGGTTTCTTTGCCGAAATTACCGTGGTATTGTCCTTCCGGTCCGACAGCATCCGCCAGGATGTATTCCAGGCAATACGGCGGTGGCCCCATGTTGAGGTCGGTATGCAGAAAACCGGTGCCGTCGTGGTAGTCGTACTCAATGCAGTGACCCGTAACGTGTTTGCCGCGAATAATGGAGATGCGTTCGTTGAAATCCCGGGCAAAAACCAGGGGTGCAACGCCGTAGCAAATGGCACCAATCGGCATATTCTTCTTGTAGAAAGCCAGGATAATGTCATGCACCCGCTGGTTGTTGACCATATCGATGATCGGGCCGCTGCCCCCCACTACCAGCAAAGCCGCGTATTCTTCCGTTAGTTTTTCCTGCGCCACTTTAACATCGGCAAAGTATTTCTCAAACTCCCGCAGAAAGTTGGGTACCGAGAAATACGGCCGTTCCGGAATGATTTCCGACATGTTGTGTCGGTCCTCCAGCCGGTTTGATGCCTCAAACGCTTTTACCATTTCGGCAGCCTGGGAAGTTGTTACAGCAATACCTAACGGAGGGTCAATATACGTCGTATCGTAACTGGGCGGCAGGGCTTCAGCTTTCTTGCCAGTTGGGGTAATGAATTCGACGGTGTAGCCCGCTTCTTCCAGTTTTGTTAAGGGAGCGACCAGCTCGATCCCCCAATAGCCGTATTCTGACAGAATCGCTAGAATTTTCTTAGACATAAGAAGAAATGATTTCGATTAGAAAAGAGTGAAAGGCATGCGTCATCGCACCGTGCTCGTCTACTGGGAGCACATACGATCAGTTAATCGCTAGAAGAAAAAGTAATTTATCAGACAATTATTCGACAGGAATAATTGAAAATAAGGTAGGAGTAATTGTTCATATCAAAAGAGGATTTAGGTGATAGTACTGCGAAGTATTACATTTCAAATGTATACGAACCATTTCCCCTTTCGAAAAATATGTCGTGAACAACCGGGTTACCGGTGCCAACGACAGTCTTTTGGGCGTGAACCCGGATTATGTCAATTAGCGAACAAAGAAATGCTGAATAAACTCCTCCTTATAAACCCGGCCCAACGGTATGGTATGGCCGGCAATCTGTACTTCATAGTCGTTAAAAGCTTCCACTCGCAGCAGGTTGACGGCGTAGGATCGGTGCACCCGAACCAGGGGAAGATTTGACAACCGTTGCAGCAAAACCGCTAAAGATAAGCGGAGAACGAATTTTCGATCGGGAGTCACCATAGTGGTGTATTTATCGTCGGCCTCAATGTAAAGCAGTTCCTGCTGGTGCATTCGTACAAAGTGGTAATTCTGCTTAAGAAAAATAGTGTCGCCAATTTGCAAAATGGCTTCCCCTTCACGAGACGGTCCGGCTGACAGAACGGGCTCGGTTTTACCCGGCTTGTCCGGTCTGGTTCGGGACGCAAAATTACTCAGGGCAATTTCGATGGCGATCCGGAGGCTATCGGATGTAACGGGTTTGGTCAGGTAAGCCGCTGGCGTCGTTGCTTTGGCCTTTTCAAGGGTGCTTTGATCGGTTAGGGCCGACAGGTAGATGACCGGCACGGGCCGGTGGGTAATCATCTGCTGAGCGGCTTCGATCCCGTTCCAATCACCCCGCAGGTTGATGTCACAAATAACAATGTCCACGGTTTCCTGC
The DNA here is from genome assembly GCF_054780515.1 of Larkinella harenae. NCBI lineage: Bacteria > Pseudomonadati > Bacteroidota > Cytophagia > Cytophagales > Spirosomataceae > Larkinella > Larkinella harenae. Next base: position 7,131 of record NZ_BAAGWE010000008.1, on the reverse strand, counting down.
AAATACAAAGCCAGAGCCTGTCGGCCGGTCGTTGCCGTTCCGGCAATCGTATACCCCTCCTGTTCAAGCTTCATACAAAGGTCCATCGCCAGAATTGCCTCATCTTCAACGACTAGTATTGAAGCAGACTGTACTGATTTCGTCAACATATATGCTAATGTAAAGCGATTCCTCCCATCAACCGCAGGTCCTCCCCACTGGCCAGTAAGTACCCGATTCTGTACAAATGATTAAGTGGTTACCATACTGACCAAGCACAAAAAATACTTAATTGACAGACTGGTCAACCTGTAGAATTTGCTACAATTTTTCAGTTACACGCGGCTCGCTCGATCATCTACTAAACAATGATACAAAGTTTATTTACTTCCGTACTCTATTCTATAGGGTAAAAGTTACTATCCGGTCATCCACCTACACTTAATTAAATGAAATCATATATTTTTTTTATGCAATTACAAGACATTTTTATTTACTTCACATATCTAAATTAGCCTACACTGCACGATAAAAAACAACAGATTTATCACACGGTTTTATACCAAAAAATAGCCTTGACAGCGCACTCACTTCCGCCCTCCCTTCTACCACCTCAGATGATTATCCGACTCCTTCTTTTGGTTTCCAGTCTGCTGGCTCCTGCCTGGTGTCAGGCCCAACAGGATTTACTCCCCGACTCTCTACACCACGCGCCGGATTCGGTCAAGACCTGGACGCTCCGCGAAATGGGTGACTCCCTGATTTTCGAAGGCCAGCTCACCACGGCCAAACTAGCCATTGACCAGGCTCTATCCATCGCCCGGGCGACCCAAAATCCCGCGGATATTGGTTTTTGCTACCGGAGCACCGGCTATTGGTATTCCAATGTGGGCGATTACGGCCAGGCCATTTCGTGGTACCAAAAAGCGTTACAGCAGTTTCAGCAAGCGGGACGCACTAAACAGTTCACCAAAACGCTGACGTACATTAGCTTCTGCTACAGTCGTCTCAAGGATGATTCGCACACGCTGTATTACCTGAAAAAGGGAATAGCCCTGGCTCAGCAAGAAGGATACACCGACCTTCTGATCACGTTTTATGACGGAATGGCCAACTATAAGGATCAGCATAAGCAGTATAAGGAAGCGATCGAATACCACCAAAAGGTGTTGGAATACCGGAAAAGCAAGAAGGAATGGAATGAATACTACGGCGGTCTGTACAACCTGGGGTTGCTTTACAAAAACATGAAAGCCTACCGGCGTTCGGAGCAAGCATTCCGGGAAACCCTGGCTTTTGCCCAGGAAAATCACGATGCCTATTTAGGAGGATACGCGCTGGTGAGTATTCCTTACGCCCTGATTCCGCAGGGAAAGTTGCAGGAAGCCGAAGCGTTTTGCCGCCAGGCCCTCGACTGGGTCAACAAAACGGGGACGGAAAAGCACTCGCTCCAAACCGAAGTATACGGACATTTGAGCCAAATCTGGGAAAAGCGCGGAGATTATCGGCAGGCCCTGCACTATTACCGCCAGCAGGTCACCACGAAAGATAGTGTGCTCAACACCACCCGGAGCCGGCAAGTTGCTGAACTGGAAGCCCGCTACCAGACCCGCGAAAAAGAAGAACACATCCGGCAACTGGCCGAGATCAACGCTCAGCAAACCCGTCAGATCTGGGTGGGTTCCGGCGGTGTTATCCTGCTGTTGATCTTACTGGGAACCTTGTATCACCTGTACCAGCGTATTCGCCAGAGCCGCCAGAAAATCCAGCAGCAATCCGAACAATTAACCCTGATGATGAGGGAGTTACATCATCGCGTCAAAAACAACCTGGCGATTGTTTCCAGTCTGCTGTCGCTACAGGCTACGCGTTTGAACGACGAAAATGCCATTGAGGCCATTCGGGTTGGTCAGCAACGGGTCGAGGCCATGTCCTTCATCCACCAGCGGCTTTACCTGACCGATCAGGTAACCACCGTGAACATGCACGATTACCTGTTGGATTTAACCCAGAGCCTGATCAAGGCGTACGGTTACCAGCCTTCCGAATTTGATCTCCAGCTGGACATTCAGCTGGCCGAGCTGGACGTCGACCTGGCTACGCCCATCGGACTGGTTGCCAATGAACTGATCAGCAATTCATTCAAACACGCTTTTCAAAAAACACCGCGACCACAGCTAGGAATCAAACTGCTTGCGGGAGATCAATCGCCCCACTCCTGCCTGACCCTGGAAATACGGGATAACGGTCCGGGAATCGAGAGCGCTAATTGGCACCAGGTTGACCGCAAAAGCTCCTTCGGGAAGCAACTCATTGTGATGTTGACCGAGCAAATGGAAGGGAAGCTGGAATTACTCCAGCAAAACGGGACATTGTTTCGGTTATCCATTCCCCAAACCCGGTTATCGGTTTAAGGTTGCCGTCACCGATTTTATCAGGCTGCTTTAAAAAAGCCCAGTTGTTTAAAAAATATTTTCGCGGGGGATCACCTGTTTCCACCTCCGGCTGGCGGTTTTTATCCCTTGAACTGGTAACTTGGGATTTCTGGAACAAAGGAGCGATTTTGAGCTTCCTGAAACCGCAATTTGCGTTATTTCTCTGGATTGCGGCCTTTCTAACAGAAAACGTTTTACTCCTGACCACAAAACCAGCTGCCTACGGATTGACTATGAAACGCCGGGATATTTTAAAAGGATTAACGGTATTGCCTTTAGCCGGAGCAACGCCTGCTCAAAGTTCCACTACCGTAGCGGCATCCACGGCTTCCAGCCGGGACATTTTCAAGGAGCTGGGCATCCGGACATTCATCAATGCGGCCGGAACGCTAACGTTTATGTCGGGCTGTATCATGCGCGACGAGGTGGTCGAGACCATCAACAGCACCGCCAAACAGTTTTGCATGATCGACGAGGTGCAGGACAAAGTGGGCGAACGCATTGCCCGGATGGTCCATTCCGAAGCTGCGATGGTAACGAGTGGCGCTTTTTCGGCCATGACGCTGGGGCTGGCCGGAATTCTGACGGGGCTGGACGTGCGAAAAGTGGAGCAGCTGCCGCAGCTGGAAGGCACCGGCATGAAATCGGAAGTAATTTGCCAGAAAAGCCATAACGAACGCTACAACCACGCTTTCCTGAATACGGGCTGCAAAATTGTGGAAGTAGAAACCGTTGAAGATGTTGAAAAAGCCATCAACGAAAAAACCGCCCTGCTCCATTTTCTCAATATCGTGTCGAAGCAGGGTCAGATCAAGCATGAAGAATGGGTATCGCTGGGTAAAAAACACCAGATTCCGACCTCCATCGATATTGCCGCCGATGTACCCCCGGTTTCCAACCTCTGGAAGTTCAACGATATGGGCTTCGATCTGGTGTTCATTTCCGGGGGCAAGGCCATTCGCGGACCGCAAAGCGCCGGGATTCTGATGGGCCGAAAAGACATTATTGCAGCCGCCCGGCTGAACGCCCCGCCCCGGGGCTATACCGTGGCCCGGGGGCATAAAGTGAACAAGGAAGAAATTATCGGTATGTACGTGGCACTGGAGCGGTACCTCCACAATGACCATGAAAAAGAATGGCAACGCTGGGAAGCCCGCATTGCGCACATTCAGAAAACCGTCGACGACCTGAACGGAATCACCACTACCATTACCGTTCCGGAGTTAGGCAATGTCACGCCGGTGCTTACAATCAACTGGGACGATTCGGTGGTGAAACTCACCGGCCGGGACATGCGGGAGCGGTTACGAAACGGAAACCCCTCCATCGAAGCCGGTTTTTCGGGGCTTCCGCTGTATTATTACCAGGCTGGTTCCGATTCCATCGACCCCGCCGTTGCCGACACGCTCAAGGGCGCAAACTCCGTCCGGGTAACGGCCTGGATGCTGCAACCCGGCGAAGAAAAAATGGTAGCCCGCCGAATCAGGGAAGAACTGATCAGGGCAACGGTTTCAGCGGCAAAGTGATTGGTATAAAATTAGCCGTAGCCACCCACAACCTCCACCCAAAATAGCACCGTTAGACACTTAGTATTTTTACCATCCGGAGCAATTCCTCACTGAGCGGTTTCGACCCATTAATAGCATCCCGAATCGGGGTGTAAACCAACTGGTTATTGATGATTCCCGCCATCACATTCCGTTTTCCTTCCATCAACCCTTCCACAGCCGCCAAGCCCAGGCGACTGGCCAGTATTCGATCGTAAGCGCTGGGCGATCCACCGCGCTGAATATGCCCCAGGGTCGTTACCCGCATGTCTAGTTCGCCTTGCACCTGTTTCCGAATCTGATCGGCCACCGCCGAAGCCGTCCCTTTCGATTCCCCTTCTGCCACGATGAGGATGGAAGACGATTTGGAACGTTTCCACCCCTGTTTCAGGGCATCAATTACTTCGGCTGTCGACAGCAGTACTTCTGGCACCAGCACCATCTCGGCCCCGCCCGCAATACCGGACTGAACGGCGATGTAACCCGAGTCGCGGCCCATGACCTCAATCAGAAAAACCCGGTCGTGCGAATCCGCCGTATCCCGAATTTTGTCAATAGCCTCCAAAGCCGTATTGACGGCGGTATCGTAGCCGATGGTGTAGTCCGTTCCGAACAAATCGTTATCGATGGTTCCGGGCACGCCCATAACCGGAAAGTTGAATTCATCATAGAAATTCAAGGCGCCCTGAAAGGTCCCGTTTCCGCCAATCACCACCAGTCCTTGTGCACCGATGGATTGCAACTGTTCATGGGCCTGTTGGCGCCCCTGAGCCGTCAGGAATTCGGCACTGCGGGCCGATTTGAGAATTGTGCCGCCCCGCTGCACGATATTACTGACCGAATGAGACGTCATCGGTAGAAAATCACCGGCAATTAAGCCGCTGTATCCCCGGCGAATGCCAATCACTTCAATACCGTGGTAGGTCGCTCCCCGAACCACCGCCCGAATACAGGCGTTCATGCCGGGTGCATCGCCCCCTGAGGTCAGGATGGCAATTCGATTCATCGCAAAAGAACTCATACAAAGTTGATTCGGTGTTTATTCAGGCCAGCACACGGGTGGCCAGTTGATGAAATACGCGTTCATCAAGCCGATACCGGTCATTCAGGGTTAAGCTGCTGCGACTGGTAAAGAGTGCATAATTGACCGCATTGTACAACAGCCAGTAGGACGGTTCGACCTGGAGCAGTTGCTCCTCGGTTCGCAGCCGTTCCCGAGCCAGCTTGGCGAGCTGGACCGGAATCGTTAATTCCCGCAACAGGCCTTCATCCCGTTGCCGCAGGGTTGTCTGCTGTAATTGTGAATAAATGGTTGCCGTCAACGTCGGCTCGGGCTTCAGGTGGTCCACCAGCAAATCGCGCAGGTGCTGCCGGAACACGTCAATCGTCAATTCGCTGTGGTGAATCGTTCGGATGGCCGGATTCACCCGGTTTGTCCGCCCTTCGCCTGAACGGCTTTTGGGTACGCGCGCCTTCTGGCTCGAAGCCGACCACTGCTGCAGCCAGGTTTGGTAAGCGGACAGCTCATCAAAATGGTCAGCCCACCCCAACAGTCCATTCTGGCAAACGCTGCGGTACATACTGCTCCGCAAAGCCGTATCCGGATTCAAAAGAGTAATAAACGACTGACCTTGCAGGGTAAAGGGGGTTTTTCCGTTGTAGCTGTTGGTCAAAATCAAACTGCGGTGCAACGACTCTTTGCCGATCCGAAATTCGTCCGGCAGTACGATGTTCACACTAAACTCGCCGGTTGGTGTGTATTGAATCAACAAGGTGTACTGCGGAATCACCTCGTCGACCACCTCCCGAATCACAGTATTGGGAATGACGGAGTACTCAGCACTCTGAATGCCAAATATGGTTTTACGCCCTCCGATGACCTCTCCTACGATCAGTTGCTGCCGATCCGTGGCCACAATGTCGTACGTTGGTAACAGATCAGCCAGCCAGACAGATTCCACCGGGTAACAAATATCGTCCCAGGAATCCGTCAAACGTGGTTGAGCACTGATATATGTCATTACGCTCGGTTGTTTTTAATTTTTACAAGTGTAAATTTACAACTGCAAAAATTAACTTACAACTAATCATCACTTATTAAGTTGAGGCTTCCCGCCCGACAAACAGTTTTGACAAACGTTACCATCCATTAACCGAACTTCATCCGGAGTAACGGATCGATTGCGCCCCGAACCAGCACCACATGCCGACCGATCCGTCAGCCTGAGGGCGTCTGGCGGTAAGCCATTCTCCGGAATAACTGATTTGAGCTATGCAGAACGTCATTCTTAGCAAACTGGATTATCAACGACTGAAAGAGCGGATTATACAGGCTCGTCATAATCCCTCTATTTCCAGAAAACTGCTGTATACATTGAGCCAGGTGATCGAAAAAGCGCTTTTACTGGAATCCCGGGAGATGCCTGCCAACGTGATCACGATGAATTCCCGGGTTAAAATCATGTACCTGGAAAACCAGAAAACCGTGGAAGTGGGCCTGGCTTACCCCGAGCAGGTAAACATCCCCCAAAACCGGATTTCGATTTTTGCCCCGCTGGCCACCGCTCTTTTAGGCAGTAAGCTACACGATATCATTACCCTGCCCGTTCCGAACCGAACTGTAAAAATCAAAGTCGACCGAATTCTGTACCAACCCGAAGCGGCTGGCGATTTTACGCTCTGACCACCCAGCCCATCCGTATCTTAACACTGTTACTATGGTTCATTCGACGTGTATTCTGGTCAAAGCCAATGGGCATGAAGCCGATTTACAACAAGTTGGTAACTTGATCCGCGAGAGTCGTCTAAAGGCGGACCTGACCCAAAAAGAGCTTGCGCAGAAATTGGGTGTGTCGGCCCCAACGCTCAATAAGTACGAAAACAACGGGCAACAGGTAACCATCGAAGTACTCTCCAGAATTGCCCATGTACTGAAACTGGATCTTCTCGTGGGGTTTCAGGACTAGCCCCGCCGGTTTTCAAAAAAGGGAGTCGAGCCTCTGCACTCGTTGGCGTTGGCTCGACTCCCTTTCCAGTTTTTCGGGGATCAAGAGCAAAAGTTGGGGGGAAGTTAGGCATAAAGTTTGGTCAATCGGAACAGAAAGAAAGCAATGTCTCTGACTCCTCTGGATGATGCCCGAAATGCCTTGATTTTCGCGTTGAAGGATTCC